>NZ_JBLXDX010000020.1:0-5919 GCF_048263735.1 Pseudidiomarina aestuarii | reverse complement strand
AATATTTTGCTTGTCCTTGCCAATGCGTTCAAAAGGCCAACTTTCTGTCACGCCTGAAGCAGCGCGCCCTCTGCGGTTCGAGAGACCAGGGCTCTTTGAGGTTAATGAATGAAAGCAGTGATTTTGGCAGGGGGCTTAGGTACTCGTATCAGCGAGGAATCCCATCTCAAACCCAAGCCGATGATCGAGATCGGCGGCAAGCCGATCATCTGGCACATCATGAAAATCTACTCCCATTATGGGATCAACGACTTCGTGATCTGTCTGGGCTACAAGGGCTACGTGATCAAGGAATATTTCGCGAACTACTTCCTGCACATGTCCGACGTGACCTTCGACATGGCAGAAAATCGTATGCACATCCATAACCAGAAGGCCGAGCCCTGGCGTGTAACGCTCGTGGATACAGGCGAGAATACGGCTACCGGCGGCCGCCTGAAACGAGTTCGTGGCTACCTTAGCGATGAAACCTTCTGCCTGACTTATGGAGATGGTGTCGCTGATATCGATATTGCTCAACTGATCGGTTCCCACCGTGCTCACGGCAAGTTGGCAACGGTGACTGCTGTTCAACCACCAGGGCGTTTTGGTGCGCTTGATCTACAAGGCGAGCAAGTCCGCGGCTTCCAGGAGAAGCCGCTGGGAGATGGGGGCTGGATCAACGGCGGATTCTTCGTGCTGGAACCAAGCGTGTTCGACTACATAGACGGCGACAGCGATATCTGGGAACAGGAACCCATGCGCCGTCTGGCAGAGGAAGAGCAGTTGATGACTCATCTTCATCGCGGTTTCTGGCAGCCGATGGATACCTTGCGTGACCGCAACTTGTTGGAAGAGCGATGGAGTTGTGGTCAGGCGGAGTGGAAGCTGTGGCGATGAACATCATCCCCACCGGTACTGATTGTTTCGAACGAGTCTAAGGGTTGTCTGTGCAATGAAAATCCTGATTACCGGAAACATGGGATATGTGGGTTCGGAGCTGGTCAAGATGCTCCGAAAAGAGTTGGCGCAGGCATATCTAGTCGGTTTTGATAGTGGCTTTTTCGCACATTGTCTGACGACGGGTGGACGCGTCCCTGAAATCAATCTGGATTGCCAACACTTCGGTGACATCCGCTCTATTCCCGATAGCCTGTTGAAAGGTATGGATGCGGTCATTCATCTGGCGGCCATTTCCAATGACCCGATTGGTAACAAGTTCGAGCAAATAACCAAGGACATCAACTTCACGGCCAGTATCAACTTGGCCAGACGCGCGGTCGAACTGGGAGTTGAGCGTTTCGTGTTCGCTTCAAGTTGCAGCATGTATGGCTACGCCGGTGATGATGCGCGCAAAGAAAACGATGCAATCAATCCACTCACGGCCTATGCACGGTCCAAAGTCGCGACCGAGCAGGCTTTGGAGTCCTTGTGCGCAAGCTCGTCTGCTTACATGACGTCTCTGCGTTTCTCGACGGCGTGCGGGATGTCCGACCGCCTGCGTCTGGATCTGGTGCTCAATGATTTTGTTGCCTCGGCGATCAGCACGGGGAGCATTACTGTCCTGAGTGACGGGACGCCGTGGCGCCCACTAATAGATGTCAAAGATATGGCCCGAGCCATGTTATGGGCGTTGACACGTGAGTCAGAAAAAATCGGACGCTATGTCGCAGTGAATGTTGGCTCCAGTGTGCAGAACTATCAAGTGCGCGACCTAGCTAATGCGGTTGCCAGTGCTTTGCCAGGCACTACGGTGAGCGTTAATACAGCTGCCCCGCCCGACAAGCGCTCCTATCGGGTCGATTTTTCGCTCTACGAGAAACTTGCCCCGGATCACCAGCCACAGGTCATGCTGGAGCAGTCCATCAAGGAGCTGGTCAGTGGCATGAAGGCTCTTGGTTTCAACGATAAGAACTTCCGCTCATCTGGGCTGATGCGCCTGAATACATTGGAAGCACATATATCCGAGCATCGTCTGAATCACGAATTGCAGTGGCTCTGAACGTAGTAATCAGGTCAATCGATATTTCAGGACAAAGGTGCAGTTTGTGAATAACGAAGAACAAGAACTACGCCAGCAGATCAAGGACCTGGTCGGGCGCTATGCAGATAAATTCCTGGCTCAGGGGGTATTCGTACCCGGAGAAACACCGATACCCCCGTCGGGCAAGGTAATAGGCAGTGGCGAACTGACGGCCATGACGGATGCCGTTCTGGACGGCTGGCTGACCACGGGACGTTTCAACGAAGCCTTTGAAAAACGCTTGGCCCGTTACCTGGGCCGACGTTGCGTGCTCACGACCAATTCCGGCTCTTCTGCCAACCTGCTGGCCTTTTCCGCGCTGACCTCGTCGCGCTTGGGCGAGCGGGCGATTCGCAAGGGCGACGAAGTGATCGGCGTGGCGGCCGGCTTCCCGACCACGGTCAACCCGATCCTGCAATTCGGTGCGGTACCAGTATTCGTGGATGTCGAGCTGGGTACCTACAACATCGATCCAGCTCTGGTGGAGGCGGCCATCAGCCCGAAGACCAAGGCCATCATGCTCGCTCACACACTGGGCAATCCCTTCAACCTCAAGGTCATCCGAGAGCTCTGTGACCGTCATGGTTTGTGGCTGATCGAGGATTGCTGTGACGCGCTAGGTTCGCTCTACGAAGGCCGTCAGGTGGGCGGATTCGGCGATATCGGCACCCTGAGCTTCTACCCGGCACACCACATCACCATGGGCGAGGGTGGAGCGGTATTTACTGACAGCCCGCTGCTCAAACGCATTATCGAATCCTTCCGTGACTGGGGGCGTGACTGCTACTGCACGGGTGGTGAAGACAACACTTGTGGCAAGCGCTTCTGCTGGCAGCTGGGTGATTTGCCGGAAGGCTACGACCACAAATACACCTACTCGCATCTTGGCTACAATCTCAAGATCACCGATATGCAGGCCGCCTGCGCCTTGGCGCAAATGGACCGGTTGGACGATTTCATCATGGCGCGCAAGCGCAACTTCGCTTGGCTTAGCGAGCGTCTCGCCGGCAGCACTGATCAATTGATCCTGCCGCATGCAACCCCCGGCAGCGACCCTTCCTGGTTCGGCT
Source organism: Pseudidiomarina aestuarii (assembly GCF_048263735.1). Classification (GTDB taxonomy): domain Bacteria; phylum Pseudomonadota; class Gammaproteobacteria; order Enterobacterales; family Alteromonadaceae; genus Pseudidiomarina; species Pseudidiomarina aestuarii_B. Next base: position 2,847 of record NZ_JBLXDX010000020.1, on the reverse strand, counting down.
TCCCGATCACCCTGCGTGACGGTTGCGGTGTCGAGCGTGTCGAACTGCTGCGCTATTTGGATGCCCAGAAGGTCGGTACCCGGCTGTTATTCGCCGGCAACCTTACTCGCCAACCGTACATGCGTGACCAGCAATATCGCGTATCCGGAGAGCTGAGTGCGACCGACAAGGTTATGCGCGATACCTTCTGGATTGGCCTGTGGCCTGGCCTGGACAAAGCCTATCTGGAACATGCCGCAAGCAGCATCGAATCCTTTCTGAAGCGGGGTACAGGCGAATGAGTACGTCACCTGCATTGTTCGGCCGTCCACTGTTTATTCTGGAAATGGCTAACAACCACATGGGCGATCCGGCGCATGGCGTCGCGTTGATCCGTGCCTTTGCCGAGGTGTGCAAGTCGTTTCCGTTCCAGTTCGCTTTCAAGCTGCAATACCGTGATCTGAATACCTTCATCCACCCGGCGATGCAGGGGCGGGACGATCTGAAGTACATCAAGCGTTTCAACGAAACGCGGCTGTCGCGCGAGCAGTTCGATACCCTGGTGGCGGAAATTCGCGCCAATGGCTTCCTCTGTCTGTCTACTCCCTTCGATGAAGCCTCAGTGGGCGTGATTGAGGAGCAGGGGCTGGACGCCATCAAGATTGCCAGCTGCTCGATGAGCGACTGGCCGCTGCTCGAGCGCGTGGTACAGACCAATCGTCCGCTGATCGTTTCGACCGCCGGCGCCAGCTTGGAAGAGGTTGACCGGTTAGTGAGCTTCCTCACCCACCGCAACAAGAATTTCGCCATCCTGCACTGCGTCGGCGAGTACCCGACGCCCGACGCACACCTGCACCTGTCGCAAATCGACTTCCTGCAGCGTCGATACCCCGGCGTGCGTGTCGGGTTTTCTACGCATGAAGACCCGGACAGTATCGATATCGTGCAGATCGCTCTGGCCAAGGGGGCGCGCGTGTTCGAAAAGCACGTGGGGCTGCCTACCGAACAGTATCCACTCAACGCCTATTCGGCTAGCCCACAGCAGGTTGCGCGTTGGCTTGCCGCTGCCCAACGTGCGCTGCTGTTATGTGGCGAGGGCGCGCAGCGCCAGCCGGAGAACCCTGTCGAGCGAGCCAGCCTGCGGTCCCTGCAGCGTGGTGTATTCACTCGGCGGGCTATTGCTATGGGTGAAATCGTTCGCGCCGAAGATGTGTATTTTGCTTTTCCGCCGCAGGATGGCCAGTACACCGCCAGCGACTGGTCGAAGTACGCCATTTTCACCGCCCAGGCGGATATCGCCGCCGATGCCGCCCTGGCCCCAATCAATGCGAGCCTGCGCGACATGCGTGCCAAGGTCTGGGATATCGTCCAGCGTGTGCGCACCCAGTTGGCCGCTAGTCACGTGGTAGTGCCAGCGCGGGTCGACTTGGAAATTTCCCACCACTATGGTCTGGATCGTTTCGCCGAAGTGGGCATGGCCATGCTTACCGTGGTCAATCGCAGCTATTGCAAGAAGCTCCTCATGCTGTTGCCGGGCCAAAGCCACCCTGAGCAGTACCACCAGCAGAAGGAAGAAACCTTCCATGTCCTGCACGGTGAAATGATCCTCAAGCTCAATGGCGTGGAGCGTCTGTGTCGACCGGGTGATGTGGTCACTGTCGAGCCGGGTGTGCGCCATGCGTTCTACAGTGCCGGCGGCGTCATTATTGAAGAGTTGTCTTCCACGCACTACAGCAAGGACTCGTTCTATACCGACGAGGCGATCAACGCCAATCGGGATCGTAAAACCCTCTTGAGTTACTGGATGGATTGACGTGCCAACCCCCTATCGTGTTGCCGATTACATTGCCGATTTCATCGCCGGCGAGGGCGTGGAGCATGTCTTCCTGTTGCCCGGTGGTGGCGCCATGCATCTTAACGACGCCGTCGGAAAACATTCGCGGCTGGAAGTGGTGGCCTGCCATCACGAGCAGGCGGCGGCGATTGCTGCCGAAGCCTACTGCCGGATCAACGAGAACCTTGGCGTGGCCATGGTCACTACCGGACCGGGTACGACCAACGCAGTAACCGCCGTGGCCGGCGCCTGGATCGAGTCCGTGCCACTGCTGGTGATCTCCGGTCAGGTCAAACGAGCCGACTTGTTGCGCGGCGCGCCTTTGCGCCAGAAGGGCGTGCAGGAAGTGGATATTGTCAGCGTGGTCGAACCGATCACCAAGTATGCCGTGACCATCGATCATCCTGAGGACATTCGTCGCGAACTGGAGCACGCGGTGTTTCTGGCACGCGATGGCCGGGCCGGCCCGGTCTGGATCGACGTGCCGCTGGACGTGCAGGGCGCGCCCATTGATCCGGATACCTTGGAGGGTTGGCAGCCCGAGCGGGCGGCAGAAGTGGAACTCGGCCCGGACGTGCTGGCACAGGTGCGCAGCTTGCTGGAAGGCGCCCAGCGGCCGCTGATTCTTGCCGGCCATGGGGTACGCCTGAGCGGCACGGCAAATGCCTTTCGAGAGCTGATCGAATCGCTTGGCGTGCCGCTGGTCACCACCTGGAACGCCATGGATTTGCTGCCCTACGAGCATCCGCTCTATGTAGGTCGCCCCGGTGTTGTGGCGCTGCGTGCGCCGAACTTCGCCATCCAGAATGCTGACTTGCTGATCACCATCGGTTGCCGCCTGGACAACATCATCACCGCCTATGCGCCGCGCGACTTTGCACGTAATGCACGAAAGGTGGTAGTGGACGTGGATGCCAATGAGATCGCCAAACTCGACATGGACATCGACGTGGCTATCACCAGCGATGCCGCCAGTTTCATCGGTGCGTTGGCAGGCATGCTCGGCAACGCCGAATTCCGCCGTCCGCAGTGGC
>NZ_JBLXDX010000019.1:0-6032 GCF_048263735.1 Pseudidiomarina aestuarii | reverse complement strand
GGGCCTGTTCGAGCTACCGGTGAGGGTCGTCTACAACGCTTCGGACAGCGTGCCACCCGGCTGGTACCGCATCGACCCGGACGCGCTGCCAAGGGTCGGGGACCTGGTCCTGGTACGCCTGCCAAGCGACGCGGCCCAGCTTGCATCTCGCCGTGGATACCTTCCGATTGAGATACCGATGCTCAAGCCGGTTTTCGCAGCGCCGCCACAGCGCGCCTGTGCGATCGGCTCGCGTCTACTGGTGGACGGCGCTACGGCAGTAGAGGCGCGTGCATACGACCGCCGCGGCCGCCCCATACCGCAGTGGCGAGGATGCCGCCCTCTGGTGGATGACGAACTCCTGCTGCTTTCCCCGCGCCATGACGACTCGTTCGACAGCCGCTATTTCGGTCCCGTCAGCACGCATACCGTGCTGGGCACGGCACATCGTTTGTTTGCCGATTAGTGGCGAATGGGGCTCCGAGAGGCGTGAAAGGCGGAGGGCAAGATAAAAGGGAACCCTACGCCGTTACGCGTGGGCTCAGTCTGCACGTGGGTTGGAGACGGCACGGCCGTTGCCGTCTCGAGTGCCTGTCAGCGCCGGCGACGCACCGGCCATGCGGGCGACCGGAGCACCCCTTCGCCCCACTACGCCCACCTGGGAGGCAATGATGGACGATCGGGATAGCTTTCATGAGGACCGATTCCGGCCTCGCGTCGCGCCGCCGAAGCAGCGTGGCCAGGCCTTCATTGGCCAGGTACTTCGCCAGGCCAACAAGACGGGCGTCCAGGCGCGCGCGGGATCGGCAAGGCCAGGCGCCCGCCTCGGCCGTGGTCATGTCATGGCTCAGTTCGGCCGCACAGGTCGCTCGGTCCATTTGCGGCGTGTCGCCGTCAAGACGCGCCTGGTGAATCTCCAACGCGCCGGCAGGCGATCCACGTCGACGCACCTGCGCTACATCGAGCGAGAGGGCGTCGGGCGTGATGGCGAGCCGGGCAAGGCCTACGGCGCACTGACCGATGAGGTCGATATTCAGGCGTTCGAAGCGCGCGGCCGCGATGATCGCCATCAGTTTCGCCTTATCGTCTCGCCCGAGGACGCGAACTCGCTCGATGACCTGCGCACCTTCACCCGGCACCTGATGGAGCGAGTCTCGTCGGACCTGGGAACGCGGCTCGATTGGGTAGCCGTCGACCACTGGAACACCGACAACCCGCACACCCATATCGTGTTGAGGGGTAAAGACGAATCCGGCCGGGATCTGGTCATCGCCAGGGATTACATCGCCCATGGGATGCGCGAGCGGGCATCGGCGCTGGCGACCGATTGGCTCGGGCTGCGCACGGAACGGGAGATTGCGCAAAGCGCTCAGCGCGAAGTGACGCAGGATCGCTGGACGAGCCTGGATCGCATGCTCGCCCGCCAGATGCCGCCGGAAGGACTGCAATTGAACGCTCTTGGACGCCACCCGCGGTGCCAACAGCTGATCGGGCGCCTCCAGCACCTGGAACGATTAGGGCTCGCCAGGCAGGGAACGGGGGGGCACTGGCGGGTATTCGATCAGGCCGAGCGAACGCTGCGCGAGATGGGCGAGCGCGGCGATATCCTGCGGACGATGCAGCGCGCCATGGCCGGCACCCAGCGGGACCTGCATATCGTTCAGCCGGGACATGACGGCTGTATCATCGGGCGGGTGGCAGCCAAGGGGCTGGCCGGTGACGCCCACGACCAGCCTTACCTGGTGGTCGATGGCGTGGACGGCCGCGCCCACCACGTCACGCTCGCGCGCGAGGCACAGCTATCGAGCTACCCGGTCGATGCAATCGTCGAGGTCAGGGGTACCTTCCCGCCACGTGCAATGGATAACCGGATAGCCGCCCTGGCGGTCGATGGCCTGTACGCCCGGGATACGCATCGCGCCATGCTAACGAAGCGAGACCCGGAGATCGACGGGGAATCACTGCTCGATGCACACGAGCGCCGACTCGAAGCCTTGCGCCGCGCCGGTATCGTCGAGCGGGTAGGCAACGGCTTATGGCGCGTTCCGCAGGACCTTGCGGAAAAGGGGAGCCGCTACGACGCGCAGCGCTCGAGCGGTGTGGCGGTAACGGTCCATTCGCGACTGCCAATCGATCGCCAGGTGAGGGCCATGGGTGCCACCTGGCTCGACGCGCAACTCGTGGGACGAGCAGCGGAGCCGGCGACACACGGCTTCGGCGCAGAGGTTCGCACGTGCCTGCGCGAACGAGCGGATTTCCTGGCGGAACTAGGGCTGGTACAGCGACAGGGCGAGCGGATGTCATTCACCCCGAACCTGCTGGGAACGCTTCGCCAGCGCGAACTGGCCGCCACGGTGGAAGGAATCGAGGAACGAACCGGCATGCGGCATCTCGCGCCGGTCGACGGCGTGCCGATCACCGGCGTCTACCGGAGGTATGTGGACCTTGCCAGCGGGCGCTACGCGCAGCTTGAACATGACGGTGGCTTCAGCCTGGTGCCCTGGAAGCCGGTCATCGAGCCGCGGCGCGGACATTTGGTGACCGCACGGCTCCAGCGCAACCAGGTGTCATGGAACATCGGGCGCTCGCGCGGCCCGGTCATTGAATGAGCGACGCGTCTTCTGGGCTGGGGATCGGGGCCTGGTTGGTCAGCCACTGCTCGAAACGGCGTCCCTGCGCCTGCCCTTCCCTGGCCGCGTAATAGACCAGCCGCAGGTCGCGGTCGACGTCGATCGTCAAGGACGTATGGTCGAACACGACCGGGCCAACCTCGGGGACGCTAAGATACCGAACCCCCTGGCACGGGCCATGGATATCCTGCTGGCGCCACCAGATCCTGAAGTCGGTATCGACCTTTTCCAGGTCCTTGACCAGGTTGCCGATGTCCGGATCGAGCGGGGCCCTGACGAAGTCGCGGCGGAAGCTCGACAGGATTTGCAGCGCCTGATCCTGCCAGGGATCGAACAGGGTGCGCATCGAGGGGGCGGTAAACAGCAGCCAGAGCAGGTTGCGGCGCTCGGCCGGAAAGCTCGAGAAGCCAAACAGCCGATCGGCCGCAGCATTCCAGGCCAGCACGTCCCAACGCAGGTTCAACACATACGCCGGGCGCAACGGCAGATCGGCCATCAGCCGGTGCACGAGGGGCGGAACCACGCACCACGTCTTGCCCGGCTCTGGCGGCAAGCGCTGATGGGCCAGCAGGAACAGATGGCGACGTTCTGTCGCATCGAGCTTGAGCGTCCGGGCCAGGTTCTCGAGAAATGTCGCCGATACGCCGATATCCCTGCCCTGCTCCAGCCAGGTGTACCAGGACAACCCCACCCCAGCGAGCGCGGCCACCTCCTCTCGTCGAAGGCCCGGCGTACGGCGCCTGACGCCCGACGGCAGGCCAACCTCCTCCGGCGTAATGCGTTCACGGCGGCTGCGCAGGAAGTCGGCAAGCTCGGTGCGGTTTCGTTCGAAGCTTCGCGGTGCGCTCATCCAATTACCTCCAGTAACAGCATAACCAGTCAAATTGTAACCCCCTGGCACCGGTACTAAGAATAGCGCCTCGTCGCGCAAAGCCCCATTGCAGAGCAGTCGGTAGGGGGCAAGGCGGCCAGATCGCTAGGAGAGATACGGATGTACCAATCATTGCTTCGCGAACAGCTGGAGTCATTGAAGTCCTCCAACCAGTACCGCACGTTCACAACGCTCAGCCGCATCTGTGGCCAGTACCCGCTGGCAAAGCTGCAGGGCAGCGACCGGGAGCCGGTCGTTGTCTGGTGCAGCAACGACTACCTGGGAATGTCCCAGCACCCGGCGGTGCGCCAGCAGATGCACGTCGCACTCGAGACCTACGGCGCCGGCTCCGGCGGCTCGCGCAATATCGGCGGATCCCATGAGCTGTATGCCCGCCTGGAAGCCAGCCTTGCCGAGTGGCATGGCAAGGAGGCCGCGCTGGTCTTTCCAACCGGCTTCGGCTCGAACGATGCGACCCTGCAATGCCTGCTGCGCCAGATTCCAGACTGTTTGGTGGCGAGCGACGCCATGAACCACGCCTCGATCGTCAATGGCATTCGGGCAACACCCAACGAGCGCAAGGTATTCAGGCACAACGATGCCCGTCATCTCGATGAGATCCTGGCTGGCTACCCACTCGGGCAGCCAAAGCTCGTGGTGTTTGAGTCGATTTACTCAATGGACGGCGACATCGCGCCAATCGAACGTATCGTCGAGGTTGCCAAGCGCCACAACGCGCTGACGTACCTGGACGAGGTTCATGCGGTGGGCATGTACGGTCCGCGCGGTGCCGGCATTGCCGCGCAGCTCGGACTGGCCGGCGAGATCGACATCATCCAGGGCACGATGGCCAAGGCCATCGGGGTCATTGGCGGGTACATCGCCTCGAGCCAGGTCATCGTCGATGCCGTGCGTTCCTTCGCAACCGGCTTCATCTTCACCACTTCGCTGCCACCGGCGGTTACGGCCGGCTGCCTTGCAAGCGTCGAATACCTCAAGGCTCACGACGACGAACGCACCCAGCTGCACGCCAAGACCGCGCTTCTTCGTGAACGGCTCAAGCAGTACGACATCCCGGTCATGCCCTGCTCGCAGACGCACGTGTTGCCCGTTCTCGTTGGCGAGGCCGAACGGTGCAAGGCTGCCGCCCAGCGCCTGCTCCATACCCACCGCGTGTACCTCCAGCCAATCAACTATCCGTCGGTACGCGTGGGCACGGAGCGCTTTCGCATCAACGCCACGCCCAACCACAGCGAAGCGCAGATCGCGCAGCTCGCCGCAGCGCTGGACGAGACATTCGCGCACTTCGACATCCCCAGGGCTTCGCGTGCCTTCAAGACGGAGGTGGCGTGATGGGCGATTCGTTATTCAACGTGCGCAGCGCGACCGCGCTCGACATCCCGATGCTGATCGAGCTGCGCGGCGTACTGCTCGACGGCACCGACGCCAGCTACTCAAGCCGCACGCCAGAAGCGTGCGCTCGCTGGCGAGCGGCGTACCGGACTTGGCTGAGCAGCATCCTCGGCGCGAACGACAATGTCCGTGTGCTTGCCGTCGAGCATCGCGACTCCGGCCAGGTGATTGGGTGCGCGACCGGCATCATCGACGCGAGGGCCCCCACCGCCGCGAACCCGAACGGGTTGTCAGGGTGGGTGCAGTCGGTCGTGGTAGCACCGCAGTTCCGTGCCAGAGGCATAGCCCGCGAGCTCATGACCACTTTGCTGCGTTGGTTCGACAACCGCGAGGTGCGCACCGTCGTGCTGCAAACCACAGAAGACGGGGCGCAGCTTTACTCGTCGCTAGGCTTCCAGCCCAGCGGCGAGCGCTTGCTGGTCCGCCAGGAGACGCCGACATGAAGGTGCTCATTATCGGCCTGGGTTATGCCGGACTGCGATGGCAGCACGCACTCGAATACGTCGGTCGCACATGCGGTGTCGGGATGTCGATCGCCTATCTGGATCGCCGAGAAAGGCCGAGCACGCTAGAGCGAATCGGGACCATCGAGCAAGCGCTCGAGGCGTTTGGACCCGATCTGATCGTGGTCAGCGTCAATGACGTGAGCCATGCCTCGGTGCTTGGCCAACTGCGCGGCTATCACGGATTCGTCATTTGCGAAAAACCGCTGGTCACACCGGCTGACGACCTTAGATCCATCGACACCGCCCTCGCTTCGCTCAATGGCTTCGCGCTCAACCTGGTCGAGCGCTACTCGGCTGCGAGCCAGACGCTTCGCGAGTGGGTCGCTCGACATCGGTGGCGCCTGGTGCGGGCCCACTTCAACTGGGGCAAGGACCGTATCAACGATTATCGCCCGACCTGCGGCGTTACAAGTGAAGTGATCCATGCACTAGACCTCGTGAACTGGATTTGCCCCATCGAAGGTCCGTGGTCAGTCGACGAGGTGATCGGCGTTCGATCGGACTTCTCGATATCCGGCCCCGCCGTGCTCGACACGGTGATGGTCGGCGCAACGCTCGGCGAGGCCCCCGTCACCGGCTACAGCAGTTTCGTCCATGTCGTACGCCAGCGCACCGTCGACTGGTCGTTCGTGG
>NZ_JBLXDX010000018.1:0-6375 GCF_048263735.1 Pseudidiomarina aestuarii | reverse complement strand
GCTGACATGCTTAAGCATCCACCCCGGAGCGTGGATAGGCACGTCGAGCAATTGAGTTCCATAGCGGGTGCTATTCGAATCGACACAACAAACGACGTGAAAACCATGCCGGCGCGCTTCGAGAATCAGTAGTGCAGCAATAAAGGCGCTGCCGAAAATGATGATGCGCCGACCAGCCAAGGGGGCAAGAATGCTCGACTCAGGTTCAGCCAAGGTCTTGCCTGCCCAGAGCAGCATCTTTTGCGTGGCGCTGTCATAGCCGCTGGAATCCAAGCCCTGCAAGGACGCTATGTCGTCACTGGACATGATGAGATTCTTGAGCAAAAAAATAGGTAACCCGGCCAGAAATGCACCTGGCGCAGTATCAACATGCTCCACAAGCTTGCTAACGACTTTTTTGATGCGCCGAATGATTAGCGGAGAAACGACAGCGGATTCATTCGTCGTGATGGCCTCCTGAATATCGAAGCGATCAACGAAGGTTCGAAAATGCAGAACATCTGGTGCCAGTCCTTTGACGCCTCGAGCTATACGCTCCAGCCTGCGATACAAAGGCACCCCAGGGCGCGACAGACTGACCGTATGGGAAAACTGGTTGAGATGGACCCTGCGACGTAGCAGGGGCTGCGCGATATATCCCACGCCATGTTTCTGGTTAACCCTGGCCGGAAACAACACGTCCGCAATGCCTGCCGTGTCCATGGGATTGCCATCAGTGGCCTTAGGCTGGAGATAGCGCTCGATCCTGTAGCCTTTCGGCAGCGCAGCCCTGTCCAGCATGACGCCACTGGGCATGGGCCATAAGCGCGTCTTAAGGAAGCTGGTGATGTACTCACCGGGCGCAAAGACCCGGTCAACATCGCTCACGGTAGCCTGTAGCATTGGCCTGCCGTCCTGGTCGATATCACTGACGCGACACCACGCCAAGGCAGTTCCGGGATGCTCGTCAAGAAAGCGCATCTGGCGTTCCAGCATGTCGTTTTCCATGATGTCGTCATCATGGGTAGCGATCACACGACGGCCGATGGCCAGATGGTAGGCAGAAATACAATTGAAAGTGACAGTACAGTTGTTGGGTGCATTCCTGATGTAGCGGATTCTCGGATCGGCAAGGCTCAGGACGTATTCCGCGGTACCATCGGTACTGCAATTATCGAGTACCAGCAATTCGAAATCTCGATAACTCTGCCGAAGAATAGCCTCAATGGCTTCTTGCAAATAATGCCTGCGGTTATAAGTCAGCAGTGCGACGGTAAGGGGCGGAGCAAAAACATTCATGCAATATGCCAATGGGTTTGTGGATGGAGAAAGACGAAATTCGTCTCCACGGTTTCGTCATCAATGGCCGAGCAAGGCTTCAGCCCGTTCTCACATAACGTATAAGCCCGATAGCCATAACCACTGAGCAGCATCACTACATCATTGGGGTGATAGCCGAATTTCCTCGACCACTTGCGTAGCAGCTCGATTAGAATCACTGGTTTTTGGGTCGCCAGAACTTTCTCGCCACCCTGGATAACCATCAATTCCGCTCCTTCCACATCGCACTTGATGATGTCCGGTGCCAGATCATGCTGCGTGCAGAAACTGTCCAGCGTCGTACTGGGGCACGTAATTCTTTCCAGCTTCTCAGGCTGGACGGGCTGGCCCGCCTCAACTAACGACGTAGCTCCCGAACAACGGGGGGTATAGAGAAACTCTAGCGGCATGTCCTCGCTTGAGACCGCCGACCGGAACGTCTCGATATTCCTGCAGTCGTTATGTCGAACATTACGCAGCAGAATATCGTAGGTATGCGGAATGGGTTCGAATGCATAGATTCGCGCCGTCGGGCAATGCTGAGACAATGCCAGCGAGTACCAGCCGCAGTTGGCCCCTATATCTAGGAAAACGGAGCCGGCATGCATCAGCGACTTGAGAAACTCCGTTTCTACCGTCTCGTAATCGCGAAAATTCATCAGGGTACAAGGCACCAGATGTTGATCCTCGGGATCAAGCAATAGCTCGATTTGCTGTGAACGCGAACGAACGAAGACGCCCTCGGGCCGAATACTGAGCGCCTCCACGTCGGTCGCTTGCAGAAACTCGGGATACGTAAAGAGCTGGGCATGCAGGGCATGGATGGCTTCGATGTAGTCCTGCTTCTTGATTTCCCCTTGCTCATGGGCTTGCCTAAGTTCGATAAGCCTGTTCATGACGTTGCTCCCGACGCCAGAGTGATGATCCTTCCAGTCCAGGCATACCGCTGTAGAAGCGTTTCGCGTATCTCTGCCGAGTAGGTGGTGCTAGCGATGAAAACCGTAGCCCCCTGGTAATTTCCGATTGAGTCGGGTGCCGTGATGAGGGTGTTCAGCAACTCCTTGCCTTGCAAGCGCCTGTTCCGGTCGATGACCCCACATATATTGGCCTGCCCCAGGCAGGTGTCGCACAGCAACCGACTGGTCAAGGCACCAGCCCCCCAAATCAGCAAAGGCTCCTGACTCGCCACCAGCTGCTTGGCCACGGCCTCCACGGGGCGCAAGCCTTGCCGCGAAAGATCGACGTAGACGCGCAGGCTGGGTGCGGCTTCGCTATCGCTGACAATGGCCAAGGATGGCTGCGCTACCCGCCGGTACAGGGCCAGCAGATAGTTGTTGTCGTAGAAGTCATTGTGCTGGGAGGCGACGATCACCTTCTCGAAACCGCAGGCACGCAGCAGGTTGTCGAGACTGGTGGCGCTGAAGAAGTTGATGTGCTCCAGCGCAAACTCCAGGAAGGGCTCGGCAGGTACGACCTGCCCGAAACTGGATGCATCGGGGACAGCGATGAACAGATAGCCATCGTCTCGCAACAGAGCAGAAATGCTCTCCATACTTCTGCGCAAATCGGCAATGTGCTCTAGCACGCCGCAGAGACTGACGAGATCGAAGCGCTCGCTGGCGACAAAGGTATCGACGCTCGCGCTATGGACGTTCAGGCTGTAGGTATTGCGCGCTAGTTCTGCCGCCGCCAGGCTTGGCTCCATGCCCTGTAGGTCCGTGAAGCCGGCTCTCTGGAAGTGATGGAGAAAATGCCCCATGCCGGAGCCGATATCCAGGATGCGGGCATCGCTCGCCAGTGAGGCGTGGCCATGCACGAATCGAAAGAATTCGCCATGGATACGCGCCAACCCCGGCGGCAATTCGGCATGCACATGATGATCGACAGCCTGGTAGAACTGGTTGAGCGCCGACTGGTCGGGAATATCGCTTGCATAGCAAAAACCGCACGCTCGGCATGTCACTACGTCGTAGTGCACAGGTTCGGCTAGGCCAGGAAACAGAAAGCTCTGTCGATGCAGCACTTTGGCTGAGCAACTACCACATATTTCACAAGGTCTGACTGACGAGTCATAAGCTTCGCTCATACTATTCACACATCCAACGCGACAAAGGTGAGTCACGCCCAATCAGCGCATCGTAGTGGCCAGTAGGTATGCATCGTTCCTGCCCTACCTGATACGTTAAAAACTGCACGTCTGGACTATCGACTTCCTGCATAGCGATAATCTCTTCCAGTTGAGAAGCCGCCTCCGCCAATAATTGACCATATCCTCTCTGACTCTCGGCCAGATGCTCCCGCGCCGCCGCATATAACGCACAATCATAGGCAAGTGCCCGTTCAAGTCTGGCTCTCAATTCAGGAGATATGTCCTCCCTCACATCCGGACGCACATTGACCTTCTGTGGAATTACATATTTCCAGCCAAGCCTCTTTGCCATTATTAACAGCGATGGGCTGAACTGCTCGGTAATACCAACGAACTCGCTGCTCCACAGATTATCTATAGCGACACCCAAGTGACTCATGGACACAACCTCAGTCGTAAATGACCCACTTACAAACTGCACCATGTTGTTGCGGTAGTAGTTTATGTCCAGCGCCCTGCTGATTATCTGATCTCTGGAAAGCCCCGGCTCCGAGAGCGTGGTATGAAAGTTATGGTCGGAGTGACGGATCGTATGGGCGATATCCGAAAGGAAGCGTTCCACAGGATCGCGCAGAAAGGTGTAGTAGCGTGGCTGGCGTATCCCCAAAAAACGATGAGTGCCATAAGGCGTATGCCCATATATGAGGCGACAGGATTCCGTTTTTCCCACATACGAGCCAGCGGCCTTCAGAATCTCTTTGGGATCCCCATTTAGGGTGATCACCTGCTCCGGAGCGTAATTTGCAGTTATCAAAGTACGCAGCGTACTTCCAGCAGTCTTTGCCACATGAACGAAAATGGGCGGCGACACGTTCAGTTTCCTTTTCCGAGCTGCACGTCCATATGCAGGTTTGTCTTCGAGAGAATCAGTTGGGCAGCCTCGATAGGCGATAGCCGCGCGGTATTGATGCAGACATCCGCAAATGGTGGCGCCTCATAGGGTGCGCTGATACCGGTAAAGTGCGTAATCAACCCCTGTCGGGCCTTGCTGTACAGTTTCTTCGGGTCACGCGCCTCGCAGATCTCGAGCGGTGTATTCAGGTAGATCTCGACGAAACTGTCTGCACCGATGATCTCCTCAGCCATGCCGCGATCAGCGATCAAGGGAGAAATCAACGAGGCAATGACGATCAATCCCGCATCGTTCATCAATCGTGCGATTTCCGCGGTTCGACGTATATTCTCCGTGCGATCCTCATGGGTAAAGCCCAGGTTGCGATTGATGCCGTGGCGCAGGTTGTCGCCATCAAGTACGCAACACAAACGCCCCGTATCGATGAGTTGTCGCTCCAGCGCATAGGCCGTGGTGGATTTGCCCGAGGCACTCAGGCCCGTGAGCCAAAGGGTCAACCCCTTTTGCCGGATCAATGCCTCTCGAACGCTGCGATCCACCATGCCCTGCTGCCAGAACACCTGGCCGACAGACGAAGCTGCAGGCCGAGAAATCGCATTGGCCTCCTCGGGGCAGGAAGGCCTGCTCTCAGCCAGAGGCGCCATCTGCGCAGACTGCCTATCGGGAACAGAGGGATTTCGCGCCGGGTCATCGCCCTCGTGGCTGCCAAGCATGCGGGCCAGCCCCGTGTCCAGGTCGATACGTGGGCGCCAGCCCAGTCGTCTGATCTTGCCGATGTCGAAATGGCCCGAGCTGCGCGCCGCGGGTGCCAGGCCGCTCCGGGCCTGCGCCCGAACGCTGAGGTGATCGCGCTTGCCTGCTACGGCGATCATTTTCTCGGCCAGCTCCAGGATGGTGATCTCCTGGGTTTCCCCCAGGTTGTAGGCGTTGCCAGGCTCCCCCCGGAAAAGTATGTGAAACAGCCCCAGGACGGTATCGGAGACATAGCAGAAGGGACGCGAGGCGTTGCCGTCCGAGTCGAGCCTGATATCCCGATCGGCCAGAACATCGGCCAACAGGTCGGCAATGGCCCGGCCGTCGTTCAGGCGCATACCAGGGCCGTAGCAATGAGAGATGCGCGCGATTCGGGTATCGATGCCGTATTGCGCGTGGTAGGCATGGCACAAGGTTTCGGCCAGACGCTTGCTTTCGCTGTAGCAAGCGCGTGGCGTCAGGGGATCCTCGCCGCCGAAATCGCCTTCCCCAATGGCATCGATCTGCAGGGGGTTGTCGCCATAGACCGCACCACTGCTGAGGAACAGGAATCGGGCTTGCCTGGAACGCGCGAGCTCCAGCAACTGCTGAGTACCATTGGAATTGGCAAGGATGGTATCCACCGGCCGATCCAGGTAGTACCGCGGACTAGCCGGGCTGGCGGCGTGAATGATGATGTCTGGCGGTATGTCCAACTCGCAGGGCTGGGTGACATCCTGAATCAGAGGGGTCACTTCGCCCGGAAGATCCAGCCAGGGCAAGCGCTGATGCAGTTTTTCCAGATTTCTAGCCATCGCATGGATGCGCAGGTTCGCTTGCGGGTAGCAACGATTGAGCCAGGCCAGGACCTCGACGATATGTCCGCCGATAAATCCTGAAGCACCAGTGACGAGGACATGACGACCATACAGCTGCTCCCAGGGCAGGGGCGCATCGAGGATGCCGGCCAGATCTTCGGCAAGGATGGGATCAGGTGTGTTCATAGATGCTCTCGAGGCCGATGATGCGATCTTCCGCAATGCCCTGGGTCAGCAGGTGCTGCCTGATGTTCGCCCCGAAGCGAATGGAACAGACCAGTATGGGCAACATCCCATGCTCGGCAGGGTCATAGCTGCCGATGATGCGCGAACCTATCCGTTGGCCCCACTTGCTCGGAGAGGAATCCAGCAGGGCCTGGATCTCCAGCTCTTCAGCGACAGGGGCCACGTAATTGAAGAAATCACCACCGATGCCATAGACCAGAAACGGGCCGGCGAATCTGTCACGGAAGCGCTGTAGCAGCAGGCTGCGCTGACGGTCGGTCGGCAGTAGCGGTCTAGCG
>NZ_JBLXDX010000017.1:4958-6462 GCF_048263735.1 Pseudidiomarina aestuarii | reverse complement strand
CAAGAACACTCACCACTGCTTTAGGATCTAGCAACGTTACTCTCGAAAGCTGCCCTTTCTCTCCTGCGCCGGCGTCCCAATCAATCCTTATTGCTTTTGCATTTGAGTAGATCTGAAGTCGCGCATGATACTCTTCCCGGTCTGCAAAGCGCTCGAGGCAATAGTACTCCTTCAAACTCGAATTCGTCGCAGGAAAGCTTACCGAAATTTTTTCTACTGACGGTTCAAGTTTGCCATCAGCGAAAACAGCACGAGCAGCTTTTTTGATAAGGCGACGCATACTCTCATCACATGCATCTGCTCCTGAGCGCAGCATCATTGTCCACCATTGTTCGGAACTACATTTTCTGTAAGATGTTCAAGTCCAAGTTGATGGTAAGCGCCTTTCATAACTTCCGGGTTCTCATCAGGCATATCACTTACCATCAGTTTGTTGGCTGCTTCCTTGAATTTGGTTCGTTCCATTTGGAGATCCAGCCCTTCTCGATCCAGGTCATAGATGGTCTGTGTTACAGGTGCCAGCTTGGTGCGTTCAAGCTCCGGGCCCGCCATAATAAGCTGCAAGCCGATGCTTTGAAGGAAACGAGCTGTGGCGATAGCGTTGATTGTGTCCATGCCATGGAAAGCCTCATCAAGACAAATCAGGCCAATACCCCGTTGTTTTCCTTTGTTACTGTGTAGCCTATAAGCTTTTGCAAGAGCAGCCCCTGCGGCAACATACATCGGCGCTATGTGTTCACCATTGGAACCTGCCCCTTGCCGATTACTCATACGATCCACTCTTTTACCATCGACCAAGATATCTAAATCAAAGGTATAAAACTGTCTGTAATCTAGAATGCCACTAGCATTACCAGATTCAGCAGCGGCGTCCACGAGATTGCGGAGTGTTTCATCAATCTCATCGGGGTTTTCGGCGAACAAAGAAAAATTGTTATCGTCTTGAGCTATCTGGTTGATGTATCGCACAAAGGCTTCGTATTGCGGCACAACCTTGGCCGAGAACTTGTAACGCTCTCCGCCGGTGAAGGACGGACATGATTCAAGTATTTTATTTCGCTCTCGGCGCTCCAACTCCATTTCTTTGAATCGGTCATGAAGAGACATGGCAATGTCTGAGCGCAACGTTTCCTCGGATGCCTGACGGGCTAACTCAGCTTCCTCCTCGTACCGGTGCAATTTGGTATTAAAAAGCTTCGTCTTTTCCTCTAGTGTCCATTCATAACGTTCATGCCATTCCATATTGGGAACTTGCACATCCAAACGCTCGTCCTGGACATAGCGGGCAAGTTCAAGAGAAGCGCTTTCCTCGGCATTCCTCAAGCGGGGGGTGTGGTATTCAAGTTTCCTATCCACCTCTTTAAGCCGAAGATCATAGCTGGTTTCGGCACGCTCAATCTCATCTTTCATGCTGTCCAGCCATTCTTTATCGACTAAAACATTGGCTACAGCTTCTCGTTCAGCTTGGCGAATTACAGGTATCTTTTGTTCTAGTTGCTCTTTC
>NZ_JBLXDX010000017.1:4290-4948 GCF_048263735.1 Pseudidiomarina aestuarii | reverse complement strand
TCCCATATTGATCTATTTTCTCTTTCAACCCTGCCGCGAGTCCATGATGCTCCGTATACTGATTGTCGTATTCTGAGTATTGCAAGGCAGCAGCACTAAGGAGAGATCGCAACTCATCCAGGTGTGAGACATCGAGGCCCTTGAGCTGCTGATATGCCTGGTTGATCACCTTATTGGCCTCTGCAAGCTTCTCAGTGATGCCTTGATCGTCATCGTTGGCGTTCGTGGCTAGAGCTTTTTCTAGCTCTTCAACGCGTTTCCTTTGCTTCTCAAGCTGCTCCAGCTCTCCTTGGAGTTCCGCTGCATGTCGCGATAATTGCGATGTATCTTGAACTTCCCTGCCTATACGAAGATCGCTTATCGGTGCGATGCGGATGGATTTAGTTAGACCTCCCTGGCTCAACATTCCGTCGCGGGTGATTGCTCTTGAATGAGTCTCGAGTTCTAGTTCAGTATCGACTAAGCGCATGCTTCCGAACTTCTGCCAAACGAAACGACGAGCCGTATCGTCATTGGTCTCAAAAACACCCAATGCGAATTCCTCACCTTTAGCGGAAGTATCGACATTGCGTAGGTGAAATGGCTGAATGATAGCTGCGCCGTTTACCTGGATGCCTTGCTGCTTTGCCTGACGCAACAGCTTGACTGCCTCTCGGGT
>NZ_JBLXDX010000017.1:0-4280 GCF_048263735.1 Pseudidiomarina aestuarii | reverse complement strand
GTTATCATCAGAGCACCACGATCAGCACCCAAATACGCCTCCAGCGCAGGTGCCCAAGTTGGATCCGAAATGCGTAATAATGCCGACAAGGGCTTAGCTTCCATACCAGCGTGATTAAGTATCTCCAATAACCGCGCTGCGCCATCATTCAACAATCGCCCAGTTTGAGCTGCTGCTGAAATCCGACGTCGAATTGCATCACGCTCCTCACCCAGTTCACTTTGCCTCTTTTGGATCGAGACCAGATTAGACTGAGAGAAGACCCGAATATGTGCGAGATCCCCGTCGAGCTTCCCAATTGATTCGCTCAGTGCGCTACCCGAGTTTTCATTTCCCCGAGCCTCGACTAGCTCATCAACTACGGTACTCATAAGACTTCGAATCTCAGAAAAAACTGGTTCGTCGATCAATTCTCTTAGCGAAGAGATCAGTCGGTTCGCTCGAGATATATCCGAATGTTGGTAGGCTGTAATTATTTGGCGCTGAAAGCTAATCTGTTCTTCGAGGCGTTGCCGAAGCTGCTCATTTTGGTCGCTCTCCAAGCGAACCTTCAGTTTGGTAATTTCCTCTTGTTTGTGATCTCGCTGTTCTTTCGCATCAGCCGCAAGGCCTTCTGCTGTTTTTGTTTGGTCTTGGAATGTATCGATCTGGGTTTCGATATCATCAATCTTCTCACCCAGCCATTCGGCATTAAAAATCGCTTTTATGGCTTCAAGAGTTGCGATTCGACGTTCCGCTTGGCGCGCGCGCTCAAAGCCATTAATGATGTCTTCGAGCCGCGAGATTCTTGCCTTTGTTTTCATGATCAAATCGCGCAATGCGATAAACTGTTCGACCTGCTTGCGAAACGTTGCAATATCAACTGGATTGGACTCAACCACGTAATCTCGGACAAATTGATCGATTGAATCAACATTCTTCAGGGTCATCGAGTTCACGAAAGACGACATAAACCGTCGCGCATTAGGCATTCGCTCGCCATTCAGAGCGTATAACAGCTCCTGAACATACTCACTCGATTTATCGGTAAAGATGGGCGTCCGCCCTTTGCTCCGGGCTTGTTCCCGGACATTTTCCCGAAAGTCTGCGAACGGGATGGGGCGTTGGTCGTCGCCGTCATAGACAATGCAATCGTCTGCTTTTAAAGCCAACCCAGGAAGGACGAAAAGGCCTTTAACCTCGTGCCCATCAGTTTCTGCATCAGCCTCGATGCAAATTCCGGCAGAAACCCATTCAGTTTCCGTATCATCGCCAAAGACCAACATGATGTAAGTTCGAGCCTCATCACGCGCCCGCCCGATCACTTCACTGTCTTTCTCTGGATTGCGGAGCATGCCAAGGCAATAGCCAGCTAAGCTTCGCCGCCGCTTGGTTGATACCGACTGGGTATTAAAATGTGTGTAATTCCGATTTCCCCCGAGCATTGCGATTTGTATTGCATCGAGCGTCGACGATTTCCCAGAGCCATTTGGCCCTAAGAAGGCTGTTGCTCCTGCTACCTCAATATCAACCGCTTCGTGTAGATAGAACTGGACCAGTGCGATGCGTTTGAGCTGTTTCACAAAGAACTCTCCTTTTGTTCTGTCGTATCGACCAACCCGTCAGGCTCATATAACAATTCTGCATGGGATTTCAGCATGGCGAGAGCTCGTTCGTTTATCAGGCTTTGTATACCGGGCAGAATCTCAGCAAACCATGCCGCCTCACCTAAGTTCTCAGTTCTGACTAAACGAGCAATTCCCCACCTTTTCATTGCATCCATGATCCCCTGAAGCTCCAACTGAGGCTTCATTGGTAATTCACGTCCTGTTGATTCAAGGAACGCCGCCTCAAGTTCAGGCAAGCTAACCCCCGCGACGCCTGCATTGAGTGATCCCCTATTCATGTGATGGTCATACAGCTTGCGCAACACCAAAGCCAATAAAGTGTGCATCAAAGGAATCTTGCTAACTTCCGTAACTGTCGGAACAGCAGCCACATATCGCTCCTGGACATTGAGATCGAGTATGCAACCAAATAGATCAAGCGCTTCCGCGAATGCATTTTCGTGGGCTGCCACCAAGTCATAGTCTGATCTCTGTTTCGGGTTTGCCTGGTACAGAACTTGGTCAATGATTAGACGTTGTGCCGCCCTTTGAAAATCCCGAACAGTATGAGCCTCGTCTTGTTCTGCAATACGTTTCCAGCTAGTTGGCATTATTTGTACTCCCGTCCTTTCGGCGACGAATCCTCACAACAGGTGCCTCAATGTATTCATTCTCAAATCGCTCACCTGTCAGCTCAATCTCGATATATCTGTTGAGTTCCTTAAATAGTGTTGGTCGAACAATACCGGCCCGAGCATTCCTTTCCGTACGGTCGGCTATCAACCCAAGCCGAGAGAATGCTGCCAAAATACATAGGTCGTTGATGGAAGCCACATCCATGGAACTGCTTTCCAAAACACCTCCAGGGTCCACATGACGATCGATGTACTGAATAATGCGAGACTCCGAAACCTCTCGGTTCCCCTTCATAATTTGACGGACCAATCGTCGTGCTCTTTCCTCAGGTGACAGCCGACGTTTCTGGATAACCGCACCTCTGCGCTTTCGTGGCTTCTTGTTCGGCATTTTCAGGGCGTCTTCACTTAAGAGTCTTCCTTGAGACCAACCTGTGGGTAGAGCCAGATTTTTATCATTAGGTCGCGAATCAGCTGCGCGAACAACTGCATTAATGACCTGGTCGGTCTTCGTATCGAAATTACCCTGAGAACGGACCTTGTATTCGAGATATCCGAGGGCTTGGTCGTTAGCGCGGGTGACGGCATCCTTAAGGCGTGCGAGTAAACGGTCGACCTCGCGTAGTGCCATAACGCGGGCCGTATCATTCTCAATTAATGCATCCGCTTCTTCAGTAGACCGACAACGTAAGTTTTTGCGATACCACCTACGCAATTGTTCACGACTTTCTGGTTCTTCTGTAACTCGGGAAGCCATATCAACAATATCCCAGCGGGATGCGAGAGGATGATTGCGGGAGAACAGGTCTGAGTAGTCGCCGATATACAAACTGGAGATATAGTCACCAAAGAACCTCTCGAGAAAGAGATCAGCTGACTCCTGAGCGCGCAAGTATTCGCTAGCTTCCCGAACGCGCATGCGGGTAGTGTTCAACATTCGCAGAAGTGCCGAACATTCTTTCGCAGCAACCTGAAATACAGCGGCATTTTTTTCAGGATCTGCCTGCACTTGCAGCAAGTTATTCCGAACCGATTGCACACGCCCACCGATAAACTCGGGACCTTGCTCAGCAAAGGTTTTAAGCAACTCAAACAAGTTTTGGACTGTGGGCCGCATGATCACAAATTGGGTAAAGCCGACTCGATCAATGCTCAGCCAGCCACTATCCAGGAAGCTTGAAAGAGCGTCATGGGCGCGTATGTTTATCGGAGTCCCAAGCTCCTCAACATTGGATTCATGCTCATCCCACCGGATCAAGAAACGCTCAATTGATGCTACCACACGCTTCTGTGTCCAGCCTTCTCCCTCTGGAGGATCAGCCTCAGGTGCAAAGAAGTCGTTATATAGATGGTTTAGGAGCGACCAGTTGCGGCGCGCGTGCTCGTGCGCCCCGAGCGGTCTAAAAATATGCTCAGGTACACGATCAAATAGGTTGTCCGCATCTTCAGGCATAGGCCACCTAATCTTCCTAGACTCACAGTTAACATAGATGTTAAATTAACACCTGTGTTAATACAAATCCAGCAGAGAGTTACGCCATTGGATAGCCGCACGAGACTACAGTTTGAGTTCATTGAGATGTTACTTGCTTATGAAGGGGAGATAACCAATCAGCGCCTTAGGGAAAAGTTTGGAGTAACCAGCGTGCAAGCCTCGCGGGTATTGGCTTCGTATCGAGAAGCATATCCATCCAATACCCAAACTCTGAAAGGACAAGGCCGTGGGCGATATGCTCCTACGACTCGATTCAAGCCAGAAATCGCTAGTCTTAGTATTGAGGCCTATTTCCGATCGGTAAAAGAC
Source organism: Pseudidiomarina aestuarii (assembly GCF_048263735.1). Taxonomy (GTDB): domain Bacteria; phylum Pseudomonadota; class Gammaproteobacteria; order Enterobacterales; family Alteromonadaceae; genus Pseudidiomarina; species Pseudidiomarina aestuarii_B. The sequence goes on along the minus strand of NZ_JBLXDX010000017.1, from coordinate 255 downwards.
CAAGTTACTCATGTCAAGTTGGAGGAGACCCAGAGAGACTTTACCAACGTTGATCCAGCACTGTTTCGAGTTATTCACTCAGCGATGAACCAAGAGGCAGCCTCCAGAATCATCTACAGATCTATGAACAACCCAGATGGTATTGAACGTATCATCCATCCCTTGGCGTTTGTGTTCGCCGGGAGAAGGTGGCATGTGAGAGGCTACGATGAGCTCACTGAAGAGCATAGGGACTTTAACCTAGCCCGAATATTC
>NZ_JBLXDX010000016.1:0-11497 GCF_048263735.1 Pseudidiomarina aestuarii | reverse complement strand
GTCCCAGTGTGACTGGTCATCCTCTCAGACCAGTTAAAGATCGTCGCCTTGGTAGGCCTTTACCCTACCAACTAGCTAATCTTACGCAGGCTCATCTAATAGCGGAAGGCTCCGAAAAGTCCCCTCCTTTCCCCCTTAGGGCGTATGCGGTATTAGCATGCGTTTCCACATGTTGTCCCCCTCTACTAGGTAGATTCCTACGCGTTACTCACCCGTCCGCCGCTCGTCACCCAAGAAACAAGTTTCTCCGTGCTACCGCTCGACTTGCATGTGTTAAGCCTGCCGCCAGCGTTCAATCTGAGCCATGATCAAACTCTTCAGTTAAAAAGTTTGCTTACTCAAAATCTATTACACTAACAATAACTTAATCATTTCATCACCCCGAAGAACAACAAAACAACATAAAGCGAATTGACGTGTTAGACGTTTCGCAAGACTTCAATTTTTTTGACCAACTACACGCTACAAGTAGCAATGCGATGATCTTCTGAAGCCTCCAGCGAGCGCCCACACAAATTATCTGATTATCTATTTTAAAGAGCGTGCTGACTTGAATCTTTAACCAGATCTTCTGGTTAGTTGAACTTGGTCTTCGTTACTCTGAAGCCTTGTCCGTGTCAGCGAGGGCGTATATTAAGGATCTACAGATTTTGTGCAACCTTTTTTTAAAGATATTTTAAAAAAATTAACCAATGCCTAATTAAAGAAGAAGGCGCCTGAGCGCCTTCTTCTTTAATTGCTGTATCATACCGTCATTACAGTACGAACAAGTGGTGTTTTTTCTTGCCCAGCTTCACAAGGAAGTATTTTCCAAAGTAACCATTTGTGGCTGTAAAGATATCTGCTGCAGCCATGTTGTCGTTTAATCCTTTTGCAACACCATTAACAAAAACAGAGTCACGCTGAAGCGCATCTTTCACTTGCTTCCCAGTCGCAGCTAACCCGGCATCCGCCATCAAACTAGTAAGTGGCGTTTCAGAAAGGTTGATTCCTGCTAACGAGCTGCTTGGCAGACCATCAAGCTGAATTTGCTCTAGATCTTTTTCACTTAACTGATCCGCCTCACCGCTGAATAAAGCATTAGTAATACGCTCAGCAGCTTGCAATCCATCTTCACCGTGTACTAGGCGAGTCGCTTCACGAGCTAAAATCAATTGACCTTGTGGTTTCCCAGCACTCTCTTGATCCGTTTTTTCGATTGCTGCAATTTCTTCAAGACTTAAAAATGTGAAAAACTTTAAAAATTTATACACATCCGCATCGGCTGTGTTTAGCCAAAACTGATAAAAAGCATACTGACTGGTTTTGGATGCATCTAACCACACCGCGCCAGATTCTGTTTTACCAAACTTTGTACCATCAGATTTTGTTACCAAAGGAACCGTCAAACCAAAGGTTTGCGATTGATTTTGACGACGAGATAAATCAATACCACCAACAATGTTTCCCCACTGATCGCTTCCACCAATCTGAAGAGTACAGCCATAAACTCGATTTAGCTCCGCAAAATCCATCCCTTGCAATAGAGCATAGGAAAACTCTGTAAAAGAAATACCAGCGCCTTCTCTATTTAAGCGTTGCTGTACTGACTCTTTATTGATCATGGCATTGACTGAAAAGTGTTTGCCTATATCGCGCAGAAAGTCCAACACACTCATCTCGCCAGCCCAGTCGAGATTATTCACCACGCGCGCGGGATTCGATACGTTGTCAAACTTTATGAACTGACTAACCTGACCACGAATTTTTTCGGCCCAACCAGCAACGACATCCGCCGTATTTAATTGGCGTTCAGCGGCTTTAAAACTGGGGTCACCAATGAGGCCTGTGGCACCACCAACCAATGCTATAGGATTATGACCAGCGTCTTGAAAGCGTTTCAATACCAAGAGTGGCACAAGATGCCCCAGATGCAGACTGTCTGCCGTTGGATCAAAACCACAATAAAGAGTACGACTTTCGCCATCAAGATGTTTTTTTAACTCATCTTCTGCCGTCATTTGGGCAATAAGCCCACGAGCTTGCAAGTCATTTAAGAGGTCTTTACTGCTTACAGTCATTATTTTGATCCATATCTTAGTGAGTTTATCTTAATTTAAGCATTCAATTATAAAAGTAATGTTGGTAGGATTATAAGGGCTTATTGAAGATTTTTTGGGTGCACATTTTGACAAAATTATTACCAGCAAAACATTTACTCTCAATCGCTATGGTAAGTGCCTTTCTAGCCGTAGTGTTAGTCGCACTTCCTGATGGTGATAGTGAAGATAAAAACAGCATATCACTTGAAGCAAACTTTGAAGTGATAGATCAGTCACAGCTTATGCTGCAGGACTTACGACAGCTTGCGCCTACAGCAAACACCGCGGCGCAAAATGCTTTATTCTCTACTAATGATATAAATGTAGACAAAGCTAATAAAGATATAACTAATATAAATACAGATAAAGCAGCACCAGCAACAGCAGTAACGACGATAACCACACACGATATACCAGCACCAAAAGCCTTAGTTCAAAAAAGCGCCCCCCCTACCTTTAAAGAACAAACTGTCGAAGTAAAGTCAGGCGACTCGCTATCAAAGTTATTATCAGCTAAAGGCATCTCGGCACAAGATATCCATAAAGTATCCGTGGCAGATACAAAACAAAAAACATTACTTCAAATGAGGCCAGGCCAAACCCTCCAATTTACAACCAACAACGCTTCTGGAGAGCTATCAAGCTTAACAATCGTACTCAATCGCTTAGATAGTGTTACGTTTGACCGTGTTGGTGATGAATTTAACAGAAAAGAAACATCACGCACGCCAGAAGTAACTCAGGCATATAAAGAAGCTGAAATAAACGATTCTCTATTCGTTGATGGACTGAAGTCAGGAATTGACCAATCACTTCTTATAGAGCTAGCCAACATATTTGGTTGGGATATCGATTTTGCTTTAGATATCCGCAAAGGCGACAGCCTCAGTGTTTTATACGAAGAACAGCTATTAGATGGTGAAAAAATCGGAAATGGTAACATTATTGCCGCCCAATTCATTAACAATGGCCGAACTTATCAAGCCATCCGATACTCAACCGAAAAAGGTTCAAGCTACTACTCTCCTGATGGGCTTGCAATGCGAAAAGCTTTCATCCGAACGCCTGTTGACTTTACGAGGATCTCTTCGAAATTTAACCCAAACAGATTACACCCAGTATTCAAAACCACAATGCCTCACAGAGGCGTGGACTACGCTGCGGCCAGTGGTACTCCAGTCAAAGCGGCTGGCGATGGAAAAATATCCTTCGCAGGTAAACAAAATGGTTATGGTAACGTTGTGATTATTGATCATGGTAGAGGATACCAAACTCTGTACGCACACCTAAGAGGATTCGCTAAAGGCACTAAGCGTGGCGCCAGAGTACAACAAGGAAAAGTTATCGCTTACGTCGGACAAACTGGCTGGGCAACAGGTCCCCATTTGCATTATGAATTTAGAATTAACGGCACTCACAAAAATCCGATTACCGTTAAATTACCTAATGACGAGCCAATGCCCAAAAACGACCTGAAGAATTTTTTGCCTTATGCGAAGCAGGTAGTGGCAACACTCGCAAATTCTCACTCTCCTGAATTTGCGCAAAAGCTTGCATCACTCAATAAAAATTAAGCAACCCAAACAGTAAAACAAAAAAAGCAGCCAAATGGCTGCTTTTTTTCTTACAAAACAGTGCTATTAGATAGCGCCGTTAACGAATTCAATCAATTGAGATTTAGAGACTGCACCCACTTTAGTTGCAACCACTTCACCACCTTTAATAACAAGCAACGTAGGGATACCACGTACATTGTATTTAGGCGCTGTTTCTTGGTTTTCGTCAACGTTAAGTTTTACAACCTTAACTTTACCAGCGTATTCAGCAGCAACGTCTTCCAAAACTGGCGCAATCATTTTACAAGGACCACACCATGGTGCCCAAAAATCAACGACAACTGGGATATCAGAATTAAGCACTTCTTCTGCAAACTGAGCATCAGTGATTTGGATTGTATTTTCACTCATAATAATTCCTTAAAATTCTATTTTTAACCATTGAATAAAGCTAGTGTACCACTAAATGATGGGGGTAAAAACGAGTTCTCATCAATTATAGCAATAGAAAAATACTATAATAATAAAGACCGAATAACGGTTGGCAGCTCAAGCAACGAATGTATTTCCGCATGCGAACGCGTCCCCCACTCGTCAGACCAACGCTGCGCACCATGTCGATTGAACCAAACACTTCTTGCTCCAGCATTTGATGCACCAAAAACATCATCTGTTGGATGGTCCCCAACGTGAATAATCTCAGACACATCGACCCCAGCTTTCTTAGCCGCAATCAGAAAAACATTGGCGTCAGGCTTAGCAACACCAACGTCATCAGCCCTCACCGCAAAACTAAAATACTGCCCCAAACCAACGTAAGGATGGAATACATCTGCATTACCATTGGTAATAACGGCCAACGCATAATCTTGACCCAATGCCTCCAAAACATCGACAACATGGGGGTAGAGATCCACTTTTTGACGCCATTCACAAAAATGCGCCAGCGCTGCACCAGCAACCGACTCAGCTTCCTCTGATGGCAGCCCAAATTGTTTTAACGCAAGCTTATAGACTGCCAATCGTACAGCCGTCAAATTAAAAGCTATCTCTGGCTTTAGAGATAAAACGTTATTTTTTAACGCTTCTCGCGCAGCAACAGAATATTGCTGAGAAAAGCCAGGAAAACGCTCTTCAAACCAAGATTCCATGGCATATTCCGCTCGCATTATGACGGGCGCGACATCCCAAAGAGTATTGTCGAGATCAAAAGTAATCAACACACTCACGGCAACAGCCTTAACAAAATGGCACTCAATAAGTCAGCAACGTATTGAAGAAACAAAGCCCCCTTATCTTTATCAAAAGTAGATTTACTTTCTGCTCCCAACACAAGGACACCACATTTTTTTATCGTACCACTTTCTCGTGATAGCAAAGGCAAAACGGCTACTGAGCGAATTGATGTAGCGCCATCAGGAAAAAGAAAGCTCATCTCGTTATCTGGCAACGTACCACAGAAACACTCAGTGAAACCGGAAGTGTGAGACAAAGACACCTCACCTTCTTCCAGTTTATAAGACCGAACCGCATTATCAGGAAACGCACCATACAAAATTAAGGCATGATGAGACACGTCAAAATCTTCTCTCACCATATCATCAATAATGACAGCAAGATCATCCAAAGAACTGCATGTGAGACCAGCTAATACTAAGCGACGACTTTTTTGCATAGTTGATTCGTTTTCACGAGCCACTTCGACCAAACGTTCAAATTGAGCGCGATAATCAGCCGTTGACTTACGCAGTAAATTGACCTGATATTCTAATAAAGAAATCACCTTGCCATTCACTGGATGAGGAAGCGTTAGGCTCTCCAACAAATCAGCATTCCGGATAAAGAACTCCGGTGTGTTTGACAGATATTGAATAACCTCTTCTTCGCTCATAACCCCTCTTATAGGTATATTTGACCTTCAAATACTTTTTCAGCAGGACCTGTCATAAGAATAGGCGAACCTTCACCTTGCCATTCAATATGCAAATCACCACCTCGCAAATGCGCAGTCACTTTAGGTGACAGCCATCCTTGCTTAATACCTGCAACAACCGCTGCACATGCTCCTGTACCACAAGCTTGAGTCTCACCGACACCACGCTCATAAACTCGCAGCTTGATTTCGTCAGGGTTAATAACCTGCATAAACCCCACGTTCACCTTTCTGGGAAAACGCTCATGACACTCAATCAGAGCCCCAACCGTCGCCACTTCATCATCAATCAACTGGTCGACCTTAATGACGGCATGAGGGTTACCAACAGACACTGGCGTCATAAAATACTCAACGTCTCCAGCCATAATGCTATAAAGTGCATCAGAAGGCTCCGCAGTAAATGGCAAGTCATTTGGATCGAAACTTGGCGCCCCCATATCGACTGTGACCAAGCCTCCGTCCAAAACACGTAATTGAATTGCGCCGCGTTTTGTTTCGACGTTGATAATACGTTTATTCGTTAGCTCTCTGTCCAAAACAAATTTAGCAAAACAGCGAGCACCGTTGCCACAATGCTCAACTTCACTGCCATCGGAATTATAAATGCGGTAACGAAAATCCATATCAGGATTGGTTGGCGGCTCGACGACCAAAAGCTGATCAAAACCAATCCCCCAGTTACGGTCACTCAATTTCTCGATTTGCTGTTTATTAAAAAACACCTTACGAGACACTGCATCAACGACCACAAAATCGTTCCCTAGTCCGTGCATTTTGGTAAATTTTAACAACATGACGGACTCCTTAGTCTGGCAAAATTTGCTCACCAGCTAACTGATGTTCAATCGTTTCACGAGCACGAATCAAATAGGTTTTATCGCCATCTACCATCACTTCCGCAGCACGATTACGGCTATTGTAGTTTGATGCCATGGTAAAGCCATAAGCCCCAGCTGAACGAACCGCCAAAAGATCACCAGCTTGAATATCAAGTTCACGATCCTTACCTAAAAAATCGCCAGTCTCACAAATAGGGCCAACAAGATCATAATTGCGCTTACCTTCAGGCGTCGGCAATAAAGAGACAGGGACGATATTCATCCAAGCACCGTATAAAGATGGACGAATCAAATCGTTCATTGCACCATCAATAATGGCAAAATTTTTGTGTGGCGTGCATTTTAAAAACTCAACTTGCGTTAACAAAACACCTGCGTTGGCGGCAATAGAGCGGCCAGGCTCAAACGCCAGTTCAAAATTTTTACCTTTTACTTTTTCAAGTAGCAGCTTCGCATAATCAGCAGGCTCTGGCGGCACTTCATCACGATAACGAACGCCTAATCCTCCCCCTAGATCGAGATGCTTAATAGTAATACCAGCGTCAGCCAATTCATCCACCAAACCAATTAAACGATCAAATGTATCCAGAAAAGGTTTAAGTTCTGTCAATTGAGAACCAATGTGACAATCAACACCCATCACATTTAAATGGGGTAATTGATGAGCAATTTTATAGATACGCACCGCATCTTTGATATCGATACCGAACTTATTTTCTTTCAAGCCTGTTGAAATATAAGGGTGTGTTTTCGCATCCACGTCTGGGTTAACGCGCAAAGAGACAGGTGCCACTTTCCCCATTTCACCAGCGACTTGATCTAATCGGTATAGCTCCGCCTCGGACTCAACATTGAAGCAATGAATACCAACTTCTAGTGCTCTACGCATTTCAACCGCTTGTTTACCTAAGCCAGAAAACATGATTTTCGAAGGCTCACCGCCCGCTTTTAACACACGCTCAAGTTCACCGATAGAAACAATATCAAAGCCAGAGCCCAAACGAGCCAGTACATTCAAAATCGCAATATTTGAACAGGCTTTTACGGCATAACAAATTAAAGTCGGGTGCGACGCAAATGCATCAGCATACGCTTTATAATGACGCTCAAAAGTGGCACGAGAATACACGTAACAAGGTGTACCATACTGACTAGCAATATCTGACAACGCAACATTCTCTGCATGCAAAGAATGATTTGAATAATTAAAAAAATCCAATGGGGAATCCTCAGTTACAAAGACGACTCTTGTTTTGCATCAGTCATGTCATTCGGCAAATAAAGCGCACCCTTATTTCCACAAGCCGTAAGAAAAACAGCCAAAACACATACTAAAAGCAACTTAAACATCGTCTTATCTCTTCTATTTTCGATTGTCACAGTATACCTTGCAGCCAGTTCGTTTCCCAACCCCAGTAAGCCAATTACATGGATATTCTTTTCTCAATATTTTTACAAATGGTAATAACCTTGTGGTTGAATTTGCTATATTTTTAGCACAAGCTACATAGATGTCGACATTCCATGGACTCAATTATCGTCAATCATAGTAAGAAGCACCTTTTAAGAAGTCTAATGAAACAAAAATTTGCGCCATGGGCGGCGGCACTGATTAGTGCTATCGCAATACACGTACTGGTCATTGAACTATCAAATAGTCAGGATTGGTTCAAAACAAACGCCCAACCATTGACACTAGAGCTACAGCTACTGCCAACACAAGCACCTCCTCTTGAGACGCCGTCCGTTACAACACCATCCGATGTCATGAGTTCAAACGAACAAGGTTTACCTGTGACTGCTGAACCAAAACCATCAGAAAAAGTATTACAACCAGAGACTACAGCACAGACGGAATCGGTAAAAAAGATAGAATCCACAGAAAAAACGCCGCCTCCGGCAACTGTTGCGGCAGAAGCAATAAGTGGAAAAACGCTCAGCGAAAAGAATCACTCATTTGATCCCGAAGAGATCGTCAGCGACATTGGTCAAACACAAGCGCTTTCAGAAAACACTCAGCGCAGCAATGATCTAAGTTCTACGCCTCTCGATGCATCCTCATTAGGATCTGATAGACCAGCGCTTCTTGACTTATCAAACGTGTCTTTACCTTCCAATGTAGAGGACGACACCTTAACAGATATTTTTTCTGAAGAACTTAGAGACAAAATTGCAGAATCTAAAAGAGCACAAAAAGAGTATCTCAAAGGCTTAACTAAAGAAGTTGACTACCCAATCACAGAGGATGCCGATGGTACGCGTTATGCCAATATAAAAGGCGTATGCTGGCGGTTACCAAAAGAAGGCAGCACAGAGGGATGGGCCATTGTTTTTGATGGTTGTGGCCTAGACTCAAAACTGTTTCATTTTGAACTTAACATTTCCCCCAAAATACTCACCAACGAGTTGCTTGGCCCTGACTCACCCTTCAATATAGATCAACCGATTAAATAAGCGTGAGTAGCCTTTAAAGTAACCTTTTATAGGTGAATAAGCCTCTTTTGATAACAAAACTCATCCTTGAAAATAAAAAAACCTTGGTCTGCTAAACCGTCGATAGCAACCAAGGTTTTTTGATTAAACAACTAACTCAACGCGTTTGAATGATGCTCTAGATGCTCATCAATGAAGCTGGCAATGAAAAAGTAGCTGTGGTCATAACCCGGTTGACGGCGTAGGGTAATTGGGTACCCCGCTTTTTCACAGGCCGCTTCTAGGGCTTCTGGTTTGAGTTGTTCCACTAAGAAGTTATCCGCTTCACCTTGATCGATAAACAAAGGTAAGCGTTCACTTGCCTTCCCGACTTGGCTTTCTATTAGGTAAGTTGCATCCCATTCGTTCCAAGTGTCTTTGTCTTCCCCCAAGTATCCGGTAAAGGCTTTTTGCCCCCAAGGACACTTGGTTGGGTTAACAATGGGCGCAAAGGCCGAGACAGATTGATACTTACCTGGGTTCTTCAATGCACAAATCAAGGCGCCATGCCCGCCCATTGAATGACCAGAAATAGAACGCTTATCTGTGACTGGAAAGTTCGTTTCTATCAAATGCGGCAGTTCTTGCACTACGTAATCGTACATATGATAGGTGTTCGAATAAGGTTCCACCGTGGCGTTGACATAAAAGCCCGCCCCCGAACCGAAGTCATAGCTTTCATGTTCATTCGGATAGTCTGTGCCGCGCGGGCTAGTGTCTGGACAAACAATCGCTAAACCTAACTCAGCAGCTTTACGAAAAGCCCCCGCTTTTTGGGTGAAGTTTTCGTCGGTGCACGTCAGGCCGGATAACCAATACAAAACAGGGACGTTTTGCGTTTCAGCTTGTGGTGGCAGGTAAATAGCAAACGTCATGTCGCCTTTTACGGATAAGCTTTCATGTTTATAACGCTTTAGCCAACCACCAAAGCTTTTGGTACTGGATAACAATTCCATCGCTGTCTCCTTTGCTGTGTTAAAAAAGCCCGCTTAGCGGGCTTATCAAAACGGTGTGCTCACGGTTACTTATCAAAAAGAATGACAGTACGAATACTTTCGCCTTTATGCATCAAATCAAACGCTTCGTTGATACGCTCAAGCGGCATGGTGTGCGTCACGAATGGATCAATTTCGATCTTGCCATTCATGTAGTCTTCTACGTAACCTGGCAATTGACTGCGACCTTTTACGCCACCAAAAGCAGAACCCTTCCAGACTCGACCGGTGACCAATTGAAACGGACGCGTAGAGATTTCTTGGCCAGCACCGGCCACACCTATGATGATGGATTCGCCCCAACCTTTATGACAGCACTCAAGCGCTTGACGCATCACTTGTACGTTACCGATACACTCGAACGAGTAATCTACACCGCCGTCGGTCATATCAACGATCACTTGCTGAATGGGCGCATCGAATGTTTTCGGATTGATGCAATCGGTCGCACCGAATTGTTTCGCCATTTCAAACTTAGACTCATTAATATCGATCGCGATAATGCGAGACGCGCCTGCCATGCGAGCGCCTTGGATAACCGACAAACCAATGCCGCCTAAACCAAAAACAGCCACCGTGGCGCCCTCTTCCACTTTCGCCGTGTTTAGTACAGCGCCGATACCGGTCGTGATACCACAACCTAACAAGCAGACTTTTTCTAACGGTGCATCAACGTGGATTTTCGCCAACGAAATTTCAGGAACCACACTGTACTCAGAGAAAGTAGAGGTACCCATATAGTGATAAATTGGCTCACCATTGATGCTGAAACGGCTAGTGCCATCTGGCATTAGGCCTTTTCCTTGAGTGACACGAACCGCTTGACAAAGGTTAGTCTTGCCAGACTTACAGAACTTACACTCGCCACATTCAGCTGTGTAGAGTGGAATAACGTGATCGCCCACTTTAAGCGTGGTAACCCCTTCGCCTACGGCTTCAACCACACCCGCCCCTTCGTGACCAAGAATGGCAGGAAAAATACCTTCCGGATCTTCACCCGACAAGGTGAACGCGTCAGTGTGACACACGCCCGTTGCCACCATGCGCACAAGCACTTCGCCTTTTTGCGGATCTTGAACGTCCACTTCTTCAATTTTCAGTGGTTGGCCTGGGCCCCAAGCAACAGCAGCTTTACATTTCATAGCGCACTCCAAAGTCTGTTTAGATTCATTTTCGATACCACCAGTGTAGACGCAAATGATTACAAGGATAATGCTCGATTTGGAAAATGATTCTTGCCATACAGCAACAATCATTTCAAAATAGTCTTTTCAAGTTATAATATAACAAGATAAGCAGGGTATTTTTCCATCTCAAGGGGCACATTATGAAAAATTGGGAAGCCATGGAGGCCTTTATTGAAGTGGTTCGGCAAGGTAGCTTTTCCGCCGCGGCGACGAAACTGAGTGTATCGGCGTCACACATCAGTCGCTTGATCACGCAACTTGAAGCGGAGCTAGGCACGACATTGCTATTTCGCACCACAAGACGCATCCGTTTAAGCGACGCGGGTGAACTGTATTATCAACACTGTCGTGGTTTACCCGAAGCGTTAAGCAGCGCTGAAGAAATGATTTCAACCTTAAATCAAGCACCAATAGGTTCTTTTAAAATGACC
>NZ_JBLXDX010000015.1:0-12134 GCF_048263735.1 Pseudidiomarina aestuarii | reverse complement strand
CTCACGCAGCAACCGCGCGCAATCCAGCAAGCGACGGTACGAACGGCTGTACAACCCCATCACTGGCCGATGGCGGAAGTCGCACAAGGCCAGCGGTCGCAATTCCACATCACGCTCGCGACGTAGCAGCACTTCAGCAAGAGGACGCTGCTCTTCGGGGATGAAAGCGACGGAATCTTGATGCGGGACACGTAGCTGCCGTGCGCCAGCGTCGGTGGCCAGCCAGAAACTGACCTCCGTACCCTCCGGCGCATCCCGCCAGTGCCGGGTCAGGATAAAGCCCCGCCGTAGCTGCGACATCACCCTCCCCTCGCTTCGCACAACACTGTGATGGCCATGCAGCAGACAAACCCGGCCGCCGCATACCGAGGCCACAAAAAGCAAAAACCCCCGGACTCTGTCGAGTTCAGGGGCTTAGGCTATATGTAATGGCGGAGAGATAGGGACTCTAAATTCTCTCACCCACAAGCCAGAAACCCCGTTACTTCGGGCCTTTCAGCACCAAGAGTAGTAGAATCGAGTAGTAGAACCGGCTCTATCACTCAGACTCTAGGCCCGCATTATGGCAGACCACATTTTCCAAAAAGAAGGCGAATCTACTTGGTATTGCAGATTGGACGTGCCCAAGGATGTACGCCCAGCTTTCAAAGGTCGAAAGGTGTGGGTCCAAAGCCTGAAGACAGGTCTACGCAGTGAGGCAATGGAACGCCGCCTCCCCTTGTTAGCGAAATGGAAAGCAGATATTCGAGACGCTAGGGAGCGGAAGTCAGAGCTAGGGGACGCATGGCGGGAAGACTTGGCAAAGCAAAGCACCCGGTACACCAAGAGTCTGAATCATCAGGTTATGCGTGCAGTCAGTGGCCCTGACTACAAACACAAGTTAACACCCGAGCTGATCCAAGAGCTTTGGCCGATCCTTCAGGAAACCATCGCAGATATGAAAGCTGCCGGGGTTCCTACCGAGCAAGCAGAACAACTGCCCACGCTACTCCTACAAAAATCCCAAGCATCCGGCATAGATCGTATCGGCCCCACCAAAGCACTAAACGAGCTGCTTCGTGGAGCATCAGCGCTTGCGGCTGTTACTAACCACTCCTTGAGCCAAGACGAAGCGCTTGAAGCTCAGCAGATCATGGCTGACCACACGACATACAAGCCCCGCTCCCCCATCACACAGAAGCGTCTGGAAGCCTTCCGTATCTCCCTCGAACGCAAGGGCAACGAAGCCAAGACCATCGACCAGATGTGCCGCCGTGTGAAACAGTTTTCCGACTACCTCACGGCGACAGGCAAGCCGGTGAACTTCGACACAGTGTCGGCCTACCTTGACCAGCTCACAGACAAAGCCGGAAACCCGCTTAGCTCCAAAACCAAGAAGCAGCACACGTGGTCCGCGAGTGCGTATTGGAAATGGGCCTGCAAACACGATGTCGAATGGCGTGAGCAGTACAAGGGCCAGCCCAACCCATTTGCCGACCATGATTTCCCTGTAATCAAAGGCGAGGCTATTAGCTGGGAAGCATTCTCTAAAAAGGACGTTGAACGGCTACACGCTCTGGCAGTTGAGAAAAAGGATCAACCCTTAGCTGACCTGATTGCTATTGGTGCCTACTCTGGTGCCCGCCTTGAAGAAATCGGCAGGATTCACCGCGACACCATCACTATTAAGAACGGTGTGCCCGTCTCTTTCTCAATCACAGAAGCCAAGAGTGCCGCTGGTATCCGAGAGGTGCCATTCCATCCCAAGATTGCAGCGCTAGTGTCATCACTGCTTGAAGCTTCTAAAGATGGCTTTCTTCTGCCTGGAGGCCACAACAAATATGGCAATCGTCTTGATGCTCTCAGCAAGCGTTTCGGAAGGCTCAAGACACAAGCAGGCTTCGATAAGCAGCACGTGTTCCACTCAATCAGGAAAACGACAATCACACTGGTGCATCAAGCAGGAGCGGACGTAGCAGTAATGCCGGGCCTGTTCGGGCACGAAACAGGGTTAATAACCTTCGACCTCTACTCCAAAGGTCCAAGCCTTGAGCAAAAGGCTAAGGTGATCGCCCTACTCGACTTCAAATTCGATTGTTTCCTGTAGTTTTGAGGGTGTAAATCGCCGTTCTCGTTTTTAGCCTTATGCCGATGCAGGCAGAAGACAGCGAAGATTTAACACCATACTTTTCCCTATATACATTTATTTATGCCTTACTATTGCAAAATAGAAAAATTAGTGTAATATCCTTCCTTCACCTTTGAATTTTACGAGTAGCCTCCTCTTGGAGATAGCTGCTCTTTCGTGCGTCTGCTATTTGGCAAGCACCAGCTTCACTACCGTTCGTCGGAAATGAGTATTAGACAAAGTTTGTTAATTAAGCTGAAACCCGCATATACAGCGGGCTTGACAAGTAAGTTAGCAACTAACTCAAATTAGAATGACAACTTAATACTTGACAGGAGTGCATATAAATGCTATTCTGTTTACAGATAGGGGCACTTTGTGCTCGGCGAAAAAAGTTTAGATTTAATTGCCTAAGATGTGTCTTCTGGATATTGAATTACGTCTAATAGGTATAAAGGACAGAAATTCTGTTCTGTTGTATCAGCTACCTGCAACGGGTCAGCTTATAGATTTTCCTCCTAAACCACCCCAGCTTGTTTCTCCTCTTCTTGTGCTGTGGTGGTTTTCAAAAAAGCCGATGGGCTTCTAACTCGCTATCAATTTGTGCACACCCTCTTGGGTGTTTGGTGCGTGTTAGTTTCTTTTATTCTGAAGGCGTTCTCGAAAGAGCTACGCCTTTTTTATTGGTTTTTTTATGAATCTATTACTTAGGAGATTCGACTATGGCAATCACTCGTCAGTGTGTTTGGTGTTCAGCACCATTCACCGCAAACAGACAGCACGCAAAATTATGTGGCAACACGTGCACGGTCTCTTGGCATCGATACAAGAAAGCAAACTTATACTGGCTCTCGTCTAAAGAGGCGTTTGAGGTGTTGAGTAATATTGCACAGGAAGGAAGGCATCCTAATCCGCTGTTTGCGCCAGAACAAAGAGCGTTTAAAGAATTTGAGGCTGAGGTGTATGCAAAGGCTTCAGAGGCACTATCCACCTACAACGGCCTCTTAGAAAAGGTTATCGAATACGGACAAGAGGAGGAGCGACCCAATTAAACGAGTGAAACACCAACTTTTACTAAGGGTTTTCACCCCTTAGATCGTTCATCAAAACAAACCCCACCCATTACAGGCTTTGTCTGTTCTGCGTGGTTCTATTGCCAAAATATAAGGAAACAATCCTATGAGAAGCTGTTTGGTGTGTAGCACCGAGTTTGAACCCACTAACGCACGCCATCGATACTGCGGAAACACTTGTGTTCAACGAATCTGTGTTCAACGTAAGGCTATCCGCTCCAAAGTGCATCAGATCGTAAAGACTCTTCGCACAATCGAATCCCTCCAGTTGCTGGATAGCAGCCTTGAGGAAATGCTGGAGAATATAGCGAATGAGGAATGAGATTTATATCGGAGACAGGGCGTTTTCAAAAGAAACACTCCTTATCGAACTTGAGCTTTTGAACAAGCTACAGCGCCTGAGTCTGAAAGAAGGTGCCTCTGTATCGGAAACCATCAACAACTTGCTAAACCAACAATTGAAGGAGCAGCAACAATGACTATCCTCCGACTACCGCATAAAACTTGGCATTGGTTTATGGAGCACTCCAATGCTCGACAGCGATCCGTAAAGAATGACATTGCCAACCTTGCAGACCGTGTTCGTAAGTTGAGAGAGGGTGAGATTACAGAGGACGATCTTCTTTTGTTTATCTACAGCCTGTAGTAATTGCACGCTACAACACATTAGCCTCCATCCTTAGTGCCACGTAGCTTCCAGCCATTAAAGAGGTGAACAATGAAACTGAAACTATCAGAGAGAGCGGAGCGAGAGCTTGTTGCATTGCACGAAAGTGCTGGAGAGCAAGTCAGCCTTACGCACTTTCTAAACACTCTCATCAGTAAAGAGTATGCAGCGATGCAAACTATAAATAACATCCCGCCAATAGAGGATTATAATAATGGTTCAACGAAACAAAGTATGCCAACACTGCAACATTGAGTTCACTACCAGTCAGTACGCTGCTAAATACTGCACTGTCTCCTGTCGCACCAAAGCCCGAAACACAAAGACAGCATCCAAGCGAATTGCCAATCTTCCGTGCTCCGATGAATGGTTGTGGGTCAGTCGTGAATGCAAGCGTGCTGGCACAGTAGAGATTTTAACGGATGTTGATCTGGTAGAACTGTTCTCGGTCTATCGTCGTCGCTTCAAATGCTACGGCTGGAACGAAGACAAACAGAAATCAAAGTTCCACCTCTGCCACATCAGCCCCGCTCAAGGTAAAGACACCGTAGGGCTTTTGCATCATCAAAACCTGTTCATCGGTAGCAGCCTTGCCAATCAAGTGCACGGTGCAACAGCGGTAGAAGGTGCTGGCCTGTGCATCAAGCGCAGTAGCCTTAAGAACAAGTGGCTTGTAGATGAGAAGGCAGCAGATAAGGCCGTACTGACCAAGGTTAAATCGTATCTGGGTCAGAAGCTGGTTGAGTATTCCAAGGCTCACCCGATTCGTAAGAGTCAGCGCTTTGGGTTGGCAAAGAAGATCAAGACGGAATTTCCCAAATGTGAGGTTCCTCTGGCTGAGCTGGAACGTATGGGCATGACCGCCCTGCGGAAGCTGTATGCCTCGCTACAAGAGCAGGAGCTGTACACGCTGAGTCTCACCCCACGCCGTACCCTTTGCGTCTATGTGGAGGAGCTGGAGCGCTTCGCAGAGCAATGCTCAGACCCTACCAAGAGCAGTGATTATGCCTTTACGGCTGCTGCTGTTCGGTGTGTGGCTCTATGGGTGATGAATCAACGTGGTGAAGAGGGTTTCGGTGCTATCGGTGGTGAAGCATACGGGTGCTGGTTCAACCCTGTACGCCTGAAGCCGGGACAAGATGGCAGCAACCTGCGCGACTTCGCGGCCTTCACTGCATTCAGTGTCCTGCAAGGTGCCAAGCCTGATCGAAAGCTCATCAGCAATACGCTTCGTAAGTACCTGGAGCTGGTCAGCTTGGATCATCACGATTCGAGGAACGATCACGGTGATGACTGGCTGGTTCACGCCTCTTGGGTCGTTGAAGACATTGAACTGTTTATTCAGCAGACAGAGAAGAATAAAGACGCTTTGAACACTGTTGGCCTGATTGACGGTGAGTTTTTGTATTGGTGGCTTGAGAGCCGCAAAGAAGCTCTACAGATTGCCAGCTTCTACGAAGAACGAGAGTTCACCGAGTGTCGATCAGAGTTCGATTACCCAGACGATTACTTTCAGGTTGAGGATGACTATGTGCCAAGCCCGCCTGTTGAGCCTTGGTATGATCCAGAGTTAGTACCGTTCTAAACTAAAACTTAACACCGCATATAGTCATTACAGTTAACAACACATCGTGCTCTAAGCCCCGTCTTTAGTGGCTTTCAGCCCACTGACCTTAGCAACACAAACTAAACACTAAAGCTTTTGCTCTTCACACGAAGTGCAGATAACAGGGCATCTATTGCCCACAACAACGCCAAATGGCAACAACTAAAATTGAGGAACAAAATTATGAAAACCAACGTAGTCAAACTGAACACCTTCACTTTCGACCAACAAGAGCTTGATCGTCGTACAAATCGAGCATGCGAGAATTTCAAAACAACTTTGCATGCGCTTGACGTAATCCAACTACCATTTTCCGTTGCAATCGACGCCATTGTCGAAGCTGCTCTCAGTGGTAAGAAACTTTCAAAATACAGGAAGCCAATCCTACAGGGCTCAATCGTCTACTGCTATTTCGAGAAACAAAATATTCAGCATCTCTTGGACGAAGTAGCTCAGCAAGAGAAGGAGAAATACCTCGCTGAGCTTGAAGCAGAAAAACGGCGCAACCTCGACTTGCTTGCAGAGCAACTGTACCAGCAGGAAAAAGCGAAGAAGATTAAAGCTGAGCAAGAGAAAGAACAGAAAGCACGAGATCAAGCCAAACGAGATGCCATCGATTACTTCAACAGCTTGGAGGTTAAGTAATGGACCTAACACAGCAACTACTGATGAAGAAATACCATCCTGAGGTCGTAAAGGAGCAAGAAGAGAAAAAGGCTCAACGTAAGAATGAGCTTCTCGCTTTTGTTGAAGGAATGGTTGCTGCTCTTGAACAAGAGAAAGAGACTAAACAAAGCAAAGTGCTCTTTAAAAGCAACGATGGCCCTTGGGCTGAAGGGGGGCGCCAATGATGAATGGTAAACGCCTGATGGCAGTGCTTGAGAAAAAAGCAAAAGAATCCAAAGCTCCTGCTCCTACAATTCTGACGCCCCCTCCTAAACAAGAAAAGAAGTATTCCGTAGCTGAGCTTCAGTGGGCCATTGATATTGTTATGCAAGCCCATTTGGAAAGCCTGAAACCTAAACTGACGACAACAGATCGCATTATCCGCCAACGCCTCGGGTTGATCTAAACAACACAGGGGAGCTTCGGCTCCCTTTGTTCTTACAAGGATAAGAGACAATGATTGTATCAAAATACACAATTTCAGTTGGATTCAATTTCCCTAAGTCAGAAATCAGGAAAGTTGACTTCCAACTAAAAGCGCTTGAGAAACGGTTTCAAGCATTCGGCAAGAATATGGCCACAAGCTTTGCCAAAACACTAACGCTCCCAGAGCTGAAGGTTAAGAAGCTCACACTTGACAGCTTAGGCGCTCAGCGCACCCTACAAACCGATATGAATCGTATTGGCCGTCTCCTCACTGTGCCTATCGGCAATGTCCACATTGACCAAGCGCGAATTAACAAGCAACTACAAGGTGTTATGACACGTGCAGCTTCAGCAGCACGTATTAATATTCGTAGTATTCAGGGAAGCAGCGGTGGTGCAAATATCCACTATCCGTCTCACCTAGGTGTACCACGAGGCTTTGACTCTTTCAGTGGTGGGTTTGGTGGAGCGGGTCTTGGTGGATTTCTTCCTCGTGTTGGTCCTGTTGGAATGGGCGCAGCAGGAGTAGCAGCGGCAGGGATGTATGCAGGAACTAAAGTCAATCAAGCTCGGGAGCTAATGTCCTCAAGGGAGATGCAGCGGCTACAACTTGAAATCGCTGTAGGTGGTTCAGAGGAAAGACGACAAAGTAGTATTGATGCCCTTATTGGACTTGCTAACAAGCTTGGTACAGTGGCGGAAACGCAAGTCGATGGCTATAGCAAATTTATGAAGCAAGCGCAGTTGAGTATGAAGCTTACAGCTCAACAGGGTTTCAACTTGTATCAGAACATGGGCATCGCCACGAAAGGTAATGGCGGCGACGATATGTCGATACAAAGACAGGCATATGCGTTGCAGCAGATCGGGGGGCTTGGATATCTCCGCGCTGAAGAACTCAACACCCAACTTGCAGACAGTAATCCAGCAATCCGCAGTTACATTATCAAAGCGTGGGAAGAGCGCACGGGACAGAGTGGTGTAGACAAGTTCCTCAAAGCGATGAGCAAACGAGAAGTTAGCTTTAACGATGTAATGAGAGGCTATGAGCTGGCAGCAAAGGACGCAGCCGGAAAGGTGGAAGAGCTTTCAAATACAATTCAAGGTGAATCAGCACGTCTACAGAATGCAAAGTTTGCTGAAGAGCTTGAGCGTACAAAGGGCGCTATGGGTGAAGCCTCCCGTCAGTTTGTACAATCTCAGCAAGAACTTCACGAGGCGATGACCCCATTGCGTGATTCGTTCTATTCCGTAGCCGCAGCATCGACAAGCCTTGCAGCAAGTCTTATTTCTTGGGGCGTTAAGCAATCTCAAACTGCCCCTGCTGTAAATGGTGAGGCGAGCAACGAGCAACGGTCTGAAAACCCTTGGTCGAGTTCTACAGGACGCGGAATGCTTTCAATACCAGATGCACGAGCCATCAAGAGTCCGTCATACCCTCAGTTCATATCCCCTTTGATTCCTGAGCAAAAAGAATGGGAGAAGTCTCGGTTTATTCCATCTGTTGATAGCCTGATGTCTTCTACATCCAGCAAGGTGGTAAATAACTCTCCCGTTATCAATCAAACATTCAATGTCAATGGTGTTGATAGCTTTGAGTTCAAGAGTCTATTCCAGAACGAGTTTAGGAACGTCATAGAAACAACGATGCTTCAATACTCTGAGAAAGAGTAATTGTTATAAAGTAACACATCACTAATCACACGAGTTGGGCATAGCTAGCAGGGACGCTAGCACCTCCCTCTCCGTTACACCCCGCATATACGCTATTCAAACAGTTGTTTGAGTTAAGCCGTTTTGTCCTCCAATCCTCAATAAATTTAAATTCAAAGGAGAAAAATCTCATGATTCGCCTGATAACGGCTGTCCTGCTTACAGCCATCACGTTTCACTTGTTCGCCCTGGAGCGCCAAGTAAACCAATCCGTAGTCACGGTGCAGCATCAAAGCCAAGAGATTGATGCACGCCTGTCCAAACAGAACGAACGCATAGACACGCTCAGCAATGAGATACGCAATCGTCTGAACGTCATCGAAGCCCGTCAGAGGGCCACGCGATGAGCGATCTTTCGTATATGTGGATTCTGGTTAAGCCAGCTTCGGGCCTTACGCCAACGCTGTTATTGGAAGCTTGGGAACCTGTCTCAATCGACGTGCAAGAAATGTCAGAGCCGGACACGTACAGCGTCCTGTTCAGTACAAGGCAACAGGGGCAGTTCTTCTACACGTGGCAAGAGTCGATCCGTGGCCAATGGCTGCGCCTTGGGTGGGCTAACGAAGCTATGTTCTTCCCAAGCCAACTTACCTATCTGAACACCCGCGAAGGCTTGAACGAGTTCGTTGCCACCTACCGAAGCGGTATGAAGGTTCACCAGCTCACCGAAGCCTAGCCCTAATTTACACAATGCTATTTTGTTAAGTAGCGAAGGCCGTAAATGCTTGAGCCTCCCTCGTTTCTTGTGTTCTAATTTACACAACGTAGGCATAGGGACATGGAGTAAATAAGCATGAAATCGGTTGAGGCAGTGAAAACGCTTGATGAGGTGGCCTTTATCAGCCGTAAGCTCAAGCTGAACGCAAAGGGCAACACCCTTTATGCAGACGTTTGGGAGTTCGGCCTACAGGCTGCTTTGCGAATCAGTGATCTGCTGTCAGTGACGATGGCAGAAGCCCTGACGGGTCGTCTTGTGGTGGTAGAAGGCAAGACCGGCAAGACACGCTCGATCAAGCTCAATGCGAAGGCTGTAGAGATAGCCAAGGCCCGCCACGCTGCCCACCCTTACCATACGTATCTGTTTGAAGTGGAATCGAACAGGGCCAAGGGTAAGCCGGTGTCACGTGTCGCCGTTGCTCAAGCATTCAAAGCTGTAGGCGGTGAAATGGGCATTCAGCTCGGCACCCACTCTATGCGCAAGACTCGTGGTTGGATCATGCACAGTAGCGGAGTCAGCATCGAGATGATCTGTAAGGTGCTGAACCACTCAAGCCCCGCGATAACGATGCACTACCTTGGTCTGACTCAAGCAGAGGTAGACAGCACGTATGACGCGTTCGTGATCTAGCTTTCCGCTACCCACAGCCTGCTAAGACAAGCCCCCGGAGGGGCTTCTTTCGTTCTGGCGTACACAGCGTGACCATATTTTGGAATTTGGTCACCAGTGCTGCGCTTGAAATCTACCCCGGCTTAACAATACGACCCTAGCGACAGGGTTTCAGAATTGGCCCAGAGGATATTTCCCTCAGCACCAATCTTGGCTTTGCGGAGGTTTGTGGCGCTTGCGGAGTCAAGAGGTGTGGCAATTTGGACAACAGAACGCACATCCGTCTGCGGTAGATAGCATCTTCTTCGCCTCGGAAAGAGCCTCTCTGCACGTCGAGAATGTTCCTACGTACAGCTTATTCTTAGGCATCTTGCTGCACCCAAGCCGGTGCATTTCGTTGTCGCCCTCGATGTCTGCATTCTCGTTCAGATAGTAGGAATCGAACGCCATGAGCCTAACCTCGTTTGTTGGGAGACAGCGTTTCCGCTTGCGTCGAATACATCTTCAACACATTCAACGCCAAGCTTGGGCCAGTAGATACACAACGACCACCAGCGCTATGACGATGATTGCGTTTCGCTTGTTGGAGGCGTTTCGTTGTTGATCTTCCTGCACGTGTTGATGTGCTTGTATGTCGTCCATCCCCTGAAGCTTGTAGTTCAGGACATGGTTCATCTTTCCCTGAATACGACTGTTGTGCCGGCTGTTGCTCGCAGCAACGATTACCCAGACGATCAGCCACAGCCCCCCAGTGAGGATCGAAAGGATCAGATGCAGGATGTGGTTTGTGGTCTTCTTCTGAGTCGCTAGAACAAAAATCTGCTCGTTCACGGTGGCTTTCCTTGCTCGGTGTGTCGTGCATGGAGCGTAACCGCAAGGTGGCTTTTTGCAACCACGAAAGAAAGGGGCGGTTGCCCGCCCCTCAGAAGGTTAGAAAAGAGTCAGTTGCCCTGGATGGCTCCTCCAGTGGGCACATACGTCCTCCCACTTGCCCAGCCGAAACCGGCGGTACGACCTGACATGAACACCACGCCCGCGACGGGGAGCAACATTGCGTCTGCGACGAATCCTCAAGCGCCACGCCCTGTGCCCGTAGGCATGAGCATCCAGCAATCTGGTTCCGCACCGGCGATATCGGCAGTACGTGTATTCCTCTCCATCATCACCCGATGGCGGTATATCATCGTTTTTCATAACGGTTCCTATTAAGGAATCCGTCACGAACAAACGGAGCGCAAGAAATTGCAGGCTCACTCTTGACCGGTTCGTCATTTAGCGCGATAAAACGGTTGAGTGCGTAAGGGTGTATGCCTACAATGCGCGCCTCGCTCAATTCGTGATCAGATTATTGATGGTTCGATTTGGGTTTGCTTTCCACTGGGTTCAGTTTCCTAGGCCGTCCCATTGGTTAGCGTCAGTGTTGCATAGGCTCCAGTCGCTTCTCAGCGGTTGGGGCTTTTTTGCGGCCACAAAAAAATTGTGGCAATTTCGCATCATAGTCAAATTTCGTGCCACTGGCAATAAGCCACCTCCTTCTTCTACGTCGTATGTTTCCTTTCCTCCTTCTTCCGTCCTTGGTGTCGCCACGATAGGCGAATTCGACAGGCGTCGTACATGATGCATGTGAAACTAAACAAGGCGAACGACGACCGGATTAAGCGGTTCGGGGGCTAGGATAATCGGACTCGAAAAACTGTCAACGCAATATGTTGCGTTTTTTCTTAACTTTACCTCGAGGTAAACATAGATGTAGTGGTGCTGACCCAATGTTACTTCAGCGCTCCCTGACAACCAACCAAGCCGCGTCAGACCTAGCACCGATGCTAGTTTTCTCCCTCTACTTGCTGACAATCCTACCTCAGCCACCCCTGACGGCCGACCGATCCGTTTCTTGATCGTCCTTCGGAATACCTTCGTGGTGCCCATAGTGGAATGGGTACGCAATACTGTTCTGAAGTTGCACAAGCTCAACATGGCTT
Source organism: Pseudidiomarina aestuarii (assembly GCF_048263735.1). GTDB lineage: Bacteria > Pseudomonadota > Gammaproteobacteria > Enterobacterales > Alteromonadaceae > Pseudidiomarina > Pseudidiomarina aestuarii_B. The sequence goes on along the minus strand of NZ_JBLXDX010000015.1, from coordinate 570 downwards.
CGGTTCGCCTCTCGCTGCGCCTTCTTGGCTCTATCGTTCGCTTTGCTTAGCTCCTGTTGGCTTTGCGCATAGAGCTGCACCAGCTTTCGCCGTTCGGCCTTAAGCGCCCTCACCTCCTCCCTTAGCTCGTGGCATTCCTCTTCTAGAAGGCGAGCGTGCTGCTGCCACACCTCAGCGAGAGTGGGTACACCAAGGAGAAATTCGAAATCGTCAGGGCACGACATAACAGCCCCTCACCAATTACTGTATGAACGTACAGTATAGCGATAGACCGCGAACAGAGGGGAACCGCTTAGGCGGAGTAGTAGAAGGGAGTAGTAGAAACAGAAAAGAAAAAGCCCCGTAACTCATTGAATTACAGGGCTTTTTTAATAGTGGCGGAGAGATAGGGATTTGAACCCTAGGTACCCGCGAGGGTACAACGGATTTCGAATCCGTCCCGTTCGGCCACTCCGGCATCTCTCCAGCGGCGCGCATCATAGCAGCTGGAGCAGGTTTGTCGAACCCCAACTGCATAGATTTTTTACCGTTTTCAGTCTCTTGCGTCCCACCATGAGCGGACGCAGGGCG
>NZ_JBLXDX010000014.1:0-15821 GCF_048263735.1 Pseudidiomarina aestuarii | reverse complement strand
GGGGTGTAGTTCCAATTGGTAGAACAGCGGTCTCCAAAACCGACGGTTGGGGGTTCGAATCCCTCCACCCCTGCCACACAATATATGTGAACAGTGAATAGGGAACAGTGAATAGAAACGCACGATGAAAGTTATGCTGTTATCTATTCACCATTTACCTTTCACTTTTACCCGATTTGTATAATTAGGAATTAAGAATGAGTGCACAAACTGAAACGCAAACGAGTTCTTTTGACGGCATCAAGTGGGTCGTCGCCATTGCGTTATTAGCTGCAGCGGTAGTCGGTAACTACTATTATGGCGAGCAAGTATCGATTCTGTATCGCGCCATTGGCGTGGTTATTCTAGTTGCAGTTGCAGGTATCGTTGCTGGCATGACCGACAAAGGTCGTCGCTTCCGTGCATTCGCTAAAGAAAGCCGCACTGAAGTGCGCCGAGTCGTTTGGCCTACGCGTCAAGAAACGACCCAAACTACGTTAATTATTCTTGTTGCTACTGCAATTGTGTCGCTGATCTTGTGGGGAATGGATGCCATTCTCGTGCGGGTCGTCGGCTTCTTTACCGGACTGGAGTTTTAATCAATGACTGCTCAAAAACGCTGGTACGTTGTTCAAGCTTTTTCAGGCTACGAAGCGCGGGTTGCAAACTCCCTGCGTGAGCACATCAAAATGCATGGCATGGAAGACAAGTTCGGTGAAGTTCTCGTTCCAACTGAAGAAGTTGTTGAAATGCGTGCAGGTCAACGCCGCAAGAGCGAGCGTAAGTTCTTCCCTGGTTATGTGCTCGTCGAAATGATCATGGATGAAGATTCATGGCACTTGGTGAAAAGCATTCCACGTGTACTTGGTTTTATCGGTGGCAAACAAGATCGCCCAACGCCAATTACCCAGAAAGAAGCGGATACTATTTTGAATCGTCTGCAAGAGTCAGTCGATAAGCCGCGTCCGAAAACGATGTTCGAGCCAGGCGAAATGGTTCGTGTTAATGACGGTCCGTTCGCAGACTTCAACGGTACTGTTGAAAGCGTCGATTACGAGAAGAGCCGCTTGACGGTATCGGTCTCAATCTTCGGCCGCGCAACGCCAGTAGAACTCGAGTTCGTGCAGGTAGAAAAAGCCTAATAACCCAAAGTAAAAAGTGAAATGAAAATAGGTAATAGAAAGAGCTAAACCAAGATCTATCTCTGTTATCTATTTACTGTTCACAATTTACTCTTTTTGATTGCAATCGGTGGCGATTATGCATATAATTCGCCTCCTTTTTTATATCGGGGAGCCGTTAGAGTAAGTCACCTCTTCGTTTTTACAGGTGCCGAGAGGCAGTAAAAATGGACGATTTACAAGGCGCTAGACCCACAACAAGAGGCAATAAGCAATGGCTAAGAAGTTAAAAGCTATCATCAAGCTGCAAGTAGCAGCCGGTGCAGCTAACCCATCACCACCTGTTGGTCCTGCTTTGGGTCAGCACGGTGTAAATATCATGGAATTCTGTAAGGCATTCAACGCAGCGACTGGCGAACTTGAAAAAGGCGCTCCAGTTCCAGTTGAAATTTCTGTCTTCGAAGACCGTTCTTTCACGTTTATCACTAAAACTCCTCCAGCGGCCTTCTTGCTGAAAAAAGCAGCAGGCATCAAGAGTGGTTCAGGTCGTCCAAACACTGAGAAAGTGGGTACTGTTACCCGTGCTCAGTTAGAAGACATTGCGAAGGTTAAAGAGCCAGACTTAACAGCGGCTAGCCTTGACGCAGCAGTACGTACTATCGCCGGTTCAGCTCGTGCGATGGGCCTGAAAGTGGAGGGTCTGTAAGATGGCTAAATTGAGCAAACGTGCACGTTTAATTCGTGAGAAAGTTGAAGCGCGTGATTATGAAATCAACGAAGCAATCAACTTGTTGAAAGAACTGGCAACTGCCAAATTCAAAGAAAGTGTTGATGTCTCAGTAAATCTGGGTATCGACGCTCGTAAATCGGACCAAAACGTCCGTGGCGCAACTGTATTACCAAACGGTACCGGTCGCGAAGTTCGTGTTGCAGTATTTACTAGCGGCGCGAATGCAGAGAAAGCGAAAGCTGCAGGTGCAGACATCGTTGGTATGGAAGATTTGGCTGAGCAAGTGAAGAAAGGCCAAATGGACTTTGACGTTGTTATCGCTTCTCCAGACGCAATGCGCGTAGTTGGTATGTTAGGTCAAATCTTAGGTCCACGTGGCCTGATGCCTAACCCAAAAACGGGTACGGTTACTCCTGATGTTGCGACTGCTGTGCAGAACGCAAAATCTGGTCAGATTCGTTATCGCAACGATAAAGCGGGTATTATCCACGCGACTATCGGTAAAGTTGATTTCGATAACGACAAACTGAAAGAAAACTTAGAAGCACTGCTTGTTGCATTGAAGAAAGCGAAGCCTTCTTCTGCAAAAGGTCAGTTCATCAAGAAAGTCAGCTTATCAACCACTATGGGCGCTGGCGTTGCCATCGACCAAGGTTCATTGGCTGCTGTTAAGTAAAGGTTTGTGGGTTGGGGCTAACGCTCCCATCCAAGACCGCAGGTGTATCGCGGCTGATTCCTGAGAAGGAATAATAAGCGACACTTAATGTCCTGCGCAGATGGTGATATCCGACTCAGACTCTCTGGGTAGAGATTCACCGTGACAACGTGACAGATGCTGTGCTGGTCTGTCTATGTGTAACGTTAGCCTGAGGCTTTGCCGAAGGCTTAATTAAGAGGTGATATCAGTGGCACTAGGTTTAGCAGCAAAAAAAGCAATCGTTAAAGAAGTTAACGAAGTTGCTTCAAAAGCTCTATCCGTCGCTGTTGCTGAGTATCGCGGAATGGAAGTTGCGGACATGACTGTCCTGCGTCGTCAAGCTCGTGAGCAAGGCGTGTATCTGAAAGTTATTCGGAACACTCTGGCTCGTCGCGCATTTGTCGATACGCAGTTCGAGGACATGGACCCAGCACTGAAAGGTCCTTTAGTTTACGGATTTTCTTTGGACGCGCCTGGTTCTGCTGCGCGTTTGTTCAAAGACTTTTCGAAAGACAACAAGCACCTGAAAGTAACTGCTCTGTCAATCGGTAACGGTTTGATGGGTGCAGATAAGCTAGAAGCGGTTGCTTCACTTCCGACTCGCGACGAAGCATTGGCGAAATTGCTGGCCACCTTCAAAGCGCCTGTTAGTAAGTTCGTTCGTACTATCAACGAAGTGCCTACTAAGTTTGTGCGTGTGTTGGCGGCAATTAAAGACGCTAAATAGAAGCGGTTTTTTTAACCAATTTTTTGTAATTTATAACCCAGGAGTTTAGAGTTATGGCTCTTACTAAAGAAGATATTTTGAATGCAATCGCTGAAATGCCAGTTATGGATCTTGTTGATCTGATCGCTGCTGCAGAAGAAAAATTCGGTGTTGACGCATCTGCTGCTGTTGCAGTAGCAGCTGGTCCAGCTGCTGCCGGTGCAGCTGCTGAAGAAGAAAAAACTGAATTTGACGTAATCTTGAAAGCTGCCGGTGCTAACAAAGTTGCTGCTATTAAAGCAGTACGTAGCGCTACCGGTTTAGGCTTGAAAGAAGCGAAAGACATGGTTGAATCAGCTCCAGTAGCAGTGAAAGAAGGCATCGCGAAAGCGGACGCTGAAGCACTGAAGAAAGAGCTTGAAGAAGCCGGTGCGGAAGTTGAACTTAAGTAAGCAACTGCACGAAATAAAAGCGGCCTTTTAGGCCAAGGGCTGGTGACTTTTGGGTCACCAGCCTTTTTGCGCTGTTAAGCATGTATCATTTTTGCCCGTTCTTGGGGTGCATGCTCGCGGTGACAAAAACGGGAACGACAAACTAATACTGGTTTGTTTTTAACTACTGACTCCTTCGGTAGTTAGGGTCATCAATCAGCTAGCTGAGGAACCCCATGGCGTACTCCTACTCTGAGAAAAAACGTATTCGCAAGGATTTCGGTAAACGACCTCATGTACTTGAGGTACCTTACCTGCTGTCAATCCAATTAGATTCATTTAAAAAATTCATCGATCCGGATCCAGATGCTAATTATGGCCTGGAAGCGGCGTTCCGCTCAGTATTTCCGATTACCGCATATTCCGGTAACTCAGAACTACAGTACGTGAGCTATCACTTGGGTGAGCCTGTATTTGACGTCAATGAATGTCAAATCCGTGGCATTACCTATTCTGCTCCTTTGCGCGTCAAACTGCGCTTAGTTTTGTACGACAAAGAAGCGGCAGCAGGCACTGTAAAAGACATTAAAGAGCAAGAAGTCTACATGGGTGAAATCCCCCTGATGACTGACAACGGTACTTTTGTTATCAATGGTACCGAGCGCGTAATCGTTTCTCAGTTGCACCGTTCGCCAGGCGTATTCTTTGACCATGACAAGGGTAAAACCCATTCGTCAGGTAAAGTTCTGTATAACGCACGGGTTATTCCATACCGTGGTTCTTGGTTAGATTTCGAGTTTGACCCGAAAGATAACGTATTCGTTCGTATTGACCGTCGCCGGAAATTACCAGCGTCGATCATTTTGCGTGCGCTTGAGTACAGCACCGAAGAAATTCTCGATATGTTCTTCGACACTACGTACTTCCAATTCAAGAGCAAAAAAGTGTTCATGCAATTGGTACCAGAGCGTCTACGCGGCGAAACTGCCAAGTTTGATATCAAAAACGATGATGGCGAAATCATCGTTGAGAAAGGTCGTCGCATCACCGCGCGCCATATCAACCAGATTGCTCAGCTGAACCAGCCAGAAATGGAAGTTCCACTCGAATATCTCGTCGGCAAAGTCCTAGCCAAAGACTGCGTTGAGAAGAAAACGGGTGAAGTTATAGCTACTGCCAACAGCGAATTGACCCTTGAGCTGTTAGCGAAGTTACGTGAAGCTGGCTTTAAGAAATTCGAAACGCTGTTCGTGAATGACTTGGATCACGGTCCATACATGAGCGAAACCTTGCGTATCGACACCACTTCAAATCGCCTCGAAGCATTGGTAGAAATCTACCGGATGATGCGTCCTGGTGAGCCGCCAACGAAAGAAGCGGCAGAAAACTTATTCGAAAACTTGTTCTTCAGTGAAGACCGCTATGACTTGTCAGCAGTCGGTCGCATGAAGTTCAACCGTCGTTTAGGTCGCGATGACTTGACTGGCTCAGGCACTCTGAGCAAAGAAGACATTGTTGAAGTCATGAAGAAGCTGATCGAAATCCGTAACGGTCTTGATGAAGTCGATGATATCGACCACTTGGGTAACCGTCGCATTCGTTCAGTGGGCGAAATGGCTGAAAACCAATTCCGCGTTGGCTTAGTCCGTGTTGAGCGTGCCGTGAAAGAACGCTTAAGCTTGGGTGACCTAGATGCCATCATGCCGCAAGATTTGATCAACGCGAAGCCAATCAGCGCCGCGGTGAAAGAATTCTTCGGTTCGAGCCAATTGTCGCAGTTCATGGACCAAAACAACCCGCTCTCAGAAGTCACGCATAAGCGTCGTATTTCTGCATTAGGGCCGGGCGGTTTGACTCGTGAACGTGCAGGTTTCGAAGTTCGTGACGTACACCCAACGCATTATGGTCGGGTTTGTCCAATCGAAACTCCAGAAGGTCCGAACATCGGTCTGATCAACTCATTGGCAACGTTTGCGCGTACCAATGAATACGGTTTCCTAGAAACCCCATACCGTAAATTTGAAAACGGTGTGGTCACCGACGACGTCGATTATTTGTCAGCCATTGAAGAAGGTAACTTCGTCATTGCACAGGCAAACGTTGCGTTGAACGAAAAAGGTGAGTTAATTGACGACTTGGTTCCGTGCCGTCACAAAAATGAATTTACGCTCATGTCTAAAGAGCAAGTTCAATACATGGACGTTGCCCCGCAGCAAATCGTATCGATTGCAGCGAGCTTGATTCCATTCCTAGAGCACGATGACGCCAACCGTGCCTTGATGGGTTCAAACATGCAACGCCAAGCAGTTCCGACTTTGCGTGCTGATAAGCCGTTGGTTGGTACCGGTATTGAGCGTACGGTTGCCGTTGACTCTGGTGTTACTGTAGTCGCGAAACGTGGTGGTGTAGTCGATAAAGTTGACGCTAGCCGCATCGTCGTGAAAGTAAACGAAGAAGAAATGGTACCGGGTGAAGCAGGTATCGATATTTACAACCTGACCAAATACACCCGTTCAAACCAGAACACCTGTATTAACCAGACCCCGACAGTCAATGTGGGTGAGCCGGTTATGCGTGGTGACGTATTGGCTGACGGTCCGTCAACTGATATGGGTGAATTAGCGTTAGGTCAGAACATGCGCGTCGCGTTCATGCCGTGGAATGGTTACAACTTCGAAGACTCGATCCTCATCTCTGAGCGTGTCGTGCAAGAAGATCGTTTAACCACTATCCACATTCAAGAGCTGAACTGTGTGGCACGTGATACCAAATTAGGCGCAGAAGAAATCACTTCTGATATCCCGAACGTTGGTGAGTCAGCATTGAACAAACTTGACGAGTCAGGTGTTGTTTATGTAGGTGCTGAAGTCAACGGTGGCGATATCTTGGTGGGTAAAGTAACTCCGAAAGGCGAAACTCAGCTCACTCCTGAAGAGAAACTCTTGCGAGCTATTTTTGGTGAGAAAGCGTCTGACGTAAAAGATAGCTCTCTGCGTGTACCAAACGGTGTTACTGGAACGGTTATTGACGTTCAAGTATTCACTCGTGACGGCGTTGAGAAAGATAAACGTGCGGTTGCTATTGAAGAGATGCAGCTCAAACAAGTTAAGAAAGACTTAACTGACGAGTTCAAGATTCTTGAACGCGGTATTTTTGAGCGCGCTCGCACTTTGCTACTCGCCAATGGGTTTGATGAGTCAAAACTGGCTGGCTTAGAGCAGAGCAAATGGCTGACGCAAAACTTGAAGAAAGAAGCTGCACAAAAGTCGCTTGAGCAAATTGCTGAGCAGTACGAAGAATTACGTACTGACTTCGACAACAAGTTTGAGAACAAGCGTCGCAAAATCACCCAAGGTGATGATTTAGCGCCAGGCGTTCTGAAAATTGTCAAAGTGTATCTTGCTGTTCGCCGCCGTATCCAACCGGGTGATAAGTTAGCAGGACGTCACGGGAACAAAGGTGTTATTTCAACCATCGTTCCAGTGGAAGACATGCCATATGACGAGCATGGTAATCCTGTCGACATCGTATTGAACCCGTTGGGTGTACCGTCGCGGATGAACATTGGTCAGATCCTTGAGACGCATTTAGGCTTAGCGGCTCGCGGTATCGGTACCAAAATTGAAAATATGTTGAAGCAGCAGGTTAAAGTTGCCGAAATGCGTGAATTCTTGCAGAAGGTTTATGCGTTAGGTGATTCGCGTCAAGAAGTCGATATTAATGACTTCAGTGATGATGAAGTGCTGCGTCTTGCCGGCAACTTGAAGAAAGGCTTGCCGACCGCAACGCCAGTATTCGATGGTGCTGTTGAGAGCGAAATTAAAGAACTCCTGAAGTTGGGTGATTTGCCAGAGTCAGGTCAGATTACTTTGTATGATGGCCGTACCGGTGACCGGTTTGAGCGTGATGTAACAGTAGGTTACATGTACATGCTGAAATTGAACCACTTGGTTGATGACAAAATGCATGCCCGTTCTACCGGTTCATATAGCTTGGTTACTCAGCAGCCGCTGGGTGGTAAAGCGCAATTCGGTGGTCAGCGCTTCGGTGAGATGGAAGTGTGGGCACTGGAAGCTTACGGTGCTGCTTATACGCTGCAAGAGATGTTGACAGTGAAGTCGGACGACGTGAACGGTCGGACGAAGATGTACAAAAACATTGTCGACAACGATCTGCGGATGGAAGCAGGTATGCCGGAATCGTTCAACGTATTGTTGAAGGAAATCCGCTCGCTCGGTATCAACATTGAGTTGGACCAAGACTGAGACACCACCGGACGCAAATTGCCAGGAGATAAATCGTGAAAGACTTATTAAAGTTCTTAAAACCAATGAACCAGACCGAAGAGTTCGATGCTATTCGCATCGGACTCGCGTCGCCGGACATGATCCGCAGCTGGTCATTTGGTGAAGTGAAGAAGCCAGAAACGATCAACTACCGGACGTTTAAGCCGGAGCGTGATGGTTTGTTCTGTGCTCGGATCTTCGGTCCAGTCAAAGACTACGAGTGTTTGTGCGGTAAGTACAAGCGCTTGAAGCACCGTGGCGTGATCTGTGAGAAGTGTGGTGTCGAAGTGACGTTGACGAAAGTTCGTCGCGAGCGCATGGGCCACATTGAACTCGCAAGTCCAGTTGCGCACATTTGGTTCTTGAAGTCACTGCCAAGCCGTATCGGTTTGATGCTAGATATGACCTTGCGTGATATCGAGCGTGTGCTGTATTTCGAATCATATGTGGTTACTGAAGCTGGGATGACATCGCTTGAGCGTGGTCAAATTCTGACTGAAGAAGAATACCTCGATTCATTAGAAGAGCACGGTGACGAGTTCGAAGCGAAAATGGGCGCAGAAGCAATTCTGAGCTTGTTACATCACATTGATATCGAAGCCGATATCAAAGTGTTGCGTGAAGAGCTGCCAGAAACCAACTCTGAAACTAAGCGGAAGAAAATCAGCAAGCGTCTGAAACTGCTTGAGTCATTCCACTATTCAGGCAACAAGCCAGAGTGGATGATCCTCAAAGTATTGCCAGTACTGCCACCTGATTTACGTCCATTGGTGCCGTTGGATGGTGGTCGTTTCGCGACTTCTGACTTGAACGACTTGTATCGCCGTGTGATTAACCGGAATAACCGTTTGAAGCGTCTTCTTGACCTCGCGGCTCCGGATATCATCGTGCGTAACGAAAAACGTATGCTGCAAGAAGCGGTTGATGCCTTGTTAGATAACGGTCGTCGTGGCCGTGCTATTACCGGTACCAACAAGCGCCCACTGAAATCTTTGGCCGATATGATCAAAGGTAAGCAAGGTCGTTTCCGTCAAAACCTTTTGGGTAAGCGGGTTGACTACTCAGGCCGTTCGGTTATTACCGTGGGTCCTAAATTGCGTCTGCATCAGTGTGGTTTGCCGAAGAAAATGGCATTGGAATTATTCAAGCCGTTCATCTATGGCAAGCTTGAAGGCCGTGGCTTAGCTACGACCATCAAAGCAGCGAAGAAAATGGTTGAGCGCGAAATCCCAGAAGTTTGGGACGTACTCGACGAAGTCATCAAAGAGCACCCAGTACTGTTGAACCGTGCACCAACCTTGCACCGTTTGGGTATCCAAGCGTTCGAACCAGTACTGATTGAAGGTAAAGCGATTCAGTTGCACCCACTCGTGTGTGCGGCCTACAACGCCGACTTCGACGGTGACCAAATGGCCGTTCACTTGCCATTGACTCTCGAAGCACAGCTGGAAGCGCGTGCGTTGATGATGTCGACCAATAACGTCTTATCACCAGCCAGTGGTGATCCAATCATCGTGCCTTCACAGGACGTTGTATTGGGTCTGTACTACATGACTCGTGAAAAGGTGAATGGCAAAGGCGAAGGCATGATCTTCAAGAATGCCAAAGAAGCCGAAAAAGCTTATCGTACTGGCGCCGTGCAATTGCACTCGCGCGTGAAAGTGCGCTTAGCTGAAACGCTGATCAGTGAAGAAGGTGAAGAATCACATACTTCGACTATCTACGACACCACAGTGGGTCGTGCGATCTTGTCGTTGATTCTGCCTGAAGGTATGCCATTCGACATGATTAACCAGTCAATGGGCAAAAAGCAGATCGGTCGTTTGTTAAACCGTTCTTATCGTGACTTGGGTCTGAAGAAAACTGTCATCTTCGCTGACCAAATCATGTACACCGGTTTCCATTACGCCATGATCGCGGGTGCCTCTGTAGGTATCGACGACATGGTTATCCCAGCAGCGAAGAAAATCATCATCGATGCAGCGGAAGAAGAAGTAGCGGAAATTCAAGAGCAGTTCGAGCAAGGCTTGGTAACTGCTGGTGAGAAATACAACAAAGTTATCGACATTTGGTCTACCGCCAACGAGAAAGTCTCGAAAGCGATGATGGAAAACTTGTCGAAAGAAACCGTTATCAACGCTAAAGGCGAAGAAGAACAGCAAGACTCGTTCAACTCTGTCTACATGATGGCCGATTCTGGTGCTCGTGGTAGCCCCGCGCAGATTCGTCAGTTGGCTGGTATGCGTGGTTTGATGGCGAAGCCAGATGGCTCCATCATCGAAACACCAATTACAGCTAACTTCCGTGAAGGTTTGAACGTACTTCAGTACTTCATCTCAACTCACGGTGCTCGTAAAGGTTTGGCCGATACGGCATTGAAGACTGCGAACTCCGGTTACTTGACGCGTCGTTTGGTCGACGTGGCACAAGACGTCGTTATCGTTGAAGAAGATTGTGGCACTTTAGAAGGTCTCTACATCAAGCCATTGATTGAAGGTGGTGACGTAGTTGAGCCATTGCGTGAGCGCGTATTGGGTCGTGTAGTTTGTGACGACGTGATGATGCCAGGCAACGATAAAGAAGTGCTGATTGCACGTAACACGCTTCTCGACGAGAAAATGTGTGACTTGCTTGAAGAACACTCAATCGACGAAGTTAAAGTACGCTCGGTTATTACCTGTGACACCGACTTCGGTGTGTGTGCCAACTGTTATGGTCGTGACCTAGCACGTGGACACATGGTCAACCAGGGTGAAGCAGTTGGTGTTATCGCTGCCCAGTCTATCGGTGAGCCAGGTACGCAGTTAACGATGCGTACGTTCCACATTGGTGGTGCGGCATCTCGTGACTCTGCGGCGAACAACGTCCAAGTGAAGAACAAAGGTACGTTGAAGCTGCACAACGCGAAATACGTTGAGAACAGTGACAAGCACTTGGTTATCACTTCACGTTCAACTGAATTGACGCTAATCGACGAGTTTGGTCGTGAGCGCGAGCGCTATAAAGTACCTTACGGTGCGGTTCTGAAGAAGAACGAAGGCGCTGCAGTTGATGCGGGTGAGATTGTTGCTAACTGGGATCCACATACGCACCCAATCATTACTGAGGTAGCGGGTCGTCTGAAGTTTGTTGACTTGATTGATGGTGTCACTATGACCCGTCAAACGGACGAACTGACTGGCTTGTCGAGCATTGTTGTACTGGAAACGGGTCAACGTACCAGTGCCGGTAAAGACATGCGTCCAATGGTGAAATTGGTTGATGCCAAAGGTAAAGATGTAAACATCGTGGGCACTGATATGCCTGCGCAGTACTTCTTACCTGGTAACGCCATTATCAACTTGGAAGACAACGCGGAAGTGAAAGTAGGTGATACGGTTGCACGTATTCCACAAGAAGGTTCAAAAACACGCGATATTACCGGTGGTCTGCCGCGCGTTGCCGACTTGTTCGAAGCACGTCGTCCGAAAGAGCCAGCTATCCTTGCAGAAGTGTCAGGTACAGTGAGCTTCGGTAAAGAAACGAAGGGCAAACGTCGTCTGATTATCATGCCTCTTGACGGTGGTGATCAGTACGAAGAGATGATTCCTAAGTATCGTCAGTTGAACATCTTTGAAGGTGAGCAAGTGACTAAAGGTGAAGTTATTGCCGATGGTCCTGAAGCTCCGCACGATATCTTACGTCTGCGTGGCGTGAGTGCATTGGCGAACTACATCGTCAACGAAGTGCAGGAAGTTTACCGCTTACAAGGTGTTAAGATTAACGATAAGCACATCGAAACGATTGTTCGTCAGATGCTGCGTAAGGCAATTATCTTGAGCCCAGGCGAGACCGAACTACTCGAAGGCGAAATGATGGAACTGAGCGAAGTCTTAGCTGCCAACGCAAAAGCGGAAGCAGAGAAGAAAATGCCAGCGACATTCGAGCGTCAGTTGTTAGGTATCACCAAAGCGTCACTGTCGACGGAATCGTTTATCTCAGCCGCGTCGTTCCAAGAAACGACTCGCGTGTTAACCGAAGCCGCGGTGCAGGGCAAGCAAGATCCATTACGTGGCTTGAAAGAGAACGTTATTGTGGGTCGCTTGATTCCAGCCGGTACCGGTTTCGCATATCACCGCGAACGTGCGCGCAAGCGTGCTGAAGCAGCAGACATGGTAGCGGCTCCAAAAGTCACTGCTTTGGAAGCTGAGCAGCAACTTGCCGATGCATTGAATGCAGGTAACGATGTCGACACGAGCGACAAAGATACGGACAATAGCGCTGATTAATCAGTAAGCTGTCGGTAAATATGACAAGAGCCAGCCGGGAAGCCGCGCTGGCTCTTTTGTTTCTATCCTTGACAGTCCAATTATTGACCTATAAAATTCGGCCTCCCCATATTCGGGCGCTTTGCTTGTGCTTAGCGTTTAGGTTCACCCACGAAGCGGGGAAATTGGATTTTTCATTCTGTTGAGTACATCAACATAAGCAGGAGTATTGAATGGCAACAGTTAACCAGCTGGTGCGCAAAGGTCGTCAAAAGCCGGTTGTGAAAAGCAACGTTCCGGCGCTTGAGGCTTGCCCACAAAAACGCGGTGTATGTACCCGTGTTTATACGACCACCCCGAAGAAGCCAAACTCTGCATTGCGTAAAGTATGCCGTGTGCGTTTGACGAACGGGTACGAAGTATCTTCGTACATTGGTGGTGAAGGTCACAACTTGCAAGAGCACAGTGTCGTGTTAATCCGCGGCGGCCGTGTAAAAGACTTGCCAGGTGTGCGTTATCACACAGTGCGTGGCGCACTTGACTGTGCGGGCGTAAACGACCGTCGTCAAGGTCGTTCTAAGTACGGCGCGAAGCGGCCCAAATCTTAACGGTTCTCCGTTAGTAAGGCCAAACACTGTAATTTAAGTTTTGGGTAATACCCTGAATTAATCGGAGAAATTGAGATGCCAAGAAGACGCGTCATAGGTCAACGTAAAATTTTACCAGATCCTAAGTTCGGATCAGAGTTGTTGGCTAAGTTCATCAATGTCGTCATGGTTGACGGCAAGAAAGCAGTAGCAGAAAAAATTATCTACGGTGCATTAGATATCTTGGCTGAAAAGTCGAGCAAATCGCACTTAGACGTATTTGAAACCGCATTGGATAACGTGCGCCCTGCAGTGGAAGTAAAATCACGCCGTGTTGGTGGTTCTACTTACCAAGTGCCAGTGGAAGTACGCCCAGTGCGTCGTAATGCCCTTGCAATGCGTTGGTTAGTTGATGCTGCGCGTACACGGGGTGAAAAATCCATGGCTCAGCGTCTGGCAGGTGAAATGCTAGATGCGTCAGAAAACAAAGGCTCTGCTGTGAAGAAGCGTGAAGACGTCCACCGTATGGCCGAAGCGAACAAAGCGTTCGCACATTATCGCTGGTAAATTCACAAGTAACCCTAAGAGGTATTTATTGTGGCTCGACAAACTTCGATTGAGCGCTATCGTAATATCGGTATCTGTGCTCACGTAGACGCAGGTAAAACGACCACGACCGAGCGCGTGTTGTTCTACACCGGCCTATCTCACAAAATTGGTGAGGTACATGATGGTGCGGCAACAACCGACTGGATGGAGCAGGAGCAGGAGCGTGGTATCACTATCACCTCAGCTGCCGTAACTTCATTCTGGCGTGGTATGGATGCGCAGTTCCCTGAACACCGCATCAACATCATCGATACTCCAGGACACGTTGACTTCACTATCGAAGTAGAACGTTCACTGCGTGTTCTTGATGGTGCCGTTGTTGTACTGTGTGCGTCTTCTGGCGTACAACCACAAACTGAAACGGTATGGCGTCAAGCCAACAAATACGAAGTACCACGTATGGTATTCGTAAACAAAATGGACCGTGCAGGTGCAGATTTCTTGCGCGTTGTCGGTCAGATCAAATCTCGCTTAGCAGCTGTTCCAGTGCCAATTCAGTTACCAATTGGTGCAGAAGACAACTTCAAAGGCGTTATCGACTTGATCAAAATGAAGGCTATTAACTGGACTGAAGAAGACCAGGGTATGACCTTCACTTATGAAGAAATTCCAGCTGAACTGCGTGACGAAGCTGAAGCTTATCATGCTGACCTCGTTGAAGCTGCGGCTGAAGCGAACGAAGAGTTCATGAACAAGTACCTTGAAGAAGGTGACTTGACTGAAGCTGAAATCAAACTTGGTTTGCGTCAGCGTACACTGAACAACGAAATCGTGTTGTGTCTGTGTGGTTCTGCATTTAAGAACAAAGGCGTTCAAGCAGTATTGGATGCGGTTATTGAATATCTTCCATCGCCTACTGAAGTAAAAGCGATTCGCGGTATTCTTGAAAACGGTGAAGAAGGCATTCGTAAGTCAGACGACAAAGAGCCGTTCTCAGCGTTGGCATTCAAAATTGCAACCGACCCATTTGTTGGTACATTAACTTTCTTACGCGTTTACTCGGGCGTGCTGGCACAAGGTGACAGCGTATTAAACCCAGTGAAAAGCAAGAAAGAGCGTATTGGCCGTATGGTTCAGATGCACGCGAACGACCGTAAAGAGATCAAAGAGATCTTGGCCGGTGACATCGCTGCAGCTATCGGTTTGAAAGACGTTACTACGGGTGACACTTTGTGTGACCTGAACAACGTGATTACACTTGAGCGCATGGAATTCCCTGAGCCAGTAATCTCGGTTGCTGTTGAACCAAAAACCAAAGCTGACCAAGAAAAAATGGGTATCGCTTTAGGTAAGTTGGCTGCAGAAGATCCGTCTTTCCGCGTGAAAACTGACGAAGAGTCGGGTCAAACGATCATCTCTGGTATGGGTGAATTGCACCTTGATATCATTGTTGACCGTATGAAGCGTGAATTTAAAGTGGAATGTAACGTAGGTAAGCCGCAAGTTGCTTATCGTGAAACTATCCGCTCTAAAGTGGAAGTGGAAGGCAAGTTCGTACGTCAGTCAGGTGGTCGTGGACAGTTCGGTCACGTCTGGTTACGTATTGAGCCGATGGAATTCGACGCAAACGACGATGAAACTCCAAACTATCAGTTCGTGAACGAAGTCGTTGGTGGTGTAGTACCGAAGGAATACATCCCTGCGGTCGATAAAGGTATCCAAGAGCAAATGACCAATGGTGTACTTGCTGGATACCCAGTTCTTGGCGTGAAAGCGACTCTGTATGATGGTTCATACCACGATGTCGACTCTTCAGAAATGGCGTTCAAGATCGCTGGTAGCATGGCGTTCAAGAAAGGTGCATTGCAAGCTCGTCCTGCATTGCTCGAGCCGATGATGAAAGTCGAAGTTGTTACTCCTGAAGATTTCATGGGTGACGTAGTAGGTGACTTGAACCGTCGTCGCGGAATCATCGAGGGCATGGAAGATGGTCCTGGTGGTCTGAAAGAAGTTCGCGCTCAAGTTCCATTATCAGAAATGTTCGGTTACGCTACTGACCTGCGTTCGCAGACTCAGGGCCGTGCATCTTATGCAATGGAATTCTTGAAGTACGCTGAAGCACCAAACAACATTGCTGAGCAGGTCATTGCTGCACGTTCAGTGAAAGATTAAGTAGAGTCTGGTCCGGTTCTACATGGGACCGGACTTTTAACTTAAGTTAAGGAAAAGTCATGGCAAAAGAAAAATTTAACCGCGTCAAGCCGCACGTTAACGTCGGTACTATCGGCCACGTTGACCACGGTAAAACTACTTTGACTGCTGCGATCACTACCGTTTTGGCTAAAACCTACGGTGGTTCTGCGAAAGACTTCGCAATGATCGATAACGCACCAGAAGAGAAAGCTCGTGGTATCACCATCTCAACTTCACACGTTGAGTACGATACTCCAGCACGTCACTACGCACACGTTGACTGCCCAGGACACGC
>NZ_JBLXDX010000013.1:0-17479 GCF_048263735.1 Pseudidiomarina aestuarii | reverse complement strand
TCAACCACAACGGCCGCGAATTATAGAGCCTCTCACTTTCAGCGCAAGATCTTTTTGCGATGAAAGCGATCGTTTGCTGATTTTCTAGTCAGATGTTTTGGAAGTGTTCTTTTTCTGCTCAGATTTCTCTGATTCAACGCAGTCATCATCATCTGCGTCACCAATCACATCTTCGAGCTTCAACTTCTCAGTTGAACGGAAAGTCGTGATGGGGCCCGACAATGCATATAAAAAGAAGATAGAGAAGAGAACTAACGAAGGCTCAGTCGCCACAACAACAAAGGCAAGAACCACCACTAAGATAAAGACAAATGACACGCGACCGCGCCAATCGACATCTTTAAATGAATGGTACTTAAAGTTGGAGACCATTAAGAGGCCACAACAAATAGTTAGGATTGCGGCGAAATAGCTAATCGAACTGGGATCAATCTCATACTTGGTACCGACCCACACCAGACCGCTGACAATAGCCGCAGCACTCGGAATAGCTAAACCTTGGAAGAACCGCTTATCCGCAACAGCCATATTCGCGTTAAACCGAGCCAGTCGCAGCGCGCCGCCAGCAACAAAGATGAACGCGGCTAACCAACCAAACTTACCGAGGTCGGCGAGAGCCCAGTTATACATCACTAATGCGGGAGCCATACCAAATGAAACGATGTCGGCCATACTGTCGTACTCAGCACCGAACTCGCTCTGCGTATTTGTCATTCGGGCGACACGACCATCAAGACCGTCAAATACCATAGCAATATAGATAGCTACAGCCGCAGCTTCGAACTGGTTGTTCATTGACGCTACAATAGCGAAGAAACCAGAGAACAGACCTGCGGTGGTCAATAAATTCGGAAGCAGAAAGATTCCACGATTGCTCGGCATAACTCACCCTTTTGGACCAGATAATAGCCACACAGTATAACATGACTGTGTGGCTACCATAAACAGTTGCTGTCCAGTGCCTATGATTGTGTGATCACAAGCTCCTGTTCGACACAATCAACTTTAATCAGTCGGCCCGGCATCAACTCACCGGCAAGGATGCGTTGCGCCAATGGATTCTCAAGCTCCTGCTGAATCGCTCGCTTCAACGGCCGCGCTCCAAATACTGGATCAAAACCTGCTGCGGCTAGATGTTCAAGCGCCGCGTCGGTAAGCTCCATTTGATAATCCTTGTCCGCTAAACGCTGATGCAAACGTTGCATCTGAATACCGGCAATGTTCTTGATGTGCTCTTTCGCGAGCGGATGGAACACCACCGTCTCATCGACCCGGTTCAAGAACTCAGGCCGGAAATGATGCTGTAACACATCCATCACGCTGGCCTTCATCTGTTCATACGTGTGCTCGTGCGCCTTTTCTTGAATAATGTCCGAACCCAAGTTTGAGGTCATGATAATGACCGTGTTGCGAAAATCTACCGTCCGCCCTTGTCCATCAGTTAAGCGTCCATCATCCAGAACTTGCAGTAGAATATTGAACACATCTGGATGCGCCTTCTCGACTTCATCTAATAGAATGACCGAATAAGGACGACGCCGCACGGCCTCAGTGAGGTAACCGCCTTCCTCGTAACCGACGTATCCTGGAGGAGCACCGACTAAGCGTGCAACCGAGTGCTTCTCCATAAACTCCGACATATCAATACGGACCATAGCTTCGTCGGTATCAAAGAGGAAATGCGCCAGCGATTTGCACAATTCGGTTTTACCCACACCGGTCGGTCCCAAGAACAGGAACGAACCGATAGGTCGCTGCGGGTCAGACAATCCGGCTCGTGAACGGCGAATCGCGTTGGCCACCGATGTAACGGCTTCGTCTTGCCCGACTACACGATCATGTAACTGAGCTTCCATCTGCAATAGTTTCTCACGCTCACCTTCCAGCATTTTACTGACTGGAATACCGGTCCAACGTGAAAGCACTTCGGCGATTTCTTCCTCGGTGACTTTGTTCTTCAACAACGTCATGTCCTGTTCTTCAGCACTTTCGGCTGACTTCAGCTGCCGCTCAAGCTCCGGCAGTCGGCCATACTGCAGCTCGGACATTCGATTCAAGTCACCTGCACGACGCGCAATCTCTAAATCAGTGCGCGCTTGCTCAATTTGCGCTTTGATATTTTGTGCGCCCTGCACCGCAGCTTTCTCCGACGTCCAGACCTCATCAAGCTCCGCATACTTGCGTTGCAAATCTTGCAACTCCGACTCTAAAGTTTCGAGGCGCTTTTTACTCGCATCGTCTTCTTCCTTGGTTAGCGCACGTTGCTCCAACTGCAGTTGAATGATGCGCCGATCCAATCGATCCAGATCCTCTGGCTTGGAATCGATTTGGATACGAATGCTCGATGCCGCCTCATCAATCAAATCAATTGCTTTATCTGGCAACTGCCGGTCACTGATATAACGATGTGACAACGATGCGGCCGCAACAATGGCCGGATCGGTAATTTGCACTGAATGATGCACTTCGTAACGCTCTTTCAAACCACGCAAGATAGCAATCGTATCTTCAACCGAAGGCTCATCGACAAGGACTTTCTGGAAACGGCGTTCCAGTGCCGCATCTTTCTCGATAAACTGGCGGTATTCATCCAACGTCGTCGCACCGACGCAGTGCAGTTCACCGCGCGCTAGAGCTGGCTTCAACATATTACCCGCATCCATTGCGCCTTCGGCTTTACCTGCACCGACCATGGTGTGCAGCTCATCAATAAAGAGAATAATGCGGCCTTCTTCTTTACCTAGCTCATTCAGAACCGCTTTGAGTCGCTCTTCAAACTCACCGCGATACTTAGCGCCAGCCAGCAACGCACCGAGGTCAAGAGAAAGAACGCGTTTATGTTTGAGTCCTTCCGGCACTTCGCCATTGACAATGCGTTGCGCTAACCCCTCAACAATGGCTGTTTTACCGACGCCAGGCTCACCAATAAGTACAGGATTATTCTTGGTTCGACGTTGCAGTACCTGAATAGTCCGACGAATTTCTTCATCACGGCCAATCACCGGATCTAACTTACCCAGCTCGGCACGTTCCGTTAAATCGATCGTGTACTTTTCTAATGCTTGACGTTTTTCCTCGGCATTAGCGTCATCAACCGAAGCGCCATCACGCACTTTGTTAATTGCCTCTTCAACTTTGGTACGTGTTACGCCAAGCTTCTTCAGCATGTCGCCTAACACACCTTTGTCTTCCGTTGCGGCAAGCACAAAGAGCTCGGAAGAAATGAACTGGTCATTTCGCTTTTGTGCATATTTGTCGCACAAGTTCAGTAGCGTGCCGGTTGCTGCTGAAACCTGCACCTCACCGCCACTGCCCTCAACTTGGGGCAACTTATCGAGTGCACTTGCCAATTGTGCACGCAGAGCGTTGCTATCAATTTGGAGTAACGTCAGTAATGGTCGCAACGTGCCACCATCTTGATTCAGCAACGCTTGCATCACGTGCACCGGTTCAATGAACTGATGGTCACGTCCGAGTGCTAACGACTGCGCATCCGCAATCGCTAATTGAAATTTATTGGTTAGTTTGTCGAAACGCATAAATACCTCATGAAACACTGTTAACCAGCGACTATAACCTGATAGTTAATGTGGGTATTTTAAAAGCGGTTTCAAGTGGGGAAGGATAAAAATTGTTCAAGTGCGCCAAATTAAACTAGCAAAACGTCCGCAGGTTGCGTCGCGACGATAGGAATACCAGTCAGGCTTACTAAAAGTACACTCATTACTTTGCACAATAGTTTGGATGCCTTGCTCGCGCAGCGCGTATTCGGCAAGTAGCGGGAGATTCGCCCACCACTTCCCTGAGATATGGGGTAAGAATGTTTCTGAATCAACCCAACCGAGCTGCTCAAATTCACGGTAGACATCATCACCTACTTCGAATGCAGTCTGTGAAATTGCCGGACCTATATAAGCAGAGAGAGCACTACGTTGCGATGTAAACTGCGCACACGTGCGGCCAACAATACCGGCAGCTAGACCACGCCAGCCCGCATGGACAGCAGCAATTTCTTGACCATCAGCGCTACAAATCAAAATTGGTAAGCAGTCGGCTGTGAGGACGGCACAGACAGAGTTGGATTGGTTGGAATAGATTGCATCGGCCGCGACACCGGCGCGCACGCGGCTGAAGTCTACTGGAATATTGCTGTGGTATTGCGCCAGCCATTTAGGCGCGCAAGGAAGTCCTAACTCGCGAACCAGTTTACGACGATGGCGAACCACTGCCGCGGGGTCGGCACCAACATGGGCAGCCAAATTCCCCGGCGAATGACCTGTGGTGATAGCGGCATTAACGCCATCGGGCAATGTCCACTGTGGAATAAAATAGTGTGACATTGCTCGCTGCGCCTTATTAATCGTTTAGGTGAAGACGCCGATCCACTCGCAACTGCTCCAGCAATTCTAGGAAATCAGTTGGCGTTGGCGCGTCCCAACTATGCCACTCACCGGTGATTGGATGATGCAGCGATAATCGCGCAGCATGCAACGCTTGGCGTTTAAAACCACGCAAGCTTTCTAATAATTCAGGCGATGCTTTTGCCGGTGGACGCGGGCGCCCACCGTACGTGGCATCGCCAACCAATGGATGACGAATGTGGGCCATGTGCACACGAATTTGATGCGTACGACCGGTTTCTAGACGTAACCGTAAATGGGTGTGCGCGCGAAACCGCTCGACCACGCGAAAATGTGTTACTGCTGGTTTACCCATGGCAACCACGGCCATGTGAGTGCGCTTGGTTGCGTGCCGACCAATAGGTTCTTCAACCACGCCGCCCGCTGTCATTGCACCATTGCAAACCGCTTCGTACTCACGCGTAATTTCGCGCTCTTGCATGGCGGAGACTAAATGGGTTTGCGCTGGTACTGTTTTCGCTACCACCATTAAACCCGTCGTATCTTTGTCTAATCGATGCACAATACCGGCTCGCGGTACCTGATCAATGGCTGGGAAATGATGCAACAAAGCGTTCAGCAAAGTACCGTCACTGTTGCCAGCGCCAGGGTGTACCACTAAACCTGCAGGCTTATTGATGACGAGAATGTGTTCATCTTCATAGACGATATCTAAGTCAATTGGCTGAGCCTCAAAGCGCTTTTCTTCAGCAAGTTCGGTCACGATAGACACGGTGCAACCGGCAATGACTTTCTCACGTGGACGATCGACACACTCGCCGTCGATTTGCACGCAACCGTCTGTGATCCAAGTTTTTAACCGAGACCGAGAAAAATCGGGGAACATCTCTGCCAATGCTTGGTCCAACCGCTTGCCGTTGGCAGAAGCAGGGATTACATCGGATAACGAAATCTGTTGACTCATAAAATCTATATCGGACCTGTGAAAGCAGCCTTGGCTGCGCTAGAATGCGAAATCTTGCATAGTGTACGTTAAATCAAAAGAGATAAGAAACTGAACTTATGAAACTGCGAATTATTCTGGCTTGTATGACTGGCCTTGTATTAGGTGGATGTGCCGGTTCGCCAGACGAGGAAATCTTTGACCCACGACTCAGTGATGCTCAGCTCACTTACGAACGTGCAAAAAACAATATTGCTTCGGGTAACTATTCGACTGCAGCACAAACGTTGACAGCGCTGTCGACGCGGTACCCGTTTGGTCCTTTGTCTCACCAAATCCAAATGGACCAAATTTATGTGTACTACAAACTCGCCGATATCGACAAAGCGTTAGCCGCCATTGATAGGTTCTCACGATTGAACCCGAATCATCCGGATATCGACTACGTAATGTACATGCGGGGCCTAGTGAACCAACGCGCTGATTACAACGCGATTCAAGAGCTTGCTGGAGTCGATCGCTCCGATCGTGATCCGAGCAAAGCGCGCGAAGCTTTTGATGACTTTGCGGATTTGATTCGTCGCTATCCAGACAGCAAATATGTAGGTGATGCAAGGCAGCGTATGGTCGCTATCAAGAGCCGCTTGGCTCGTTACGAGCTTGCCGTAGCCGACTACTATGTGAAGCGTGAAGCTTATCTTGCAGCCGCTAACCGCGCTCGTTATGTATTGGAAAACTACAGCGATACACCAGAGGCTGAGCGTGCATTAGAAGTGATGGCTGACTGCTACGGTCGATTGAATTTGAACGAGTTACGTGAGGATGCCATTGCAACGCTACGTGAAAACTTCCCCAGCAATAACTCGTTTTAAAACTGTCCAGAACTCAACTACACAATTCAACTAAAGACGCGGTCACTTAGACCGCGTCTTCGTTTTCCTCACCCGTACGGATCCGAATCACGCGCTCCACGTTAGTGACAAATATCTTACCGTCGCCAATTTTGCCCGTTTGCGCTGTATCCATAATGGCGTCGATGCAACGATCCACTTGATCGTCTGGCACCACAATTTCGAGTTTTACTTTGGGTAGAAAGTCGACCATGTATTCTGCGCCGCGGTACAGTTCCGTGTGCCCTTTCTGGCGACCGAACCCTTTCACTTCAGAGACAGTCATCCCAGCAATGCCAACCTCTGACAGCGCTTCACGCACATCGTCGAGTTTGAATGGCTTAATAATCGCTTCAATTTTTTTCATGCTTGCCCTCTGTCGTCTGGCGTTCAAGTTCATAGCGATAGTGACTAGTAATAGGATACCGGCGATCACGACCAAAATTGCGCGATGTCATTTTCGGTCCCACCGCAGCTTGGCGTCGCTTATATTCATTGATATCAATCAAGCGCACAACACGCAAGACATCGTCATGCTCAAAGCCGGCATCGATAATGGCAGACGGCGCCCAGTCTTGCTCAACATACAACGAAATAATTCGGTCCAAAACTTCATACGGTGGCAACGAATCTTCGTCTTTCTGATCAGGTGCCAATTCCGCTGATGGCGGCCGATCAATGACGCGCTGTGGAATGATTTCTTGGTGCCGATTCACGTAACGCGACAGCTCAAAAACCAGCATTTTCGGCACATCTTTCAGTGGTGAGAAACCACCACACATGTCACCGTACAAAGTACAGTAGCCTACTGCTAATTCGCTTTTATTACCGGTGCTCAACACTAACGAGCCGGATTTATTCGACAATGCCATCAACAGAACACCACGTGAGCGCGCTTGCAAATTCTCTTCGGTGATATCTGGTGTGGTTCCGGCTAACAACGGTTCAAGCTGCGCCATCAGGCTGTTGTACACAGGTTCAATAGATATCACATCGTATTTGACCCCGAGCGTACGCGCTTGTTGGGCAGCGTCATCGACACTCATTTGCGAGGTATAGCGAAACGGCATCATCACCGCATGCACTTTGTCAGCGCCCAGTGCGTCAGTAGCAATAGCTAACGTCAAAGCTGAATCGATACCGCCGGATAGTCCTAGTAACACACTTTGAAAACCATTTTTGCGCACGTAGTCACGCACCGCCAATACGAGTGCGCTATACACTTCACCAACGCGGTTTAACTCTGGTTGCTCACAATTGCTCGGCAATGCCGTCCAACCGCTGGCCTCAATCCGCACTGATTGGCAACAAGGCAAACAGTGTGGCAATTCAGCCACTATGGTGCCATCCGCAGCCATCACTATGGAGTGACCATCGAATACGAGTTCATCCTGCCCACCACAATTATTCACATAGACGATAGGAAGCTTCACTTCAGAAACACGTTGCTGGAGTACGTGCACACGTTGTGAATGCTTATCCACCTCAAAGGGGGACGCATTAATGGCCACGATCCAATCGGCTTGGTCCCGCAATTGGGCAATAGGTTCTGGATGCCAGATGTCTTCGCAGATAAGCAGACCAATGCGATGGCCTTCCCACTCGAAAACACAGGGCTTGTGATCAGGAATGAAATAGCGTTGTTCGTCGAAAACACCGTACTGCGGTAGGCGCTGCTTGTGATAGCGCGCTAACACCTTGCCGCGATACAAAACAGATACACTGTTGAAAAGCTCACTGCCCACCCGCTGAGGGTGTCCAACTACGGCTAGGTTATCTACCGCTGCGTCTGCAATACGCTGCAATTCAGGTCGCATCCGTTGCGCTAAATCGTCTCGAAATAGCAGGTCTTCTGGACAGTAACCCGTGAGCGCTAATTCAGGAAAAATAACGATGTCACTAGCTGACTGTTCTTGCAGCGTCGAAATGATGGTATCGGCATTGCGTCGAATAGCGCCGACGGTAAAGTCTAATTGGGCAAGGGTTACCGTAATCGGCTTCATCACAACAGTCTCAAGCTCCACATCAAGTTAGGCTGCGCATCATAGTACGATGCTGTAATTCTAGCAAATTCAGTACGTTTTAGATGCACCGAATGGACCTATTTTTCAGCGTTCACTCGACCAATCACGAACGCTTGTCCGGCGCTGTGGAGAATCATTTCGGTGACACTACCTTTGACGCTTTGCTCTGCAACCTCAAGCCATTGATAGAAGACGTTTCGGTGCACTTTCGCGAACATTTGTTGACCAAGATCAATGTAGGGGATGTCGTCTTTGAGGATAATCTGACTGGGGTCTCTCAAGACGATTGTTTCGTCTGTATTCAGGGTGAGTTGTATAATTTTTTGCTGGTCACGCTCAATAGTCTTCCATGCCGTCACCATAAAGGGTGCATCTGCGACTTGAATTTTGACCTTTTCGACCGGTGTGACAAGGAAGTAGTCGTCACCTTCACGGACGAGGACCGATGCAAAAAGTTGCACCAACCGCTTGCGTTGAATGACTGAACCGGCATACCACCAGTCACCATTTTGGTCGATCTGTATAGGGATTTCACCGCAATAAGGTGGATTCCATTGTTCAGTCGGGGCATGCTTGCGCTGCTCGAGCGATTGAACCAGATCAGAAAGCTGCATGGTTAACTAACGAGGCGTTTCTGGCGTAACAGGTACCACAACGTTGCCTCAGTTCGATTCGAAACTTTGATAGCCTTGAAAATCGAGCTTAAGTGCACGCGAATGGTGCCTTCGGTAATGCCCAGAATAGTCGCGATTTCTTTGTTTGAAAGACCTTGCGCCAATAATTGCATGATTTCGAGTTGACGCGGTGACAAGAAGTTCTCGGCACTGCCTTGCGCCATGGTTGGATCGCCCAACCGTGATTCTTCAGGCAAGTAACGATCATTTTGCAGTAGCGTGCGAATAGCAATTTTGGCTTCTTCAGCGCTAGCATCTTTCGGCAGATAACTGCGAACACCAGCGCCAAGGGCTTGACGGATATCGCTCAAAGGACGTGGCCAAGTGAAAAGTACCACGTGGGCACCAGGGGAAACTTTTTTCAACGTGGACATCACTGGACGTATTTCTGCGTCAGGGAGTTCCATATCAAGGAAAATGAGATTGTAGTCGTTTTGGTGCCGTAAATATTCACTAGCAATTTCAAACGTTGGCGCTTCGTAGATAGCTACATCGGCTGAATAACTGGTGATAAGCTGAATGAGACCAGCTCGCACAAAAAACTGTGGATCGATGATTAATATTTTCATTGGGCACCTTGTACGAGAATCATTCCCTGAAACGACGTCATTATTGTACACTGATTATCGAGAAATAACATAGTGCGTGTTGTGTATTTGTAAATATGTACGTTTTTACCAAGACGTTTAATATAGTCAACTAATATATGCGCGACTGCGCTACAACGATCATTTTTCAAGTTAAACAGACAATACAGGTCATCCAATGAAAATTTTTGCTCCGATTATGTTTGTTGTGAATTTGTTTTGTGCGACTACGGTTTTCGCACAAACTGTACTTTTTCATAACGTCAATGGCTACACCCTGACCGGGCAACCCGGCAATGAGGCACAGCTACAGCAGTTTTCTGCGATGCTGGTTCGTGATGGCCGTATTGCTGCCATTGGCTCCGTCAGTTCGATTCGTGGCTCTTATGACTTCGAAATCGATAAGGAAGTCAGTCTCAATAATAAAACAGTGCTGCCTGGCATTATTGATGCGCACGGCCATGTGTTGGGGCTTGGTCTGAATTTGATGGAAGTGGATTTGCGTACAGCCACTAGCGAAGCCGATGCGGTTGCCCGTGTGCGTGAGTTTGCGGAGCAGAATCCGAATGCCGACTGGATTGTCGGTCGCGGTTGGAACCAAGAAAATTGGGAGTCACGTAGCTTCCCGACAGCCAACAGCCTTGATGAAGCCATTCCTGATCGTCCGGTCTACCTGACGCGGGTTGATGGTCACGCGGCATGGGTGAATTCAGTCGCACTGAGTCGTGCGACTATTAGCGGTGCAACCGTCAGTCCTGATGGTGGTGATATTCTGCGTGACGAGCGCGGTAATCCGAGTGGTGTCTTAGTCGACAACGCAATGTATCTGGTCGAGCAAGTGATGCCGAAGGCGAGTCGTGAATTACAAACGCAAGCCATCGAGTTAGCGTTCCAGCATTTGCTTGAGCGCGGTATTACTGGCGTTCACGATGCAGGTATCGACGCACTGAACCTCGATATCTACAAATCATTGGCTGATGACAACAAAATGCCAGTGCGTGTTTACGCCATGCTGGGTGCCAACGAACCCACGCTGCCGCAGTTGTTAGCAGAAGGCCCATATACGCGTAGTGATGAGCGTCTGACCGTGCGCAGTGTGAAGATTTATGCAGATGGCGCACTCGGCAGTCGCGGCGCAGCTTTGCTTGAACCTTATCATGATGCACCTGACCAACGTGGCCTCTTGGTGACTTCACCTGACCAGCTACATGACTTGTACCAGTTAGTAATTCCGCATGGTTTTCAGGTAAATACGCATGCCATCGGTGACCGAGCTAACCGCCTTGCATTAGACGAGTTTGCTCGTGCTTATGCCACGGTTGGTGGACGTAACCTGCGCCATCGTATTGAACATGCACAAGTGGTTCACCCTGATGACCTCGTTCGGTTTAAAGAACTGAACATCATTGCATCGATGCAGCCGACACACGCGACCAGTGATAAAAATATGGCCGAAGATCGTCTCGGTAAAGAGCGTATGCAAGGTGCGTATGCTTGGAACACATTACTGGAGCAAGGTACCATTATTGCTGCGGGTTCTGACTTCCCCGTTGAGCTTGCCGACCCATTCTTCGGATTGCATGCAGCGGTTACTCGTCAAGATCGTGATAACCAACCCGATGGTGGCTGGTACGTACATGAATCTATGACCATTGTTGACGCGTTGCGCTCATTCACCTTAGATGCAGCATACGCGTCTGGACAAGAGCAGACCTTAGGTTCATTAGAGCCAGGCAAATGGGCCGACTTTATTGTTTTGGATGCCGATCCATTCGCGGGTGATAGCACTACTTTATGGGACCAGAAAGTATTGGCAACTTACGTTGCTGGTGAAACTGTTTTCCAACGTTAACTGATAGCGTTTATTAAAAGAGGTACGCCATGGATTTGCGCGATAATCGTCGTGACTATGTACAAGCTCGATTGACTCGAGATTCGCTGCTTGCAGATCCTATGGCGCAGTTCAAAGACTGGTTCGCCGCTGTGCTCGAGCACGGCGGCCTGCCCGATCCAACCGCGTTCACGCTGGCTACGGTTGACCAGCATCATCGTCCTCATCAACGCATTGTCTTATTGAAAGAGATGACCGATCACGGATTTATTTTCTATACCAATCAAGCTAGCGCGAAAGGTCAGGACATTGCTGCGAACCCACATGTGGCAATGAATTTTGCATGGTTGGAAATGGAACGACAAGTACGCATTGAGGGCACTGCCAGCAAACTAGCCGCAGAGAAGGCTGAATCGTACTTCCGGTCTCGTCCTATTGGCAGCCAGTTAGGCGCACTCACATCGGCACAAAGCCAACCAATTGCCTCAAGAACCGAATTGGAAGCCAGGTACCTCGAACTCGAGAAGCAATACCAAACCGAGCCAGTTCCGAAGCCTGAGCATTGGGGCGGCTACCTCATTACACCGAGTCGGTTTGAGTTTTGGCAAGGTGGACGGTATCGATTACACGACCGCTTCGAATATCAGCACGACGCCAATAACGAGTGGAAAATTACGCGACTGCAGCCCTAACCGAGCGGCACGTTATAGCGCTCTGCGCACCACTGCAGTTGTTTCCACACCGCATTTGAATAATCAATGCCGGCAACGCGCTGCTGCTCACGGGTAGCCAACGCGCCCGAGCCAGGCACTCGAACCGGCTTGGCAGGATCGATAGGTGTCGTCGCTACAATACCATCGACTTGCGCCTGCACCTGCTGCTTAAATGCATCGAGATCCGTAAATGCACTCGGATCAATCACCTGAATCCAACTGGTATTCGCATCACCTTCGCTGGCGTTTGCGTCGGCACGACCATAGTTGCTCAATGCGAGCGTCCAAATTTCACTGAACAGATTTAAACCGGTGCCTTTATAACCCAGCATTTCTCCACCTAGTGAGGCAATTACGCTGGGCGGCGATGCGGTGAAGGTGCGTGCATCAACCGAATAATCGCCTTTGGGGGTGATCAGAGCGGCATAAGGTAAGTCACGTTCTTCGGCAATTGCAGTTCGGATTTTACCCGCAGCGGTCATCGACAAACTGACATCAAACAGTACTGGATGATCCAGTGCGGGCGCGCCGATAGCGAAGGGATTCGGCGAGAACCACGCGCTTTTTGCACCAAAAGGCGCCACCACACTTTGCGCAGGCGTTGCGGCCATCAGCTGCACCAAAAAACCTCGTTCGACCGCTTGCTCTAAATAAACTGCGAGTGCTGCAACGTGCTGTGAACGCCTGACCACAACCGTACCTGTGCCACATTGCTCGGCCATTTCGCACGCTGCGTCGATAGCCAGCGGCATCACATAAGGCCCGGGTAACAGATCTGCATCCCACAACTGCGTTGCACGGCGTTGACTCAGTACACGTGGACTGCCCTCCCTACGTGCACGACCATCCTCCAGACATTGCACGTTATACCGCAACCGCAACAAACCATGGGTGCGAAATCCCATCAAATCACCAGTTACTAGATAGGTGGCGAGAGACTGTGCCACCGCATGACTGGCACCAGCGGCTTGAGCCACGCGAGTCGCCCAGTCGGTGATGACGGCTTCATCAACCCGATACCCTGATTCTGTTTGCTTTATAGTGGTCATATGCGGACGTCTACTTGTTATTGTTACGAACTTCGATAAGCTTATCAGACAAGTGACTAGAGGAGTAAGAGCGGGTGTCGGAATCCAAACAAATACAACGGATTGGCGTGCTCACCAGCGGTGGTGATGCACCAGGAATGAATGCAGCATTGCGTGCAGTGGTATTGGCTGCTGATCACTATGGCATGGAAGTCATCGCGTTTCGGCATGGTTATCAAGGTTTACTGGATAACGATCACACTCCCATGAAGCCAGCCGATGTCATGCATATTCTGCAGTATTCGGGCACCGTGATTAAAAGTGCACGGTGTCAGCGGTTTAAAGAAGTCGAAGCCGCCCAAGAGGCTGCGGCCAATCTGGACGCATTAAACATTGATGCTTTAGTCGTAATTGGTGGTGACGGCTCATTTCGTGGTGCAGAACATCTGTCTGCGCATTGGGGCGGGCAAATTATTGGCGTACCGGGCACTATCGACAACGACTTATTTGGTACTGATGCGACTATTGGGTATGCAACTGCTGTGCATATTGCGATGGATGCGCTCGACAAAATCCGTGACACCGCAGATGCTATGGATCGAGTCTTCATTGTAGAAGTGATGGGCCGTTATGCTGGTTTCATTGGTCTCAGCAGTGCTATGGCTGCCGGCGCCGAGCGCATGATTTTGCCGGAGCTGCAAAAAGAAAAGCCGCTGACTATTAGCACCATTGTGAAACACATTGAACGCACTAACGCAATTCGCGGTGAAGGCAGTTACGTGATGGTGTTGAGCGAACATCAATGGCCCGGAGGCGCGGTAGCTTTAGCTGAGCAACTCGAGGCTGAATATCACTTGCCCTGTCGTCCGTGTTTGCTGGGACATATTCAACGGGGTGGCCCACCCTCACCTGCCGATCGCATCTTAGCCTCGGAGCTTGGCGTGCATGCCATTGAGCTAATTCGCGAAGGCGTCACTAAGGTGATGGCAGGTATGCAAGCGGGTAATCCGGTTGCGGTTCCACTGCGCGATACTTGGGAGAAAAAGAATCCATTGGATAGCAATTTATTGCGGATTCAACACGAGATTTTTAATCCAGTCAAAAAAACACCACGTACCCATTGAAACGGTAGCAATTGGGGGCAATTCAACCGATAATATGCCCCCTTTACTTATTGGTTGTCGGAGGTGAGTCCATTGAGCCAGCATCAAGCCACACAATTAGCCACAATTCAGAGCGAACTTGAAACCCCGGTACGAGAATTTTTCGGGGCGACAACAGCAACAGCGGTATACGCTGGGCTGACGCACATGATTGGTTTTGGCTTTGACGGCACGGCATGTTTCCGTAAGGGAACACGCAACGGTCCTGACGGACTGCGTTCAGTATCTGAAGATATTGAATCGTATTCGCCGTATTTAGATGCTGATCTTCATGACCACGACTTCATTGACTTGGGTAATCTATCACTCGGCACTAGCGATGATATTGAGAGCCAATGGCAACATGCGACCGACCAGTTCGCAGAAATTTTTGAGCCATTAAACTTGAAAGAGCAGAACGTCCGCGTTCTCACCTTAGGTGGTGAACACTCTATTTCGTACGGCCCGATTCGCACCTACTTGCAACAGTTCCCAGATTTGGTGATTTTGCACTTAGACGCGCATGCCGATTTGCGTGATGGCTTTTTAGGTTATCACTATTCGCACGCATCCATTATTCGCCGTGCGTTAGATCATTTCGGTCCAGACCATCAGCTGATCCAATATGGGATCCGCTCTGGCACGCGTGACGAATACAAATTCATGCGCGAACATGGCACGGTGCGGACGTCACGCAAAGACTTCCTCGATAGCGTTGCTGCTATTCCTGCAGACCGCCCTATCTACCTCACGCTTGATCTCGATTATTTTGATCCAGCCTTTTTGCCCGGTACCGGCACGCCAGAGCCAGGTGGTGAAGACTTTCACTCCTATGTGAGCCTGATTAAATTGCTGCGTGGTAAAAATTTAGTGGGAGCCGACGTGGTCGAGCTCTCTCCTGACATCGACCCCACCGGGAACTCAGACGTGTTTGCTGCGAAAATTGTGCGCGAACTACTCATTATTCTTAACGAAAAAGGAGCACGCTAATGGCCGATAACTGGACCATTGACGATGCTGAAGAGCTTTATGGTGTCCGCCGTTGGGGCGCAGGCTACTTCTCAATTGGCGATAACGGCAATATCCAAATCGCCCCTAATCATCGACTGCCTGACGTCACCATCGACATGCAGGAAGTGGTCGATGAAATTATTGCTGAAGGTATTCAATTACCTGCGGTTATTCGTTTTCACGATATTTTGCGGTCACAAGTTGAGATCCTGAACGAAACGTTTGCGAAAACTATCGACGACGCATCCTACGGCGGCAAGTACGTCGGCGTATTCCCGATTAAAGTGAATCAAATGCGTGAAGTGGTTGAGGAAATCATTGATGCAGGCGAACCTTATAACTATGGTCTTGAAGCTGGCTCCAAGCCAGAGTTAATGGCTGTACTCGCCTACAATGAAAACCCGAACGCACTCACCATTCTGAACGGTTATAAAGACGAAGATTATTTGACGCTGGCGTTATTAGGCCGCCAACTGCGTCGCAAAATGATCATCGTTATTGAAAAGTACAGTGAACTGGAAATGCTCATTCCATTGGCACGCAAACTTGGTGTGGAGCCAATGATTGGTCTGCGTAGCAAAATGATGGTACGCAGCCTTGGTAAATGGGCCGGCTCAAGCGGTGACCGTGCTAAGTTTGGCTTAAGCATTACTGAAATTCTCAACATTATTGAGCTACTGAAAAAAGAAGATATGCTGCATTGTGCGAAGCTCTTGCACTTCCACATTGGTAGCCAGCTCTCTGACATCCGTAAAGTTAAAGAAGCGGTCTCGGAAGCAGCCCGTCTGTATGCCAAGTTGGTGCAACTTGATGTTCCGCTAGAGTACTTAGATATCGGCGGCGGCTTGGGAATTGATTACGACGGTACCAGCTCCACCACAGATTCATCGCGTAATTACTCAACAGAAGAGTATGTTGCCGACGTAGTTTATGGTGTGAAGCAGATTTGTGATTTGGAGAATGTGCCGCACCCTAATTTGGTCAGCGAGTCGGGGCGTGCCATTACTGCGCACCACTCGTGCGTAGTGACCAATATTGTTGGTGAAATTAAGAATACGGGCGCCAAGTACGATACCAGTGTGACCACTGGGGAACATATTCTTGTGTCCAACATGCGCGAACTCACAACCGCACATGACTTGCACCCGCAAGAGAAGTACAACGATGCCGCTTCGTTTAAGCAGAGCGCCTATGAGGCCTTTAAACTAGGTATATTGTCACTCGATGAGATGGCGAAGCTGGATACCATGTATTGGCAGATCTTGTCCGAGATTCATTCTTCGATTGATCGCGATAGCTTCGTCTTCCAAGAGTTGGAAGAACTCGAAGACATGTTGGCGAGCCAGTACTTGTGTAATTTCTCGATTTTCCAGTCGGCTGCCGATACCTGGGCCATTGGTCAAGTACTGCCTATCGTGCCGATTTCGCGCCTGAACGAGCAACCTGAAGTACGCTGCTCGATTGTCGATATAACCTGCGATAGTGACGGTAAGCTGAGCAAATACATCGAAGGCACCGAAATCAGCGATAATATCCCTATGCACACCTTACGCAAAGGTGAGCATTACCATGTAGGTATGTTCCTCACCGGCGCGTATCAGGACGTTATGGGCGATATGCACAACCTATTTGGACGTTTGACGGAAGTGCACATCTACTGTCACGACGACGAGCCAGGTGATTTTTATATTGAAGAAGTGGTTCCGGGCACAGCAGCAGAAAAAGTGCTAGAAACTATGCAATATAATACCGATTACATGGCCAAAACCGTGAAGAAGTCTATCGATCGTGAAGTTCGCAAGGGGCATATCGCACCTCGCGAAGGCGTACGCTGGACAGACTATTATGAGAAATGTTTGGCCGGAACCACCTACTTAAAGGTGTAAAACTGGTCAAACTGCGTATTTCGTGAGCAAACGGTCAAAACCAACGAAAAAGCGGTTGACTCTGACTCTAAAAACTCGTTTAATACGCCCCGACGCCCAGATAGCTCAGTCGGTAGAGCAGGGGATTGAAAATCCCCGTGTCGGTGGTTCGATTCCGCCTCTGGGCACCATTATTCTAAAGGCCTCGCTAGCAATAGCGGGGCTTTTTAGTTTCTGGCTTTGTGCCAAATTTGTGCCAATTGTGCCATCGACATTTGATGCAACTGCTTTCAAATGCTGTCCAGCCAAATGAGCGTAGCGCAAAACCATCTCTGACGGTCCCCCAAGAAAAAGATCCACACCGACGATGAATTTGGGCATGATTAATACCTTACGAGGACCATGCCATG
>NZ_JBLXDX010000012.1:0-19152 GCF_048263735.1 Pseudidiomarina aestuarii | reverse complement strand
GCCGGAAGTGCCATAGCAACCAGAATCACCGATTGCGCCTGACAGGGCCTCCGACGGCCTTCTGGACACTGAGAAAATCACTCAGCAGTTGATTGCCATCGCTTGCTGCGTTTTTACACGGTCTGGGCCGCTTGCTGACGTTCGCGAGCAGTCACTGGGGCTAGCCCATCTTTGACGTACTGGCGAAGCGAAAGCCTGCCGGAAGACTATTAGCGCTCGGTGCCCTGCTTCAACAACCCGGCGCCGTGACGTCTCCCACCCTACCAGGGCAATGTTCGCGGCTCAGCTCATCAGCTAGCCAGCAAGGCTTTTTTTTACGAAAGGAAGCGACCACAAGTATCACCTCCCGTCACGCACGATTGACGCCTTACCCACGCTTCGCAAATACTGTCTAAACATCCAGTATCCAAGTATACCCCGTGGACAGCATTTCGCTCCTCGGTCCTGTCGCGCTGTCGCCGACGGCCATCCCATTTTTTCTACCAACCGTGCCCGCCGGGTTTCCCAGCCCTGCCCAGGATCACCTGGAGCAGCGAATCTAGCTCGACGAGCTTTTCAAACTGCACCGCCCACAGATTTATCTCGCTCAGGTTTCCGGCCATAGCCTGACGGGGCTCTGCATTCTCGACGGGGACTTGGTGCTGATCGACAAGGCGCTGCAACCACGCCGCGAGGACGTGGTGATTGCCTGCCTCAACGGCGATCCGTTGATCAAGATTTTCGACATCGAGCAGCAGCAGGTTGTGTTGCGCTCGGCCAACCCGGCCTACCCACCGCGTTATGTACTTGAGGGCGAGGAGCTGCACATCTGGGGCGTCTACATCGACCTGTGCCGGCAGGGACGAAATTGTGGCTGAGCAGGTTATCGCGCTAATTGACTGCAACAGCTTCTACTGCAGTTGTGAGAGAGTTTTTCGCACCGACCTGATCCGCACGCCTATCGTGGTGCTGCCGAACAACGACGGCTGCGTGGTCAGCCGCACGCCGGAAGCGAAGGCGCTCGGGATCAAGATGGGCGAGCCGTGGTTTCAGATTCGCCGGCGCTTTGAGGCAGCCGGGGGCGTGGCGTTTAGCTCCAACTACGCGCTGTATTAAGTTAGGTGGAATGCTTTTGAGCTAGGCTGAATCCGTTGACGCTCAGGGGGCGCCCATGACCACCACCCCATTGCACAAGCAAGTGTTAAGTCGTTATTCCAGTGTACAAGCTTGGCTGGAGCTCTTGGGTAATCTGGGGCGTGCGCCGGCCACCCTTGACGCCTATGGCCGTGCCCTTGCGCATTACTTATTGCATTGCGAAGGGAGTGGGCTGAAACCCGAATCCGCGACATTCGAACAAGTCACGCTCTACATCCGTGAGCTGCTACCTGGCGCAAAGAGCGCGGTGGCGAATTCAACCTTGCACCAGCGGCTTACTGCTATCCGGTTGTGGTACGACCACCTCGTTTTTCAGGGTCTTTGCGAGCACAACCCCGTGCCCCGCGGACAGCATGGTCGGCTGGCCCAAGTGCCTGGACATGGAGGGTTTGTCAGGGGCTTGCTCCCACGGCTGATTAAGTTGCCAGACATTCCCACCGATGAGCAGTGGCGACACTTTCTCAGTATTGCGGCCAGGTCGTCTATCCGTGATCGACTAATGCTGTCGTTGGCGTATTTCGGGGCTCTTCGCCGTGCCGAGTTGGTGGCCTTGCGTATTGAGGATTTAGACGTTGCACACCGACTGATCTCGGTGCGAGCGGAAACGACCAAAGGCAAACGCAGCCGCGTCGTGTGCTACAGCCCAGACATTGCACCTGTCTTGATAGAGCATCTACATGCTCTTCGCGGCGCTGGCTGGATGCGAGGTTCGTTGTTTCGATCAGCATCAGATCGTAATCGAGGCTCGCCACTGTCCCGTTGGGCGTGGAGTAAAACGGTTGAAGGGTGGGCCAAGGAAGCGAAACTATCGCACCTGAGCACTCATACCTTTCGCCACCTTCGGCTTACCCATCTGGCCCGTGCGGGCTGGAAGCTCCATGAACTGACCACGTATGCTGGACATCGAGACCCCAAAACCACTTTGATTTACCTGCACCTATCTGGCGCGGATTTAACCGCAAAGATGGCGCACTCCGTCGGCAGTCTCGATGCTCGGATGTTCTGTGAACTCTTTGGGTCTGAGGCATTGCTATGAGCACCCCCTCAGTCACCCCTTATGTTCCGTTCGACGCGAGCAAGTACGTACGTCAGAGCGATCTATCGAAAATCGAGCTGAGCATACTTTCGAATCGCTCTCACCGTTCAGACTGGGGCTACCTCCAATCAGAGATACCTGAGCTCATGAGGCCGCTAGCTGATATAGCGGCGCACAGCGGCGTTTCTCAGCGATTAGCCATTTCATCAGTGGCAGTCATTCTCTGGAATGTCAGCAAAACCGGTAAACCCTACTGGTGTTGGTCTGAGTCGCAGTGGTTGACCTTGCTCAGTAATCGAGCAGGATCACGACCATATCTCGCTTCCGTTGCTTACCATCTCGGCGATTTTCGAACCCCGCAGCGTATCGCCAAATTCCGGCAGCCGGCGATATATGCTTCTTTTATCTTCGGCCATGCCGTGTTCAGACATGAGCACGTTCGCTTGAGCCAAGCGTTGAGATCGCTGGGCTACGCTGCTCGCCATCTTGAGCAGTTCCTTTCCAACGTGCTGGGTGCCTTGATGCTGGAAAACGGCGATCCGCGGTTGGAGACATTCACCGAGGAACTGCTACTGAAGGGCCAACAGCATCGAAGCGAAGGTGTCGCGAGATCGGTCGGAAAGGTATCTCACGGCCTCGCTGCCATGGGGATTTTGGCGAAACCTTTACGCATGCGAGGCTATACCTGTTGGCGGGCGAAAAGCATCGAAGGCATCGATCCGACTTGGGCAATGTGGTGCCGTCGATGGCGAGACACTTCCACCTTGCGTCCACGCACACGTGAAAGCAATTACAGTTTTATCTTGAGGACCGGTGTCTGGCTAGCGCGCGAGCAATCAGGAATGGCGGCGCCTACCGATTGGAGCATGTCCACTTGCGCTGCATTTATTGCTGCCGTCGACCGGATGACGGTCGGTGAGTGGGCTTTGGAGTCAGCGAAGGGAACACAGCTAAAGGGGCTTGGTCAGCCTATCGCTGCCAACTCGAAGCGCGGCTTTCTACATGCCTTGCGACGATTTTTTACAGACTTTGAACTCTGGGGATGGGGTCGTTTGAAGTTCAGCCCCCGGCATCACCTCGCCACCCCGCGATCCGTGACATTCAACTCGGGTATCAACCCGCGGGTAATTGATGACTCGACCTGGCTCAAGCTGATTTGGGCGAGTCTAAATCTTGAGCGTAGTGATCTGCTTTCGGAGATTCACTATCCGCTGTCGATGGTTCAAGCCATTGCTGTAGTGTGGACGCACGCTGGTTTGCGCAGCAATGAAATCATGCGCTTGGATAAAAGATGCGCGCATCCTCAGACCAATGATGTGGTACACGAGGATGGGACCATCGTTCCAGCAAAAACTTTATGCTATCTCGATATTCCTGCCAGCAAGACGTTCAAAGCTTTCGTCAAACCTGTAGCGGTGGTCGTGAAGGAGCGCATTGACGCCTGGCTGGAGGACAGGCCTGCTAACCAGGCCGCTTTGCTGGATGAGCGAACCGGGGAAAAAGTTAGCTACCTATTTCAGTTTCGAGGCAAGCGCATAGGCTCCAGTGTCATTAATGGCACCATCATTCCAATGCTATGCGCCAAGGCGGGTGTGCCACTGGAGGACAGTCGCGGGCGAATCACCAGCCACCGGGGACGTGCCTCCGCAGTGACGGCGCTCGCCAGCGTCCCTCAGGGCATGTCGCTGATCGAGCTAATGCAGTGGTCGGGACATAGCTCGCCGAATTCGACTTTGCATTACATTCGAATTCGGCCTACCAAGCTGGCAGCATCCTTCGTTAAAGCCGATCAAATGGCCCATATGGTCTCCGTTTTGATCGATCATGACGTAATTGTTCGCCATTCAGATGCCCCCTACACCTTCTATGACTTGGGCGACTCGTATTGTTCAAATCCCTTCTGGAGCAGCTGCCCACATCGCATGGCCTGTGCGGGGTGTGACTTCAACTTGCCGAAAGCCAGCGCAAGGGCCCAAGCATTGGAAAGCAAATCGTCTATCGGACGGTACTTGGAGGCCGTGCCTTTAACTCCCGACGAGCGAGCCATTGCCGAGGGCGACTTGGAAAAGCTGGAGAGCCTCATTCGAAAGCTGGACAATGTGCCGGCTCTAGACGGCAGGATGCCGAGGAGATCGATGAGAGAAAGAGGAGGCTATAAGTAGAAAAGTTCTTAAGCGACTAGTGGCTCGCTAGACATACCTGTCGCGTTACTCCTAAGTTATGCGACACACTAGATTTTTCGGGGTTTTGCTGGGCTGCGGGTGTCGCAGGAGTGTGCCGCACGTAGATCGAAGTTAAACCTGATGCTAGGCCGGCTCATGCACTAGCCGGATGTCGATTTCTCTGTCGACATACTGCCACTCCACCGAGGCTCGGAGTTCGGCCAGAAGCCTGTTAAAGGCCGTCTCATCAGACGGGGAATATTCGAACCAAGTCAAGAAGTCGAAGGGTTCGTTCTCGCCCAGGTCCCGACAATGGTGGAGGCGGCGGGCCACAGCAGGGAGATATTGGAGCCCGATGTGAATGTGACGGGACTGTTCCTCAAAAATCTTCCGGCGTTCGTCTTGAGACAGTCCCCACCATGAGGGGTTTTTCCGGATAGGGATCAGGGCGGCGCAGGTAGCCTCTGCTCGACCCAAGCTTGGCTGCTTCGCCACGAGACGATCCTTCTCTTCACGCACGACATAGCGCTCGTTACTCGTTATCCCGCGAAGGAGCCATTTGGTGCCCGGAGGCTGCGGCGAAACAGAGCCAGCGGCTACGTTGAGCCGTGGGATTCCAGGGAGAGGGGCTCCTGCCACGGCATTCATCGCAACAACGCGCCAAACCCCCGTTTCTCCACCAGCGAACGTAAATACTCGTGTATTCATCAGGTTCCTCTCAGGCCTTTCGCCTATTTCTCAGATAACGCAAAACCTGCACTGCCCGGCGCAACCACGGAGACAAATATGAAAGGTCCTGGACCAGAGTTCACGGCACCATGTACTTGCCCAGGTTTTGCAATGGCAATATCTCCAGCTTTAAGATGAATTTCTACGCCGTTGCCTTGATAATACTTGGCCTCACCTGAGATAACCGTCCAAGTATCTTGGCCGTGAGGATGGACATGGGCAGCTATTTCCTGCCTAGGGTAGGCGTGCCAAACTACAACGACAGAATCGTTGGTCTCCAGAACAACTGAACGGATCGGTTCGCCGTTAGACGGACGGACATATTCGTCCACCGAAAAAATCCGCGATTCCGTTTCTGCTTTCATGTTCACACTCCATTCCTGCACCGCAAGGTGACGTGCATCTGGCACTAACACCAAGACGAAGCCTTGATCTTGATGGGGGCGGAGAAGCTCGACACGCCGAACGGCATCATGAAGAGCACTTTCATGCGGCACCAACCATTTCTTTTAACGACACGAGGCTCGTATGCACATGACGATATGTACTTGAGCGCCTTTCGGAAAAGCTATGTTATAGGACGGAGACCGTCAATACTCCGTCGTGGGTAGGCATGACAGAACGGTAGGATAACGGCGACGTTTTGGTCATATGTACATGGGAGGGCGGTTCACCGCTCGGCAGGGGTGTTGTCGATGGACAGGTGTCCGCCTTCGATGTAACAGATCAGCTTTGACCGGTTACTAACAGGATGACCGGATGATCCGGTGAGCGACGGCGATCTCCTCAGAAGCTACAGCCATACCGGTTGGGTATGAGAAGCTCCAAGGGCGAGCATGGCCCGGTTCTTATTGACTTTCTATTACACATAAATGCAGACATCAGCAATCGGGTGATGCGAGTGATGGCTGAAATGCTGCCAGGCATTGAGGTTTACTCCATCGATGAGGCTTGGGGCGACATGACCGGGTTTGCCGACCCGGCAGAGCTGGGCAGAAGCATTCGCAACCGTCTAGCCCATGAAATTGGGATGCCCGTCGGAGTAGGCATCAGCACTACCAAGACCTTGGCCAAGCTCGCGAATTGGGCAGCGAAGAAATGGAAGGCCACTGGTGGAGTGCTCGATCTGACCGACCCTATCCGCCAAGAGAAATTGCTTCGATTAGCGCCTGTGTCGGAGGTCTGGGGCGTGGGGCACCGCTCGGCTGCCAAGCTAGCGGCCCTGAAGATTTCTACTGCCTGGGAACTGGCTCAGTTCGATATCGGCACATTGCGAAAGACTTTCGGCGTGACCATGGAACGCACATCGCGTGAACTGCGTGGTGTGAGCTGTATTGGCTTCAATGAAGGCCCCCCTCCGAAGGAAGCCATCTGCTCGAGCAAGATGTTTGGAGCACGTCAGACAGAGCTACAGCCCATTCGGGAAGCACTAGCTGCCTACGTGGCTCGAGCGGCCGAAAAGCTGCGCGCGCAGAACTCGCTGTGCAGCACTATCCAGGTAGGGCTCCAGACCCAGCTGGCTGATCGCAATGGGCCACGTTTCGCCGATGCCATCACCTTGGCTCTACCCTCTCCTACAGATGACACTCGCGAAATTTTGGCCGTGGCCCAGCGTGGTCTAGGGCAGATCTATCGTCCAGGCTACCCGTTCTCAAAGTGCTCCATCTTGCTCATGAATCTGAGCCAGCGCGGTGAGCTGACGCCGGATCTTTTCGCACCCAAACCACGTCACGGTGCCGCGCGGCTGATGGCAGTTATTGACCAAATCAACCGCAGAGAAGGAAGAGGCACTGTGCGTATTGGCCGAGTGCCTGCGACACCGGTTTGGGCTATGCGTCGGGAGATGCTAAGCCAGCGGTACACCACACGCTGGGATGAAATTATTGGTGTGCGAGGCTAGGTTGATGAGGTGTCCGCTTGCGGCCAGAAGCGGCCACTAATTTCTTGGCAATCAACAGCAGAAAAAGCATTATGGAAACAACTGCTCACGCGCAGTCCCATCTTCGGCGGCATGGATGCCTTGCTTATCTCACACAAGCATTCATTCCTGCTAGCTTTGGCGACATGCTGTGAAGCGCGGGCTTATGCCGCATTCGGCCGCCCTGGCTTATACCGCGTTCGATATAACGTCGCAGCAGAAGGGAGTGAAAGATGCATAAAACACTGATCCGCAAGAGAAAAGTCAACATTGTTAGCGAAATGTTAGGCTGCGTATTAGTCGAGCGTTCGGTCTAATCACTGTTAGTGGCTTTTCTCCAGGTCATGTCAGGGTCACGAACGTTTGAAGTAATCCAGCAGTAATCCGACAGCTCCAGTGTTCGGCTAACGCCGTAGAAAGCACAATCTAGAGGTTGATTAACGAGATAGTAGATGGTCCGGTGAAACCGACTAAGAGAAAATTGTGAGTCTGTAACTGACGTTGTGACGCGGCCCGGAGAAATTATGATCGAGAGAGTTTTCAGAAGTAGTCGGTTTATGGTGTGGGTGGCAGTCGTTATCTGTGCGGTGTCATCTTTGCTCTTGTATGGTGCCTCGGTTAACATAATCTGGAATACCGCACTGGATGTAGTACGTGATATACCTGTCTCTGCTGACGACGGCAAGAGCCTCGCGGTTCGCCTCCTGAAGCTGTTGGATCTCCTGCTGATCGCTATTACTTTTCAGATCATGGCGGTTAACCTGTATCGTCTGTTCATCCGTCCGG
Organism: Pseudidiomarina aestuarii; assembly: GCF_048263735.1. GTDB lineage: Bacteria > Pseudomonadota > Gammaproteobacteria > Enterobacterales > Alteromonadaceae > Pseudidiomarina > Pseudidiomarina aestuarii_B. Next base: position 11,387 of record NZ_JBLXDX010000012.1, on the reverse strand, counting down.
TGTCTGATGATGACAGAGAATCCCAAAACCCTCTGGACATTAAGAGCTTCCATGATTTGAAGATAACAGTAAGCCAAGTGGCTGTTGTGCTACTGGTGGTTCTGTTCCTTGAGCAGGCGGTAGAGATTGGCGCTACGATCGCTACGTTATACTTTGGTGCTGCCATCGGTATCATTATTTTGGCCTCGGTATTCGCGTGGAAGAATATGAAAGACTGATGCACAGCACGCGGTTAGACGTCACCTGCTGGTTGCCTGAACTAGAGAGGCAACCACTCCGCAGAGAATGTAGGCGGCCAACGCTTCATGGGAGCCTGCTTTGGGCAAGAGCCAACGTCACGGGCGTCTGCCACTAACCAATCCAAGCATAGCGACACCATTTCGGTTGCGGCTTCGCCTTCACTACAAAGCTGCGCGTGTTGGCGGCGTTATGCGCATCCATAGAGAGGGTACTCTTATTATTGAAATCAGGAAGGCAGAAAAAGCGGACGTTCCTGCGATACTCGACCTTGTTCGAGGAAAAGCGGAATTCGATGGGTGTTTGAATTCGCTTCAATCTACGGAAGCTGACATTGAGGAAGCTTTCTTCTCCGAACAACCCAAGGCGTTTGCGCTCTTGGCCATGAAGTCAGGCGAGGCCGTGGGTATCGCGACGTACTACAGTATCTATTCCACGTTCATTGCCAAGCCTGGCATCTGGCTAGACGATCTGTTTGTCTATCCGCAGTTCCGGGGAAGCGGTGTGGGCGAAGCTCTACTCTCAGAGCTGTGTATCCTCGCTCAGAATACTGGCTGCGGGCGTATTGACTGGATCGTGGCTACCGACAATGATCGAGGAAGGAGCTTCTACGAGCGCTCGGGCGCTCGGATATTCGAAGAGGTACGGCGTGCCCGGTTAGATGAATGTGCGATCAACGCACTTGCAGAGAAAGCGCATAACAAAGCAATGCACCCGACAAGCGGGTGATTGCGGCGTTAGGCACAGTCAAACACGCAACAATCCAATTCTTTCAACCCAGGGGTCTCCCAACTATGAAAGTCAAACTTGTAGCATTAACAGCATTAGTCGCACTTACCTCAAATATTGCGAACGCAAACGAGCCCATCGTTGTAAATCAGGCAGTAACAGAGAAGGAAGCATTAACAGCTCAGCAAGCATGGTGTGCTGCTCTTCTTGATATCAACGCCGCATACGAAAAGGATGGAAAAGTAGCAGCGAGAGCATTGGCCGAGAAAGTCATAGATTCCGCTTACGCCTACCAAATGGGCGCAGTACTCTTTAAGCCTACGCTCACGGTGAACCCTCAAACATTTCGCCCCACACGTGCCGGTGCGCTATCTTATTTCGTTGGCGGTGACCCATCCTTCCCTGCCGACACAGGTTTTGCTCTAAAAGGCTGGAGAAAATGTGAGCCTGTCACTTCTGCTATTTTTCTTGATGGCAATAGCGCAATTACTATGGGGAAAGTTCACTTCACAGATAAAAATGGGAAAGTGACTACCGTTGACAAAACGTGGGGTTACGTTAAAGACGATGCGGGAAATTTGCGCATTAACCTTCACCATTCATCATTGGAGTACCAACCTAAGTAAATCCGCTATAAACCCATAGGCAGTGGAGTTGTTGCCTAACAAGTCATTCCAGCGGACTGCCTACGGCAGCCGCTGAATTCCAACGTTAGGTTATCCGAGCAAAAGTGACCCGCCCCTCATTCCTCAGTCACTGTGAATGTCCGCTTCTGGCCGGTAGCCGCCCGTCGTGGCTGGCTGCAATCGGCCAGAAGCAGTCGTTGAAAATGAGCCTACGCTACTCATGGCTCATCAGGTTTCAACGCCAGAGGCCAATTCTGGATTCGCCATACTATTACGGGAGGGAGCTACACGGCTGTCTCCAACTCGTCCGACTGTGTAACGGTTAACTATTCGTACTGAGTCTATAGTATTGGCGGTAGGTTATTTTCGTGGCCATCCACCGCAGGCTGGTGGCCATGGAAATTTTAGGACGGACGATATTTTGTCGCACAGCTTAGCGAGCAAGGAGCAACGCAATGGTGTCAATAAACACGGTTTCTAGCTCAATCGCCGGCTCAGCTGGCTCGGTTGAACCCAAGCCAGTTAAGTCTTCGGCTACTGGCTCCTCTTCTCAGAATGAGACACTTGTCAAAAAACAGGAATCGGCCACAGTTAGTATCAGTGGAAGAGCCACAATGCTTTCCCGTTTATTTCATTCAGATGGCTCTGTTGAGCCAAGAATAGAAACAACGACGACTACAAGGAACACTTCTGGCAGTGTTTATAATTTTCTTACCAAAAGTGACAGGGAAATGCTGTCAACCGTTTATGAATATGCAAGTGCAAACGGAATAGATCCGCTTAAAGTCGATGGCCTGGCTTTTGACCTGGGGGCCTACCGGATGGCCGGAGCTGGTGGGCCTATGGATACTGCGGGAAAATTGTATGATCCCCAAGGTGATCCCTTCATTCCTGAGTTTAATGCAGAGGATGAGGCTGTTGCACAAAGGGTGTTAACCAGTAAGGCAATGGGCGATACCTTGATTGATCGTGGCTTTCTGGAAGCCGTATTTAGTCCGACAAGGATGTCTGTACATGCGTCAGACTTCTCGTTTCTGGAAAACATCGCCTATGCATTCTCAGCATCTGGTTCTGATGGCGCTACTGACCCTAGTGCCAAACCAGTTGTTCGATACAATGCTGAAGATTTTCCAGCACTAAATTTGGATTATCAGGTCTTAGATTCAGGTAGCAAGACAATGTTTTCTAGGCTATCGGGAAATGAGTTAACAAGGAATGTTGGCGCTTTGGGTACGCCCTCTACTAATGAGGGCATAAGTAAGCTTATGGACTTGTTAAGCGATAGTGATAAGGACATGCTCAATAAACTTTATGCCATTACCCAGAGCAAAAATGAAGACCTCTCGAAGTTAGATAATATAGCGCTTATGATTGGGAGCTATCGAATGATTGGTCGGCTCCCATAAGCACGGTGGCGAGCTGCTAGGCGACTTAAGTAATTCGCAGGGTCTGTGCTAATAGTTAAGAAGACCTTAGCCGTGCCGAAATACTGAATCGCCACTAGTTTTGTAGGCATTCGATGACCGCTTTTGGCCGCTCGTGGCCGTTAGCCTCGTCGGTGAGATGGCCGCTCCCGGCCAAAAGCAGCCGCCCGAAGCCGTCTACGAAAAGAAGGTCTACTCACAGTATCAGTCAATCCGCTTGAAACACCTTGCGACCTTTCCTCGATTGCGAAGCCACAAATGCACCTCTAGAGTTGCCTCCGCAACGCCGGGCCCCTCTGACAGCTAACCGCTGCCATGTCGGAGTTGCAGTTTGCACAACTTCGACACTTAGAGGAGGGGCTCATGACTGCCCTAGAACCGTTCTTCCTGGCCGAATTTCTCGGCACTGCCACTTGGTTGTGGCTCGTTTTTATCAGCATAGTGATTGGCCTGTTGGTCTTCGACCTAGGGGTGCTTCACCGCGAGCATCGCGAAATTGGCATTCGTGAAAGTTCATTGGCAAGATTCCATCGGTAATCTCCCTGAGTGTGACCCTGAGTCTGCTGCTGCTGCTGCTGGGCGGCGTGCTGCTGTCCCTTTGGAAAACCCGTGGCCAGCCGGCCCCGGCTGGCCCTCAGGTGTAAATCAAAACAGGTGGAGGTAGCTAGTCGGCTGCCTACTGTCGAATTGGCAACTTTCAACACTGGAGGCGGTAATGAAAAAAACGCTGCAATTGACAGCTATGGGGCTGTTACTGGTGGGCTTGGCCGGCTGCGACGCAGCCGAGCAATCGGCGCAGAAACTGGCCGAGAAGGCTGAGCAGGCAATGCAAGACGTAGCCCGCGAAACGGTCGATGGGACCCTGCAACAACTCAATAAGCAACTGAATGAAGTACAGCAGTCAACCAATGAGTGGCTAGGCAAGCCGCCGTCCAAGGAAACGCAGGAGGGCGAGTTGCAGGAAGGTCTGCCTGAAACTAATGAGTCAGGAGAGCCTATCGACAAAACGGCAGTTGAAACCTAGTTGGCTGGCAGAGTGCGTGGTTTGTAACCATTTGGAGCAGACTACGATACGGCTAATTATAGTTGGCCGCTTTTGGCCGCTTTTGGCCGATTTCCGCCCTTGGTGAGCGGCAGTTTAGAGTTGATTTACACCTGTCAGGCTTGGCCAGTGGACTGGTCACGTCCGATGCAAGCGACTGGTCAAGTCGAATGCAAATGGGTGGTCAATTACTCTCTTTAGCTGATATGGCGATGGAAGTATTGAATGTTTTCACTCAGCGCGCGATCTACAGCCACGCAGCGAGCATCCACCCAATCTTGCTCATTATTCGCTGCAGACCAATCACGTGTTTGGTCTAGTAGCTTTACAGTCCAAGTCATGTTGAAGCCTTTGAATTTTCCTTGCTGAACTACCTTGCGCAATTCGTCAAAGAAATAAAAAACGACTAAACGCCCTACCACGGCATAGCAACCCAAAACAGACAGCGAAGCGTTTTGAGTAATATGGGCAAAGTTATTTTCCACGTCAGCCTTTTTGCTGCATTCGTGGCCATAGACCTCTTTGATATAGTCGAGTGCAGCAGTGAACACCTCCCACTTAGTCGTATCATCTGTGATGACAGAGCCAACCTGACGGCTCAATGCCAACGGATCAAAAGTCTTGGCCGGTGCGGTCCGGTGCGCGGGAGGAGCTAAGGTATAAGTAGCTTGCGGCTGGGCTTCTCTAATACGCAGAACATCATTCGCAGCCTGTCTTGCAGCGCCCTTTGTTTCTGGCGAAAGCCCAGCGCTATGCTCATAAATATCTAGAAAGCGGATCAGAGCCGTGGCGAGGACGAATCTCGACTCCGAGTCAGGGTGATTGCGAATCCACTTGATGAGGCTCCGAATCCACGCATCCTCTGCACGAAGACCAGTTCGCCTCATCAACTCCCTAGCAAACAGAGCTATTTGGCCATTATCGCCCGGATTGAGGCTCGTAGCATCCGCCCATTTTCCTGCTAGCGAAGCCATGCGGTTGCCAGCCATAAACCATCCAATCACTGCTCACACTCCTTTGCAAACTGGTCATCTCAATTGTTCATCAAACTTGTAGCATACATGGCCTTTTCATCAATCTAGGCAGCAACTGAATAGCCCCTATTTCTGTAGGCGCCTGACGTCCGCTGTTGGCTGCTTCTGGCCGATTTCTGCCTGTCGGCACTTGCCGAGATCGCCAGAAGCGGACAGTCAGCACTGACTACGTATCTGGGTCGATTCAATGGTGGTCAGGCCTCGTCATCTACCTTGATCGGCTGGATCAATTCCGGCCCATGGTTGCGTACGTTCCCTACCACCTTACTCACACGGAACCACTCAAATTCCTCGGCCGGCCTTGGTGCAGCAGCATCTGTTCTGCCCAGTGGTTGGTAGTGGTGGGGGCTATCCATTCCCCTTCCAGAACGTAGCGCGGAGTATGGTCCTAATGCTCGGATTTCAGGTCGTAGCTGAGTCTTTCCAGGTAAATTTATGAACACCGGATCAGGTCTTTTTTCGAAGCTGTGAAACCGGCCGCTCCAGCATCGATTGCGTTAGCCCGTGCATATCCGCATTGGCTTGCCAGATCAAAAACCGGCTATGCATATCTCGAACAGCAGCTAACAGCTTCTGATTGGTCGCTGTCAGTTTCTCAATGTGCTCGTTGGCTGCCTGAATATCGCTAATCCAGCCCGGCTTCAGCTTCTGAGCCTTCAATGCCGCCTTGCAATTCTTCATCGCTAAATCCACGGCAGGTAGATTCATCAGGGACTGGCGAGCACGGCTGATACCCAATCTCTCTTTGCAGGCCTCAACGAGCAAAGGCCAGGTCAGCTTCGGCTCTGACCATTCCTCAATCAGCTTAATGATGCGTTTCTGATCCTTTGGCGTTAAATGCCCCATCGTTAACCCTCGATCTCATCCAGCAAAGCCAGGACGTCATCCAAAGATGGCAACGCCTCTTGCGCCTGGTTCTCTTCAATGACTTTGACTTCGATCAGCCCAGACATTGCGGCGGCGTTCTTGGTCAGCGTCCAACCGTTATCAGCGTTCCACACAATGGCACCATTTTCGAGTTCGGGGTTTTCCAGCGTTTGGATGAACGCCTCGCATTTATAGAGCTTCTCACCCAGTTTTTTAGCTGACTCCGACGCCCCAAAAACACCCCGAGACTGCGCATCCAGGGCTTTATCGAGGCGGAGCTTAAGGTCGTCGCGTTCTTCCCTGAGGTTGCCAAGTTTCACGTCATCCCCTTTGACACAACCGAGCAGCCCGCAGTCCAAACAGGCGCCCATTTTCGGACAGGGCTCGGAAGCAAAATTGTGCACACAGACGCCGAGATGGGTTTGATGGATAATGCGGTCCTGCTCACCCTCGCTCAGCTCCCTCACATCAACCAGGCTCAGCGGCTGATTGGTTTTGACCTTGTTCAGACGCTGAGCAGCGGTACTGTGCTTCGTTTTGGGGTGGTAATCCGCAACCCCTTGGGTGCGTTCCTCGATGGTTTCATGGTTGTAGACCGATCCCATCGTCGTGCGCCCGGAGAAGGAATCAATCAGGAGTTGCGACAGACCGGCCTGGTACATCCGCGTATTCAATTCGTGCCGAAACGCGTGCGTGTTGACCTTGACGCCGGGGTAGCCATGGCGCTCGAACAGACTTTTCCTTGCCGGGTCGTTCGAACTGCCTAATTGCACAGACATTCGTATAGGGTTCGCCGCGATTTCTACGCCAAACCCGTGTGTCACAGCGGTGCCACCGGAGCCTGCAGCCAAGGCTCCGGTGCGCATGGTGAACAAGGCATCACGGTACTTCACCCGCGCCTTGCCCTCCGTGTACGGCGTGGTGTAAGGAAAATCCTTCGGGAGATACTTCTCCCGCAACAGCACATTGAGCTTGCGCAGCGTGATCACGCACCGGTCGTCAAACTCAATACCCTGGACTCCTCGCTGGCCCTTAACAGTTATGCGCTTCCCTGAACTGGTATCCCACCCGCCACGGATTTCGGCCAAGAGGGCTCGGGCGGCGGGGCTGAGCGCCTTTTGCTTTTCCAGGGGTTTGAGGAAATTGTAGTTGAATGTGGATCGCCAGGCGTTCTCAGGAGCGGAGAGTTTCAGCGCGGCACAGGCTTCGGCGTAGGTGAGCGGCTCATCAGGCTCCTTGGGTGGCCGCCCTTCATGGGGCGGAAACTCATCGGGATGTTCTTCCAACCAGGTGGCGTAAGCCCGCGCCTCATCGGTGATCGGTTGCAGTAAGGTGATGACCCGCTTGACGACCGGCTCCATCTCCGGTTTAACGACGGGCTTCAGCGTGACCTTGATTATCTTTTCCGCATACCAGCGGAGGAACAGGCGCCGATTGCCCTGGGCATCCTCCTTGAACACTAGGCAATCCAATTCAACATCCGCCAATTCACCCACGCGACTCGGGGCGCTCAGCAACAGCGCACAGGTGGATGTCACAACGATATCGAGCGGGCGGATCAATGCGTTATTGAACATCTCCCCGAGCGCTTTGATCGCTTCGGGGCTGGGCAGTTTCTGTTCCCGATCCGCTTTTTGCTGTTTGAGCGTGCCACGCGGCTTCCTCGCCAGTGGAGAGGTCCACCGGAAATCGGTCTTGAGCAGTTTTTTGGCCCGCATCAGGGTGATGAGGGCCTCAAGTTCCAGCCCGTAATGATATGCGTTGTCGCCTTTTGCCCAGTGACGACTCAGGTGCTCGCACGCTCTATTACAGACAGCGGCGGACACCCGCGTCACATCCCGCGTGCCGGTCAACTCGAACAGGGCGGCTTCCAGCGCCTTCAGGGCTTTCAGCCAGCCATCTATCGTTTTTTTCTGCAAATACACCCGCCGGTACACCATGATGGCCTTGGCAAACTCCGTGAATGGTGCCTGCATCGCCTTTGGGGCTGCCTTGGTCGATCCCAGCGCCGCGAAGCTACAGCTTGGGACGCCATGCGCGTGCCAACTGCCGTCCTCCCAGCGAATACTTGCGTGCACGTGATTGGGAATGCCTTTGGGCAGGGTCTGTTTTGCCCATTGGATAAACGCCGCGGGCTGAGCTTCCGCAGCCAGGTGGGTTCTGGGCTTAAAATCGACAATGTTGTTCGTCGGTTCAGAATCAAAGGCTTCGGTCATTCGCCGTTCCTCCCTGATTGGCGCATGGCCTCACAATCCAGAATCACCTTGCGGCACGCCAGAATGGCCCGATCCCAGAGCACGCCGGTCGTTTTATCCGTGGCAATGGTTTGCGCCCGCCGACGTTCCAATCGCTCAAGGACCGCACGGTGATTGGCGTTCAGCAGGGGTTGGAATTTTCCGCATGCGTAACAGGTAAAGGGCGCATCGAGATGGCAGGCGGCAGTGGCACCGCACACTGCCACATCCTCGATTTGTCGATCTGCGCGATCCCCGTTCTTCGCTGAGGTGCGATCCGTGACGATGATCCCGGTGAACGCATTCACAACCAAAGCCAGATGGTCGCTCATCTTCGCGTCGATCAACGCCAGCAGCTCAGCCGACACTTGGCGGTACTTTCGCACTGTCCGAGTGTCGCTGTGCATCAATGCGCGGGCCATCGTCCACTCATCCAGCCCGGCATTGGACAGGTCCGTGCCGAGGGTGTGCCTGAACCGGTGCCCCCTCGTCACCTTAAGCGGCTGATGGGTGCGAGGCGAAATCGGAAAGCCCTCCATCCGCTCGATGCGCTCAAGCCATCCCCCAACCGTGGCTGCTCCCACATGAAAATCCAGCTGCGGCGACTCTTCGAGGGCTTTTTGCAGAGGGGAATCGAGCAAAACAGGGGGATTAAACCGCTCCGAAAATTCTCTCTCATCATCCAGCTTCCGACGAAAGAGCGGCACATTCTCAATGGCTGCATTCCAGTCGGCACCGTCTGGATAGGTTTGCCAAAGTTGCGCCAGAACCGTGGCCTTGTAGGCTTGCACGGTGTTGTAGAGATCCTCATCCAGGCTGAAGGCTTCGGACTTTGTTCGCCATCCCGCCTCGCCGTCTTTTTGTTTTGCCCAATGAAACCTGACCTTGCAGCCCTGATCGGTCTTCGTGAAATCACTAAAAACCATCATGCGTACCTGAGCGCCACGCTGCCCGTAAATCATCAACAGGCGCAGATACAGGTACTGCTCGGGATCTAGCTGACCGTGACAGAACTGCTCATGTATCCATTGGTGCAGCCCGTCCTGCTCCAACTGGGTGAACGGGCCTTCTTCGGGGTCCAGGCTGAGAACCACATCCTTGCTGGAACGCTTTTTCCTGGGCAGTGCCTGGTAGGCCTCGATCAGGGTTCGCGGCGGACGTTGTTCGAGGGATTCGCAGTCGCGCCAAAAGGCCATGAAAGCGGCTAGCACGCTGAACCCGGACCTGGTAAAGCGCTCCCGCAGAGCGATCAGGTGATCCTCGTTGAGCGGGTCAAGCCTGGCCTGAGCAGCCCGCGACAACACGCTGGCGAACTGAGCAACCGAGCCCGCTGCCTGATCGGCGATGCGGTAGGCTAGAGCGGCGTGCAACCAGGGCTGCCAGTCCGGTGAGACGCAGGCAATGGCCGCTTGCCAGTTGACTGAGAGACTGGCCGATTTATCCGGTTTCCACATCGGTTCGGCGGGTGTGAACACCTCCCCACATTTCGCCAGTCGAGGCGTGCTCAGCCATGCATCGTGGCTTTCCTTCGTGGGGGCCCGAAGTGCTTCGATGGCGATGTTCACGCTGAAACTCCTGGTGTCGTGCCGGCCTTCTGACGATTGGCCTTAAATCGCTCTGCCCGTTTCTGTATCGCTTTGTCTGCCTCTTCCTTCCAGAACTTCGCGCCGTAGAGGCCCGGCATGTTCGATTCGGGACTCCAGCCGAACATCCATGTGAGGGTCTTTTGAACTTGCGTGGTGCGATCCTCCGGCGTGAGCGCTGCCAGCTCCTCACGCATGCTTTCCAGCATGGTGTAGACCGCGTCATGCCTGAGAATATGCGGGTGCACATGAGCCAGTTCCGGCGCTATTTCTCGAACCCTGGGCAGAACGCCATCCACCGCTTTGATGGTCAGAGGTCCGCCCTCATTGCGCTTGTGAGCCACCAGCAAAAACGGATGGCTTCTCGCTTGCGATGCGCCGCTACGGGGCTTTCTGTGGCGATATTTCGATTCGTACTCAGTGATTGCGTCATACAGGTCGTCAGTCATCACCAGCATGCGCTCGTGGGTTTTGAATTGCGGGGCCATGGTTCGTGGATCGAGGCTCTCATCCTCCAGGTTGACCACCGCCAGTTGACGACTGTGCCAGTGAATATCGCTGGTCTTGATCAGCAGCATCTCGGAGCGTCGCAGCCCCATGTCGAGACCCAACAGCAAAATGATGTAGTTACGCAGCTTGATGGCTTCATCTGAAAAGGGGTTCTCTGTGCTATCCGGATGCATTATTTCCAGCAAGCGAGTTCGCTCCAGGCTGGTAAGCCCCTTCATTTCGTCCGTTCGCGTTTTTTTCCACGAAGGGCTGGCTGCGCTGATCTTGCGGTTGAGGCGCTTCTTCAGATCGTCAACCGCCTCATATCGTGTTGAGTGATCACCCAACTTGTCATAGAGGAAGGCAAGATAATCGCGTACCGCCTCGATTCGCTGCCGCGCATGGACTTTGCCAACGGATTTGTAGGCAGTCGGATGCAAACGCATCCCCGCGTACTTCATGGCCAGGGTTTCCTTGCTGAACCCCGCGTCCGACACAAACCTAGAAAGTTCAGTGTCTGTCAGGTATTGGCTGGCAGGGCGCTGCTCGATGCGAGAAATCAGATCAATAGAGGAAAAAGCTAGAAACTGCTCAAGCACAACTAAATGCTCAAGGTACTTCTTTGTTGTTTCCAGTGCTCTGCCCGAGTGCTCCATGGTCATGTAGAGGTTGGGGTAGTAAACCGGGACGTAGTCTTGCACCAGCAGCTTTCTACGAGCACCATTCACCACCTGCTCTATGACCTGGAGACCCATATTGTTCCCTCATAAAAAATAACTTTTCTAAGTATAGTCAGGAACAAGTTAAGGTCAACGCAAAATCTAACGTTTTGCTTTCCAAAATTTAAGCGCTTGCCGCTACCATAAAGCACTGAAAAAACGGGATTAAAGGCGAATCAAACCATGTCCAAAAGTGACAAAGCAGGCAAAACAGGCTCTTACGTCTACACCATGCACCGGCTGAGCAAGGTCGTTCCGCCGAAGCGTGAGATCCTCAAGAACATCTCCCTGTCGTTCTTCCCCGGCGCCAAGATTGGCGTGCTCGGCCTGAACGGCGCCGGTAAATCCACCCTGCTGCGCATCATGGCCGGCGTCGACACAGAGTTCGACGGCGAGGCCCGTG
>NZ_JBLXDX010000011.1:0-26688 GCF_048263735.1 Pseudidiomarina aestuarii | reverse complement strand
AGATTGCCGTCTTCCAGCAACTCGAAGAGCGCCGCTACGAAGCCGAGCAGAACGACGAACCGTTCGACTGGAACCGTGAAAAGCAGCTGCTGAGCATGCCGGATGAGGGTGCACGGCACTGATATCAAGCACCAGCCGGCTGAATGGCGGCGAGTATTTGCCCAACTGAGAGGCAATCAAGGCCGCTAATGGTGGGGGCTGAAGCCCCCTTGGGAAGGGAGGTACTCTCACGGAGAGGCTGTTGCAGATCAGATTTAAAATCGCGCCTGCCCAACAGCTGAGCAGTTCAGAAGCTGCCAGACCAGGCCGCCCCTGACGTAACTCTACTTACTACTCCGGCTCCACCCTCCGCTGCTGGTAGATCCAGTCGACGATTTCTCCCTCCGGTACATACCCGCTCACCACCTCGCGAAGCAGTTGCCGCACCTGGGGGTAATCATCGGTTTCCACCGCCTTGAGCAGTTTTGCCAACCGGTCCTTGAGTACATCCCAGTCGAGATATTCCTCATCGGCGCGCATGATCATCGGATGCTCGGTGGGGCTCACGTTGTCGCCGATCAATAGCTCCTCGTACAGCTTCTCGCCGGGACGCAGACCGGTGTATTCGATAGCGATATCCCCGTGCGGGCACTTTTCCGAGCGCACGCTCAGGCCAGACAGATGAATGAGTTTCTCGGCCAGCTCAGCGATCTTAACCGGCTGCCCCATGTCCAGCACAAACACATCGCCACCCTGCCCCATCGAACCCGCCTGAATAACCAGCTGGGCTGCTTCGGGGATGGTCATGAAGTAACGGGTAATCTTTGGATGTGTAACCGTCACCGGCCCGCCCGCGCGGATCTGCTGATAAAAGCGTGGAATCACAGAGCCCGAAGAACCTAGCACATTGCCGAATCGCACCATGCTAAAACGGGTTTTGTTGACGTGATGGACCCCGTCTTTACTTCCGAACAGTACAGGTGCCGGCTCACGGCTCAACGCTTGCAATACCATTTCTGCTACACGCTTGGTGCTGCCCATGACATTTGTTGGACGGACCGCTTTATCGGTGGAAATAAGCACAAAATTGGAAACGCCGGCCTGCATAGCCGCCTGCGCTGTATTAGCCGTACCGAGTACATTGTTCATGACGCCTTCGGCCACATTGTGCTCAACCATTGGTACATGTTTATAGGCAGCTGCGTGATAAACAGTTTGCACACCCCAGGTACGCATCACATCCAGAAGCCGGTCTGTGTTACGGATAGAGCCGAGAATTGGGACAAGCCGCGTGGGAAGTGCTTCGCGGCCGATACGCCGCTCCAACTCGAGATGAATGCTGTAGAGGTTGTACTCAGTATGTTCGAACAACAACAAAACCGCCGGCTGAATAGCAACTATCTGCCTGCACAGCTCTGAGCCAATGGACCCACCGGCCCCGGTTACCATCACTACCTGGTTTCTGATGCACTTCTCCAGCAGGTCTTTGACGGGGGGCACAGTATCCCGCCCAAGCAGGTCCGCAATGTCCACTTCCTGGATGTCATCGACCTGGACCTTGCCACTTGCCAGGTCCATGAATCCCGGGACGCTCCTTACATGGAGCGGATGGTACTCAAGCATCTCAAGTATTTCTCGACGGCGAGCGCGAGTGGCAGAGGGAATAGCCAAAAGAATCTCAATCGCTCCTGTGTCTTCTACCATCTGGCCGATGTGTTTGGCGGAATACACGAGAAGTCCAGCAATAGACCGATTGTACAAATTGGGATCGTCGTCGATAAAAGCGACCGGGCGCATCACCCGCCCTAGCCTAAGGGCCGCCACCAATTGATTTCCTGCCGCTCCGGCACCGTAGATGGCAACTTTCGTCAGCCCGGCATCTCGAGTTTTGAATTTGCTCAACGACGTGGGTGTAAACCAATTACCCATAAAGTAATGGCGCATTACGAGCCGCAGCCCACCGATGAGCACGAGACTCACCCACCAGTAGTTAAATACCATGGACCGCGGGATTAGTTTTGGCGTATCGGTATACCAATAAATGGCAAGCGATAACGACAGAGCTGAAAGTGAGACAGCTTTAACGATGGTCATCAGCGCGTCATTACCGAAATAGCGCATGACGGCACGATACATGCCCAAGCGTACAAAAAATGGAATCGAAACGACCGGGGCTATAGCGAATAACCAAGCGTGGCCGCCAAATGGTTCTGCAAACGCGGCATTACCAAGGCGGACATAGAACGCCAGCCATAGGGCCAACCAGACCAGCAAAACGTCCACAGCAACCTGAATCAGGCGCTTCTGCCGCCGCGGTAAACGAACCAGATGGGTTCTCAGTTTTTCAGCCAACCTAAGCATAAAAGTAATGTTCTTCGGCGAATGGGCGACACAGAACCAGACATGAATCAAGCTAGCAAGGTTAGTCGACAATTCGATCTCCAGTGCCCCCACCACTTAGAGTCTGGACGACATATTTCACGTAAGTCGCCAGCGTAAGGCTCGAGATCATCTTTTGATCCATTTCAGCAAGCAATGCTGGGGTCGACATGTCTACCCCTCGCACTTGCGCGAGCCCGGTGATGCCGGGTCGAACCGTATACACTCCGCGCTTGGCGCGCTCCTTAGTGAGCTCCTGCTGATTGAACAAACCCGGTCGAGGCCCTACCAAGCTCATTTCGCCCTTGAGCACGTTCCACAGCTGAGGCAATTCATCCAGCTTGGTCCTGCGCAAGAAACTACCAAATCGAGTGACCGAGGAACTGCTGGCAAGATGAGTGGGTACGGACGCGGTGCCTTGCGCCATGGTCCGAAATTTAACCAAGGTAAAAGGTTGCTGGTGCCGCCCGACACGCACCTGGCGAAATATTGGTGACCCCGTATCAAACATACCGATAATCGCCAGCACTATAAGCACCGGCGCACCAGCAACCAGCCCTAGAAGGGAAAACACTATATCGAACAACCGAATCACACGCGGCCTCCCTGGCTTGAGGTCACGAAACAGCGACGGAGGCCTTCCTCAACGGAGTGCCGAGGCTGCCATTCGAGCAGCTCGCGCGTCTTTGTGATATCCACTTGGAGCGAGCCCAGCAGTCGATGGGCCAAAGCACGTTTGCCCAGTAGCGTAGCACCGAAGCTGAGAACCCTGGTTGGAAGGGGAATCAGCCGTGCGCGCTTGCCCATCGCCATGGCCAGGCTACGGACCAGCTCGGGGGTCGACAGATCCTGCCCATCGCCGGCGAGGAATACCTGATTAGCGGCAGCGGGATGATCAATGCAGCGAACAATTAGATCGACCAGATTGTCGATGCCTACCAGCGAGCGCTTATTGTGGATGGAACCGAATGGAAGCGGAATCTCTTTCTCGACCAACTTGATCATGCTCCCAAAATTTCCTTTGACGCCTCGCCCATACACAAGCGGGGGGCGAATAATGACGACCTCCATGCCGGTTCTGGCGGCCAGCTGACTCAACCCTTGCTCAGCCTCCAGCTTGGAAAGCCCGTATGCATCCTCCGGCGCAGGCAAATCATCCGCTCGGAAAGGCTCGCCCAACACCGTCGCCTCACCATTGACCTTGATGGTGCTGATAAAGACGAATCGCTTCAAACCTACAGATGCAGCCTGCTCTGCCAACTTAAGCGTGCCAACAACATTCACGTCCCGGAACGCGGAGAGCGGGTCCACTTCCGACTCATGCATCACGTGGACACGTGCGGCGCAGTGGACGACCACATCAACACCACTGAAAAGCACAGGTTCTAACGATGCTCTTGTTAGATCGCCAAGACTGATGTGCTCAATGTCCGCCTCGATGGAGTCGCCGCTGTACCAATCGGACTCAGTGGGGGGCAATGCTCGGACGGCCGCAAGTGCGGTCCAGTGGCGCTGCTTCGCTAAGCGAAGCACCAAAGCCCGGCCAACGAAACCATTCGCCCCGGTGACCAAAACCCGCATTCATTTCTCCTAGATTAAGCTAAAGAGGGTTCTACCCCATTACCACGGACGATTCAAAAAGGGGCAGCAACTTTAGATCTTGCCAAGTGACTCTACGACGCATCCGTGGGTTATGAAACAGCTCGCTGTATTCGAACAAATCCGCCCATGCCTCATCATGAGTTCGATGCTACTAATGGACAACGCGCTCCCGCTTGAGCCGACCGAAGAAACCTGCAAGCTGCGTTGTCGCTGCAATGCCGACGGCACTCATGCTACAGGCCTGCGTGTTGCCATTCAGAAAGCGCTGGTAGTTTCCCCTGGAAATTGGCTGCCGCGATTCGAATGCATATCACCGACCAGTCATCGTGGCACTGCCAGATCGCAGCGCCTCACGGCTGGAACCACCATCCGCCAATCCTGGCGGTGAGGCATTGGCAGCCGATCACGCATCACGCATATGAAGAGCTTGCCTTTCAGCGTGGCTAATTCGTGATCCCCGTGATCCACTTGCGCTCCGCTTCCTGCGCGGTGAAATTGCGCTCCAGTAGGGCCTCACGCCTGCTGGATGGCCGCTGGCGACTCTCTCAAGCCGCCTCTTCTGACGTTGACCAGCCTCAAATTCGCTCACCCGCCAGCGGACAAGCAACGCGGTTCAGGCAGACCGTTTTCGAACAGTACTTCGTGCATCCATGGCGCTCCGATCACACGTCTCCTTTCTCACTCTCCCGTATGCCTCTCACCAGACGGGTATTCTCTGAGCATCTGGGCTTGGCTCGCGATCCTGTCAGGCGTGATAGCCGATGGCAGAAACTTCAGGCAATGGCAGATCAGTCGTACCAAGTACTCGTTGCGGTAGCGCTGAACCACCGTGTACCGCTCGATGACTCCTTGGCATAGTACGCTGCTGCGTCTCTTAAAAATCACGTTCTTGATAACTCGGGCCAGCACGCGCTTGAAACGGGCAAGCCTCATCCCGCTGGTTTCCTATCTCAGGAGGGCTTTATCTGTGCCTGGCTGCGCCTCTCCAACCCAGCGTGTGAACGGTGGGGAACAACAACCCATTCTCCAGGGTCACCTGTAGGCAGCTAGACCCTAAAAGACGAACCATTTCGATGGGTTCCCGCCTGAATTCGGGGATGTTTTTACGCTTGGACACGAACATTCCTACAGCTCGGTGTGAGCCTCCTCGAAAATGCCGGTGCTAATGGAATTGAGCCTTGCCCCCCCGCCAGAAAGAGGAGCGGGATGCTTCGCGGGGCTCGTCCGTCAGGCCTATCCGAGTTATGATTACTGGCTCACAGTTCTTGCCAAGGCTTTCGAAGCACAAAGGCAGCGAAAACGTCACCTTACAAATTTAAATCGGCCTCGAAGATCAGCATTAACGCTCAAAGTAATTTTAACTTAAGGATGAGAGACGTTTTGTATCCGATAATCATATGCGGCGGTGCTGGCAGCCGCTTGTGGCCAGAATCGCGCGAGAAGCATCCCAAGCCGTTCCTGCCTTTACCTGATGGCCAGTGCTTGCTTGAAAAGACATTGCTTAGAGCCACGCGAATCTCGGGTGGCAAAAATGTCCTGACTGTTACGAATGAAGAGCTTCTATTCATCACCGAAGATATTTATAAGGAAGCTCAGCCACCAGAAACTTGCGGGCTGAACTATATTCTTGAGCCCACTGGTCGTAATACAGCCGCTGCCATTGTCAGCGCAGCGCTATACATGCTGCGACGCTACGGGCCCGCCACCACTATGCTGGTGATGCCTGCCGACCATCTGATCCAAGATGAAGAGGCTTTCGCCCAAGCGGCTTATCAAGCTCAACAGCTAGCAGAGAGTGGCCTTCTGGTTACCTTCGGCATACGGCCCACCCATCCAGAAACGGGATTTGGGTATATCGAAGCCGATACCAGTAACAATCTCGAACATGGCATGCGGGTTAAACGTTTTGTGGAAAAGCCGGACCTAGTCACCGCGCGCACCTATTGCGAAGCCGGAAATTTCTACTGGAACTCTGGCATGTTCTGCTTCCAGGTAGACACGCTGATCAGCGAGATGAGGTGCTACGCTCCAGAAGTACTGGATGCTGTACAGGCCACCCTTGCAGCTTCTGAGTTCCAGGACAACGAACGACGACTTCGCCTAGACGCCGACAGATTCAGTAAGGTCCCGGCTATTTCTATTGACTATGCCCTAATGGAACGCTCGGAGCGAGTAGCCACCGTTCCATGTGAGATCGGTTGGAGTGATATTGGCTCTTGGTCGGCTATGGGCGAGCTTATCGATGCCGATCCGCAGGGCAACCGTCTATCAGGTGAAGCTATCTATCATGAAGCGATCAACAATATCGTCCATAGCCCTGATCGTCTGACAGCGCTCGTTGGCGTGCAGGATCTAATTGTGATCGACACAGCGGATGCCCTGCTAATCGCTCATAAAGAGCACGCCCAAGATGTCAAGCACATCGCGAACCGCCTTAAGCAAAGCGGGCACGAAGCCTATCTCACGCATCGAACCGTACATCGGCCTTGGGGTACCTACACTACGCTGGAAGAAGGTGAGCGCTTTAAAATCAAGCGAATCGTTGTAAAGCCAGGCGCGTCTCTCTCCCTGCAGATGCATCATCATCGCAGTGAGCACTGGATAGTAGTCAGCGGCGTCGCGCTGATCATCAATGGAGACAGTGAATTGACGCTCAACAGCAACGAATCAACCTTTATTCCCGCAGGGCATAAACACCGTCTCGCCAACCCAGGCGTTATCGATCTAGTGCTTATTGAAGTTCAAAGCGGCGATTATCTCGGAGAGGATGACATAGTTCGATTCGACGACAGATACGGCCGTGCTTAAACAACCCGCTTACCCTGCAGTCTAATACCGGTCGAATGCGTACCGTGTCCGGCGATATGACGAGCAAGATACTGCCGAAATGAAAGTTTTGCACTTTTACAAGACCTATTACCCTGACTCAATCGGAGGCGTCGAGCAGGTCATTTTTCAGATCGCCACCGGTGTTGCTGACCTTGGCGTTAGCACTAAGGTGCTATCGCTTAGCTCTCGCGCTGAACAACAGCCGGTCGACCTTGGGAGTCACATGGCTTACAAGGCCAAGCTGGATCTTCAAATCGCGTCCACCGGCTTTTCGCTGGCAGCCTTGCGCATGTTCCGTAATTTGGCTCGAGAAGCCGACATCATTCATTATCACTTCCCGTGGCCCTTTATGGATCTCGTGCACTTGGCGAGCCGCCTAAACAAACCTAGCCTAGTCACCTATCACTCCGATATTGTGCGCCAGGCTACGTTGTTGCGATTTTATCGCCCTGTAATGCACCGCTTCCTCCGCAGCGTCGATGCCATAGTTGCGACCTCGCCCAACTACTTGCAAAGCAGCCCTGTACTGCGTCAGCACCGCGACAAGACCCGGGTAATCCCTATCGGTTTGGACAAGATACCCTATCCGATACCCTCACATGCCACCCGAGAAAAATGGCGGCAGCGTTTTGGCGAGCGTTTCTTCCTATTCGTTGGCGTGCTGCGCTACTACAAAGGCCTTCACATATTGCTGGAGGCCATGAAGAGTGCGCCGTATAAACTGGTAATCGTAGGTGCCGGCCCGGTGGAGCAAGAGCTTAAAGCGCAGGCGGAGCGCGACGGTCTAGACAATGTTTTTTTTGTAGGTGCGGTTTCGGACGAAGACAAGGTTGCCCTACTGAATCTCTGCTTTGCCGTCACCTTCCCGTCCAATCTGCGATCAGAGGCATTTGGTATTTCCCTGCTGGAAGGAGCCATGTACGGAAAACCGATGATCTCCAGCGAAATAGGCACCGGCACTAGTTACATCAATATTCACAAAAAAACAGGACTAGTCGTACCTCCTAGCGATCCGCCCGCTTTCAGAAGGGCCATGGACCAACTTTGGCGAAATCCAGAGCAAGCTAAGGAGATGGGATATGAAGCGGAAAAGAGGTATTGGGAGCATTTCACGGCCAAGCATATGGCAGAGGCTTATAACGACCTCTATATACAATTGCTTGATGAACGAATAGGGCAGCAAGTTACATACTGAGCACACTGAGCTAATCGCTACATCTTCATTTATTGATCGGCCAAGCATAGGCCAAATAAGGAAAGACAGCATGACCCGTAAAGTTGCACTCATTACTGGCGTGACCGGACAAGACGGCGCCTACCTCGCTCGCTTTCTGTTGGAAAAGGGCTACGAAGTCCATGGCATTAAACGTCGTGCTTCCTCCTTCAATACCGACCGCATCGATGACCTTTATCAAGATCCGCATACTAAAAACCGCGACTTGATTCTGCATTATGGCGACCTCACCGACACGAGCAATCTGGTGCGCATCATTCAGCAATGCCAACCGGACGAGATTTACAATCTCGGAGCCCAGAGCCATGTCGCGGTTTCCTTCGAATCGCCTGAGTACACCGCAGACGTCGACGCAATGGGCGCTCTACGCATTCTCGAAGCCATCCGCATCCTCGGCCTGGAAAAGAAGACCCGCTTCTATCAGGCCTCGACCTCGGAGCTCTATGGTCTGGTGCAGGAAATCCCGCAGAAGGAAACTACCCCCTTTTACCCACGCTCGCCCTACGCGGTGGCCAAGCAGTTCGCCTTCTGGATGACCGTCAACTACCGCGAGGCCTATGGCATCTATGGCTGCAATGGCATCCTGTTCAATCATGAGTCCCCGCTGCGTGGCGAAACCTTCGTTACCCGCAAGATTACCCGCGGCCTTACCCGCATCGCTGTAGGCCTGCAGGAGTGTCTATACATGGGCAACATGAACGCCTTACGCGACTGGGGGCATGCCCGCGATTACGTGGAAATGCAATGGCTCATGCTGCAGCAGGACAAACCCGATGACTATGTCATCGCCACTGGCCGCCAGTACTCGGTTCGTCAGTTCATTGAAATATCGGCCAAGGAGCTGGGGGTCAGCATCGAATGGCGCGGCGAGGCCGAGGAAGAAGTTTGCGTGGTCGTCGACGTGACCAACGAGGCCGTTACCGGCATGAAGGTCGGTGACATCATCGTTCGCGTTGACCCGCGCTACTACCGCCCGACCGAAGTTGAAACCCTGCTTGGCGACCCCTCCAAGGCCAAGCGTGATCTCGGCTGGGAGCCGAAGATCAGCTTTGAGGAGCTGGTGGCCGAAATGATCAGCGAAGATCTAAAGCTGGCGCAGCGTGATGCACTGGTCGAGAAGAGCGGCTACAAGATCATGTCCTACCACGAGTAAGAGGGGAACCCAATATGCACAAGCTCCCCCTGAACACCCGCATCTACGTGGCCGGTCATCGCGGCATGGTCGGCTCCGCCATCGTACGCAAGCTCCAAGCCGAGGGTTACCAGCACATCATCACGCGAACCCACGCCGAACTGGACCTGACCTCGCAAGAGGCAGTCCAGGCATTCTTCCAGGACAACCCGGTCGACTACGTCGTGCTGGCCGCCGCCAAGGTCGGCGGGATACACGCCAACAACGAATATCCGGCCGATTTCATCTACGAAAACCTGATGATTGAATGCAACGTCATTCACCAGGCGTTCACGGCCGGGATCAAGAACCTGCTATTCCTCGGCAGCTCCTGCATCTACCCGAAGCTAGCCAGCCAGCCCATGCAGGAAAATGCCTTACTGACCGGCATGTTGGAGAGCACCAACGAGCCCTATGCGGTGGCAAAGATTGCCGGTATCAAGCTGTGCGAGTCGTATAACCGACAGCATGGCACCAACTATCGCTCGGTGATGCCGACCAACCTCTACGGCCCATATGACAACTATCATCCGGAGAACAGCCATGTCATTCCGGCGTTGATCCGCCGCTTCCACGAAGCCAAGCAAAACGAGGCCGACGAAGTGGTGATCTGGGGCACAGGTACGCCCATGCGCGAATTCCTGCACGTCGACGACATGGCCGCCGCCTGCCTTCATGTCATGGATATTGATGTCGAGACCTATCGGGCAAACACGCAGCCCATGCTGTCCCATATCAATGTAGGCACCGGCACCGATGTGACCATCCGCGAGCTCGCCGAGCTGCTTGCCGAAGTCGTGGGCTATAAAGGGAAAATCACCTTCGATAGCAGCAAGCCAGATGGCACGCCGCGAAAATTGATGAATGTCGACCGCCTAGCAGCTCTCGGCTGGCAATCTCAAATTGGCCTGAAGGAAGGGCTGCAGTCGGCTTACGGATGGTATGTCGAGCACCTGGGCCATGAAGCAATCCGCCTTTGAGGCAATCCGATGCTGTTAGCATTCTTGCGTGACCTTACCCGGCTCAAGGGAGTTATCCTTGAGCTGGCTAAACGCGATTACCAACAGGCCAACCAAGGCTCGTATCTCGGTTTCATCTGGAACTATCTGCAGCCGCTGCTGTACATCGGCGTGTTGTACGCTGTATTCACCCTGGGTTTTCGCCAGGGTGCAACGCAGGACGGGCTGCCGTTCGGCCTCTACCTGCTCAGCGGAATGGTTTGCTGGCTGTATTTCGCAGGGAATCTCAGCAGCATCAGTAGCGTCATTAGGGCCTACAGCTTCCTGGTAAAAAAGGTCGACTTCAGGCTAAGCATACTGCCGTTCGTAAAGCTGCTCAGCTCCTTACTACCGCACGCGCTCCTGCTGGCGCTCTTGATACTGGCAGCGGCTCTGAATGACTTACAACTCGGCCTACACACCCTGCAATTGCTGTACTACTACTTTTGCATGGCATGCTTACTGATAGGAGTTGGCTGGATTACCTCGTCAGCCAGCCTTTTCATCCCCGACATCCGTAACTTCGTTGGCCTCGTTACTCAGTTTGGGCTCTGGCTCACTCCCATCTTCTGGAGCACCAATCAAGTACCGCAACCCTATCAGTGGCTTGTCAGCATCAACCCGGTAAGTTATTTGGTAACCGGCTATCGTGACAGTCTGTCGGGCAACCACTACTTCTGGGAGCGGCCGCAGGAAAGCCTGATTTTCTGGGGAACTACGTTGGTCTTACTAGCCGCAGGCACCGCCGTATATCGCCGCCTTAAACCGCACTTTGCCGAGGTGGTCTGATGCTGCCTGTAGTTATCTCACTTAAAGGCGTATCCAAGTTCTACAAGCTCTATCAAGCGAACAAGGACCGGCTTAAGGAAGCGTTGCATCCCCTCGGCAAAAAATATCACCGAGAATACTATGCCATTCGCGCCCTGAACCTTGAAGTAAGACGTGGAGAAATCCTGGGCATTGTCGGCCGTAACGGCTGCGGCAAGTCGACGCTGCTCAAGCTGGTATCAAAAGTACTTCAACCGAATGAAGGTGAAATCCGCGTATCGGGGCAAGTTACTGCACTGCTCGAACTGGGTGCTGGCTTCAACCCCGAATTCACCGGCCGGGAAAATATCCGCTTCTACTCGACGATCTTGGGTCTTTCTACCAAGGATATCGAGCAGCTGACCCCGGCCATTATCGAGTTTGCCGAGCTTGGCCAGTTTATCGACCAGCCCGTGAAAACCTACTCCAGCGGCATGAAGTCGCGACTGGGCTTTGCCGTTGCCGTACATGTTGAGCCGGATATTCTAATTCTCGATGAGGTTTTGGCCGTCGGCGATGCGGCCTTTAAGCGCAAGTGCTTTGCAAAAATGGAGGAGTTCTTTAAGGCCGGGAAAACGGTGCTGTTCGTATCTCACGACGCTAACTCGGTGAACAAGCTCTGCACCCGCGCCGTGCTACTGCATGGCGGCAACATCATCCTCGACGCCGAACCAAAGGATGTGACACGCTTCTACGAAAAACTGGTGTACGCCAAGGAAAGCGACCACCCAGCGGTGCTCCAGGAAATCGCGGCGTTCCAACAACAGGGCCCGGCACTGCTTCCGGCTCCGAATGGCCAGGAAGACGACGCGGATGCACCGGTTGAGGCAGAGCCGGATAAAGCTCGGTTGAAGCCCTATTACCTTCCCGAGCTCGTGTCCAAGTCCGCGCTGACCTACCCCACCGACCGTGCAGAGATCATCGACCCGCACTTCACGACGCTGTCGGGGCAACGGGTGAATGTGCTGGTCAGCGGGGAAGAGTATCTCTACACCTACAAAGTGGCTTTCAAGGAAGCTGCCAGGCAGCTGTCACTAGGCATGCAGTTCAAGGACATGCATGGAGTGGCGATAACCGCTGCCTCGCTCCACTACGACCCGCTCAGACTGATTGAGCAGGTACCTCGAAATTCGTCGCTCGAGGCCTCGTGGCGCTTCACCTGCAACCTGCTGACAGGCCATTACTTCAGCAACGCTGGGGCGGCCGAGGTGATCGATGGCGAACCTGTATTCATAGCCCGGGTTGTCGATGCGGCGGTCATCAAGGTGATCGCCGACGAGAAGAGCATCGTGCGTGGCACGGTCGACCTGGGACAAGCCCTTGAGGTAGAAGCCTTGTGATCAAGCCCATGCAAGACGATCAACTGATCTTCATGATATCGCTGCCGCGCAGCGGCTCCACACTGCTGCAGAAGATCCTGGGCGGGCATAACGACATCTATACCCGTTCCGAGCCCTGGTTGATGCTCCACCCTCTTTATGCGTTCAAGACCGAGGGCATTCAGACCCGTTACAACGCCGAATTGGCGGTCGCCGGTGTACAGAACTTCCTGCAGGAGCTTCCCGCCGAGGATGAAAACTACTACTCCTCGCGGATCCGTGACTGCTATCTCTCGCTCTACGCACCCTACCTTAATGCGAGCGGGAAGAAGCGCTTCCTCGACAAGACTCCGCGCTATTACGAAATCTTCGACGAGCTGCAGAAGACTTTCCCACGCGCCAAGTTCATCATTCTCTACCGGAACCCGCTGGCAGTCTTCGCCTCGATCCTGGAAACGTGGGTAAAGGGTAATTACGAGAAGCTGAAGAACTACCAGGGAGACTTGTATACCGGGGTCGAGTTCCTGCAGCGGGACTTCACTGCCTATGCCAACACCCATGTAATCAGGTACGAAGAGCTGCTGCTGAACCCAGAGGGCGAAACTGAAGCTCTTTTCGACTTCCTGGAGTTACCCAATCAGCCCGACTGTATTGATTACGGTCGCCATAAAGGCGAGCGCTGGATGTACGGGGATCCGGAGACAGTCTACGAGAAAAATCGCCCTGATTCGCAGCATATCGACGCTTGGCACAAACAATTACTCATTCCGGAGCACCGAAAGCTATTGCTCGATTATTTGCAATCTTTGGGACGGCTTGGGTTCGAGCAGTTGGGATACAGCTTTGACACCGCAATGAACGCTTTTGCCAGTTCCGAGACAGATGAGTTAGGGGACTATTCGAAAGAAGCCCTATCGCTTGCGAATCTACTGCTGACAGAAAACGAGAATGCTCAGCGCATTCAACAGCGCAATGTGAAGCTGCAGCAGGAAATTCAAGCCAATGAGGAACGCTGGCGGCGCGCCCAGCAACCGCTGGGAGACGCCGAGGCTGAACATCAGAAGAGCCCTGGCCAGATCCAGGACCTCACCGCTCGTATTAGGGACCTTGAGGCCCAGTTGAAATCCGCTAACTTGCAGATTCGGAGCCGTGAGGCACAACTAGCCAGTCGCGATGACCAGATTGGTATTCGAGATGCTCAGCTCCAGAAGCGAGACGAGCAGATCAGTCTTCTCGCAGTGCAACTTCGTGAGCGCGATCAGCAGATCGATATCCGCGATACACGGATCACAGAACGCGATAAGCAGATCAACCAGCGAGACGCTTTTCTTAACGAGCGAGATGGACAGATCAGTAAGCGAGATAATCGAGTTGCCGAACTTACCGAGCAGGTTAAGCATACCTACCAGCAGTTGACGAACTTGGACGACGCGCTGCGGCAGCAACAGGCCAAGTTAGCCAAATATGAGACCCTCGCTCTTGAGAGCAAGATGAAGGTTGAAGAAAGCTTCCAGCAGTCGATGCAACTTGAAAGTAGATTGAAGCAACTGGTCGGGTCCGCGGAAAAACTGACTGCCAAGAGTGCGCTTTTCTCTCCGTGGCACAAGCTAAATGCTTATAGAGAATTGCTCAGAAACTTTGTGGAGGTTCGAAAGTTCATGCGCAACAGAAAAAATTAACTTTCGATTACCAATTATTCGCATGCCTCTATTGAGAGAAAAGGGATGTTCAATGGGTGACTTTGTTTTTAGTGTGGTAACACCTTGCTTCAACTCTGAGCTTTATATTGCAGAGACAATAGAGAGCGTACTATCGCAAAGTGGCCCGTTCAGAATTCAGTATATAATCGTCGATGGCGGATCGACGGACTCGACCTTACAGATCATTGAAGGGTACCAGCATCGAATCAAATCCGGTCGCTATTCCAGAGTCAACCTTGGTATAAGCCTGGAAGTGGTGTCCGAACCGGATCAAGGGATGTACGATGCCCTCGCCAAGGGTTTTTCGCGTGTCATGGGCGATGTTTGTAGCTACATCAACTCGGATGATTTCTATCTGATCAATGCCTTCAGGTCGATTCACTCTGTTTTCTTACACTATGAAAAGATGAATTGGCTGACCGGGATTCCAAATGTTTACAACTCTATCGGCTCAAATATAAAGAGAGCCACCCCATTCGAATATCGTCGCGATTTTATTCGAAAAGGTGTGTACGGTCGCGAACTGGGCTTTATCCAGCAGGAAAGCACTTTCTGGAGAAGCTCCCTGCTTAAGCAGATAGATACGACTCGCTTGGGTAAGTTCAAGTTTGCCGGTGACTTCTATCTCTGGCACGAGTTTTCGAAGAAAAACAAACTTTGGATCGTGGACTCCATTGTATCGGGGTTCAGGACCCACCCTGGCAACAAGAGTGCTGACTTGTTTTCTTATAAAAAAGAATTTGACTCCATAGTATCTGAAGCCATGAGCCTCAAAGATAAGTTTGACCTTTTTATGCATAAGCGAGCTTGGAAACAGCCAGAAGAGCAGAAAGCGAAGCTCTCGCAAACATTCATATCTCTGAGCGATCCGAAGTTGCAGGAGAAGTACAGAACGTTGCTGGGCGAGAGTGGTAAGCCCGCTTCTGAGCCAAGCGAGTACGACACAGTGCCAAAGCACAAGCCATACATATCTATGGTGATTGGAAGCTTCAACAGGCTCGAGATGCTCAAGATTTGCATCGCAGCAGTCAGGGATGAGCTTCAAGATAAAGCCAGTGAGATCATTGTGGTCGACGGCGGATCGACTGACGGCACAGTCGAATGGCTGCTGAAGCAGAAGGACATCATCACGATCGTCCAGCACAATCGAGGTGAGTGGAACGGCAAGCCGATTGAAAGAAAGCCTTGGGCATACTTCATGAACTTGGCCTTCAAAGCTTCATCGGGGAAATTCGTGTGCATGCTCAGCGACGATTCATTGATCATCCCTAGTGCAATTAACAATGGCCTTGCGCTGTTTGAAGAGCAGCTAAGTTCGGGGCGTAAGCTCGGAGCTGTTGCGTTCTACTTCAGGGATTATCCATTGCGCAAGAAGTACGCGGTTGCCGTTAATGTAGGTAATCTTTACGTCAATCATGGCCTGTATCTAAAGACCGCCCTGGACGAAGCTGGCTATATAGATGAAAACTACCATTTCTATTTCGCAGACACTGATCTTGTGCTGAAGATAAAGGAAAAAGGCTACGAATGCATTGCGTCACCGACCTCTTATGTAGAACACTATTTTGAGGCGACGCCAGAGATTCGCGCTAGTAACAATGACACTAAGAAAGAACAGGACCGGCTTCGACTTATCAATAAGTGGAAAGGCAAGGCCTATCCTGATGAAGAATACGCGAAATATCTGAAAACGGTAGGTTATTGGGACTATCATACGGAAGACTTCGTTGACGAGCACAACACCATCGCGAAGTTGATGGGCGCAGAAAATGATTGACCTCGAACAGGTTTTGCGCGCAGATAAACACCTGCTGGATACCCGCTCGAAGTTGGGGCGGAAATGGAATTTCCTCAGTGCCGCTAGGGACCTTTTTCTCACATGCTTCAAATTCCCAGAGAAAAGGTCTGGGCATTTTCTGTTCTTCCGCAGTTTGGAGCGCGCAGATTACAAGGCGCTTTTCAATGGGATCGCCTCGGTTGTCCCTGATCAAGAGAAAGTAGTGATCGAGGATTATTATCGCCGTACCACCAAGATCGCCCCACGGGCATTTATACTCCTGCTGGTACTACTGCCGAATTTTTTTATGTTAAAGGCTGACTCCTTTTTCGAGAGAATATATCTCTATCTGAGGCTCTGTTATTACTATAGGGTGGTCGCCGCTGTCTCTACCATCAAGTTTGAGGCCTTGGTGCTTTTTGCGGACATGCAGCCAGTTGAGTGCCTGTTGGCGCAGTATTTTCGTGAGCGCGGAAAGAGCACTGTCACTCTTCAGCACGGTTTGTATGCCGACTACGGCAACTATCCGACTATCAACGTGATTAATTACCTCCACCAGCCGTCCGAATATTTTTTGGCGTGGGGGCGAGATACTGCAGATCTTATTTATAAATCTGGAGTAGGACGAAAGGTGGTTATCTGCGGTAAGCCCATTGTAGCCTTGGCCTCTCCGACCCAGCCTGCGACGAAGGGCATTGCGGGGGGAAATTACTTTACCGTTATCTTGGATCAGAACATATTCCAGCCGCAGAATTTCGAAATGCTCAAGATCATGATTGAGTACTCAAATGCCTCTGGATTGAAAATGAATGTCCGCTACCATCCTGGGAATAACCGTAAGTTATATGAAAGACTTAACTATAATTACTTCTCTGATCTTGATTTGAGCGAGTCCGTTTTTGTGGTCGGACATACCTCGTCCATGATGCATGAAATGCTGCTCATAGGGATACCTGTTTTTAAGTTTGACTCTGAGATTCCCTGCGTGAAGATGCCCAGCGAACTAGTTTTCGGCTCCCTGGAACAACTAAAAGCCTTGATTAACAACATTGATTATGTGGACTTTAAATCGCTAGCACAGGATTACATCGCATTCTTTGGCGATGAGTCTTTAAAGTGCTATGAAGATTTTTTTTCAAACCTCAAAAGTGGCAAAAACATACCAATTTATTGAGATGGCGCGCCTTTCATGAAGAATCAAATTACATTTTTGGATTGCACACTTCGCGACGGCGGCTATTACAACTCTTGGAACTTCGAGACTAACCTGATCAATGAATACCTGCAGGCCATGGCGGCGCTGGGCGTTCATTGCGTCGAGCTGGGTCTGCGCTCGCTGCGTAATGACGGATTTCAAGGCGCCTGCGCTTTCACCACAGAGGAGTTCGTAAACTCCCTTGAGATTCCGACGAGTCTTACCCCAGGGGTTATGATCAACGCGGCTGAACTAGTTTCGCGTGGTGCGGATCTTGAGTCTGCGCTCGAGCGCCTTTTCCCCGTGGATGC
The DNA here is from genome assembly GCF_048263735.1 of Pseudidiomarina aestuarii. Lineage (GTDB taxonomy): Bacteria > Pseudomonadota > Gammaproteobacteria > Enterobacterales > Alteromonadaceae > Pseudidiomarina > Pseudidiomarina aestuarii_B. The sequence goes on along the minus strand of NZ_JBLXDX010000011.1, from coordinate 9,387 downwards.
CACAGTGTCGCGCATTAAGCTGGTCCGGATTGCATGCCATGTACATGAGTTCGCATCAGCACTGCCGGCCAGCGCTTGGCTGAAGCACAGGGGTTACATGGTGGGTTTCAACCTGATGCAGGTCGCCGACCGTTCCCAGAGCGAGATCGAAGTGCTGGCTGAGGAAGCTAGCAGGTGGCCCTTGGATGCCCTGTATTTCGCCGACAGCATGGGCAGCATGTCTCCGGATCAGTGCTCGCAGATCATTGGCTGGCTTCGCAAACACTGGACTGGAGCACTCGGCATCCACACCCATGACAATATGGGGCTTGCGCTACAGAACAGCCTGCGTGCGCTGGAAGATGGAGTCACTTGGCTCGACGCCACTGTTACTGGCATGGGACGTGGACCGGGCAATGCAAAAACGGAATACCTGGTTCTGGAGCTTGCCGAACGCTTTTCCCTCAAGCCCAACATCACGCCTCTTATGGGCCTGATCCGACGTTTCTTCCTGCCCATGCAACAGCGGTGCGGCTGGGGAACCAATGCTTATTACTACCTGGCCGGCAAATACGGCATTCACCCAACCTACATCCAGGAAATGCTGGCTGACTCCCGCTACAGCGAAGAGGACATCCTGGCAGTAATTGAGCACCTGCGTATCGAGGGCGGCAAGAAATATAGCGCCGACACCCTTGATGCGGCTCGCCATTTCTATAGGGGCACACCCCGTGGCAATTGGCAGCCGAATAGCGTTCTAGAAGGCCGCGAGGTTCTAATTCTCGGTACAGGACCTGGTGTGGCCAACCACCAAGTCGCGCTCGAAGAATTCATCCGCAAAAGAAAACCATATGTACTGGCTCTCAATACGCAGCTGGCAGTCAGTGCAGATTTGATTGATGCACGGGTCGCATGTCACCCCGTACGGTTACTGGCGGACTGTGTCGAGCATACACGCCTGCCCCAGCCCTTGATCACGCCCGCCAGTATGCTCCCGCAAGACGTGCAGGAATCACTCCAAGGCAAAGAGTTGCTCGATTTTGGCTTAGGGGTGCAGAAGGACACTTTTGAATTCTCCAGTAGCTATTGTGTTCTGCCCAATGCCCTGGTGATTGCCTATGCCCTAGCCATTGCCAATAGCGGGAAAGCCTCACAGATCTTCCTTGCGGGATTTGACGGTTATGGGGCAGATGACCCTAGGACACGCGAAATGCAATTGCTGCTAAGCAGTTACATGGAGCAAGAGGGGCATGTACAGATTTGCTCCATCACTCCTACTCGCTACACAATCTCTTGCAAGTCTATTTATGGTCTCTGAAACGTCACTATGAAATCTGCCGTCATTATCCCCGCTCGCTACAGATCTTCTCGCTACCCGGGTAAGCCATTGGTTCCACTGCTAGGTAAGCCTATGATTCTTTGGGTTGCCGAACTTTCGGCCAAAGCCGTTGGTATCGACTCCGTTTATGTAGCAACTGACGACGAGAGAATTGCAGAAGTTGTAAGAAGCGCTGGCTTTACCCCTCTAATCACCAGCACTGAAGCTCTGACCGGTACCGATCGTCTAGCAGAAGCAGCTAGACAAATCGAAGCAGATATCTTTATCAATGTTCAGGGTGACGAACCCACTCTCAACCCGGCTGACATCTGCAAGGTTCGCGATAAGAAAGTTGAAAACCCTCACGCAATTATCAATGCATACTGCTGGCTCAACGCTACAGAAGACCCCGACAACATAAATATTCCAAAAGTAATTACCAACGAAAACGACCAACTAGTCTATATGTCTCGGAAAGCACTGCCGGGATACAAAGACATCAGTAATGCACCCGTCAGATTCAAGAAGCAGGTTTGCATATACGCCTTCACCCGCGAAGAGCTTGAGTCCTTTCAGGCCTTTGGCAGGAAAAGCACTCTCGAAGCTTGCGAAGATATAGAAATCCTACGCTTTCTTGAGATGGAGAAGACCATCTTGATGGTCGAGTCTTCGGGGGGAAGTCTAGCCGTAGATGTACCAGATGACGTGCCTCCTGTAGAGGCCGCGCTGCTTAGGGTACAAGCCTTGTGAATATCTGTGATTATCAGACCTTAGTTTTCGATTGCGACGGAGTGGTACTCGACTCCAACAAGGTCAAGACCCAGGCCTTCTACAATGCGGCACTGCCCTACGGCAAGGCCGCCGCCCAGGCGCTGGTCGACTACCACGTGGCCAACGGTGGCATCTCCCGCTACCGCAAGTTCGAATACTTCCTCGATACGCTGGTGGCCCAGCACACCCATAACACTGCCGGCCCGGGCCTGCAGAGTTTGCTGGACGCCTATGCCGAAGCCGTGCGCCACGGCCTGCTCAAGTGCGCAGTGACGCCTGGACTGGCGCCGCTACGCGAGGCAACCCCGGATGCCCGCTGGCTGATCGTCTCCGGCGGCGACCAAGCCGAGCTACGCGAGGTCTTCGCCCAGCGCGGGCTGGCGCAGATGTTCGACGGAGGCATTTTCGGCAGCCCCGCGAGTAAGGACGAGATCCTCTCCGGCCAGCTGGCCAGCGGCAACATCCGACCCAAAGCGCTGTTCATCGGCGACAGCCGCTACGACCATGTCGCCTCGTCCGCCGCGGGCCTGGACTTCCTGTTCGTCACCCGCTGGACCGAATTCCCCGGCTGGCAGGCCTACTGCCAGGAGCATGCGCTGACCTGCCTGCTGGCCATCGAGAACCTGCTGGATACTTAATCAACCATTGCCCCCCGGCAATGCCGGCATGAAGACTTGGATTCGATGAGCATTGCACTCAGCGTCATTATGATCGTCAGGAACGACAGGCTGCGCTTCCGCCGAGCACTCGCCACCGTACTGGCGCAGAAAACCGAGGAACTTGAAATCATTGTGATCGACGGCGGATCGATCGATGGCACACTGGACGAGATAGAGGCCCACCGAAGCCAGCTTCACTACTGGGAGTCGGGCCTCGACAAAGGCATTGCCGATGCCTTCAATCGCGGCATAGCGCAGGCGCGCGGCGAGCTGATCGCCATCCTGAACAGCGACGACACCTGGGAACCCGACACTCTGCGCCTGGTGCAAGAGGCACGCAGGCAGAATCCGGATGCCTCGGCGCTCTGCGGTGCGGTGCGCTACCTGGACCCGGCCAGCGGCTATAGCTACATCCGCTATCCCGACCTAGGCGCGCTTAAGTACCGTATGTGGATCTTCCATCCTTCGCTGTTCGTCTCCCGTGCCGCATACGCACGGGTGGGCGGCTATGAACCGCATTACTCGCACGCCATGGACTCAGAGTGGTGCCATAGGGCGCTGGCCCAGGGGGAACAGTTCACCGTCGTTCCTGCCATACTGGCGAACATGTCGCTCGGTGGGCTGAGCGACCGCGACTCCATCATAAGCTTGCAGCAGTACCGCGACTCGGCCATCCGCAATGGCCTGTGCAGCCGGCTGGAAGCTTGGAGCTATTATGTATTCTTTCTCGGCTTGAAAAAGGCGATGCAGTTGCCACTGCTAACCCCGCTCAAAAGGCTGCGTGACCGCTTGATGCGGGGAAGCGACTAGTTCGACTGCAGTAAATCAAGAGTATGCTGAGCCGCCATCTTCCAGTCGAAGCGAGCGAGCTGCTCGGGCATCCGAGCAACGCACTCGGCGTAGGCATCTCGATCGGTAAGCAGTCGTTCAATACCGGCTCGGATGCTCTCGACCTGCAACGGGTCGACCAGGCAACCTGCGCCGCCAGCGACTTCCGGCATGGAGCTGCAATTGGCAGTGACGACCGGCACGCCGAACTGGAAGGCCTCGAGAATCGGCAGGCCGAAGCCCTCATAGAGAGAGGGCAACAGTAGTAGCCTGGCATGCGAGTATAGATAGCCAAGCTCGCCCGCGCTGACAGCCCCAAGGGCAACCACATCCGCCCGAATGCCTAGCTCCTCGACCCACTGTTCGAGGTCGACCAGCCAGCCATGCCCACCCGCCAGCACCAGGGGGTAAGCCGATCTCAATGTGGCCGGAAGTTGCGCATAAGCTTCGAGCAAGCGCCGAATGTTCTTGCGCGGCTCGGGCGTGCCAACGAACAAGAGATACTGCTGTGGCAGAGGGCGGGCAAAGGCTCCCGCCTTCAGGCGGGTCACTCCACAGGGTATTACCCGAGTCTTGTCCCGGGTAGCAGGGAAATAGCGTTCGAGATCGCTGCGACTGGACTCGGAGATGGTGATGATGCGCGCGGCCTGGCGCAGCGAGGGTGGCATCTGCAGGCGCTCGGACCAGTACTGAAGACGCTTCATCGTTTCGGGGAAGCGTTTCCAGGTCAAGTCGTGGATCGTCACGACCGCCCGTACGGATGAGGGCATGAACAGCGGCAGGTGATGGCGCGGCGACCAGAACACATCGATTGCGTCACGCCTAAGCTGACGCGGTACGCCAACCTGATACCAGAAGTGCTCGGCCAGCGTGCCGGTGCGCCCGGAGAGGCGCACGGTAACATTCGGTCGCTGCGCGAAGGGCGCTTGGAAGGTCTGGTCGCAATAGAGAAACCAGTGCGCATCCTCTGCCTTGGTGAGGATATTTAACAGCTCAAAAGAATAACGGCCTATTCCAGATAGAGGCCTACTGAGAGGCCTACAGTCTACTCCAATCTTCAACAGCGAAGTCCCTGCATTAGGTTTCGAATAAACTTATATGGCGTCCAACAAGTTGCTTATTACTTTGTTAAGCTCTTTATTTGTTCCATCCACCTTAAATTGAGGACTGACTGGAACCTCATAAGGGCTATTAATCCCAGTCATGTTCGGAAGTTTACCATTGCGCGCTTTCTTATATAAGCCTTTTGGATCACGCTGCTCGCACACATCCAGAGGCGTATCTACAAATACTTCTATAAAGTTAATCTCGCCAATTAATTCACGCGCCATTTCCCGTTCTGCCCGGAAGGGACTGATAAAGGCCGTCATTACTATCAGCCCGGCATCCATCATGAGTTTAGCCACTTCGGCCACTCGGCGAATGTTTTCTACGCGGTCGGCGTCAGTAAAGCCTAAATCTTTGTTCAGCCCTTGACGCACGTTGTCACCGTCGAGGATGTAAGTGCGCTTTCCCTGTGCATGAAGCTCTTTCTCCAGGGCGTTGGCGATAGTGGATTTACCCGAACCAGAAAGTCCGGTGAACCAGATAACCTTACCTTGGTGGCCGTTGAGCCGCTCCCGGTCTTGGCGGCAAATACTCAAAGCCTGACGATGCACGTTTTGCGCCCGCCTTAAGTTGTGCCGGATCATCCCGGCAGCGACCGTGGCGTGGGTGTATTTGTCAACCAATATGAATCCGCCCAAGGTGCGCGATTGGCCATAGGTGTCGAAGACCAGTGGTTTGCTCAGCGCTAAGTTGGCGACAGCAATGTCGTTGAGCTTTAGTTCCCGGCAAGATTCCTGAGCTTGGGTATTAACGTTTATACAGTACTTTAAATTGGTAATGCTGGAGCCGGCCCATTGGTTGGCCAGCTTAATCTCATAGGTTCTGCCTGTCAGCCCAGGCTCGTCGGTCATCCATACCAGATCGGCTTCGAACTGGTCGGTCATCTCTAATGGTTGGTCGACGCAGGCTAGCACGTCGCCTCTTGAGGCATCGACCTCCCGGTCCAATACTACGGTTATGGCATCGCCTGCATTGGCGGTGCCCAGATCCCCGTCGGCGGTCACCATGCGCGTGATCTTAGCTGTCTGCCCGGATGCGGTTACCCGCACTTCATCTCCTATGGCTAGCTGACCTGAAGCCAGCGTACCGCTAAAGCCTCGGAAATCGGAATTGGGACGATTGACCCACTGCACCGGAAAAACCGTTCTGGACTCTGCGGCAGGATGAGCGTCGATGGTTTCCAGGCAGGCAATCAGGGTTGGGCCTAGGTACCAAGGCGTTTGCGCTGAACGCGTAGTAATGTTGTCGCCCTTGAGAGCCGACAAAGGGATCGCAGTGATGCTTTCGAACGCCAATGATTCAGCCAAAGTGTGGAAAGCAGACCGAACGGTATCGAATACCTGGGCGTCATAAGCCACTAGGTCCATCTTGTTGATGGCGAGGATGATATGCCTGACCCCCACCAGAGATGCCAGATATGCGTGTCGCCGGGTTTGCGTCACAACACCCTGACGTGCGTTGACAAGCAGCACCGCGACGTCAGCCGTGGACGCCCCGGTAATCATGTTGCGGGTGTACTGTTCATGTCCGGGGGTGTCAGCCACGATAAATCTGCGACGAGGCGTGGAGAAGAAACGGTAGGCCACATCAATGGTGATGCCCTGCTCCCGCTCCGCTGTCAGCCCATCGACGAGCAAGGCGAAGTCAATATCGCTACCTTGGGTACCGTGGTGCTTGGAGTCGGTCTGCAGCACATTCAACTGGTCGTCGAATATCTGTTGCGACTCCCAGAGGAGGCGACCAATTAGCGTGCTTTTGCCGTCATCTACACTGCCGCACGTGATAAAGCGCAGCAGGTCTTGGCTTTCCTGCTGCTCCAGCCATTGGGCTACCGTAGTTGTTGTGTGCGTCAGCACCTCCGGGCGAGTGTTCTTTTTGAACCGCGCCATCAGAAGTAACCCTCCTGTTTCTTCTTCTCCATGGAGCCGGCACTATCCTTATCAATTTTGCGTCCCTGTCGCTCAGATTGGCGGGTATGGATGATTTCCAGCAGAATGTCCTCCAGCGTTTGCGCCTCGGACTCCAACGCACCAGTGAGTGGGTAACATCCAAGCGTACGAAAACGCACTTTGCGCATCTGGATTTCTTCGCCCGGCAGCAACCTACAACGCTCGTCGTCGACCAGCATGATCATCTCTGACCGCACCACCACGGGCCGCAGCTTGGCAAAATACAGCGGTACCATGGGGATATTTTCTAAATAGATGTACTGCCAGATATCGAGCTCTGTCCAGTTTGATAGGGGGAACACCCGGATACTTTCATCCTGGCTTTTTCGGGTGTTGTAGAGATTCCATAGCTCAGGGCGCTGGTTCTTTGGGTCCCAACGGTGGGACCCACTACGGAATGAGAAGACGCGCTCCTTGGCTCTGGACTTTTCTTCATCGCGGCGCGCACCGCCAAACACAACATCAAATTTGTGTTTATCCAACGCCTGTTTGAGCCCTTCGGTTTTCGTAATTTCCGTATGTAGGGCCGAGCCATGGTCGAAGGGATTTATATTTTTTTCGATGGCGTCGTGGTTAACGTGTATCAGAAGATCCATGCCGCTTTCTCGAGCTATGAAGTCGCGAAACAGATACATTTCTTGAAACTTCCAGCGTGTATCAATATGCAGCAACGGGAATGGCGGAAGTGAGGGGTAGAACGCTTTGCGAGCCAAGTGAAGCATGACTCCACTGTCCTTTCCAATTGAGTACAGCATTGCCGGATTTTGAGCTTCGGCGACCGCTTCACGAATAATATGCATGCTTTCCGCTTCAAGACGCTTAAGGTGCGGAGATAGTCGAGAAGCTGGCTGACCAGATAATGTATCAAACCCGTTGAACTTGAGACTTGTGGGCAACACTGGCGAGTAGACCTGTGGGCAAAGGTGGACATCGGGTATCGCGATGGTCTCTCGCAGCAGGGCTACCAGAGCACCATGGGGAAAGACAGCAATGGGTTTACCGACATGTTGCCGCAGCGCCGCCAATGCTCTGCAAATCGTCTCCAACTCGGCATTTTGTAACGGCACCCAGAACCGACCGCCCCTGGCATCGTTCGCATGGAGGCAAGGGTTGCCGCTAGGTAGTGGACTGAGTTGTGCGAACAGCACGCGATTCCGCTGCTTGCGCGCTTGCCCTATGGCCCAAGCCAGCACAAGCCCGTTCGCTGCGCAACCGCGCTCATCCCGCAAGTCACCTTCGACCAACTCCTCTGGCAGCAGCCCATACGTGTTCAAGCGCCGCTCAGCCGTACGCTTGGTGCCGGCTTCGCCGCACGCACTGAGATATTTGAATGCATGCTCCATGTCCCACACTTGCTGGGCCTCAAGCCTCTTCAGAGCATCGTTAGACGATGTCGCAATCTTATCCATTTACGAATTTACCCGAGCAGAACCCAAATGATATGATGGGAGAGCGAATAAAATCACAGAAATGCGCATTATGCGACAGCAAATGAGTTTATTTCCTTACTTATCTATTGCCAATTGTTTTGCCGGCGACGCCGCAATCATGGCCCTTTATCAAGCGGGCAGTGCGGTTTTGATGCCGCATGATTGATATTGCCTATGCCTTGGCCGGAGCCCTGACCGGGTTTACTGTAGGTGTGACTGGGGTCGGTGGTGGCGCGCTAATGACGCCAATCCTGTTGTTGCATTTTGGGGTGTCGCCGACAACTGCAATCGCGACGGACTTGTGGTTTGCAGCCATCACCAAGATTGTCGGGGCGCGTGTTCATGGCACGAGTGGCCAAGTGGACTGGCAGGTAGTTAAGCGCTTATGGTTAGGTAGTCTGCCTTTGGCCCTGTTCGTCGTAGTGATCGTCACCTTGGGGGCTGAGATCACCAAAGCGGACTGGCTGACCAAGGCAATCGGCATAGTTGTCCTAATAACAGCATTTGGCTTATTGGCCGCCCCAAAATTATTGGCCTACGCCCGAAGAAGACGACTGAGCCAAGCTGGTCGCTTCCAAGCGATGCAACCTGTACTGACTATAGTTTCAGGCGCAACCTTGGGACTGTGCGTTGCTTTGACCTCTGTGGGGGCCGGGGCACTTGGCAGTGTAATACTGCTATTTCTTTATCCACTGCGGATGACTCCACATCGCCTGGTGGCGACCGATATCGTGCATGCTATTCCGCTAGCTGTAGTTGCCGGTATTGGTTATCTATTTGCTGACATGGTCGATTGGTGGATGCTGGCTAGCCTACTGACTGGTTCGATCCCTGCAGTGTTGCTGGGGAGTTTATTGGCTGGAAAGATTGCAGGGCGATGGATTCAGATCTTATTAGCGGTAGCTCTGGCAATCGCAGGAATAAAAGTGCTTACGTCATAGCTCGCTTAGCGCAACCTGCAATGAAGTAGCCGGGCGAATTGCGAACCTTGGCGACTTACTACGGCTTCCTTTGCCCGCAGAATCTGTTCCATCAAACCAGACACTAGAGGTTAGCGTGATCGCTATGCAGACGGGCGGGACGCCCCATTCTTAATCGGCAGCAGAAAAGATGAGCGGGCTAAACTGGTCATTTGCACGACGACGATCGCTCAATCATTCACCCGATCGCGCAACTCCTTCCCTGGCTTGAAATGCGGGACGAATTTTCCGTCAAGGCTGACGGATTGGCCGGTTTTGGGATTGCGGCCTACGCGGGGGGCGCGGTAGTGCAGTGAAAAGCTGCCGAAGCCACGGATTTGAATTCGACCTCCGCTTGATGGCTGGTGTGACATTTGCTCAATCAAC
>NZ_JBLXDX010000010.1:0-35801 GCF_048263735.1 Pseudidiomarina aestuarii | reverse complement strand
GGATCCAACCAGGACTGGCTATAGCTTCACGGGTTGGGATGTCACTTTCACTAATGTGACAGGCGATATCACCGTTACTGCTGAGTATGAGATCAATACTTATACCGTTACGTTTAACCTGAACGGCGGCACACGCACTGGCGGTGGTGAGCTGACGCAGACTATCGAGCATGGCTCGGGTGCAATAGCCCCAGACTTCGAAGTTCCTGAAGGTAAAACATTCACAGGATGGAGCATTGAATTCTCAAACATCAGTGGCGATGCGACGATTGAGGCGCAGTATGATGATATTAGATTGACCGTGCGTTTCCTCGACCATGATACAACCGTTCTGAAGACTGAAACGGTTCTGTATGGTTCCGCAGCAACAGCTCCAGATAGCCCTGAAAGAGACGGGTATTCGTTCGCGGGTTGGTCACCTTCAGACTTTAGCAATATTACGAGCGATACGGATGTTACGGCGCAATACAACATCAATAGTTACACCGTTACCTTCGAAGACCATGATGGCACTGAACTCAAGGTCGAAACGGTTGAACATGGCAGTGGTGCATCCGCACCAGATGAGCCAACTCGCGAAGGTTATACGTTTATAGGTTGGTCAGTTGAATACTCAGAAGTAACCTCGGATATCACTATTGTTGCTCAATACGAGATCAACACCTATACCGTCACGTTTAACTTAAACGGTGGCGAGCGCACTGGTGGTGGCGAGCTAGTACAGTTGGTTGAATATGGCGCGGATGCTGTAGCGCCAGAATTCGATTCTCCTGAGGGTAAAGTTTTCACTGAATGGAGCCTCGACTTCACCAATGTCACCGCAGATATCACTGTTGATGCGCAATACGACGACATTCAGTTAACGGTGCGCTTCCTCGATCACGACGAAACCGTATTGAAAACTGAAACTGTCACTTATGGAGCGGCGGCAACAGCACCGTCTGAACCAGAGCGAGAAGGCTATACCTTCACCGGTTGGTCACCAACAGACTTTAGCAATATCACTGAAGACACGGATGTGATTGCTCAATATGAAGTTAATTCGTATACCGTGACGTTTGAGTTGAATGGTGGAACGCGCAGTGGTGGTGGTGAACTAGTGCAGTCTGTTGCCTATGGAACAGCAGCAATCGCACCAAACGTTGAAGCGCCTGAGGGCTGGAAACATACCGGTTGGGATGTCGAATTTAATAATGTCACCGAAGACTTGACCGTTACCGCGACCTATCGCTTTATTCCGGTGGGCCAAGACCTTGTCGTTCAAACGGACCAAGATATTGCTCTCGACATTGTTCCGAGTGTGATGGGTGAAGATGGCTATGAGTTAGCACTTGAAGTGATATCGGCAACATCTAATGGCCGAGTGACAGTTGATGGATTAACCTTCAATTATCAGCCAAATCTAGATTATGTTGGTCCGGATAGTTTCACCTATACCGTGACAGATGGCGAATTGACTTCACGTGTTTATACGGTCCAAATTGAAGTGATACCATTAGATGATGGTCCAGATGCAGTTGATGATGAATACACTGTCACTCGGAGTAGCAACGATGTTTATGAGCTACCAGTGATGGAAAATGATACAGATCCGCGTGATCGCGCACTGGTTATCACTACTGCTAATGTCTCACTCGGTAATGTTGAAATTATCGAAGGTAGCGATTCTGACGACTATCTCCGCGTTAGCGCAGCGTCTGGTTTCGTGGGCATCATTGAAATTGCTTATGCTATAAAAAATACAATTAACCAAGGCGACACCGCACAAGTTCGCCTTACCATCGAAGGTAATCCAGACGATGACTTGCCGGTTATCGTGGTACCAGAAGACAAAACCATCGATGCCACAGCGCTCTTTACTCGTGTGAATTTAGGTAATGCATCGGCAACCGATCGACTCGGTCGCCCAGTACCTGTGTCACTTGTCGATGGTGAGTCGATGTTCCCGCCGGGTAGCAATTTAGCCTACTGGCGAGCAGAGGACTATGACGGCAATGTCAGTTATGCCAGCCAAGGTGTGCGGGTTAATCCACTGATCTCAATCAGTAAAGATCAGTTGGTGATCCCCGGCGACGAAGTCACCATAACCGCATATCTTAACGGTGATCATCATGACTATCCTGTCGTCATTCCATATACCTTAAGTGGCAGTGCCGAAGAGTGGCACCATAGTTTACGAGAAGGTGAGTTCGTTATTGAGTCGGGTCGTCAGGCGAGTATTACCTTTGAAGTATACAGAGGTGAGCCACTCACAGAAGACCTCACGCTCAACATCCAATTGGATGAGACGATGAACTTAGGGCCAAATGGTAATTCAACGATTCTGATTACCGACCGGAATATAGCGCCAGAAGTTGACCTTGCAGTGGTACAAAGTGGTGAGCGTCGGCCAGTACTTGCTCGTGACGAAGGCCACGTCACTGTGACCGCATTCCCGAGTGATCAGAATAAGCAAGACCGTCTGAGCCTCGATTGGGAAGTGCCATTTGAAGCTGAATTTGCAGTGACTAATGACAGCTTTACGTTTGATGCTGAAGCAGTCGAGGTAGGAATTTATACGGTTGCGGTTACTGTCACGGACGACGGTGACCCTTCACTCTCCAGTCGTGAATTTATCTATGTTGATGTTCGTAACACCCTGCCACTGCTGGGTGACGGTGATGCCAATGGTAACTTACTTCCAGACTCCGTTGATGGTTGGGGCGATGACAATAACAATGGCATTCCGAATTACCTCGATCCATTCGGTGTTTGCGATGTCATTCCTGAGCGATTAAATGAGGGTGAGTTATTCGCCATCGAAGCAGAACCAAGCCTATGTATTCGTAAGGGCCCGATTGCGATGGAAGTAGCGATGGGCGCGTTACAAGTCTTTATGGACGACACTAATGGTGAGAATGTCGTCGCTGCCATGGCAATGGTTCGTGAATTAGCTGACGGGTTAGTTCCTGAAGATGAGTTCTACACTAATGTCGGTGGTATCTTTGATGCGATGATCACCGAAATGCAAACACCAGGACAAACATTGCGCCTTGCTATTCCGCAGCGACAGCCGATCCCATCCGGTGCAGTTTATCGCTGGTTATCGCCCGTAGACGGTTGGCAAACATTCAGCGTCACTGAGGTTAACGCGCTGTTTAGTGCTGCCGGCGAGCCAGGTTTCTGTCCTCCTCCAGGCAGTGAGTTGTGGCAGCCAGGGCTTGCAGAAGGCCATCATTGTGTGCAAGTTCAAATGGCTGATGGTAGCACCGAAGATGCTGATTTATTAGCGAATCGGGTGGCGTTGTTAGTCGGTGGTGTAGCTGTCGAGAAGACCCAGAATAATCCGCCAATTGCTCAGAATGATGCGGTCGAAATGCCGTGGAACAGCTCGATTCAAATTGAGCCGCTCAGCAATGATACTGATGAAGATGGCGATACATTACGAATCACTTCAGCATCAGCACCGGTTGGCGAAGTATCGATTCTTACGGATTCTGAACTTGAGTACACTGCGCCAGAAAATTACGCGGGTGAAGTCGAGATTGATTACAGCATTTCCGATGGTAACGGCGGTGTAGCTAGTGCAGTGATTGTTGTGAAGATTGTAGCAAACCAAGCTCCGGTCGCCGTTGATGACAGCGCATCGACTGATGACCGAACCGCTATAAAGGTGAATATACTCCGTAACGATAGCGATCCAGATGGAGATGCTCTAACCTTAGAAAGCATTACAGCAAACTATGGTTCGGTTGAGATTAATGAAGATCAAACAATTACTTACACGCCGAGACTGAAGTTTGCCGGTGAGGATGTACTAAGCTATACCATAAACGATGGGCGCGGTGGCACCGCCACAGCGGAAGTGAGAATTACCATTAAAGTAGTGGAGACAATTGTGGTGACCAATACAAGTTCAAAAGGCGGTTCTATGAGTGCTTTGATTATTGCGGTAATGGTTTTATTTGGGGCTGTTCGCAGCGGGCTAGTACGAGCGCGCCAGTTAAGTTTGGTCGGCTTTGCGGCATTGTTGAGCTTACCTGCTATGGCTCATCAGCATGGTAACCATCAGCAAGGCGATAGCCATGAACAAAATCCGTGGCAGGTTCGGGTGCAATTCGGACAGGCAGAAGCGAGTGGTAGTGATAGTGACTTCATCAGTCAATTACCTGCAAATGCGACGCTAGTAGACAGTAATTACAGTGATACCTCTATGGGAGTAGCAATTAGTTACTCGTTCACACCGCGTTTGGCGGCAGAAGTCGGGTATGTAGACCTAGGTGAGGCTTACGCAACCTATCAAGCTACGACCACGAACCCTGAGCAGACGTATCAGCAGTTGGTTGGATTACAACCGATTCTGGCAAGTGGCTTTACTCTGGGTGCTAGTTACGCGTTTGTTAATAATGAGCAGTGGACGCTGAGTGTGAATGGTGGCTTGTTTGCGTGGGAGTCTGATTTAGAAAGCCAGTCAGCCACCCAAGTATTTCGCAGTTCTGAAGACGGCTCGGACCTCTATTTTGGTCTTGCGGCAGGACTCAAACTGAACGAGCACTGGACGCTTGGTGTGGGCTACCGTAGTTATCAATTAGACGAGTCTATTAGCGACTTACATGCAACGTTGAGCTATCGTTTCTAAGTATTAAGCACAATAGAAAGGCGCCGTTGAGGCGCCTTTTTTGTGGATACTGCTCGGGTTACTCAACCATGTAATTCTTTGGCAAGTCGATACGAGAAGCGCCCGATTCTACCGCTGCTTCGGCTACCGCGCGAGACACACGAGTTTTGAGACGTGGGTCGATCGGCTTCGGAATAATATAGTCTTTACCAAATTCGAGCTTGTCGATGCCAGCGGCTTTGAGAACTGACTCTGGAACGGGCTCTTTGGCTAATTCGCGAATGGCTGTGACCGCGGCTATTTTCATTTCATCATTGATCATGCGCGCCCGAACATCCAACGCACCCCGGAAAATAAACGGAAAACAAAGTACGTTATTCACCTGATTCGGATAATCAGAGCGACCGGTAGCAATAATTAAATCATTACGCGCTGCCATGGCTAGTTCAGGCTTAATTTCTGGATCTGGATTCGAGCACGCAAACACAATTGGATTGGGGGCCATGAGCTTCAGCGCTTCAACGCTGAGCAAATTCGGTCCTGATACGCCAATAAAGACATCAGCTTCAGAGATAACCTCTTCTAACGTACGCTTATCCGTATTGTTGGCAAACAAAGCTTTGTATTCATTCAGGTCTTCACGGCGGGTGTGGATGACACCTTTGGAATCGAGCATATAAATGTGTTCGCGTTGTGCACCACATTTAATCAGCAATTCCATACAGGCAATGGCTGCAGCGCCCGCGCCCAAACAAACGATTTGTGCCTTACGTAACTCTTTCCCTTGAATTTCAAGCGCATTCAATAAGCCGGCAGCAGTAACAATAGCGGTGCCATGTTGGTCGTCATGAAAAATCGGAACATCACAGCGCTCAATCAGTGCCTGTTCAATTTCGAAGCATTCCGGTGCTTTAATATCTTCAAGGTTTACGCCACCAAAACTGTCGGCAATATTGGCAACCGTATTGATGAAGTCTTGCGTGGTGCGGTGGGTCACTTCAATATCTATTGAATCCAAGCCAGCAAACCGTTTGAATAGCAGTGCTTTACCTTCCATCACGGGCTTCGCCGCCATCGGGCCAAGATTACCAAGTCCCAGAATCGCTGTACCATTTGAGATTACCGCGACCATGTTGCCTTTGGCCGTGTACTTATAGACATCTTCTGGGTTTTCAGCGATCGCACGCACCGGCTCTGCAACACCTGGGCTATAGGCCAATGCTAAATCCTTGCTGGTTTCGGCTGGCTTAGTCAGTTCAATACTGATTTTACCTGGCGTTGGAAGAGCGTGATAATCGAGAGCTTGTTGCCGAAAGTCAGTCATTCTATGCAATCCTGATAACGAGAATAAATGGTATGACTGCCATTGTAGAGGGTATTGGATGAATAACAAATCTTACCTGATGCACGAAAAGTGCACAGTGCTATTTGCGATGAGGAGTGGCGTTGCTGCAAACAGGCCATAAAAAAAGGCGCCTTTTGGCGCCTTTCTTCAATTTCTGGACAGAACCATCTATTTTAAGATGGTTTCTTACCGCCCAATACGCTGAAACGTTTCTGGAACTTGTCGATACGACCACCAGTATCCATGATGCGCTGCTTACCAGTGTAGAACGGGTGACACTCTGAACATACGTCCAAGTGCAGGTCGCCGCCTTTGGTGGATTTAGTGACAAACGAGTTACCGCATGAGCAGCTGACGTTCAGATCTACATAATTAGGGTGAATACCATCTTTCATCTGGGAGACCTCAAGTTAGGCCGCATCGCCATCCGACCCGAAGTCGAACACCATGCGTGGTTTAGTTAAACGGCTCCGCTCATTCATTGAGCAGATACCAACAATTAGGGCGCAGATTGTACGCCAACTGGGGCCAAGGATCAAGCAGATCAGACCGCTATCAGCATACTTGCTTAAGCTCAACGCGCACCGCACAATACCGTCTATGCCAACTGAATCTCATGCTTCTACATCAGCCATTCGCGTTGCCCTACCGGTGCCGCTGTTTCGGCTCTATAGCTATGACTGCGATAGCTTGCCAGCTATTGGCGCACGAGTGCGGGTGCCGTTCGGCAATCGGCAACTGATTGGTATCTGCATGGGTCCAGACACTGACCCAGACCCAGCCATTAAGCGCAAGCCAGTGAGCGCAGTGCTAGATGAAGCCAATTGCTGGACTGAGCCGTTATGGCGTTTACTCGTGTGGGCAGCTGACTATTACCAGCATCCGCCGGGTGAAGTCTTGCAGCATGCGTTGCCAGCTTTATTGCGCCAAGGTGATGCTGCGGGTTACCAGACCACTGTGCATTATGAGGTGACCGAACAAGGCCGGACTGTCGAATTGGATAGCCTGAAGCGAGCGCCGCAACAGCAACGATTGCTCGCGGCACTGCGCCGGCAATCGCTGCTGCGTCGTGACATTGTCAGTGAAGACTACTCTTTGAGTGCGCTAAAAGCATTGCAGGACAAAGACTTGGTTGCTGCCGTTGAGCATCAACCGGACCTGCAACAATGGCAATTTTCGATTGATGCTGAGCCTCTCACTCTGAACCCAGAGCAAGCCATGGCCGTAGCGGCTATCGGAGCGGCAAAACAGCCGCAGACCTATTTAATTGATGGCGTTACCGGTAGCGGTAAAACCGAAGTGTATCTGCAAGCCATGGCGGATGTGTTAAGACGTGGCCGGCAAGTGTTGGTGTTAGTACCAGAAATCGGTCTCACCCCGCAAACCCTCAGACGTTTCAAAAAGCGCTTTAACGTTCCCATTGTCATGCTGCATTCTGCGCTGACCGACAGAGAGCGACTTGACGCTTGGTTGGATGCCAAACAAGGTCATGCAGCCATTGTGATTGGTACTCGGTCCGCCATATTTACCCCATGCCAGCGACTCGGCATGATTATTGTGGATGAAGAGCACGATAATTCGCTCAAGCAGCAAGAGGGCTTTCGTTACCATGCGCGGGATCTCGCTGTTTTGAGGGGCCATGAGGAGCAGGTGCCAGTGCTGCTCGGCAGTGCGACACCTTCACTGGAATCACTCAATAATGCCATGCAGAAGCGGTATGCCTGGTTGCGATTGACCAAACGCGCGGGCAATGCCAAGAAGGCGCAGCATGTCATTCTCGATATCAAATCGCTGCCCCTAAAAGCCGGACTGTCGCAACCACTGATCAAGTTGATTCAGGCTGAGTTGGAACAACAGAATCAAGTGTTGTTGTTCTTGAACCGGCGCGGCTATGCACCCGCATTGTTGTGTCATGAATGTGGTTGGCTAGCGACCTGTGAACGCTGCGATGCGCCCTATACGTTGCATCAGCACAACCGACTCTTGCAGTGCCATCACTGTGGCTCACAACAACGGGTACAAACTCAGTGTCACGATTGTGGTTCAACACAATTGGTTGGCCGTGGCGTCGGCACCGAGCAGCTAGAGTCGACCTTAGCCGAGTTATTTCCAGAGTATCCAGTGTTGCGTATCGACCGCGATACCACCCGGCGCAAAGGCAGTTTGCAGCAACATCTAGAAGATGCGCGTGATAGCAAATATCCACTACTCGTCGGTACGCAAATGTTGGCGAAAGGACACCACTTTCCAAACGTCACTTTGGTTGCATTGCTGGATGTTGATGGTGCTTTATTTAGCGCGGATTTCCGTGCGGCGGAGCGGCTGGGGCAACTTTTCACGCAAGTGGCTGGACGGTCAGGTCGAGCGAGCAAACCGGGTACTGTCGTGTTGCAAACACACCATCCCGACCATGAGCTCATTCAAGACTTAGTGAACAATGGGTATCATCACTTCGCCGCCTCGGCGCTAACGGAGCGAGAACTAACACAGCTCCCTCCCTATGGGCAAATGGCGTTATTTCGCGCGGATGATATCCAGGCCGACACAGCCATGGCGGCGCTGCAGACGATCGCTCGACACTTCCCACAGCGGGACGATGTCACGGTATTGGGACCGTTGCCGGCAATCATGGAAAAACGTGCGGGACGCTATCGCTATCAATTGATTGTTCAATGTCATCAGCGCGCACTGCGCACACAGTTGCTTCGCCATGTGTTGCCACAACTGGAACAATTGCCGGAATTACGCCGCGTACGATGGTCACTAGACGTCGATCCGCAAGACTTTACGTAGTAAACTAACTGACTAGAGAAAGGTAAAAAGTGAATAGTGAACTGAACAGGCCGATAGTCTGGTCTTGGTTCTTTCTGTTCACCGTTTACTGTTAACCATTCACTTGTGATGACCGAACTAGGGCTTTATTGATGAAAGAGCAGTTGGAAGTTTTATTGGCTGATGCCGTTACCGCACTCAAGCAGCAGAACGTTGTGCCGAGTGAGCTTGAGCCTCGTATCCAACTGGACCGTCCGCGTGACAAGAGCCATGGTGACTTTGCGACCAATTTAGCTTTGTTGTTAGCCAAGCCTGCCGGAATGAATCCGCGCGCGTTAGCAGAAGCATTGCTGGCTGCACTGCCAGCGAACAGCTTGATTGCCAAAGCCGATATCGCCGGGCCAGGATTCATCAATTTCAGCATCAGCCAAGACCAACTGTTGCAGCAACTTGAGCATGCTTATCAAGATGCGCACGTTGGTGTTCAGCCTGCCGAGCAGAGCAAGCGCTGTGTCGTCGATTACTCGTCGCCTAACTTAGCCAAAGAAATGCATGTCGGCCATTTACGTTCCGCCATTATTGGTGATGCAGTGGTGCGTACGCTTGAGTTTATTGGCCATACCGTCATCCGCCAGAATCATGTCGGTGATTGGGGTACCCAATTCGGTATGCTCTTAGCCTACATGGAAGAGCTCGATGACAATGCTATGGAGCTCGAACTCAGTAACCTTGAGACCTTCTACAAAGCCGCCAAAAAGCGCTTTGATGAAAGCCCAGAATTCGCTAATCGTGCCCGCGAGTTGGTGGTATCGTTACAAGGTGGCGATGCCAAATGTCGCGCGCTGTGGCAGCAGTTTATTGATATCTCCTTAAGCCATTGCCAGGAAGTGTATGACCGGTTGGGCGTTAGCTTGACGCGGGACGATGTCATGGCTGAGAGCGCCTACAATGATGATCTGGCGCAAGTTATTGAAGACTTAAAAGCACAGAATTTGCTGGTCGAAGACCAAGGCGCCATGTGCGTATTTTTAGATGAATTTAAGAATAAAGACGGTGAGTCATTACCGGTCATTGTGCAGAAGTCAGGTGGCGGCTATTTGTATGCCACGACTGACCTTGCCGCCGTTCGCTATCGTCAGAACGAGCTCAAAGGTGATCACCTGATTTACTTTGTCGATCAGCGTCAAGGCCTGCATTTCCAGCAAATTTTCACACTCGCGAAGAAAGCCGGTTTTGCCCGCCAAAATCTGCAGATGGACCACTACGGTTTCGGTACCGTGATGGGCAAAGATGGTCGCCCCTATAAGAGCCGTGATGGCGGAGTGACGAAGCTTGCTGATTTGCTGGATGAAGCTGAGAAGCGTGCACTTGAACTGTTGCAGAGTAAAAAATCTGATCTTACCGCTGAAGAGCAGGCTCATATCGCCAGCGTTGTGGGTATCAGCTCGGTCAAATATGCTGACCTGTCCAAGAATCGCAACAGTGATTACATTTTCGACTGGGATACCATGCTGAGTTTCGAAGGCAACACAGCACCCTATTTGCTATATGCGTTCACGCGAGTAAATAGTATTTTCAGTAAGGCTGGTATTGAAGCGAATGCGGTGCAGGGTGACTTCATACTCAACGATGAGAAGGAAGTGGAGCTAGCCAACACGCTGATCCGCTTTAATGAAGTGGTACATAGTGTGGCTGATAAAGCCTTGCCACATTTCCTCTGCGCCTATTTATTTGAGTTAGCAGGTGCCTTCTCGAGCTTCTACGAAGCGTGCCCTATCTTAAATCATGACGATGCTGCCGTGCGAGCCAGCCGCTTGAAGTTAGCTGCGTTGACCGCGAAGACGTTGCGCCAAGGTTTGGCGTTACTCGGTATTCAAACTCTCGAGAAGATGTAATGGAGTTGCTGTAGGAATGGATTACGCAAACCGCGGTCGTCCGCCACAGAAAAAAGGCAAAAGATCTGCATCTAAGGGACGCAAACCTGCTGGTAAGAAAGCGGGCACGCCCGTGCCTTGGGGAATGATTATTGTTGCAGTCCTCGTAGTCGCTGGCTTTGTGTGGTTCTTAGCCACCATTTCAGGCAAGTCTGAAGAGCCTGCAGCAATCACAGAGCAAGCCGTCCCAGTGCCGGCAGAACAGCCGCAAGTGCAAGCGGAATCATCCCTGCCAGACAAACCAGATGAGCGTTGGCAATACATCGAAGAACTTGAGAATCATGAAGTTCAAGTGGATGTGCCAGAGCGTGAAATTGGGCCACCAAAACTTATGCAATGTGGTTCTTTCCGGCAGTTGGATGATGCCAATACCCTCAAAGCGCGGATTGCGATGGCAGGATTGGAGTCACAAGTCCGCGAAAGTAACGGCAGCAATGGTCGCTGGTATCGAGTGATCTTGGGTCCCTACGAAACCAAGCGCGATGCCGAGCGTGACCGTCACAAATTGCAGCGCGTGCAGGTATTTAATTGCCAAATTTGGAACTGGAACCTGTAGTAATTCTGCGCCTCGCTTGAAAATCATAAATACGCCCACATAACTGCTGCATAGCAACATGAGGAAGTATTTGTGACTACAATCGTTTCAGTCCGCCGCGGTGACAAAGTTGTCATTGGTGGTGATGGCCAAGTTTCTCTCGGTAATACCGTTATGAAAGGCAACGCCCGCAAGGTGCGTCGCTTATACAATGATCAAGTGCTCGCTGGTTTCGCCGGTGGTACCGCTGACGCCTTTACCTTATTTGAACGCTTCGAAACCAAACTCGAGAAACATCAAGGCAACTTGATGCGCGCTGCGGTGGAGCTCGCCAAAGACTGGCGCACCGACCGTATGCTAAGGCGTTTAGAAGCGCTCCTTGCCGTAGCTGACAAACATACGTCACTGATCATTACTGGTAATGGTGATGTCGTGCAGCCAGAGAACGATCTCATTGCAATTGGTTCGGGTGGCCCCTTCGCGCAAGCCGCAGCAACCGCCTTGCTCGAGAATACCGACTTGAGTGCTCGTGATATTGTGCAAAAAGCATTAACGATTGCCGGTGATATTTGTGTGTTCACCAATAGCAATCAAACAATTGAAGAACAGGAGTCGGTAGTAAATGTCTGACATGACCCCACGTGAAATTGTTGATGAACTGAATCGTCACATTATTGGCCAAGACAATGCCAAAAAGGCCGTTGCGGTAGCGCTCCGAAATCGCTGGCGCCGGATGCAGTTAAACGAAGAACTGCGTCAAGAAGTTACGCCGAAGAACATTCTGATGATAGGTCCGACGGGTGTTGGTAAAACGGAGATTGCACGCCGTTTAGCGAAGTTAGCCAATGCTCCTTTTATCAAAATTGAGGCGACTAAGTTCACCGAAGTCGGCTATGTCGGCAAAGAAGTTGAGTCGATCATTCGTGACCTGATGGATACTGCGGTCAAGCAAACTCGTGAACAGATGATGCAGAAGGTTCGCTTCCGTGCTGAGGAAGCTGCCGAAGAGCGCATTTTGGATGCATTGTTACCACCGGCGAAGAAGACGTCTGGCTGGGCCGATGACAAGCCCGAAGACCGCGAGCAGAGCAATACGCGCCAAGTGTTTCGGAAGAAGCTGCGTGAAGGCCAACTCGACGACAAAGAAATCGAGATTGAATTAAGCGCATCACCTATGGGTGTCGAGATCATGGCACCTCCGGGTATGGAAGAAATGACATCGCAACTGCAGAGCATGTTCCAGAACATGGGTAGCGGTAAGTCGAAGCCGAAAAAACTGAAAATCAAGGACGCCTTCAAGCACTTGGTTGAAGAAGAAGCGGCGAAAATGCTGAATCCTGAAGATGTGAAAGAGAAAGCGCTGCAAAGTGTGGAACAAAACGGCATCGTGTTCTTGGATGAGGTGGATAAAATTTGTAAGCGCGGTGATGTCAGTGGTCCTGATGTGTCGCGTGAAGGTGTGCAGCGTGACTTGCTGCCGTTGGTCGAAGGGACAACAGTATCAACCAAGCATGGCATGGTGAAAACCGACCATATTTTGTTTATCGCATCGGGCGCGTTCCAAATGTCCAAGCCTTCGGATCTGATCCCCGAATTGCAAGGGCGATTGCCGATTCGCGTTGAGCTTGATGCGCTTACAAGCGGCGACTTTGTCCGGATTCTGACCGAGCCAAGCGCCTCGCTAACCACGCAATACAAAGCATTGATGGCAACCGAGGGCGTGACGATTGAGTTCACGAAGGACGGCATTCAGCGTATTGCGGAAACTGCGTTTCATGTGAATGAGACGACCGAAAATATCGGTGCCCGCCGGTTACACACGGTGCTGGAACGCTTGATGGAAGAAGTGTCGTTTAAGGCCAGTGACTTGCAAGGTGAGCGCATCGAAATTGATGGTGCCTATGTTGATAAGCACCTCGGTAAGTTGGCGCAAGACGAAGACCTCAGTCGCTTCATTCTGTAAGGCTAATCTTGTTGTAGTCCTTTGCTGTCGTAGAACGCGGTTTACGGTTATACTGTGAAACGAATCTCACAGCAGGGGAACTGCAATGGAATACAACACGTCAGAACTTTGCGATTTATACCCAGACATGGTCGATGTCGTCGAACCCATGTTCATTCATTATGGTGGCCGGTCATCGTTCGGTGGTCAACTCGTTACCATCAAATGCTTTGAAGACAAAGGTGTTATCGAAGAGGTAGTGCAGCAAAACGGTGCTGGAAAAGTGTTGTTGATTGATGGCGGTGGTTCTTCGCGTCGCGCACTCATTGATATTGCCATTGCTGAGCTAGCGTTTGATAACGAATGGGAAGGTATTCTTTGTTACGGCGCCGTTCGTGATGTTGATGCCTTAGAGGAAGTTGATTTTGGCATTATGGCCATGACTTCAATTCCAGTCGGCGCTATCAGTGAAGGTGTCGGTGAGGTTGACGTTCCAGTTAACTTTGCAGGCGTAACCTTCTTACCTGAAGATCACCTGTATGCTGACAGCACTGGCGTCATTTTGTCACCTGAACCCCTAGATATCGAATAAAGCTATGCAGCTTCACGCAATTACTATCGACGATTACACGTCACCGCGTGCAGGCGAACAAAAATGGGGGCAAGTCCTCAAGTGCTTGCCCCCTATTCTATCTGTAAATGCATATAAAAATGCACTCAAACAGGCCTGGACAGATGATCATCGTGTGGCTGTGGTTGCCGTTCCAGAAAGTATCGGTCCGCGCGCTAACTTAGGTCGTGCTGGCGCTGAGACGAGCTTAGCTGCATGGTTACCCGCACTCGCCAATCTGCAAGTCAATGCAGCGAGTAATCCTGCACCACTGTTGGTGGTGGGAGCTGTCGAGTGTGATGATTTGCAGGCTCAGGCTGAACCTTTAGATCTGAGCCATTCGAACCAGCTAGAACAGCTGCGAGAACTCGTAGCAGAGCTCGATGCCCGCGTGATTGCTGTGCTGCAGCCTTTATTTGAACTCGGTTTCGATGTCGTCCTCATTGGTGGCGGCCATAACAATGCCTACCCACTGTTGAAGTCACTGGCAAGCGCCAGCGAATCCGTAGTCGGCGCCATGAATCTTGACCCACATTCAGATTTTCGTGCCTGTGAAGGTCGGCACAGTGGCAACGGTTTTCGTTATGCCTACAGTGAAGGCTTCTTGCAGCAGTACCATGTGGTTGGCTTACATCCTGCGAAAAACAACGCGGATAGTCTCAACGCATTGCTCGATGCCGGCTTTGAGTATACGCATTTAGATATAGTACGAACGAAAGCATGGGATTCATTAACACTCAGTTGGCAACAACGTGCAGCGGCTTGGCAAGTTCCGTTTGGCATTGAGGTCGACTTAGATGCGGTGACTGGCATGCCTGCCAGCGCCATGAATTACGTTGGAGTCGAGGCTAATCAAGTTGTGCAGTACATTGCTGGGTTGGCGCAATTGCCACAAGCACGTTATCTGCATCTCACTGAAGCAGCGCCATGTTTGCACCCAGCCGGCTTGGAAGCAGGCAATCGAATGGTGGGTCAAATCATCACCGAAGGCTTACTGGCCTATTTGAACGCTCGCGCCGCTCAAAGCTAGCGACGCTGACCTTGAATCCAACAGGCATGCAATGGATTGGTGCCAAATTGATAGGTCAACATGGCTGGATCTGTGACATCCCACAAACATAAATCAGCACGCAGACCTGGCGCTAATTTACCCCGATCCGATAAACCCAGAGCTTGAGCTGCGTTGCAGGTCGCCCCGCGTAGGCATTCTTCTGGCGTCATACGAAACAGCGTAGCGGCCATTTGTAACATCAATTGCAGACTCAGAATCGGTGACGTGCCCGGGTTGGCATCCGTTGCGATCGCAATAGGTACTTGGTACTGCCGGAGCAAATCTAAGGGTGGTAACTTGGTTTCGCGCAGGAAATAAAAGGCTCCGGGGAGCAAGACCGCAACCGTGCCACTGGCAGCCATCGCTCGTACACCTTCCTCATCTAAATATTCTAAATGATCACACGATAACGCCTGATAGCGCGCGGCTAGGGCACTGCCTTGTTGATTCGATAGTTGTTCAGCATGCAATTTAACCGGTTTCTCTGCCGCCTGAGCAGCAGCAAAAACGCGCTCTGTTTGTGCAGGTGTGAAACCCACACGTTCACAAAACGCATCGACGGCGTCCACTAAGCCTTCGGCAACCAATTTCGGAATGATGGTATCGACAACCAGTTGAATATAGCCATCGGCATCATCGGCATATTCGGGTGGTACCGCATGAGCCGCCAAGAGGGTGGTGATGACGTCAATAGGATACTGCGCGGACAACTGCCGCGCGGCGCGCAGTTGCTTACGCTCATCGGCTAATGACAAACCATAGCCTGATTTGATTTCGATGGTAGTCACACCCTCGCGAATCAATGCCAACAGTCGCGGCACGGTGGCTTGCACTAATTGCTCTTGAGACGCCGCTCGAGTTGCTCGCACTGTTGCGGCGATGCCGCCGCCTGCCGCAGCTATGTCCGCATAAGCCACACCATGCAACCGTTGGGCAAACTCATTGGCGCGGTCGCCAGCCCAAACTAAATGCGTATGGCAGTCAATCAAACCTGGCGTTACTAGGCCGCCATGGCCATCAATGATTTCAGCGTTGGTTGGCGGCGCTTCAGCACGACTTCCCACAAACTGAATAGAACCATTGGCAACGTCGATGACACCATCTTCAATTAATCCATAGCCATCACCTAAGCATGTCGCGAGGCAAGCATTTTCCAATCGGAATGTAATCACAAAAAAATCCTTTCACACAACTTGTATATACAATTAAGGTCCACTACACTTTAGCACAGCTTTTTGTAAGTTTAGTAGTCTTGGTCAGAGCACCAGATGAACTTGAGTATGGCAGACCACTGACATGAGGATGGAACATGGCAAAGTTTTCTGCAATAAAACAACATTTATATCGGAAAATTGCTTCAGGTGAATGGCCAGAACATCACCCAGTAAGTTCTGAGAATGCGCTCTCACAACAGTTCAATGTGAGCCGTATGACAGCTCGGCGCGCCCTGCAGGAGCTTGCAGATGAAGGCCTCGTAGTCCGCAGCAAGGGGTCGGGCACCTATGTTGCTCCGATTAAATCTCAAACCAGCTTTATGGCAATTCGGAATATTGCTGATGAAGTACGTGAGCGCGGGCATAAGTACCATGCTGTTGTGCATACCATGCGACAAGAGCAAGCGACAGCGAATGTTGCGGAGTTTCTGCAGTTGCCCGCCAATACACCTGTGTATCACTCTGTAATTACACATTATGAGAATCATGACCCGGTACAAGTCGAAGAACGTTGGGTAAATCCTAGAATCGTACCGAAATATATGAGTCAAGATTTTACAAAAGTAACGCCACATGAATATCTCAGTTCGGTTGCACCGCTAACAGAAGCTAGTCACCAGATCGAGGCTATCACACCTGTCGAGCATGTGATGCATTGGCTAAAACTCGAAAAGTCTGAGCCTTGCTTACGGATCCAACGTCGAACTTGGAGTGAGTCTGGAGTGGTGACTTACGCGTTACTGACGCATCCGGGGTCGCGCTTTGTCCTCGGTGGTCACTTAACATTCAAAAAAACCTAACAGCGTGAAGAGCGAATAGCTATTAGATATTAGTTACTAGAAAAGACTAGTTATGTGTTTTCTAGTAGCCAGTAGCTAGTAACCAGTATCCATTTAGTAAGGAGTTCCAATGTCATTTACTCGTCTCGATACCTCGCGGACCATCACAGCTCCCCGAGGCACCGAACTCACCACCTGCAACTGGCAGGTCGAAGCCGCCAAGCGCATGTTGATGAACAACCTTGACGCGGAGGTTGCGGAGCACCCCCACGCACTTGTCGTGTATGGTGGTATTGGACGTGCCGCGCGCAGCTGGGAAGCCTATGACGCCATAGTGTCAGTGCTAGACCGTCTCAAACCGAACGAAACCCTTCTAGTGCAATCGGGCAAGCCCGTAGGCGTGTTTCAAACTCATGAAGATGCGCCACGCGTACTGATTGCGAACTCCAATTTAGTGCCAGAATGGGCTACTTGGGAGCATTTCAACGAGCTCGATAAAAAGGGCCTCATGATGTACGGGCAGATGACTGCTGGATCGTGGATTTATATTGGCTCACAAGGCATTGTGCAAGGCACCTATGAAACCTTTGTGGCGGTTGCGAAGCAGCATTTTAATGGGCAAGCGCAAGGGCGCTGGATACTAACTGGTGGTCTTGGTGGCATGGGTGGCGCTCAGCCGCTCGCAGCCACAATGGCTGGCTACTGCATGTTGGCGGTAGAAGTTGATGAATCACGCATCGATTTCCGTTTGCGTACTCGTTACGTGGACCACAAAGCCACCACGCTCGATGAAGCATTGGACCTGATTCATGAAGCCATTGACCAAGGCCGCGCCATATCGGTTGGTTTACTGGGCAATGCAGCTGACGTCTACGCAGAGCTAGTAGAGCGCAATATCACTCCTGATGTCGTTACCGATCAAACCTCAGCGCATGACCCTTTGCATGGTTATGTTCCGCAAGGTTGGACTTTAGATCGCTATCAGCAGGAGCAAGGCGAGCATCCGAGTGAAACGGTGCAAGCTGCGAAAGAATCCATGGCGACCCAAGTGCGTGCCATGTTAGCGCTGCAGCAACGTGGGGCAGCAACACTCGATTACGGCAATAACATTCGCCAAATGGCGAAAGATGTTGGGGTTGAAAATGCATTCGATTTTCCGGGTTTCGTTCCCGCTTACATTCGGCCACTGTTCTGCCAAGGAATAGGACCGTTTCGGTGGGTCGCGTTATCGGGTGATCCAGAGGATATATACAAAACCGACGCCAAGGTTAAAGAACTAATCCCTGACGACCCACATCTACACAATTGGTTAGATATGGCGCGGGAGCGTATCAGCTTCCAAGGTCTACCGGCGCGCATTTGTTGGATAGGTTTAAAAGATCGCGCTCGCATTGCCAAGGCATTCAATGACATGGTTGCCAGCGGTGAACTCAAGGCGCCAATTGTGATTGGTCGCGACCATCTCGACTCTGGTTCGGTCGCAAGTCCGAACCGTGAAACCGAGAGCATGCTGGACGGTTCCGATGCGGTATCTGATTGGCCATTATTAAATGCATTGCTCAACACTGCGGGCGGCGCCACTTGGGTAAGCCTGCATCATGGCGGTGGTGTAGGGATGGGTTACTCTCAGCATTCCGGCGTAGTGATTGTCGCCGATGGCACGCCTGAGGCCGCAACCCGTTTGGGTCGAGTGTTATGGAATGATCCGGGTACAGGCGTTATGCGCCATGCCGATGCGGGCTACGACATCGCTAAGCGGTGTGCGCAAGAACAAGGATTGGATTTGCCGATGGTGGAGAAATAACCATGTCTACAGTATTTGAATTGCAACCAGGCCAATTAAGCTTGGCAGACATCCAAAGCTGGTGGCAGCAACCTCAGCAATTGAAGCTAGCTGACTCGGCGCATGAAGCGATAGAAGCTTCTGCCGCAACGGTGTCTGCGGTCTTGGCAAAGGGCAAAGTGGTATATGGCATTAACACTGGTTTCGGGTTACTTGCGAATACTCGTATCCCGCCTGAGAAGCTAGCTGACTTGCAGCGTCGCATTGTCCTGTCACACGCGGCGGGCACACAAGAATTCATGGCGGATGATGTGGTTCGCTTAATGTTGTTGTTGAAAATCAACTCATTGAGCCGCGGCTTTTCTGGCGTACGGCCGGTCGTGATTGAAGCGTTGCAAGCCTTGTTAAATCATGAAGTGTACCCGTGCGTCCCTAGCAAAGGCTCTGTGGGTGCCTCGGGTGACTTAGCGCCACTGGCACACCTAGTGCTGCCATTGCTGGGCGAGGGCCAAGTGCGCTACCAAGGTAAGATCCTGAGTGGTGCTGAGGGCATGAAAATTGCCGGCATGGACACCATCGCACTGGGACCCAAAGAAGGCTTAGCGTTGTTAAATGGCACGCAAGCATCTACGGCGCTTGCCTTGCATGGCTATTTTCAGATCCAACGTGCATTTGATGCCGCACTGGTGGTCGGTGCAATGTCCGTTGAGGCCGCTATGGGTTCGCGCTCACCATTTGATGAGCGCATTCACGCGGTACGCGGGCAGCCCGGCCAAATTGAAGTGGCGAAGCAGTTTCGAAAGCTACTGGGCGCTACTTCAGAAGTTGCGCAGGCGCATGAGAACTGTGAAAAAGTGCAAGACCCATACTCATTGCGCTGCCAACCGCAGGTTATGGGTGCGGTCTACGATCAACTAGTTCATGCCCGCGCCATCCTCGAGCGCGAAGCCAACGGTGTCACTGACAACCCGTTAGTATTCGCGGAATCGGGCGATATTCTCTCGGGCGGTAATTTCCATGCAGAGCCTGTGGCGATGGCAGCAGATATTCTTGCCATCGCGGCCAGTGAAATTGGTGCGCTATCAGAACGCCGCAGTGCGCTTTTGATCGATCATCACTTGAGTAACTTGCCACCGTTTCTGGTCAATGATGGTGGGGTAAACTCTGGCTTTATGCTGGCGCAAGTCACTGCGGCTGCACTGGCATCGGAAAACAAGTCTTTGGCTCATCCTGCATCAGTGGATAGTATTCCGACCTCAGCCAACCAAGAAGATCATGTCTCGATGGCGACATTTGCCGCTCGCCGACTGACTGATATTGCGCGCAATGTGGTTGATATCATTGCCATCGAATGGCTTGAGGCTGCACAGGGTTTAGAATTCCGGCGTCCGTTAAAGGCTGCCGAGGCCATCGAATCCGCACACGCATGCCTGCGTCAAAAAGTCGCATTTTATGATCAAGATAGGTATTTTGCGCCTGACATTCAGGCTGCTGCTGAGTTGATAGCCGCGGGCGAATTAAGCCAGTTGGTCGCTTGAAATATGTGTCAACGAGGGCGCGTTTAAGCGTCCTCGTCTTCTTCATCTTTGAGGGCTTGGCAGTCGACGCAGAGCGCGACATCAGGCTTGGCCGCCAGACGTGCTGCTGAAATCTCGTCGCCGCATTCAATACAATAACCATATTCACCGCTCCGCATACGCTGCAGGGCTGCCGTTGCGCTGTCGGCATGCTTGGTGCCAGGTTGATCAGCAACAATAGCTTCTAATTTGCCCCGAATGCGCAACAACTGCTGTGCGGTTAATGATTCACTCATGCTTGCATCCTTATGCTTCTTTTTTATTTGCGATGACGACGAACTGCCCCGAGAACTCAGCGACCGGTTTATCACCGTCAAAAATCTGAGTTTTTAGTGTGACTCGAGCATTGCGACCTTCGGTGAGAGCCGATAAATCACCAATCATATCCACTACATGGGCCACAGCAATCGGTTCACGAGTGACGGGTTTATGGTAATGGATAGCACCATCAGCTAGCACAATTGCGCCATGCAGTTGTCGTTCGCGCAATTGTAAATGCAGCAACCCCCAACACGTCAAGGTCGCGAGCGAATAAATACTGCCAGCAAACATGGTTCCATGCACATTAATGTTGCGTGACAGCATGGCTTGCGTGGTAAAAGCGCGCCCCGTGTATTGCTGAATACGAATGCCCATGGTTTCCGAAATAGGAATATCTTCGTGCCAAGTATCTTGCAGTTCTTTGCACCAATCGGGGCGGTAGGTTATCCGGTTTTGCTCTGTCAGGGTTTTCCGTAGCTGGTGTTCGGCGCTCGGGTTCTTCACCGTATCGGCTTCTTCCACCAACTCATAGCCACATTTGATATAAAACCCGAGCGTGTTATCACGGGAATTGATGATGACATGCGTTGCACCTTCATCACGGGCAACCTTTTCTAATTCATAAACAATGGCAACACCATGCCCGCCGCCGCGATGTTCGGGTGCTGATGCCATAAACCGAATCTGACCTTCGTCAGGCGAATTAAAATGCAACCGACCAATAGCAATGGCCGCGCCACTCTCATCGACAATCATGCGATGAATACCGACTTGATCGTATTCATCCTGTTCCGAGCCACGCGGGCGCTGAAACGGCTTGCGTAATACCCGCCAGCGCAAATCATAGTAGCGTTCAAATTCTGCTGGCGTTGTCGGTGTTATGACTGAGTACATCACTGTCATCCGTGGGTTACTGACTGGCGCGTTAAACCGTTAATAAAAAGGTCATCGGGCCATCATTGGTTAAGCTTACTTGCATAGCGCCACCGAACTGTCCGGTCGCAATAGTTAATGAACTACCGCGCAGTTGGTCGACAAAAAACTCGTATAAAGCTTGGGCTTGAGCAGGTGGCGCTGCAGTTGAAAAGCTCGGTCGGCGACCACTGTTGGTATCCGCCGCTAAAGTGAACTGAGAGACTACCAAGATTTCGCCTTGAATGTCACTCACACTCAAATTCGTTTTGTCATCGCTATCCGCAAACATGCGATAGCCCAGTAATCGCTGCGCCAACTTCTTTGCCTGTGCCTCGGTGTCATTCAGTTCAACGCCTAAGAACACCAATAGACCGCTTTGAATTTCTCCAACTGTTTGGTTTTCAACGGTTACTTTAGCGTGCGTGACACGTTGTAATAAAGCTTTCATGCATTCTCTTCTGTGGGTGTTTCTTTGTCGTCCGCGGATTTTTGCAATTCATCAATATACTCTTCGAGTGCTGCCGTGAATTCCGCACCAATCAGGACAATATTCCAGGAAACGAAAATCCACAGCAATAGAATCGGGATAGCTGCAAGCGCGCCATAGATGGCCTCGTAGGACGGAAATGCCGTGATATAAGCAGCAAAGCCTTTCTTCGCGAGTTCAAACAGAATGGCTGCAAACAGCGCACCCCAAATGGCATGGCGCACTTTCACGAGGCGGTTGGGCATCATCACGTACAACAGTAAAAAGGCAATCACTGAGGTAATGATGGGCACCGTGCTTAATAACATTTCGCGAAAACCACTGACATAATCCTCAGCGAATGCCGTCAGTGAAATTAGATAAGATGACACCGCCATACCAATACCCATCAATATGGGTCCTAGCGTGAGAATCATCCAATACACCGCGAGCGCGACCGTCAATCGTCTCCGTTTATGATTGCGCCAGATGCGATTCATAGTCGCTTCTATGGTCGAAATTAGATTCACTGCCACAATCACCACAAAAATAATCCCGATGGTGGTCATGTTGGAAACATTGGTCACAAAAGTATTCAGATATTCGGTGATGACTTCGCCAGAGGTCGGCAGCAAATTCGCAAACAGAAATTCTTGCAGTTGCACGCGAATATCCTCAAACATGGGAAATGCGGCAAAAATGGAGAACATGACGACCATGAGCGGCACCAGTGCCAGCAAGCTGACAAAGGTCAAATGCCCAGCAATGACCGAGACTTTGTCGTCGGCACACCGCTTCCCAAAATGACGCAAGAACCCCCATGCAAGACGCATGTAGTCGAGCCAACGGGTAGAACGAGTGCTGGTCATGAGCGCTCCAGTAAAGGAATAAACGGAATCTATAATCCCAAACACCGAAGCAAACGTAAACAAGTAATGAAATTCAAGTGAAGAGTGAACCGTGAATAGTTAACAGTAAGGGCAGATGAGCCTCTAATGCTCTATCCATTCACTGTTCACTATTCACTATTCACCGTTACTAGGGGGTGGTATGTACTTAATCTTTGGAGCTGGTGGTGGTCTTGGGCTGGCGCTGGCGCAACACGCAGTCGCGCGCGGTGACGCTGTGATTGCTGTGAGTCGGTCGGCGCAGCCTGAAGCATTCACTAGCCAATGGATCCAAGTGCAAGGTTATGAACCTGAGCATCTACAGCCTGTTTTGGACGCTATTGAAGGTCAAACGCTGGCGGGTGTGGTTAGCGCATTGGGAATATTGCATACCAACAGCTTTATGCCGGAAAAGCGACTCGAGGACTTGAGCGCAGAAGCGTTGCAGCAAACCTATTACGTTAATGCTGTGCTGCCGATGCTACTGTTGCAGGCACTCAAGTCGCATTTGCCGACCAAGTCGCCCTGTGTGTGGGTTCAGCTCAGTGCCAAAGTGGGCAGCATTACCGACAACTATCTCGGTGGTTGGTATAGCTATCGTGCCAGTAAAGCAGCGCTCAATATGTTGCTGAAAACCGCGGCTATTGAGCTGAAGCGTACTCACAAGCAGCTGACCATTGCCGCTATTCATCCGGGCACGACCGATACCGAGCTGTCCAAGCCGTTTCAACAGCGCCTTCCTGCCGACAAATTGTACACGCCAGAGCTATCGGCTGAGCGTATTTGGCAGGTCATCGCCAACCTTGAGCCAGAGCAAAGCGGACAACTGTTTCATTGGGATGGGAAGCAACTGCCTTACTGATGAATTGGCGGCTAAAATAGCGTAAGGTAAGAAAAAAGAAGGAGCCGTTATGCGTTATTTACTTGCGATATTTTTACCTCCGCTCGCCATTTTAACGACGGGTCGTATATTCCATGCCATTTTGAGCACAGTGCTGTGCGCCGTGGTGATCACCCTTACGCTAGTATCAATGTTCGGTCTGGCGTGGTTATGGCTAGTTTGTATTATGCACGCGGCATTTGTAATTGACGGCTACCACAAGCGCAGTAAGCAAGTTGGAGGCGATGCATGAAAACCTGGTCACAAACATTGTTGATAAGTGTCATGGTGCTGGCGCTGAGTGGGTGCTCCAGTGCTTATTATGGTGCGATGGAAAAGGTTGGTATCCATAAGCGCGACATCTTGGTCGACCGAGTTGATGAAGCGCGTGATTCCCAAGCGGATGCGCAGCAAGAGTTTAAATCTGCGCTCGAACGCCTTAATGAATTATTGCAGTTCGATGGTGGTGAATTAGAAGCCACTTACAACGCACTCAATGATGATTATGAGAGCAGTAAAGCCGCAGCCGACCGTGTTTATGATCGAATTGATGCGATTGATGACGTCGCTCAAGATCTCTTCGATGAATGGCAAGATGAACTCGATGAGTACAGTAATGAAGGAATGCGCATAGAAAGTGAGCGTTCACTTCGAGAAACCGAGCGACGCTACAAGAGTTTACTTGCGAGTATGGAACGTGCGGCCGATACCATGCCGCCGGTGCTCGAAAAACTGCGAGACAACGTACTCTATCTGAAGCATAACCTGAATGCGGCGGCAATAGACGCCATTCGGGGTGAATATCGCACATTACAGAGCGATATCAGCAGTTTGATCGAGGAAATGGAACAAGCCATCAATGAATCAGATGCCTTTATCAAGGCAATGCAGGAGGGTCGTACCGAATGAGTATATTGATTTTAGCAGGGAGTAGTCGCAAAGAGTCGCTCAACAAGAAGTTACAACAGCGCATTGCGGATCGCGCTAAGGAACTTGGTGTTGCTTGTCATGTGTATCCAGCTGAAGAACTTGATGCGCCTTTGTATCAAGGCGACTATGAGGCTGAACATGGAGTCCCTGCGGGAATTCAAAAATTAGTCACCGCCATTCGAGATTGCACCAAGGTCGTGATTGTTACTCCTGAGTACAACAGTTCGATACCACCTTTATTGAAAAATGCGATTGATTGGAGTTCACGTGTGGACCAGCAGCCGTGGAAAGGTAAGACGGTGTTGTTGGCTGGTGCTTCACCAGGTCGGTTAGGTGCTATGCGTGCAATGGACCATTTACGAGCGGTTGTGATGAACTTGCAAGCTTGGGTTGCACCTATGTTCGCGAGTTGTCCGAACGCGAGTGACGAAACCATTCAGAAAATGGATGATGATTTCCTGAAAAACTTCTTACAGCAAGGTGACTAGTTGTTAGTCAGCTAAGCTGGCGCAATATCGGTCCAGTGATGTTTTGGCGACTTGTTCGAGATTGAAATAGTCTCGATCAAGGAGCCAGTTGTACATCAACCCATCAATCAAGCTAAACATGCCAATTACCGTTTCACGCGGCTTTACGTTCCGAGACACTTGCCCTTTTTCAATAGCATGCTCAATCAGCTTTTCGCACTCATCAATGCAGGCATTACGCCCGTGTAGGTGGCGCTGATGTATGGGTAACACATCATCAATGTATTCGCATTTGTGAAAGAGGATGTTGATCAACGCCTGAGTGTGTTGATCATCTTGCACTTGTTTCACAATTTTTAGACAACGATGCTTTAGCTGACCCAGCGGATCATCGGGAATGGCTTTCGCCAGTTCCTCAAACATCTCATCGACTGGAAGTTTGACCCGGTCCATAAGTGAATCAATTAGATCGAGTTTGTTGTCAAAGTGATGGTAGATGGCCCCTCGAGTGACGCCGGCAGCCTCGGCTACTTGCATCATCGACGTTGTTGCAACACCGCGTTCGCTGAACAAACGTTCGGCTGCATCCAATAAGTCATGGCGGGTGCTCAGTGCATCTTCTTTGGTACGACGAACCACGGCAAAACCTCTTTAATTCAGAACTAGGCGAATTATACAGCAAGTTAATCAAACATGCATGTATGTATGTAAAGATAGAGCAAAGCCACTCAACATTGTAAAGATGCTTCCTTAGTATGTAGTCATACTCAAAGCTAAGGTGAATTAGTTATGCAGAACTTTACAGCACTGCACCCCTACAAGTTCACAGCATTGTTGGCAGCATTAGTCCTGACAGCAGGTTGTTCAGACGGACAGGCAGCGATTCAAGATGAAGCGCAAGCTACAGAGTCATTGCCGCGTGTGTTAACGGTTGAAACGGCTGGCGAAGACTTGACGTTGAGTCGCTCTTACGCAGCGCGTACGCAGGGTTCGAAAGAGGTCACCGTGCGTGCACGTACGCAAGGTATGTTGCAAACCCGCGACTATGATGAGGGTCAGTTGGTTGACGCTGGTGATTTGCTTTTCACTATTGAGCCCGATGCTTATGCGGTCGCGGTTCAAAAAGCCAAAGCTGATTTGCAGCGCGCCGAAGCCGAACGCAGCGATGCGCAACGTCAATGGGAACGTATTCAGCGATTATTTGCTGAAGGTGCGGTGTCACAGCGTGATCGTGATCAAGGCCTCGCCAATGTCGAGCTCGCGGATGCCAATTACGCCTCAGCTGAAGCCTCGTTGAAAGAAGCAAAAATCAGTTTGGCCTACACTCAGGTACAGTCACCAATTGTCGGTATTGCCGGTCGTGAACAACACTCCATAGGTAATGTTGTGAATGAAGGCGATACCTTGACCACGTTGGTTCAGTTGGACCCGCTTTATGTGTATTTTTCCGTACCGCAGAACGACCTTGCATCCGAATACCTGCTGAAACAAGTGGGTGTGCGGGAAACTGATGGGTTACCAAGTGACTCGCCTACTGCGCAAATTGAGCGCAGCAGTGGTGAGCTGTTCGATCATGAAGGTGTGATTGATTTCATCAGTCGTACCGTTGATGCCGAAACCGGAACGATTAACGTGCGTGCGCAAATTCCTAATCCAGAAGCAGAAATTCTGCCGGGTCAGTTTACGCGTGTACGTATCCCCGATATTCAATTACCCGATGCGATTGCGATTCCCCAACGTGCCCTCGTGCAATCAGGCGAAACAAGCATCGTTTACGTGGTGAATAATGAAGGGTTAACCGAAATGCGTGAGGTAATTGTTGGTCCGCGCATTGATGATCGATTTGTGATTAATTCGGGTCTTGATGCTGGCGAGCAGGTCATTGTGGAAGGTTTGGCTATGTTACGTCCGGGTGTCGAGGTGAATGCAGAACCATACACAGGCGGTGACTAATGTTCTCGAAGTTCTTTATAGAACGGCCCGTTTTCTCGTCGGTACTGTCCATTATCATCGTGCTAGCGGGCCTTGCAGCCATGCGCGGTTTGCCGATTGCTCAGTATCCCCAAGTGGTACCGCCACAGGTAGTGGTGTCAGCTACCTACCCAGGTGCTTCGGCTGAAGCGGTTGCAGATGCGGTAGCTGCGCCATTAGAGTCATCCATCAATGGCGTCGAGAACATGTTGTATATGACGACGGCCACTTATGACTCAGGTGAAATGAATCTGAAGATCACCTTTGCCGTGGGTACTGACCCAAATCAAGCGGCAATAGACGTCACCAATGAGATGGAAAGCGCACTCTCGCGTTTGCCAGAGGAAGTGCGCACCGGTGGAGTGAGCGTCTCGAAAGAATCGAATGCGCTGTTGAAAATTGTGGCGCTCAACTCGCCCGATGGCAGTCGCGATCCAATCTTTTTGAACAATTATGCGTTGATGACCATACAGGATGAAATTCAACGTGTCCCTGGGGTTGGTTCAGCTACCATGTTCGGATCTAAAACCTACGCCCTGCGTATTTGGCTGCGGCCGGACAAGATGGCGGAGTATGACCTGACGCCAAACGATGTTCGAGCGGCCATTAATGAACAGAATGCGCAATTTGCTGCGGGTCAATT
Source organism: Pseudidiomarina aestuarii (assembly GCF_048263735.1). Taxonomy (GTDB): domain Bacteria; phylum Pseudomonadota; class Gammaproteobacteria; order Enterobacterales; family Alteromonadaceae; genus Pseudidiomarina; species Pseudidiomarina aestuarii_B. The sequence continues at coordinate 8,242 of NZ_JBLXDX010000010.1, read as the reverse complement.
TGGTGCTCCACCGAACCCAAATAACGCGCAAGAATTTACCCTAACCGTAGCGACAGATGGTCGTTTCTCAAGCGTTGAAGAATTCGAGCAGATTATTCTGAAAGCCCAGTCAGACGGCAGTATGGTGCGGGTTCGTGACATTGCGCGAGTCGAGTTGGGCGCGCTTCGCTATACCTTTGATGCCATGCAAAACCAGCAAGCATCGGTACCTATCGGTATCTATCTGCGCCCTGGTGCAAACGCGTTGGAAACCTCGCAATTGGTTGATGAAGCAGTAGAACGCATGGCGGCAAATTTCCCATCTGGTGTGTCGTACAGCGTACCATTTGATACCACAGAATTTGTTGAAGTATCCATTAGCCAAGTTGTGCAAACGCTGATTGAGGCGGTTTTATTGGTTATTGGTGTGGTCTACCTGTTTCTACAGCGATTCCGCGCCACTATCATTCCATTGATTGCTGTGCCGGTGTCATTGATTGGGGCGATGGCGGGTATGTATGTGTTTGGCTTCTCCATCAACCTACTGACATTGCTCGCGATGGTACTGGCTATAGGTATTGTGGTTGATGATGCCATAGTGGTGCTCGAGAACGTTGAACGGGTGATGCGTGAAGAGAAACTGCCACCTAAACAGGCTGCAATTAAAGCTATGGAAGAGGTTGCAGGCCCAGTTATTGCCATCGTTTTAGTGTTATCGGCGGTATTCATTCCGGTCGCATTTATCGGTGGTTTAGCTGGTATCATGTATCAGCAATTCGCTATCACTATCGCTATTTCGGTAATCATCTCTGGTATTGTCGCGCTGACCCTCACGCCGGCATTATGTGCGCTGTTGTTGAAAGAGAAAGAAACACCGCCACCGAAGTTACTGCAAAAGTTTAATGCATGGTTTGAGCGCATGACGGAGCGTTACACCGATGGTGTGCAATTCATGCTCAAACGTGCGGCACTGAGCGTGTCACTGTTTATAGCGTTGATTGCGGTCTCAGCATTACTGGTGTGGCGGATGCCAGGTGGCTTGGTGCCTGATGAAGACCAAGGGTATGTCATGGCTGCGCACTATCTGCCAGACGGTGCCTCATTTGAGCGTAATGACGAATTCGTAGAGCGTTTTAATAAACGTCTCACCGAAGAGCCCTTAATCGATCAAGCCATGAGTTTTACTGGTTTCGATTTGATTGCTGGCGGCTTGAAGACCAATGCTGGCGCTAGTTTTATCACCATGAAACATTGGGATGATCGCGATCTTGATGCCGATAGCAGCGAGAACTTCGCACAACGTATTGCTGCGCTGGGCGACGAATTCCCAGAAGGCTCAGTCACCGCATTCAACCCGCCGCCGATACAAGGTATTTCAACTACTGGCGGCTTTGAAGGGTATCTGGCGAATACACAAGGTGCGACGCCGCAAGAGCTGTATGAAATGGCTAGCAAGATTGCGGAACGTGCCAATGAGCATGAGGCCATGCAAGGCGTCAGAACCACTTTGAATCCAAATATTCCGCGGTACCAAGCCGATGTTGATCGTGAGCGTGCAAAAAGTATGGGTGTCTCCATCACCGAAATTTTTGCCGCCATGCGTAGTACATTTGGCGCGTCTTATGTGAATGACTTTAACTTGTTCGGACGAGTCTGGCGCGTATACATGCAGGCTGAGTCCGAGTTTCGCTCGTCACCGGATGATCTCGCGAAGGTTTTTGTGCGCGCAGACAGCGGTGAAATGGTACCGCTCGACTCTGTGGTCACAGTAACGCGTACGACCGGGCCTGATATTGTCGATCGCTACAACAATTATCCTGCTGCGAAAGTAATGGGAAGCCCAGCTCCCGGTTACAGTTCCGGTGATGTGATTCCGATTATGGAGCAAATTGTGGCCGAAGTGACTGGTGAAGACCCTTATTATCAGTTGTTCTGGGTGGGTTCAGCATTCCAAGAACAGCAAACCGGAAGTGCGGCGCAAACTGCATTTATTTTCGGTATTGTCGTGGTGTTTCTCATTCTAGCTGCGCAATATGAGCGCTGGAGTTTGCCGTTAGCGGTTATCACCGCAGTACCGTTCGCCTTATTTGGCGCTGCGATAGCTGTGACCCTATCGGGTATGGCGAATGACGTCTATTTCCAGGTTGGACTTCTGGTTCTCATTGGGTTGGCAGCGAAGAACGCGATATTAATTGTCGAGTTCGCCGTGTTGCAGCGAGAGCAAGGTCTATCCGCGTGGGATGCGACGATCAAAGCTGCGAAACTGCGGTTCCGACCCATAGTGATGACGTCGTTAGCATTTATTCTTGGTGCGGTGCCATTAATGCTAAGTTCAGGCGCCGGCTCTGCGGCACGAAATGCGGTTGGGACCACTGTGGTAGGCGGAATGCTAGCAGCGACCTTCCTCGCCATCTTCTTCATTCCCTTGTTTTATCTGTTGATTGACCGCAGATCAAAAGAATCAGCCGACGAGTCAACGTAAGTCGTGAAAGTGGGCTAAACTCTTATATTGGGCGTAACGATTAATTAGTAGCGATACGCCCAATTTTTTTGGAGATATGACCATGCGGAACGATATCGATCAACGTCTCGTATTAGATGCGTTCGAACAAATCCATGAACACGGTAAATCAGAACAAGGTAAGCATACCTTGGATGGCATTACTGGCTATACCGATCATGATGGCTACACGGTTTTCCTTGAGGGTCACAATGTCAAAATGACACTCGAGTTTCACAATAAGTATCGTCTTGATTACAACTCCGAGCGTGACTTTGACCTATTTATGCGTAAGCTGGAGCAAATAAGTAAGGATTACCATAAACCAGGTCGCGGTGAATGAGTCAGCACAAGCCCTATAGTATTGCCGAAGAAGTTGCCCATGCTCTCACTCACGGTTTTGGTGCCGTTGCGAGTGTGGTTGGTCTAGTATTTATGGTCGCTTGGGCTTTGCAGTACGGCGATACTTGGCATGTGGTTAGCGCATCGATTTACGGCGCGAGTTTAATTTTGTTGTACACCGCCTCAACTCTGTATCACTCCTTTCCATGGCCGCGTGTTAAAGCGGTTTTCCAAAAAATGGATCATGCTGCTATCTACTTCTTAATAGCGGGTACTTACACACCATTTGCTTTAGTGAACCTGCGCGGGCCTTGGGGCTGGACGTTACTTGGTGTGGTATGGAGCATTGCTCTTATTGGTGTGGTGTTAGAGGTGACTCTACAAGAGCGCAAGAAATGGTTATCACTGTCGCTGTATTTAGGCTTGGGTTGGATGGCCGTTATTGCGATTAAACCCATGCTAGATAATGTCGAAGCTGGTGGTTTATGGCTGCTTTTGGCGGGTGGATTAGCTTACAGTTTCGGCGTTATTTTCTATGTCTGGAAATCGTTACGCTTTCATCATGCTATTTGGCACTTGTTCGTATTAGCCGGTAGTATTTTGCACTTCTTTTCGATTTTTTATTTTGTGCTGCCCCGGCCGGACCTCATCTAAATGCTAGTACCAGTGAACTTGAAAATCCGCTGGTTTCTTATTTACGCCCTCTTCGGTTTGGCGCTGTCTATTATTCTCACTTCTATTGTTACCCAAGCAGCAACCAAGCAACTTCAAGAGCAAGTTGGTTCATCGTTGGGCGATGTGGCATTTCAACTAGCCGATAAACTTGAACGCGGGATGTTCGAGCGTTATCGCGATATGCGGGTATCCGCGCAACTCATGCGCTCAGTAACTGCCGGTGATGACCGGTTGGAAAGATTTCGCCGGCTCCTTGATTCATTACAATCAAGTTTCCCTGCGTATGCATGGATTGGCTTAACGGACGCAGATGGTATGGTATTAGTCAGTACTCAAGGGCTACTTGAAGGAGCGGATGTCAGTCAACGCCCTTGGTTTACTGAAGCCCAAGAAGACTACTTTATCGGCGACGTACATGGTGCGCTGTTACTTGAAAAGGAACTCAATCCAGATGGCGATCAGCCACTGCGATTTGTGGATGTTGCGGTACCGCTATTGTCACCTGAAGGTGAATTTATTGGCGTGTTAGGTGCACATCTAAATTGGGACTGGGCTTTTGAGCTACAAGAATCTATGCAACGAAGCCTGCAACTCCACCAATCAGCCGAGATTCTCATCGTTAGTTCTGAAGATGCCATTATTTTGGGTCCTGCGAGCTTACTAGAAAAAGCCAATCCAATTGAGATTTCACCTGCGATGCTCAGTGGCGGGTACGGCGTGATGAGTTGGCCTGACGGCAACGACTATCTTATGGGTTACGCCGTTGCTCAAGATTATCGAGATTATCGCGGACCTCAATGGCAAGTCATGGTGCGGCAACCTCTTGATATCGCTTATCAGCCGATCCAAGAATTACGCGTTCAGGCGTTTTGGATAGGCGGTGCGGTTATCATCGTGTTTGCTCTTATTGGTTGGATGACAGCAGAAAAAATATCGCGACCGCTGGCTAACATTAATCAGCAATTAGAACGTGAAGTGCAGTCGCGCACCGCCGAACTGACGAAATCGAATCAACGCTTGGAGCAGCTGGCTACCACCGACGCTTTGACGAACCTTGGCAATAGACGCGCGTTTTTCGCTGCATCCAGTGATATGTGCGAACGTTCGAAGAGACTTGGAACGCCGCTCGCAGTCGTGATTCTTGACCTCGATAATTTTAAACGAGTGAACGACACCTATGGGCATGGTGTTGGCGATGAAGTACTTGAAGCATTAGGTTCATTGCTGCGTGCGACGGTTCGTCAAATTGATATCGCTGCTCGTACGGGTGGTGAGGAATTCAGTTTATTATTGGAAAATACCGACCTTGATGGCGCCCGACAGCTGTGTGATCGCATTCGTGAGCGCATGGAGCAACTCCAGTTCAACAGTGACAAAGACGTATTTACCGTCACCATGAGCATCGGTGCCACCCTCTGGCAACTTGATGAGTCGTTCGATACTACCCTCGAGCGCGCAGACAAAGCGCTCTATCAAGCGAAAGAGTCCGGGCGTAATCGTGTAATCGTCGCCTAAGCTCATCAATTAAACATTAGCCTATTTCAAATGGCATAAAAAGCTGAATTAATTACCCTCATTGTTGGTAATTCCCCCAAATTAATGAATAATCAAGGCATCTGTTTACGCAATATTTACAAAATAAAGTTCATTTTCGGGCCCATGTGCAGCATCAATAAGCCGTAACGCGTGTCAGGCTAAAAAGTGAATAAGGAAATTTACGATGCGCGTATTTGCCTCTAAGACGACTCTAGTCTCGTTCGCCTCACTTCTTTACCTCGTTTCAATCCCAGTCTTTGCCGGCAGCAGTTATGTCACGGCAACGAATCCGCTTATCACGGCGGGGGCTGAAATTGCTGACAGTGACAATATCGATCCTATACCAATCGATTTCGATAACGATGGCGACATAGACTTTATTGTCTACAATACGGCGACATCCAACTATACAAAGTTATTCACCAACAATGGTCTTGGTAGCTTTAGTGAATCCACTATTCCATTCGTTATTTCCTCTCCTCGCCTGGTTTTCATCAATGATGTCGATAACGACGGCGATGATGATATTACCGAAATCATCTCCGGAGGAGTTCGTTACCAACGTAATAATGGCAACGGTACCTTCACACAAGTTACCCACCCTGTGGTTGCAGCTGGAGGTGTGCTCGAATTTTCAGGATTTATTGATACTTTTCCAATTGATGCTAACAACGACGGGGCTATTGATTGGGTCACTTTTAATGAGGGTAGCAATACCTATAGTACGTTGTACCTGAATAATGGAAGTGGTGGATATTCAGCAACCTCGTTAGGAATTAGTGGGCTTGCATCTGTCCTACAAATTCGTGTGGGCGATGTGAATAACGATGGTGCTGATGATGTGACCTATATCGACCGAGATACCGGCACGGTTAGTTATTTCCAGAATAACGGAAGCGGTTCATTTACATCACTTGACCACCCGGTTGCTGAAGCAGGTGCGACACTGGCATTCTTTGTATCTAATCGGTATGAAGTCGACTTTTTACAACAAGATTATGATGCCGACGGTGACCTTGATTTCTTTGTTTACGGAACGAGCACATACGATGTTGTATATCTGAACAATGGGTCCGGCTCATTTTCCAGCATTACGGCTCCGTTTGGCTTGCGAAACGTCACCATTTGGCCAGGTTCATCCACGCTATCAAAACGCGGTAATTTGTTCGTTGATTTGGATAATGACGGCGATGATGACGTAATAATATCAACTGGAGGTGCTAACAGCACCTATCGCCGCCACGATGGCACCGTAGGTGGTACTAACAATCGTCCGCCGCGCCTTAGCTCAACGTCACCAGCAGACGGTAGTTCAGGTTTAGCACCTACCGCAAACATCTCATTAACTTTTGATGAGAGCATCTCATCAGTAAGTAATAAGCGCATCAATATCTATCGTCAATCCAATGACAGTTTGGTTGAATCCATTGCGGCTAATAACAGCAGCCGTGTGTCGACGTTCGGATCGACGGTTACAGTAAACCCAACTTCCGATCTGCTAGCGAGTACGGGCTATTATGTTCAAGTTGAGGCTGGAGCGCTGTTTGACGCCGATGGCATGACTTACAAAGGTATTGACGATAAAACCACGTTTAACTTTACCACTGGAACAGCTGGCGTTGCGTTGAGTACCAACCCAATGCTCACGTTCACGAATGATAATCCTTCATCGCCAGGTATTTTTACAGATGGTTCAGGTGGTTCGGTTGATGTGGCTGGTGTTCAGTTCGAATTGGCCGATTACGGCGACAATAACCTGAACCGATTAACAAGTGCCGAGTGGGTTAATAATAGCTTTTTGGCATCAAACGATCCTAGCTTTGGTGCATTAACGTTCCCAGGAGCTGGAAACGCAGGCACTAAAGGTTTTGGTATTTCTACGGCTGACGGGAGTCAGTTTACATTGACTAGCTTCGTCTACTATAACTGGGGCGAATCAACTCCGTTCGAAAATACAGCCTACGGCTATCGTGATGGTGCGCAAGTCGCAACTCATACGTTTAATGGCTTTGATCCTGAATACGACCCGATCACAGTTACTTTACCGACAGCGTTTAACAACGTTGATCGAGTTGTAGTCACTATCACATCTGGAGGCTATCAAGGTGATCAATCGCTGACGAACCATAGCTATAACAGTTTTGTTGTGGGTCCTGCAGTCGCGAACACAGCACCGACAATCACCAATCCGATTGCTGACAACTTTTCCGTGGGGGAAGATTCTGGGAACTCGACGTTTACACTCGCCAATAGATTCACGGACGCTGAGACTGATGCGTCTAGCCTGATTTACAGTGTCGAGGCGAATAACAATACGGCCGTTGTCGGTGCGTCGATAAACAATAGCACGGATGTGTTGACGTTGAGTTATGCTGCGAATACATCGGGCTCTGCCACAATTACGATTCGCGCTACCGATGCAGGTGGTCTATTCGTTGAAGATACCTTTACGGTTACCGTCCTCGCTGTGAATGACGCGCCAACAGATCTTACGCTCAGCAATGCCTCGGTGAATCAATCTGGGGGTATCAATGCGGTAGTAGGAACGTTGAGTACCACCGATGTTGATGATGTTAATCACACCTATACCTTGGTTAGTGGAACCGGTAGTACCGATAACGCCTCGTTTAATATCAGTAGTAATTCATTGCGCGCCAACAATGCTGCGGCAATGGCTGCTGGAACTTATTCCGTTCGAGTTCGCACTACTGATGCAGGAAATCTTTTCGTCGAGGAAGTATTCACTATTACCGTGGTAGATAATGTGGCACCGAGTTTTGTCAGCGGTACGCCAACCATGACCAATATCGGACAAAGTACGGCGACACTAAACATCATCGGTGATGAACCGAGTCGTTTTTACTTTGTGGTCTTGCCCGACGGTGCGACTGCACCAACGGCGACGCAGGTTTTTAACTTACAAGATGCGTCTGGTGCGTCAGTTGCAATTAACGGCCAGCAGTCTGTTAACGCGAATGTGAACAGTACGTTCCCAATTTCAGGCCTCAGTTTAGGAACTGCATATGACTTGTATGTAGCCGCGTTTGATTTTGCCGATCCGCGCAACAACCAAAGTGCGCCGACCTTAGTTGAGTTCACTACGGAGTCTGCGGATGCGGACGGTAATCTAATAGCCGGACCGAGTTATAGCTTTTCGCTGGCTTCAACGGTGGATACTGTCGGTGAAGCGGTCGATGTCTTTGGCTTTAC
>NZ_JBLXDX010000009.1:0-47560 GCF_048263735.1 Pseudidiomarina aestuarii | reverse complement strand
TTTCGCCTGCGCAGCGGGGCGAGCTCTGCGAGTCCCTGGCAAACCGCCAGGCTTCAAATAAACAAACCTCAGCCCAATGGGCTGGGGTTTTTTTATTTGCGCTGCGCGCGCACAGTGAAAAGTAAAAAGTGAACTGGGAACAGCAAACCTAAACACTTAAAAGAGCACACTTTTTGGGTTTTGTCTTTGGTTTTGGCTCTGTCTGTTCCCTGTTCCCTATTCACCGTTCCCTATTTCTCGAAGGTGTAAAAGATATCCCCGCCTTGAGCGATGCTGCTTGCTGTTGATTCTAGCAGTAGCCGCTCAGTGAGTTTGTAGCGTACAAAGAAGGTATTCGTATTCTCGAATAGCCCCACACCATACTTGACGTACAACCGCGGTGATAGGTACTTGCCTATATAAAAAGATGTTTCAGTTGGATCGCTGCTCGAGTCAAGTCCAAACTCGTCAAAACCGAATACATTCTGAAGTTGTGAGCCAATTGCATCCGTACCTTGCGAGCCCAAAAGCAAGAGCGCTTGTAGTTGCATGTTTTCGTTACCGCTACCTGCTCCTGGTCCGCGGCCAAGAACTAAATAGGACAGTATTGAGCTCTCAGGCATTGCGGGATTGGAAAACAGACGAAAATCAGGTTGTATTAACGTTCCACCAACTTGTGCGCCAACTGTTACTTCTTCGCCAGGTGTCATGCTAGCAGAGGTGCGCACGACCCGCAGGTCGAGCCCCGGATTATCAATGGGCCCACCGTTATAGATGAGACGACCGCGCTGTATGTCGAGTTCCTGCCCATAGAGGACATATTGTCCTTGTGGCACCTGAATAGTTCCTGAGGCCGTCAGTGCTCTTCCGGGTTCTTCGATGAGTCGCAGATTTCCATCGAGTCGACCTTCAAAGCCAAAAGCACTGACTTTGACATTGTCACCTAGGGTAACTCGGACGTCAGCAAATACTTGATACAGTTGTTCTTCTATACTTTCCACTTGTTCGCCATCTTGATACAACACCACGTCACGCGATGGCGAAACCGAAGTGCTAATATCAGTTTCTTCTAAGTAGGCATATGGAATATTCACACTACCAGTGATTCGAATGCTGGAATCAGCCGCTTGAATCGTCAAATCTGGATCAATATCAACTGTGGCATGCGGTAGCTGTACGACTCTAAAGTCATCACCCTTAATCGTCATGTTCAGGACTTTGTCTAGCGGATTCATAGTGCCACCGATGGCTATCCAGCCTTGCCCTGATTCCGCTTGTCCATTAAGCTCCAAATTACTTTGACCTGTACCGTCATCGGCCACGAGTACTTTGACATTGGTTAAGACAAGTCCACTCTCCGCGAAACCTATCTCTTTAGCAGCGATCTCTAATGAGCCCTCAACTTTTGGAGCTGTTGCTGAACCTGAAATTGCGATACTGCCTAGCGCGAAGGGTTCACGATAACGTAAATCAGGGAGCCACCATTGTAGCAACGACAGATCTCGGAGTGACATATCAACGGAGCCGGAGAGTTGTGGGTCATCGACAATGTCGCTAATGGATAAGTCACCAATAAGTTGGCCGAGATCATCTTCTAATTTGATAATGTAGTCAGTGCGAATTTCAGTCGCCGAACCTTCCCAGTCTACGTCCCATATTTCCAGTCGAGTGGTGAGTTCGTCGTCTAGGGCTACAAAGAAGGTTGAATCACTATAGATAGACCCTGATGTTTGGATGATCTTAAAATTGTCGGTCGCTAACTCAAAGTTTGCTTCGACATTTGCGCGTCCGACAATTCTCTCACTGACATCTTGCTCACGCAGACGGTTGAGCAAGAACAGGGGTAAGTCACGGGCATTCACACTGAGCTGATAGTTATCATCGCTAACCTTGAGTTCGGTACACAAGCTGGCAGGTTCACTATCGACTCGACGACGCGGGTTCGTGCGATTTAAGCAGATGGGGCCGCTCGTCGAAAGTATATAGCTATCAAGCTCAACGGCGAACTCGGCTTCCTTAGTGAGAAGCCATTCACCAATATCAGGATTATCAAATTTAAAGGTGCGAATAACTACGGGAACACGGCCATCTCGAGGTTGTTGAACGCCAACAGTAAGCTCTAGGGAGCCTTCAACTGGTATTGTCGACTCCGGTTGCAATACGTTTTGAACTCGAGTGAAATCGGCAATGCGAAGCTCTAACTGGAGTGGCGAACTGATCGGCGTTGCCTCTGTAGAGAGGGGCACTTTGCCATTTGCATTGAACTCGATACCAGCCCAAGTTCCACGAGTGTCACGGATCTCTATGGTGTCGCCATCAAAGAATAAATAGCCATTGGCGTCCACATCTTGTTGTTGTAATGACCCCTTCAGCTGAGTGAGTTCAGCTTCGACACGAAATTCTGGCGACCAAGCAACTGCACTCGAACCTTGAGCCAAGAGTTGTGGGTGATCGATTGTGAATATTTCCAAATTGGCACTGGCTACATTGCCCTCACCAATGAGGACAATCTGCGCGGACTCATTATTAATACCCGTCAGCGTCGATGAAACATCAAACTGGTAGTTGGTTTGTTCACTGCCAGTAGCCGTATCAAACTGACCTTCCACAGTCCCTGTGAGCTGGGCTAATTGCGGATCAGCGAACTGTTCGTTCGCAATCGTGATGTCGCGACCCGTGAGAGTGACTGAAAATGGCTTTAATGAAGATGAGTCGGTGTCAAAAAGTGAGTCGATACGGGCATTCAACCGCAAGGTACCTTGCGTTGGCGAAATATCTGTGAGTTCTCCGTCTTGTAACCGAATGCCATTGGCATAGGTTTCGAGAACACCACTGAGCCGAGACTGACCCAAGTAATAGTTGGCTTGCTCTCGATTAGCGTCGGGAACAAATGCGAGGATAGGTGAAGTTCGAAATGCATCGAGACTCAGCCGCGCTGACCAAGTCAGTTCACTGAGCAGATTATTGAGTTCGAGATTAAACTTCTGTTCGGGTTCTTCGGCGGCAGTGACAAAGTGCCCAGCTACTTGAGTCGTATCTATATTGCCTTGTGCTTCGGCAGTGCCGGCTATTTCACCGTAAGAGGCCAGTTCGGGGCGCACTTGCTCCGCTGTGACAGCCCAGTCTAAATTGACTTGGTGTTGGAGCGCTGCGGTGGTGGTTAGTGTGGCTTGTCCAGTCACCCGACCTTGTGGCACGACAACTTCGAGCTGCCGCACAGCTAAGTCAGTTCCTTGCCAGTTGATTTGCCCAGCCACCCGGTTCACAGTCACGCTCGGATTGCGGATAGCGATATCATCAACTCGAAACTGCTGAATGCTAAGGGCTATCGGCATATCGATGGTTGGTATGACAATAGGTTCGTTGGCATTAGAATCGACGGTGGTGCGTGACTGACTGTCGATATCTACACCGCTGGCAGTCAATGTATTGACGGTTAACTTATTCTCGAAAAGATCCCACGGCTGCCATGCGAAGGTCACCTTAGCAATACGTACCTGCTGCGTTTCGGTGCTGACTTTGAGATGCGTGAATGATAGCCCACTAGCTAGATTGCCCTCGATTGTTTCGAACGTGACCGGTGCATCAACGTAGTCCAAGCCTCGCTGAACAAGCCAACGGCTGCCCGTCTCGGTATAGATCAAGAATCCAGCAGTGCTAGGTAGCAAGATGAATAAGGCGACGATGAGCCATGCGAGCCATTTGATGAATCTCATAAGTCTGGCCCCAACGTGAAGTGAATGCGCCAAGGATTGCCGGGCTCATCAATGGCCTGAGCAACATCAAAACGGACTGGCCCAATTGGTGATAGCCAGCGAATACCCACGCCCACGCTTTGTTTCAAGGCGGTGTCCCATTCCATCATCGCGTTACCGATGTCGGTAAAAGCCGCAACTCGCCAAGCATCATTAATTTGATAGTCGACTTCTAAGCTCGATGTGACTAGATAACGCCCACCAACCACTACATCTTCTTCATTGCGAGGGCCTAAGTCTTGGAATGCATACCCGCGAACACTGTAATCACCACCGGCAAAAAATCGCAAAGTCGGCGACAGTAACTCAAAGTCGTCGGTTTCTATGGCTCCGATTTCGCCACGCGTAAGAATACGCCATTGCTCATTGAGACGGTGCACCCACTTGGCCGACAGCTTTGCCGAAAAAAACGTGGTATCTGCAAGAATATCCGCACTTGCGCCTTGTAGTGACAGGGATACCCGATATCCGTCGTCGATTAGATTACGATTGTTGCCATTATTGGTGCTGCGAATGAGGCTGAACTCCGCCGCGGGGATCAGGAATTGGGATGAGCGTCGCGGCTGGTCACCAAAAGCAAAACTTTCCCGTTGCCAGCTGAGTTGCCAGGTGCGTTGCCAGTCATCAAAATGCCGGATATCACGAGCTGCAAGTTTGTACAGCGTTGAGCGTTGTTCCAGATAAGAGCGGTCGGTCACTTCACCGGTAATATCATACTGATCAGTGGGCGGATAAAATCCTGGGATAATGTAACTCACTGAACCCGTATTCTGAACTTCCGAAAGACGCAGGATTGAGTTGATACGATGTCCTCTGTCATTTACCCAACGCCGATCAAATCCAAGCGTGACGCGGGCGCCGGTATCGGTACCATAACCGAGACCGGTTTGATAATAGTCGCGTTGATTAGGAGTCAACGTCACTGCAACTGGCACCATCGCATCTTTGCGTTCCGACCAGTTCGGTGCAATTTCAATCGTTTCAAAATAATTGCTGCTGGAAAGGCCTAATTGCAGATTCAGCAGTTCACTGGTTGAGAACGGATCGCCAGATTCAAATTGAACGTAGCGCTGCAATAGTTCATCACCAATGTGGGCACAACAAAACTCAATATCACCGTAGTGATAACGAGGACCAGAATCGAGAACTAACTCAACATGGGCAGTTTGATCAGCAAGTTCAACCGCCACTTTATTAGTGAGTAGTTTCGCATCGTAGTAGCCGCGCTCGGCAGCAAGATTTCGCAATAAACCTTTAGCGCGCTCGTAGTCTTGATGACGAAACACCGTACCCTGTCGTATCGGCAATTTCTGTTGTAACTCGATAAATTTTTCATCCGTTTGCGCTATTCCGGTAATGGTAATATCTATCGTTTCGACCATAACCGGCTGGCCCGCATCGACATCAAATTGTATGGTCCATGCTGACGGTGTTTCCTCTAATGTGCTGTCGATGGTGGGTTGATAGTAACCGAACGGCATGAGCGCTTCGCGAATTTCAGCTTCGGCTCGACGCTGCAAAAAGCGCAATCTGAATGATGCCGGCGCAGGCTCGCCATCCAAGCTAAACAAAGTGGTGCGTACCCGCACATTACGCTCTAATTCATCGCTCAAACCTGTGAGATTGACGCGCACGACCTGTGCGTCGTCGTCAGAATCGGACGATTCACTGGATTGAGCAGAGGCCATTGAGCTCGCAAGGAGAACCATCAAGGCGAGCGAAAAACGGTAAAATGTAACGGATAATCGTGACAACAATCTCTTCCTTTCTGAGAACAAGCGATCTCGTATATGTGCAGAGACTTTGAGTATAACATCGACAGAAAGGTTCAGCGGTGAAAAAAGGAGCAACTGATTGCGCATTAAGCATAAATTGCTTGCCACGCATTAGCGAGCCAGTATAATTCCGTTCTCGTTTGCAGGGGTGTAGTTCCAATTGGTAGAACAGCGGTCTCCAAAACCGACGGTTGGGGGTTCGAATCCCTCCACCCCTGCCACGACCTTTCTGAAGTCCTTCTCTGTTCAGGATGTTTCAAGTAAGCTTGAGCCTATGAACTCGAAACCACATCATCAATTAACAAACGCGCAACGCCAACTTCTGGGCGCTATTGGTATTCCCGAATGGCGTGCTCGTACAAGTGCACCGGCGCCTACCGAGACTGCTATGAGCTATTTGCGGATTGGGCAATGGATGATTGCCGCGCCGGAGTTCCCGATCCCAAGTCCTGCATGGTTTAATGATTTGTGCCAAGCGCTTGCACAGATGCAAACCGAAGGGGTCAATTCTGCTCCAGTCGAAGTGAGTGCCTCGATTGCTCAGAACTGGAAGCGAGAGCAACTGATTGAGTTCCAAGAACCACTCCCATCGATACCCGCGCACGATCTAAAACGAGCGTGGTGGAAGCAATTGTGTCAGCCGCGCTAATCAAGCCTCTTGAGTGGCAGCAAGCGATTGTCGAATTAGAACAGCAAGGTCAGGATTACCCCTGGACCGAAGCCGTGCTCCAAAGTTGCTTTGATGACATGCACTATGAGAGTTGGGGAATCTACGCACCACAGCTCTGTGGCTTTGTGATCACGCATAGCATTCTTGATGAACGCACGATTATGAATATTGTGGTTGACCCGCTTGAGCGCGGCAAAGGTTTTGGACGTCAGTTGGTGAGTACCGTACAAGCGGTTGCTCAACAGCAGCAACAAAGTCTCTGGTTAGAGGTTCGCGCCAGTAATACTGTCGCCCAAGCGTTATATCAGGCCATGGGTTTTAGCGTAGTGGGGCAGCGTCCGAATTATTATCAAACTACGGATGGTTCAGAAACGGCCATTATCATGCAATGGACTGCTGAACATTAACCAACTGCGATTAAAACTGCGGACAGAACTTCGCTTTTAATAACTGCATGAAGCGCATCGTATCCGGATCTTGAATCGAGTAATAAATGGTTTGGGCCTCTTTGCGGAACTTCACCAGACCTTGTTGACGCAGCACTGACAGGTGTTGTGAAAACGCAGAAGCACTCAGTGGAAAATACTGATTCAAGTCACCAACACTCTTCTCACCAGCGGCCAAATGACAAAGTATTTGGAGGCGGTGCTCGTTGGCCAGTGAACGCAAAAAGATAGCTGCGGCTGCGGCTTCTTCTTGGAGTAATTCCGTAATTTCAGGTGCTTCTGTCATGCTATCGCTCGAACTTACTGTTTAGAGGCTAATTCACATTCTGTTTTCATGCCAAGCACTCGTTTCATAAACAAGGTTGCCGGACAAAACCCAGTAAAAGATTGTTGGAATAGATTAGCGCCAACAAACACGGTTAGCCAAATGAAATTTGGATGAACCCAATAGGTTAAGGCTACAGATAATAGCACCATAAATCCGGCAAAGGCAGTTAAAGCTCGTTCAACACTCATGATTTTATCCTTCCGTAATAGCTAATTTAGAATAATACGAAATATAGATGATTTTAAGACCTTGCTCAATCTTTATTTCGCACTTTATTTCGTAAAAATGCGAAATATGTTTGAGCATGGCATTTGGCCCCAAAAAGCGCTAAGCTGTTCGCCCATAAATTAGGCAGAAAACAACTATGAGTAAGCAGTCCTCCGCGGTATCTCAAGCCGCACTAGAACAAGCTCACGGTCAGGCTAGACAGGCCGCAGCGCGCGCTCACGCGCCATACAGTAAGTTTCCAGTAGGCGCGGTTTTACAATTCTCAACAGGTGACCTCGTACTCGGCTGTAATGTCGAAAATGCGTCCTATGGTTTAACGAATTGTGCGGAACGTACGGCGGTCTATAGCGCATTGGCGCAAGGGAAGTCGCTGGCAGATGTTGAGAATATTGTCATTTACACACCGGGTAAGACGGTTTATTCACCTTGTGGTGCATGCCGCCAGGTACTCGCTGAATTTTTCAGTCTGGATACCCCCTTTATCTCGACTTGTGATGTTGGCGAGAAAACATGGACATTAGGTGAGCTACTTCCATCCGCTTTTTCGACCTTCGAAGCCACCGCTGACCAGATCAGTAGCTAGTTTCTATGCACTCACCACAGGCAACAGCGCTCTTAGCATTACAGTGTATGGATCTGACCTCGTTGCAGAACAGTGATACGCCTGCGCAGGTCACTGCACTGTGTGATAAAGCTGCGTCGGAATGTGGCAGTCCCGCAGCAGTGTGCGTTTATCCAGAATTAATAGCTACAGCGCGACAACATCTCGATTTGCTTCATTTACAGCAGGTTCAAGTCGCGACTGTCGTAAATTTTCCATTAGGCGAGGATTCGGTGGGATGCGTCGTTGCAGCAACCGAGCGAGCACTGGCGGTTGGCGCCAGTGAAATTGATGTGGTGATGCCATACCAACGCTTTCAAGCTGGTGATGTCGAGCATTGTCGACAATTGCTCTCGGCCGTGCGAACTGCAACGGCCGATCGAGCCGTGCTCAAAGTAATCATCGAAAGTGGTGAGTTAGCATCGGCAACCGCAATTCGTGCAGCAAGTAATTTAGCTATAGAAATCGGTGCCGACTTTATCAAGACCTCGACCGGAAAAGTGGCGGTCAATGCCACACTTGAAGCCGCTGAGATCATGTTAACTACCATTCGAGAGAGTGGTCGCGATATTGGTTTTAAGGCAGCCGGCGGAATTCGCACGGTGGCTGAGGCTGAGGATTATTTTAAACTCGCACGAGCGCTGATGGGCGACGATTGGATTACTCCACAACGATTTAGGATCGGTGCGAGTTCGTTGTTAGAGGATATCATGCGGGTATTGGTCAATGAAAACGATCAAGCTGAGCCCGTAGCAGACGACAAAAAAGGATTGTATTGATGTATTTACCACAAGAAGTGATTCGCGATAAGCGCGATGGGCACGAGTTGAATGAAGAGCAAATTCGCTATTTTGTGAACGGCATTAAAACCGACACGATCTCTGAGAGTCAGATTTCAGCGTTAGCAATGGCTATTTTCTTTCAAGGCATGACGGCTGCAGAGCGAGTCGCACTGACTCTCGCTATGCGTGACTCAGGAACGGTTCTCGACTGGTCGACATGGGATCTCGATGGGCCGGTGGTCGACAAGCATTCCACTGGCGGTGTCGGTGACGTGGTTAGTTTGATGCTAGGACCGATCATTGCCGCATGCGGCGGTTATGTCCCGATGATTTCAGGCCGAGGACTCGGGCATACCGGTGGCACTTTCGATAAATTTGATGCGATACCTGGCTATCAAACCACGCCTGATTTGGCCACGCTGCAAAAAGTGGTCAAAGAAGTTGGGGTCGCGATTATTGGTCAAACGGGCGAACTAGCTCCAGCAGACAAACGTTTCTATGCGACGCGTGATATCACCGCAACGGTTGAGTCCATTCCGCTGATTACGGCTTCTATTTTGTCGAAGAAGTTAGCGGCAGGATTGAATGGCCTAGTGCTTGACGTCAAAACGGGCAATGGTGCCGTGATGAATCAGCATGAACGTGCGGTTGAGTTAGCACAAAGTTTGGTCACTGTAGCGCAAGGTGCTGGTTTAGCGACCAGTGCTATTATTACTGATATGAATCAGCCCTTGGCACGTTCAGCCGGGAATTCCATTGAAGTCTATGAGGCCATTCGCTATTTGCGTGGTGATTACCGAGCTCCACGACTGCATGAAGTGACGATTGAGCTCGCTGCTGAAATGCTGCGTATTACAGGACTAGCGAAGTCGCTTGAAGACGGCCGTGAACAAGCACAACGTTCGCTGGATAGCGGTGCTGCGGCAGAACGGTTTGCAAAAATGGTGCGGACCTTGAACGGACCGGCAACAATTCTTGAAGACTTCGAGTCGTTATTGCCATTGGCACCTATTGCTAAGCCTTTATTAGCCGAGCAATCTGGTTTTCTTGCAGGCTTAGATACTCGGCAGGTTGGTATGGCTGTGGTCGCATTAGGTGGTGGTCGTCAACATAGCGATGACAAACTCGATTATGGCGTGGGTTTAGACCAAATAGTGACTGTTGGAACAGCGGTAACCGCGGACACCCCGCTGGCGATGATCTATGCTCGTACTCAGGACGACTGGGATGCAGCTGCCGCGCGCTTACGTCGCGCAGTCACTATTGCAGAGAAGCAGAGTTCGGAAACGCCGCTCATCTATCAACGTATTGAATAGGTAAACGCATGGCACGTGCAATTATAGTGGTTCTCGATTCGTTTGGTATTGGCGCAGCAGCCGATGCCGAACGTTTTGGCGATGTTGGCGCGGATACCTTAGGTCATATAGCACAATGGTGTGCTGAGGGGCGCTGTGAAACAGGGCGTAGTGGTCCACTACAATTGCCAAACTTGGCCGCATTAGGACTGTTTCATGCGGCGCAAGGGGCCACGGGAACCATCCCTGTTGGTTGTGAGTTACCGAGCCAAACACTTGGTTTGCATGGCTGGGCTCAAGAACTCTCGTCAGGTAAGGATACACCTTCCGGACATTGGGAGATGGCTGGTGTCCCGGTGCTCACTGATTGGGGCTATTTTCTCGACAAAGAGCAGTCGTTCCCGCAGCCACTCCTTGACGCGCTCATTCAAGAAGCTGATTTGCCCGGTATTTTAGGGAACTGTCATGCCTCGGGTACCACCATCATCCAAGAGCTCGGCGACGAGCACTGCCGCTCGGGTAAACCTATTGTTTACACCTCTGCAGATTCCGTTTTGCAAATTGCAGCGCATGAGGAAACTTTTGGTCTAGAAGCCCTGAATGACCTGTGCAGAACTGCACGAAAATTGGTGGATCCTTATAATATTGGCCGAGTGATTGCGCGTCCATTTACGGGTACCGAAGCAGCCAACTATCGACGTACTGGGAATCGTCAAGATTTCGCTGTACCACCGCCGGCTCCAACTATTCTGGATAAGCTGGTGGCGCAGGGTGGTGAGGTCATTAGCATTGGCAAAATCGCGGATATTTTTGCTCATCAAGGTATCTCGAAAAAACTGAAGGCTACCGGATTACAGGCTTTGGTTGAGACCACGCTCGAACAAATCAAAGATGCACCCGATCAGAGTATTATCTTTACTAATCTTGTCGACTTTGACTCCGACTACGGGCATCGGCGTGATGTGTGTGGTTATGCAAAAGCCCTTGAGCAGTTCGATGGCATGTTACCAAGCATCATGAGGGCCTTGCGGCCAGATGATCTACTCATTCTGACCGCAGACCACGGTTGTGACCCAACTTGGCCTGGCACTGACCACACGCGAGAATATATCCCCGTGCTGGCCTATGGTCCGAGCATCGTTGCTGGCTCTATTGGGCGACGTGAGACGTTTGCTGATATTGCGCAGTCCGTTGCTAGCTGGCTGGATATCGACGCCATGGACTATGGCGCAAGCTTCTTAGCAGACAATTAATTGAGTCTGAGGGTCAGATCAGCGACAATGCGCGCGTCTGTAATTAAGGAAGGTTTTCATGTCAGCAACCGCTATCGCTAAAGAAGTCGCTAAGCGTCGAACTTTTGCCATCATTTCACACCCCGATGCGGGTAAAACCACGATCACTGAAAAAGTTTTGCTGCATGGTCAAAAGCTGCAGAAAGCTGGAACGGTGAAAGGGAAAAAATCGGGGCAACATGCCAAATCCGATTGGATGGAAATGGAAAAAGAGCGTGGTATCTCGGTAACCACCTCGGTGATGCAGTTTCCGTATCGCTCTGCTTTAGTGAATTTGTTGGATACCCCAGGGCACGAAGATTTTTCTGAGGATACCTACCGGACGCTGACTGCGGTTGACTCCTGTTTGATGGTGATTGATGGCGCGAAAGGCGTCGAGGATCGAACGATTAAACTGATGGAGGTTACGCGTCTTCGTGATACTCCTATCATTACCTTCATGAACAAGTTGGATCGCGATATTCGTGACCCACTGGAATTGCTCGACGAAGTTGAGAATGTTCTCAAGATTATGTGCGCACCTATTACTTGGCCAATTGGTTCCGGTAAGAACTTCAAAGGCGTGTATCACCTGGTTGAAGATCGGGTCATATTCTACAAAACGGGGCAGGGCCATCGCATTCAAGAGGTCGACTTCATTGAGGGCCTCGATAATCCAGAACTCGACAAGCGCTTGGGCGACTATGCAAAAGACCTGCGCGAGCAAATTGAGCTGGTGAAGGGCGCATCCAATGAGTTTGACGAAGAATTGTTTTTAGCAGGCGAACTGACGCCAGTGTATTTCGGAACCGCATTGGGTAATTTTGGTGTTGACCATATGCTTGATGGCCTGGTGGAATGGGCGCCAACCCCGCTCGGGCGCGCAACAGATGAAGGCCGAGAAATTACCGCGACTGACCCGGCGTTCTCAGGTTTTATTTTTAAGATTCAAGCGAACATGGATCCACGCCATCGTGACCGTGTTGCTTTCATGCGAATTGTTTCCGGGAAATACCAGCAAGGTATGAAAATGCATCAAGTGCGTTTGGGCAAGGAAGTCCGCATTGCCGATGCATTGACCTTTTTGGCTGGTGACCGTGAACACGTTGAGGAAGCTTATCCCGGCGATATTATCGGGTTGCATAATCACGGCACGATTCAAATCGGCGATACCTTTACCGGTGGAGAGTCGTTCAAGTTCAGCGGGATCCCGAATTTTGCGCCGGAGCTATTCCGGCGTATTCGACTGAAAGATCCGCTGAAGCAAAAGCAATTGCTGAAAGGCTTGGTACAGCTCTCAGAAGAGGGCGCGGTGCAGGTGTTTCGGCCGCTGAGCAACAATGATTTGATAGTGGGTGCAGTGGGCGTGTTGCAGTTTGATGTGGTCGTGCATCGATTAAAATCCGAATACAACGTCGACGCTATCTACGAAAATATCAACGTTTCGACAGCGCGGTGGGTGTCCTGCAAAGATGCGAAGAAGTTAGATGAATTCCGTCGCAAAGCGGAGAGCAACTTGGCGTTAGATGGTGGTGACAATCTGACCTATATTGCGCCGACTATGGTGAATCTGAGCCTCGCTACTGAGCGGTATCCAGACATCCAGTTCCAGCACACTCGCGAGCATTAAACCATGACCCCGCTATTCGATACCCATTGTCATCTTGATTTCGATGATTTTGCGGCAGATCGAGTAGCGGTGCTGGAGCGTGCAGAAGCTGCAGGTATTACTCGGATCATGGTTCCAGGAACGCATGCTCATTCTGCACTTAAAATAGAATCGAATACTATTCGTGTGCAGCGAAGCTTCGGTCTTCATCCCTATTTTATCGAAGCCCATCAGCAGTCCCATATAGACTGGCTAGAAGCGCAATTAGATCAACATCCAACTGCTCCGGTTGGTGAAATTGGTCTGGACGCGACCTGTTCTGATTATGACCTTCAGTGTAAGTTGTTCGAGGCACATTTGGCGCTCGCAGCACGCTACCAGCGCTGCGTAATTTTGCACCATCGAAAAACCCAACCGGACTTACTTATGCGCATCAAACAGGTGCGCGATCAACTCCCGGATTGCGGCGGTGTGCTGCATGCGTTCAGTGGATCCTACGAACAAGCCAAACAATGGTATGAGTTGGGTTTCAAACTGGGCGTTGGCGGCACCATCACCTATTCTCGTGCACAGAAAACTCGAGCGGCAATCGGCAGCATCGCGTTGGATGCATTGGTATTGGAAACCGATGCGCCGGATATGCCGGTTGCCGGCCAGCAAGGTCAGCGGAATGAACCAGCACAAGTCGTAACCGTATTGCAAAGTCTATTGGATTTACGAGAGGAAGATGAAGCGATTATTCGTCGGCAGTTGTGGCAGTCGAGTTGTCAGCTTTTCGGTAGCGCCAACGATTAAATGTGGATGTAACGAAAATTCCCGCAAAAATTGCCAATACCAGCAAGAATTGTCCGTAATAGGTTAAGTAGGCATGGGTTTTTTCCGGCTGCGCCAACAGGGCTTGCCGATCAATTACCGCTTGGACATAACCGAGAACTTGATTGCCTTCACTAATTTCCTCGACTAAAACCATAGTTTCATTCGCTTGGTCGGACTCTTCAAGACTAGTCGCAAAGGCAAGTTGCTCGCCGAAACGATTATAAATAGCAGCGGAAATGATTAAAGACTGTTGCTGTAATTGCTCAGCAAGGCTTTGCAAACGCTCTGGTTCGGGGATAACGATCGATTGCGTAGCTGCAAAAGCCGTCTGTTCAACCGCTACCTGCATCAGCTGTTCACTGTGCTTTTGAAAGTCGACCATACTGGTCGCTTGCATAGATCCCCAAAGTTGCTCAATCAAGATAATAAGCACAATTGCAAAGCCGAAGCGACGCAAGCGTCGATAGACAAGTTGTGTGATGCTGATAACATGTTGTGTGCGCGTCGTCATACTGGCAAATATACGCTGCTGGCGCTCCTGCTGTAAATAAGGAAACTGTAACCATGCTTGATTTTAGTCAGCCAGGATTGGCTGTATTTGATATGGACTCGACGTTGATTACCATAGAGTGTATCGATGAAATAGCAGCGCTAGTGGGGCGCAAAGCCGAGGTCGCTGCAATTACTGAAGCGGCTATGCGTGGTGAGTTAGATTTTGCAGCGAGTTTACGCCAGCGAGTTGCAGTGTTGACCGATATTGAAGAAGGTCAGTTTAATCAGCTCTTTGATCCGATTCCACTCACCCGCGGAGCGCGCGAACTTTGCCAATGGTTACAGCAGCAAAATTGGCGAATTCTCATCGCTTCCGGCGGCTTTACATGGTTCGCCGAGCGTCTCCGAGATCACTTAAGCGTTGATGCCATATGCGCAAATGAATTGGAATGGCAGCAGGGGCGATTAACTGGCCGAGTACGTGAATCTATTGTCGATGCACAACGCAAAGCTGACGCATTGGTGGACTACGCAGCAAAGTGGGAAATACCCCTCACAAATACGTTGGCTGTTGGCGATGGTGCGAACGATCGGTTGATGTTAGAAGCGGCAGCATGCGGTGTCGCATTCTGCGCGAAATCCAGTTTAAAGGCGTCAGCAGACATCGTTGTTGATGAGCCCGATTTAGCACTACTCATTGAAGTTTTACAGACAGGAACAGCGGCACATGGCTAAAACTAAAACCGCCTACGTTTGCAACGATTGCGGCGCAGATTATGCACGCTGGTTAGGGCAGTGCACGGAATGCAAAGCATGGAATACCATTACTGAAGTGCGTTTGAGTGCACCTCAGCGCTCAGGAAGTAGTGCACGAGGACAAGCCAGTCGGTCTGGTTTTGCAGGTGCTATTCAGGCACAAGTACAAACCCTGCAAGATGTGAGTTTAGAAGATCTGCCCAGATTCAGCAGCAGCTACGCGGAGTTTGATCGTGTGTTGGGCGGCGGTATTGTGCCGGGTTCTGCCATTCTAATTGGTGGTTCGCCTGGCGCTGGCAAAAGTACATTGCTGCTACAGACCATGTGCAAGCTCGCGGAGAGCATGAAGACATTGTATGTGACCGGTGAGGAATCATTGCAGCAGGTTGCCTTACGAGCGCAACGATTGGGCTTGCCGACAGATCAATTGCGTATGCTCGCAGAGACATCGGTGGAGACCATTTGTCAGTTGGCCGATGTAGAAAAACCGCGGGTGATGGTAATTGATTCGATTCAAGTCATGCACTTGGATGATGTCGCGTCAGCGCCCGGTAGTGTCTCGCAAGTACGAGAGTCTGCGGCGGTATTGACCCGGTATGCCAAACAGAATGGGGTGGCCATATTTATGGTTGGCCATGTCACCAAAGATGGCAGCTTAGCGGGCCCGAAAGTGCTGGAGCACTGCATCGATTGCTCGATTCTCTTGGAAGGTTCGGCGGATTCTCGGTTTCGGACGCTACGTGGCCACAAAAATCGATTTGGTCCAGCGAATGAGCTCGGAGTTTTTGCGATGACTGGGCAAGGTCTTCGAGAAGTCACAAACCCATCGGCGATTTTCCTACAACGGGGCGAAGAACACGGTAGCGGGTCGGTGGTTATTGTCATTTGGGAAGGAACGCGCCCGCTACTGGTAGAGTTACAAGCATTGGTCGATGGCAGTCAGTTGGCGAATCCGCGGCGAGTTGCGGTTGGTTTGGACACGTCGCGACTAGCGCTGTTGTTGGCAGTATTGCACCGTCATGGTGGGCTGCACATGTCTGATCAAGATGTGTTTGTAAATATCGTGGGTGGCGTCAAAGTGTTAGAGACTGGCGCAGATTTAGCGTTGTTGTTGGCGATCGTTTCCAGCTTCAAAGAGCAACCCTTACCGCGCGATCTTGTGGTATTTGGTGAGGTTGGTTTAGCTGGCGAAATTCGGCCCGTACAAAATGGGCAAGCACGATTAAATGAAGCGGTTAAACATGGTTTTACTCGCGCCATAGTCCCAGCAGGGAATAAACCCCAAAAAGCTATTCCAGGTATGCGAGTTACGGCAGTGAAAAATCTGCAAGAAGCTTTGGATGCGTTGTAATGACCCTTTGGCTAATCAGAGTCGCATGGATAACAGCCATTCTGTATTGGCCAGCAGGCACCCTCAATGCAGCAGAACCACTTCGCGTCCTCTCGCTAAACTCTTGTTATGATAGCTGGTTACCGCAGGTGTTAGAGACCGAGGATACGGTGATTCCGACGTCTGAGCACGGTAATCGGTTGGAATCTATCATTCGGGCTCAACCTGATGTGGTGGTCCACAATAGTTTTATCTCGGGGGTGCTGCTGCAAGCGTTGCAGCGCGCTGCAACGGATTATGGATTTCGTCTAGTGGCTGTGCAACACCCACAATCTTGGCAGGAATGGCAAGAGCAAGGCAAAGCTATCGGTCCAGCATTGCAGCGCGAAGCGACGGTAAAGCAATGGTTTGCTCTGCAGCAAGAACAACTGACTGAAACCGGAAATGAACTACCTCGAACAGTCGCTATTTTGATGCCGAATTATTTTATGTGGGCGGCAGACAGTTGGACCGCCGATTTGCTCGCGCAGGTGGGTGTTGAACTCATCACTCCCATACAAACTGGTCAGTTAGGACAAGTTGAGCTCGCTGGTGTGTTGCGTCTTGAAACCGAATACCTCGTATTGGAGGGATTCTCTGAACATTACTCACGTGGCCAAGATTGGTTACACCATCGAGCATTGCGACAGTGGTCGTCAGAGAGACAAACGACTTCGATTGCAGGTGAGATTGCTGGTTGCCCTGCTACCCAAGCCATTGACTATTTAGAGGCCATACAGAGTGACTAAACCGCATGCAAATAAGGCTGCCATGCAGCCGTGGTGGTGGGTGATACTGTTCATTCTGTTGACTAGTAGCTTTGCCATTCTTCACCTCGGATCAGGTGATGCCACTTGGTGGCTGTGGCCCACCACCGCGCTCGATGCACAAATACTGGTGGATATTCGCTGGCCGCGATTGCTGTTGGTGTGTTTAAACGGCATTGCGCTGGGTCTTGCTGGCGCGGTGATTCAAACGATCTTTCGTAACCCGTTAGCTGAGCCCGGAATTATTGGCATTTCCAGTGGCGCGGCGCTAGTTGTTGTGAGTGCTCTGTACTTTGGCTGGATTCTCCCTACCGCATGGTCTTTGCCCTTGCTGGGGATGGCCGGCGCTTTAGGCGCATTCGGTTTGTTGTGGGTGTTAGCAGGACGGTCATTGCAAACCATTCGGCTATTACTGGCAGGTGTTGCTATCGCAGCTTTGGGTGGTGCGTTATTGGCATTGATCCTCAGTCTGGCGCCAAATCCATTCGCATTCCAAGAATGGACGCTGTGGCTGATGGGCTCGGTCGCGAATCGCGGTTGGGAACATGTGCTGCTGATGCTGCCCAGCACCTGTATTGCCATGATTATTCTGTTCTGGCAACGGCATTTTATTGGTGCGCATGTGTTCGCTTCGTCACAGTTTGCTGTGCTTGGCTTCCATTATCAGCGCGCGCAAGTTGCCGTGCTCTTTGGCTTAACACTGTTAGTTGGAGCTTCAGTCGTCAGTGCCGGTATGATCGGATTTATTGGCTTAATTGCGCCGCACTTAGTGCGCTTGGTCGGTATCCATCGGCCTCGAGCGTTGCTGTGGTGGAGCGCTGCAGTGGGCGGTAGTTGTTTAATAGCAGTCGATACCCTAGTGATGTGGCTTCCTACTCGTCAGGAACTGCCATTGGGTGTTATCACGGCGCTGCTCGGAGCTCCGGTCCTCCTCTACTTACTGCATCGATTCGCTGCACGTGAGGCTGGTCATGCTTAATGTTCACCAGGTTGCGGTAGCGCAACGACTCGACCCAGTTTCATTTACAGCTGCGGAAGGTGAGGTGATTGGCATCATCGGCCCGAATGGTGCAGGTAAAAGTAGCTTGTTAGAAGTATTGGTCGGCAGCGTGATTCCACACACCGGGCAAGTGCTATGGGGTGAGGAAAACCTCATCGATGCAAGGCCCATGCGGCGGCGCCAACTCGTTTCCTATATTCCACAGCAGTCTTCAGTATTCGCAGATATAACAGTGACTGAGTTGCTCTATGAAGCAACCGTCAATTTAGGCTGGTCACGTGCTCAGCAACACGACAATATTGCAAAGTTGCTGCAAGAGTTCGATTTGCAACCGTTTGCCTCGCGGTCGATTTTACGTTTGTCTGGAGGCGAACAACGTCGAGTTCACTGTGCCTGCGCACTATTGAATCAGGGGCCATTGGTGATTGCCGATGAGCCAACTGCCGGGCTCGATCTGTATCATCAACTGATGTTGTTGGAGTTATTGGTGAAGCGCGCACGCGCAGGCGCATTGGTCATGGTTGCATTGCATGATTTGTCTCATGCAAGTATGTTCTGCGACCGCTTGGCGTTACTGGACCGTGGTCAATTAATACAAATCGGCACTCCGAATGAAGTGCTAACCGCTACTCACTTGGAACAAATTTACCGTGTTCAAGTCGATTGGTTCTGTGATGAGCGCGGCGTGGCTATGCGACCACACCGCATTATCGAGAAGCCTTAGAACTCTTGTCGCCACTGGTCAATAATGCGTGGGCCACGCGCTTCTAATGCTTGCTCTTGCGCCTGCGCTTGTTGGCTAGAAGCAAGATTTGCGGGACAAGCGCCATTACTGATGTGGAAGCTGGCTGTTGCCAATAGTGGATCGGCGGGATCTCCCCAGTCACCGACCAAAGTGTCAGTTGCTGCACAATTCACGGGCAGGCCATCAAAATAGCGTCCCTCGTTGTTCGCATTCACCGTCTCAAAATTCACGACGAAGGTGCGCTTATCGCAAATTTGCTCTGGGATCTGACCCACAGGCTTCCCGCATGTTCTCGAACCAATCACCACCACATCCACAAACGGCTTCAATGAATTAATGATGAGCTCAGATGACGAGCAACTGGCAGCCGTGGTCAACACATAGACACGATCTAAATTGAGTTGCCGAACCCCATCATAGAGTTGAAACAGTTCGGTATTGTTTTGATTCTGATTCTGGCTGTTGAATAGGTAGCGAACAAAGGTTTCGCCAATAACATTATTGCCCGCAGCTTGAGCACCCGCCTGATTCGCGTAACGCGTTAACCCGCCACCGTTATAGCGAACATCAATCACCAGTTCATCGACGCCGGTAAATTGATTGTAAGCAGAGTTGAGGTCGTTTCCGGTTCGATTAATAAAGCTATTGAGGACGTAATAACCCACTTGCTTGTTGTCGACGGTGAGCACGTCCCTCGCGAGCACGGTGTTGGTTTCCACCTCGACTTTGGTCAATACATCGGTGAATTCATCACCACTTGGCTTCCGCCAGGTCAACTCGCGTGCGATACCTACTTCAGGACCACCCAGCGCATCATTGTACGTGCCATTTGCGAGCAGGGTGGCGACACTGACGCCATCAATTGCTGTGATTTCATCGGCTCGACTGATACCGGCGTTTGCCGCTGGGGAATCGTCAAATGTGTAATTCACGAACACGCGCGAATTATTCACGACCCGAGCACTAAAACCGAAGCCGGCGTACTGAGCGTTGACATAACGGTCTTGATATTCTTGTTCCGTCAACACGAAACTAAAGCGATCATCGCTACTGCGAATGCCCTCGAGAACTGCATAGATATCGGCATAGCTTGCCAAGTTTACATTGGATGGAATATCTTCAACCCAAAAATAGTCATCGCGCATGTAGTCCAAGAAACGTTGTTTTTGATCGTTCACGGAACATTGTGCACCGAAGCCACCATCGCCGCCCGAGTTCCCATTGTCATTGCTACTACTTCCGCCGCCGCAGCTTGCTACCAGCAGCGCAGATGCGCAGACAGTCATTAATTTGTTCATCACAACACCTCATACCTACTTTGAGTACTATTTATACATACGATTTCAATTTATAAATAGATGCATTTTAGAAGTCTAGGTGATTTTCACTAGTGACGCTCACCGACATTTTTGGCACACTGCGCTCTCGTTGTAACGAAGGATTCATGTATGACTGCTGTAATGATTGATTTTGACGGCTACGAGCTAACAGCTGAAGACCGTGAGCTACTCCAACACCCTGCGGTTGGCGGTGTCATTTATTTTACGCGTAATTTTCACGATCAAGAGCAGTTACAAGAACTGGTTCGTCAAACTCGTGCTGCGGCTCGTAATCCATTGGTGTTGGCTGTTGATCATGAAGGTGGTCGGGTCCAGCGTTTTCGCCAGGGCTTTTCCGCTATCCCGCCGATGGCGAGTTTATTAGAGCGTGCAACGACGCTCGCGCAAGCACAACAAGCTGCTCAAGAATTAGCTTGGCTGATGGCGGCAGAAGTATTGGCTATGGATATCGACTTAAGCTTCGCGCCGGTATTAGATGTTCGCGGTATCAGTGAGGTTATCGGTGATCGCGCCTTCGCCGAGCAGGCCGATGCCATTATTCCAGTTGCCCGATCCTTCATCAAAGGTATGCATCAAGCCGGTATGAAAGCTACGGGGAAACACTTTCCTGGACACGGTTCGGTTGCCGCAGATTCTCATATTGCGATTCCTATTGATGAACGGCCATGGGATGAGATCGTTGCAGTAGATTTGCCACCGTTTATCGAGCTGGCGACGTGTTTGGATGCAATTATGCCAGCACACGTCATTTATCCTGATGTGTGCGAACATCCAGCAGGATTTTCGCAGCGTTGGTTGAAAGAAATTCTGCGTGCACAACTTCATTTCACCGGTGTCATTTTTAGTGATGATCTGGCTATGGCTGGTGCAACCGTTGCTGGTTCAATGGCCGATCGCGCCCATGCTGCATTAGATGCAGGATGTGACATGGTGCTAGCGTGTAATGATCGTGCTGGCGCCATTGCAGTTATTGAAGCGGTTGCCGGACGAATGAGTGAGAAAGGTCGACAATCAGCGCGGTGCTATGAATTACTTGCGAAGCCTGCATCGTTGAGCATGCAGACCTTGCAAAATCATCCACGGTGGCACCAAGCGCAACAGTTATTGAATCAGTTCAGTTAACGGTTACGACTGATAGGGTATTGGGTCGGCGACTTGGTTCTTGGTAAAAGCTTCCAGTCGCTCGACACAAGCACCACATTTTCCGCAGGCTAACTCGCGACCTTCATAGCAAGTCCAGGTGTCCGCATAATCCAGTCCCATGCGGAGTCCGTCGGCAAGAATCGCGATTTTGTCGACGTCCAAATACGGTACCTCGATACGCACGGGCTCATAGTTGGCGATTAAACTCACGTCATTCATTTTACGAACGAATTCCGGCCGACAGTCCGGATAGATAGCATGATCACCAGAGTGAGCGCCGTAATACACTGCCTCGGCTTCTATCGAAACCGCGTAACCTATGGCCAATGACAAGAGAATCATATTTCGATTGGGAACGACCGTAGACTTCATCGACGCTTCTTCGTAGTGACCTTGCGGAATGTCGATATTGTCGGTTAATGAACTGCCAGCAAGGAGTTGATTGATCGCACGAATGTCGACCACTTTGAGAGGAATCGCGAGTTTGTTGCAAACCCGTGCGGCGTAATCCAATTCTTTCGCATGTCTCTGCCCATAGTGGAAAGACAATGCGTAAACATCGTGTCCGTCTCGCAGCGCGCGGTGCAGAACGGTATACGAATCCATCCCACCTGAATAGATAACAACTACTTTTGCCACGAAACATCCTCAATACAGCGAATTTAAGGTACAATTTTACCTAATTATTCCAGTAGCTGAAAGAACCGATAACGGTGAGCCATTTGACGTACCCGATTAATGAAATTTTCGAAACAATACAGGGTGAAGGTATGTTCACCGGTGTTCCTGCCATTTTTGTTCGATTACAAGGGTGTCCGGTGGGTTGTCCGTGGTGCGACACTCAGCATACGTGGGATATGAAACCAGAGCTAAAAGTCAGCGCCGAGCAGTTGGCCAGCAAAACCGGTCCGACTGCAGAGTGGGCTGAATTATCGGCGAACGCTATTTTGCAGTTCTTTCAAGAACGCAAATTTACTGCCCGCCATGTGGTCATTACTGGCGGTGAACCTGCGATGTACGATCTACGGCCGTTGGCTGAAGTGCTCGAGCAAGCCGGATATCGTTTGCAGATTGAGACCAGTGGTACCTTTGCTCTCCAAGTGTCGGAGCAAATGTGGGTGACCGTGTCACCGAAACTGGATATGCCCGGTGGTTTTTTGGTGCGCCCTGACTGTATGAAACGTGCCGACGAAATCAAGTATCCAGTGGCAATGCAAAAGCATATTGATGCACTTGATCTTCTCTTACAGCAATGTCCGCCGCGTTCCGATGCGGTGATTTCCCTGCAGCCTATTTCCCAGCGCCCGCGCGCGACTGAACTCGCCATCCAAACCTGCATTGAACGCAACTGGCGGTTATCTGTGCAGCTTCATAAGTATCTTCATATCGAGTAAGCCAAAAGAGGCTATTTGTTAAAGGCCTCCGCAACGCACCTATACTGACTCCAGTTTCAGCTCAGGGAGGTGCGTCATGTCATATCGTCAAGGTAACCGTCGAGTACAGCTTGGTCAGGGAATGACCGAATACATCATTATTGTGGCCCTGATCGCTGTGGCCGCCATTGGGGTTTATTCATTACTCGGTAAGACCGTTCGTAGTCAGGTCTCTGGTATTGCTCAAGAAATATCAGGTCAAAGTGCGGGCAGCACCATCAACACTGCTCGAGCCGCTGCTCGGCGATCAGAAACCGTTGCCAAACAAGATATTTCGCTCGGCAATTATGATGAAAGTACCGAAAGCGATAGTGCTAACTGATGTCGTTTCAATACGCGCAACGCGGCTCGCTCAGCATTTGGTTAGTTCCGCTCATGCTCGCCTTGTTGATCATGCTGGTTGGTGTGTTACAGCATGGTCAGATGCAACGCCAATCTTGGACACGTCAGATCACTGTTGATCACTTGGCACTGTCAGCGGGTGTTCTGCTCGCGCGCGAAATGAATATTTTGGCCATGACCAACCGTGCATTATTGGCCAATCAACTCGTAGTGAGTCAGTTGATCGGTATCGCTAGCTGGTTCGAAATGTTGCGAACCAGTACAACGCGCACCGCAACCATCAGTGCTTGGGTGCCAGGTTTAAACGCTGTTACTCGCCAAATCGCGCTTATCGTGCGGCAATCTCAGCAACCCGTCGAACAATTGGTTCGGGCTGGCATCATCATGCAAAAGGCCATCACGACGGCGTTGAGTTCTATGCAAACCTTAGTTCGCGCCTCTTTTGCTGTCATGATTCCGGCAACGCTCACCGATATTGCCAAGTTGCACACATCAGAGCCATTCGAATTTGACATCCTTCATAGCCCGACATTGCTGCCGTTCCCGCTCTTGTGGTGGAGCTTCATTCGACCACGCCACACCGGCAATGATGACAGCGCACTGCTGACGCGGATGCAAGCAAGCATGGATCCATTCAGTCAGCATCGAACTTATTCTTGGTTTGATTTCTTTGCATTAAAAATAATCAAAACCGGTGGAACTGAGGTGACGGTCGATAAGCGTGGACGTTGGCATTGGCAGGGCTTGGATACCTTGTCGTTGCATCTACGAGCATTCTGGTCATGGCAGGAGTTACCGTGGGGCGAGGGTGCGCGGCAACAGCAGCGAATAGATAAGGTTGAGCGCGATGCGTTTGGGAAGAGTCGGCACTACAATCCGCGAGCGGTGAGTTGGGCGCTAAGCACGCAACGGACGATTCAATCGGGACAGCGAATTTACTACTTTGATCGGCCGCAACTGGCGACCGAGAAAGCACCGAGTGTCTTTGTTCGCAGTGGCAGTGCAGTTGCCAAAGCAGGCATTAGATTTTATCGACCGCAGTCATTATTTGCTCGCAGCGATAATCGATTGGAAAAAGCAAACTTATTCAATCCGTTCTGGGAGGGGCAACTGCAGTCGTTGACACAGTTGGACCGACAACTGTTGCTGCGGCAGGATGCGCTGGAGGACAACCAGCGATGATTGGTTTTCGACGTCAGTGTGGTGCTGGATTAATGGAAACGATGCTGTTTTTGGCAGTGTTCACTTGGTTGCTCAGTTCAGGGTTAGTTTGGCTGTGGGATACCGGTGAACAAGCACTGACAAAAATAAACTACAGTCGCTCAGAGTTGTTGCAGCCGATCTGGGACTCTAGCCACGGCAAGCTTAGTAACGAGGATCACTTCGCTAGAACCGTTAGTCCAATTCTCAACCCGTTGCGGCAATGGGGCGACATCAACCTGCCAAACACAACGTTGCGGGTTTTACCGGCAAGTTCCGAGTCGATTGCTCTCGCGGTTCTCGAGAATAGTTGGTCGCCAACTTCTTTCGATGAGCTATCTGAACGCCAACGAAATCTAACTAGTTTCGGACAATTACAGCGGTCTGGACTACATCGCATCGTACATGGCTTCGGCATTTTACCGATTGCCCGAGAGTTCGCTCAGAAGTCCTTTCGATTCGGCTGGAGCAATCCTGACGCAACGCTCTTCGAGTTAAAGTGTGCAGAGGTGTCCTGTGATGACTGATCTGCCGTTGGATGACTGGCAAGCGATTCAAGTGAGTTCGGCACCGGGCGCTGTGTGGCAACTGAAGTCTGCGCCCAGTCGTCGGGAATGGAGTAGCCAAGACTGCGTGCAACAACACATTCAGAAGCATCTTTGGTTATGTTTAGACACTGACTATGTATGGCTTTACCAACATGTGTTGCAGCACCATTGGTTAACGCGACTGAGTCTAAATGATCACGCACAATCAACCCAGCATTGGCTGGGTAATGCACTGTTCACCGAGAACACAGCATCGCTAAAGTTAGAGCTTTTCGAGACGCAATGGAGTGCGAGGCAAATTCTCTCGCAGATTCAATTTCGCTATCAACAGCGCGTGCTCAGTCAGCCTATCACCGGCCACAAACAGATGGCAGTTGAACTACACGAGCCCAATGAATACTGGTTTATTCAAGAGCAATCAACGGGATCCAATGTGCTGCGGGTGACCTATGCGGATTAAGGGACATGCTTTAACGGAAATGCTCGTTGTTGCGATGACACTCGGGTTCGCCTTATCCGTGCCAGTGAACGACCATAACCAAACGATCGGTGAGTTGGTGGCTCAGTTGTGGCAACAATGGCAGCAACTGGCACACTGGACTTGGTCCTATTTGTTACTGATGGGGTGGGCATTAGGATGACCGAGACTGATCATGGCGTTCTAGCGGGCCTGTCTTGGCAAGTTCGATTTGTCCTCTTGTTGGTTGCAACCTGCGTATTGGGAAGTGCTGCTTATTTCTCAATTAATGCTTACGTTTCTGCGACCAGTGCAGCACAACAGGCTGAACTACAGAAGCAAATGGTGGGTGTCATTGTGATGGCGAATGACCTTGATGCAGAACAGGTCATCACCGCGGATAACCTACAACAGCGCATGTATCCGCCAGAATATGTGAATGATAGTTGGTTAGTTCCCGCAGATGCCGGTGCCATTATAGGTCGACGCTTGACGACATTTGTTGAACGCGGGCAACCACTGACTCTGGCTGATCTAGAACTGGATTATTCACAATTTTTTAGTCAACAGCTCGGGTTGGATGAAATAGCGGTAACGGTGACGCTTGGACTCGAGCAAAGTCATCATGGCATGCTGAGTGTCGGTGATCGAGTCACTTTAGTCCTACGCGACAGTCGCGATCAATTGCAACTGATACAGGGTGTTCGGATTGCTGCCTTAGATCATTTTCAAAGCACTCAAAATCATCAATTAACTTTGCCGACCACTGCGACCATAGCCATGAGTACTGCACAAGCGAGTATGTTTGAGCAGTATCGCTTTCAGTCGTTGAGTGTCTGGTTGCGACATCCGCAATCCAAACCTATTCAATCCATCGCAAAGCAGTCGAGACTTCACTTCTTTCAGCAGGAGCGCGTGCAGTGATAAGCCCAACCCGAATCCTTATAATCTACATCCTCATCAGTGTCACTGCAGTGTCGTTTAAGGTTAGCGCCGAGATTCCATCCAATCCCGAAGCGCAGGCAAAAAATTACGAAATTGAAATAGGGCAAACGTTCCTCATTCATGTCGAGGAAGGCAGTGATGTGGTGGTTGGTAGCGAACAGCTGCTACAAGCTCAATTGATTCAGAATAATCAGCTCGTCATCAGCGGGTTGGCGCCGGGACATAGTGAAATTCTATTACTAGCTCCCAATCGTTCTCCACAAACCATACGGGTTCACATTCAAGCCCCGATAAATCGACGTTTACACGCAGATCTAGAACAGCTCCAAGCGAATTTTCCAGAGTTGATTGTTGAACACGATGGGGACGTGATCCTCTTACGCGGCGACCTTGATAGCGCTGCGCAAGAGCACTTCGACCATTTGGAACAGGACTATCCCGAAGTGATGAATCGCATTCGTTGGCGCCAGGCACAGCAGGTTCCGATGATTGAACTTGCAGTCCAAATTGCTGAGGTGAAGCGTCAGTATACCCGTCAACTGGGTGTGCGCTGGCCGCAACAAGTTTCGGGGCCGTTGGTGTCGAGCGAAGCGGCGCAAATCATCAGTATGCCAGTAGATATTCAAGCAGCAATCGATCTCTTAGAGCGTGAAGGGCATGCTCGGTTACTTGCGGAGCCGCTATTATCCGCGCGTAGTGGTGGCAGTGCCGAATTCCTTGTCGGTGGTGAGTTTCCGATACCACAGGTGCTGGCGCAGGGACAACAAGATGTGACGTTTCGTGAGTATGGCGTAGCACTCTCTATGGCTCCAGAGCTACTCAGCGATGGCTCGATTAAAACGCTGGTAGGGGCTGAAATTAGTTCCATCGATCCTGCCACTACAGTGAATGGCATTCCTGGAATTCTCAGTCGCAAAGTCTCTTCGGTTATCGCGGGTCGTTCTGGTGAGGCTATTGTGCTGTCAGGATTAATCAGCCACGAACAGTCGCTGCAAACCGATCAATTCCCAGGACTACACCGAGTGCCATTATTAGGGCGCTTATTTTTATCGGAACAGTTTCGGTCAGCTGCCACTGAGCTCATCGTCATTGTCACTCCGCACGTCCGTGACGATTCTCAAATAGATCAAACCGCTGCCAAACGCGCGCAAAGACAACGCGAATTTTATCAAACCGCAGGATGCACTGGGTTACGGGAGATTCACCATGCTCAGTAATCAACAGCGGCAACAGCTTGCAGGTGAGTTGAAGCAGCGCTTACAGCGTCTCCCGCAGTCATCAAGCCCTCTACACTCGGAACAGTTAAATGCATCTGCGCTGTCTATTCTGGAGTCCGTAGTCAACGAATCACGTGGAAGTTTGATAGCTACGGCAGAGGAACTAACCGATATTGTTGAGGATTGCATTGGTTTTGGCTGTATCGCTAGATTATTGAATGATCCAACGATAACCGAGGTGATGGTGAATGATTATCGGTCTATTTTCATCGAACGTGACGGGAAATTAGAAAAGTCGTTGGTGAGCTTTACGCAAGAGTCTGACCTGTTGCGGGTCATTGATCGAATAGTGATTCCATTAGGTCGTCGTTTAGATAGCTCGCAGCCCATGGTAGATGCGCGATTACCCGATGGTTCACGCGTGAATGCTGTGTTAGCGCCATTGGCAATTCGGGGAGCCTGTCTCACCATTCGTAAGTTCAGTCCTAGTTTGTTAACTCTGAGTGATTTGATCAAGCAGAGTGCGCTATCGACAGCTGCAGCAGACTATTTGCAGGCCGCGATATCGCAACGTAAAAACATGCTTATTTCCGGAGGTACCGGGAGCGGCAAGACCACACTGCTAAATATCCTCTCCGCAGAAATTGCTTCAGAACAGCGCATCGTCTCTATTGAGGATGCGGCGGAACTGAAGCTGCCACACGACAATTTAGTTGCGCTGGAAGCGCGGCCGAATAACAGCGAGGGTGTTGGCAGCATCAGTATTCGGGAGTTGCTGATGAATGCGCTTCGTATGCGGCCTGACCGTATTATTATTGGCGAATGCCGCGGAGCAGAAGCCTTAGATATGCTGCAGGCCATGAATACCGGACATGATGGTTCGTTGACAACTTTGCACGCGAATTCGCCACGAGATGCTCTGCAGCGGTTAGAAGTGATGGTGTTGATGGCAGGATTAGATCTGCCGCTGGCAGCAATCCGTCAGCAAATTGGCAGTGCGGTTGACGTCATCATCCAAATAGCTCGCAGTGGTAGCGGCGCTCGACAGGTTACCGCAATTACGGAGTTAAGTGGTCTGGAGGGGCAGCAGTTTCAGCTCACGCCAATTTTCCATCGCGTCGATAAGTCGTTGGTGGCAACGGGTATCGGTTCCGAGTGGTATCGCGAATGTCCATGAACCATTGGGGAATTATCAGTACTCTGGTTGCACTTGCGGCAGGTGTGAGCATGGCACTGACACTTGCCTTGCTACAGAAATCACGGCTACATGCGTTGCAACAGCAGGTCTTTGCTAGAACAGAAGCCAATCTCGCTGAGTTTTTGATTTTTCTTCCAGCACTCCAATTCTGGGGCTTGATCGGCATTATCGTAGGACCTGCAGCGCTACTCATACTGATTCAGTTCGGTTTATTGTGGGCGCTGATAATGACGATAGCATCGGTTTTAATTCTGCCGTGGTTACGACGTTATTGGCATGGTCGTCGATGTACGAAAATATCCCGACAGTTGCCTGATGTCGTGCAGGCACTCGCCAACGCACTTGCGGCTGGGCTCGCGCTTGCACCAGCTTTTGAGGCGGTACATCCGCGGCTTCCCCAGCCCATCAAACAGGAATTTATTCTGCTCAACAGACGCTTGCAGTTCGGTGATTCATTAGCTTCAGGCCTGCAAGATTTCTATCGTCGGGTTCCACGCGGCGGTGTTTATCAACTGTATTTAGCGCTGACTCTGGGGAGTCAACACGGCTCGCAACAAGTAACTATTCTTCAGCGCTTAGCAAAATCGCTCAGACAAAAAATCTACGC
The DNA here is from genome assembly GCF_048263735.1 of Pseudidiomarina aestuarii. Taxonomy (GTDB): domain Bacteria; phylum Pseudomonadota; class Gammaproteobacteria; order Enterobacterales; family Alteromonadaceae; genus Pseudidiomarina; species Pseudidiomarina aestuarii_B. The sequence goes on along the minus strand of NZ_JBLXDX010000009.1, from coordinate 18,446 downwards.
GGAAGAACGGCTGAAAAGTCTGTCTGCACAAGCCCGTCTTCAGGGGCGAGTGATGCTGTTTTTACCTGTTGGTCTTTATATCGTTTTGAACTGGATACAGCCCAGCGGTACTGAGTTACTGACGAGTACCCAAATGGGACAAATGATGTTGCTTGGTGCGGCGTTATTGATGTTTCTTGGTCATCTGGTGGTGCGCCAACTGGTTCGGACGACACCTGATGACTAACGCTCTGTTACTGTTGGTAGCGTGTGGTTGTCTGATGGTGTCACTCGTCATCGTCTGGCGACTCATCGAACAATGCATTGCGAGTCAATTTGTGGACCGCATGATGATCAAAGTGCAGTCAGCACTTCCACACTCGATTGCCAGTTATCTCGAGCAGCTATGGTTTCGGTCTCAACAAAATGACTTAACCGGCAGTGATAGGGTTCAGACACTCTCACGGTGGCTCTTACAGAGAATCATAGTGGTCCTCGCTGTGTTCGCACTGGTGATGATTCCGCAACCCGATAGTCAGCGTCTGCTAGTAATTTTGGTGGTTGGTGTTTGGCTGTTAAGACGACAGCAACAACGTCGGTTCTGGGCTGATCAAATTGAACGGCAGTGGCCAGCAACCATAGATATCTATGCCATGTTGTTGCTCTCAGGACTTTCGCAGCGCGCTGCAATTTATTCTATGGCGGCACTTCCAAACCCGTCCAGAGCAACGTGGCTGTTGCAACGTGTGCAACGAGATATTCAGACGGGAACCGACTTGGAAGCGGCGCTGAATCAGCTCAGCCAGTCTCACCAGAGTGTCTGGATCCAGCACTTTGTCACAGCATCGATTCAGTCGTTACGTTACGGTAGTCAGCTTGCCGAAACTCTCTTTAATCAAGCCGATGAGGCGCGGCAAAAGCAGATTATCGACGCCGAAAAACGAGCCCAAGAGGTCGGTGTGAAACTCTTATTTCCACTTCTATTTTGTTTTTTCCCAGTGACGTTCTTGATCATACTCGGACCATTAGTTTTGCGATTTCTACACGGAGGTTAGTCATGGCAGCGGAAACTCTCGAGTTTGGACGGTTTTATGTTCACTCGTACAACTTATGTCTATGGAAGCGCGTGAAGGTGATGCGTTATTTCCCGCAACGATTGATGGGCATGCTGAAACTGCGTGGGTGTAATCGGCAGACTGCGTACTGGTTTCCGTGCTGTCGTTCAATTCATACCTGGGGCATGAGCTTTGCAATTGATGTGGTTGCGCTGGATCGACAGCAGAAAATTGTCGGTGTCTATCGCAACATCCAGCCTGGTCAATTTCTTCGGTGTCCAGAAGCGTACTCTATTGTCGAATGCGAGGCGGGCTGTCAGCTACCTCTGGAGATTTGGTTCGGCGAACAATTGCGATTTGAACTCATGACCGAAACCGAGGAGGAATTGTATGAATAGGCTGAGTCTATTTTTGGTGTTGATGTGTGCGGGTTGTGCCAGCACGAGTCAGCAAGAGGAGCCTTTTGTTCAGCAACTACAGAAGACTGCCGCTGCGGCCTACCATATTGGTGATTTACATCAAGCTGAGGGGCTTTGGCAGCAAGCTGTGGTAGCCAATCCTGGAGCCTATTCAAACTGGTGCTCTTTGGGACAAGTACGTTTCCGGCTACATCAATACGACGCATCTGCGGTTGGCTATCAACGCTGTTTAGAGGGCAATTCGGCGCAGCCATTGGTTTGGCATAACTTAGCGGCAGTGCGCCTGCGGCAGGCTACGGAAGCTCTACTGGAGGGCACTATACATTTCGATGACCGACCAGAAAGCGAACGACTTAAGCGCGACTATCAAGCGTTGCTTGAGCATCTGTTGAAGCTGCAAAGAGCGACAGTCAAACCCTAGGAGTTCGTTATGAAAGCGAAGCATAACCAAGGGTACTGTTTGCCTCTCGCGGTTCTGTTTGCGGGTATTTTAACGGCAACCTGGGCTAATCAGTTTCGACCCAATGATAATGTGTCGGATTGGCATGAGGCGAGTAGGGTTCTCGACGACATCTTATTTTGGCAGCAAGCAGCGATTTATTTTCGGATTGATTCTGGAAACTGGCCGCTGTCACTGACTGAAGTAGAAACTCGTTACACTATTCCCTGGGCTCCGAGCTATTTATCGGGATTTCAACGCTCGGGTGCTTTTGTAATTCAATATCAATCTACTAACGAATCAGTCATCCAAAAAATGCCTGAAGATCACTCCATTGGTATGCATAAAGTAGGAGAAGATACCTTTGAATTGATTGTTTCTGATTCGAAGTTATTGGTACCGAGCCCGGATGTTCTGCTGCGTGATGGTCCCGAACAACGAGTAGAAACAGCAATTGATGCTGCTCAACACAATTTCACCACAGTAGGGCAATTGGAGGGAGCGTTGTTGGTTACTCTGAATGGATTTAGTTTGGCTGGAAGTCTTACGACAACAAATGCTACCGAGCTCCATTCAAACCGCATTACTGCCGATGATATTGTTATTTCTGGGCGCGGTGTTAGTGCAGACTTTCAGCAACTTGCAACATTGAGCACGGTTATCCGAAACTGCATCGAGGTTACGCGCTATTGCCTATGAACGGCTCCGGTATGTCAGTCGGAACGCTCGCTATCGCGCTCTTTCGCAGTATGTTGGCTTTTGTCACTATAGTCTTCAGGATGCTCGCGCAGGTCTCGCGTGGAGCTAATCATTTTGTACTCTAAATGCAGACCTGCTTTTGCCAACAAGTGGGCACTGATGGGTGCTGTCATAAAGAGGAAAATGGCAATCAGTAGCTCATGCAGACTCAACGAATCAGACACTGAAAAGTACACGATGGAGCCAAGAATAATGCCACCTACACCTAAGGTTGTGTTTTTTGTTGGGGCATGGAGACGAGTCATAAAGTCAGGGAGTCGCAACAGACCATAAGAACCGACCGCAGCAAAACTTGCACCAATAATGATGAAGAAGCTGGCTAGATAATCGGCCCACGTTGGAAGTTCTAACATGACAGTCTCCTTATTCGATGATGTCGCCGCGCAACAAGAATTTCGTTGCGGCAATGGTGCCAATAAATCCGAGCATGGCGATAAGCACAGCCGCCTCAAAATAGGCAGTCGAGTTATGCCAGATGCCGAGTAAAATCAGCAACGCCAACGAATTAATATAAATGGTATCGAGCGCCAAGATGCGATCAGCCGCATCGGGTCCAAGAAACAGTCGATAGATGTTCATCAGCAATGCTAACGAGAACATCACAAAGGCAAATGGCACAGCAAAAGCTAACATTGGAATATCTCCTTCAATCGACGCTCATAGCGTTGTTTGATATCCGCAATGAGGGCATCAACATCTTCCACGTTCAACGCATGGATCAGCAAGGTGTTGCCATCCCGACTGAGTTCCGCAGAGACCGTACCCGGTGTCAGTGTTATCGTACAGGCTAATATGGTAATCGGAACCTGATTAGTTAAATCAAGCGGATACTCAATCAGAGCTGGCTTAATTTTCTTGCGCGGTAACAGAATAATTTTCGCAATGTCGATGTTGGAAACTACAATGTCGACCAGCAGCACAAGGAAATAAACAACAGCCGTACCCGGACGATGGATTGTGAGCGGGAAGTCGCGCGCACGGAACGTGTACAACGGAATTGCTGTGGCGAGGATAGCCCCCAGAACAACGAGTCCAAACGATACACTGTTTTGCAGCAGTAACCAGACGATTAGCAGAAATAGACTTAACCATGGAGCCGGTAGAATTCTACTCATGACTACCTCCGGGTTGTCCTAACACAGCATCAATATAGTAGCTTGGGTTCATCAGGTCATAAGCAATTTGCTCGGTCAACTCGGCTAGCGGTTGCGCGAACAAGGTAAGCGCAATACTGCAGCCCACCAAAAACACGATGGCGCTTAGTTGCGTCCAAGGGTGTTTCACCTCACCTGGTTTGCCTTCAAGCACATGCCAGAACATACGACTACCCGCCCGTGACAGGGCAATCATGACCAAGAAGGTAGTACCCAACACGATGGGCCACAGCAATGCGACCTGTGCACCAGTTCGTGCTGCCTCTAGTATAAAGAGCTTACCGATAAAGCCCGATAAAGGTGGCATTCCAATTACAGCGATAGCGGCTGCAAAGAACAAGATACCAAGCGTGCTATGTTGCGCAAGTTGTCGACCTTTGACGATACGCGTGGCGGTTTTTCCGCGTTGCTCCGCAATAATATCGGCTAATAAGAATAGACAGCCGGTAATAAAGGTTGAATGTAATAAATAGTACATCACGGCACTAATAGCGCGTTCAGTATTCATGCTAAAGGTTGTGAGCATAGTTCCCACCGACATGACCACTAGGTATGCAATCAACAAACGCAAGTCGCGGCTACCGAGAACTCCAATACCACCCGCAGCCAGAGTCAACAGACCCAGCCACCACAGCCAATCATAGCCCAACAATGCTACAGCACCGCCATCTTCACCAAACACAATAGTGAATACCCGCAAAATGGCATAGACGCCTACTTTCGTCATGATGGCGAAGAGTGCGGCAACCGATCCCGTGGTGTTGGCATAGGCTTGCGGTAGCCAGAAATAGAGTGGTAACAGTGCGGCTTTTAAACCGAACACAATCAGCAACAGCATGCCGCCAGCACGCATTATGAAGGCATCGTCACCGGTCAGTAGAGCAACCTTTTGAGCTAGGTCCGCAATATTCAATGTGCCTGCTGTACCGTAAATTACGCCAAGACTGATAAGAAATAGAGCAGAGCCAGTCAAATTTAAGATAACGTAATGAAGAGTGGCGCGAAGCTTTAACTTTCCACCGCCATGCATTAATAGGGCATAGCTGGAGATCAACAATACTTCAAAAAAGACAAACAGGTTAAAGAGATCACCAGTAAGGAACGCGCCAATAATTCCAAGAAGCTGAAATTGGTACAGTGACTGGAAATGTGACCCGAGGTTATCCTCACCATGACTTGCAAAAATAAGTACTGGCAGAGCTAAAACCGCAGTCAGTAATACCATAGTTGCAGCTAAGCGGTCAGCCACCAACACAATACCAAACGGTGCTTGCCAACTGCCAAGAGCATAAACACTCGGTGCCTCAAAAGTTGAGAGGAGCATTGCAATGGCAACGACAATCAACAACACACACGACGTTAAGCCAATGATGCGGCGAGCGCGTTGTGGTTGCTCACCCCAAGGTAATAGCTGCAGCAACGCTGCAAACAATAAAATAACGATGGGCAAAATAATCAAATGTTGAGACAGCATTAACGTTGCCCCTCATTTTCTTCATAGTTTGGATCGTTCACTTCATCTGAGCCTAACTCACCGCGCACACGCACCGCTAAGATAATCGAGTAAGCAGTCATGGCAAACCCAATCACGATGGCCGTCAGCACGAGTGCTTGCGGCAGCGGGTCAGTAGGGTTCGAGCTGGCACCAATAATCGGAACCTCATTAATGACCAAGCGGCCCGTCGAAAAGAGGAACAAGTTCACCGCGTAAGACAGCATGGTGATGCCAATGACAATGGGGAACGAACGTCCTCTGAGAATCAGGAACACGCTACTGGCAGTCAGCATACCCACGGTAATTGCATAGAGTAATTCCATTAGTATCCCTCCTGTCTTGGTCTATGGCGCGTTGTCATTTGGCCAAAATTCGCCAGTATCATTAAGGTGGCTCCAACAACGGTGAGGTAAACACCTAAGTCAAATAAAATGGCGGTCGCAACTTCAAACTTACCAACCAACGGCCAATCCAAGTAGGTGAACGAAGAAGTCAAGAAATTGGCACCGAAGAACCAGCTTCCGATTCCAGTAAATAGCGCAATCATGACGCCAACGGCAGTGAGTGATTGATAGTTGTAATCAAACCGTTCTTTCAGCCATTCCACACCATTAGAGATGTACTGCAGAATCATTGCGGCTGCGGTGATGAGTCCAGCAATAAAGCCGCCGCCTGGTAAATTGTGACCGCGCAGGAAGATATAGGCCGACACCATCAGTGCAAGTGGCAGCAACGCTTGCGATACCACTTGAACCAATAGTGGGTGCTTGATGGTGTGCCAAGCGCGCCCATCCACATCACTGGAGGGCATAAATGGTCTCAGGTTATTCAATAATTTGTGAATTCCAGCTGCGGCGATTGCCAAGACCGTGATTTCACCCAAGGTATCAAAACCACGGAAGTCGACCAGAATGACATTCACCACGTTGGTGCCACCGCCACCCGGTTTGGAGTTCAGTAAAAAGAACTCTGAGATACTCGTGAATTCGCGCGTTAATAGCGCATAATTTAGCGTCCCGACTATCCCGCCAATCAAGCCTGCCAGCAAAATGTCACGTGCAACCCGGCGACCACTGGATGCTCTTGGAATGCGTTGCGGCATAAAAAACAGCGCGAGTATCATCAAAATGATACTGACTACTTCAACAACCAACTGCGTCATCGCCAGATCGGGTGCTGAAAAGTGAATAAATGCCATAGAAACCATCAAGCCAACCACTGAGAGCATCATCAATGAGGTCAGTCGTTGCCGGTGCAAAATAGCAGTTCCCAACGAGGCAAGTATCAATACAACGGCACCGACAACGCTTACCATATCGATTGGGAGTAACTCACGATTACCTTGTAACGCTTCTATTTGTGCCAGTTCAGGGATGACAAAAATAAGTACCAGTACCAACACTGCAGCAATATAACGTTGTAGGGATCCTGTTTCGATTTTCTGCATCGTTTCATCAGACCAGGCAGTAATCCTACTCACAATTGCGGCAAAGATTTCTTTGGCATCGCCATGGTCAAATTTTCGATTAAAGGTGAACAATTCATTGCGACTGAGGTAGATGATTACACCACCCGCTACTGCGAGAGCGCTCATCAATAATGGAATATTAAAACCGTGCCAGAGGTAGATGGAGAAAGGCTGAACGACGCCCGCTACCACATTGATTGCTGGAGTTAGCAATGACTCTGTGAAGAACATTGGGGCTAGACCCACAGCAATACAAAGCGTCGCTAACAAAATGACCGGCGCGCGCATGCCCAACGGCGCTTCGTGTGGTGTCCGCGGCAAATCTTTGCTCGGTGCACCAAAGAATACATCTTGGACAAACCGAATCGAGTAAGCGACGGATAGCATGGCACCGACGGTTGCTAATACCGGTACTAACCAGGACAACCCACCAAATAAGTCCTGCTCATAAGCTTCCGCAAAAAACATTTCCTTGGATAAGAAGCCATTCAAGAACGGGAGTCCAGCCATCGCTGCTGAGGCAATCAAAGCCAGTATCATGGTATAGGGCATCGCCTTGCGTAAGCCGCTGAGCTTGCGTATGTCACGGCTCCCTGTTTCGTGGTCAACAATGCCGGCAACCATAAATAAACCGGCTTTGAAGGTCGCATGATTTAGAATATGGAATAACGCAGCAAGTTGTGCGCCATGCGTACCGATGCCAAGCAGCATCGTAATTAGACCTAGATGACTGATGGTAGAGAATGCCAACAGCCCTTTTAAATCGGTTTTAAGCAGCGCGAAATAGGCACCGAAGAGCATGGTTGCTAAGCCGGTCAGGGTCACCAAGACAAACCACTCATTGGTTCCACCGAGCACCGGAGAAAAGCGGGCGAGGAGGAAAATACCTGCTTTCACCATGGTTGCCGAGTGCAAGTAAGCACTCACAGGCGTTGGTGCAGACATGGCATGTGGAAGCCAGAATTGGAATGGGAATTGGGCTGACTTGGTAAAGGCACCGAGTAACACTAACAGGAGTGCTGGAATATATAATGCGTGTTCTCGAATCGTATCTGCAGCTGCAAACACCGCGTCAATTTCGTAGCTACCCGCAATATTACCGATTAATAGCAAGCCAGCTAATAACGCGAGTCCACCCGCTCCAGTAACCGCCAATGCCATGCGTGCACCGCGTCTAGCTTCGCTCTTATGGAACCAATAACCAATGAGCAAAAACGAAGAAATACTGGTTAATTCCCAAAACAGCCACATGAGAATCATGTTGTTGGCTGTGACGATACCCAGCATCGAGCCCATGAACAGTAATAGACAGGCATAAAAGCGGCCGGCATCATCTTTTGCGCTCAAATAATAATGGGCGTAGAAAATAATGAGTAAACCGATCCCGCTGATCAGAGTAACGAATAGTAACGACAGTCCGTCTAAGCGGAATGATAAATTGAGACCAAGGTCGGGCAACCATGCATAGGTTGATAGTGGTACTTCACCCGCCAAGGTTTGTGGCAGCAACGTCAGCATTAAAATGAAGCTGACTGCCGCAATCGCAAAGGTGATGCCGGTAAGCACCAGCCGACTGTGCTGTCGCATCAGTAAAGGTAATATCGCTCCAGCGAATGGCAAAAGCACGAGCGTTGCAAGTGTCATGAGAACCCTTTTTGTGATTCAAAAACGATGTTCGATGGACTGATATCTCTCGTTAAGTACGATGGAATTTACCATTTTGCTCAAGTGCTTGCCAACTTATTCGACGTGGTCGAGCGGCGCTTGAACGCAGATTAAATCTATCGCTGACTTATAAATAAGTGGCGTTTTTAGGTCTATTTCGGGTATACTTGTCGCTCGTTTTTAAAGTCGGTATCAATTACCGCGAACGTCCTCAGAAAACAATCGAAATAATCTGCTCTCGCACTACCATCTGAATTTTTTATCTGTTACAATTCGCCGCCCTTTTTATAAGGGGAAGTCTCTTATTCTCTTTTTTCTGAGTTGAGAGAAACTCGACCCGAGAGGGTCTGTTTTATTACTTAAGCGGAGCACTGCAATGATCCAAATGCAAACTACACTGGACGTGGCCGATAACTCGGGCGCTCGCAGCGTACAATGTATTAAGGTTCTGGGTGGCTCGCACCGCCGGTACGCAAACATTGGCGATATCATCAAAGTTTCTATTAAAGAAGCGATTCCTCGCGGCAAAGTGAAGAAAGGTGATGTTGTTAATGCGGTGGTCGTTCGCACCAGAAAAGGCGTCCGTCGTCAAGACGGGTCAGTCATCCGTTTTGACCGCAACGCGGCTGTCTTGTTAAACAACAATATGCAGCCGATTGGCACGCGTATCTTTGGCCCAGTGACTCGTGAATTGCGTTCAGAGCAATTCATGAAGATTGTCTCACTGGCACCAGAAGTACTGTAAGGAGTCAGACATGGCGGCAAAAATTAAACGTGATGACGAAGTAGTAGTCCTGGCGGGTAAAGACAAAGGTAAGCGCGGTAAAGTGCTGAAAGTCGATACCACGAAGAACCGAGTGTTCGTTGAAGGCGTGAACATCGTTAAGAAGCACCAAAAGCCAAATCCGGCTTTAGGCGTTGCTGGCGGTGTGATTGAGCAAGAAGCTTCAATCGACGTTTCTAACGTTGCGGTTTATAACCCAGAGACTGGTAAAGCAGATCGTGTTGGTTTTCGAATTGAAGATGGCAAGAAAGTTCGCTTCTTCAAATCAAACGACGCAATCATTTAATTTAAATTTGGAGTTTTACGATGGCGAAACTGCATGATTTTTACAAAGAATCAGTAGTTCCTGAACTTGTTAAACAGTTCGGCTACAACAGCGTCATGCAAGTCCCTCGGATTGAAAAAATCACACTCAATATGGGTGTGGGTGAAGCTCTGGCAGACAAAAAGATTCTCGACAACGCGGCAGCAGACCTGGAAGCAATTTCTGGTCAGCGTCCAATCCGCACAGTTGCTCGTAAATCTGTCGCTGGCTTCAAAATCCGTGAAGGCTACCCGATTGGCTGTAAGGTGACTCTGCGTGGCGAACGTATGTGGGACTTTTTGCAACGCTTAATTGTGATTGCAATTCCACGTATTCGCGACTTCCGTGGTTTGAATCCGAAATCTTTCGACGGACGTGGAAATTACAGTATGGGTGTGCGTGAGCAAATCATTTTCCCCGAAATCGACTTTGATAAAGTCGACAAGGTGCGTGGTTTGGATATCACTATCACTACTACTGCAGGCACTGATGACGAAGCTCGCGCTTTGCTCGCTGCCTTCAACTTCCCGTTCAAGAAGTAAGGTGTAGAGTTATGGCAAAAGAGTCAATGAAAATGCGTGAAGTCAAGCGTTCAAAGCTTGTCGAAAAATACGCAGAGAAACGCATCGCATTAAAAGCTGTGATCAGCGATCCGAAAACTTCGGATGAGGAGCGTTGGGAAGCAGTGCTTAAATTGCAAAGCCTTCCGCGTGATTCAAGCCCTAGCCGTCAGCGTAACCGCTGTCGCGTAACGGGCCGCCCACACGGTTTCTTACGGAAATTCGGCATGAGCCGTATTAAAGTCCGTGAGAAAGCGATGCGCGGTGAAATTCCTGGCTTGAAAAAAGCTAGCTGGTAAGCCACGAGTCACGGGAGAAAGCAAATATGAGCATGCAAGATCCAATTGCGGATATGTTCACTCGCATCCGCAACGCTCAGGGTGCTAACAAAGTTGCCGTGCGCATGCCTGCTTCTAAACAGAAAGTGGCTATTGCCCAAGTTCTGAAAGAAGAAGGTTATATCGCGGATTTCAGTGTTTCAGGTGATGTGAAAGCAGAACTTGAAGTGACATTGAAATACTTTGAAGGTAGCCCTGTTATCGAATCAATTGAGCGCGTTAGTCGCCCAGGTTTACGTATCTATAAGAAACGTAATGAACTACCTAAAGTAATGGGTGGTTTGGGTGTCGCCGTAGTCTCAACTTCCAAGGGTCTGATGACCGACCGTGCCGCTCGTAAAGCGGGTTTAGGCGGCGAAGTTATCGGCTACGTTGCGTAACGAGGAGTTAGGAAATGTCACGTGTTGCTAAAGCACCTATTGCCATTCCTGCTGGCGTTGAAGTTACGCTGAACGGTCAGGAAGTCACAATTAAAGGTGCCAAAGGCTCATTGAGCCGTGTAGTTAATGACGCTGTAGAACTTGTGCAAGAAGACAAAGTTTTACGTACCGTTGCTCGTGAAGGCGTTGCGAATGCAACTGCTCAAGCGGGTACCGCACGCGCGTTACTGCAAAATATGGTGGTTGGTGTTGCGCAAGGGTATGAGCGCAAGTTGCAATTGGTTGGTGTCGGTTACCGGGCAAATACTGCCGGTTCAAAACTGAACCTGACCTTGGGCTTCTCTCACCCTGTTGAGTTCGATATTCCGCAAGGAATCACTATCGAAGTCCCAACACAAACTGAAGTTGTCGTTAAAGGTGTTGACAAGCAATTAGTCGGCCAAGTTGCCGCTAATATTCGTGCTTACCGTAAGCCTGAGCCTTATAAAGGCAAAGGTGTACGTTATGCCGATGAGCAAGTGCGCCGTAAAGAAGCCAAGAAAAAGTAAGGTAAAACGATGGACAAGAAATCAGCTCGCTTACGCCGCGCCACTCGCGCTCGTAAGAAAATGCAAGAGTTGGGTGCTAACCGCCTGGTCGTTCACCGTACACCACGGCACATTTACGCTCAGCTAATTGCACCGAACGGTTCTGAAGTATTGGCAGCAGCTTCAACTGCAGAAAAGTCAATTCGTGAGCAAGTCAAAGTGACTGGCAACATCGATGCGGCAAAAGCGGTTGGAAAACTGATTGCAGAACGGGCGATGGAAAAAGGCGTGAAAAGCGTCGCTTTCGATCGCAGTGGTTTCCGTTATCACGGTCGTGTGGCAGCTTTGGCTGACGCAGCTCGTGAAGCCGGACTTCAGTTCTAGGAGACGAACATGGCAAATGCAAATGTAGAAGCTCAACAAAGTGACCTGCAAGAAAAGCTGATCACAGTAAACCGTGTAGCGAAGGTTGTTAAAGGTGGTCGCATCTTTAGCTTCACTGCACTGACTGTGGTTGGTGATGGTCAGGGTAAAGTGGGTTTCGGTTATGGTAAAGCACGCGAAGTTCCAGCTGCTATTCAAAAAGCAATGGAAAAAGCGCGTCGCAACATGGTAACCGTGCAGCTGAAAGGCGACACCCTACAGCATCCTGTTAAAGGCCGTCATTCAGGTTCACAGGTATTTATGCAGCCAGCTTCTGAAGGTACAGGTATCATCGCCGGTGGTGCGATGCGTGCAGTACTTGAAGTCGCAGGTGTACACAACGTGCTGTCAAAAGCATATGGTTCAACCAATCCAATCAACGTTGTTCGTGCCACTATTAAGGCACTTAATGACATGAAATCGCCAGAGCAAGTAGCGGCGAAGCGTGGATTGCGCGTTGACGAGATTTTGGGGTAGTGAACAATGGCGAATAAGACAATCAAAGTTACACAAACGCGTAGCTCAATCGGTCGCTTGCCGAAACACAAAGCTACCCTTCGTGGTCTTGGTCTACGCCGTATTAATCACACGGTAGAGCTGGAAGATACCCCAGCTGTGCGCGGTATGGTTAACCAAGTCTATTACATGGTAAAGGTGGAGGACTAAGACATGTTTCTAAATACTATCTCCCCTGCACCTGGTGCTAAAACTAGTAAAAAACGTGTGGGCCGAGGAATCGGTTCAGGATTGGGTAAAACAGCTGGTCGTGGCCATAAAGGTCAAACTTCGCGTTCTGGTGGTACTGTTAAGCCAGGATTTGAAGGCGGTCAAATGCCAATTCAGCGTCGCTTGCCTAAGTTTGGTTTTACTTCACGCAAGGCTATGACCACTGCTGAAGTTAACCTAGCTGAGATTGCAAAGCTTGCTGGTGACACCGTAACGTTAGCTGCATTGAAAGATGCAGGCTTGGTTCGTAAAGACGTGTTGAACGTAAAAGTCATCAAGTCTGGCGAAATTAAGCGTGCCGTTACTGTGCAAGGCATCAAGGTCACTAAAGGCGCCAAAGAAGCTATTGAAGCTGCTGGCGGCAAAATCGAAGGATAGGGCAAATGGCTAAACCAGGATTGGAATCTAACAGAGCTCAAGGCGGCACCTCGGAACTAAGACGTCGACTGCTGTTTGTACTCGGCGCGTTAATCGTGTTCCGTGCGGGCTCCTTTGTGCCGATTCCTGGTATAGATGCCGCTGTATTGGCGCAATTGTTTGATCAGCAGAAAGACACTATCGTTGCCATGTTTAACATGTTCAGCGGTGGTGCTCTGGAACGCGCATCAATTTTTGCACTGGGAATTATGCCGTACATTTCCGCCTCAATCATTATGCAGCTAGCGTCGGTGGTTCACCCACGCTTAGCTGAGTTAAAGAAAGAAGGCGAGTCTGGACGACGTAAGATCAGTCAATACACGCGTTGGGGTACATTGATACTCGCAACGTTCCAATCCATTGGTATCGCGACTGGCTTACCAAATATGATGCCGGGCTTGGTCATTGACCCAGGTCCAGCGTTCTATTTCACAGCTATCGTAAGTTTGGTCACCGGCACCATGTTCTTAATGTGGTTAGGTGAGCAAATTACCGAACGTGGTATTGGTAACGGTATCTCTATTCTTATATTCACCGGTATTGTAGCGGGCCTCCCGTCTGCCATTGGGCAGACAGCAGAGCAAGCTCGTCAAGGTGATTTACATTTGTTGGTGTTGTTATTGATTGGCGTTATTGTCATCGCGGTAACAGCGTTTGTTGTGTTCGTAGAACGCGGCCAACGTCGTATTGTGGTGAACTATGCAAAACGTCAGCAGGGCCGTAAGGTCTTCGCTGCGCAAAGCACTCACTTGCCATTGAAAGTTAATATGGCTGGTGTTATTCCGCCAATCTTTGCATCGAGCATTATTTTGTTCCCAGGCACTATCGCAACTTGGTTCGGCCAAGGTGAGGGTATGGTAGCAAACTTCCTACAAGAGCTGTCGTTGACGTTGTCACCGGGTCAGCCTTTGTATGTCATGCTGTATGCAGCCGCGATCATCTTCTTCTGTTTCTTCTATACCGCGTTGGTATTCAATCCACGCGAGACTGCGGATAACTTGAAGAAGTCAGGTGCGTTCATTCCGGGTATTCGCCCAGGTGAGCAAACCTCGCGTTACATCGATAAAGTAATGACCCGTTTGACGCTTGCAGGCGCCTTATACATTACTTTAGTCTGTCTGGTTCCTGAGTTCATGATGATTATTTGGAACGTGCAATTCTACTTCGGTGGAACGTCACTCCTGATTATCGTTGTGGTCATCATGGACTTTATGGCACAGGTCCAAACCCATCTGATGTCTCATCAGTATGATTCGGTCCTGAAGAAAGCTAATCTCAAGGGCTTCGGCCGTTAAGATTGGATAATTACGGAGTGTAGCAATGAAAGTTCGTGCTTCCGTGAAGAAAATCTGCCGTAACTGCAAAGTGATCAAGCGCAACGGTGTTGTGCGCGTCATTTGTAGTGATCCAAAGCATAAGCAACGGCAAGGTTAATTCGAAGAAGAAGACCGCGGCCAAGAATTAGTTTTGGCTGCGGCTTTTGATATGTTTGCAATCTGGCGACCGGTTGAGTATCCTAACGGGCTTTTCAACTGGTCACCCATTAATTATAGGAGACGTGTTAGTGGCCCGTATCGCTGGCATTAACGTTCCTGACAACAAGCATGCAGTCATTGCCTTGACTGCGATCTACGGAATCGGCCGTACTCGCTCTAAGCACATCTTAGAAGCAGTCGGTATCGCCGAGGACACAAAGATCGGCTCATTGTCAGAAGAAAAACTGGACTTGCTTCGTGAAGCAGTAGGTAAATTTGCTGTTGAAGGTGATCTTCGTCGCGAAGTTTCAATGAATATCAAACGTCTGATGGATCTCGGTTGTTTCCGTGGTCTCCGTCATCGTCGTGGCTTGCCTCTACGTGGACAGCGCACTAAAACTAATGCGCGCACCCGTAAAGGTCCGCGTAAACCAATCAAGAAGTAGGGAGTTGAGAAATGGCTAAGCAACCAACTCGTACTCGTAAGCGCGTTAAAAAGCAAGTCGCTGACGGCATGGCTCATATCCATGCATCTTTTAATAACACCATTGTGACTATCACCGATCGTCAGGGTAATGCCCTGTCATGGGCGACAGCAGGTGGGTCTGGTTTCCGTGGTTCACGTAAATCAACCCCGTTCGCAGCACAGGTTGCAGCAGAGCGCGCTGGTGAAATGGCAAAGGAATACGGTTTGAAAAACCTTGAAGTGTTCGTAAAGGGCCCAGGTCCTGGTCGCGAGTCATCGATTCGTGCACTGAACGCGGTAGGTTATCGCATCACGAACATTACCGATGTGACACCGATTCCTCACAACGGATGTCGTCCGCCTAAGAAACGTCGCGTTTAATAGGCGCCATACGATAGTTGGAGAAAGATCATGGCAAGATATTTGGGTCCTAAACTCAAACTGAGTCGTCGCGAAGGAACAGATTTGTTCCTGAAAAGCGGCGTCCGCGCAATCGATACGAAATGTAAACTCGAAAGCGCACCTGGTCAGCATGGCGCCCGTCGTGGCCGTCTGTCTGATTACGGTTTACAGTTACGTGAAAAGCAAAAAGTTCGTCGTATGTACGGCATCTTGGAGCGTCAATTCCGTAACTACTATAAAGAAGCTGCTCGTATAAAAGGCAACACCGGTGAAAACCTGTTGCAACTGCTTGAGTCGCGCTTGGACAACGTGGTGTACCGTATGGGCTTCGCGTCTACTCGTGCGGAAGCGCGTCAGCTGGTGAGCCATAAAGGTGTTGTTGTTAACGGTACTGTTGTTAACATCCCATCGTTCAAGGTTCGTCCAGAAGATGTCGTGTCTGTTCGCGAAAAAGCGAAAAAGCAAGCACGTATCGCAGCTGCATTGGAACTCGCAGACCAGCGTGAAAAACCAGTGTGGTTGGAAGTAGACAACAGCAAATTGGAAGGTCAGTTCAAACGTCTTCCAGAGCGTTCAGATTTGTCTGCGGAAATTAACGAACAGTTGATCGTAGAGCTTTACTCTAAGTAAAGCTTAAGCATAAGAGAGGACACAATGCAGGGTTCTGTTACCGAATTCCTAAAACCGAGGTTAGTCGACATTGAACAAATCAGCCCGACTCACGCAAAGGTGACGTTGGAGCCTCTTGAGCGTGGCTTTGGTCACACGCTGGGCAATGCGCTACGTCGTATTTTGCTATCGTCGATGCCAGGTTGTGCAGTGACGGAAGTCGAAATTACTGGCGTACAGCATGAGTACAGCAGTAAAGAGGGTGTTCAGGAAGATATCATCGAAATTCTGTTGAACCTGAAAGGTTTAGCAGTGCGCATGGAAGGCAAAGATGCATCTGTTCTGACCTTGAAGAAATCTGGAGCGGGCCCTGTCTTGGCTGGCGACATCATTCATGACGGTGATGTTGAAATCGTTAATCCTGATCACATGATCTGTACCTTAACAGGTGACACGGAAATCGAAATGTCGATTCGTGTAGAACGTGGTCGCGGTTACGTACCAGCCTCGGCGCGTCAGTCCGCTGACGATGAAGAGCGTCCAATCGGTCGATTATTGGTCGATGCTTCTTTCAGCCCAGTTGAGCGAATTGCTTACAGCGTAGATTCTGCGCGTGTTGAGCAACGTACTGACTTGGATAAGCTGATTATTGACATGGAAACGAATGGCACTTTAGATCCTGAAGAAGCTATTCGCCGCGCAGCAACTATTTTGGCTGAACAGCTAGAAGCGTTTGTTGAATTACGCGACATGAGCGAGCCAGAAGCAAAAGAAGAGAAGCCGGAGTTCGATCCGATCCTTCTGCGTCCAGTAGACGATTTGGAATTAACTGTGCGTTCTGCAAACTGTTTGAAAGCAGAAGCTATTCAGTACATTGGTGACTTAGTGCAGCGTACCGAAGTGGAGTTATTGAAGACTCCTAACTTGGGTAAAAAATCGCTCACCGAAATCAAGGACGTTTTGGCGTCTCGTGGCTTGTCATTAGGCATGCGTCTCGAGAACTGGCCACCGTCAAGCTTGGTTGATCGGGACTAAGTTATCTTTTACAGAGAATTACTGAGAAGGGTATAGGTATGCGCCATCGTAAGAGTGGTCGTCAACTCAACCGTAACAGCAGTCACCGTAAAGCGATGTTCAGCAACATGGCTAGCTCGTTGGTTCGTCACGAAGTGATCAAAACCACATTGCCAAAAGCAAAAGAGCTGCGCCGTGTAATCGAGCCGCTCATCACTTTAGCGAAGCAAGATAGCGTAGCAAATCGTCGTTTGGCGTTTGCTCGTACACGTGACCAAGAAGTGGTTGGTAAATTGTTCAGCACCTTAGGTCCACGTTATCAAGAACGTGCTGGTGGTTACACTCGTATTTTGAAGTGTGGCTTCCGTGCGGGTGATAACGCGCCTATGGCATACGTTGAATTAGTTGACCGTCCAGAAGTTGAAGCTACTGAAGCTGAAGAAGTAACAGTAGAAGAATAAGTTCTCGTTCGCGAGAATGAAAAAGGCCGGCTATTAGCCGGCCTTTTTTTGTGCGCGTAGAGTAGCTGTTAGTTGCTAGCTGGTTCTACAGAATTCAGTTCACTTAATTGAATGCCATAGTTATCGGCAATAATTTGCAATTGGTCGTTACCTACGCCAGCCCGGCGCGCACCGCGCAGAACCTGCATTGCACGTTCTCGTTGGTGAATTTGTTCAGCGCTGCGAGAGGTATCAGTCACGTCATCTGTGCCAGCAAAACCTATCAAATCCATTAATGATGTCGCTAAGTAGTTACCAAATGCGGGAACTGCTTCCAATGTAGCGGCAACGATAGACTCTAATTTACCCGGTTGTTGATCGCTAGCTGAGCGCATGATGCTGTCGGCCATCTGAGGCTCTATCTGCACGGCAACCCGTACGATATCTTCGAGTTCCTCTGGATGACTCTTGCCAGCGGTCGATACGATATCGTCGGCATAACTTGGCTCGGCTTCTACAGCAATTTTCACTATCTCGGCTGGATCAGCCATATCCATATTCAATGCCATTGTCATAATGTCACGA
Organism: Pseudidiomarina aestuarii; assembly: GCF_048263735.1. Lineage (GTDB taxonomy): Bacteria > Pseudomonadota > Gammaproteobacteria > Enterobacterales > Alteromonadaceae > Pseudidiomarina > Pseudidiomarina aestuarii_B. Next base: position 563 of record NZ_JBLXDX010000009.1, on the reverse strand, counting down.
GTAAAGCCTGGCTCTGCGTGAATCGCAGCTCGGATGATATGTCTATAAAGATGAGGTTCGCGTTCAAAAGCGGCGTAAAGAATAGGTTCAACATGTTGTGGGTAGTTACTGAGGAGAACTCTGACACTGCGTGTCGATGAAAAATTTCGCTTAGCGTAATAACCGAGCATCCGATCATAGGTCTTCGCTAACCTTATAATCTCAGCGCTCGGTTGATAGAGCTCAGGATCTGTCGGTTCGACTAGCGTTTGCTGTGCAGCCAGACTAACGGGGCTGATCAACAAGCTAAGAATGATAGCTCGGGATAGTAACTTCATCGGCCTACCTTTTATTTGTCTTTATTTTCGTTCTAAGTGACTAAGAAATGTACATTAACAACGTTTATAGACAATGGGTAGATAAAGATCGTTCAATTCGCACAAAAAATAGGCAAACGATCGCTTTCATCGCAAAAAGATCTTGCGCTGAAAGTGAGAGGCTCTATAATTCGCGGCCGTTGTGGTTGAGACCTGATTTCAATTACAGCGGTTGCAAGGTTCACGACGAGAAAAAGTTAGTGAAAA
>NZ_JBLXDX010000008.1:0-65329 GCF_048263735.1 Pseudidiomarina aestuarii | reverse complement strand
GGCCTCATGTTGTTTGATTGCAGATACGATCTGCTCGACAGAGAAACGTTTTGATTTCATGGCATGGTCCTCGTAAGGTATTAATCATGCCCAAATTCATCGTCGGTGTGGATCTTTTTCTTGGGGGACCGTCATCTTGGCGCGGAATCGGACGATTTGCGAATGATTCGTCAAATAAAAGAGGCGATATAATAACTATTTTTTCGTCTAAGTTTGTTTTAGCCTTCGTTGTTTGGTGTTAATTTTGTGAACAGGATCACAAACAATAGATACATGGAATATAAATGTACATTCGTACGGTTGAAATTGAAAACTACCGAGCCTTCAAAAGCTTCGAGATCAGGCTTTCACCGCTTAGCCTAATTATCGGTGAAAACGAAGCAGGCAAAACCAACCTATTCGACGCGCTTGCCTTGCCGCTTAAAAACAATGACATCAGCTTCAATAAGAAACGTCTCTCAGTATCGGATATTAACCGCGAAGCAATCAAGGACTTTTACCAAGCTATCATCAAAGGCAAGGAAGATGATGAGATCAAGGCTTTGATTCCAAAGGTTCGAGTTGAGGTCGAGTTCACTGAGCCAAAGAACATTATTGAAGAGGGCGTTATTGGAAAGTGGATAATCGGAGAAGAAGCCGACGATAGCTATAAGATTCGCTACGATTTCAGACCCAAAGATGCAGATCATTTTGTTAAGACTGCCAAGGAGTTACTCGAAGGCATCAAGGACATCAAAGATACACGCTGGTTCAACCTACCAATTGAACTTTACGATTACAACGTAACGCAAAGCAACAATGGGTTGAAAGTTAGCTATTCCGATCTAAGACTTATAGCTATCAACTCAATCAACGCAGAGCGTGACGACTTTGCAGAGAGCAGCACACAGAAATCAAACGACATTCTGACTAAGATGCTGATTTCCTCTCTTGAGGATTCCGACAAGGCCAAAATTAACAGCGCGTACACTTCTTTCTTTGATGAAATAGAAAGCACCGAGACATTTAAAAAGATCGTTACACCTGCCCCAGACTTCGAGAACTTCTTCGACGAGATTGTTGACAAGCTTGAATGTATCCCCAATCTGCCAAATTTAAAGAGCATCCTATCCAACATCACTTTGAAATCGGGTGAGAGCTACCTGTATCAGCGTGGCCTTGGGTATCGTAACCTCGTATATATCTACCTGTTATTTGAGTTCTTCAAGGGTAACAGGAATGCACTCAATCTTTGTTGCATTGAAGAGCCTGAAGCGCATCTAAGCGTTAACAACCTCCGCTTCGCAAGCGACTTCATATACAAGAGCACACAAAAAGGTGGCTCATCTCTTCAAGCGGTAATTAGCTCCCATAGTCCACAGATCATCAATAAACTTGAGCTAACCAACGTGATCGTCCTATCGGGAAATGAGGCCGTCCACCTAACTGATAGTAACATGCATCTCACTAACTACCTTCGTAAACGACCAAACTTCGACATACTAAAACTGTTGCTGAGCAACAAGACTGTGCTAGTTGAGGGTACCACCGAAGAGATGTTGATCAACGCCATCCTCTATCGTGACAACGGGAACGTTAGCAGTCTCGAGGTGATATCCATCGAGCAAACTGGCTTTACAACATTCATGGATGTCTGGTTACAAGTCAACAGAAGCAATACTAAGAAGAAATTGAGCATCATCCGAGATTATGATGAAAATGACACGACCAAGAGTAAGCATGAAGAATACGATACCAACAACGCCAACATACGAGTAAGAACGACCACCAAATATACTCTCGAAGATGATCTTGCAGCGGCAGATGGAAACCTTAGTCGCCTAAATAAACTGTTCAAGAAGAATTACAACACTCCAGAAGAGATGGCCGTGTTCCTGAAAAAGAGTAAAGCAGAAAGGATGCTGAAGGTTGCAGACTCTATCTTAGACGAAGAGAACAAAGATCCAATCAAGCTACCCAAACATATCCAAGAAGCACTGGATTTCATGAAATGATTGAGGTCCAAATAGCCGGAGCAGGCGCAGGTAAGACTCACGGCCTAGCTGAAAATGTTATCTCGCACTACGACCCAACGTTGCATAAAAAGATTTTCGCCATCACATATACCAACAGCGCAGCGAAGAATATCTCCGAAGCTATCATAAAACAACTCGGATACTTGCCAGAGAATATTGTGGTTTGCACTGTTCACACGTTTCTATTGAATGAGATCATTTATCCTTACTCTCCATTCGTTCTAAATGAAGTTTACACAACCTCCTCTCGATGCAAAACATTCTCAAACTTTCCACCTGGAAAGACTGACGAAAAAAAGAACCGAGAAAAGGCGATCACCATCAGCAGGCTAAAGAAAAGTGGCGTAATACACGTCGATGAAACTTATTCCGCAGCACGGAGGGTTGTAGATGAAAACTACTCAAAACACAGTAGCCAAAAGAAAAAGTCTAAAGTTAGGAAGGTTCACAAACTCCTAAGTAGCGCTATTTATAAGATTTTCCTCGACGAAGCTCAAGATCTTGATGAAATTGCTCTTAAGGCTTTTCAACAAATCGGAGAGAATTCGGTTGATATCTACATGGTGGGCGACCCAAAGCAAGCAATAGATTATCCAAAATCTTTCAAAGGCTGGTTAGCAGCGAACAAAGCCAACGAAAAAGTTAAAGTACTTCCGAATATAACGACTTCTCGTAGGGTTCCACAGAGAATTCTTGACCTTTCAAACACCTTCTGCCCCAGAGGCCAAGAGCAAACTAGCTTGTCTGAGGTTGAAGGACGCCTAACATACATCACTTCTGAAGATGATCATTACGATGAAGTTCTCTGTCATTACATTGAGAATGGAAGCTTAGTTAGCATCTTGAGAAAAGAAGGTAACTACTCAACCAAGCAAGCAGGATCATTACCAGAGTTCGATCCAGAAATAGAAGAGCTCCTTACGAAGACATTTCTAGAATACGAAGAAGGTGTGGTCATAAACTCATTGCAGCGTTTCTTTGCTTCCTTGCTATCCATCAATGATAACAACAGGTCTATAAGTAAATTTCTTGCCGAACTAGAAATCCCATATGAAAAAGAGCTGTTCAAAAAGCTTTGCCGATCAGCTGAGCAATACAGTTCATCCAAGGATAATTCATCCAAGTACGCAATCAGCAGCATCCAAAGAACCAAGGGCTTAGAGTCTAAGGTGTGCGTCTTGGTCTTAACACCAACGATTTTCAAGTGCTTAATGCAAGATGGCGTTACTAAATACAATAAGACTTGGAATATGGTCTATGTCGCGTTAACTCGCGCGAAATCTGAAGTAGTTGTTGCTGTAGACATGAATTTACTTGGTAAAGAGTATAAGCATGATTACATTGCTGAGAGTCTTGAATCTATTGGGTTTGAAGTACTAAACCCAAATCTTCCAAACCACAGAATGAAGAAAAATTTGAGGAAACATAATATCAATAAGTAAAGATTGCCAAACATCTGCTTTTGGCACGAAGCAGTCCTACAGGTCAAGTCTACGGCCTGCAACGAGCATGGAGCAGACCTTTACTCATTTTAATGCGTAGCGTGTCTAGGTTTGATGTGAACGTGCTTTGATCATTATTCGAGTAACTGAGTTGAGGTGAAAATGTGTGAAACTCAGATGCACATCATATCGCTACTACTGGGTACTATGATAGAAAATATAGGTTTATAGGATAGATAACATGAAAGCTAAGTCATACCCAGTCTATATCGAAGTTCTACGTGACAATACTGTTGAGAGCATTCGGAAATCGCTACAACACTTGAAAAATGATCGCATTGAAAATCATTATTGGCCGAGCGAAATCCACGTGATTGAGCGAATTATGGAACGCTTCGATGAACTTCTTCCACTTTGGGAGGAATTGAATTCAAAATTAGACTTTAATGCTCGTTACGACTTTATTGACTGTGTTCTTGGTTTAATAATCTTTGCCCGAAAAGAAGGATTCGTTCAGGCACGCCAGATAGCTAGAGAACTCAAAACACTTAACATAGAGATTGCAGAAGCAGCGAATCATTTAGCTGAACTTTTAGAATTACAAAAGGGAAAATCGGAAGATTCCGGCTTTTCCAGCGATAACCATTACTCAATCCTCGATTTCATGGATGATGCTGCTAATAAAGCAGGAAATCACCTGTATGAATGGCACCCTAAAGAAAAGTTAAACCGATTATTTGGGCAATACGACCTCAAGTATTGGCCCTCATTACCACAAATTATTCGTTCTATTGCCGACAATGCCGGTCATGCTGAAGTGTATGCGAGTGATGAAATAACCTTAGTTGGAACACAATCACAACGAGCGTCGTCTGTAGATTGTGTACGTGCATTTTATACGGCGCTAGGTAACTTCAGTGTTCACGACTATCAGATGATTGAAAAAGTCATGTCTTTCCCAAATTCTGCAGTGGTTAGCTTATTGAATATTGTCTATGATTGGCAGGACGAGGAAATATTGTCTGATGAACAACTGAAGACGTATAAGTCACGCATTAGAAGTGAGCTGTAATTAAGAAACAAATAAATAGAATGGTTAATAGATGCACCTTGAGACCAAAATCGCCTTGGTAGGTTGTAACCTTGAGAGCGCATTACAAAAGTTGATTTTATTTGAGTCGAAAATAAATTAGCCCCAAAACGCTGTAACAAGACCAGTAAGGCTTTTGGGGCCAGTCGCCGTTCATCCAATGCCTTCGCTAGATCGCAACTTATGACTAACGTTAGACAAACCTATACTCAGGCAAGCAAATATGACAAAGCTCACAAAAACTGATGAAGAAGGAAGTGGATGGTATCCAATATCGATTGACAAGCTTGAAATACTGCTGAAAAAATCAATTTTTTCAGAGCGTGGATACCAACACTCTTATGCGCTTCGCAAGAATCTTGCTTACAACCTGCAGTATATTCAATTTCAAGACAGAATATTACAAGACATAAAGCTAAGCTCGGTTCTATATACCCAGACTATAAAAACTATTGTTCTAGTTGGTTCCAGTATTATCGAGTCAATATTACATTTTATGCTTATCGTTAATAATGTCCATTCCACTACGGAATGGGAGGAAAAAGTTAAATTTAAAGGTAATCAAAAGAAAATTGATGGAGCTTACGTCAAAATTGATATCTTGATCTATCAAAGACTGGAAAGGTCAGAAATTAAGCACATGACCTTCGATGCCATGATTAAGAGTGCAAAGTCTAACAATATTTTTGGCAAGGGTACGACCATTTACCAAAAGCTGGAAGGTTTAAGATCTCTACGAAACAAGGTTCATCTGCAAGTCATTAATGAGCCAAGAGATACTGATTGGAATTCATTTAACTCAAAGCATTTATCTGATACTTGTAAAGTATTGTATGCCGTTATGACAAGCAGTATTTTCTCTCCAACACCTGACCAGAAGCAATATTTTGCTTATTTACGTAGAAACTTTATTAATTATCAGGAGTAGTCTAACAGGTAAATTTAATCTGCGGAATTTTGTTCGTTGGATAACGGTGCCTTAAATTTTGGCAGAAATAACCGTGTATAGACGGGATACTCTCATTTGTGTGCAATATATAAATATTAAGTTTCTAGGAGAGCAAGATGGGCGAGATCAAAGAGTATTATGAGGAAGGAAAATCCAAAGACTCTATCGTAAAGGAGCATTGTGCTCAGTGCGGTGGGTCAACTCGCCATATGATCGTTGCGTCATATGATTACCTTGGTTCTGAAGAATACGATGAAGGAAACTTTTCAATTGAATGGAGCAACTCACATCAGATAGTGCAGTGTCAAGGTTGTATGTCCTCTTCCTTTAGGCAAGTGACGTGGTTCTCAGAAGATATGCAGCAAATAGGAACGAATGAATGGGATGATGGTGAACGGGTGACTCTTTATCCAAAACGGTCAAATAGTACTAGAGCCATTAAAGATTTTTGGGAAGTTCCGAATAATTTACGGCGTATCTATCGTGAATCAATTGATTGCTTCAATAATGATTCGTTTACGTTGACAGCTGCTGGACTAAGAGCTCTGATTGAGGGACTGTGCGCAGCTCTTGGTGTAATTGATGGACCTAAAGTAATTACTAGAATTGATAATTCTCAGGAAGTGAAGCGACTTTCAAACTTAGAAGGAAAAATTTCAGGGTTGCATGAGAAAGGTTTTTTAACTGAGAAAAGCGCGAATGTACTTCATGAGCATCGTTTTATGGGGAACGATGCTGTCCATGAACTTGCTCATCCGTCAAGAGATGAACTTGAGTTAGCTATAGAAATTATCGAACATACTTTTGATGTGATTTTCGAGATACCTGCAAAAGGTTCTCAATTAAAAGACAGACGAGTTGAGCGAGCTAAAAAGAGCTAACTAGCTTGGGGATGGGGACATCAACTCCACAAATAGCATACTAAACAGCACTTTTTCCGTCGAAATTGTTGCTTTGACTGGCGCGAATAGAAATTTGACTGACTAAACACCGATTCATCTGATTTATACCGCCAAAGGAGCATGCTAATCGACATAGTTCCGCCCAAAAGGTAAGCTTCCTCCATAGTTAACCTTAGCCTAAACCCAACATGCCCCAAGTCCAAACTCTAATTTTAGCTGCAGGCGCGTTCCAAGGTGTGTTGTTGTTTGCTCTGCTGGTGAGTGACAACCGCGTGAATTACGCGAGCAAGCTGCTCGGTGTGTTGTGTTTGTTGATTGCGACGACCTTGGTGTTGCCGCTTATTGTTGCATCTGGTGATGGTCCTTTGGCTTGGCTCATTGGCTTCTTGGTGTTTTTGCCTGCCAGCTATGCGGCGCTGACGTATTTGTATTGTCGAACAGCCATCACTGGCGCGGCGCTGAAACCGCTTGATGTGCTACACCTATTGCCGCTGGCTCTATGCTATCTGTTGAATGTGGATCTGCTGTTCTCGGCGGACAAGGCGCTGGCTTTTGTCACCATGGCTGAACCGACGCTGTTGCGACACAAGCTCACAACCTTTGTGTTTTATGGGCAGGTGGTGGTTTATGCGCTGCTTTTGGTCACTATGGTCAGTCGCTATCAAGCGAAGGCAAAGCAAACGCTCTCGTCCTACAATCCGCATATTTTCCCTTGGCTTTGGTGTCTTATCACGCTCATGGTGGTGATTTGGGGCTTGAAGGTGCTGTTTTACTTCATAAGCCCTGCACCTGCATTAAATCTGCTCGCTGATACACTGCTGGTCATGCTGGTGTATGCGGTGGCTATTGTGCAATGGCGTAATCCGAGTCTGTTTTATATTGAAAAACTATCGAGCGAACTCTCACATCAGCATGAGCAATCTGCAGCGCAACAGGACGCATCGGCGGGCGTACTCGAGCCCAACACTAGGGCTAGTATTTTTGACTGGGTGCAAGAGCAAGTGAAAGCGCAGGGTTTGTATCGCGACAACGAACTGACTCTGGCAACCTTGGCGGAGCAGGTTGGCGTGAATGTGCACCACTTGTCGGAGGCGCTGAACAAGTCGGGCGGTAAGAATTTTAATCAGTTTATTAATGAATATCGGGTGGCTGAGGTATGCGAGCAACTCGACCGCGGCAGTGAACGCCAACTCATTGAACTTGGTCTCGATGCTGGCTTTGCCTCAAAAAGTAGCTTCAATGCGGTGTTTAAAAAGCTGACTGGGCGAAGTCCTACGCTCTATCGCCAAAAGTACCGCCAGCAAAGCACCGCAAGCAAAAAAACGTCTAATCTTATAAATTAGGACGCGTAGACCCGCCGCACCTGTTGCAATGAGTCCATCAACAACTGATGGACTTTACTCATGCTCAAAACATTCTCGAAATGGTTTCTTGGTCTCCTGCTGTGCACCCTTGCGTTGGCTGCCGGATATCTATTGTGGTTTATCAATGGCGTCAATTTTATCTATGGCGCGCACACTGAAGTGGTGGATCACGAGGCGTTCGCCACACCCGCCCAGCTCACTGCTGTGACCAACATTAACGTGCTATCGCCAGATGGGCCGACCATGCTGCCTGAACGCACGGTCATTGTTGATGACGGGGTTATTGTTTCGGTGGCTATTGATGGCGTCATACCCACGGGAGCCAACGTTATTGATGGTCGCGGTAAATACATGATTCCCGGGTTGGTCGACTCTCACGCGCATCTGCTGCGCAGCCCCAATGACCTTTTGCTGTATGTTGCCAATGGCGTGACGCATATTCGTGACTTGGGTGGCCCCGAGGAGCGCTTGCAGTGGCGCAAGGAAATTGAGCAAGGTCGGGTAGGGCCGCGGCTGTTTGTAGCATCACCACCAATTGACTCCATGGGCTTACTCGAGGGCGCCTTCTATGAGCTGATTACCTTCCATAAGAATACCCGCGGTGTTGAGCATGCCGAGAGTCTGGTGCGCGACTTTGTCGAGCAAGGCTATGACGCGATTAAAATCTACCATCTGGATATGCCGAGCTACCGCGCCGTCAACGCCGTTGCCGCTGAACTCGGCGTGCCAACCACGGGGCATTTTCCGTTGTCCTTGGAGCTATCTGAGCTTGCCGTAACGCAGCAAAAAGAGATCGCGCACTTGGAAGAGATTGTGCGGGTGTTGATACGCGAGTTCGGCTCCATCAGCGAGCAAGGCAGCGATGCCTTCTATGCCCACGTGGAAGCCCGCAGCGATGCCATTATTGATGACCTACTTGCCAATAACATAACCGTCAATTCAGTGTTGTGGTTTATGGAAAGCATTCACGATCAATTCAGTGACCTAGAGACGGCCTTAACGCAAGTTGAAATGGAATACGCCAACCCAGGCATTGTCGAGGGCACACAGGACTCGGATGAATTCAAAGTCGGTTGGCTGCCGGGCTACAATCAGTTTGAACTGAGTGCAGATGCCTCTCCAGAACTACGCGAGAAAAACGACATCTTCTGGCGCGCCCGTGAGCATGCGCATCATATTTTGTTGAAGGCCATGGTGCGTCGCGGCGTATCTATTGTTGCCGGCACCGACGCGGGTGCCAACTTAGTGGTTCCGGGATTCTCGCTGCATGACGAGTTGGCTTCGTTAAATGCTGCAGGTATGAGCCCGGCGCAAACATTGGCAGCGGCAACTAGTGCGCCCGCGTTAATGATGAGCAGTAATGCGGGAGTCATTGAAGCGGGTCGCCGTGCCGATCTGGTCATACTCAATGAGAATCCTCTCACGGCCATTGAGAACACCCGAACCATCGACACTGTTATCCTCAACGGACGCGTGTTTGACCGCCAGCAGCTCGACGCCATGCTCGCCGCCGTCAAGCAAGCCAACACCAACAGCCGCAAGCTCAGTATCGATGCATATTTGTAGACAAAGCCGCACAAATGAAACTATCAGCCATGAGTGGAATCTAGACCTATATTTTATTGACACAAGGCAAAATTATTACCAAACTAAAACCACGACTCACCCCTTACAGCTATCATTCAGTTGATTTCGGTTCGGGGCGGAAAAACCGCCATCATATATGGCGGTTTTTTCATTTCTGAGGGCAAATCTATGCCCTTTGCAAGCCAGTTATTGGTGAAAGAGTCCTTCTAAATTGCTCTCTAAAGTATCGCCAACTACAATGAAAAGTAACTATTTCTGGAGGTGTAGCATGGATGAAATGCAGGTTGAGCAGGATTGCTGGCAACAGACATTAGAGGCGATCGAGTCGGCTTCCGCAGGAAAGCTGGTTGATGCGAGTGAAGTCCACAAATGGCTCCGTGGTTGGGGCAAAGAGAACGAGCCTGATGCTCCTATGGTGGCCAAAAATGACTAATCAACATATAGGGTCATCTTTGGATGACTTACTCGAAGAAACAGGTGAGCTGGCTGAAGCAAACGCTGCGGCTTTGAAGCGCGTCACCGAGTGGGAAAAGAATTCGCATAAAATGAATGCGGAAGACCCCTCAGACGCTGACCATCCATCGACGGATTAAAACTTCTTAAGGAACGAAACGATGCCCGTATATGCGCTAAACCTATTCGATATCGTCGATAAAGACGAGTACCTGGCATACGCGCGGCGCTCGGTCAGCGAAGTGGGCAAGCATGGCGGGAAGGTTGTTTCGCTGGGCAAGTTCAGAGAGGCGGCGCTGGGTGATATGACGCCGCGCACGGTGCTGATTCTGGTCGAGTGGGAGTCGAAAGCTGCTTTTGAGGGTTACTGCAATGATCCTGCGTTAGCTGACTTGCACCCGCATCGTGAGAAGGGTACAAAGAATTATATTTGGCACTTATTCGACAAGCTGGATGATTTACGGCCTATATTAAAAGCTCATGACTAAGGCGCGATAGGTTCAGGACCCTAAAGGTAACGAAAAGGAAGAACGAAACATGGATGACTTAGTACAACTCGGCTTCAGCTTAGTCTGCGTTTATGCGGTGATGTTGTCTATTCACTGGCGCAGGCGTAAACGCCAAAGCAGCAATGAGGCAAGCTCTGCTCCAAAAGACATCAGCTTTCTCAAATTTCTGAATGACTTCGGGGTCGGAGCTCTGATTGGTATAGCTATATTTACGGTGATCTTCGGTGAACCAACGAGCCTTGTGACATTCGAGCCCACTAGCTGGTTGCGCTTGCTTTCGGAGTTCATCATTTTTAGTGTCGTGCTCGGTTCGGTATCTTTCCAGATAGATCGCTGGATGAACCGCAAAACCTAAGTTACAGCTGTAGCCGCAAATTGCCTGCAATCTCATTAATCAACGCCTTCGGCACCTCATGCTGCTCGGCAAGCGAGCGCCACTTGGCTACCTGCTCAATGGTTTCATCTAAAATAGCGTTGATGTTGTCGGCGCTGAAAGTTTTGCCGAATTTGCTCAGGTGCTGAAAGTCGCGGCGAGTAAAGTCTTCGCGTTTTCCGTTTAAGCTCATCCAATGATGATTCACCCATTTGCTGCCGGGTTTGTAGCTGTAGGCGACATCGTAGGCCGGTGCCAATTTCCACTTGCGGTCATCGAGCATAAAAGCGAAATTCTTGGCGTGGTCGTCATGATTGCGCGCCACAATGTTGAAGCACATACGGCGCAGTAATTGCTCGGCTTCATAGCGGCTCAGCTTCAGTTGGCGGGCAACGTCGAACAGCTCTTCATAGGAAAATGAGCCGGGGTTTTTGTAGTCCACATGCGCCATGCCAGTCAGCGTTTGGACGTGAATTTTGTCATTGCCGCGGCGGTCAAAACGGCGGGTGACAAAGTGTCGCCGGTTCCCTTCCGGTAACAAATGACAAGGCTCCATCTCAATACCTGCAGCGGTGGCCATCAAGTGGTACACGTACTCCATCACGCCATATCCCGATGGGTCACCAAAGGTTTCTTGATGGGTGTTGTGCTCGCTGACACCATCAAATTTCATTAAGTAATGCGTGAAGCCAGCGGGTACTTGTGCTTGACCGGAACGGACTTGGGTGAAGTCATCATTAAACGCCAGTACCGCTTTGGCTCGTGCGCCGCCGGCACTCATGCCTACCGACATCAGCTCTAGCATGGTCTCGCGATCTTCCTGGCCGTGCTGCAGCTCCACAGCAAAGTCATTGCGGCTATCCAGCACTTCCTGCGCAATGCTCACCAAACTCTCGATCTCAACTTGACGTGCTTTACTCAACACATCCTTATTGAGCGTTGGGGTGTACTCGAGCGCGCCCATGGCTCGCGCGCCAGTGTATTGCAGCCGTTGTAACGGTGTGATGTCTTGCGGTGACTTCCCTTGTGCCGCCACCCAAGCATTCATGACTGCATTACCGAAGTCATCCGGGAGTGAATCCGCCAACAAGCCGGGTAGCCCTCGGAACGTGGGGTAGGGCAAACCGGGGAAGTTATAGATGCCTGCGCGCAAAGGCATGGTCAGCGGCGCCAGTTCAATGCCCGATGCGATAAAGCTATTGGCATATTCGAAGCTGCCATAACCTTTCTCAACATCAAAGCTCACCGCACCGATAATGCGGCCTTGATAGCGAACATTGACTACTTCAGTCACCATGATGAATCCTTACTCGTTGCTGGTTACCACTGTTCCATGTCGTCATCTTGCGACATCTGGCCGGAGGCACGCTGGCGCTGTTTGCCTTTCAGCTTGGCCAGTTGCAGGGGCGAGATGTCTTGCTCGGGCAAGAACACATCGAGCTGGTCAATCACCCCTAAAACTTGCATGATACCAATCAAGGTATCCAGCTTCGCGTTGCCTTGTTCGGCTGCGACTAACGTCCGCCGCGAGATGCCCACTTTGTCGGCAACTTCTTGCTGGGTGAAGTTCTTGTTCAGCCGGGCCTGTTTTAGCCGCGCGCCAATTTCCTCAGCAATCACAGCTACTGGCGCTGTGCTAAACCTTATTTTGCTATTTTTAATGTTCATTTTCATGCTCATTAATGAATAAAATAGTTAATTATGTGCAAATTATAGCACCTTATTTTATTTATGCATTTTTATTTTAATGTAACAATAATTGCTCATTAATATTATTTTATGCAATTTAAGTTCAATTATTTGCTCATTATATCTTTAGGTTAACTATCTGTAGCCTTCTAACCCGCTGAGGGGCTCCAAAACCCTGATAATTCGCCTGCCAAAAATAAACTTTTCCGTTATAAATCAATAAACTTGACGGATTCTTGATAGCGGTTATGCTTGTATCGTAAAGGTAGTAATGGATGTCATTACCAAAAGGCCAAGCATGGGAAGTAAGAAACCAACCGTGGAGTCACAGGGAAGTGACGCTGAAGTTGTCGATGAAATACTAAAACGTGTGTCCGAAGCACAACGCTTAGTCGGTCATCAGGACTACTTTGTTGAGCTCATGCAAATACTGGCCAGCACACTACAAGTCGACCATGCCATGGTCGCCGAAGTGCTTCCCAAACAACACACCGCCACCACCAAAGCATTAGTGTCTTTTGGGAAACCAGTTGCCAATATCACCTATGAATTGAAGGGCTCACCGTGCGAGCAGGTACTGGATCGTCAGAGTTGTGCTTTTAGCGAACATGTGAGCGAACAATTCCCGGATGACGAAGTTCTGCAGCAGATTAAAGCGGAAAGTTACTTGGGTGTGCCCATGTTTGACCAAGCGGGCTTCAAGCTCGGATTAGTTGCATTGTTGCATGGTGCACCGCGAGAGTTTAGCCCCTTTGTACAGCGCATCGTCGCTATTATCGCGACTTTAGCGGGTGCCGAGCTGGCGCAAAGTCATTCGTACAAAGCATTAAAAGAGAGTCGTCGCCGCTTAGAAACCTTAATCGATAACCTACCCGGTGTGGCGTATCGCTGTAAGAACGATGAATTCTGGACCATGGAGTTTATTAGCAGTGGGGTTGAGTCGTTAACCGGTTACACACCACAGCAGTTGCTCGATAATCGCGAGCTGTCATGGCTGGATCTCATTTATCCACCGGACCGCAGCATTGTTGATGCCAGCGTGGAAGTCAGCAATGAACAGCACAAGCCGTTCCAGTTGAGTTACCGAATTATCCGGAAGGATGGCCAAGTTCGTTGGGTCTGGGAGCAAGGGCAAGCGGTGTATGGACCCGATCAATCCGTCAGTCATCTGGAAGGCTTCATTACAGATATCACCGAGCGCCAAGAGCAGAACGAAAAAATCACTAAAATTGCTTTCAGCGATACGTTAACGGGTTTGCCGAATCGCGCCGCACTGCTCCATCATCTCCAGTACAATACGGGCAATGGTAGCGAGCGGTTCGAGGCTATGTATGTGGCCATTATTGATGTGGTGAGCTTCCGTGATATCAATGATAACTGGGGCATTCATGTGGGCGACATAGTGCTGCAACAAATTGCTGAGCGCTTGCGTGAATCAACTCGTGCGAATGAATATTGTGCGCGTATGTCGGCGGATGAATTTGTGTTAGTGGTGCATGATGATGCCAACCAAGAATCTATCGAACACGTATTGAAGCGGATAATGAATGCGGTCAATAAACCGATCAGAGCAGATAGCGTTGAGGTTCAAGTAAAACTGCGAGCCGGTGTGGTGCATACCTCTATGATCGCGACGCCAAGTGAACTGCTCCGCTGTGCGAGTACGGCGTTACATCAAGCAAAAAGCAGCGCTCGACCGTTGTGCGTATACAGCCAGGAGTTAGCGGCGCAATTGCAGAAGCATCGTCATAAAACCGAACGGTTTTTGCGAGCACTGGCTAAGCGGCAACTCACCATTTACTTCCAACCACAAATTGACCTCGCAACGAATAAATTAATTGGTGCTGAGGTGCTGTGTCGTTGGTTTGATGACGAATTAGGTATGGTGGCGCCCGACCAGTTTATTGCCATTGCTGCAGAGCAAGGCGTTCTGGATGAATTGGGTGAGCAGGTGATGAGTCAGGCTTGTGATTATTTGCGGCAGTGGCAGGAAAGCTATTCGCAGGTAGTCAAAATATCGGTCAACTTGGCGGTACAACAGCTCGATAGTGAAGAGTTGGTCGCAAAATTGGTGCAACTGCGTGGCGAGTTGCCAGAACAGCTAATCACCTTAGAGATTACTGAGAGTGCGTTGATGTCAGACCCTGATCTGGCCACAGGTGTTATTCACAAGCTCCGCGAGTCGGGCTTTAAGTTTGCCGTGGATGACTTTGGGACCGGCTATTCGTCACTGGCTTACTTGCAAAGTTTCTCGGTGGATATTCTGAAGATCGACATGTCGTTCGTGCAGAAAATGATAGACGACGAGAGTAGCTCAGCCATTGTGTCGACTATTATTGCTATGGCCGAGACGCTCGGCATGAGTACTATTGCAGAGGGTGTGGAGACGCAAGCGCAAGCGGATGCGCTATTAAAAGCTGGTTGTACATCCGCGCAAGGATACTTGTTTGCGAAGCCCATACCCGCCGAGGAGTTTGCTAAGCAGTGGTTGTCGCGCCTGAACGACAGCTAGCTGGGATCGGTGCGCGGTAATCCAACCGCTAGAAGGGCTGCCAGAACGATGCAGCCCGCCGACACCCATAAGCATGCCGTGAGTCCATACCATTGATACACCAAGCCGGACGCAACCGTACCTGTGAGTCGGCCCATCGCATTAGCCATGTAGTAAAAACCCACATCGAGAGATACGCCATCGGCACGCGCATAGCTGACAATTAAATAGCTATGCAGCGCTGAATTGACTGCAAAAGCAGCACCAAAGAGTAGTAGCCCACTGACCACTATCAAGGCTGGTTCTAAATCATAAGCAAGCCCAGCAATGATCAGCGGCGGAGTAAGTGCTAACAACCATGCCCACCACACGGCGGCACGACGCGGTTCACCGGTTTTATGGGTGAAGCGTGGCGCAAGGCTCTGCACGGCACCATAGCCAATGACCCAACAGGCCATAAAGGCACCGGTCCAGGTGTGTGGCCAATTGAGTTGCGTTGCAAAATACACGGGTAGGGCGACCACAAACCAGACATCGCGTGCGGCAAATAGGAACAATCGCGCTGCGGAGAGCTGATTAATGGCGCGGCTTTTTGACCAGATATCCCGAAACTTGGGCTTGAATTTAGCTTTACCGAGGTCGGCACCGAGGCGCCACAAGCTAAACAGCCACACCAGTGCGAGTGCGCTGAGCATGATGCCAATTGCACCCTGAAACCCGACGGTATAGAGCAGCAGTGAGCCGAGGAAAAAGCCGACCCCTTTTAACGCATTCTTTGAGCCGGTAAGCAATGCTACCCACTTATAGAGTTGGCCTTGCGCATCGGCAGGCACCAGTGTTTTGATGGCGCTTTTGGCGCTCATTTTGTTCAAGTCTTTGGCAATGCCGGACAAAGCTTGTGCTGCCATGACCCAGAGCACCGTCAACGCGGGGGTAGGAACGAGCAGCATAGCTAACGCAATCAGTTGTAAGCCAAGGCCGATGTTCATGGTCCGATTCAGACCAATGCGCGCACCCAGCCAGCCGCCCACTAGATTTGTGACTACGCCGAAGATCTCGTAGAACAAAAATAGCATCGCGATACTGAGTGGACTGTAACCGAGCTGATGGAAATACAGCACCACCAGCATTCGCAGTGCACCGTCGGTCAGCGTGAACGCCCAGTAATTGCCGGTGATCAGCAAATATTGGCGCACGGGAGCGGAGAGCTGACGGATAGCTGCCATCATGCTTAAGCAGTGCCTAACTTAGCTTTGCCAACTAAGGCAGCTAATTCGACGGTGCGGTTCGCATAACCCCATTCATTGTCATACCAAGCATAGAGTTTCACTTGGGTGCCGTTCACCACCATAGTCGAGAGTGCATCGATAATGCTCGAGCGCGGGTCGGTTTTGTAGTCAATCGATACCAGTGGGCGCTCCTCATAGCCTAAAATGCCCTTCAGTTCACCGGCAGCGGCTTCTTTAAGCCAACCATTCACCTCTTCCACGGTGGTGGCGCGCTCGACTTCAAATACGCAATCGGTCAGTGATGCATTCGCCAGTGGCACTCGCACGGCATGGCCATTTAACTTGCCTTTCAGCTCCGGGAAAATCACGGTAATTGCGGTTGCCGAACCTGTGGTGGTCGGAATCAAACTCATGCCGCAGGCGCGCGCACGGCGTAAGTCTTTGTGCGCCGCATCTAAAATGGTCTGGGTGTTTGTGATGTCATGAATGGTGGTCATCGACCCATGCACAATACCAAGTTTCTCATGAATCACTTTCACGACCGGCGCTAAACAGTTAGTGGTGCAGGAAGCCGCAGTCACAATACGATGCTGCGCAGGATCAAACTGATGATCATTCACACCCATCACCACGTTCAGCACGCCATCTTCTTTCACAGGCGCAGTCACGACCACACGCTTCACGCCTTGGTCGAGATAAGCCTGCAGCGCTGCTTTGGTTTTAATCTTACCGCTCGCTTCAATCACGATATCGCAATCAGACCAATCAATCGCGTTAGTGTCGCGTTCTTGCGTAAACGCGAGCGTCTGGCTGCCGACTTTGATTGCGCCTGCGTCCGTCGCCTCGGCTTCTTGCGCCCAACGGCCATGAACCGAATCAAAGTTCAGCAAATGCGCAAAGGTCGCCGCATCAGCCGCAGGGTCATTCAAACGCACGAACTCAACTTGTGGATTATCCCAACCCGCCCGTAACGCCAGCCGACCAATACGTCCAAGTCCATTGATACCAATTTTTAGTGTCATGCGTTACTCCTTTCCTGAATACGTTGCGCTAACTGTTGAATGTGATGGGAATCGGCTTGCGCAGCTTCGAGAAGAACTCGAACCGACCAGTCGGGTAGGCGTGGGTGCACCTGATACAAGACGTTCTGATTACACCGCTCATCTAAGACTAGTCCACACCCGCGCAATTGCGCTAAATGTCGACTGACCTTCGGCTGACTTTCTTGTAATGCCTGCGCTAACTCAGTAACCGATAGAGTGCCACGATGCTGCAACAGCAACATCACTGCCAGTCGCGTCTCATCGGCTAGGCACTTAAACAGCTGCAATGGATTGATGACGGGGGTCAAGGCGCCTTTCTGCTCCTTGCTCTGAACTAACACAAACATTTTGATGCGTTCATTGAGCTCCTGCAGCGTCAGCTCGAAAGCCCGAGGATTGTCGCTGGTACGCGGGTCAGGATAGTCCCAGGCAATCACTTCGCGCGCTTGAGGTAATTGCGCACATTCTTGACGGGCTTTGTCGCACAGGGTGATCACGTAATCGAAACTCTGTCCCGCAAATTCATCGATCGATTTACTTTGCAGGCCATCAACGGGTAAATGGAACTTTTGCAGTGCGGCGATGGTGCGCGGATCGATGTCATGTGGCTGCGAACCCGCACTGAAAACTTCAAAAAAGTGCCCAGCTTGATGACGCAGCAAGGCTTCTGCGAGTTGTGATCGCGCCGAATTACCTGTGCAGAGAAAGATGACCCTTTTCATAGTCAACACCATAACATGTGTAATTTCGCATATATGGTAAGTCGAATATTCAAAATGTCAATTCTGTTTCTGAGAATTTCCAGCTATGCTCTGGTTACGGCCAACAATAACAATAAGTCAGAGCCATGAATCTACCTACATCATCTCGGTTACGGGCACTCGGTCCCGGAATTATTCTCGCTGCCGCCGCGGTCGGCGCTTCTCATTTGGTGGCATCCACCCAAGCTGGCGCTTTATTTGGCTGGGAACTGTGGTGGGTGATATTGGCAGTAAACGTGCTGAAGTATCCATTCTTCCGCTTCGGTGTGACCTACACGCTACAAAATAACGAAAGCCTGATTTCTGGTTACTATCGCAAAGGGCGTTGGTACTTGCAGCTCTTCACCGTTTTGAATGTGGTTGCCGCGGTGGTGAATACCGCTGGCGTGTTGTTACTGACAGCGAGCTTGCTGCAATGGTTTACGCCACAGTTGTCGGTTACTTTGCTGTGCTGGATTCTGCTGCTGGCGTGCTTGTTTATTCTGTTGGCAGGGCAGTATCGAACGTTGGATCGGCTATCCAAGTGGATTATGTTCAGTCTCACCGTGGCGACGGTCGCAGCCGTGATTATTGCCGCACAACAGCCGGTTACGGTATCCCCAGACTTTGTGCCGCCTTCACCGTGGAAACTATCTGCGCTGGCGTTCTTGGTCGCGATGATGGGCTGGATGCCAGTACCTATTGAGCTCTCCGCCATTAACTCGTTGTGGCTGCGTAGCAAGCAGCAGCTTACCCAAGTGACGTTGCGCGATGGCCTGTTTGACTTCAACTTAGGGTATTGGGTCACCGCTGCGCTCGCATTGCTCTTCTTAGCGCTCGGCGCCATGGTGCAATTTGGCAGCGAACAGCCCATAGCGCTCGCGAGTGGACAATTCGCGACACAATTTGTCGCGATGTACGCCGCAACTATAGGTCCATGGTCTGAATACCTAGTGGGTGGTGTCGCATTCTTATGTATGTTCGGCACCACACTGGCGGTGCTCGATGGCTATGCACGTACCCTCAGAGAAAGCTTCCGAATATTGCGGCGCCGCACCAAAACCGCCGAAGGCAAGCCACGACTCAATAGCTCACTGCGCTACTGGATTATCGGCCAAGGCTTAGCCGGCATGGCAATCATTCTGTTCTTCCGCGGTGCTCTAGGCCCCATGCTCACCTTCGCCATGACCTTAGCGTTTCTGACCACGCCATTCTTTGCTTGGCTGAATTATTCGCTGGCGCGGAAGAAGCGGTTGGCGCCCGCAATGCGTCTCTATGCGTGGCTTGGCTTGTTCTATCTTGCCGGATTCGCGTTGGTTTACGCAGTTTGGCTGCTATTAACGATGAAATAAGCCGATTGGTCGCAGTACGCTTGAGGTTTGTTAGCGAATCCCCTTAAATGAAGTGAATCACTTCAATAAGGGTATTGGATATGAAATTACTCGCTACAAACGTACTCTCAGCACTCATGTTGGCAGGTGCGCTGGTCGCACAGCCGGTGTACGCTGATGACCATGGCAAAATGCCATCAGCGAAACTTGCTGCTGATGAAACCGTCACCACCGAGCATCGTGTCACCATCAAAGGTGAACGTGTTGAGTACACCGCAACTGCCGGTACGCAGCCGGTATTCGACGAAAGCGGTGATGCCATTGCCGCTTTGCATTACACCTATTACCAACGTGAAGGCGTAAAAGACCGCGCGAACCGCCCGTTATTGATCTCATTCAACGGTGGTCCTGGTTCTGCATCGGTGTGGATGCACATCGCCTACACTGGTCCGAAATCATTGCGCGTGGATGATGAAGGCTTCCCCATCATGCCGTACGGCGTGAAAGACAACCCGCACTCAGTGCTAGACGTTGCGGATATCGTATTCGTAAACCCAGTCAACACCGGCTACTCACGCGTTCTGCCCAACAGTAAAGGCGAAATGCCATCACGCGATCAACAGCAAAAAATGTTCTTCGGCGTGAATGCGGATGTGAAGTACTTAGCCGACTGGATTAACACATTTGTGACGCGCAATGAGCGCTGGCGCTCGCCAAAGTACCTGATTGGTGAAAGCTACGGCACTACGCGCGTGTCTGGCTTGGCGTTAGAGCTGCAGAACCGTCAGTGGATGTACTTCAATGGTGTGATTTTAGTATCACCGACGGATATCGGTATTAACCGTGACGGCCCAGTAAAAGCGGCGAACCGCCTGCCTTATTTTGCGGCTGCCGCTTGGTATCACAAAGCGCTGCCAGAAGACCTGCAAAGCTTAGACCTTCTCGAATTACTGCCACAGGTTGAGGAATACACTTTAGACACTTACTTACCGGCACTAGCGAAAGGCCACATGCTGAGCGACGCCGAAAAACGTGAAGTCGCAGAGCAAGTAGCACGTTACTCAGGCTTGGATGCGGATGTGATCATGCAAACCAACCTGGATGTCGAAACTCGCTTTTTCTGGAAAGAGTTGTTGCGCGACCGCGGCCAAACCATTGGACGTTTGGATTCACGTTACCTCGGTATAGACCGTGCGGACGTGGGTGAGTCGCCAGACTACAACGCAGAGCTGACCTCATGGTTGCACTCGTTCACGCCAGCCATTAACTACTACATGCGTGAAGTCCTGAATTACAAAACCGATGTGAAATACAACATGTTTGGTTCCGTACATCCGTGGGATCGCAGCAATGACCGCACCGGTCATCAGCTCGGCGAAGCGATGCGTGCAAATCCATATCTGCATGTGCTGACGCAGTCAGGGTATTTCGACGGCGCGACTAACTACTTTGATGCGAAATTCAATCATTGGCACATTGATCCGAGCGGCAAAATGCGTGATCGGTTCAGCTTTAAAGGCTATCGCAGCGGACACATGATGTATCTGCGTGCGGAAGACCTGCGTCAGTCCAATGATGATTTACGTGAGTTTATTCTGAATACCTTGCCTAAAGTGGGCGAACCCGCTAAATATGAAGGGCAACAGTAATTTATTCAGACTAATCACAAAATAACAAGGAGCCCATCATGGCTGATTTCTTAAGGATTATTATCGCTATTTTATTACCGCCCGTAGGTGTGTTTTTACAGGTCGGTATTGGTGGGCACTTTTGGTTGAATATTCTGTTAACAATCTGCGGTTACATCCCAGGTATTGTTCATGCTGTTTGGGTAATCGCCAAAAAATAAAACAACAAGGTTAATGTATGAAACTTTCCACGCTGGCACTTTGTGTCGGCGTAGCTTTGTCTACGTCGGTACCACTTCAACTCCACGCACAAGAAACCGAAGACGCTCCCAAGTGGGACGTGAATAACCCGCAAGGCGAATTCAAAGATATCCAAATTAATGTCAATGAAGGCACTTGGATGAACGTCGATATGAGCCCCGATGGCAAATATATCGTGTTCGATTTGCTCGGTGACATTTACCGTATTCCTGCCAAAGGCGGTGATGCGGAGCTATTAGTGGGTGGCATTGCGTGGAACATGCAGCCGGTGTACTCGCCGAATGGTGAATACATTGCCTACACGTCGGACGCCGACGGTGGTGACAATATCTGGATCATGGATGCGGACGGTAGCAACCAGCGCCAAGTGACCAAAGAAACCTTCCGCTTGCTCAATAGCCCTGCGTGGAGTCCGGATAGTGAGTACTTAGTTGCGCGCAAACATTTTACCGCACAGCGTTCATTAGGCGCGGGTGAAGTCTGGATGTATCACCGCAATGGCGGCAGCGGTGTCATGCTAACTGAGCGTCCGAACGATCAGAAAGACTTAGGCGAACCAGCGTTCTCGCCAGATGGTAAATACATCTATTTCTCGCAAGATGACACCCCAGGAAAAACCTTCCACTACAGCAAAGATTCATTGGAAGGCATTTATGTCATCAAGCGCTTTGAGCGCGAAACCGGTGACATTGATGTGATTTTGGGCGGTACCGGCGGTGCGATTCGTCCTACCCCATCACCTGACGGTAAATACTTGGCGTACATCAAGCGTGAAGACTTCGACAGCGTGCTGTATTTGTATGACCTCGAGTCAGGCGAAGAAACACGTTTGTACACCGAGCTGGATCGCGACATGCAGGAAACTTGGGCGATCCACGGCGTGTATCCAACCATGGATTGGACGCCAGATGGCAAGCACATGATTTTCTGGGCAGGCGGTAAAATTATGAAGCTCAATGTGGCTGAAAAGTCAGCGAACATCATTCCGTTTAGCGTCGAAACCACCAAAAAAGTGCAACAAGCACTGCGTTTTGAGACCAACTTAGACCAAGACAACTTCAAAGTGAAAATGCTGCGTATGGTGCAAGTGGCACCGAACGGCAAGCAAGTGACTTATGAAGCCTTAGGCCATTTGTATCAGCGCGGTTTGCCAAGCGGTGAGCCAGAGCGTCTGACGGATCGTGATGGAGCTTGGGAGTTGTATCCCACCTATTCACGTGACGGCAAAAAACTGGCGTATGTGACTTGGGATGACCAGAAGCAGGGTCAAATTATTGTTCGTGATGTCGCTTCAGGGCGTGAGCAAGTGCTTGATACCGGCATGGGTAAATTCGTGGAGCCCGTGTTCGCGCCAGACGGTAAAAGCTTGGTGTATCGGAAAATTCGTGGTGGCTACATCACTCCAGATACCTATGGCTTGAATCCGGGCGTTTACCACATCAGTTTAGAAGGTGATGCGGAGCCGCGTTTGTTAAGCGAGAGTGGCTCACAACCACAGTTTGGTGATCGCAGTGACCGCGTGTTCTTGCTCGCTTACGACGGTGGCCCAGCGCTCAAGTCAGTGGATATCGAAACTAAAGCACAGCGCACACTGTATAAATCTGAGCATGCGACGGAATTCCGTGTATCGCCAGATGGCAAGCATTTAGCCTTTGCTGAGCGTTTTAAAGTGTTTGTCACGCCATTTGTGGAACGCGGCGCGCCTATTTCCATTAGCCCAAATGACCGTCAGTTCCCGGTTCAGCAATTGTCTGTACGCGCGGGCGAGAATATCTCCTGGACGGCTGATGGCCAGAACTTGTATTGGTCGCTGGGCCCAGAGCTGTATCAAGCGTCAGTGGCAGGATTATTCGCCATTCCAACAGACGAATCTGAATTTGCCAAAGTTGAAAACGGCTTAGACATTAGCTTCGAAGCACCGTCAGCCATTCACGATGAAACCGTTGCCTTTGTCGGCGGCCAAGTCATCACCATGAATGGTGAGCAGGTGATTGAGAACGGTACCGTTGTGGTACGCGGCAATAAGATTGTTGCGGTCGGCACTGCCGATGAAGTGGATGTGCCAGCTGGCGCTACCGTCATTGATACCACTGGCAAAACCGTGATGCCAGGCTTGTTCGACGGCCATGCGCACGGTCCGCAGGGTGACAATGAGATTATTCCAGAGCAAAACTGGAAGTCATACGCATCAATGGCATTTGGCGTGACGTCTATTCACGATCCGTCGAATGACACTACGCAAATTTTTGCGGCCAGCGAGTTGCAAAAAGCGGGTCTCATTGCAGCACCACGGACGTTCTCAACAGGTACGATTCTCTATGGTGCGAATGGCCCAGGCTACACCGCTCATGTCGATGACCTTGACGATGCGAAGTTCCATTTGGAGCGGTTGCAGAAAGTCGGTGCATTCTCGGTGAAGAGTTATAACCAGCCACGTCGTAACCAGCGCCAACAGGTCATTCAAGCCGGTCGTGAGTTGGGCATGATGGTCGTGCCTGAAGGTGGCTCGCTGTTGCAACACAACTTAAGTATGGTTGCAGACGGTCACACCACTATTGAGCACTCGATTCCAGTAGCCGAAATCTACAATGACATCGAGCAGTTTTGGGAGCAAACCGATGTCGCTTACACGCCAACCTTGGGTGTAGCGTACGGCGGTATCTGGGGTGAGAACTACTGGTATGCTGAAACCGATGTATGGCAGCACCCGAAACTCTCTAAATTTGTCCCGCAAGAGGCGGTAGTAGGCCAAGCGATGCGTCGCGAAAAGGCACCGCATAACCATTACAACCACATCAATAACGCCAGCGTTGCCGATCGGTTAGGTGATGCGGGTGTGAACGTGGTTTCCGGCTCGCACGGTCAGCGTGAAGGTTTAGCGCAACATTGGGAGATCTGGATGATGGCGCAGGGCGGCATGACGCCACTGGAAGCGTTGGCAACCAGTACCATTAACCCAGCCCGTGAGTTCGGTATGGACAAGTACATCGGCTCCATTGAAACCGGCAAACTGGCGGATATTATCGTGATTGATGGTGACCCGTTAGCCGATATTCGCGTGACGGATCGCGTAACCCATACCATGGTGAATGGCCGTTTGTATGATGCCAATACCATGAACCAATTGGTGCCAAGTGCACCAGAGCGTGCGCCTTTCTTCTGGGAAAAAAACTAGTTTCAGACTAAGGTCGCAGCCAACTTCACTGTACTTTTCAGCGAAGCAAATTATAATCCCGCTATATTCTTATAGCGGGATTTATTTTTTCTATGAATAACATCAAAGATATCGACCTCAATTTATTGGTCTATTTGGATGTGTTGCTGCGTGAACGCAACGTCACCAAAGCCGCAGCGCAATTGAATATTACTCAGCCTGCTATGAGTAATGGCTTAAAACGCCTGCGTACGCTTTTGAATGACCCTATCTTGGTTCGCACCAGTGAAGGCATGTTGCCGACTGAACGTGCACTAGCCATGCAAGACTCCGTGCGCAGTGTTCTGTATTCGGTTGAAGAAATGGTGCAACCCGCGCGTGAGTTTGTGCCGGCTTCAACGGACCGTGTATTTCGGATCATGGCGTCTGACTATGCCGCATCAACACTTGTGCCGCCCTTGCTCGAAAAACTCAAGCAACAAGCTCCTGCAGTTACACTCGATATTATGACGCCAAGTGATATCAGCTTTCATGACGTTGAAAACGGCAAGGTGGATTTAGCCATCAACCGTTTTGAAAAGCTGCCCCAGTCGTTCCATCAAAAAGCGCTGTGGGAAGATGACTTCTCGGTTTTGATCCAGCGTGATCACCCATTACTCAAGGACTATTCGTTAGAGAACTACCTGCGCTATGAGCACGTGTGGGTGAGTAAAACAGGTTTTGGTGTGGGTGTGGGCATGGACCCACATGACGTGCAGAAGCTGGGTTGGGTTGACGAAGCTCTGGGTGAACTCGGGCATAAGCGGGATATTCGCGTCTTTACTCGAAACTACCATGTAGCCATGCATTTGGCGCGACAGGGCTTGATTGCAACGCTCCCAACGCGTGCGGCTAAGCTTTATCAAGATGACCCTGAATTGGTCATGAAAACGCCACCGTTTGCCATTCCAGATTTGGACTTGCAGATGATTTGGAGCCCGCTACTTCAGCATGACGCTGGGCATCGTTGGTTCCGTCAATTGATTGCCGATACGGCAGATTTCGGCGCCCCCTAACGGAGACGCCGAAGTGCGGTACTAAGCGGTACGTGTGGCTAACGCGGGGCTAATTTGTGAAGCCTTGCGCGCTGGACCAAATACGGCCGCTTGCCCAACTACCCACAGAATCACCATCGCCACTGGAATGTAGTACCAGCCAATACGCGGCAGGCTAAAGGCATCCACCAGCCAGATATTCAGGGCAATACTCGAGCCGACACCCAGCACTAAGCCAGCGCTGGTGACGAGGAAGTTCTCCAGCATAAAGTGCTTCATAATGTCGAAGCGACTCGCACCTAAGGCACGGCGGGTTCCGATTTGCTTGCGGCGACGATTCACACTAAAGGTCACCATACCCACAATACCCAAAGCGGTAATGATGGTGAGGATGATCACAATGATCCACAGAATGGTCTGCAGTGCAGAGTAGCTGCGATAGCTATCATCTCGTGTTTCTTCCATCGTGCGCACGCTGCGAATCAACCGACCACGATCTTCAGCGACCAACATTTCCTCGACTTCTTTCATCATGCGGTCACGTTGGCCTGGCTCGGTGCGAATGAAGTAGCGCGACGAGCGGAACTCCGTCCGTTGTGGCACGAGCATGACGCGCTCAACACCGCTCCAACCGACCCAAGGTGCTTGCAGTTGATCAATGACTCCGGTAATCGTCATAGGCTCATCACCACCAATATAGGCGGTTTTACCAATTATTTGCGCTGGCGCTAAATCAGGGAACAACTCCTTGGCCATCGCTTCAGTCACGATAATATTCTGTGGCCAACCTTGCTCATTGCGCTGACGGTAAGTGATTTCGGTCGGGCTGAAGTTCTCGCCCGCAATCAAATTCACACCAAATGCGTCAATACCGTGGTCATCGACAAAGTAAACTGCCACGCCGACTGAAGGTTTGTCTTCACCGGGTTCGGTTTGCAAGCCCATGGACCAGCCGCCACCACTGAGCGGAATCGCATTGATTTGCGTGACATCGACAATTCCCGGTAGCGCGCGGATGTTCCGCAAGTCTTCTTCAACCACGGCACGTTCGTTGAAGTTCTCTGCGTAACCATTGCTGGAGAGGTAAAACTGATTCGCCTCGTCCAAGCCCGAAGGCCGCGCCATCATGCTGCTACGGTTTTCAATCATGTGGATTGCATTGACCATAATAGTCATGGTTAACGCAATTTGTAGTGCCAGTAAGAATGCGCCGACTTTGTTGCGCAATAAGGCACGAAAAATAGGACCTAGTTCACTCATGTTCGTCTCCTTATTGCGATTTCAGTTGGCCAGCAGGCGCTACTGAACACGCGCGCCAGGTGGGATAGAGTCCGGCTACAATAGTGCTGACAATCGCCAACACAATGGCAAAGCCAACCATCGTCAGATCCAGTTCGTTCAAGCCTTCGGTCATGTCGCCGTACAGGCCACCAATACCTTGCAAGCCAAACCATGCGAGTACGAGACCCAGCAAGCCACCGGCGATGCCAATCATGGCGCTCTCCACGGTATATTGCAGGAACAAGTCACGTCGACTCGCACCCACGGCACGACGTAGCGCAATCTCGCCGCTACGGCCGAGGAATTTCGCAAGTAAGAGGGCAACGGTGTTCAGCAAACAGACCACGAGGAACATGATCGCCATGTACATCATCATGATGGCGTCTTCTGCAACTACTTCGCGATACTCCATCCAGTCCATCACGTCCAGCAAGCGGTTATTCAAAGGGCGTTCGAAGCGGCCTAACTTTTTCTGTTCGGTCACGTAGTTATTGAGGAATGCGAGGTAGTTGTCAGCATCTTGTGGGTCTTCGAACTCGACCCAAAACTGACTGTTCACACATTCTGAGCGCAGGAACGCCGAGAAAGTCTCTTCACCGACCGGTTTCCAACAGTTGTTGTTACCATTGAGCGGTAGCTCCAACGGCTCTTTCAATGACCAAGGTACAAACACTTCCTCGACATCATTAAAGGGCCCAGTCGAAACGTCATAGAATCGTGGACGTGGCTGCCAGTCATTGAGAACACCCACCACTTGGAAAGCGCGACCACCCATTACCACGGTTTCACCGACGGAGTTTTCACCCCCGAACAGCTGGTCATTGGTAGCTTTACTCAACACCACCACTAAGTTCTGGCTGGTGTCATCGCTGGCAGTCCAACCGCGCCCGTATAAAAAGGGCACATCGAACATCGGGAAGAAGTCCGCTGACGTGGCGCGACCAGAGGCAATAAACGGTTTTTGTTCCGCTTGGCTTGGCTCTATCACAAAGCTAGTGCCGCCCATGGCTGCTTGACGAAATGCACGACCTTCCTGAAGCAAGTTGGTGGCGTCGAGCCAAGTCACTTGGTCAGGTGGCTCATTAGGTTCGTTATAAGGAGCATTGGGCGACCAGTTATCGAGCTGAACGTGAAACAAACGCTCGCTCTTTTGTGGAATGGGGTCCGACGACATCATGTAATTGACGGTGATGGTTGTCATCGCCGCGCCAATACCGAGGCCAATGGCCGCAATCATCAAACCGGTCAGCAGTATATTCTTGCGTAAACTCAGGAGCGCAAGTCTCACATAGTAACTAAACATGCGGGCCTCGCTTAACCAACCTGAGCGGTTTTGTGCAGCAACTCGACAATGTCGTCTTCTTTGCCAACTTCCGACACCTGACCGTCACGCACAAAGATATTCCGACCTGCGCGTTTTGCCAGCATAGGATCATGGGTCACCATAATGATGGTGGTGCCTTGATTGTTGATCTCTTGCATAAGGTCGAGCACGCTGGTGGCCATTTGGCTATCCAAGTTTCCGGTTGGCTCATCCGCTAGCAGAAAGCGCGGACGACCCGCTAGGGCGCGAGCAATCGCCACCCGTTGTTGCTGACCACCAGAGAGCTGCGCGGGTAAATGCTTCATGCGACTGGCTAAGCCGACGACTTCCAACGCTTCTTCAATACGACGTTTGCGCTCGGCCGCTTTGAAGCCGCGATAGCGCAAGGGCACATCCACGTTGTCGAACAAGTTGAGGTCGGGCAGTAAGTTGAAGCTCTGAAAGATAAAGCCGATTTTCTCGTTGCGTAGGCGTGCCAACTGCGTGTCGTTCATGCCTTTGACACTTTGTCCGTCGAGTAAGTAATCACCGCCATCGAAGGTTTCGAGCAACCCTGCAACGTTCAAAAAGGTGGTTTTTCCGGAACCTGAAGGGCCCGTCACCGCCACGAAATCACCTTCTTCCACTTCTAGGTTAAAGTCGCGCAAGGCGTGCGTTTCTACCATTTCGGTTCGAAAAATTTTACGGATATTCTGCATACGTAACATAAGTTGTTCTCTTTTTAGTCGGTGATACGGACCGTGTCGGCGTCACCGAACGGCTCTATGCTTGAAATAATGATTTGATCGCCAGCATTCAGACCGCCAATCACTTCAACGGAGCTGAGGCTAGTGACACCCGTTTCAATTGGGGTGCGGAAAGCGAGACCGTCACGAACGACATAGGCGATACGCCCGCCGCCGGTCTCGAGGAATTGGCCACGGCTCACTTGTAGGACGTTAGGTTTTTCATCCAAGATAATGCGTGTGGTCAGCCGCTGATTCTGTCGCAATGAAGGTGGCATTTGATCCATAAAACGCACATTCCCAATTACTTGGTTGTCGCGAATTTCTGGTGATATGGAGACCAACTGAGCATGGTAAAGGGTACCGTTGTAGCTCACTTCAGCGGCCATACCTATGGCGAGGCTGTCTGCGTAGCTCTCAGGAATCGCAATCTCGACCTCAAACGCAGTCAAATCGACGACATTCAGCACTGGTTGATTGCGTCCCACTTGATTTTTCTGGTCTAACTCGCGGTTACCCACTAGTCCATTAACCGGGGATAAGATGTTGAGTGCGGTGACTTGCCGCGCCAAGTCTTCTGCGAGAGCAGTTTGCCGATTTACTTCCAACTGGCGAGTTTGCAACTCGAACACCTGGGTTTCGGCTTCAAGCTTCGCATCTGCAACCGAGTGCTCGTAGACCAATCGCGCGTTCTCCAGATCATCTTGTGCTTTTTCGTAATCGATTTGGCTGATGGCACGGGCAGCCCAAGCTTCATCGGCACGACGCTTTTCGCGCTCGGCTGCAGTGAAGGTCACGCGCGCCATATCAATATCACGCTGCGCTTCCAATTCTGCTTTGCGGGTTTGAATTTCTTGGCGTTGCAAGGCTACCTGCGCGCTGTCCAGCGACGCTTGCTCCTGTTCATAACGACTCTTCAGCTCTGGGCTATCGATGGTCACGAGCAGTTGACCGAGTTCCACTTGGTCGCCGGCGTCCACATGATAGGTCACTGTGCCCTCAGCAGGGCTGTACAGGGTTGGACTCACTGCGGCAATCACACGGCCTTGAATCGATACATCGCGCGTGAGATCGCCTTGGGTAACGGTAGCAATTCGAATACGGTCGAGCGGCACTGACGCTTGTGCCTGTGACCAGTCACTGACAATCGGAAACGCCAAAATCAGCAGCACAACAGCTACTGCTCCGCTCAGCCACAGGCCCCACCGCCGTGACTTCGGCACCTCGCGGACCACGTCTTGGCCGCTGGTATCTGCAATTTTTATCACTGAATAATTCTCTCTTGTTGTAGTGTTCGGATTCAGCTCATGCTTCAATGAAGCTAATCATTGAGACTGAAGCTATAGTCGCACCGACGGTACGAAAGGTTTACCGAAGGGTTGTAAATAGTCGGGAGTGCTTGTAAGTAATTGTGACGACAGACACACATTCAAGAGCTGCAGAAGAATTAGCGCAAGAAATATTGCAAGGTTTTCAGCGGCATTATGATCGGTTTAGCCATATTACTGCGCAGGCGCGGCAGCGTTTCGCCGATGGCGCGTGGCTGGAAGGGCAGCAAGCTGCCGCTGCACGAATTCATTTTTATGATGAGCGTGTGAGTGCCACTACCGAGCATTTACGCGAGCAAACGCAAGGTGTCTTGGACGAAGCCTTGTGGTTATCGGTGCGGCAGCACTATGAGACGTTGTTGCAGTTTCATCCGCAGGCTGAGTTAGCCGAGACCTTTTACAACTCGGTGTTCTGCAACCTGTTTCATCGGCGTTACTTTCATAACTCCTATATTTTTGTTGAGTCGACACTGGCTCGTACTCTGCCATTGGCAGTGGAGACCGAGTATCGTTCCTATTTTCCGGTGACTGAAGGTCTAGCTCGCTGTTTGTTGCAAATAGTGGAGACCGCTGATTTCGCCGCGCCTTTTGCTGATCTCAAGCGCGACTTGCGCCAGTTACAAATGGCTTTTCAGGAGCAAGCCCTGTCGGTCGACTTGCAGCCGGAACAAAGCCGTATTGATGTGCTCAAAGCACCGTTTTATCGCAACAAGGCCGCCTACATTGTCGGTAGACTGGTGACGACCACCGCAACTTATCCGTTTATTGTGCCCGTACTACGCACCAAGCAAGGCCAGCTGTATATCGATGCCTTGATTACCGACCGTGACCAAATGGCGATTATTTTCGGTTTCGCGCGCACCTATTTTATGGTGCAAACTCGCGCGCCATCAGCACTAGTGCGGTTCTTAAAGGATGTGATGCCCAACAAAACCTTGGCGGAGCTGTATTCTGCCATTGGCTTGCACAAACAAAGTAAGACCGAGTTCTACCGGGACTTTTTGCAGCATCTCGATAGCAGCCAAGATCAATTGGTGGCCGCCGAAGGTATCAAGGGCATGGTCATGACGGTATTTACGCTGCCATCTTTTCCCTTTGTATTTAAGGTCATCAAAGACGTATTTGGTGGCAATAAAAGTATGGATCGAGCCACCGTTATTGAGCGCTATCGCATGGTCAAGCGGCATGACCGAGCAGGCCGCATGGCGGATACCTATGAATTTGCCAATGTCGCCATACCGCTGGTTCGCATCAGCCCAGAATTACTTGAGGAACTGCAGGCAACGGTAGCCGGCAGTTTAAAAATTGATGGTGACCATTTGATCATTCGCCATCTGTTTGTGGAACGCAGAATGACGCCGCTCAACTTGTTCTTAGAATCGGCAAGCCCTGCTGAAATAGACATGGTGATGAAGGACTATGGGCAAGCCATAAAAGACATGATTGCGGCGAATATTTTCCCCGGCGATATGCTCTTAAAGAACTTCGGTTTAACGCGTCAGCGGCGGGTGGTGTTTTATGACTATGATGAGGTTCGTTACCTCACCGACATGAACTTCCGCGAATTACCGCGCGCAACCACGATAGATGAGCAAATGGCAGCAGAGCCGTGGTATGCGGTAGGGCCAGACGATATGTTTCCGGAGCAATTGCCGGTGTTTGCCGTGCCGCAACCGAAGTTACGGCAGGCATTACTGCAGTTTCATGCCGACTTGGCGACACCCGAATTTTGGCAGCGCCAACAGCAAAATATTCAGCAAGGGGTAGTAAGTGATGTATTTCCCTACCCCGAGTCACTGCGGTTTATTAACCAAACACCTCAAATAGACTCGCGTTAAGCCACAAGTGGGCGTAAATCGAGGCGATATAACCCAGTAAAATCACTGGTGCCCATTTTAAGTGTGAAGCAAAGGTGTAATAACCGCGTGCTTGACCCATCAACGCTACACCAGCGGCGGAACCAATCGAGAGTAAGCTACCACCGGTACCTGCAGTTAGGGTGATCAGTAACCACTGACCGTGCGACATTTCCGGCTGCATTGAGAGCACCGCAAACATCACTGGAATGTTATCGATCACGGCAGACACTAAACCGAGAATGACGTTCGCCATGGTGGGGTCGCCGCTGCCGTAAAGGGTTTCGGACAACAGCGCCAAATAGCCCATAAAGCCGAGACCACCGACACAAATGACGATGCCGTAGAAGAACAATAAGGTGTCCCACTCGGCACGCGAAACCCGACTGAATACGTCAAACGGCACCACGCCACCTAAGCGTTCAAGCTTTTTCATGTCACCTGCACGCTCCGCCATCGCTTTTTTACGCGCCAGTGAGCCTGGCAGCGTCATGCGCAGGAAATAGCCGAAGAACTGCAAGTAACCTAAGCCCATCATCATGCCCAGTACAGGCGGCAAATGCAGCCACATGTGACACGCCACTGCGGTCGCAATAGTGAGCAAGAACAACGAGGTGATGCGCAAGGCGCCACGCTTGAGTTCGACTTCTTCATGAACCGCCGCAGGCTTACGGTTCTCAATGAAGAAGCTCATGATGACGGCTGGAATCAGGTAGTTCAGCACCGATGGAATAAACAGGACGAGGAATTCTTGGAACTCGACTATCCCGGCCTGCCAGACCATCAAGGTAGTGATGTCACCGAATGGGCTAAAGGCACCGCCGGCGTTAGCTGCGACAACTATGCTCACACAACACATGCTGATGAATTTCTTGTCGCCATCCGCCACTTTCATAATGACTGCACACATAAGTAGTGCAGTGGTCAGGTTGTCAGCAACCGGCGAGATGAAGAAGGCGAGCCAGCCCGATAACCAGAACAGCTGTCGATAGCTGAAGCCTTTGCGGATCATCCAGGAGCGCAAACCATCAAACAGCCGACGTTCTTCCATAGCATTGATGTAGGTCATAGCAACCAACAAGAACAACATCAACTCGGCAAATTCGAGCAAGTTATGGCGAAATGCGGTCTCGGCGACGCCCGGCAAATCTTGGTCGACATACACCCAACCAATCATCATCCAGATCAAGCCAGCAGCGACCAGCACCGGCTTCGATTTGCGCATGTGCAAATGCTCTTCACCCATCACCAACAGGTAAGCAATGGTAAAGATGATAATGGCGGTAATACCAACTGTAGTGCCAGTCAGGTCGAGTTGACCGTCAGCAGCGGCGATAGCTTGCGGAGAGAGAAACAGACTCAGGAAAATGGTAAGAACGGCAACCCACATGGTGGAAAATCCTTTCGCGGAGACACAGTTTTTTGACGCGCGCATCCTACCACAAAAAAAGCCGCTGATTGCAGCGAATCAACGGCTTTTTATCACTTTTGTGACATTCCTCAATAAAAATTACGCAGAGGTCTTAAATTGGTCTTCTTCGGTAGAGCCAGTGAGGGCTGTAACCGAAGATTTACCACCCTGAATGACGTTGGTAACGTCATCAAAATAGCCGGTCCCCACTTCTTGTTGATGCGCCACAAAGGTGTAGCCTTTCTCAGCTGCCGCAAATTCTTGTTGCTGCAGTTTCACGTAAGCAGACATGTCGTTGCGCGCATAGTCATGCGCCAATTCGAACATGTGGTACCACATATTATGGACACCCGCTAAGGTGATGAACTGGAATTTGTAACCCATCGCCGCCAGCTCTTTTTGGAACTTGGCAATAGTGGCGTCATCCAGATTCCGCTTCCAGTTGAATGACGGCGAGCAGTTGTAGGCGAGTAATTTACCTGGATACTTGGCATGAATGGCTTCTGCAAATTGACGCGCTTCGTCCAGATCGGGCTTCGCAGTCTCGCACCACAACAAGTCCGCAAACGGCGCATAGGCAAGGCCACGCGAAATAGCTTGGTCGATACCGGCATTCACACGGTAGAAGCCTTCTGCGGTGCGCTCACCCGTGCAGAATGGATGGTCATTCGGATCCACATCAGAAGTTAGCAAATCAGCGGCATTGGCATCGGTCCGTGCGAGAATCAATGTGGGAACGCCGGCAACATCGGCAGCGAGGCGAGCGGCAATCAACTTCTGTACCGCTTCTTGGGTTGGTACCAATACCTTGCCACCCATGTGGCCGCACTTTTTCACCGACGCCAGCTGATCTTCAAAATGGACGCCAGCGGCACCCGCGCGAATCATGCTTAGCATTAATTCGTAGGCATTGAGGACGCCACCGAATCCAGCTTCAGCGTCTGCCACAATAGGTGCAAAGTAGTCGATGTAACCCGCTTGATCAGGCGCAATGCCTTTTGACCATTGAATTTGATCGGCACGCGCAAACGAGTTGTTAATACGCTCAACCACGGTCGGAACCGAGTCCACTGGATACAAACTTTGGTCAGGATACATCCCCATCGCGCTGTTATTATCCGCCGCAACTTGCCAGCCTGATAAATAGATAGCCTGCAATCCAGCTTTCACTTGCTGAACTGCTTGGCCACCGGTCAGTGCGCCAAGTGCATTCACATAGTTCTTACCGAACTTGGCTTCGGCACCGCCGTTGACTAGGTTCCATAGCTTGTCGGCGCCATTTTGCGCATAGGTATATTCGGGTTGAACACTACCGCGTAAACGCACGACATCGAGTGCTGAATAGGTACGTTGCACTTGTTGCCAGCGTGGGTTGGTTTCCCATTCTTGCTGTAAGGCTTTAGCGGCTTCGGCTTGCTGAATTGGTATAGTAGTCATAGTCGTGGTCCTGTTGTTCGTAAGTTATTAGAAGTTATTAGTCGAGTAACTCGTAGCCGGGCAGGGTCAGAAAGTCGACCAGCTCGTCTGCGGTAGTGATTTGTGCGAGTAGTTGTTGCGCCGCTTCGAATTTCTCTGCTTGCCAGCGCTCGAGGCCTACTTCTTCTTGAACTACTTGGGCTTCCTCTTGGAGATACTGCAAAAAGAGGGCGCGGGTAACGGTTTCTCCGTTGTCGAGCGATTGTTCATGGCGGATCCACTGCCAAATCGATGTCCGCGAGATCTCCGCGGTGGCGGCATCCTCCATCAAGCCATAAATCGGTACGCAGCCCTTACCGCAAATCCAGGCGGCGATGTATTGCAGAGCAACGCGGATGTTGGTGCGCATGCCGGCTTCGGTGCGCTCACCGGAACTGGGCTCAAGAAGATGTTCAGCACGAACTTCCGCATCATCACTACGCGTGACATGCAGTTGGTTGTCACCGTCGAGGCTATCGACAAAAATGCTACGAACGGTCTCGGCGAGTCCTGGATGTGCTATCCAAGTGCCATCGTGCCCGTTGTCTTTTTCGAGCTGCTTGTCGGCGCGAACCTTCGCCAGAATCTTTTCATTTTCGTCTGCATCTTTACTCGGAATGAATGCGGCCATCCCGCCCATAGCCAAGGCACCGCGTTGGTGGCATGTGCGCACGAGCAGACGTGAGTATGCGTTTAGGAAAGGTTGGTTCATGGTGACCACTTGGCGGTCGGGTAAGACGCGGTCGGCGTGATTCTTCAGTGTTTTGATGTAGCTAAAAATGTAATCCCAACGACCACAATTTAGTGCTGCAATATGGTGGCGCATGGCGTGCAAAATCTCGTGCATTTGAAAAACGGCGGGTAAGGTTTCAATCAGAACCGTGGCACGAATGCTGCTGCGCGGTTGAGCAAAATAGTCCTCACTGAAGGTAAAGACGTCACCCCACCATGCCGCTTCAGTGCTATGTTCTAGTTTGGGTAGGTAGAAGTAGATTCCAGTGCCGCGCTCACTGCGCTGTTGGTGGTTTAACGCAAAGTACAAAGCGAAGTCGAACAATGCGCCCGGTATGACTTCACCGTCTATGAGCACGTGTTTCTCAGGTAAATGCAGGCCACGCACTCGGGCAATCAACAACACATGCTTCTGCTTGAGTTCGTAGTATTTACCTGAGTTCGGGTCGGTGTAATCGATGTCGAGGCGATTCGCGTCATGCAGATTGATTTGTCCCTGCAACAGACCTTCCCAAGTGGGCGACTGTGAGTCTTCAAAGTCAGCCATATAACAATCTACATTGGCGTTCAGCGCATTAATGACCATTTTCCTATCAACTGGACCGGTGATTTCCAGCCGCCGCTTCTGCAAGTCTTTTGGTAATGGTGCAACGGTCCAGTCACCATCGCGAATAGATTGGGTAGTAGGATCAAAGTCGGGAAGGGTGCCGTTGTCGATTTGCGCTTGGCGCTGTTCCCGCGCAACCAATAACTCATTGAGGCGCGGTCGAAAGGTGCGAACCAGCGTCACTAAAAACTCTTGAACTTCTGGAGTAATTAGCGCTTGAGCTTCACCTGATAAAGCAGGCATAGTGAGACCATCAGTAGCGGTTGTTCCGTTCATAATTCACCCGATTGTTATAAATTGGTTTATTGGATTCCTTGATTCACAGACTAGATCGGGCTGCTAACATTCCGCTAATTTATATGTTGGATTGCGAGCATTCACTAAAATAATAAAGAGGTTGAGTATGCGATTACTTCCCATCATGGGCTTGCTGGCTGGTGCTTTGCTGTCTTTCGACGCAACAGTGTCCGTGCAGGCTCACACTGAATCTGAGCGCGATGCTATCGAGCCGTTGTCGTTGGAAGCGCGTGGTTTGATCATCGACGACTGGATGGAACAACGTATCGAGACAGTAGTGCCAGATCTGATGCGTCGTACCGGTATCGATATGTGGATTCTGATCAGTCGCGAAAACAACGAAGATCCCACGTTGCTGACGATGCTGCCGAGTGATTGGTTCAAGGCTCGTCGCCGCACTATTTTAGTGCTGACCGACCTTGGCGTGGTGGACGGTGTTGATAGAGGTGTGGAGGCATTAGCGGTTGCACGTTACGACGTTGGTACTTTGTTTAAAAAGGCGTGGGACCCAGAAACCCAGCCTGATCAATGGGCACGCTTAGTCGAAATTATCGCTGAACGGAACCCGGCCAAGATTGGCCTCAATCAGTCTGATTTCTTTGCGCAAGCCGATGGCTTGGTGGCAACAGACAAAGAACAGTTCCTTGATGCGTTGCCTGCCGAGTACGAAGAGCGCATTGTGAGTGCCGAGAAACTCGCGATTGGCTGGTTAGAAACACGGATCCAGGACGAAATCGGTTTTTATCGTGTGGCAACCAAGTATGCGACGCAAGTCATCGAACAAGGTTTCTCCGATGCGGTGATTGAGCCAGGTAAGACGCACACCAGTGAGGTGGAGTGGTGGATGCTCGAGCGCATCAAGGGTGCTGGCTTAGACGCTTGGTTCCCGCCGACGGTCACTTTGCAACGGCAGGGTGGAGCAAGCCCGCGTATGACGGGCGTGATTGAACGAGGCGACTTACTGCATGTGGATATTGGCGTGACCTACCTGCGGTTGAATACCGACACGCAGCGGCATGCCTACGTGTTACGTGATGGTGAGACAGAAGCACCAGAATCACTGCAACAAGCACTGCGCAACGGTAATCAATTACAGGATATTCTGACCAGTAATTTTGTGACCGGTCAGACAGGTAATGAGATTCTGTTGAAGAGCTTGTCAGAGGCACGTGAGGCTGGCTTGCGCCCGTCTATCTATAGCCACCCGATTGGGTATTACGGTCATGGTTCAGGCCCAACCATTGGTATGTGGGACAAGCAGGAAGCGATTCCGGTGAATGGCGATTATCCATTGTATCCAATGACCGCGCACTCCATTGAGTTGAACAACACTACCTACAGTGACGAGTGGGCTCAGGATGTGGTGATTCAATTAGAGGAGAG
Source organism: Pseudidiomarina aestuarii (assembly GCF_048263735.1). Taxonomy (GTDB): domain Bacteria; phylum Pseudomonadota; class Gammaproteobacteria; order Enterobacterales; family Alteromonadaceae; genus Pseudidiomarina; species Pseudidiomarina aestuarii_B. The sequence continues at coordinate 27,646 of NZ_JBLXDX010000008.1, read as the reverse complement.
TTCTTGGTTCGATGGCCAAAAAGTCGATTACTTATTTGGCCGCCAAACCGAGTTTTATTTAGTCCGCGATTGAGCCTTTTTATGCACAATGGCTTGGTATAGTGAGCGAGGTAGAAAACGCTTCATGTACCAAGCCGTTCGTCCTTCGCGATGCGGGAGCGCATGAAGCTTCCCAGCATCAACCGCTTGCCAAGCCATCTTCGCGACATCTGCAGCATTCAGCTTGCTCGACGCCATCCATTTATCCACTTTCTTGTCCATATTTGGCACCGATGAGCGCATGCCTTGGGCTAAATTGGTTTTAAAGAATGACGGACACAGTACTGTAACGCCAATATTATTGGGTTTGAGCTCATTGTGTAGGGTTTCGGATAGGCTAACCACGGCCGCTTTGGTTGCGTTATACGATGATGCGTTCGGCATATCCAACAGCCCCGCCAACGACGCAACATTGAGGAAATAGCCTTGGCCTTGTTCCTGCATAATCGGTGTAAACACCTTACAGCCACGCACCACACCGAGTAAGTTGATATCAATAATCCACTGCCAGTCACTGATAGACGTTTCGGTAATGGGACCAACTTGAGCAACGCCGGCATTATTCACGACGATATCGACACCGCCCCAACGCGATTGTAATTCTTTCGCAACCGCTTCAAGGTCGCTGATGCGCGTGACATCACATGGCATGAAGAAGGCGTCGGATTGCAACCGTTGCAGACTCTCTAACACCGCTTCGCCGCGCTCAGTATCGCGATCACCTATACAAACTTTCCAGCCTTTAGCTGCTGCTTCTTGGGCAAGGGCAAAGCCGAGTCCACTCGCGCCGCCAGTTATAAAAACACGCTTGATTTGCATAACAGAATCCTACTATCGCAACTCATGAGTAACGCGATCACGTCCCTCACGTTTGCTGGTATAGAGTAATTGATCGACCCGAATCATGAGGTCGGTATAGGTGAGGTTGAAATCTTTTTCGACGCTCAGTAAGCCAGCACTGACTGTCATTGGAATAATAGTGCCATCCACAACACAGCTGCGCGTTAATGCTGTGCGGAACTGTTCTAGGCGTTCGAGCAAGCTACCACTCGAGGCAGTGCTAACTACAGCAAACTCTTCGCCGCCATAACGACTGACGAGCTCATCTTCATGGTTAAAGAAGCGTTGGAGTTCTTTGGCCACCGAAACAATACATTCGTCACCAATGGGATGGCCCATGGAATCATTAATGTCTTTAAAGTTGTCGATATCCATCAATAACATATGTACTGGAAGTTGCTTCATGCAGCGTTTGCTGTAGAGCTTACGTGTCAGTTCATCAAAGGTGCGCCGATTCAGTAACTCGGTCAAACCATCCTCTTGAGATAGCTGATGTAAGCGTTTATTTAGCGCCTCCAGCTCTTGAGTTTTGTCCTGTACTTGTTGTTTGAGCTGACGGTTGAAATCAAGCATCAATCGACGCGCTTTCGACAATTGCCCAGATATAGCCTGTAGCTCGGTAGTCATGCCGTCATTGTTCTCAATATCCTCAACCGATGCATCTGAGGTCATGTGATCAACCAAAGTTTCTAGCGGACGAGTAATATCGCGAGAAAACTTATGAGTCACGAGCAAGAACAGTGCGGTCACGCCAAACAATGAGAACAGGAATACCAGTAAGTTATCCGTGAACACTTGCGTAATTGCCTGTGGTCGCGACATCACGTAAATATTCCAACCATATTGATTGCTCGCATTCGCAATCAAGTAGTTGCGACTGTTGAGTCGCGTCATATTAATTGCGCGAGTATACACGTTGTGCGCGGTGGTCGGCGTATAGACGTCGTAAACTTCTAAATTCGTCGTTTCAGAGGCATACACGACTCGATTGTACGCATCAGTGATAACTAGTAGCTGATCATTCAGACCAATGTCTTGACGCTCCTCTAACGAGGACAGCTTTGGTAGGTTCAAAGAACCTTCAGCTACGCCAACTACTTCTGTGTCGCGGATTATAGGGGCGCTTACCGCAATAATACTATCTGCACCAAAGCCCCGTCCTATAAAGACACTTGAAACGAAAGAGTTTTTGCTCTCTACAGCTCTACGAAAATAGTCTCGGTCACTTACGCTGAGTTCTTCTAACGGTTGTGTGCGTAATGTATCAAAAAATGAGTTCGGAGCCCCATGGGTAATGTAGCCGTCTCTATTGGCGATCAGCATGGTTAGAAAGCTGGGGTAATTGATCTGAGTTTGCGTGAGTAATGCTTGATGTTCATTCACATCGGTAAGCGCCAGCGTATCGGCTAATTGATTGACTACGCGCTCATGTTCAGCAATCAGGTCACGGGTAATTAAGCGAGCATTGTTGGCCTTGCGGTAGAGGTCGCCAACAATTTGGTCTTCCGCTTGTTTCGCGCCGCGCGCTGTCAGAATCAGGGCAATGATCAACGACGGAATCATGATGCTGATAAATGACAGATAAAAAATACGGCCAAACAGGGTGGGCGCTACCGGTGGCCGAGAAACGAATCGCCACGACATGGGCAATACGTGATAAATGGTGGAAGCCATTGCGGTGTAGAGGATGCCGTTCAGCATCAATTTGACTAACACCAACACCATGAAGTCAGTCGGCAAGCTATCGGCACTTTCCAAGTAGATATAAGAAATTGGCGCACCAATGACCAGCCAATAAATAAAGTTGCTCAGTAAAAATGAGAGACCACGCCGGTTCAGCCATAGCATGACAGCGAGTTCTAACGATAGTGTTACAAAGAAGAAAGCATTGCTTGTCTCATAGTAGAGACCGGCAGTTGAAATCATGCCCGCAATTAAGGCGGCTGGCAGACCGCGAGTCATCAGGGCAAGAATTACAAACATCTGGCCGATATGCAGCGTCACCAGCCCATAAAGGGGCAGTGAGAAGTATGCATTCATAAAAGCCGCTGGAATTCCGTACAGCGCACCAAGAGCCACAGCGGAGTGGAGGATATTTGTTTGTTTCAACCTGCAGTACGCCTGATTCTGTCCGTGAAATGAATATGTCTTGAGATTACCACAATTTAATTTGGAATGACTACGATGTCCTAAAATTATTACCGCTAAAATCTAACAAAAGATTACGAGGAATTACGAATTTGGATTAGGGGCGTTTTGAACTGCAGTGATTTTCACCAACGAGTGGTGAAATTGACTAAAGTATAGGTGCTCACCAGCGATTCAAAACTCAGCTATATTATGTAAGTTATTGAAATACAGTTGGTTACAATTATGGCCTGAAAATTGCTTATTCATTACTTATAGTAGCTACTTATAAAGTTCATAGGTTTTATTTAGTCTATATTTAATTGATGCATCGAAAGATGAGATAAGGAATTCGGCATGGCTATCGATACCACAGGCGTAAAACTAGAAGACCGTCCTATTGCCCAAGTGCGCGAGGAGGTCATTGATCAATTGATCATGAATTACAGTCATAACATCATTTCAGCCGAGGCTTTTGAGCGGCGGTTGGATGAGGCAACAAATTCTGATGATCATCATGTTCTGGTTAAATTGGTGGCTGATTTATCATTGAAACCAGACAACGCCTACCAAGAGCAGCGCGAACGCTCGTTCACGCCGAACTACGATTCCTCCGATGCCAGTGAGAATGAACGGATGGTCGCGATTTTGTCATCGAATGATCACTCCGGCCAATGGATGGTGCCGCGAGAGATGGAGCTATATGTCCTACTTGGCTCGGTAGATCTAGATTTTACAGATGCTGTATTCAATCACCAACGCGTCACTATTCGCGTTAAAAATTTACTCGGTAGCGTTGATGTAAAAGTGCCAGAGGGCGTGAATGTGGTTTCCAACATGTTTAACGTCATTGGCAGCACCACCAACAAGGCGCCATCAATGGGCGGCCGGCAGGCACCACAAATTGTGATCGAGGGCGTTTCAGTGTTGGGTTCTCTCGACATCGCCATCAAGAAGACCATGAAAGAGAAACTGGTGGCTTTTGCGAACACCTTCAAAGAAGCATTCCGTACCAAGTAGACACCTCAGCCACAACGAAAAAAGCCCCGCTAGCAATAGCGGGGCTTTCTCAATAATGGTGCCCAGAGGCGGAATCGATAAGATCTAATAACTTATTGTTTTATAGTGGATAAAAAATATTAAGATTCAAGCGTGTTACTTACCTTGTTACTAAAACTTCAGCTTTAGTTTTTTGATTGAAAGCTTTTTCACAAATGAATCTTTTAACTTTTTGGCTATGCCCAATACTCGCTTAACACGTTGAACATAGCTATAGTGGTCTGCAACTTGTGAACGTGTAGTGGCAAATAAATTCGTGCTTCTGATCAGAGATGAAAAGCTATACTTGTTGCTTTGGTTAAAGTGAATTAGCTATTTATCAACATTTTTCCATGGGCCGAACGCTATAAAGTAAAGAGGAATGATATTTGCGATAGGGATAACAATCAGAAGACCCAATGGACCAGGGTAGCCAACTCGTTGGCAGATACGCCATGCGGGAACAATAAAAATAGATCCCACAATCAGCATCCATAGAAAGCCCATGCCTGCGAACATTTCGTGATTCATCATTATTATTTGACATGCGCTAAAATGACGTTAGACTGAAGTTTTTTAAATTGCAAAAAGCAGGGTGCTCGTGCTAATTCGAATTCTGTTATTAATGACAGTGCTATTGGTGTCGATGTCGTTTTCGCAAACGGCAGAAGCTCACGCATGTCATGATAACAGCCAAATGCAGCACAGCATGATGTACGAAGCCGACACAAACGATTGCGAGCATGAGACGCAAAAGCACAACTCGTGCTGTGCTGACATGACCATTCGGCATTGCTCCGGCGGCTCGGTTTTATTTGTCGGACAGTCTTCTTCGGTTAATGCCGCTGCAGTTAACCTTTCTGCCAAAGTCGATGCGACCATCGACACCTCAATTCGTGCTAAACACGCGTCTAATTTATTCCGTCCCCCAATAATTACCGCTTAATAAATTACTAGAAATTTAACACACGCTCGGCGTGTTTCCTTAAAACTTATTAATCGGTGAATAATTATGTCTATCAAACGCAATATCGCTGTTTTGGCGATGCTGTTTTCCGTGTCTGTATCTGCAACCGATGTAGAAGAGCAGCAACTAACCGTTCTAAAAGATCCCAACTGCGGTTGCTGTGAAAAGTGGTTACAAGCTTTACCGGATAGCTTTAGTGTGTCCGTACAACATCCGAACAACTTGACCCAACGAAAACGTGATGCCGGTATTAGTGCCGAGGTCCAATCCTGTCATACTGCTATTTCTAGTAATGGCTATGTCTTTGAGGGGCACGTTCCTCCTACATTGGTTTCTCATTATTTAGCTGGGAAAAAGTCAGCCAATGGCATTGGATTAACTGTTCCTGGCATGCCGGCAGGGTCTGTTGGTATGGAAATGGGTACTCGGTTTCAACCGTATACGGTCTATGAAATCAAAGAGGACGGTTCAATTACACCTTATCAGCAGATAGCAAGTTTAGAGCAGCAGCAAGCACTCTCAAATGAAGGGCTTTAGCTATGGGTTTTGGCGGCTTGAGTATGGTTCAGCTAGGAATTTTACTAGTTATTGTCATCCTTCTTTTTGGTAGCAAAAAGCTACGAACCCTGGGCTCCGATCTTGGTAGTGCGATTAAAGGGTTTAAATCATCGGTTTCTGATGAGCCGTCTGATAAGGAACAGGACGTTCAACGTTATCAAAATTTAACCTCAAAAGAGGAGCGTCATAATGAGCAATGAGTTTAACAAAGGGCGTCGAAAGTTTATTAAATCTGCATTCACTGTGGCGTCTGCTTTAGCAATCGCCAAAGTAGCCCCAACTTGGGCTGCTCCTCAGGGACGCAGTTTTAAAGATCAGATCCTGACAAACGATGAGATTGATCTGACCATTGCAAAGTCCCCACTGCTCGTGGGAAATAAAGTAGGAGCACCAATAACCATCAATGGCCAAATGCCGGGCCCTTTGATTCGTTTAAAAGAAGGGCAGCGAGCAAAGCTAAATGTGACTAACCGGTTGTCGGAAGACACGTCAATTCACTGGCACGGAATTATATTGCCGGAGAATATGGATGGCGTGCCTGGCGTATCTTTCGAAGGGATAAAGCCAGGACGAACGTTCAAATACCGCTACGATGTCGAGCAAAACGGAACTTATTGGTATCACAGCCATTCCGGTTTGCAGGAGCAATTGGGACACCTGGGGCCGTTAGTGATTGAACCGAAAGACGGAGACATTGGTGCTGATCGAGAACATACCATTATTCTCAGCGACTGGACATTCGAAGATCCGGATACCGTGTTTCGTAACTTGAAAGTTGCGGAGGGGTACTATAACTATCAAAAACGTACGATATTTGAGACCTTCGAGGACGTGCGACAGCAAGGGTTAGAGAAAACCTGGAAGCAACGAGAAATGTGGGGGCAAATGCGAATGAGTCCTCGCGATATCGCTGATGTGACAGGGAGTACATACACCTACCTGATGAATGGTCGCGATTCAGCAATGAACTGGTCAGCATTATTTAAACCAGGTGAGAAAGTGCGACTTCGTATTATCAACGGCTCTGCGATGAGCTATTTCGATGTACGTATTCCTGGTCTAGAGATGACTGTAGTGGCGGCAGATGGTCAACCGGTGAAGCCTGTGTCTATTGATGAGTTTCGTATCGGAGTGGCTGAAACCTATGATGTCATTGTTCAGCCAAAGCATAACAAGGCTTATACGATTTTTGCGGAGAGCTTTGACCGTAGTGGCTATGTCAGAGGCACATTAACACCAGAAATTGGCCTTGAAGCAGAAGTTCCTGAGTTACGCGCGGTGCCTGAACGTGGTATGGCCGCGATGGGAATGGGGGCCATGGCGATGTCAGGAAATAAGGAAGAGAAAGGTATGATGAATATGAGCGGCACAGACGGTCATATGAATCATGAAATGATGCATAAAAAAGAGCTTCCTGTGGAAAACATTAAAATTGAGCACAGTGAAGGTGGTCACGGAGCTGCTGCCGCCATGATAGCTATGAATCCGACCAGTCGTCTCCATGAACCGGGCATAGGTTTGGATAATGTTGACCATAGAGTCTTAGTGTATAGCGATCTTATTGGCGCCCAAGAATGGCCAGATAAGCGGGAACCAGAGCGCCAGATTGAACTGCATTTGACCGGTAATATGGAACGGTATATGTGGTCGTTTGACGGGAAGAACTACACCGAAGTTGACGGCCCTGTGCAGTTCCGTCACGGCGAGCGCTTAAGGTTGGTGATGGTTAATGACACCATGATGGATCATCCAATCCACTTACACGGTATGTGGATGGAACTTGAAAATGGACAGTATCCTCGTCCTCGTAAGCACACCATTAGTTTAAAACCAAGCGAGAAAGTATCACTACTGATATCCGCTGATGCACCGGGAAGCTGGGCATTTCATTGTCATCTGCTTTATCACATGAAAGCGGGCATGTTTCGTGTGGTAAATGTGGCATAAGGAGGAAGGCTATGTACGCTAAATCATTGTTGTTCACTACAGCACTTTTTCCCGCAGTGGCAATGGCGGGACATGCAGAGGAAGGCTGGCCAGAGCCCGTTAAAGAATATTACACCGGGCAGGTATTATTTGACCGGCTGGAATTAACGCGAACAGACGAGGAAGAGAACGTTGCCGTTTGGGACATGATGGCTTGGTACGGTGGTGATTATCATCGGTTTGTCTTCAAAAGTGAGGGGGAAAATATTCAAGATGACGGAGAGCCCACTGACTTGGAAAGTGCCGAACTGCTGTATGGATACTTGGTGTCTCCGTTTTGGTCGTTTCAGGCCGGTATTGGTACGCGAGGTACCTTATCGTCGGATGCCTCGATGGAAAACTATGCGGTCTTAAGTTTTATGGGTTTGGCGCCGTACTGGTTTGAAATGGATAATTCTTTGATGATGAACGAAGAAGGCGATGTCCAATTTGTTAGCGAAACCGAGTACGAGTGGCAGTTAACACAAACCTCGTACTTACAACCTCGCATTGAGTTAACAGCCAACCTGACAGATTCAGACAAATATGAACGGCAAAGTGGCTTGAGCAACTTGCGTGTGGGGTTGCGTTATCGTCACGAAATCAGTCGTGAGTTTGCACCCTACATTGGTGTTTATTGGAACGGCGCGTTAGGCAACACGGCAGATGAAATGAAACGAATGGGTGAGGACACCACAGAAACAGGCGTGGTCCTTGGGGCCAGAGTTTGGTTTTAATTGATAATAAACAAAGAGGAAACAACATGAAAAACATACTTAAGTTAGCCTTCGGTACCACGTTATTTTTTAGTGCATGGGCCAGCGCTCACGTCGGCCTAACATCCAGTAGCCCGGAGGACGGTGCGACTTTGTCCGAGTCACCAACGGAAATTACGATGAATTTTTCCGGTGATGTTCGTCTGGCTAAAATTATGCTGCACTCAGATGACGGTAAAATGCATCCGCTGGACTTTTCGATGAGCATGACTCCCAAAGCAGCGTACGAAATTGCTGTTAAAAACAATTTGGCGTCAGGTGGTTATACGGTTTATTGGACGGCAATGGGTGGGGACAGTCATAAAATATCGGGTGATTTTAGCTTTGAGGTGAAATGATGACCCTTTGGAGTGTGGCCAGCGTTTTAACGTTGGCCTTTATATTCTGGCTTAACGCGGTGATGACCGCCTCGCCTTATATCGTTTATTTGTCCGGTTTAAAAAAGCAGTCTGAACGAAAGAATAGCCTTGTTGCGTTGCTTCTATTACTGGCAAGCCTTCTGTATTTTTTTCTGAAAGTCGGTAGTTTTGCTGCTGAAGGCTTTGCCGGCATGATTGACACGACCTACATGCAGTTTATATGGACCGGCCCTGTTGGGTTGTTCATCCAACTTCAGGTAACCGTTGCTGTTGTCTGGATTTTTTACTCTGTTGTTAAGGTAACAAGCATACAGTGGATGCTATATGTTGCGGCGGTTGGACTCATGGGATGGAGTTTTTTAAGTATCGGCCACGGTAGTGATGCCGTCTGGTGGAGCAAGTTAGCGCTTTTAATACACCTGCTAATTGCTTGGGTTTGGTTCGGCAGTCTTAACTCATTACGTAAGCTAGCAACCTCTGTATCGCCTGATAAGTCGAAAGCGATTATGGAGCGTTTTGGAATGCACATGTCTGCAGCGGTTCCGATACTCCTGATTGCGGGGGTGGTTATGTATCGAAGTGCAACCGGACAGTGGATACCAGAGCTGCCATTAACATCATACGACACGGTATTGCTGACGAAGCTTGTGTTTGTGGCGTTGATTCTTCTTGTTGCCGCACGGCATAAATTAAAGCTGGTACCCCAGTTGAATAATGAGTCGGCTGCGAAGCGACTGAAGCAATCGATAACGGTAGAAATGGTATTGGCTGTCACTATTTTTATCCTGGCCTCTGCGCTAAGCAGCGCGTTTTCCCCCGGTTAATGTAAGGAATAAGAAGAATGAAATTACTTGTGAGTGTTTTTATGGTTTCGGTAATGTTTATTTCAGCGCCCAGTAGCGCCGAAAAACTATCTGAGCCGACCGCTGTGCTTGATGCATTTCGAACTGCTTTAACTGAAGGTGACACGGAGGTCGTTAAAGACGTGCTTTCCGATGATGTGCTTATCTTTGAAGGTGGTGGTGTTGAACGATCCTTGGCCGAGTACAGTGCTCATCACCTTAAGTCAGATATTAAGTTTAGCCAGGCGGTTCCTTCACAGTTGCTTGAAAGGACAGTACAAGAAGCCGATGGCCTTGCTGTGATCACTTCTCGGTATAGCGTTTCCGGGGAGTATAACGGGCGTGAGGTTGATTTAACGATGAATGAAACCGTAACCGTATCAAATACGACTGAGTCTGGCTGGAAAATTATCCGGATCCATTGGTCCAACTGAGTTCAATCACAGGAGCTGATTATGGCAGAACACGATCATGAACACGGACATCAGGATTATCAGAAAAGCAGCCTGAGTCTTTGGGGGGCGGTGTCGCTGGGGACTGGTGTGATGATTGGCGCTGGTATTTTTGCACTGACCGGACAAGTTGCTCAGCTGGCAAGAGAGTGGTTTGTCCTGGCGTTTGTGTGCGGCGGTATCATTGCCGGCTTTAGCGCTTACTCTTACGTTAAGTTGGCGAAAGCCTATCCGTCAGCGGGCGGTATTGCGATGTTCCTCAGTAAAGCTTATGGAAAAGGAAGTGTGACGGCGATATTCGCACTCTTGATGTACTTTTCTATGGTGATTAATGAAAGTTTAGTCGCTCGGACATTTGCGTCTTATACCAGCCAGTTAATTTCTTTTGAAGCGCAGTGGCTTATCCCTTTGTTGGCGGTGGGTTTGCTGGTCTTTGCGTTTTTTATCAATATTTTGAGTAATCAGTTTATTCAAACGTTCTCGTTTTTTATGGCCTTTGTTAAGACTTTAGGGTTGGTCATTTTAGCGGCTGGTGGTTTGTGGGCCTCAGGCATTCAGTTTGAATCGATATCGGCTATTCCAGAAGAAGCTACGGGTGGCGGTATTTTAGCGGGGATTGCTTTAAGCATACTTGCGTACAAAGGGTTTACAACAATAACCAATAGTGGCGGTGAAATTGTTGAGCCTAAGAGAAATGTCGGGCGTGCCATTATTATTTCGCTGATTATCTGCGCGTTAATATACGTTCTGGTCACTCTGGCGGTTGGCTCGAGCCTGTCCATAGATGAGATTGTGAAAGCGAAAGACTACGCGCTTGCTGAAGCAGCCAGACCCGTCTACGGTGAAACTGGACTCTGGGTGACGGTTGCGTTTGCAATTGTAGCAACGGTATCAGGAGTGATTGCCAGCGCGTTTGCCGTTTCAAGAATGTTAGCCATGTTGACCAATATGAAGCTTGTTCCACACAGTCATTTTGGCATGCCAGGTTCCATTCAGAAGCATACGCTGGTTTACACCATTGTTATGGCTATGATCTTAGCGGCATTCTTCGATTTGAGTCGAATTGCGTCACTGGGCGCTATTTTTTATATCGTGATGGACATTGCGATCCACTGGGGCGTATTACGGCATCTAAGGCAAAAGGTGAATGCCAATATTTACATACTTGTCAGCGCAATCACGCTAGACGTCATCGTTTTAGTCGCTTTTATATGGGTGAAATGGACGAGCGATCCGCTGGTGATTTGGGCGTCTCTTATCGGTATGGCATTGATTGCCGCTGGTGAGATTTTGTTTTTACGTAAAAAGCGTTAAGAAAAAGAGCGCTATGCGCTCTTTTTCTAGTTCATTGTAAAAAACATCCAGACAGCCATAGCGACCATCATGAGGTTTTCAGTGAGCGAAATGAAGCCTAACGGCACATTACTGGAGCCACCGACACAGGCACATTTTAGCTCGCGTTTGTCGACATAAACGGCTTTAAACACCGATATAGAGCCTACGATGCCGATGAATAATGCGACGGGTATGGATATGACATGGGCGAATTCGGCTGCCATTAACAGACCCGCCAAGCCTTCGGCATAGGGATAAATACGGCCATAAGGCACCCATTTTTTGGCGAGAAGATCGTAATTGAGAAACATGGTAGAGAATTTCTCTACGTCCTGGAGTTTGAGCAAGGCCAGAACCACCATAGAGAAACTGATGAACCACTCGATGGTTTGTACGGTAAATACGCGACCAAAAGACAACCACGACGTGGCTACAGAGAGGAGTGCCGTCATAATAAATAATGCAATAACGGGCCGGTAACTGGTTGCGTCAGGGTCAGGAAGAGGCTTTCCAAGAAAGGCTCGAACCTCCTCGTACCCACCGATACGTTTATCACCAATAAACACTTGTGGAGTGGTATCGACGTCGTGCTTTTTCTTGAATTTGTCGGTTTCTTCTCGGCTTTCCAACAGGTTGTCGTCCACATCGTAACCGTTGGCTTTAAGTAAGTGCCTGGTTTTTAAACCAAAAGGGCATTGGTGGTCAGGTGTCGACATTCTGTAAAGCGTGGCTTTTTGAGTTGATTGACTCATAGTGACGTCTCCTTACTTAAAAATGGTACATCTATATACGCATTATAGTCGCTGGAGGATTAGCATCTCTAATTGTGAGATTAAAAATTCATAAAAATTGAAAATATATTTTAAATTTTGAAAAACTGGACAACTTTTTTTGATGGCTTTTTAACCGTTTATAAGAGCTAATTTTAAAAGAGTTAGGATATTTAAGGGGGGTAAAAGTTGAATATACAAGCTCTACAAGCGCTGCTATTAAAGAGCTTTGTATACAACTTTAGTTTTTTTGGGTATACGGATTTAATGGTTGATGGGGCACCTTCACCCCATCAATCTGATACCACCCTCAGATGGTTGATAGATCGACTCCGTAGTTGAGTTCCTCTGCGAAGTCCGGCAGTCCGTAACCGATGGTTTTCAGAAAGGAGAACCTTCGCAGTCGGTGCCTAATCTGTGCTTCGTGGTGTAGAGCATTCGTGCCGCATACCTCGAAGGAGTAACCGCGCCCTTCACGGTTCTTGTCCTTGGCCAGTCGGTTGATGGATCCGTGTAAGCGTTGGTGACGAGCATGTCCGTCTCCAAGTAGGTCGCCGGTATTTCGCGCCAGTTTCCACTGCCTGACCAAATCGTCCAGACTTCCTTTTGGCTCTTCGGGATGGTGGCTATCGACTCGTCCAGGGCGGCTTCTGCCTGAGCCGTGGGTGGCGTCCCAGATGCCGTAGAAGCGCTCCTTGTGCTCGTAGGCGGCCAGCAGTTACGGGAACGCGCCTGTCCAGGTCTCCATGATGAGGCGCTCCCGGTCTGAGACTTCGTGAGCGCGTTCAACAGGATTTTCCGGTCTCCCTTGGCCGCAGTGTATACAGAATCCGTCCACCATCTCCGGTAGCTGGGGCCTGAATGTTGTCTTGCAGGCCAGGCAGATATCGGCGGCGGACCCAGAGAGTGACCCGCTTGCCGTGGATGAGCAGATCACGATAGGGAACGTCACGCTTGCCGGACCGTACGAACTCACCTGCACGCCGCATTCGCAGGCGATGGGATCAGGCACGTCCACTGGAAGTGCATTTCGTCGTCGGTTGATTTGCAGCCCAGTACTTGGTATTGCGGCAGGTGAAGGATGTTGTCGGGAAGTTCGGTCATGGTGTTGTATAGGCGTAGGTGTCAGTCAGATCCATCCGACTCGGCATTGGTGTTTGCTTTTACCCAACAAGCTGCTGGAAACGAAAGTAAGGCACCGAGGACAATTGCAATATCAGCCAGGTTGAAGGCCGGCAATGCCAGCCTGCCATAGTGAAATCAAAGGAATCCACAACATAGCCGCGAAAGACCCGGTCAATCAGGTTGCCCATGGCGCCACCGAGGATAAGATGTAAGCGATGGCTTCTCCTTTATGACGATTTTCGGATCAGCTTGATCAGAAAAATCGAGACCACTACCGCGATTCCGATAAAAGTAGCGCTGCCAGCCTCCACCATTCGCAAAAGACTGAATGCGGCACCGGTGTTCCATAGGTGCACCCAGTTAAAGAACGGGGTCACCGAAACATACTGCCAGCAGGCCAATGATTGCTGCACCAGCCACTTTACAGCCTGATCAGACGCTGCCAGCAGGCCGATATGGACAATAGGGCATACGGCGAGAGTTTTACCAATAATGAGCATTATTTAACCCTTCAACGCCAAATGCGTCTGGCACCGTTAAGTACAATGCCCCGCGATGGTGCCGATAATCAGATCCGATAATTGAACCGGTCCACGCGACCAGGGCGCCGGCGGTATACCCCAGTTGATCACCACGTCGTTGACGAGAATATCAGCTTGCCTTCATGTGCGCCCTGCCTTCGATGTTTGATATGAAACGGCAGACAACGGTATTGGCAATCAATGCGACGAATGCGATAGCCATCATCACCAGCGATTCAGGCTCACTACCGAATACAAAGCGTCCACCACCTCTACGAGCACGCCCACAGCCAAGATCAGTTGCAGTACACCAGCAAGATGCGCAGCACGTACCTGCATTTTCACGCTATGTCCAACCGCATAAAGGCAAGCCCGACACCGCCACATCGGCAAAATTGTCCAGATTCTCCAATCAGGCCGGTGGACCGGGCGATCGGCCGGCAGTCATTTCCACCACGAACAGAAGTGCATTGATGCCGAGCAACCAGCGCAGGGTCCCGGATTCTGCTTAGCAGAAGCTGCCGAAAACTCGGCGGCCTTGATGGTCTCGGATTTGCAGCGACGGTTTCCGAAGCGAGGCGCCTAGCCCAAGTCTTCAGTTTCGAGGTGATGGGCTCGACTCGCCGTCATGCACGACCTTCAGCCGGCGGTTCATTAAGTCCAGGCGACAGCGCCCGAATCTCCTCAAGCCGTTCAGGCTAGGCGAATCATTCGTTCTTTGATGGACAGTCCATCTTCGGCACGGCAAAACGCGGACCCATCTCCTGGCGCCTCGGAGGAGGCCTGTATATCGGTATCCGCTGCGGACGTTGCATCACACACGGCGCCACCACAGGATTTGACATGATACGGCTCACTTGAACAATGCTTTTACATTTCAAACTATAAAGCTACTATAAGGTCAATAAGTAAAGAATCCGTTGGGAGGCTGATGCGCATTGGTCAGTTGGCGCAGTTGGTAGGGTCGAAACTGAGACGATCCGCTTTATGAACAGCAGGGCTGTTGCCGCCGCCTGATCGGCGGGACAACGGTTATCGTGTTATACCGAGAAGCATGGTGAGGGCGCCTTCATCCGTCGCTGCAGAATCCTGGGCCTGTCACTGGCTGAGATTCACGAACTACAGAGCTATCGGGACGACCCTCATCAGCCTTGTACCGCCGTCAACGCCTTGCTCGATGATCACATCTCATGTGCGGTCGCAATAACCGCTCTGCAAGCGCTTGAGAAACAACTCGTTTCACTGAGAGCGAGTTGCAACGATGACCGGGAAGTTGAGGCGTGTGGGTTCTTGCTGGAATTAGCGAAGGAAACATGCACCAGCAGTAGGTGAAGCATCAACCAGATAATCCGATGAGATGCCGGTCTGTCTCACTCTCATGCAAAGGTAAGATCAACCATTTAATCCGCTTACCCCAAATTATGAAGTAAAGTTACATAATGAGGGGGTTAGTGATATAGCTTTAACACTCGATTCAAAGCGTCAACTGACTCCATCCATTATGGAGCTTACCTTTGTGAGTTCAGAGCCCGTTAATTATGAAGCCGGGCAGTTTATGCAGTTTCGTATTCCACACTTAAACGAAATATTGTCACGACATTACTCTGTTGCTACGCGGCCTCACCCGACTCGATTTGTGTTTAACATAAGGCAGCTGCCATCGCCAAGCGAAGGGGTACCGCCGGGGGTGGGATCAAATTACTTATGTAATTTAGAAGCTGGCGCTCGTGTCGATGCCGTTGGGCCATTTGGAGACTTCCAACTGGCAAAGCAAAACTCTCATACACAAGTCTTCATCGGGGGCGGCGCGGGTATTGCACCGTTGAGAGCGTTAATACAAAGTGAATTAGCAGCAGGCTCTCCTCGTCGCTGTATCTTTTTTTACGGCGCACGATATGAAAAGAGCTCTGTTATAGGGATGAGTTCGAAAGAGATGAGCGGTTAAATTATATACCGGTACTTTCAGAGGTTGCTAAATCAGATGAGTGGGCCGGGCACACTGGCTTTGTGCACGAAACCGCAATGAAATGGTTGGCAGATGAAAACAAAAACACATTGGACGTTTACGTGTGTGGTCCTCCACCAATGCTGAAAGCAACGTTAAAGTCTCTTGCTGACTTTGGCGTTCCGCGAGAACAAGTAAGGTTCGATGACTTTGGTATTTAGAGCTTGAAAGCGCCTGAGTTAGCAATAAATCTGGGTGGTGATGTAGAAGTCGTATCACCATCTGGGTTGACTACCTCGTTATGGGTACTTCCTTTAATTGATTGATCTTTATCAGCCAAAAGAGATACAATGCAAGCATGTTTTTATAGTGAAGCTTCGCATGTATCGTTTAATCATTGTCCTACTGCTATTAGTAGTAACAACAATGTCATTTTCACAAACTATCAGTACGGAAAAGGCATGTATGCACGATTCTACTGAGCAAGTTTGCGATCTTGCGGGTTGCGAAGTGTCACATTCTCTTACCGATAACTGTTGCTCTGATTCAATGATGCGACATTGTTACAGCCCGTCGATTACTGTCGTTTATTCTGAGCAATCCACCGTTCCGCCTATTGAGAAGCTGGTTTTTAACGCTTCCTCATTCTTAGATACGAATATTAAAGAAAAGCACTCTCTCTCGCTATTTCGGCCCCCAATCTACTCTTAAAAAGTACTAAATTTCTCGCTCCTGGCGCGTTTATCGTCCAGGTAAAAGCACAGCTATAAGCTTTGGTTCGGTCATTGTCGTTACGACGTCGTTCGTCGTCCTCGTTACGGTCCGACTCATAACTTGGTCTGTGTTTAATTTAAAAATTCACAGTTTTTGAGAGTAACAATATGAAACTTTTAAGAAGAATGGCTTATTTAAGTGTTCTGACTGTAGTGGTGCCAAATGTCGTTAATGCACAAGAGCCGCTTTTGAATTTGCAAGAAGCAGTGAGTATCGCTGTACAAGAAGATCCTTGGTTAACGGCAAGTAAGCAAACCCAAGAAGCATTCGCGAGTGAAGCAATAGCCTCTTCCAGTTTGCCTGACCCTCAAATATCGCTCACGGCTGCCAGTTTCCCGGTTGACAGTTTTAGTTCAAGACAGGAAGGAATGACCCAGTTAGTCGTCGGTGTTTCACAAGCATTTCCCAGAGGAGACACATTATCGTTGTCTCGTAAGCAGAAAAACCAATTAGCTCAAAAACAACCGTTTTTGAGAGCGGATCGTATTGCAAAGGTCAAAACAACGGTCACGAAGTTGTGGTTAGATGTTTTTTTCTCTCAGCAAAGTATTCGCTTGATTGAATCGGATAGAGCGCTTTTTGAACAGTTAGTGTCGACGGCTAAGGCGAGTTATACCAGCACCGAGGGAAAAGCACGGCAGCAAGATGTTATTAGAGCCCAACTTGAGCTTACACGCCTGGATGATAGGTTGACGTCACTGCGACAAAAAGAGGAGCAACTTCAAAGCGAATTGTCGGAATGGATAGGTGTTATAGCGAAATCAACGTTACCGGATGACCTTCCGAGTCTTACGCTGAAGAAGACATTGCTATCACCTTCGACAATACCGAATCAAGCCTTGTACGAATTGATAAAAGAACACCCGGTTTTGCAAGCGACCGATCAAGACATTTTGGCGTCGGAGACGTCTGTCGAGCTCGCTCAGCAAGGTTATAAACCGCAATGGTCAGCCAATCTGAAATATGGCCATAGAAACGACGATCCAAGCGGCAATGACCGTGCCGACTTGCTGTCAGTCGGGGTTACGTTCGATGTCCCTTTATTTACTGATAACAAACAGGATAAGCAGGTACGCTCAGCAAAGTTTAAAACGGAAGCAAAAAAAACTGAGAAGTTATTGGTTGCCAGGCAGTTAATAGCCAATTTACGCAGTACGTTTTTACAACTGAACCGTTTGAATGAACGTGCTGCCCTATATCACGAAGAGCTACTTCCACAAATGTCCGCCCAGTCTGAAGCCGCATTGACTGCCTACAACAATGATGATGGCGACTTTGCCGAGGCGGTACGGTCACAGATTGCGGAAATCGACGCAAAAATTGATGCATTAGCAATCGCCATCAACCGCCAAAAATTGATTGCCGAAGCAAACTACTTATTACTTTCAGGAGTGTAAAATGAAAACAGTCACCAAATCTCTTATAAGTTTAGCTGTAGGCTTTGCAGTTGGCGCTGGCGCTATTGGCTATGTAATGCAATCGACTGAAGTGTCTGATCGTTCATCGGGCAATGCAGAAAAAGAGCCGTTATATTGGGTGGCTCCGATGGATCCCAATTATCGTCGAGACAAACCAGGAAAGTCTCCAATGGGGATGGACCTTATTCCTTACTATGGCGATGATGCAGAAGAGAGTTCACCTGGTACGGTGAGAATTGATCCCGACGTTATTAATAACCTTGGGGTTACAACTGCAACCGTCACGTCCTCGAGACTCAACCTAGATATCGAAACAGTTGGCTATGTTCAGTTTGATGAGGACCGAGTATTAACAGTAAGTCCTCGTGTTGAAGGCTGGATTGAGAAGCTTTTCGTAAAAGCGGTTGGTAACTCGGTTAAAGCCGGCGAGCCTTTATACAGTATTTACTCTCCTGAAATGGTTAATGCGCAAGAGGAGCTTGTATTGGCCTCGCAAAGAGGTAATCAGGTGCTAATTGATGCCGCTGAAGAACGCTTAAGAGCTCTGCAAGTCTCTGAATCTGAGATTAAAAAGTTAAAAGAAACTCGTAAAATTCAGAAAACAATCACGGTAAAAGCAAAGCAGTCCGGGGTATTGGATAGACTGACTGTGCGTGAAGGTGCGTTTGTAACGCCGAGTATGAATTTAATGACCATTGCTCAACTGGATAAAATTTGGGTTATTGCAGAAGTCTTTGAGCGGCAATTGAACCAGGTTGAGGTAGGCAATGACGTTCAAATGAACCTTGAGTATGCTCCAGGTAAAGAGTGGCAAGGAAAGGTTGATTATGTCTATCCGTCACTTAACCCTAAAACTCGGACGGGACAAGTTCGAATTCACTTCGACAACCCAGATGGTTTTTTAAAACCGGGCATGTTTGCGAATCTTAACATTAAGGCTGGTTTAGGCGACAAAAACTTAATCATCCCTAAAGAAGCGCTTATCCGAATGGGTGGTTCGAACCGAGTTGTACTGGCACTGGGTGATGGGAAATTTAAAACAGTTAATGTTGACGTTGGGCGGTTAGGGAGCTCGCGAGTTGAAATTTTATCGGGTCTTATGGCAGGTGATGACATCGTTACTTCAGCTCAGTTTTTGATTGATTCTGAGTCCAGTAAATCCTCTGACTTTAAGCGCATGCAACATGACACTGATGCTGATAACGAGAGCCATGGCAGTATGTCAAGTGACGCAGCAGCTCAAGCTGTCTGGGTTGAAGCAACCGTTAAAAATGTTATGCCTCAGCACTCGATGGTTACGCTGGAGCACGGTGAGATTTCTGAATGGGACTGGCCTGCAATGACGATGGACTTCGATGTTGCTTCGGATGTTGAACTTTCTCAGCTTAGCACGGGGTTATCCTTGCATGCGGAAATAACGCAAGTCGGGAAGCAACAGTACCAGCTCACATCGATTCATATTCCTGAGCAAAAACAAGTGACAGAGCAGGAGCATAACCATGATTAAGTCAGTCATTCGATGGTCAGTGAGTAACCGTTTTTTCGTTCTTCTGGCGACATTAATCCTCGTGGGTGTTGGTGCTTTTGCGGTTAAGAATACGCCCGTAGACGCACTGCCGGACTTGTCGGATGTCCAGGTGATCATTAAAACCAGCTATCCGGGTCAAGCGCCGCAGGTGGTAGAAGATCAAGTAACCTATCCATTAACAACCGCTATGCTGTCTGTCCCCGGCGCTAAAACCGTCCGTGGATATTCGTTTTTCGGCGACTCCTATGTGTATGTCATTTTTGACGAAGATACAGACGCTTACTGGGCGCGTTCGCGAGTACTGGAATATTTGTCTCAGGTTGCTCCGACACTGCCTTCTAATGCAAGACCGCAATTAGGCCCTGATGCAACAGGGGTTGGTTGGGTGTATTTGTATGCCTTGGTTGATCGTACGGGTAACCACAATTTGAGTGAGTTACGCAGTATGCAGGATTGGTTTTTAAAGTATGAACTGCAAACGGTCGAGGGGGTTTCGGAAGTTGCCGCCCTCGGCGGGATGGTAAAGCAGTACCAGGTGAAAGTGGATCCGGAGAAGCTGCGCGCATTCGATATTCCTCTTGCTCACATACAAAATGCTATCCAGCGAGGTAATCAGGAAGTGGGGGCGTCGGTGGTTGAAATGGCGGAAGCTGAGTATATGGTCCGGGCCTCAGGCTATATTGATGGTGTGTCAGACTTAGAGAGTATCCCGCTTGGCGTTGATGAAAATGGCACGCCATTATTGCTTAAAGACGTTGCTGATGTGGGTGTGGGCCCCCAAATGAGACGCGGTATCGCCGAACTCAACGGTGAGGGAGAAGCCGTGGGTGGTATTGTGGTAATGCGTTTCGGAGAAAATGCCCAAAAAACGATTGATGGCGTTAAACAAAAGTTGGAAGAATTAAAGTCTGGGCTACCAGAAGGTGTCGATATAGTCACTGTCTATGATCGTTCGGGGCTTATCTCGGATGCCGTGGAAAGTCTCTGGAAAAGTGTAGTAGAAGAACTCGCTATTGTCGCGTTTATCTGTGTGGTATTTCTCTTCCATGTCCGCTCCTCGCTGGTTGCCGTTATCAGCTTGCCTTTGGGTATTTTAACCGCGTTTATTGTCATGTATTGGCAAGGAATTAACGCGAATATTATGTCACTTGGAGGGATCGCAATCGCTATTGGCGCTATGCTCGATGGTGCCATCGTCATGATTGAAAATATGCATAAGCATATGGAAAAAACGCCACTGACAGCAGAGAACCGCTGGCGGGTGGTTGCCGCCTCTGCTTCAGAGGTGGGCCCTGCTCTTTTCTTTAGCTTGCTCATTATTACCGTCAGCTTTATGCCGGTATTTACCTTAGAAGCCCAGGAAGGGCGGATGTTTTCTCCGCTTGCTTTCACGAAAACTTACGCAATGGCAGCCAGTGCAGCCTTAGCGATTACCGTTATCCCCGTGTTGATGGGATTTTTTATCAGAGGAAAGGTAACACCTGAGGGGAAAAACCCGCTTAATCGGTTATTGATCGCCGGGTATAAACCGCTTTTAAAAGGCATTTTGAAATACCCCAAGACAGCAGTTGTCGGAGCGCTTGTTATCCTGGCCGTTGGTGTCTGGCCGATTGACAAAATTGGTAGTGAATTTATTCCAGATTTGGATGAGGGCGATTTGATGTATATGCCCACTACCTATCCCGGATTATCAATTGGTAAAGCAAGGGAGCTGTTGCAGCAAACCGACAAGCTCATAAAAACGGTACCGGAAGTGAAGACGGTTTTTGGCAAAATTGGTCGAGCGGATACCGCCACTGATCCGGCACCCCTAACGATGATTGAAACCTTTATTCAACTGAAACCGAAAGATCAGTGGAGAGACGGTATGACCACTGAGAAGTTGAAAAAAGAACTGGATGCGCTTGTAAAGTTTCCGGGGCTGACCAATGCGTGGGTTTACCCCATTAAAACTCGCATTGATATGTTATCGACAGGTATCAAAACGCCGGTAGGTATAAAAGTTGCCGGAGCTGATCTTAATGAAATTCAGAAGATCGGTCAGCAGCTTGAAACGATACTTGATGATGTCGATGGTACGGCTTCTGTTTATTCAGAGCGAGTGGCTGGTGGACGCTATGTCAAAGTCGACATAAAAAGAGAGCAGGCTGCACGTTATGGCTTGAACATTGAGGATGTTCAGCAGGTTGTTGCCACGGCTATTGGCGGAATGAATGTTTCAGAGACCATTGAAGGGCTTGAACGTTACCCAATAAACTTGCGCTACCCTCAAGATTACCGTGATTCGCCGGAAGAATTAAAGAAGCTACCTTTAGTTACGCCAAACGGGCAGCGTATTAGTTTGGCGGATGTGGCTGATGTCTACGTTGAACTTGGACCGCCGGCAATTAAAAGCGAAAACGCAAGACTTAATGGCTGGACTTTTGTCGACATTGAGGGAGTTGATGTCGGCACTTATGTTGAAAAAGCAATGAAGGTTGTAGAACAAGAACTCGAGTTGCCAGCAGGGTATTCAGTTACCTGGTCCGGGCAGTACGAATATATGGAAAGGGCAAAGGAAAAACTGACTTACGTGATTCCGTTAACGCTCGCGATTATTATCGTTCTTTTATATATGAACTTTCGAAACGTTACAGAAATAGCCATTATATTGGGAACTTTGCCTCTCGCATTGGTGGGGGCAATCTGGCTAATGTATCTTTTAGATTATAATTTCTCAGTTGCTGTAGCGGTTGGTTTTATAGCTCTAGCCGGTGTCACTGTAGAAATAGGAATACTAATGCTGACTTACTTAAACCAGTCCTATAATGAATATGAAAAAAGTCAGTTAGAGCATGGTAAAGCATTAACGAAAGACGGTCTCTCTCTTGCCGTAATGGAAGGGGCTGGACTTCGTGTTCGCCCCGTCATGATGACGGCCGTTTCTACAATTGCTGGTTTATTGCCTATAATGTTTAGTACAGGGACTGGGACTGAGGTGGTTAGTAGAATAGCGGCGCCAATGGTTGGAGGAATGATCAGCGCTGTTATCTTAACCTTGCTCGTATTACCTGCTGTTTACTACTTGTGGCGTGGGCAGAAGATCAAGTGTGTATAAGATCGGTTATTAGGGTTAGGAGCTGCACATCATTGATCTTGATCAATGATGTGCGCTAACAAGTATGCTAAGTTAAAATTCGGGATTGGGGACACACATATGGCTCAAACAAAATTTTTAGTTGTGCTTATGCTAGGAATAGTGATTCAACTATCCTTCCCAGCTGCTCCTGTCCATAATACTGCCTCCAGCGCAGAGCACGTAATCAACGTTAATCAGGCAGATGTTGCAAACGAGAGAAAAAGCAACATTCATTGTGATGACGACGAACAACCTGCCAGTAAAACGTGCTGTTATTGTTTAACTGACTCTGCTGATACATGTTTAATGGATGCGGAGTGCAACTCTGCAAGCTCACCTTTAGTATTAATTCCGTTCAATTTGCCAATAAAGTCAATTGGTTACTTGCAGCATCCTCTTTCATATGAAGGGAATGTTAAGCAAATGTCTTTTGATACTTTTTATCCTCCGAAATAGCTCCTGCTGAATTTCAATTAAAACTTTTTTCGAAATTTAATCATGCTAGATAGAGCTCTTAAGTTAAGTGACTTAAGGCTTGTAGGAGAATATATGAACCTATCTAAAATCACCGCTATTTTTGATCAACTTCGGCAAGACGCAGTGGAGGAGACTCTGGTTGGGTGTGGCGTTAGCGGCTTTACATTGTTTCCTGTTCGAGGTCGAGGCTATTACTTAGATAGTTATAACGATGATCACTTAGTTGATCACGTACAGCTCGAAGTTTATGTGAACAGTGATGACGCGCGTGACGTTGCGTTTTTGGTAGTTGAAGCGGCCTATACCGGGGTATCTAACGAGGGCTTAGTCTGTATCTCGCCAATAGATGAATTGCTTTGGGTTCACGACAAACGAGCAGCGACTGATAAAGAACTCTCGTTACAACGTTAATATCGCGGCAACGTCGACTGAAGCATATTGGTAGTTTTAATAAATAGGACAGTACTGATGTCAACTAACGATCATAGAGCCGGAGTGCGGGAAATTAACTTAGTCAATCGCACGTTAAAGCTAAACACTGAGAGTGTGAAAAAAGTTCGCGAAGCGATTAACGAAATCGATCGCTTGGTTGGTCTTGATAGCGTTGCCTACGACTCTGACCAGAACTTGTTATCGGTCGCTTATGATGCCTCTAAAGTCGATCTGACTATGATAGAGGAAAAGCTCGGAATATTTGGTGTTGAAATAAATAGTGGCTGGTGGACTCACTTGAAAGAGGAATACTACAAATTTATTGATCAAAATATTAAAGATAATGCAGAGCATACACCGTGGAGTTGCCACAGAAGCCCGCCACGTATCAAAAGCAAACGAAAGTAACAATTAATTATAGGTAAGGAGTAAAAAATGCAAATAGAAACAATCAAAGATGTACTGAGTTGGACCGTTGATTTCCACAAAAACCTGAAGGAGTGTGTGACTCACTGCTCTAAACAAAACCAAGATGAACGAGCTCGGATGATTCTAAGCTACGTGTCGGGTCATGAAGCTAGCTTAGAGCGAATGGTTGAAGGTTTTTTGAATACAGCCAACCTAAATGCATTAGACACTTGGTGTTATGACTATATTGGGAAACATCCCATCGTTGAGCATGGGCACTGCGATTCGCCTTTTAAAGAGTTAGATACCGATCACATTATGGAGAAGGTTGTAAACCATCATGAGCAAGTCATAGAACTGTATGAACACCTATATTCCCGTGTTGATATAGATAGCGCAAAAGAGCTGCTAGAAACGGTAAAGAACGTTGAAGAAAATGAAATTAAACGAATGGTGCAAACTGCGCATCGATTTTCGGATATGTAGTGAGTGACGGTTTTATCGTTGGTACTT
Source organism: Pseudidiomarina aestuarii (assembly GCF_048263735.1). Taxonomy (GTDB): domain Bacteria; phylum Pseudomonadota; class Gammaproteobacteria; order Enterobacterales; family Alteromonadaceae; genus Pseudidiomarina; species Pseudidiomarina aestuarii_B. The sequence continues at coordinate 3,319 of NZ_JBLXDX010000008.1, read as the reverse complement.
TGCGGGAAATAGCTGTTGCTTGGCTCGTTTCCCGTCAATAAGGAGCACTGGTATGGGTGTAAAAACTGAGGACGTTCGTAGTCGTTCCATTGAGGAACTCATTATCGAGGGAGCCGGTTGCGCGAGTTGTGTTGGCAAAATCGAAAATGCATTAAAGTCTGTATCCGGCGTGGAAAATGCAGAGATGAACTTTGCCCAGCGAACGGTCAGTGTGACTGGAACAGCAAATCCGAGCGCTTTAGTGAAAGCAGTAGAGAGGGCGGGGTATAGCGCTAAAGTAGCCACGTCCGAAAGTGACGGTGATGCGTTGGCAGAAAAAGAGCAAGCCGACTGGGCTTATTACAAGCGGCTGATGCGGGAGATGACCGTTGCGCTGTCGTTAGGTGTACCTCTCATGATTTATAGCCTTTTTGTTGGTGAAATGACGGTGACCACTGCCACAGAGCGTGTGACATGGTTAGTCGTAGGTATTCTAACGTTAGGTGTACTTTACTTTTCGGGCAAACACTTCTTCGTCGGTGCCTGGCAATCTTTGAAAAATCATTCCGCTAATATGGATACGCTGATCGCACTTGGTACTGGTACCGCCTGGTTGTATTCCATGGTGGTTGTATTGGTTCCGCACCTGGTTCCGGAAATGGCGCGTCACGTATACTTTGAAGCGACCGCAATGATTATCGGTTTGATCAATTTGGGGCTGGCACTTGAACTGAAAGCTCGTGGGCGCACGTCCGAAGCCATAAAACGTCTCATTGGTTTGCAGGCGAAAACCGCAAGGGTGATTCGTGACGATAAACAATTGGATATCGCTATCGAAGACGTACTCGAGGAGGACGTAGTACGTGTTCGTCCCGGAGAAAAAATCCCTGTTGATGGAAAAGTTATAGAGGGAAGTACCACCGTTGATGAATCTATGCTAACGGGTGAACCCATGCCCGTGGAAAAATCAGTTGGTGATGACGTTGTGGCGGGCACGATAAATAAAAGTGGTTCCTTTTTGTTTCAAGCGACAAGAGTCGGAAAAGATACAGCACTTGCTCAAATTATTAACATGGTGAAACGGGCGCAAAACTCTAAGCCCCCAATCGGTCGTCTTGCCGATATTATTTCAGCTTACTTTGTGCCAGTCGTTATGATTATCGCTGTTATCAGTGCTCTAGCTTGGCTTAACTTTGGGCCTGAGCCGGCACTGGCCTTTGCTGTGGTATCAGCGACCACTGTCTTGATTATTGCTTGCCCTTGCGCATTAGGCCTGGCGACGCCTATGTCGGTAATGGTGGGTGTAGGAAAAGCCGCAGAGGCAGGTGTGCTGATTCGCAATGGCGAAGCATTGCAAACAGCGTCGAAAGTATCGGCTATGATCCTGGATAAAACGGGCACCATTACACTTGGTTCTCCTAAAGTCACCGACGTATTAGTAGCGAGTGAGTACGATGAGCAAACCGTACTGCAACTTGCAGCGACACTTGAGTCTGGCTCTGAACATCCGCTAGCACAGGCGATAGTTGAGTCAGCCAGGGAAAGAGGGATTAAGACAAGTAAGGTCTCGAACTTCAACGCCATCGCTGGTCATGGCGTGGAGGCAGAAGTTGACGGGAAGTCCCTCCTTTTCGGTAATGAAAAGCTGTTGCGTGAACGTCAAGTTGAGCTCGGTAACTTTGTTGAAAAAGCCCAAGGCTTAGCTGCTGAAGCTAAGACGCCTATGTACTTTGCCGTTGATAATGAGTTAGCTGCAATTATTGCAGTTGCCGACCCGATAAAAGACGACTCCGTAGCCGCCATTAAACGTTTGCAAGATAACGGTGTGCGAGTAGTGATGCTTACTGGTGATAATCGCGCGACAGCAGAAGCAGTTGCTGAAAAAGTAGGAATTAAAGAATTTTTCGCTGAAGTTCTGCCGGAAGAAAAATCAAAAAAGGTTCAGGAGCTGCAGATGGAAGGCGAAATCGTTGGCATGACGGGAGATGGTATTAATGATGCGCCAGCACTAGCTATTGCCAATGTAGGCTTCGCGATTGGCACGGGAACGGACGTCGCTATTGAAAGTGCTGATATTACATTGATGCGCGGGTCGTTGCACGGGCTTGCCGATGCGGTCGCGGTGAGCAAGGCCACACTGAGCAACATTAAACAAAACTTATTTGGTGCTTTTATTTACAACGTAGCAGGTATTCCTTTTGCCGCAGGCGTTCTGTATCCATTTTTTGGAATGCTGTTGAGTCCGGTTATTGCAGGTGCAGCAATGGCTTTTTCTTCGCTTACGGTAGTGAGCAACGCTAACCGGTTACGCTTTTTCAAAGCCAAGAAACATTAATGCACCTTTTATCATTGGCGCATTCAGGAGAATAAATATGTTATTTATTAATATTGCTGGTATCGCTCTGATCGCACTGATCGTCTGGTGGTTTTGGCTTTACACGCCCAAGCAGATGAAGCTGGGAGAAGGTGATTGGGTGATTGCCGTCGAAAACGGCACCTACTCGCCTTCGAGAATAAACGTACCTGAAGGTAAGCCGGTTGAACTCAGGTTTCTGCGGAAGGATCAATCGCCTTGCTCTGAAACTCTGCTTATCCCTGACCTGGAAATCAGTGAAACGTTGCCTTTTGACAAATTAAAGCCAATTCAAATACCAGCACTGGAACCCGGAGAGTATGACTTTCATTGCCAGATGCAAATGTATCGGGGAAAAATCGTTGCTGGTTAAATGGCTTAAAACGTCCAGGTCACAATGAGAATTTTAAAAGTTTTCCGCTAGATTCAATGAAATTCAATTTCATCGAAGGCATTGAAGAATTCGGCGATGAATACTGCCGTTATATGGGATCTACGTCAGCGTGGGTTCCAAGATTTAACTATAGTGAAATAACGTCAAATTAATGAAACCAATACAATTTGGTCATAATCAAGAGGGTAATAGAATGAAAAAAGTACTTTCAGCTTTAACTATCACAGCTTTAATGGCCTCTCCTGTCTTTGCTGATGCTCAGCATAAACATGGCGATGATAAAACAGGTTCAATGAGTGGAATGATGCATCATGAAAAAATGACATCAATGAATGAGCACATGCAAGAAATGCGCGAAGCTATGGAAAAAATAAAAAGCGAATCCGATCCCAAGAAACGTAAAAAACTAATGGAAGAACACATGAAGTCAATGCAGAAGGGAATGCAAATGATGAACCATGGGATGTGACAGGCCCCCATTATTAGAACCACTCGAGGAATGAATTGAGCTGTTAATTGACAGGCCCCCATTATTAGAACCACTCGAGGAATGAATTGAGCTGTTCAATTTTCAATGGATGCCACGAACTGCA
>NZ_JBLXDX010000007.1:0-70636 GCF_048263735.1 Pseudidiomarina aestuarii | reverse complement strand
CGTCGTACCCATCCGCGTACCGCTGCTACTGGTGGTTACATCTGTATCCCCATCAATACTGAGGACTGCGGTTGCATTGTCCGTAATACCGGAGTTGTCATTGAAATAGGCATTAATGGTGTAATCTTCATTGGCGCCATCAGCAACGCTGATACTCAAGCCCGAGAAGGTCACCGTATCCGAACCTGCGTTGTACACGCCCACCACATTTGCTGCATCAGGACCATTCAAACGCCAGGTCATCTGTCCACGCTGCGCATCCGTTGAGGTGCCGCTGACGTTAACGACCACTTGCGATACTTGCATAGCAAGGCCATCCGCCGTGCCGCCGTCGCTGAGAGTAAAGCCAAAGACATCGACCGCTTCACCGACAGTATCCACCGTTGAAGCCAGCGAAAAGCTATAACTCGGTCCGGCCGTCAGGTTACCGTCAGAATCGACACTCAATGTTGTAACATCAAGTTTCGTGACGTTGCTGGTATTGCTCTGGCCATCATTTACATATAAATAAACGTCGTAAGCTGTTCCGCGCTCGAGACCGGTAACAACACGTGACGTTATGAACGGCTCAGACGAGGTTGAAGGAATATCAGCAAACAATAGACGCTCTGGCCCACCAGAAAATGCCGCTTCCTGGAAAATATCATTCGCAGTGACACTTCCTGCTCCATCTAATGTCACGCCAATATAAAAGTTCGCAAATGCGTCGAAATCACCAGTAACTCTGAAACTCGTCTGAGTTAGTTCGCTAATGGTCGGAGTGCCATTCTCAAAATTCGTCGGAATGTCATCCACAACCGTGATACTGAACGCCTCTTCATAATTCAATCCACCGGCATCAGTGGTGCGAACTCGCACACTGTAACTGCCATTGGAGATAGCACTGGCATCGTTGGCACGTAATGATGTTCCACTGATATTAAACGATGCGTTATCAGTACTGCCGGTGCCACTGACCAAGGTATAAGTATGATTTACATCATCACTATCCGTGGTACTCAACGTGCCCACCACAGCATTAGCGCCACCAGATTGGTTCACCGTTGCATTGCTCAGCGCAAGGTCTGTTGGCGCGTCATTCACAGCGAGGACGGTAACCGTAAAGGTATCTTCAACGAATAGACCACCTGCATCGGTGGCGCGAATCGTAATCGTGGCAGAGCCCGATGCATTCGCAGCATAACTTAACGTCAACACATCCGTATTGTTGTCTATCGACGCACCGACCAGCGTTGTGTTGTTGTTGGCCTCGACACTGTATACCAGGCTAGACGCATCAGTCTCAGCGTCCGTGAATCTATTGGCGAGTGTAAACGTCGAGTTCCCTGAATCTTCACCCACGGAAAAGTTGTCAGCAATCGGATTGGTGATTGTCGGTGCTGTGTTCGATGTTCCCGTCGTAAAATTCAAAAATTCTTTATCTGTGAAAGGAACACGAACTTTGCTGATATTATCAAGCTTCCCTAAAATATAGTTTTCGCTATCAGTAGCAAAAGTTCTATCGAATGAAACGTAGTATCTCGTGTTATCAGCAAGAGTGACGGAACGGTTAATCGTCAACGAATTGGCGCCAAACGTTAACCCTAGGTCGTTCGCGTTTATCGTCTCAACAATTGTATCGTCGTCATATCTGCGTATATATACGTTACCCGACCAAGGATTAATTGAACGAGATAACGAAAGTGTAATAGTAGTATCATTATCTACGCCAGTAGCGCCGCTACTGGGCGTTGTTGATAAAACTCGGACCGGATTTACAGTATTTTGAAGATAAATATCTGCTTCGCTACCACCACGTCGAATCCAAATATCCAAATCACCATCATCATCGATATCCGCAAAACTGCCGCTTAGGTTAAAAGCTGTATTCGCTGGTGTCGAACTTGAAAACGCAGAAAATGGGTTGTTAGCCGGATTTAAAGTAAAGGTTCCATTACCATTATTTTGACGATAACTAATAGCGCCACCAATCGCATCTTGGCTCGCTGTATCTAAATCACCATCGCCGTCAAAATCTCCCGCATATAACAAAGCCGTGGTTGTTGGAATGTATTCCAGCCCTGTTGGTAGCGTTCCAACAACCAGAGTCCCTGAATCATTTCTCAAATATAAGTCATTTCCGTCGCCACCAATGCGTTGCCAGACATCAATGTCACCATCCCCATCAAAATCGGCTGCGGTTGCACTAATGTTCGGTGTATACCCTGATGGAATCGAAGACACAAAATTTGCAAAAGGATTACCGACACTCGGATTAGTGGTAAATGTTCCGTTACCATTATTACGTAAAAACCAAGCTGGCCCTGAAGAGGTCTCAATACCGCTAAAATCTACATCACCGTCACCGTCGAAATCGGCCATTAAAACCGCACCCGAGCCAAACGCGTAAGTGAACTCTAGACCTGCTGGAAGTGCAACACTCTGATACACGCCATTTACATTTTCTAGGAGCGTATCAATACCATTCAGTTGACGGTGCCAAATATCTAGATCACCATCATTATCGTAGTCAAAAACTGATGTTAACGCTGAGCTAGCAATAAAAGTATTTACGCCGGAACTCGTGAAATTGACAAAAGGATTGGGAGTTGGGTTTATGCTAAAAGTCCCATCGCCATTGTTCCGATAGAACGTGATGGCTCCGCCCCCAGACGCTGTTGATATGAAATCAGCATCCCCGTCACCATCAAAGTCACCATCACGCACACCGCCTGTAACAGTTCCGGTAAACTCAAGACCTGCGGGAAGCGATGCTGATTGATAGTCATTTACGGTCTGCGCTATTGCAGTCGACGAGAACAGTGCTACTAAAGCACAGGTAATTGCGGGCAGTCTGAGTTGCTCAGAAAGGCGAGGCATAAGCTCCTCCATGAGAATATTTTCGTTAATTTTACGTAAAGATAAACTATAGGTGAGTTTTCTGACAAAAAACAACTATATTCGGACAAAACCATGTATTTGTTATATCGACATGTATAAAAAAACCCGCGGCAAGCCGCGGGTTTTTAGTTTTTGTCTTTTGTTCAAGGGCTTAGAACTGATAAGACAAATTCACGAATGCACGACGGCCATAGTAGTCATACTGTGAAGCGTAGATGGTGTTACCCGCTACTGCTACCGCAGAAGGACCAGCTTTAGGCGGCTCTTTGTCGAAGATGTTAGCGAGACCGAAGGTCACGTCTAAACCATCAAACAAACGCGTCTGTGCTGACAAAGCATGAATTACATAGGTAGGTGTATCTGCAATAAAGTTCACAGTTTCACCGCGATACTGCAACTCGTTACCATTGGTGTACAAGTAGTAGTTCGACGTTTTATCTACGTAACGAGCGTTCCAAGTGAACGTCCAATCATTCGTCATTAGGCTGGTGTTCAACGTACCGATATGTTTCGGGTTGCTGATCCGGCCAATGTAGGAGATTGGGTCGCTATCTGGGAACTGCTGGAATACCCGCTCGATCTGGATAGTGTGGTTCAAGGTTGAACGTAACTGACCAATTGGCGTTTCCGCGTTGAACGTAGTCACGATGTCAACACCGCGAACCAACTGCTGCGCAACGTTCACATAACCGCCACGAACGGTATCGATACCATAGTCACCGTCTGTACCATCACGACGTGTGATTTGGTCACAGAATGGCTCATTTTCGAAGTTCTCTGAGGTATAACACAAGTTCAGTACGTTTGAACCGCCAACGTTAGACACTTGGTCATCAATAGTTACTTTGTAGTAATCTACTGACGCTGCCCACATACGCTCTGGGCTTTCCCAAATGAAACCGAAACCTTCAGACACTGACGTTTCAGCTTGCAACTGACCTGCACCACCACCAGTCACAGCAGTCATTGAACTACCGATACCTGCGATGTATGACTCAGGAACGCCTGCAGCCGCACAGTTTTCACGGATTAATGGGTTTTCAGATTCTACCCAGTTAATACATGGATCGATATTCTGACCTAAGAAACCAGTTTGGTTATCAAGGTAGAGTTCAAACAAAGCTGGTGCACGGAAAGAAGTACCGCGTGATGCACGAGCACGTAAACCACCACCAATTGACCAGTTCATGCTAACTTTAAACGTGGTGTCGCTACCGTAGGCATCAACATCGGTCCAACGTGCAGAACCAGTCACATCTAAGGCTTCTACGAAAGGTAAGTCACGAAGTACTGGTGCTGAAAGCTCACCGTACACTGCTTTAGTTTTCGATTTACCTGCAGTAATACCTGCGCCACTCAAGCCCCATGAGTTACCACGCAGAGTTTCAACCCCTGGGGTATCTTTGAGCTCATCCGTTTGATAGTAAACACCAACCGCAGTCGCTAATGGGCCTGATGGTAAGTCAAGGATGTCGCCAGTGATGTATGCATCAAAAGTATCTTGCTTGTAGATAGTGTTACCTACTTCATCGCCAAACAAGAAGGCTTTAACGTCGGCACCGGGGTTACCGTTCATGTGATCCCAAGAGAACCAATCAACCGGCACACAGTCACGACCCGATAAAGGTGATTGCTCGCCTTCACATGGACCTGCGCCAATGAGGTTCAACTGCGCCATGATCATTGAGTCACGTAAAATGACTTTCTGAGCATACTCACCTTTGTTGTATGAACGCTGGTAAGACATATCCCAATTCCAGAAGCCGATTGAACCTTCAAGGCCAATCACGCCACGGGTGTAATCAACAGTAGTAGTGTTGCCGTAGTGATCAGTGATGGCTACTGGCAGCACTAATTCAGAACCAGACCAACCTTCCGCTAAGCTTAATGGAACGTATCCAATATCGGCAGTCCAGAACTGACGAGCACTGTAAATTTCAGTTTCGCGGCTGCTGTGCAGGAATTCGCCGTACAGCGACATGCTATCACCCAAGTCATAGTCACCTTGGATAAATGCAGCTGTAGTACTGGTCTCAGGAATCATCGATTGAGTTCTAAAGAACGGATGCTGGCCATTCAACCAACCATCTGATTCTTTATCCCAACCAGCCCAATACCAACCCGCTGGTGCACCATTAACGAAATCATCGTCATAAGCGTCGGTGCCCGCTTGTGGGAAGCCGTAACCGGTCTCATCAAACAACAAACGACCGCCGCCGAAGCCACGGTACAAACCGTAACCCGTACCATTACAATGGAATTCGCCGGTACGTGGATCGATTGGGTCTGCTCGTTCACCTGACTCAGGATCAAAGAAATAACGTTCGTTACAAGCAAAGTAGTCACGATCAGAACGCTGCAAACCAGTGTTCACGTTATGGTCGAGAACGATACGGTATGAACCGTTATCAAATGACTCACCGTAAGTACCGTTCAAGCGATAAGTCTCACCACCGCTATCCATTGGCTTGCTGCCGCTGAAATTCACGCTGGCGTCGTCGCCTTTTTTGGTGATGATGTTGATTACACCAGCAACCGCGTCAGAACCATACAGTGATGATGCACCATCTTTTAAGATTTCAACACGCTCAATAGCTGCTACTGGCAGCGAGTTCATGTCGTATGCAGCAACCTGACCACGAGTACCGGCAGGTCCAGCGCGACGGCCGTTCAACAATACGAGGGTACGGTTCGCACCTAAGCCACGCATTGAGATCGATTCGTTACCAGCACCACCAGCGGTTACGAAGCCAACCGAGTAAGCAGAAATCAACTGGTCAGAACCAGCTGCGATGGTAGTCGTACGGAGTAATTCACCCAGTGTGCTCAAACCTTGTTCGGTAGCGAGCTCAGCACTGATGATTTCAATAGGCGTAGCGCTGTCAAGGCCGTCGGTACGGATACGCGAACCAACAACTGTGATTCGTTCGGCGCGTTCAGCTTCTTCTTCTTCCTGTTCGTCTTCCGCTTGCGCAAAAGCGGCACCAGACAACAATAGTGTTGAACTAGCGCCGAATGCCAATGCGATGCGAACAGATTTTGCGAGTCTGTTTGCTTTCATGGGAGATCCTTGGATTGTAATAACAACTTATTATATTTATGTATTCTACGGGTACTAGTTGCCTAGACAACTTGAGCGTGTACCCGCCAAGCGTTGGTCATTTAGGGAGAACAACCAAGGTTATAAAATGATAATGAAGCGCTGATGTCAACTATTTTATGACCAATATTTCAGATATGCGACGAAACGTAAGCAAGTGTGTCTGGCGAGGAATGTCTTATACAAATGATATAAAAAAAGCTGGCATAAGCCAGCTTTTAAATAGGAGCGTGAAATCAGATCAGAAGCTATAAACCAGCGTTACCGCTGTTTCAGTATCGAGCTTCTCTAAGGACTGATCTTCAAGGTTCGAGTTGTGCGTTCCAGCAACCGAAAACTTCAATGCCAGTCGGCTATTGATGTTTGCTGAAATCGAGAGCTCTGCTCGTGATTTCGTATTCTCTTCACCAATTTCTGATGCCGCTAATGCGTTGAGTTTGGAAGTTTTCGTGATGTCCCACACTACGTTGCCTGCCAAACGCAAAATTGCACTGCTTTCTTGGTCTTGGATAACACCATTCACGATAGGTTTATTAATGGAGTAACCTGGACCCGCTTCGTAGTCAGCATATAACGTTGGGCTATAACGATAGCGAGCACCGTAACCGACCGCTACGGTTCCTTGATAATCGTAACCACTAAAGCGATCTTCTTCATACGAGCCAAACACAAATAGCGACGAGCGCGCTTCTGGCGAGAACTTGTAGTTCGACTGCGCTGAGATAAAGAATTTATCACCGGTTACAATCGCATCACCCGTGGATTGGTCTTCCTGTTCGGAGCGATAATAATCAACGACCGCTTTATGCCGCCAATTCTCATAATCCCGCGATGCGTTCAGTTTGGTTTTAAACGTTTCGGTTTTGGTATTCCCCGAGGTAAACAGCAAACCAAGTTCAGCACTGGCTGCCCAATCTTTTTGCTCATCTACTTTGAGGTCACTTGCATCGTCATACATAAAAATAGATGCTTGTGCAGGTAGCGCGAGTCCACCGACCAACAATCCTGTTGTGATTACAAATTTAGAAAACTTCACGGTCACCTCGCTCTTCCTTTGTTCTATTGCGTAAAGCGCAGTATAACGCGCACTTTACGCAATTTTAACCCTCTACTATTTCACTTGAGCGTTTAATTCGCCCTTTTCATAGCGTTTGAACATTTCTTCCAGCGAAAGTGCCTTAATTTTGCTCGCTTGTCCCGCGCAACCAAAGGCTTCGTAGCGCGCTTTACAAATTTCGTACATAGCGTCGGTTGAGGCTTTCAGGAATTTACGTGGATCGAAGTTGCTGGTGTTCTGCGCTAAATGACGTCGAATGGCACCAGTTGATGCTAAGCGCAAGTCGGTATCGATGTTTACTTTACGCACACCAAACTTAATGCCTTCGACGATTTGCTCAACAGGTACACCATAAGTTTCCGGCATTTCACCACCAAACTCATTAATGACCTTCAACCATTCTTGTGGCACAGAAGATGAGCCATGCATAACCAAATGGGTATTCGGAATACGACGGTGAATTTCTTTGATTCGATCAATCGCAAGAATATCGCCCGTTGGTGGCCGAGAGAACTTATAGGCACCATGAGAGGTACCACACGCAATCGCTAACGCATCAACATTGGTCGCACGGACAAAGTCTGCTGCTTCTTCCGGATCCGTTAAGAGCTGGTCGTGTGAGAGTTTACCTTCTGCACCAATACCATCTTCTTCACCTGCTTCACCGGTTTCGAGAGAGCCTAAACAACCCAACTCACCTTCTACCGATACACCACACGCATGCGCCATAGCAACTGTGGTCTTGGTTACATGAACGTTGTAGTCATAGTCGGCAGGAGTTTTACCATCTTCACGCAGCGAGCCGTCCATCATGACTGAGCTAAAGCCCAGTTGAATCGAACGTTGGCAGACGGCTGGCGAAGTACCGTGATCTTGATGCATTACCACCGGGATATGCGGCCATTCTTCAATGGCAGCTAAGATCAAATGACGCAAAAACGGTGCACCAGCATAGCTTCGTGCGCCTGCTGAGGCTTGCACGATTACGGGGCTGTCGGTCGCATCCGCAGCTTCCATAATGGCGCGCATTTGCTCTAAGTTGTTGACGTTAAAAGCTGGAACACCGTAACCATGCTCTGCTGCATGGTCGAGCATTTGACGCAATGAAATCAATGCCATGAGAATTCGTCTCCTTCGTTATGTTCGGCTGTTTAGCCGTTGAGCGCGCGTTCTTCCAGAATCGCGACTGCGGGTAATTGTTTGCCTTCGAGAAACTCTAAGAAGGCACCACCACCGGTGGAAATATAACTGATTTTATCAGCGATGCCATACTTATCAATGGCTGCGAGGGTGTCGCCACCTCCGGCAATACTGAACGCATTGCTGTTGGCAATAGCGTCGGCAAGCGCACGAGTGCCCTGTCCAAACTGGTCAAACTCAAATACGCCTACAGGACCATTCCAAACAATGGTACCCGCCTTCGCGATGAGTTCCGCAAATGCTGCAGCGGTATCAGGACCGATATCGAAAATCATATCGTCGGCTGCTACCGCATCAACGGCTTTCGTTTCTGCCGGTGTATCAGCGCTGAACACTTTGCCAGTAACTACGTCCGTAGGTACTGGAATCGACGCACCTTTCGCCGTAGCCGCCGCAACCAAGCGCTGTGCTTCCGGCACTAAATCATCTTCACACAATGATTTGCCGACTTCATGGCCAGCAGCTTTGATAAAGGTGTTGGCGATACCACCACCGACAATCAACTGATCGACAACGGTCGACAATGAATCCAGTACGGTCAATTTAGTCGAAACTTTTGACCCACCGACAATCGCAACTAGCGGACGCGCTGGGTTTGCGAGCGCTTTGCCCAAAGCATCCAATTCAGCAGCTAGTAGCGGCCCTGCGCAAGCTACTTCGGCATACTTCGCGACACCATGGGTAGAGGCTTGAGCACGATGCGCCGTGCCAAACGCGTCCATGACGAATACATCGCAGAGGGCAGCTAATTGCTGCGCTAACGTATCGTCATTCTTCTTTTCACCTGGGTTGAAGCGAACGTTTTCAAAAACCACCACTTCGCCTGCAGCCACATCTACGCCGTTCAGATAGTCTGTCGCCAAACGTACCGGCACAGCCAAAGCGTCATTCAAGTAATCAACCACCGGCTGCAAGGAAAACTCCGCAGCATAGACGCCCTCTTCTGGACGGCCCAAATGGGACATAACCATGACTTTCGCGCCTTTATCTAAGGCTTTTTGAATGGTAGGGATGGCTGCTTTGAGTCGTGCATCTGAGGTGACTTTACCCTGTTCGACCGGCACGTTTAAATCTTCGCGAATGAGCACTCGCAGGCCATCTAAGTCAAGATCGTCCATTGTAATCACAGCAGTTGACATCGGCAGTCCTCGTCAGGTCATTATTGAGATTGAATCAGTGCGTCAACGGTATCGAGCATGCGATTCGCAAAACCCCACTCGTTATCGCACCAACATAAAACTTTAATCAGTCGCTTATCAGCCACGCGAGTTTGAGTGGCATCCACAATACTCGAGCGTGGGTCATGGTTAAAATCGATCGACACCAGTGGCTCATCGACATACCCCAACACACGTGAGAGCGGTCCGCGGGCAGCCGCAGCGAGCACTGCGTTTACTTTGTCGATACTGACTTCGGTATTCACAGTCACACTCAAATCCATCGCGGTTACATTGGTCGTCGGCACCCGCACTTGAATCGCCTCAAAACGCCCCGCGAATTTTGGCATGATACGTTCAATGCCTCGCGCCAGCCGTGTATCCACTGGAATAATGGAACGACTCGCCGCTCGTGCTAGGCGTGGATCTTGATGATAGGCATCAATCACTTGTTGGTCGTGCATCGCTGCGTGAATCGTAGTGATTGCACCACTATCAATCCCAAAAGCTTCGTCCAATACTTTGATGACCGGCACGATACAGTTGGTGGTACAGGAGCCGTTCGAGACAATGCGATGCGCCGGCGTTAGTTGGTCGGTATTCACGCCGAAAATAGCAGTGAAGTCGACGTCAGGATCGCCTGGATGCGAAAACAGCACTTTCGGAATACCCAGTTCAAGATAGTGCTCGCCATCTACATGATTCCCATGAACTCCGGTGCAATCGAGTACCGCATCGAGCTCCAGTTCACGCCAGTCAAGATCCACAATCTCGCTATCAGCGGAAATTCGGATTAAGTCGGAGCCAATCTGCAAACGGTGCTCGCTCGGCGTGGTAACCGGGTGCATGAACCGGCCATGGCTCGAATCATATTTGAGCAAATGCGCCATTGCGCCAACTGGCGCCAGCTCATTAATCGCGACAATTTCCATGGAGTCACGATAGCCACGCTCGTAGAGGGCTCGAACGACGCTGCGTCCGATACGGCCAAAGCCATTGATAGCAATACGAGCGCGACGGTTCATCATGCGTCTAGTAACTCACGCGCAACAGAGACAATGTTCTCTGGAGTAAAACCAAAATGTTTGAACAAATCACCGGCAGGAGCAGACTCACCGAAGGTTGCCATACCCACCACGCGGCCTTGCAAACCAACATACTTGTACCAGTAGTCAGCAATGCCCGCTTCTACCGCAACACGTTTGGTTACCTGAGGTGGCAATACTGCTTGGCGGTAAGCCACTGGCTGCGCTTCGAACACGTCTGTCGATGGCATGGATACAACGCGCACGGCATGACCTTGCGCTTGCAGTGTCTTAGCGGCAGCCATAGTAATCGCCACTTCTGAACCCGTTGCGATGAAAATCAAATCCGGCGTGCCTTTACCTTCAACCATGCTATCTAGCAGGATATAACCGCCACGGGCGATGTCCTTCAACTGGGCATCAGTGCGCGGCTGTTGCGCGAGGTTCTGGCGACTGAAAATTAACGCCGATGGTCCATGCTTGCGTTGCAAAGCTGCCTTCCACGCCACAGCTGACTCCACTTGGTCACACGGACGCCAGGTACTCATGTTTGGCGTCATGCGCAAACTAGCGGTTTGCTCAACCGGTTGGTGCGTCGGACCGTCTTCACCCAAACCAATAGAGTCATGGGTGTAGACAAAAATACTGCGCTGTTTCATCAACGCTGCCATCCGCACTGCGTTGCGAGCATACTCCATAAACATCAGGAAGGTCGCACCGTACGGCACTAACCCGCCATGCAATGCAACACCATTCATGATGGCGGACATGCCGAATTCGCGCACGCCGTAATAGACGTAGTTACCGCTCGCATCGTCTGCGCTAATACCTTTGCTACCGCTCCAAATGGTCAGGTTAGAGCCTGCAAGGTCAGCTGAACCGCCGAGTAATTCTGGCAATAACGGACCGTAGCTGTTCAATGCATTTTGTGAGGCTTTACGACTCGCGATGTCTGCCGGCTCGGCTTGCAGTTTGGCAATGTAGGCTTGAGCTTGCTGCTCAAAATTAGCTGGCAAATCACCAGCCATGCGGCGCGTGAATTCGGCGGCTAAAGCTGGGTGCGATTCTTGATACGCAGCAAAACGCGTATTCCATGCTGCTTCGGCTTGCTCGCCACTTACTGCCGCTGACCAACCGCCGTAGATATCTTCTGGAACTTCGAATGCGGCATGCGTCCAATTCAGTTGCTCACGTGCTGCGGCAATTTCGTCAGCGCCGAGTGGCGCGCCGTGACAGCTCTCTGAACCTTGTTTGTTGGGTGCACCAAAACCGATAATGGTTTTACAAATAATTAGAGTCGGCTTACCAGTCTCAACGCGTGCTGCCTCAATGGCTGCTTTCACTTCGGCACTGTTGTGACCGTCGACCGCTGGAATCACCTGCCAACCATAGGATTCAAAACGCTTGGCGGTGTCATCGGTGAACCAACCTTCTACTTCACCATCAATGGAGATGCCGTTGTCGTCGTAAAAGGCAATCAGTTTGCCTAAGCCGAGTGTGCCTGCTAATGAGCAAGCCTCGTGAGAAATACCTTCCATCAAACAACCATCACCTAAAAACGTGTAGGTGTAGTGGTCAACGATGTCATGACCATCACGATTAAACTGCGCCGCTAAAACTTTCTCCGCTAAAGCCATACCTACAGCATTGGTCACGCCCTGTCCGAGAGGACCAGTAGTGGTCTCAATACCAGGTGCATAACCGTATTCAGGATGACCAGGGGTTTTCGAGTGCAATTGACGGAAGTTCTTCAACTCTTCAATCGGGAGGTCGTAGCCTGTCAAATGCAACAAGGAATAGATCAGCATGGAGCCATGGCCGTTCGACAACACAAAACGGTCACGGTCTGCCCAAGAAGGGTTTGCAGGGTTATGTTTGAGGTAGTCGCGCCAGAGCACTTCGGCAATGTCTGCCATCCCCATGGGTGCGCCAGGATGGCCTGAATTAGCCTGTTGAACCGCATCCATGCTCAAAGCACGAATTGCGTTGGCTAAAATTTTCCGATCAGTGCATACAGCTGTCATAACCAAACCCCGAATTTGCGGTAAATTGAATTTGCGGATTGTGTGCGCGTATTCTCCACAATTCGGGGCTTGTAAGCAAATTAGATGTCAGCTCGAAGCGCCTCAGCTTTGTCGGTTTGTTCCCATGGAAACTCGTTCCGACCAAAGTGACCATAGGCAGCCGTAGCCTGATAGATTGGGCGTTCAAGGTCGAGCATTTTGATTAAGCCATATGGGCGCAAATCAAAGTGCTTACGCACTAACGCAATCAAACGCTCTTCTTCGTACGCTGAGGTACCGAAGGTTTCGATGCTAATTGAGGTTGGCTCTGCAACACCAATGGCATACGACACTTGAATTTCACAGCGCTCTGCCAGACCTGCAGCCACCAAGTTTTTCGCTACATAACGCGCTGCGTAAGCGGCACTGCGGTCCACCTTCGATGGGTCTTTACCTGAGAATGCACCACCACCGTGACGCGCCATGCCGCCGTAGGTATCGACGATAATTTTACGGCCGGTTAAACCACAATCACCCATAGGGCCACCGATCACAAATTTACCGGTTGGGTTGATATGAATCTTTTTACTATCTTGCGGGAACCATTCAGCCGGCAGCACAGGCTTCAAAATAGTCTCGATAACGGCTTCACGCAGATCTTTTTGGCTGATCGATTCTTGGTGTTGCGTCGACAGCACCACGGTATCAATGCCAACTGGCTTGCCGTCTTCGTACACAAACGTCAGCTGACTTTTCGCATCGGGACGCAACCACGGCAACGTGCCGTCTTTACGCACTTCAGCTTGGCGCTGCACGAGTCGGTGCGCATAAGTTATCGGTGCTGGCATCAGCACATCCGTTTCATTGGATGCGTAGCCAAACATTAACCCTTGGTCACCCGCACCTTGTTCTTCCGGATGTGCGCGGTCCACGCCTTGATTGATATCTGGCGATTGCTTACCAATGGCATTCAATACCGCACAAGAGGCGCCATCAAAGCCCATATCGGAATGCACGTAACCAATTTCACGAACGGTGTTCCGCGCTATCTCTTCGATATCGACCCAAGCATTGGTGGATACTTCGCCACCGACCAAAACCATGCCCGTTTTTACGTAGGTCTCACAGGCCACGCGAGCGCGCGGGTCTTGTGTGAGAATTGCATCAAGGACAGCATCAGAAATCTGATCCGCAATTTTATCGGGATGCCCTTCAGAAACAGATTCAGAGGTGAATAAGTGGCGTGCCATGCAAAGAGTACCTGTATTGATTCAAGGAATAACTTGAGAATAAAAAGTGGGCGTAGTGTACGCAAACTACGCCCACATTTCTAGTTTTAGACGTCTAAAAGTCTTTATTGCTGTTTCAGTGATTTCATATCAATCACAAATCGATACTTCACATCACTTTTCAGCATCCGCTCATAAGCGTCATTAATTTCATCGATATCAATCATTTCGATATCAGACGTGATGTTATGCTTGGCACAGAAGTCCAACATGTCCTGCGTTTCGCGAATACCACCAATCAATGAGCCAGCCAGTGACCGACGTTTGAAAATGAGGTTCGCAACACTCGGTGATGGATGTGGCGACGCCGGCACACCAACCAGAGTCATAGTGCCGTCTAAGCGCAATAATTCCATGTACGCATCAAGATCATGTGGTGCCGCTACGGTATTCAATATGAAGTCTAAGCGATTGCGCCATGCCTTCATTTGGTCTTCATCTTTTGAAATAACGACATGGTCCGCACCGAGGCGTTTCGCATCATCAACTTTGCCAGGCGATGTGGTAAATAATACCACTTCAGCACCCATAGCTTTGGCAATTTTCACTGCCATGTGACCCAATCCGCCGAGCCCAACCACACCAACTTTGTGACCTTTGGTGACGCCCCAATGATGCAGTGGTGAATAGGTAGTGATACCCGCACATAACAGCGGAGATACTGCCGCGAGATCTTGATCATCAGCAATTTTCAGTACGAAATCTTCGCGCACGACAACACGGTTTGAGTAGCCGCCATAAGTGGCACCACCCAAATGCTTGTCTTCGCCGTTGTACGTGGCTACGAAGCCATTTTCACAATATTGTTCATGGCCTTGCTCACAGCTGATACAGGTACCGCATGAATCAACCATACAGCCCACACCGACTTTGTCGCCAACTTTGTATTTCGTGACGTCGTTACCAACACGCGTAACCGTGCCGACAATTTCATGACCAGGTAGACAAGGGAAGACGGTACCGCCCCACTCATCGCGAGCTTGATGTAAGTCAGAGTGACACACACCACAATAAGCAATCTCGATTTCAACATCATCAGCCTTAGGCTCACGACGTTCAAACTCAAAATAACTCAACGGCTTGTCTGCTGCTTGAGCGGCGTATCCAATTGCTTTTGCCATTATTCATCCCCTTCTTGATATAAAATTGCTTCATTGACCGATTGGGTCAGTGGGTGATAGCCAGAGCGTGCCTCTTGATAGACTTCGCGAGCCCATTTCAGATTATCTGGAGTACGAGCCAACTCGCGATACAGAGGCGCCACTAACTTATTCCGACCAATGGATAACAGGTAGCTACGCAAACGCTCTCGCGCTGGTTCATATTTTTTAATGATAGACAGCTTTAACCAAGCGTGCGCAATTTCTGCATTTTCGCTGTTGGTGAGATTATATTCGCGATCCAGTCTCGCTAAATTCACGGCCGAAATATCGAGTGGCAAATTATTGATAAAGTGCAGCCATTCATGGGTTGTCCACTCAGCGGTTTGGAGCTGACCGCCTTTCAACCACACCATCATTTGCTTCTCGGCTTGTTCAAACGCATCAGAAGTCGGGCTCGGTGCATCCTCCGGCAGGCCTTGACCATGAATCCACTCTTCGACTTTAGCCATACTCACCACGCCAGGATTCTTCGCGAGCAAGTTTTGCTGCAAATAGTTTTTGAATTGTTCGGTGGAGATGCTTTGAAACGCAAACGCATCAAAGTAGTCTCTTAGGAATGCATCAAACACCTCACGACCAAACTTCTCCTCCAAATACACGAGGAACAATTGTCCTTTCACATACGGGATTTGCGAGAATACGTCGTCTGGATGGCGAGTGCCTAGATCGATATTCATGACAGTATCTGCAGGTGCCAACGTTTCGAGATCACCCAGCAAGTCTTGATAGCCCAGCGCCAGTTCCATTTGCGCGCGACGCTCGCCGTAAATAGCTTCCATGATGCGGTTTTCAACGTAACTGGTGAAGCCTTCGTTGATCCACAAATCGCGCCAGCTGGCATTGGTGACTAAGTTGCCGGACCAAGAATGCGCCAGCTCGTGCGCAATCAAATTAATCAGGCTGCGATCACCGGATACCACAGTTGGCGTAATGAAGCTCAAGCGCGGATTCTCCATGCCGCCGAAAGGAAAGCTCGGTGGCAGTACTAAGAGGTCATAACGATCCCAACGATACGGACCGTACATGGCCTCGGTCACTTCAATCATTTTGGGCGTATCCGCCCATTCCCACGCAGCATCATCAATAATATACGATTCGGCGAAGACAGCTACATTGTCACTGATGGCTTTGACTTCGAGGTCACCGACCGCAATGGCAATGAGGTACGGCGGAATCGGTTGTGGCATGGACAACTCATAGGTATCCGTGCGGTCGGCGGTCAGCGCGTTGTTGGCACTCATGACCGCGCGTAATTGATCCGGTGTGCGAATGGTTGCGTCGTAAGTAAGTCGTAGCGCTGGCGTATCTTGAATCGGGATCCAACTACGTGCATGAATCGGTTGTGATTGGCTGAACATAAAGGGATGTTTTTTCCCTGCGGTCTGTTCTGGCGTCAACCACTGCAGCCCGCTCGCTGTGGGTGCAGTTTCATAATGAATACGCACCTTTGTGCTATCCGCGCCAACATCAATGGTCAACTTCTGCCCCAAACTTTCGAACGGTTCCGCCAGCGTGTGTGCAGTTTCTTGCCACTGCCCATTGAGCCACAGCTCGGTTTTCTGAATCGTCAGGTCACTCGTATCCAACACCAAAGTGTTTGCGTCGGCATGGCGAGCCAATTGATAGGTCGCGGTTCCTTCCAACTGTTTTTCGGCAAAGTTCACGGTTAAATCGAGTTCTAAGTGCGGGGTACTCACGCGATCCAGTTCAGCAAAGCTGTGTTGATCTTCCGCCTGAACGCTGGCACTCACTGTCAATCCGCTGACAACAATGCTCGACAATAATAAGAGTCTCGACATCGACCTGTATCTCCTCATGTAAGTGACGATTTTATAAATACGATAAGTGACTAGCTTTTAACGATTGGCTATTAGCACGGCAGACTCAGGTGATGTTACTATGCAGTTAACCAATGACCGACTGAAAGAACGAGCATGCGAATTCCGCGAATTTATCATCCAGCCGAACAGCCACTGACTATTGCGACTCAGTATACGCTGTCTGATGATGCTGCCAACCATGTTGGTCGAGTTCTGCGCATGCAAGTCGGCGACGCGCTGCAATTATTTACCGGCGACGGCCATTTATATTCTGCAGTCATTACGACCGTGACGAAAAAATCGGTCACCGTTGAAGTCACTGACCAGCAGTTGGTTGCGAATGAATCACCGGTTGCTGTGCATCTCGGTCAAGCGATCTCACGAGGGGATCGGATGGACTTTGTGCTGCAGAAATCGGTAGAACTGGGTGTATCCAGCATTACCCCCTTGTTTACCGAGCGCTGTGGCGTCAAATTAAGTGGTGAACGGCTCGAGAAAAAAGTGCAGCAATGGCAGAAAATCGTCATTGCCGCCTGCGAGCAATCAGGGCGCACCCGTGTACCTATCGTGCATCATCCAGTGACGCTAGCGACTTGGTTTGCGGACTTGGAACCAGCATTACGCTTGACGTTAGATCCTTATGCTCAGCGAGCGTTGCGAGAAATGGAATTGGTTGATCAAAAAGTACAGCTGGTGATTGGCCCCGAAGGCGGCTTTACTGAAGACGAAGTTGCGCTCACCGCCGCACATGAGTTTATTCCAGTCAAGCTGGGACCACGGGTGTTGCGCACGGAAACCGCAGCATTAGCAGCACTGAGCGTACTGCAGTACCAGTTCGGCGACTTAGCCTAAAAGACTGGTGAATAGTCAACGGTGAACAGTGAACAGAAGGCCCACCGGTGGAGTTTCGTTTCACTGTTCACCATTCACTATTCACTCTAATTTGTTCGATGAGGTGATTATGAAGTTAGCGATGATTATGGACCCCATGGCCAGTGTCAAAACGTACAAAGACACTAGCTTTCGACTGCTGCTGGAAGCGCAGGCGCGTGGCTACGAAGTTTTTTACCTCGAAATGCAGGACCTATCGATTGTCCTCGGTGAACCTATGGCTCGCGCCAAGCCTGTTACCGTGAAAGATCAAGCTGAGAACTTCTATCAGTTTGGTGACACCATAGATTGTTCGTTGGCTGACTTTGACGTCATCATGATGCGTAAAGATCCACCGTTCGACACTGAGTATGTCTATGCTACTTATATGCTCGAACTGGCTGAGCAACGCGGCACTTTGGTCGTGAACAAGCCGCAAAGCTTGCGTGATTGTAATGAAAAACTATTTACCGCGTGGTTTTCCGAGCACACGCCACCAACTATTGTCACGCGGCGCGCGGAGCAGATTCGGGCGTTCCATCAGGAACACAAAGATATTATCCTCAAGCCGCTGGATGGTATGGGTGGCGCCTCAATTTTCCGCGTCGGCAACGATGGTCAAAACCTTGGTGTGATTATCGAAACCTTGACCGACCACGGTAATCGCTATTGTATGGTGCAGCGTTACATGCCAGAAATTAAAGATGGCGATAAGCGTATTCTGATTATCAACGGTGAGGCGATGCCATATTCCTTAGCTCGCGTTCCCTCGGCTGGTGAAACGCGTGGTAACTTGGCCGCCGGCGGTAGTGGCCGGCCACAGCCTTTAAGCGAGAGCGACTGGGCGTTGGCCCGCGCAGTAGGTCCGGAACTGAAACGACGTGGTTTACTACTTGTCGGATTGGATGTGATTGGTGATCGCATTACTGAAATTAACGTTACCAGCCCAACCTGCATGCGTGAAATTGAAGGCGCCTACGATATTAATATTGCCGCCAAGCTGTTCGAAGCCATTGAAGCTTTGCGCTAACACAGACTAAAGAGTTGTAATTGAACCTATGGAAACACTGTCGAGCCTACAGAATCACTTTTTGATTGCGATGCCCACTTTGGATGACCCGTTTTTTCAACGTTCGGTCACCTATATTTGTGAGCACAACGAAGATGGCGCGATGGGTTTAGTGGTGAATCAACCCGTCGACCTCACCGTCGGTGGCCTCCTCAAGCAACTTGAAATTGTTGTGCCGGACGCCTCGAAAACGCTGGATCTTCCCGTGTATGCCGGAGGTCCGTTGGCTCGTGACCGCGGCTTTGTCTTGCATGCACCGGTAGACCATTGGCGCAGCTCACTCCGACTCAGTGATGATTTCATGATCACCACCTCAAAAGACATTCTTGAGTCGATGGGGCAAGGTACGCCTCCCGAAAAATTTATTCTGACCCTCGGTTACGCCGGTTGGGATGCTGGACAATTAGAGCAGGAATTGGCGGAGAATAGTTGGTTAACCATTCCAGCCGATCCGGATATTTTGTTTAATACCCCGGTTCGTGAGCGCTGGCAAAAAGCCGCGGCACGGCTCGGTATTGATGTTTGGCAACTAGGACCCGATGTTGGGCATGCTTAAAAACAGATGAGTGTCATTATAGGATTTGATTTCGGGACTCATAGCATTGGTGTTGCTGTGGGACAAACCATCACTGGCAGCGCGCAGCCTTTAGCAGCTTTACGTGCCAAAGATGGTCAACCCGAATGGTCTGCTGTCGAAAAGATTTTCCACGAATGGCAACCCCAGCGATTGGTGGTCGGTTTACCGCTAAACATGGATGGAACTGAGCAGCCGTTGACTGATCTCGCACGCAAGTTTGCGAATCGGCTTCACGGCCGCTTTGGTTTGCCTGTTGATTTACAAGATGAACGACTCACCACTGTTGCGGCGCGCGAGGAGTTGTTTGCCAGCGGCGGCTATAAACAGTTGAGTAAAGGTAAGGTGGACAGCGCCGCTGCCCAACTTATCCTGCAAGATTACCTATCCTCTGCTGAATCTTAGGTAGGCAGCTCTAGAGATTTTCTTCCGCATATTGGGCCAGATTACTACGCACCACACCATTGAGATTCACAGTCGCACTGCCTGGATAGTCCTTGAAGCGCTCAACAATGTAGGTCAAACCCGAGGTGACTGCCGTTAAATAGTAACTGTCGATTTGCGCGAGGTTACCGGAGCAGATGATTTTGGTTCCAGTACCGCAGCGGGTAATAATCGTCTTCAGCTGTGACGCTGTTAAGTTCTGCGACTCATCCAAAATGACGATGGCATTCTGAATACTGCGGCCGCGCATAAAGTTCAGTGACTTCAGCTGGATGTTCGCTTTGTTCATGATGTAATTCATGCTCGACTCCATGCTTTCATCATGTTTATGCAATACTTCTAGGGAGTCGGTGATGGCCGCTAACCAAGGCGCCATCTTCTCCTCTTCAGTGCCGGGCAAGTAACCAATCGATTCGGCAATCTCCGGCGTGTTCCGCGTGACAATGATCTTTTCATAAATACCTTGCTCCACCACCATTTCTAGGGCTGCAGCGAGTGCCAGCAACGTTTTCCCACTACCCGCAGGTCCGGTCAAAATAACCAAATCAATGGTGGGATCCAACAGTGCATTCATCGCCATGGCTTGATAGATATTCTTCGGCTGAATGCCCCAGGCTTTGTAAGACATCATACGGTCATAGCCGAGGTCATGTAAGCGCACAACTTCGTTGTCATAAGAAACGACTTTGGCGGCAAAGGTTTCGCTTTCATCAATCACATACTGATTGCGAAATGCGCTGGGGAGAATCGTTCGGTCGACCTCATGAAAGGTCTCACGGCCTTCCTGCGCGCTCTCGACATCGCCTACTTTGGCCCAAAAATCACCCTCAATTTCGACAAAACCTTTCGACAAATAGCGAATATCGTCAATCAGCTGGTCAGTACGGTAATCTTCAACATACTTGACCCCAGCCCCCTTCGCCTTCAACCGCATGTTGATGTCTTTAGTGACCAACACTACTTTGCTGTCTTTAAATTTCTTCTGTAGTTCCAATGCCGACTGAATAATGCGGTGGTCGTTCTCGGATAAATTGAGCACCGCTTCGGTTTGCTTCAGGGCGTAATCTGGGAAGATAGCCAGCGTACCCTGCGCGTGATGGGCACCCTGCATGTTACTTAACGGCACACCTTCAAGAATTTGTTCTGGAGTGGCATCTTTTAGCGCATCCTCCAGTGAACGAATGGCGACTCGAGCTTCGCGACTGACATCTTTATTGCGGTCTTTGATGTTGTCGAGTTCTTCCAAGACAACCATGGGTATGATGACGTTGTGTTCTTCGAAATTCAGGAAAGCGAGCGGTTCGTGAAGGAGGATATTCGTGTCGAGCAGATAGTACTTGGAGTGTTTTTCTGTCATGCGTAACCTCAAGCAGCAGTGTTCTTCTATAATTATTTTCACGTGCCTTACACAATTAAGACTAGCGCAGATTTTATGAAAAAGGTGTGAAGATTTAAGTTTTTTTGCAAAATTTTTAGACCACAGTTCGTGACCTCGTTTTTCTCGCTAGCTTTTTGGTATCATGCGCGCCCTGAATTTATTCGACAGCAGCAAAAGGTAAGTTAATGAGCGATACAGCAACCCCGTATTCGGTGGGCCAACGATGGTTAAGCGAAACCGAGACTGAACAAGGCTTGGGCCTCATTACCCAAGTGTCTGGGCGCATGCTGACGATCTTATTTCCCGCTACGGATGAGGTGCGCCACTACGCTGCTGCGGAAGCGCCACTGGCTCGCTACCAGTTGCTTGCCGATGAACAAGGCCAGCATGCTGACGGCTGGTACTTTCGTGTTATCGAAGTGACTCAGCAACATGGCATCAATACCTATATTGGTGTGCGCGAAGACACTCAAGAGTCTGTGCGAGTCCCTGAACCTCAGTTGTCTGCTCAGGTTGCGGTGAATCACCCGATGACCCGCCTGCTGGCAGGTAAAACCGATCGCTTGGATATGTATCGGTTGCGGCAACAAGCGCAGCAGCATTTGCAGGCTTGGCAGCAATCACAAGTAGCGGGTTTATTGGGTGCCAGAGTGAATCTACTCCCGCACCAATTGTATATTGCGAACCAATTGGCTGATCGCTATCAGCCACGGGTGATGCTTGCTGATGAAGTGGGACTCGGGAAGACCATTGAAGCGGGCTATATTATGCAGCGCCGTTTATTAAGTGGTCGCTCCCAACGAATCATTGTGATTGTGCCAGACTCCCTGACGCATCAGTGGATCATCGAACTGCAACGCCGGTTTGCATTGCGCTTTAGCCTTTTTGACGAAGAACGCTGCGAACAAGCTGCTCTGGATGGTGGCGATGTCTTTGCCTCTGAACAATTGGTCCTCATTCCGCAGTCCTTATTACGGCACCCCACCTGGGGGCCTCAACTGACCGCAGTAAACTGGGATTTGTTGGTGTTTGATGAAGCGCATCAATTACACCCAGAACAGCCGCAATTTGCGTTGATGCGCGAACTTTGCCAAGTAACCGCTGGGGTTCTGCTGCTCACAGCGACCCCAGAGCAAGCTGGTGCTGAAGCGCATTTTGCGCGGTTGCAATTGCTGGATCCAGAGCGCTTTTACGACCACCAGGCCTTTGTTGCCGAGCAGCAACGCTATCATGAATTAGCACCGCTCGTTGGTGCGCTTGCAGACGCTGCGGGTGACACCAACCCACTAAACGCGACACAAACTGACGCGCTCGCGGAGTTTCTGCAACGTTCACTGTCAACGGATGTATTGTCTGACCCTGCGAGTCGCCAGGCGTTACTGGATGAGTTGCTGGATATGCATGGCACTGGTCGTGTGATGTTCCGCAACGCGCGTGCTCATGTCGGTGGTTTTCCTGAGCGTCATCTGGTTCCACATGAGTTGGACGACGAAGCGGCAGCAATTGACTGGTTGCAGCAACTGCTGAAACAACATCGGCCGGATAAGTTTATTCTGATTTGTAAAAGTACCGCCGGAGCACTGGATCTGGCTGAGCAGTTGCGGATTCGGTTTGGATTGCATGCCGCGGTCTTCCATGAAGGCCTCAGTGTGCTTGAGCGTGACCGCGCCGCCGCATTTTTTGCCAGTCCAGAGGACGGTTGTCAGTTGTTAATCTGTTCGGAGATTGGTAGTGAAGGCCGTAATTTCCAATTCGCACATCATTTGATTCTATTTGATTTACCGGAGCACCCGGATTTGTTGGAACAACGCATCGGACGCTTGGACCGCATTGGTCAACAACATCCTGTTCAAGTGCATGTGCCTTATGTGATGGATGGTGCCAGCGAAGTGTGGTTCCGTTGGTACGACGCCATGAACGCGTTTACTGCACCGAATGCAGTAGGTGATGCGCTGTATGAAACCTTTGTAGAATCGGTTCGTGAGCTAACCGAACAACAGCCTCTCGATGCGATGGCGGTTGAGCAATTAGCATTGGCAACGGAAGATAAAGCAGAAGCATTACGTGCTGAAGTCGCACAGGGTCGTGATCGGTTACAAGAGCTCAACGCGTTTCGACCACAGCTTGCGCAAGCGCTTGTGGAGCGAATTGAAACCTTCACCGAGGACAACCAGTTAGAAGCATTCATGCAAGAGTTTTGGGCGCGATTCGGTGTGGATTACGATGAACTCAATGCCGACAGCGGTTGGTTGCGTCCCACCGATCAATTGCGCACACCGCTTGCCGACTTGCCTGAAGAAGGCATCACGGTAACCTTCTCGCGGAACTATGCGTTGGCGCACGAAGACGTCATTTTGCTGAGCTGGGATCACCCCCATGTTCAACAAGCGCTCGAACTCCTCACCGAAGATGCATTTGGCAGTACTTGTGTTGCAATGCTACAAAATCGCGCCCTACCTGCGGGCACTTGGTTCTTAGAACTTACCTTCAGTAGCCGCGCCGTGGCGCCACGTGAACTGGCAGTACAAGAGTTCTATCCACGTCAAGCCATCCGTGTACTGCTCGATAGCCAAGGCCGCGACTTGAGCCAGAAAGTCCCGGCACCTTCGCTCGATAAGCAATTGCAGTTTATGGATAAGAAGCAAGCACGGATGATCATCAAACAATTACGCCCAGCGTTACAGCAAGCGATGGTCAATGCCGTAGCGCCAGCCGAAGCACTGCAGCAACCTCTGATTGAAAAAACGCAACAACACATTGAGACGGTGCTGAGCCAACAGCTGGCTCGTTTGCAGCAACTCCAAACACGGAATCCGATGATTCGTGACGACGAGCTTGATGCCGTAGTGAAACGTAAAACCGAATTGCTGGCAGCACTGCAGCAGCCACTGCTGCAGCTCGACACTGCGCGTGTAATTGTGAATATTCCCACATGACATTAGTGGCCTATTCTCCACCACAAACGCCTTACTTAGAAATCCTCTACCAGGATGATGCGATTGTGGTGGTGAATAAGCCGAGTGGATTGCTGAGCGTGCCCGGCAAAGCGAAAGAACATTATGATTCGTTATGGTCCAGACTCCATTACGTACTGCCGACTATTCGTATTGTGCATCGTCTGGATATGGCCACATCAGGGCTGTTGGTCTTTGCTTTGACCAAACCTGCCCAAGCGCACTTGCAACGACAATTTGAACGGCGCTCGGTGAAGAAGGCGTATCGAGCGCGAGTGTGGGGAGATTTGCCTGCGGAATCGGGTTCGGTAACTATCCCGCTGCGCTGCGACTGGCCTAACCGACCGCGGCAAATGGTTGACCCTGTGCTGGGCAAGCCAGCGACAACCAATTACCGCATTCTCGCTTCGACGAAGACCCTCGGCAAGCCATACAGCGACGTCGAGCTAGAACCTTACACTGGCCGCTCACATCAACTTCGCGTGCATATGCAGTGGCTTGGCCACCCTATTCTCGGTGACAAGTTCTATGCGCATGACGAGGCTTACCACGCAAGTGACCGCTTACTTCTGCATGCCGAGTCACTGGCTTTTTATCATCCAATCCGAAACGATTGGTTAGCTTTTAACGCTCCAGTTCCTTTTTGATGAGCTCGTAGGCAGCTTGAATTTCTTGTGCTTTAGCTTGCGCAGATTCACGCATTTCCATCGGTAGACCTTGCGCAGCCAATTTGTCTGGATGATGTTTCGCCATCAATTTCCGATAAGCCTTTTTCACTTCGGCAGCACTGGCATTATCACTAACGCCCAACACAGCATAGGCATTCCGCAATTGCTCAGCAGAACTAGGGGCTGATCGACCCGCTTGACCACCGCCGGTAAAGCGCTGTCCTGCTTGTGCCATGGATAGCCACGCATCCAACTGCTGTTGACTGAAACCAAGCGTTGCTGTGACGCGCCGAAGCACCTCGTACTCCGACTGCTCCACAGTGCCATCATGCATGGCAATGATGAGCACTTGTTCCATAAAGAACTGCAACAAGTCACGACGCCAAGCAAACTGACGTCGCAATGCTCGTACTTTATCTTCCAGCGGATAGTCACTGGCTTTGCCTTCACTGAAGGCCTCTTGGGCACGCTTTTGCGCATCACCTTGCAACCGTAGGCGAGTCATTAATGCCGACACGTAATCGATGTCTTGCTCGGTTACACGCCCTTTGGACTTAGCCAAATGACCTAACACCCCAAACAAGGTAGTGGTGTAGTGTTGCGCACCTTGAGCTGATGGTCCCGAACGCATGGCACTGCGCAACGAGGTGTCGAACCAATGCCCAATCATAAACCCAATAATGGCACCAAATAGTTTTCCAACCATGGCACCGAACAAGGTTCCCAGAACCTTTCCGACAATCATCCTAACTCCTTATTCAGCTCGGCAAGACGTTCTGGTGTTCCCACATCTACCCAACGCTGTGAAAAAACTGAGGCGCTGATACGTTGCTGCTGCATCGCTTCATTCAGTAAGGGGCGCAACGGCAGGAAAAGTTCCTCTCCGGCTGCATATTTAGAAAAAAATTGTGGCCGATATAAGCCGACACCACTAAAGGTATACGACTTTTGGGCAGCTTCACTCTCCGCCAACAGACCGTTGTGAATGGCAAAATCGCCGTGCGGATGATGCGGCGGATTATCAACCAACAGCAAATGCGCATCAATGCCGCTGGCCAGTTGTTGCGGTAACGCGTGAAAATCTAAATCGGTATAGATATCACCGTTGATCACCCAAAACGGCTCAGTTCCTAACAACGGTAACGCCCGAATAATACCACCCGCGGTTTCCAAGCCTCCTTCTGGCTCTGGGGAGTAATGAATCTTGATTCCGTAGCGTGAACCATCGCCGAGGTACTTCTCAATTTTGTCGCCCAGCCACGCATGATTCACCACCACCTCGCGCACACCTACTTGCGCCAGTTTGAAAAGGTGGTATTCGATTAAACTATGTCGCCCAGCCCGCAACAGGGGTTTTGGCAGGTCATCGGTTAATGGTCGCATGCGTTGACCACGCCCAGCGGCCAGAATCATTGCGCGCATCAAGAATGCTCCGCCAAAGCTGGCATCACTCGCTGTTGCAACCACAATCGATACTCGGTCAATTCTGGATACCGCGCTGCGACATCATGCAGATAACTGACCGTGCGCGGGATATCCTGCAAATAGCCTTTTTTACCATCGCGATGATACAAGCGCGCAAAAATGCCTGCCGCTTTGGTGTGACGCTGCAGTCCCATCCAATCAAACCAACGTTGCCACTCTGATTCCGATACCGACATCGACAGTAAGTGCTTAGACTGTAAGGTTACGCGGAAGTCCTGCATCAATTCATCCACCATTTTAGTCGGCCAACGCACGTAGCAGTCGCGTAATAGACTCACTGCATCGTAGGTAATGGGGCCTTTGACCGCGTCTTGGAAATCGATATAAGCCAACTGCTGTTCGGGGAGCACCATGATATTGCGAGCATGAAAGTCACGATGGACGCCAACTTGAGGTTGATCTAGCGCGTTTTGCACCATTTTGGTGCAAAAATCATCCCACAAGTCTCGCTCAGCATCACTGAACGTCAAATTTAAATGCTTTTCACATAACCAGTCGTAGAATAACCCAAGTTCACGTCGTAAGAGTGCTTCATCATAAGGTGGTAACGCGCCCTCACTGGTCTCAGTGACTTGCATGATAGCCGGCAAAGCAGCCAATGCTTTGCGGTAGTAGCCTGGGGCATTCGCTTCAGTTAGTTCGCTCAGTAGCAGCGTCGAGCCCAAGTCGGTTAGCAGCATAAAACCATGTTCGGCATTGGCTGCAATCACCTCAGGCACCTGCACACCAGCGTCCGCATAAGCTTCTGCTATGGCCATAAAAGGTTGCAAAGATTCTTGCGGTGGTGGTGCATCGACAGCAACCACACTGCGCATGCCGTCATGCGTTCGAAAGTAGCGTCGAAAGCTGGCATCCCCTGAAACCGGTTGCAAGCGTCCTTGACTGTGTCCAGTAACCGCTTCACTCCATGCTTGCAGCTCTATTTCACGTTGATTTTCCACACACGATCCTTTCTGGCAGGAGACAATAAATTGCTTTATCATACCCTGCACATAAGAAAGGACAACTCTGGATACGCACACAAATGAGTAGAAGGTTGCAGGAGAGAAGCTGGCTGGCTGTGCTGATATTAACCAGCACTGCATACGGATCAGTCGCAGCTCAAGAGACAACAGCTCCTGCTATCTACACTGGCTTGTGCCCCATCCCAGCGCCACTGTTGAGTCAACCGATCCAACCATTCGAGAATCTGCCTGCTGAAGCCATTGGTGTGCGTGCAGACGGCGCAGACATTGACTCAGAAACGCAACTGGCTTCGTATTTCGGTAATGTTGAAGTGCATTATGGCGCGCAGCAGTTACGCACCGAAAATGCCCAAATAAACCAAGAAACGGGCAATATTAATGCCAGCGGCGCCACCCAATTTACCGATGGGTATGTGCAAGTTCAAAGTGAAAACTTTCGTCTCAACTCCGGTGAAAACCGTGCCTATTTGAGCGGTGCTCGCTATCAAATGAGTGGCGCAGGCGCGCGCGGCCGAGCAGATGTTTTGTCGATTTCTCCTGCCGAAGTACTGCTGGAAGGCTCGACCTTTACGACGTGCCCCGAAGAAGAGCCCGCTTGGCAATTGAGTGCTGAAACCATTGCGATTAGCGAAAACGAAGCGTTCGGTGAGGCATGGAATGCAAAGTTTGAGTTGTTTGGTGTGCCCGTTTTATGGGTTCCATATCTTAATTTCCCGGTAACCGATGAACGTAAGTCAGGTTTCCTATTCCCGACCATTCGCTCATCACAGAAAAACGGCTTTGAGGTTGAAATACCTTATTACTTCAATATTGCACCCAATATGGACGCAACGCTTGCGCCGCGGTACATGGCAGAGCGTGGTTTGCAATTGCAGGGTGAATATCGCTATTTAAGCCAGCAAGGTGGCGGTGAATTTAACCTCGCATATTTGAATGAAGACGACAGCTTACCCACCGATAATTCGCGCTTTTTATGGCGGGTCGAGCACGAGCAACAGTGGAGCGAGCAGTGGCGCTCTTATGTGAATGCCATCGGAGTGAGTGACGACGATTATCTGAATGACATTGGCAGTGATTTTGCCGGTCGTGCGGATGCGCAATTGTATCGTCAAGTGCAAGCCAACTACCTTACCGATGATTGGCAAGTGACCATTCGTGCAGAAGATTTCGAGCTACTCGGTAATTTCCGCTCACCTTATCGAACGCTGCCACAAGCGAGTAGTTTCTACACTTTTACTGATGACATTGGGCTTGAATACTCACTGTTCTCAGAACTCAGCCATTTTCGTAACCAAGACGTCAGCAGTGACTATGCGACCCGAATCCATCTTGAGCCACAGGTTAAGTTTGCGGTTGAA
This sequence comes from Pseudidiomarina aestuarii, assembly GCF_048263735.1. Classification (GTDB taxonomy): domain Bacteria; phylum Pseudomonadota; class Gammaproteobacteria; order Enterobacterales; family Alteromonadaceae; genus Pseudidiomarina; species Pseudidiomarina aestuarii_B. Next base: position 42,177 of record NZ_JBLXDX010000007.1, on the reverse strand, counting down.
CGCCCCGCGTACGACTGGCTAGCGGAAGTCGGTTATTCGTACACGCGCTACGATCAACAAGCCAACACATTCGATGGTCGAGAAGAAAATCCTGATCGCGGTTTACCGACGGTGCGGTGGCGTGGACGCCTCAACCTCGAACGTGACTTTGAATGGAATGGCACCGATTATCATCAAACCCTGCAACCTCAGGTGCAATATTTGTATGTACCCTTTCGCGATCAAACTGGCATTGGCATTTATGACTCCACCATCATGCAAGACGATTATCGCGGCCTCTTTCGCGCACGTCGCTTTACCGGTCTAGACCGAATTGCAGATGCCAACCAAGTGACCGTAGGTGCTAGTAGCAGTATCTTTGATGCGCAAGCAAGAGAACTTGCACGCATTAGTTTGGCGCAAATTTATTACTTTGAGGATAGTCGCACCCAGCTGTTCGATGATAGCAGCGCCGTGATGACAAATCGTTCGGATATCGCACTCGAAACACGGTTCCGTTTGAGTGATAGTTGGTTTTTTAATAGCGCAGTTCAATACGATATGGAACTCAATCGTACTCAGAAGAGTCAGACTGCACTGGAATATCGCAAAGATGATATGAATCTAGTTCAGTTCAGTCATCGTAACGTGACCAACATTCTCGATGACAATATTGAACAGCTTGGTTTTCAAGCCGTGGTTGAGTTAACGCCACGTTGGCAAATGGCGTCGAATTGGTATTACGATTTGCAAAACAAGCGCAGTAATGATGCCCTATTGGCATTACAATACAGCGATTGTTGTTGGGCAGTTCGCTTCAGTGCGTATCGCCGAATCAATCGAAATGTTGAACAACAGCTGATCGATCCGATTGCAAACGCGCCGGAATTCGACAACGGAATTAGTGTACAATTTATTATAAAAGGGCTCGGCAGCGATGACCGGAGTTTGCTCGATATGCTTGAGCAAAGCCTGTTTGGCTATCGCCACCCCTTCCATTTAAGTAACTAGGTAGTATTCATGAAACAACTTTATGTTCTGCTGTGCGCAGCCATTATCGGCTTCACCAGTGTTACCGCGTCAGCACAAGAGCTCGATCGAGTCGCCGTCATCGTTAATGACGGTGTGGTACTGGAGAGTGAAGTACAACAAATGCTGACCCAGGTGAAGCAAAATGCTCAACGCGAGAATATGAGCTTGCCCGCTGATGAAGTGTTGCGGGTGCAAGCCATTGATCGTTTGGTGCTACGTGAACTGCAACTGCAGATGGCGCGACGGATGGGTATTGAAGTCAGTGACGCGCAATTGCAAGCAACTCTGAACAGCATTGCTCAAGACTCCGGCGTGACTATCGATCAAATGCGCGAGCAAATTGCCAGTGACGGTATGAGTTGGGATAACTATCGCGAATCAGTTCGCCGCGAAATGATCACAGGGCAAGTGCAGCGGAACGCAGTACAGCAACGTGTCTATGTATCACCGCAAGAGATTAATAACCTTACCAAAATGATAAGCGACATGTCTGAGCAAGAGGTCGAATATCGCCTCAGTCACATTCTGATTGGCGTTCGCGATGGTGCGAGCAGTGCAGAAACCCAAGAAGCCCGTGAGCGTGCTGAGCAAGTCTTAGAGCGCCTGCGCAACGGTGCAGACTTTGCTGAAGCAGCTATCACTACATCATCTGGCAGCACCGCCCTAGAAGGGGGTGATTTAGGCTGGATGAACATTAACGCGATGCCAACTTTGTTTGCTGAAGTTGTGCGTGACAAGCGCAAAGGCGAATTAGTCGGCCCTTTGAAAAGTGGCGTGGGTTTTCACATTTTGAAAGTTGCCGATACCCGTGGTATCGAGTCGGTCGAAGTTGAGGAAGTGAATGCTCGTCATATTTTGATTCAACCGTCGATTATTCTTTCCGATAAACGTGCTGAAGAAATGCTGCAAGGCTATCGCCAACAAATCATGAATGGTGAAGCGACCTTTGCTGATTTGGCTCGCGAACATTCAGCTGATCCAGGTTCAGCTGCCGATGGTGGTAATTTGGGTTGGAACGAGCCAAATATTTTCGCCGATGCATTCCGTCGGGTCGTCGAAACGGCACCTGTGGGTGAAATAAGCGCACCGTTTAAATCGGAATTCGGCTGGCATATTGTTGAAGTTCTGGATCGCCGCACTCAGGATGCGACAGAACGCAGCCAACAGAATCGTGCGTATCAAATGTTGTTCAGTCGCAAGTACCAAGAAGAACTTGAGAATTGGCAGCAGGAAATTCGCGACCAAGCCTATATTGAACAGGTCGGTGAATGAAAATAGCGCGGATTGCGTTTACGCCGGGTGAACCGGCAGGCATCGGCCCCGACATCATCATCATGCTGGCACAACAAGCGTGGCCTTGCGAATTGGTGGTGATTGCGGACCCTGCTCTACTTGAATCACGTGCGGCAACCCTCGGGTTGCCGTTGCGTCTTTTGCCCTACCAAGCACACCAACAACCGCAAGCCCAAGCCGCTGGAACGCTGACTATTGCGCCCGAGACCATGGCAGTATCCTGTCAAGCTGGTCAATTGAACAGTGCGAATAGCGCTTATGTGGTTGCCACCTTAACCCGGGCTGGGTCAGGTTGTCTCACCGGTGAATTTGATGCCGTCGTCACCGGTCCTGTGCACAAGGGCGTCATCAATGACGCTGGCATTGCTTTTAGCGGCCACACTGAATTTTTTCAACAGCAAGCAGACGTCCCACAAGTGGTCATGATGCTCGCCACTGCTGGACTTCGTGTCGCACTGGTAACCACCCATTTGCCATTGCTAGCGGTTCCGGCGGCCATTACGCACACGAAGGTCTTGTCGGTGTTGCGCATTGTTCACCACGACTTAAAACACAAATTTGGCATTGCCGAGCCACGTCTTCTCGTCTGCGGTTTAAATCCGCATGCAGGTGAAAGTGGGCACTTGGGTCGAGAAGAAATCGAGGTCATTGAACCAGCGATTCAAGAAGCGCAAACTGAAGGAATGAATGCCAGCGGTCCATGGCCTGCGGACACGGTTTTTCAACCGCATTACATCGACCATGCCGATGCGGTTGTGGCAATGTATCATGACCAAGGTTTACCGGTGCTAAAATACAAAGGCTTCGGACAAGCAGTAAATATCACGTTAGGATTACCCTACGTGCGCACCTCAGTCGACCACGGCACCGCATTGGATCGCGCCGGAACATCGACTATCGACATTGGCAGCGCCCAAGTTGCGCTAGAAACTGCCCTAGCCATGGTGAATGCATGAGTAAAACGCATTTAGGCCACCGCGCACGAAAGCGCTTTGGTCAAAACTTCCTCCACGATACTTTTGTCATCAACGATATTGTGGACGCCATCAACCCCATGCCAGGTGAGCATCTCATCGAGATTGGTCCCGGCTTGGCGGCACTGACCGAGCCGGTCTGTGAACGCATTGACCACCTTACGGTAGTCGAGCTAGACCGCGACCTTGCGGACCGACTTGAGCGTCATCCGTTTTTATCGAAAAAGTTAGCGGTGCATCGTGGTGATGCCCTCAAAACCGATTTCCGCCAGTTCGTTCGTGACGATCAACCGTTGCGAGTATTCGGGAACTTGCCTTATAACATTTCCACACCGCTGATCTTTCACCTGCTTGAGCATCTTGAAGTCATTCAAGACATGCATTTTATGCTGCAGAAAGAAGTGGTCGAGCGGCTTGCTGCAGAACATGGCAGTAAGGCTTACGGCCGGATCAGTGTGAGTGTGCAACAAGCGTGTGCCGTTGAATTTGTGCTCTTGGTACCACCAGATGCATTTACACCACCACCGAAAGTTGAATCTGCGGTGGTTCGTTTAGTTCCATACAAAGAGTCACCGTATCCTGTGCATGATCGCAAAGCTCTGCACACCATTTGTCTGATGGCCTTTAATCAACGCCGGAAAACCATCCGGAATAATTTAAAGTCGATTATGTCTGATGACCAATTACGAGCGCTGGATATCGACCCTGATGCTCGTCCCGAGACGCTCTCAGTAGCGGATTTTTGTCGCCTTGCAAATTGGTATTTTGAGAATGAACCACATCGAGATTGACGTCAAAACGCAGTATCTAAACGCCCAATCCGTGCCGTCCGAAGGACAGTATGTTTTCGCCTATACCATCACCATCACGAATAATGGTGAACACCCAGTGCAACTCCTGAATCGGTCATGGCAAATTACGGATGCTGATCACAAAATTACCCGAGTAGCCGGTGATGGCGTGGTAGGTCAGCAGCCTAAAATTGCGGCTGGCGAGAGCTTCACGTATACCAGTGGAACGGTGATTGCGACACCGCTGGGCATGATGCATGGCCATTACGGCATGGTCACTCATACGGGCGATCAGTTTATTGTCGAAATCCCGTCGTTCCGACTCGCTGTTCCGAATATTCTGCACTAAGGTCGCGCCATGGCAAGGTATCTGGTAGGCGATGTTCAGGGCTGTCGAGCCGAGCTCGATAGCTTGCTAGAGCGCGTCAGCTTTAATCCTCGCCACGATGAACTGTGGTGTGTGGGTGACTTGGTGGCACGCGGCCAAGATTCACTCGGTTGTTGGCAACTGGTACGCCAACTCGGCAACAGTTTCAAAATGACGTTGGGCAATCACGACCTTAACCTATTGGCCATTCTACTTGGTCAACGAGAGGCCAATCCCAAAGATAAATTAGCCCTGCTCCTCGACCAATCAGTCGCCGATCGCGATGCTTTAATTGAATGGCTGTGTCGGCAACCTCTGCTGCGTCAAGATTACGACTGTGTTATGAGTCATGCTGGTATCTACCCGTGGTGGACAGCGGCTCAGGCAGCAACATACGCCCGCGAAGTTGAAGAGCTCTTAAAAAGCGCCAGCGCGGCTGAGTTAGAAGTCTTTCTGAGTGACATGTACGGAAACTCTCCGGCTTGTTGGCAGGATGACCTATCTGGTTCCGAGCGCTATCGTTTTATCATCAACGCGTTTACCCGGATGCGGTTTTGTACCAGCGACGGTGCGCTCGACCTGAAAGCCAAGATGGCTCCCAGTGCCGGTGATAAGCCGGAACATCTTATCCCTTGGTTCGAACTCTGGCCGGTTACTGAGCAAACATTAATCTTTGGTCATTGGGCGGCATTAATGGGTGAAACTGGGCGTGATGATGTGATTGGTCTCGACACAGGGTGTGTCTGGGGTGAGCACTTAACCTTGATGCGCTGGCCGGAGCGACGCTTCGAGCAGCAATCAGCATTGCCACCCGAAACGACCTAAAATAAGCAGTTACTTGCCTAACTTACGCGAGTGTAATTCGCGCGAACTTGCGTTTACCGACCTGATAAACCGCCGTTGAACCAGCTTCTACGAGCAGTCGCGTATCATCCACTTTCTCGCCATCAATTTTGACTGCGCCTTGTTTGATCATACGCATCGCATCTGAGGTCGACGCCACTAAATCTGCCGCTTTGAGGAGATTTGCGATAGCCATTGAGCCGTCGTCACTCGACAGTGTCAATTCCGGCATTTCATCTGGAATCGCATTTTTACTGAAGCGCTGAATAAAGTCTTGCTCGGCAGCATCCGCAGCCGCTTCATCATGGAAACGCGCAATGAGCTCTTTGGCGAGCAAGACTTTGTAATCGCGAGGATTAGCACCTGCCGCGATTGCCTGCTTGAAGCCAGCAATCTCGTCTAATGGACGGAAGCTCAACAACTCATAGTAACGCCACATGAGTTCATCAGAAACCGACATCACCTTGCCAAACATATCGTTAGCAGGCTCAGTAATGCCAATGTAGTTGCCCAGCGACTTCGACATCTTCTGCACGCCATCGAGGCCTTCAAGCAATGGCATCATCATGACGGTTTGTGGGCGTTGGCCTTCGTCTTTCTGCAGCTCACGACCCATCAACAGATTGAAGCGCTGATCCGTCCCGCCTAACTCGACGTCAGCTTGCAACGCAACAGAGTCCCACCCTTGTACTAACGGATACAAGAACTCATGAATGGCAATCGGTTGACCGCCTGCATAACGCTTTTTGAAATCATCGCGCTCTAACATCCGCGCGACAGTTTGTTGTGCCGCCAATTTGATCATTCCAGCGGCACCAAGATCGGTCATCCACTCAGAATTAAACCGAATTTCGGTTTTGGCCGGATCGAGAATTTTGAACACTTGTTCTTTGTAGGTTTGTGCGTTTTTCAGCACATCTTCGCGCGTCAGTGGCTTGCGCGTGACATTTTTTCCAGTCGGATCACCAATCATGCCGGTGAAATCACCAATTAAGAAGATGACCTTGTGACCGAAGTCCTGAAAGGCCTTCATCTTATTGATAAGGACGGTATGTCCGAGGTGCAAATCAGGCGCAGTTGGATCGAAACCAGCCTTAATAACCAATGGTTTACCGCTCGAAAGTTTATCTTTTAGCTCATCGGCAAGAAGTATTTCTTCCGTGCCTCGCGCCAACTCTGCGAACGCATCCGCCACTGCCATTGTCATAGTCTCGTTTCTCCTGACCTACAGAATCTTGGTGTAAACGCAGCATTGTATGGTAAAGCAACTGGAAAATCAGCACACTTCGTATTATTCTGCGGTCAGAATAAAAGATAATTTGTGCGCTAACTAGATGGAATAGTATGAAGTCAGTTCCTCGACAACTCGCAGCGACAGCAGCGCGGCGCGCTACTTCGCTGGTGAAACAATTACCACGTCGACACCAAGTGTTGCTCGCCGCGGTATGCTCGTTCACGCTTTTGTTTCTGTTTATTCCAACAGAACCTGCGAGTGCCTCCAAACAAACAACCGACCCACTGATTCCGACCCAAGAGCTCATGCTCGGGCAACGTTACCAGTTGGAATTGAAGTTGCCAGAGGCAAAACCTGAGGCTCCCGCCGAAACAGAGATGACTGACATTGAGTTAGTGCCTGACCCTGTAGCAACTTTAAACGATATTAAATGGACCGGCTACGAAGTTCGTAGTGGGGATAGCTTAGCGCTGATCTTTGATCGCATGGGCTTAACCCCACAGCAACTCTATCAAGTAACGCGTGACCCTCAGGGTGAAAAGACTCTGCGCAAGATTCATCCTGGTGACACCCTCCGATTCGCGCGCAACGAAGCGGGCGATTTAGTGCAGCTTGCCTACCAATTGAATCCTATCGAAACGCTGATTATGACCAAGACCACAGCGGGTTATGTCAGCGAAGTGGAAAGTAAGTCGATAGAAGTCCGCGAAAGCTTTGCGCACGCAACTATCAAGTCGAATTTTTGGAACGCAGCCATTGATGCAGGCATGAACGAAAGCCAAATCATGGCACTCGCCGATATGTTCGGTTGGGATATCGATTTCGCCCTCGATATTCGCTCGGGTGATGAGTTCAGCGTGCTCTATGAGAAGCGTTACGCAGACGGAGATTTTGTCGGGTATGGCCGCATTTTAGCCGCAGAATTTGTGAATCGTAGTAAGTCGTTCGTCGCCATACTCCATGACAATGGCGATTACTACACGGCCGACGGTCGCGCGATGCGTAAGTCGTTCCTACGGTCACCGGTGAAATTTACGTATATCAGTTCCAGCTTCAACCCACGTCGCATGCACCCGGTCACCGGTCAGGTGCGCCCGCACAACGGCATTGATTATGCGGCCAATGTGGGAACGCCGGTGATGTCCTCTGGCGACGGTAAAGTCATTGCCAGTGCTTATAACAACCTCAATGGTAACTATGTGTTCATCCAGCACGGCGAACGCTACGTCACCAAGTACTTACACCTCAGTAAGCGCCTCGTGAAAAACGGTCAACGGGTCCGCCAGGGCGATCTGATTGGTCGAGTTGGTGCGACGGGTCGAGTCACTGGCGCGCACTTGCATTACGAGTTTTTGGTAGATGGTGTGCACCGCAATCCGCGGACGGTCGAACTCCCGCAAGCTGAAGCTTTGGCGAAAACAGAAATGCCGCGCTTCAAAGAAATTGCGGACCAACGGATGGCGCTGCTGCAGGATAACAAACGCGTTCTCCTCGCGATGAATTAAGACGATGACAGCGCGTTATCTTGGACTCATGTCAGGCACCAGTATGGATGGCCTTGATATTGTTCTTGCTGAGTTTGTTCCGCGACCTGAATTACTTGCTCACCAACACTTTCCTTTACCTGCCGAGCTTGCGGTTCAACTGGACGCATTGACTCGTCCACAAGCCAATGAGATGCATCTGGTGGCACAGCTTGACCGCCAATTTGCCGAGTTTTGCGCAGACTGCGTCCTCACCTTTCTGGCTGAGAACAATATCGCGATGGATTCCATCCGCGCTATCGGTAGTCACGGCCAAACTATTCGTCATGCACCCGAAGCCGCGACACCCTATACCGTGCAGATTGGTGATCCCAATACACTAGCCGCACTAACAGGTATTGATGTCGTCGCTGATTTTCGACGCAAAGATATAGCCTTAGGTGGCCAAGGGGCTCCGTTAGTACCCGCCGTGCATCACACACTGTTTGCACAACCGAACGAGGCTCGTGTGGTGCTCAATTTGGGAGGCATTGCCAACCTAACCTGGCTCCCAGGTCAAGCGACCGACGTCTTAGGTTTTGATACTGGCCCTGCCAACACACTGCTCGATTTTTGGTGGCAAGCGCAGCATCCGAATGCATCGACAACCTACGACGTCGACGGTGCGTTTGCTCAGCAAGGAACTGTACTAGCTGACGTGTTAGAACGGTTACTAGCCGATCCGTTTTTCTCACAGCCACCACCGAAAAGCACCGGGCGCGATTATTTCCATTTGGGGTGGTTGCAGCAACGGGTGGCAAATCTCGATACTTATGCGCCAGCAGACATACAACGGACACTCGTGGAGCTGACAGCGGTCACCGTGGCGCAGGCCATGACCCATTGGTTACCGGCTCGCCCGCAGCAAGTCTTCCTTGCCGGAGGCGGTGCCTTTAATCCGGTTTTGGTGGAGGCATTGCATCAGCACCTAACGGACAGTCAGGTGCAATCTATTGCGGAGCTAGGCATGCACCCGCAACACCTCGAAGCCTTTGCGTTTGCGTGGTTGGCTCATGCCTATCTGGAAAAGATTCCGGGGAATTTACCTGCAGTAACCGGAGCCCGCCGCAGCGCGGTGCTGGGCGGACTCTACTCGGCACTCTAATCCTTTCTAATGCTTTCCGTAACGACTAAGACTCGATTTGAGCGAATGCATCGCGGGTAAGATTTTCGTTGTTACCGTTCTCACCGACGACAATACTATCCTCAATACGCACGCCACCATACGGACGCAACTCGTCAATTCGCTGCCAGTTAAAGTCATTATTTCCAGCAAAGTCTTCGAGCAATTGGTCGACCACATACAAGCCAGGCTCGATTGTGAATACCTGTCCTACCTCGACGTCGCGGAGTAAGCGTAAGAAAGGATGGCGCGGATCACGATCAAACATATCGCCGCGATCGTTGCGCTGATGGCCACCCACATCATGCACTTGCAAGCCAATAAAATGACCTAAGCCGTGCGGGAAGAATGGGCTGCTATAGCCTTGCTCATAAATGCTTTCAGCACTGCCTTTGACCAATTCAAAGTCACTCAGAATTTGCGCGATCTTGAGGTGCTGTGACACATGGAGTTGGTAGTAATTGATACCCGGTTTAATTTCGCTCAAGAGATCTTGTTGAGCTTGGTCAACAGCGTTGATCAGATCAGCAAAAAAACCGTCTGTCCGAGCATAAGTTCGAGTAATGTCAGCACAGTAGCCACGATAGAGCGCGCCAGCATCAATCAAAAATGAGCGGGATTCTTGCGGTGCTTGAGTTTGATAAACGTCGTAATGCAACACCGCACCATGTTCATTCAACGCGACAATGCTGTTGTAAGGAACTTCGGATTCACGAAAGTTGATAGCAGCCAAATACGCTGCATGAATTTCCAACTCGCTCTTGCCTGCAAAAAAAGCATCGCGCGCAGCATTATGAGCGGTCGCTGCAAGCACGTTTGCCTGCCGCATGTTTTCCACTTCCCAACTGGTCTTGATAGCCCGGTGAAAGTGCAAATGATCGATCAAAGCTTGTGGATTCACAGCTGCTGTTTTCCAGCTTGCCACAGGCTCTGCAAAGTTCTCACCTAAAAAGGCTGCGCGCTCAAGCTTACTGCCTAGGTAACTGGCGATTTTTTCTGGTGCATCAACGACCACTAATTCGACATGGTTTTGCCATTCTTCATGTGGAACTTCAACATGGGCATGCCAGAAGTCACGCGGCTGATGTAAGAATACGATAGGTTTTGAGCCAGGCTCGTAGTAAACCGCACTTTTCGGGCTTTGAATCACCGGAACCCAGTATTTGAACAACGGGTTTACTTTGTAGGGCGCTGGATTGTCGTCGAGAAACGCGACTCGAGGTTGGCCAGCATAGACAAGAGCTGAATCAAAACCACTTGCGGCAAGTGCCGCATCGAAACGCGCCTGAACGGTCGCAATATGCTGTGCGTAAGAACTCATGAATGACCTCGCATCGCTAGACTAAGATGATGATCATCTTACCTTAACTGGTACGCGAACTCACCCTTTGCGAGCGGGAAGATTAGACGGCGAAACTCGCTCCACAACCGCAGGTGGTGGTTGCATTCGGGTTATCGACAAAGAAGCGTGCGCCTTGCAAACCTTCTTCGTAACTGACGATACCGCCAACAAGGTATTGCAGACTCATAGGATCAACCACAAGCATCACGCCATTTTTTTCAATTTCAGTGTCACCCGGATTCACTTTTTCATCAAACGTGAAGCCATACTGGAAGCCCGAGCAGCCGCCACCGGTGACGTAGACCCGAAGTTTCAATTCAGGGTTCTCTTCATCGGCAATGAGAGTTTTTACTTTATTCGCTGCCGCTTCAGTAAATTGAATGGGCATTGCTTGTGCTGCTGCAGTCATAATCTTTGGTACCTCTTAGTGACGGTGCCTATTTTCGCTTACCTGAGTAAAAGGGTCAAGTATTGTCCACTGGGAGTTCATCTTCACTGACAGGTGGTGAAAGTTCACGTGCGCCCTCAGCAGGCTTCAACAACTGGTTCCAATAAAAGCTCTTGCTCAGTTGTTGATTGCTGCCACCAGACACGGTCACCTCAACATCAATGCGCTCTGGCAGGAAGTTCTCTGGCAGCACAAAGTCACCGGCTTGGACCGTAAAATAGCGCATGCTGAATTGCTGTTCGGAGTCTGTGAGATTGGCTAACGCATGCAAATCAAACGATTGCGCATCGCCCGCTTCAGACCGACCACTCAAACGAATCGATACGCGGCCTTTGGTCAAACTGCGTTGGCGCTCCATTTGCACCACGGCTAATCGGAAATGGTAATGCCCTTCGGTACGATTCGGTTGCAGCTCAAAGGAATCAATCACAACACCACTGGCTTCCATTTCTGGCGCCATAATTTTCTGATAGAAGGTCAATTCGCGCCTCAGCGCAAAGTTTTCATCCTGCGCTGAGAGCAATTCTTGCTGCAGGCTTTGCGTTGCCGCTTTTTCAATACCTAATTCGACACTCGCCATGTGTTGTTGGTAGTCGAACACTTCGGCACGTTCATACAGACTATCCACTTGCGTTTCGAGCTGCGCCACTTGGTCCTGCAACACAAAGACATGCCAGTTCCCGGCGAGGTAGCCTACCAGCGCACCGATAGCCAAGGTACCGGCAATCACAACCCACTGCATGCGCCGCGTGAGCGTGGCCAAATCTGGAATTTTACGGCTTGCTTTCATTGTGAATTCGCTTCCCTTACACTGCTAGCTTGCTGCGTAACTTAATGGGATTCGACACGAATGGCAATCTTATGGTTCAAAGCCTTACACCTCATTTTCATGGTGGCTTGGTTTGCCGGTATATTTTATCTGCCGCGTCTGTTCGTGTATCACGCACAAACCGAGTCTAATGACGTTGACGCTCAGCTTAAAGTTATGGAGCGGCGACTACTCTATTTTGTGACACCTTTTGCCATTCTGACGTTGGTATTTGGGTTGCTATTGATTCACGCCTACGGCATGGCGTGGCTGCAAGCTAGCGGTTGGATGCAAGTCAAGTTAGTGCTGGTCGCGGGACTCTACGCTTATCATGCCTACTGTTTTAAACTATTGGCTGACTTCAAGCATAACCGCAATCGCCGCAGCCATAAATTCTATCGGGTATTCAATGAGGTGCCCGTGTTAGCGCTATTCGCAATCATTTTACTCGCGGTGCTCAAACCGTTTTAAGCGCGCTGTAGAATCTGCTAAAATGGCGCTCCAGTGTTTCACTCACTGTAAGGCCTCTCTCATGAATTTTACTGGTGCGAATATCCTCTCGGTTGAGCAGTTTGACCGCGATAGTATTGCTGAGATTTTTGCCACTGCCGATCGCATGTTGCCCTATGCTCGCCGACAGAAGCGGACACGCGTCCTTGATGGTGCCATTCTAGGTAATTTGTTCTTTGAACCTTCTACTCGAACGCGCGTCAGTTTTGGCACCGCTTTCAATTTATTGGGTGGTGAAGTTCGCGAAACCACTGGCATGGAAAGCTCAGCTCTCACCAAAGGGGAGTCACTCTACGACACAGCACGGGTGCTCAGTAGCTACAGTGATGTGATTGCCATGCGGCACCCGAAATCAGGCTCCGTTGCCGAGTTTGCGCAAGGTTCACGGGTGCCGGTGTTGAATGGTGGTGATGGTGCGAACGAGCACCCCACGCAAGCCTTACTCGACCTCTACACCATCAAAAAGGAACTCGCCTATCATGGCCATGACGTTGATGGCATGCATATTTGCATGATGGGGGACCTCAAGTTTGGCCGTACCGTGCATTCATTGTCTCGTTTACTGGCAATGTACAATAAAGTCCGATTCACACTGATTTCGCCACGCGAACTCGCGATGCCGGACAGTGTGTTAGAGGTGTTAGCGCAAGCTGGCCATCAGGTCACAGTAACCGACCAGATGAATGGCAGTTCTGATGCGGACATTATTTATCAAACTCGCATTCAGCAAGAGCGTTTTACGACGCCACAAGAAGCCGACATGTATCGTGGCAAGTTCAGACTGAATAGCGAAATTTATACCAAACATTACAAACCGAACACGGTCATCATGCATCCATTGCCACGTGATTCTCGCGCTGAGGCAAATGAATTGGATAATGATTTGAACCAAAACCCGAATCTCGCCATATTCCGTCAGGCTGACAATGGTGTCTTGATCCGGATGGCGCTGTTTGCGTTAACGCTTGGCGTCGCTGATATTGTCGACCGTTATGAAACGGAAGTGCCGTGGTTCAGCGACAAACGCAACGTGTGACCCCAACTAAATAGAGGAAGTCGATGTCTCGTTCCGAAGAATTATTTGCTCAAGCCCAACTATCTATCCCCGGTGGCGTGAACTCACCTGTGCGTGCGTTTAACGGTGTCGGTGGCTCACCCATATTTATTGAAAGTGCTGATGGCGCTTACATGTTTGATGCTGACGGCAACCGTTACATTGACTACGTGGGCTCATGGGGACCGATGATTTTGGGTCACAACCACGCAGCTATTCGCGAAGCAACGCACAAAGCCGTTGATCGCGGTCTTAGCTTCGGCACGCCGACGTCGACCGAAATCACTATGGCTGAGAAAATTAAAAGCCTGGTGCCGTCTATCGAAAAAGTACGGATGGTGAATAGCGGTACCGAAGCCACCATGACAGCCATTCGTTTGGCACGTGGATACACCGGGCGCGATAAGATTCTGAAGTTTGAGGGTTGCTATCATGGCCATGCTGATGCGTTGTTGGTTAAAGCAGGCTCAGGCGCGCTGACACTGGGTGTACCCAACTCTCCTGGTATTCCTGAGGATTTCGCCAAGCACACGCTCACTGTGACCTTTAATGATATCGAATCGGTACGCGCTATATTTGAAGAACTTGGCGACCAAATCGCGACCATTATTGTGGAGCCTGTTGCCGGCAATATGAATTGTATTCCACCGGTTCCGGGCTTCTTGGAAGGGCTACGGAGTATTTGTGATGAATACGGTAGCGTCTTAATCTTTGACGAAGTGATGACCGGTTTCCGCGTCTCTCGTGGTGGTGCGCAAGAGTACTACAATGTCATTCCAGATTTGACGACCCTCGGTAAAGTCATCGGTGGCGGCATGCCAGTGGGCGCATTCGGCGGCAAGCGCGAGATCATGGACTATATCGCTCCAGTGGGACCGGTGTATCAAGCCGGCACTTTATCGGGGAACCCAGTTGCTATGGCAGCAGGTTTTGCGGCGTTGTCGCAACTGCACAACGTAAACTTGTACGAAGGCTTGTATGACCTCGTCGATCGCCTCGTTAATGGCTTGCAGGAGCGCGCCGATGCGGCGGGTATTCCTTTTACGACCAACCGTGCGGGTTCGATGTTCGGATTCTTCTTTAGTGGTGATGGCCCAATTACCAGCTATCAGCAAGCTACGCAATGCAACATGCAGCACTTCAAACACTTCTACCACAGCATGTTGAAGCAAGGTGTGTATTTAGCACCATCAGCGTTTGAGGCAGGCTTTATGTCGGCGGCGCATAGTGATGCCGATATTCAAGCGACATTGGATGCTGCGGAAAAAGCATTTGCAGAGCTAAAAGCGCTATAAGCTACGCTTTAAATAAACTCGGTGGGAGCTAAAACCAACGCTCCCACCATTTCTCTTCACGCACGGTTCCAGCACAAGTTTGACGCTCAGGAACAGCACGCGTTAAACCCGGCAACAAACGTCCTTCAGCACAATCCAGCGGTATCAACACGCCTAAGTCGCGATGATAGTTTTGTATGGTTAATGCTTCGGGCAATTGTATTGTAAGCGGTTGAATACCGGTTTGAGCAAACACCTCGCCTACTACCGGTAGTGCACCACTGCTGCCGGTGAGTTGCACCGGTTTATTGTCATCACGCCCAACCCACACGGTGACCACTTGGCGCGCATCGAACGCCACAAACCAACTATCGCGATAGTCATTAGTGGTACCACTCTTACCTGCCAAACGGTCTTTGCCGAAGCTAGCCGCTAGCGCGCGCCCAGTGCCCTCATTCACCACACCCCGCAACCCATATACCACCTGCTGGGCTGCAATGTCACTGAAGGCTTGCTCGGGCTGTTGCTGGCTACGTCTATATAGCGCCAGGCCGGCATGATTGGTCACCGCAGTGATAGTTCGCAGTGGTTGTTGACGACCGTGATTCGCCAAGGTGACAAAAATTTCACTGACGGTAACCGGCGCCAGTGGTACTGCGCCCAGCGTTAGTGATGGATAAGCGGGAATCGGTGAATCGACACCGGCTGCTTGTAAGGTGTCGACTAGGCGATCAATGCCCGTACTCATACCCAGCCGCACCGCGGGCACATTGCGAGACTCAATAAAGGCGTCGTAAAGCATGATGTCGCCTTTAAATTCCTTGTCGAAATTCTCGGGCGACCAGCGCTGATCGGCACCATTAGCCAATGTAATCGGCGTGTCCTCGATAATACTTGCGAGTTCATAGGGTGTGTCGCCAGATAGCGCGTTCACGTACACGAAGGGCTTAATCAAGCTACCCACCGGACGAAAGGCTGCCACTGCGCGGTTAAACCCAACACGGCGTGGATTGCGGTCGCCCACCACGGCTGTAATCCCATAGTTTTTGGCGTCCGCGACGACCACCGCGCCTTGGAGGTCCGGGTCATCGCTGACTCGGCTGAGCTGTGACTGCAGAGCCTGCTCCGCGGCGCGTTGCGCGACTGGGTCAAGGTAGGTAAAGATACGCAAGCCTTGCTGTTGCCAGTCAGTTGGCAGCATAGTTTGTGCTAGTTCGTGACGGACTAATTCTAAATAGTGCGGCACATTATCGGCAACCAAACGACCCGAATTGCCATACACTAAAGGTTGCTCAACAGCGGTTTCATAGGTGGCTCGAGTGATCAGGTTTTGTCCGAACATCAACTGCAACACCATGTCACGGCGTTGTTGTGCGCGCTCCGGATAACGACGCGGATCGTAGTAACTTGGCCCTTTGATGATGGCGATCAGCAGCGCAATTTCAGCTTCATCCAATTCTTGCACTTGTTTACCAAAATAGAATCGACTCGCTAAACCAACACCATGAATCGCTGAGCCACGGTCTTGCCCGAAGTAGACTTCATTCAAGTAGGTTTCGAGAATTTCATTCTTGCTAAAGCGGTAATCAATAATCAGCGCCATCAGCGCTTCATTCGCTTTGCGCCACAAGGTCTGCTCACGCGTCAGATAGAGATTCTTGACTAATTGCTGCGTCAACGTGCTACCGCCCTGCACCGTTCTCATAGCAGCGAGATTGGCAAGCGCAGCGCGGCCAATTGAGGTCAACGATACGCCAGCGTGATGATAGAAGTCTTGATCCTCAATCATCAGTAATGTTTCGATGAGAAGATTTGGCACCACTTCAAGACCAACCAACAGGCGGTCTTCGCCACTCGCTGCAGCGATGCGCCCAATAAACGGCGGTTCCAGTTCAAAGCTTTCCAGTGGCAGGTTTGCGGGCAACCGGCTCATCGATTGAATGCCATTGGTATCGAAGTCTATTTGCACCGCTTCGGCCATGGTTGGACCGCTGGGGAAGTCGAATGGACGACGATAAATATGCAATCGCTGCGACCCTTTCGCGTACTGCCCAGAGTCATTTACCTGACTCACTTTGCGGTATTGAAGTTGTTGCAATTCCAGCTCGACTTGCGCGAGGGTCAACGGTAAACCGGGCTCGAGCTGTAAGCTTCGGCCATAAATCAGTGCCGGCGCTTGATAGCGGTTCTGCTGAAAGCGCTCGGTCAAGGAGCTATCGAGATAGATCAGATAAATACCCAACAGCGCAGTGCCAACCAGACTTAACTTCAGCCCAGTGACAAATAGATACTTCATGATGCGATTGCGGGTGCCTGCCATTACAACTGTCTCTTGGTTTTATGTGTAGCCATTGCTTGAACCGGATCATCCGGCCATGAATGCTTAGGATAGCGACCTTTCATTTCTTTTTTGACATCTTGGTAGGCGTTCTGCCAAAAACTAGCTAAATCTCGAGTCCGTTGCAATAGCCGCCCGGCTGGCGAGAGTAAATCTAAGGTAAGCGTGACTTGTTGGCGAGCCAATCGTGGTGAGACGGGCTCACCAAATACTTCTTGCAGCTTCACAGCAACAGTGGGTTGGTCTGCGGTGTAATCAATAGCATGCGTGCGGCCACTGGGTGCTTGCCATGTTGCAGGACACTCCTGCTCCAGTTGCTGCTGTTGCGCATACGTTAATTGCTGTTTGAGTGCCGGTAGTGGATCCCATTGCTGCAGCTCATTCAACGTCTGAATTGATTGCCAATAGGGCGCTGCCCAGAGCGCCAACTCTTGCTGCAACCACACCGGACCGAGGTCCGGCAAGTCCAGCTCTGGCGCATGTTGGCGCAACATCGCAACGCGCGCCAGCCACTGTCGACATGCCGGAGACCAACGTATCGGAAGGTCTTCTAAAGTGCGCGCAGGCTGCTGCTGGCAGGCACTCACCAAAGCCTCAATACGTTCCTCGACTGGAATACTGCCTGTCAGTTCCTGTTCTTTCAAAACAACCGCGCCAAGTCGCCACTGTCGACGACGTTGCAAACGTTGTTGTGGTCCAAAAAAGCCAGCGTTCGTCTGCTCCTGAATATGCACTGCAGGATGCTCGAGATCAGCCTGAGACAATGGAATGACTTGTCGCAACAACGCATCAGGGCTTTGTTCATTGAAACTCAAATTGATGGCGAGCAAATAATCACTGCGTGCTACTGACGCGGTCTCGTGTAATCGAGCACCGCCGCCATAAACCAAAATATAGCGATCACTGGAACCACGGCGCTGCGCAATTCGATCAGCAAAGCCATGCAGCAGTAATTGTGCAACATCCGCACTACGCCAACTTGCCTTGGCTTCTTGCTCATCAAGTTTGAAATGCTGAAGCCAATAGCGCCAGCGCTGCCGTGTCAGGCCTTGCAATCGTTCTGGCGGCAGCGGAAACTCGGCATCCGCTCCGCGCGGCGGTTGTTCCAACTGCGCAATAACCAAGGCGGCTAAGCTTTTGGTGGCTCGGGAATCTGCTTCTGCTGCGCGGATGATGAAACCATAACGAATATCGGTGCCTAACTGTGCGAGCGCTCGTCCAGCCGCGGTGACTGCGGTGGATGTACCTTTATGAGCAAGCGCACCCCAATCGGTCAAGAGTGACTCACAAACCTCAACATGGGTCTGATTCGGAGGAGTCAAGAAACGCAGTTGAGCAGGTTCACTCCCCCAACGCTTGCACTCCAAAACAAACTGCGTCAGATCAGCAATTTCGATTTCGGCTGGATTGTAATCGCGCATCCCATGTTCGTCTTGAGCGGCCCACAATCGAAAGCACACGCCAGGTCCTAACCGTCCTGCTCGACCTGCGCGCTGGGTAGCTGATGCTTGACTGATGCGCTTGGTTAATAAGCGACTAATGCCATGCTGCGGATAAAAATGTGCGACGCGCTCACGACCACTATCAACCACAACATCAATACCGGGCAAAGTGACACTAGTTTCAGCAATATTCGTCGCCACAATCACGCGCTTTTTGGTCGCTGGTTTGAGCACACGCTGCTGGTCTGCGCGCTGCAATTGACTGTGCAGCGGGAGGCATTCGATATCGTCACGATGGGCGAGTGATTCCAACACACGTTCAATTTCGGCAATTCCCGGCACGAACACCAACACACCCTGTTCAGCCCGCTGAATCGCTTCGCTAACTACGGGAGTCAATGCCTTGAGATAAGGCTGATCAGAACGTACGGGGCGATATTCAATACTAATCGGATACTGACGGCCTTCACTGCGCACTATCGCATCAGTTTCAAGCCAAGCCGCAATAGCGGTGGCAGGAATTGTCGCTGACATCACCACCACACTGAGATCGGTGCGCAGACTCAATGTCTCCTGCAACATGGCTAAGGCCAAGTCACCAGCGGCATTGCGCTCATGAAACTCGTCAAATAGCACCAAACTCACACTGGCCAATTCAGGATCGTTCTGCAACTGCTGCACAAACAACCCCTCAGTCATGATCATCAGCCGCGTGCCGGCGCTGAATGCGCTATCACCGCGAATTTGATAACCGACTTGCTGCCCAACGGACTCGCCCAATTGTTCCGCCAGATAGTGTGCAATAGAGAGCACGGCAAGACGCCGCGGTTGCAGCAGTACGATACGGCCCGGTAGTTGTAGGTTTTGCAGTAAGGCTAATGGCAGCGCAGTCGACTTGCCGGCACCGGGAGGTGCTTCAATGACGAGACGTGCTGCCGGTGCTGCCAGTTGCTCTAAAATGGAGGGCAGCAACGCTGCAATCGGCAGCGCTGCAGGAGTGGTCATTATTGGCTGCGTAATAAACGGGAAATGGTGCGGATACCGAGTGCAGTCGCGCCCGCGGCATTCAGTCCAGTCGCACTGGCGTGATACGCGCCCGCAATATCAAAGTGTAACCAGCCTTCCCCATTGCGCGGCGCAAAATTCAGCAAAAACCCAGCTGCGTTACTGGCACCACCAGTACCACCACCTTTTTGTGGTCGACTATTGGCCGTATCAGCGAACGGTGATGGACAGTTTTTCTTATGCCATTGCTGCAAAGGTAACCGCCATAACAATTCATTGGTTTCATCCGCAAATGCTAAAGCGCGATTCGCCTGCTGGTCATCAACACTGAACAACGCATTATATTCATTGCCAACAGCAACCTGCGCGGCACCCGTCAACGTCGCCGCATCAATGATCAACGGCGCACCTGTTTCACCGGCATATTGCAGTCCATCCGCCAAGACTAAACGACCTTCGGCATCGGTGTTCACAATCTCAACGGTCATTCCATTTTTATAGGTAATAATGTCGCCGAGTTTGTATGCGTGTCCATCAATCAAGTTTTCTGCGCAGCATAGGACCAGTTGCACACGTTCATTCAAACCTTGTTGAATAGCCAATGCCAACGCGCCAGCAACGGTCGCGGCACCCGCCATATCGCACTTCATGGAGACCATGCCTTCGCTAGACTTGATGCTATAACCGCCGCTATCGAAGGTAATTCCTTTACCGACCAGGACCGCTTGCGTAGGAGCGTCTGCTTGACCGGTTGGATTGTAATCGACAATAAGCATGAGCGGAGGCTTGATGCTGGCACGGCCTACCGTATGAATACCGGTCCAACCTTCCTTCAGCAACTCGTCACCTTTAATGACTCGGCATTGGATTTTGTTTTGTCCAACCGCGGTCAGCTTTTCAATCACCCGTTCAGCAAGCGACTCAGGATAAATCGCATTAGGCGGCAAGTTGACGAGTTCACGTGCCCATACAGTTGTATCGAGCAGTTGTTCGAGATGTTCTACTGCAGCTGCATCGTGTCCCGCCCAGTCGATAGTATTTTTACTGAGTGTATCCATGTAACCACGAGCAAAGGCCCATTGCCGCTCTTGGTCCCAGTCATTGCCACTAAGCGCAACACTGTGAATGCCGATTCCGTCGAGCTGACGTCCAGCCCGCTGAATCTTGCGTAAGTTCTCTGCTTCATCAGCCTCAAGGTAGATAGTCGCTGCTTGATCACCCGGATAAACAGCTGCACTCGCTTTCCAACCGTTCACGGCAGGTTTGGCGGAGGATAAATGAATTGGATACGCAGTAGACATGTGACACAGCTCCCAGTATGTTTGCGAATTCTTTCTATGGTATCCAACCAGTGTGGGGCTGACAATGAAGTTTATCAAGCCACTTATCGGCGCAAGGCTGGAAAAACGCTACAAACGCTTTTTAGCCGACGTAAAACTGGAGCAAGACGGCACGGAACTGACCGCCCATTGCCCCAACACAGGCGCCATGACAGGCTGTGCAGAACCCGGCATGCGAGTTTGGTTAAGTGACTCTAATAATCCCAAACGGAAATATCGCTACACCTGGGAGTTAGCTGAAACAGCCAGCGGCGATCGCATCTGTGTGCATACGCAACGCGCCAATACGGTGGCCGGCGAAGCACTGCAACAAGGTTTGATTCCTGCCTACGCTGACGTCAAAGAATGGCGCGCTGAAGTTAAATATGGCAGCGATAATCGCAGAATTGACTGGGTTGGCGAGGATGCAGAAGGTCGCTCTGTTTATATTGAAGTCAAAAGTGTCACGCTAGCAGAATCCGCTGGTCAGGGCTTCTTCCCCGATACCACCAGCGTCCGCGCTACACAACATCTCCACAGTTTGATTGAGATGACTAGCGCAGGCCAGCGCGCGGGGGTTCTGTACGTTGTTCTCCATAGCGGGATTGAGCGCGTCAGTGCGGCGGCACACATTGATGCTAAGTACGCCGAGACAGTGTCGTTAGCACGCAAGCAGGGCGTACAGTTCCATGCTTTGAAATGTGTTATTTCGCAACATGGGATTGATCCGGTTGGGGAGCTTCCCGTACTGTAGTGCACACTTTTACGGGTAAATATTCGCATCCCGTTACGAAGAAAAAATTGCGTCAGTTTTTAGATTCTGGTATACAGTTTGCCCTTTTCGACAATGTCTCATACAGGAGATCCATAATGCCTCAAGGAACGCCGAAGAAAACCCATGGCATTCTGGCGCTAGCCGGCTTAGAGCCCTATGAAGAGAAGGCTGGCGAAGAGTATATGAATGAGAAACAACGCGCACACTTCAAAAAGATTTTAGAAGTGTGGCGTACGCAACTTCGTGAAGAAGTCGACCGTACTGTTCACCATATGAAAGATGAAGCAGCAAACTTTCCTGATCCTGTCGATCGCGCCGCGCAAGAAGAAGAGTTCAGCTTAGAACTGCGGACTCGTGACCGTGAACGCAAGCTCATCAAGAAAATTGAAAAAACGCTGCAAAAAATCGAAGCAGATGACTTTGGCTTCTGTGATAGCTGCGGAATCGAAATCGGTATCCGTCGTCTGGAAGCGCGTCCTACAGCTGACCAATGTGTCGATTGTAAAACGCTTGCGGAAATCAAAGAGAAGCAAATGACCGGCGCCTAATATGGCCGCTCACTATCAGTATTGTGGTCGCTTTGCCCCGACCCCGTCGGGGCCTCTTCATTTTGGCTCGCTCGTAGCCGCCCTCGCCAGCTATCTGGATGCAAAAGCTCAACACGGTCGTTGGTTAGTCCGCATCGAAGATATTGATACGCCGCGCGCCGTTGCTGGTGCTGATCAACAGATCCTGGAGCAACTCGACCAACATGGCCTGCAGTGGGATGGCGAAGTGCTCTATCAAAGTCAGCGCCACGACCGTTATCACGACGCCCTAGAGCAATTAAATCAACGACACTTGACGTATCGTTGTATCTGCACGCGCCGCGAAATCAAAGCACGTGGTCCATTTTACACCGGTATTTGTCGAGCACATGGGTATACACCCGAGCAAGCGCCACGCGCCGCCATCCGCTTTAAAAATGACTCGCCGCAATTAAGCTTTCACGATCGTATTGCCGGCGCAGTAGTCATCGAACCTGATTTTGGCGGCGAAGATTTTGTCCTGTTTCGTCGTGATGGGCTGTTTACCTATCAGCTCGCCGTGGTCGTCGATGACATTGAACAACAGGTTACCGATATTGTACGAGGTGCTGATTTACTTACCGCCACCAGTTGGCAGCTCACCTTATGGAATACCTTAGCAGGACGGCAACCGAAACTCGCGCACGTCCCAGTTGCGCTCGATCCGCAAGGTCGCAAACTGTCGAAGCAAAATCATGCGCCAGCGCTGCAATCGAATCAGTGTCTGGCCCAATTACAACAGGCAGCGGAGTTTCTGGGGTTGGGGTGGCTCGAAGCAACCACTAAAGAGCGTTTACTCGAGCAAGCGATTCGCGCTTGGCAAACGAAGTATCTTCCCTGACATCGGTAGGCACGCTACAATAGACGCCTTTTTAAACAACCGTCATTCTTGCTGGAGACGACGTTATCATTAAACGGATCAAAGCACTTGCGCAGCGCGCAATGAAGCGCCAACCGGATGCTCAAGGGTTACCTGCCAATATTCTTGCACAACCTATTGTGGTGACTCGCGATCAACATCCGATCTCTCGCAAATCTATACCTGAGCACGCGCTCAAAGTTTTGTATCGACTCCACAATGCAGGATTTGAAGCCTATCTTGTGGGTGGTTGTGTCCGTGACTTGTTGCTCGGTTTAGAACCCAAAGATTTTGACGTGGCGACCAACGCGAAGCCGGAGCAAGTGCGCGGACTGTTCCGCAATTGTCGCTTAGTCGGGCGCCGTTTCCGCCTGGCTCATGTGGTGTTCGGTCGCGAAATTATTGAAGTGGCAACATTCCGTGGCCACCACGAAGTCGAAACCGATGAGCAGTCGGCAAAAGTCGCCAAGGCCGATGATGAAGGCATGCTGGTTCGTGACAATGTTTACGGCACCATTGAAGAAGATGCCCAGCGCCGCGACTTTACCGTCAATGCGTTGTATTACAACATTGCCGATTTCGCGATTTATGATTTTGCTAATGGCGTCAAAGATTTGAATGCTGGTGTATTGCGGATGATTGGTGATGCAGACCAACGGTATCGTGAAGACCCCGTACGAATGCTTCGTGCCATAAGGTTTGCCACCAAACTCAGCATGCGTATGGATAGCAGTGTTGAAGCCCCTATTCGACAGCTCGCACCGCTGTTGCAGAACATTCCTGCAGCGCGCTTATTTGAAGAAGTCTTAAAGCTGTTCGCTGCCGGCAAAGGTGTCGCTAATTTCGAGATGTTGAGCGACTACCACCTGTTTCAGCAACTGTTTCCGCTGCTCAAAAACTACATCAAAGAACCCGATGAAGCGCCGTATCAGATGATCCGGCAGACCTTCGCTGATACCGATGAGCGGATTCGTAACGATCAACGCATTACGCCAGCCTATTTATTTGCCGCACTGTTATGGTGGCCGCTGCAAGCACGAATGGAAATTCTGATGGCGGAAAGTGGACTGCCGCCGGTTGATGCCATGAATTTAGCTGCTGCAGACGTATTCGGTAAGCAAGTACAAACTATCGCAGTACCCAAGCGGTTTAGTATCCCTGCGCGGGAAATTTGGCAACTACAACAGCGCATGGAACGTGCTCGCGGTAAACGTATTCAGTCGTTACTGACTCATCCGCGATTCCGCGCTGCCTACGATTTCTTGTTATTGCGCGCCAAAACAGCCACACCCGCTGAGCAACAACACTTGCAACAGCAGGCGGACTTTTGGACCCAGCAACAAGCGAAGTTTCCAGGTGCGGTCGCGACAGCAAGAGATGCTCGCGTTGCTGAGGAAAGTGCTGCGCCGAAGAAAAAACGTGGTCGCCGCGGTGGCCGTCGACGCAAACCACGTACCGACTCGGATTAATTAGCTGTGGCACGCATATACATCGCGGTTGGTGGCAATCTCGGCGACCCATTGCAGACTGTGCGTGATGCAATCCAGACCTTGCAGAATCACTCCGCATTAACGGCGGTAACGGCATCTTCCTGTTATCGCAGCAAACCTATGGGGCCACAAGACCAACCGGACTATGTGAATGCTGTCGTTGCTGCTGACACCGAACTTTCGCCAATCGACGTATTAGACACGCTGCAAGCTATCGAACAAGAATTTGGTCGGCAACGCCAGCGGCGGTGGGGCGAACGGACGCTAGATTTAGATTTGCTCCTGTATGCCAATTTGATTTACCAAGATGCTCGGTTAACCCTGCCCCACCCCGGGGTCGAAGTACGCGATTTTGTGGTGATACCACTTTACGAACTAACGCCCACCCTGACGTTGCCCAATGGCAAGCGCTTGCACGACTGTTTAGCCAGCATTGCCGATCATGATTTGCAGAAAATTAACTGATACAATCGGCGTTCAATCAGGACACATGACACACTGCAGGAGTCATTTATGGCCGCGACGACCATTGCTACCCTCAATAAAATGAAAGCAAACGGCGACAAAATCGTCTCGATCACCGCCTACGACTCTAGCTTCGCTAAGCTATTTGACAGCTGTGGTATGGACTTCATGTTAGTGGGTGACTCACTCGGTAATGTGATTCAAGGCGCCAGCTCCACCCTGCCAGTAACCGTTGCCGATGTGGCCTACCATACGCGCTGTGTGCGCAATGGCGCACCAAATGCATTCGTAATCGCCGACATGCCATTCATGTCCTATAGCACTCCTGCGCAAGCCTACACCGAAGCCGCTGAGCTGATGCGTGCTGGCGCGAATATGGTCAAGCTTGAAGGTGGCGAGTGGTTAATAGAAACTATTCGAGGCTTGGTTGAGCGTGGCGTACCGGTCTGCGCACACTTAGGATTACTGCCGCAATCGGTGAATGTACTGGGTGGTTATAAGGTACAAGGTCGAGACCAATCGGCCGCAGAACAAACAGTTCGGCATGCGCTCGCCCTGCAAGAGGCCGGTGCACAATTGTTGGTTTTAGAATGTGTGCCCAGCGAACTAGCCGATTTGATTAGCACGAAGCTACATATTCCAGTTATTGGTATTGGCGCAGGTAAAGACTGTGATGGACAGATTCTCGTCATGCACGACATGCTCGGGATGAACAGTGACTACCTACCGAAATTCGTCAAAAACTTCCTTGCCGAATCCGGCTCATTGGAAGCTGCCGTTCGTCTCTACATTGACGAAGTGAAGACAGGTACCTTTCCTGGCCCAGAACATACGTTCTCATAATCAAGCGGACATTCATTCATGCAGGTTCTGAAAAGTCTCGACGAACTCCGTGCTTGGCGCAGCCTCCTTGAGGGCTCCGTTGCATTAGTTCCTACCATGGGAAATTTGCACGAAGGTCACTTAAAGCTAGTCGATATGGCTCAGCAACAAGCCGATCACGTTGTGGTCAGTATTTTCGTGAACCCCATGCAGTTTGGCAAAAATGAAGACCTGGACGCCTATCCGCGTACCTTTGATGCTGATTGTGCTGCACTAATTGAACGCGGTGCGGCGGCTGTCTTTGCTCCCACGGTTGCGGATGTGTATCCGCGAGGTTTAGCGGAACAGACGACCATCGAAGTACCCGGTATTTCAGATATACTCTGCGGCGCCAGTCGCCCTGGACACTTTCGTGGCGTAGCGACCATCGTGGCCAAACTATTTAATATGGTGCAACCTGACGTCGCTATTTTTGGCGAGAAAGACTTTCAACAGCTCCAAGTCATTCGATTAATGACTGCGGACCTGAGCTTGCCAGTTACAATACTGGGCATGCCAACCGAGCGTGCCGACGATGGTCTAGCCTTAAGTTCACGTAACGGTTATTTGTCCGAATCGGAGCGTGCGCAAGCACCGATTATCTATCAAACACTCCAACAAACTGCCGCGGCAATTCAGCAAGGTCTGGCTATTGAAGTAGCGGAACAGCAAGCTCGAAAAATCTTGTCGCAGCAAGGGTTACGCATTGACTATGTGGAAGTGCGCCGGAGTTCAGATTTACAACGTCCGCAGCCTGCTGACCGTGAATTGGTGATGTTAGTTGCTGCATTCTTAGGCAAGACACGCCTGATCGACAACCTCGCGTTTGACCGTTAGTCGCGAATCAGGCCGAGTTCCCGCATCTCGGTAAACAAAGCAGCGCGCAAGCTCATGGCTTGCGACGCAATGTCTCTTTGCTCTTGCAGTATTTCTTCGAGCATCTCGGTGGTCGTCAACGGATTTGCCAGAACCACACGGAACACCACGGTTGGCTCCCGATGATAATGTGCCGGTAATAACTTCGTACGCGATACGAATGAGTTACCCGTCTCCCGTTGGCGTTTCTGGATAAACCGCGTTAGCGCGTTTAAATGCGGGGTAATACGGCGAATTTGCTCTGGCGTAGCCGCTTGAATCGCTTGGCGCATTCGTGCGGGCACAAAACGATAGGTCAAAATGCATAGTTTGGGGTCAGTAATGACCTCAAAATCAGGTTGCTGACGAATCAGTTCGGCAAAATGTTTAGCTTTATCGATACTCTGATCAATCAGTAATTCATAACCACGTCGGCCCATCACATGTAACGCTGAATAAACCAGCATCGCCATACCTGGACGAGAACCTTCCATAGTGTGAGCACCCAGATCTTTAGAACCATGGCGAATCACATACTCAGCATGGTGTTCGATTGCGCGTACCATGCTCGGGTCACGGAACAACACCATACCAGCACCCATCGGCACATACATTTGCTTATGGGCATCAATGGTTACCGTATCGGCGCGCTCGACTCCGGCCAACAAATCACGATGGGTGGATGACATCAAAGTTGCCCCACCCCATGCGGCATCGACATGAAAGTGAGCGCCAATTTCTTCAGCGTAGTCCGCCAGCTCTGGTAGTGGGTCGATATGCCCAGTTTCGGTTGCGCCGCCCACACCAATAATGGCAAGAACACGACCGCCGTCCGCAGCGACTCGCTCACAGGCTTCACGCAACTTATCAATACGAATGCGGTTATGCTCATCGGTTGGAATCGCGACTAAATTCTTACGTCCTATACCCAACACGTCTGCAGCCTTGGCCAGTGAATAGTGACCACGCTCAGACACCATCACCGTTAAACGCTTGTAACCATAATGCGCCAAACCAGCCGCTAACCCCTCGTTAGCAATGCCAGCAAAGTTGGCATCAGGCTTGAGTAGCAAGTTGCGAGCCACCCACAACGCTGTGATGTTGGCCACGGTACCACCTGAACACATTGCACCCAATGAGTGCTGTGCACTGTGCATCCATCGTTGATAAAAGGCGTCATCGCGTTGGTACACCAAGTGATGCAACATCCCTAGCACGTTCCGCTCGAGCGGTGTAAACGCTTTTGACGTCTCAATTTTAACGAGGTTCTGATTGAGACCAACCATCAGTTTGGCCAATGGCATGAGGAAGTACGGCAAGGCCGATGTCATGTGTCCAATAAAGCGAGGCGAGGACGTATGGACCGAATGCGCAACGAGGTTATTTAACAAGAATTCGGTATGATCAGAAACATAGCGAGGGTCTTCCGGCACCTGACTGGCGCAAAAGCTCTGCTCGATTTCATGCAACGGCTTCTCGCGGGCAACAATATGCTCACCCAAGAATCCCATGAGATTCTCAGACAAATGCTTTTCGATTTTCCCCAAAGTAGAATCAGGCGCCTCTGGAATCGTGAAGATTTTCAGTAGCGCTTCTTGACTCACTTCAGCAAAAACTGGATCGCTCAAGCCATATTCCTTATGTGGTTCGGTGCCATCAATCGAGCCGACTATTCTGCCTCGATTGCAGGAAAATAGCGACCATCTTCCGGCAAATGTGCGCGTAATTCCCATAGCAGTTGTTTACTGCGTTGGTATTTACGCTCAAACGGCGTGATCGGTTGATGCGTTAGTAACAACGGCTGCACCGCCGCGGCGCAGTTAACAATAGCTAAACTACTCGCCACTTCAGTTAAGTAAATGCTCCAATTTGAGCGCATTACCAGCTCACCACCGAGCGCAATGACATAAGGCCAGACTGGGCTGCCATGCCAGCGCCGTGACAGGTGCGCCGCTTTTGGCCACGGATTCGGGTACAGAATATAGTGCTTATGCAACTGCCAGTTGGCTTCTACAGCCAAGCGCCAAAAATCATTTAAATCAGCACGCACTAAAACGTACTGTTGCCCAGCCCCAGCGGTTTCATAATGCGCATGACGCGCCAGCCGATGGGATGACTTGTCGACCCCAATAACCAGCGCATCCGGATATTGCTCGGCTAACCATGCCGTACTCTCGCCAACGCCACAGCAGGAGTCGAGAATAATGGGCCCCGTCCAGTCTGCAACCAGCTTCTGAACTTGCGCGAACGCTTCTCGATTGTGCTCCTGAATGGGCTTCCGAAATGGCGACCGGAGGTGCCGCATCACAATAGTGGTGAGGTCCTCATGGTTGCCATTTTGATTGGTCGTTACCGCTCGAGACTCAACATTCACGAGCGAATTCCCGTACCACGCTGCAATAATGTATACGCGGTCACGAAGAACAGTACGTTAAACCCAACGATGACGCCCATCGCTAAAGTAATGTTGACGTCAGAAATACCGAGGAAGCCATAACGAAACGCATTCACCATGTACAACACGGGGTTGAACTGAGCAACGCTCTCCCAAATTCCCGGCAGCAAGCCAATGCTGAAGAATACCCCACCCAAATAGGTTAGAGGTGTCAGGACAAAGGTCGGTACAATCGAAATATCATCAAAAGTTTTGGCAAACACAGCGTTCACCAGACCACCCAATGAGAACAACGTAGAGGTCAGGATAACCGTCAGTAGCAAAATGCCCGCATGATGGATTTGCACGTTCTCGACAAACAAGAACGAGACCAAAGTCACGATCACGGCAACGATTAATGCACGCGCCAACCCACCACCGACATAACCAACAATAATGACCGAAGTCGACACTGGCGCGACCAACATTTCTTCGATGTTGCGCTGAAATTTGGCGCTAAAGAACGACGAAGCCACATTGGAATAGGAGTTGGTGATAATAGACATCATAATCAAACCAGGCACGATGAATTCCATGTACGGCCGACCACCCATTTCGCCAATGCGCTCACCCACAATGCTACCGAAAATCACGAAGTACAGCGTCATGGTAATTGCAGGAGGCACGAGGGTTTGCACCCAAATACGGAGGAACCGAGTGCACTCTTTAATCCAAATGGTTTTTAACGCGGTGTAGTTGTAGCCACTGCTCATGATGCCGCTCCTGCTTGTGCTGCTTTTTTCGCTGCCGTATTTGCTGCTGTCGTTTCGCGTCCTTTCTCCACCATCTTCACGAACAGTTCCTCGAGTCGATTGGCCTTGTTGCGCATCGACATTACTTTCACTTGCTGCGCTGATAGCTGCTCAAAGACTTTATTCAAGCCTTGGCTCTTCTCAACATCCACTTCAATAGTGTGTTCGTCCGTGACCTTATGGTTGAAGCCGTCTAGGGTGATGTCTTCAACCTTGATACCGTCGAATTCAAGATCCAGCACGAACGTTTCCATGTTCAGCGTCGCGAGTAATCGTTTAATCGAAGTGTTTTCGACAATCTCACCCGAATCAATAATGGCGATGTTGCGGCACAAGGTTTCTGCTTCTTCCAGATAGTGTGTCGTCAAAATGATGGTGATACCCTGCTTGTTTATCTGCTCGAGGTAGTCCCACATGCTGCGGCGTAACTCGATATCAACACCTGCAGTCGGCTCATCTAAAATCAATAACTTTGGTTCATGTAGCAGTGCGCGGGCAATCATTAAGCGACGTTTCATACCGCCAGACAACATGCGTGCCGCTGAATTGCGCTTATCCCACAAGCCTAATTGCTTGAGGTACTTTTCTGAACGCTCCATCGCGACCGAACGCGCTACACCGTAATACCCGGCTTGGTTCACCACAATTTGGCGGACCGTTTCAAACTGATTGAAATTAAACTCTTGTGGCACTAGACCAATTTGACGTTTGAGATCGACCAACTGCGTATCCAAGTCATAGCCAAATACGCTTACACTGCCGGCAGTTTTGTTCACCAGCGATGCGATGACACCAATAGTGGTCGACTTCCCTGCGCCATTGGGTCCGAGTAATGCAAAAAAGTCGCCTTCGTTCACGTCAAGGTCGATACCTTTCAGCGCTTCAAAGCCACCTTTGTAGGTTTTCCGCAACCCACGAATCGATAATGCTTTCATGTGTGCTTACTGCTCCTTTCCGTAGCCCCAACGGGGCTGAATTGTTTGCTCCAGACCTAAATGGTCGAGCACGCGCGCCACGACAAAATCAACTAAATCGGCAATACTTTGCGGTTGATGATAAAAACCAGGAGCCGCTGGCATGATGGTGACGCCTAATCGCGCCAATTTTAACATGTTCTCAAGGTGAATGGCGGAGAGCGGCATTTCTCTTGGTACTAAAATGAGTTGTCCGCGTTCTTTCAGAATCACGTCAGCTGCACGCTCAATCAAATTATCACTAGCACCACTGGCAATCGCTGACAGTGTGCCAGTGGAACAGGGGCAAACGACCATTCTTTTGGGCGCCGCAGAACCAGATGCGACCGGTGAAAACCACTCTTCTTTGCCATACACGTGTAGTTGTTCGGCACTGACCTGAAAGTGCTCACGCATCGCTTGAGCTTGTGCCGCTGGAGCTGCCGGTAGCTGCCAATTAATCTCGGTAGCGAAGACTACGCGCGCCGCGCTCGACATCAATACATGCACTTCCTGTTGTTGCGCCAATAAGCACTCGATAAGTCGCACCGCATAAGGCGCACCGGATGCGCCGGTTACTGCGACAGTTATGGCTGCCATGATGGTTATTCCTGTAGTTGAAGTTGCTCAAGTAACCGTTGGTGAATATTACCAAAACCACCGTTACTCATCAGCAAGACATGATCATGTGGTTGCAGGATACGCGCGAGTTCTTCGAGAAGTTCATCCACCGAGTGTCCCACAAAAGCCTGCGGAACGGCCTGACCAAATTGCCACGAGCTGCCGTCAGGCTGCAGAACCAGGACTGCATCTGCCGCCCCTAGCGAGTCTGCGAGGGTATCTTTGTGGACACCGAGTTTCATCGTATTCGAGCGCGGTTCCAATACCGCTACAATACGAGCCGTACCGACTTTTCTTCGCAACCCATCGAGGGTAGTAGCAATAGCAGTTGGATGATGAGCAAAATCATCATAAACGGTGATTTGATTCACACATCCTTTTACTTCGAGACGTCGTTTCGGTGTTTGAAAGGCACTGAGCCCGACACAAGCTGTCGCGCATGGTACGCCAACATGGTGTGAAGCAGCAATCGCCATCAAGGCGTTGTTCACATTATGCAAACCAATCAATGACCAGTTTACTCGTCCCTGCACTTGCCCTTGGTACAGCACATCGAAGGCGCTGCCGTCCGCATGAATGAGTTGCGCCGACCAGTCACCCTGTTCCCCTACCGTCGCCAAGTCACTCCAACAGCCCATTTTCAGCACGTCGCTGATGGCTTGATCCTGTTTCGGCACCAGCACTTGCCCATAGCCGGGGACGATGCGCAACAAATGATGGAATTGCTTTTGAATGGCCGCGAGGTCTGGAAAGATATCCGCGTGATCATACTCAAGGTTGTTCAAGATCAACGTAGAC
Source organism: Pseudidiomarina aestuarii (assembly GCF_048263735.1). Lineage (GTDB taxonomy): Bacteria > Pseudomonadota > Gammaproteobacteria > Enterobacterales > Alteromonadaceae > Pseudidiomarina > Pseudidiomarina aestuarii_B. The sequence goes on along the minus strand of NZ_JBLXDX010000007.1, from coordinate 10,049 downwards.
GGGCAGTAGTGCACAAACTTAGAGCGTTTGTCGAAAAAGGCGGTGTCGTATTCATCGGCCTCAATGACAAAAAAGTTACTCGTAGTCAGCCGTGCCGACGCATTAAAGTTAGGCAGCACGCCGCCAATAATAAAACTTGGCTCAAGGCCCGCATATTCCAATAGCCAAGCGAGCATGCTGGACGTGGTGGTTTTGCCGTGTGTTCCGGCTACCGCTAGCACCCATTTATGTTGCAAGATTTCGTCATGCAACCACTGCGCGCCGGAAACGTATGGAATGCGCTGGTTGAGCATCGCTTCCACCGCCGCATTGCCACGACTCAAGGCATTGCCAACAATCACCAAATCGGGGCGCGGCTTAAACTGCTCGGCGTCATAGCCCTCATAGAGTTCAATGCCTAAGCTGCGCAGTTGGTCGCTCATCGGTGGATACACTTGCGCATCACTACCCGTCACATGGTGCCCGGATGCTTTTGCCAATGCTGCGATACCACCCATAAAAGTGCCGCAAATGCCAAGAATATGAATATGCATGGTGAGTCAAAAATCCTTCTACGAGGCCTATTGCGCTGCCATTAGGAATCCAGAGCGCTGAAAAATTGCCTTAGTGTAGCATGCAGTCTGAATTCCGTAAGATTCAGGACAGGCATTTTGCTGAAAATTGCGGTAAACTTACGCGCGTTTTTCGAATACCCAAACATGAACACGCCGTCGTGGTCATCCATTTCAGAACGTAAGCATGAGGGTTATATGCAGCGCCTAATTCCGACACTGCGCAACGACCAGGTTGACGAAGCCTTAATTTCTGTCATCAATACCCTGCAAATTTGTGCCAAAGAAATCTCTTTCCGCTGCGGTCAAGGTAAGCTTGCCGGCGTTCTTGGCTCCACTTTAGATGAAAATATCCAAGGGGAAACGCAAAAGAAACTGGACGTTTTGGCCAACCAACTCCTGAAAGATATCTTGCTGGAGTGTAAGCACGTACGTGCAGTTGCCTCTGAAGAAGAGGAAGGTATTGTCAGTGGAACTCTCGATGGTCGTTACCTAGTGGCATTCGATCCTCTCGACGGCAGCTCCAATATAGATATCAACTCGATGGTCGGGACTATTTTCTCAGTCTTACCGGCACCCGCTGAGGCCGGTGCCGACGTCGATATGTTTCTACAGCCCGGCTCAAACCAAGTGGCAGCAGGCTATATTTTGTATGGCCCACGTACCATGCTGGTATTCACCACGGGTAGAGGCGTGAAAATGTTCACTCTCGACCAAACCGTAGGTGAATTTTTGCTGACCGAAGCCGATGTCACTATTTCCGAAACGACCACCGAGTTTGCGATTAACATGTCGAATCACAGACATTGGCAGCCAGAAATGCGTCGCTATATCGATGATTTGTTGCTCGGCAAAGCAGGACCGCGCGAGAAAGACTTTAATATGCGTTGGGTTGCTGCAATGGTTGCCGATGTGCATCGAGTGTTAACTCGCGGTGGGTTCTTTAGCTATCCATGGGATAGTCGCAAAGCCAATAAGCCTTATAAGTTACGCTTAATGTATGAGGGTAATCCAATGGCATGGTTGGTGGAGCAAGCGGGCGGACTGGCAGATTGTGGCGAAGGGCGAATACTCGATATTCAGCCAACCGATATTCATCAGCGTTGTGGCGTTATCTTGGGCTCTCGCGACGAAGTAACCACTTGCTTACAATACTTAAAGGGTTCGCAATAGCGCGCTCCAGAGATATAATAGCGACCAATTTTTATTTCATTAGTTACCAAGTTTAATAAACAGGAACCATCATGAGCTTGAATAAGGTACCCGCAGGCAAAAACCTGCCTGACGAAGTGAACGTGATCATCGAAATCCCTGCTAATGCAGCGCCCATCAAGTATGAAGTCGACAAAGACTCAGGTGCATTGTGGGTTGATCGCTTTATGTCGACGCCAATGTTTTACCCAGCTAACTACGGCTATGTAAACGATACCTTGTCACTCGATGGCGACCCAGTGGACGTATTGGTTCCAACGCCTTATCCATTACAAGCTGGTTCTGTGATCACCGTTCGTCCTGTTGGCGTATTGAAAATGACCGACGAAAAAGGCGAAGACGCGAAAGTGATTGGCGTACCAGTAAGCAGCCTGACGAAAGAGTATGACCACATTAAAGATGTGAACGATCTCCCTGAGTTGCTGAAAGCGCAAATCACACACTTCTTCGAGCGTTACAAAGAGCTGGAAAAAGGCAAGTGGGTGAAAGTTGAAGGCTGGGGCGATATCAACGACGCCAAAGAAGAAATCCAATCATCGTTTGACCGCGCACAAGCGAAATAAAACGATGTCAGACTGCTGCGTTGCCATCGATGGGTTAACCTTTGCGTGGCCTGGCGCGCAGCAGCCTGTTCTGGCCATCCCACAATGGTCAGTGAATAAAGGCGAACGGGTACTAGTGCGCGGCGCCAGTGGCTCTGGTAAATCAACATTGTTGAGTTTGATTGCAGGGATTCACTCGGCATCAAGTGGGCACATCAAGGTGTTGGATCATGATCTAGGCACTCTAAGCCAACGTCAGCGCGACCGTCTCCGAGCTAATGAGATTGGCTACATTTTTCAGCAATTTAATTTACTCCCCTATCTATCGGCACAACAAAACGTTGAGCTCGCCGTGCAGTTTGCTCCAGCACGTCGGCAACGTATTGCACAACGTGGACAAACCGTTGCCGAAGCGGCGACAACCTTATTGAATCATTTGGGCTTAACGCGCGCGCAACAACAGCAGTCGGCGCAGACACTGAGCGTTGGTCAACAGCAACGGGTGGCAGCTGCACGAGCATTGCTGGGGGCTCCTGCTTTGATTATTGCCGATGAGCCCACCTCAGCACTCGACGAAAGTCATCGCAACGAATTCATCAACCTGTTGTTTCAAGAATGCGCTGAGCAAGGTAGTACCTTATTGTTCGTGACTCATGACGCTACCCTAGCCACGCAGTTCCCGCAGGTTGTTGAACTAAGTGAGCTCAACACAGCAGCTCAGCGGGGAGATGCCGATGTTTAAATTAGCACTCGCGAGCCTCTGGAACCGCCGGACCACGGCATGGTTAACGGTTTTCTCCATCGCTATCAGCACCATTTTATTGCTGGGTGTTGAACGTGTTCGAGTGCAAGCGCAGCAGAACTTCGCGAATACCATTAGCGGCACAGACCTGATTGTTGGCGCCCGCACTGGCTCGACCCAGTTACTCTTAAGCAGCGTGTTTCATATTGGCGCACTCACCAACACGCTCAGTTGGAATAGTTATCAGCACCTACAACAGTTACCTGGAGTGGCATGGACTATTCCCATGGCGATGGGTGATAGTGTGCGTGGTTTCCCTGTTGTCGCTACCAATACCGATTGGTTTCAGCACTTCCAGTACGGGCAGCAGCAAAACCTTGAGTTCGCCGCAGGTTCTCCCTTCTCTGTGTTAGATACAGCCGTTCTTGGCGCTGATGTTGCAGACAAGCTTGGCCTCGACGTTGGTGACCCGATGACGGTGTCGCATGGTAGTGGCGGCATGAGCTTCTCGGATCACGATGACCATCCGTTCCAAATTCAAGGCGTCTTAGCGCGAACCGGTACGCCCATTGATCAAGCTGTCTATATACCTTTGTCCGGACTCGGTCTGGTGCATGGGGAATATCAGCCGGCGGCAGATGAACACGAGCACGAGCACGAACATGCTCATGATCATGAGCATTCGGCTTCAGCCAACGCAGAACCGCCGGTCTATACCTTGAGTGCGGTGCTCATTGGACTGGAGTCCAAGCCCATGGCATTGCGATTAGTACGTGATATCAATACCTATCAGGGTGAGCCACTTACTGCCATCATGCCCGGGCTTGCGCTACAAGAGTTCTGGCGAACACTGCAATTGTTCGAACGGGCTTTATTGATCATTTCTGTGTTGGTGGTCATTACCGGACTATTCGGTATGCTCACCACTTTGCTCGCCAGTTTACGTGAACGTCGTCGTGAAATGGCGGTCTTACGGTCATTAGGCGCAGGACCAGCCACGTTATTTGGTTTGTTGGTCAGTGAGGCGGTGGTATTGACCGCGGTTGGGGTCAGTGTTGGCGTCGGCCTCTTGTTTACAGTGCTTGCGATTGCAGCACCTTGGTTCCAAGCAACCTTAGGGTTCGTTGTCAGCCCAAGTTGGTTAAGCAGCACCGAGTGGCTGTACTTAGGACTTATTCTGGGCGCCGCCATTTTGATGAGTTTCATTCCCGCGTGGCGAGCTTATCGCAACGCATTAGCAGATGGATTAACGGTAAAATTATGAAGCGTTTTGCAGTTCTTGTAATCACCTTGACGAGCCTCTTAATTGGCAGCCCTATGGTGCAGGCAGAAGAGTACGTAAATACACCGTGGAAAGAGCTTATTCCAGAGGGTTACAAGCCACCACCTGTGCGCAGTCAGGCATTTTATGACGCCAATCCGGAGTTAGCGAATCAGCCGGAGCTCGATGCACCCGTAGTCGAAGCACTGCACAATAAAAAGGTCAAAATTCCAGGGTATGTCGTACAGTTGGAAGGCGACGCGACCAAGGTTACACAATTCCTGTTAGTCCCCTATTTTGGCGCTTGCATTCATGTGCCACCGCCACCACCGAATCAAATCATCGAAGTCGACTTTCCAGACGGCGTTCCGTACGAAAATACGTTTGATGCGGTTTGGGTTGAAGGCACTTTGAGTGTGGAACGCAAAGAAGGTGATATTGCAGTGGTGGGTTACACCATGGATGCAGTGACAGTGACGCCCTATTACTAGGGCGTCAACTCAGCAGTCACTTAGAAATGGATTTCGAGGCCGAGATATGGGCCTTTAAACGAGAGATCAGAGTACAAGCCATCCACGTCATCGAGTTCGATCTGCATGTCTCGGTAGCCAAGCTGCAAATTTAAATCGATTGCTAAATTCTCTATGAGCCGATATTCAATACCGGCTTCAATATCACGAATACTGCTGTCATCAATACTGACCGCGTTCGCGAGCGCATATAGTGTTAGGTCCGTTGCCGGGATACCGACCCGAACTTGCGAATATAGGGTTGGTACCCAAGTGTCACCGTTTGCTTCGTTATTACTTGTGTTTTGACGAAACGCTAGCCCGCCGTCGACACGTTTAGCGGTCGCACCTAAATCAAAACTGATCAAATCATTATCAAAAAATTCGTAATACAGTGTGAAGTCGGTGTGCGATATATCGGCCAAACCCGTCACTGTCGAGCCGGCCATATAGGTCTGTCCGTTAAAGCTATAATTTTGCTCTAAGGTGACGCTCCCCATAGCTTGGATATCATTCACTCGAACTTTTACATTTGGAACCAGCGGGATCGGATGCTCGACTGCCACGTAATAACTGCTTTGCTGATCGTCATCAAAACTGAACGCTCGTTGCTGGCGCTCCGTACCAAAGGCTCCTGACGTTTGCGTATCCCAATATTGGCCACCTGCGTACACGCCAAAAATGGTGTCGGCCTGTGCACTTGTTGCGGTCAATAATGCTAGCGGAGCCAGCCATTGCAGTGTTTTCAATCGTCCGTTTTTCATATGTTTGCTCCTGTTATTCAATGGCTCTAACTTCGGCAGTGACCGCTTTCCGATCGCCGTCAGAGAAGATAAGTTCGAGACCAATTTCTTGGCCGACTTGGAATGGCTCTTTGACACCAAACATCATGACGTGAAAGCTACCTGGACGAAATATGACGGTCTCGCCGACGTCGATCGCCAATTCAGGCACTCGACGCATCCGCATCATGCCGTCGTTCATGACATGTTCATGAATTTCAGCAGCACGAGCAGCTTCGGTAGCCGCTCCAGTGAGCGTAATAGCGGTAGTTCCGACATTAGTTAACGTCAAATACCCAGCACCGTTTTCGGTGCCAGGTATCGACTCTTTTATCCATGCATTTGAGATTTCAACATCTGCTGCGAGGGCCCAGGGAGAGGCTAACCACAACATCGCTGCTATCCATCCAAATCGTTTCATTGATCCTGCTCCACATTTGGTTGTGTACAGGGCCTATATTACACAGGTTTTGGACGCTTGCGCACCATTACATAGATAATTGCTGCTAACAATATAAAGGGCCAGAGCCAGCTAAACAGAGCAAACACTAACGCTCCTGCGGCGACCATCAGTGCGATAGCAATACTACCGCCAATCATAATCACCAAAGCGAACGCGGCGACCGCAACGGCAATGGTAACCAGACCTGTCACACCGATGCCGATAATAGTACCTAACACCGCACCAATCGCACCGAGTATCTCATCACCAAAAAGCATCAAACCGATAACCGCTGCGACAATCCACCACACTTTATGTGAGCTTTTCACGGAATTCTCCTTAGGCTTTCTTACTTGATTTTGCTTTTAGAGCAGCCAGTTCAGTATCAATCGTTTCAGAGTGCTCTAAGTCACGGAACTGTTGCTCCAAACTTGGATTCGATGAACCGATATCAAACGCTTCTAGCTTCGCTTCGAGTTCTTCGACTCGACGCTCATAGTTTTCATAGCGGCTCATGGCTGTATTCATAGCATCAGCCGATTTAATTTGCTGCGAGCGCAATTTGACCGCAACCGAATCAAGACGTTTATGCAATTCGCGTTCTTTGGTACGAGCTTCAGTCAATTTGACCTGCAAACGTTCAATGTCTGCGCTCAATGGAGCGAGTTGATTCGCTACATTATCCGCTTCTTTACCTAGTGACTCTAAACGCTGAGTTGCTTGCAGTTTGTGCTCCAGAGCTGCCCGCGCTAAATCTTCGCGGTCATGATCAAGCGCCTTTTCAGCTTTTGCTTGCCATTGGCTGATTGATTTTTCGCAATTATCGCGCTCGCGATCGATGCGTTTCTGTTCAGCAATTTGCTGTGCAGCTAAACCACGCAGCTCGACAATTGCTTCTTCCATTTCTTGAATCATCAAGCGCACCATTTTTTCAGGCTGCTCAGCTTTGTCTAGCAATGCATTGACGTTCGCTTGGATGATATCGCTAGCACGTGTGAAGATACTCATTGTTCACCTCTTCTGTTTTGCAAATAAGTTATGTGTTGCCACTTGTCGATAATACTTATTCAATTCCCGTGCCAAGTTTTAAAATTCAATTTAATCTATTGTTTTTATTGTATTTATGAGATGAGGCGAGCGGATTTCATGCATAAAAAAAGCCGCCAGTGATTGGCGGCTTTTCATACTATTTCGTCAATTAGACGACTTTTAGAATGCGTAAGTCACTTCTGCATAGTAGTAACCACCATTAAAACCAAATGGCGCATTCGTGTTTGGATAGATAAAGATGCCATTGAACTGGTTCGATGGATCTTGCTCATCCGGATACACATCAAACAAGTTCTGTACACCGGCACTCAACGTCAACTGATCATTGTAGCGATATTGGGCGGATAAATCGGTAATCCATTTACCGCCAAAGGTGGTGCGCAAACCTGAATTGTTCTGCAACACATAATCGCCGAAGTAGTTGAATGCCAAGCGGGTCTGTAAATCACCTAAGTCATGCGTGAAAGCAACTGAACCGCTGTTCCGGGGAACCGATTCCGTCATCCGTGTTTGCTCAACACCATCAAAGAGTTTACTCTCCAAGCCATCTAAGATAGCGGGCAAATTGACGTCATCAATTTCGGTTTTGTTATAGCCATAAGCGGCTTGTACACCGAGTGTACCGTTGCGACCCCAATCGAAATCTTTGGTCAGTACTACATCGACACCCTGAGTGGTGGTATCAACGGCATTGATGAAGAAGCGCGCATTGTCAGCACCGGCCGCAGCCAATGCATCAGCAACCGCTGGTGAATCACCTGGCACTAATGAACTCGATAGAATGATGCGATCATCGACCGCAATCTGGAATGCGTCAATGGTTAACGATAGACCATCCAGACCATTCCAGACTAAGCCCATACTAAAGCTCTGTGATTCTTCGGCCTGCAAGTTACCTAGTTCAAGCGCTTGAGCCACCGGGCTGATGTTATTAAATGTACCTGACTGTTCCGGAACCAATTCACCATCACGGTTGATAAATAGCGTCGAAATATTGGTGAAATAGATTTGCTGAACACTCGGTGCACGGAAACCCGTATTGGCTGTCGCACGAACCGCTAGCTCATCGGTAATATCGTAACGTCCAGAAACCTTCCAACTGGTATTGCTACCGAAGTCTGAATAATCTTCATAGCGAACTGCTGCACCCCACTGGAAATTCGTGGTGAGCATGTTCTCGACCTCAGCATAGAATCCTACGTTGTCGCGCGATTCGTCGACTTCAGATTCGGGCTTGAATCCAGTAAAACCTTGGCTGCCAGCTGGACGGTTATCGAAACCACCGTCTTCATAGGAAGCGGGGTCACCTGCTTCAATGATGTAAGTGTTCTCGCGATAACTGATACCCGCCGCGATGGCCAAATCTGAATTATTGGCAAACGGGATGAAACGAGAGAAATCGATCGACGCATTGGTTTCCTCGAGCTTCAGTGTACCGGCATCAAACTCAGTTGGACTGGTGGGGCCAAACGAAGCATTAATGGAATTCTCGAGACGATACTGGAACTCACTCACACCCATACCAGCACTGGCATCAACCTGCCATTCACCCAATGAGAAACGATACCCACCGGTAGTGGAAACATCTGAAGTTTCTGGCGACAGCAATGGCAGGAAGCCATCAGGATACACGTCGAGAATATTACGGTTATCGAGTGCGCGACGATAAAACGCGCCTGACTGTGACGAGCGATCACTGACCCCACCAAACGCGTACAATTCACCTTTGCTCAAGGGCAAGTTGGCGTTAAAAAATACAGATGTATTATCGAATTCTGCATCACCAACATGGTGGCTTAGCCGATCAAACTCGTCTTCACGTGGATCAGGTTCACCATTCACAAGCGGATACTGCTGACGCGGGTCTAACCCTGCACGGTTAGTTTTGTTCTTGTTATGGAACTCCGCTGCGACCGTGAAATTACCGCCATTCGGCAATTCGAAACCGACATTGCCGTGCACTTTATATTGCTCACCATCACCCTCGAAAGTTTGGCCGCCGTTCACGGTGACACTGCCACCTTCGTACTGATCTTTGAGAACGATATTGATAACACCAGCAATGGCATCAGAGCCATATTGGGCCGCAGCACCATCACGCAGTACTTCGATACGCTTGATGGCAGAAATAGGAATCGCATTCAAATCAACATTTGAACTACCACGTCCCGTCGTACCGTTTAAGTGCACCAATGCACTGCTGTGACGACGTTTACCATTAATCAACACTAACGTGTGGTCGGGGGATAGTCCGCGTAATGATGCTGGTCGTACCGCATCAGAGCCATCGGTGATAGACGATGACGGGAAATTAAAACTTGGCACTGCATATTGGAGCGCTCGGGCGGTCTCAGTGAGACCACTAGCAGCTAATTGTTCGCCCGAAATAATATCTACCGGAGCAGTACCATCAGTTGCAGTTCTCACACTCAAGCGCGAACCGATAACGGTAATACGTTCATCCGCGGCAACCTCAGCTTCAGCATCCTGCGCCAATGCGGCTGTAGGTAATATCAAGGTAGTAGCGAGCGCGAGCGGCGCAAGCGCAAAAGGTAGCGTTCCGCGGAACGATTCTGGGAGAGTACGGTAATCCATATAATCCTCACTCTTATTTCTGAATTGTAAGTACAACAAGCATAGCGCGCAGCTAACAAAGTACATACAAGAGTTTGGACTGAATTAGATCAGAATGGAATTAGACGAAAGGATAGTGAACAGGTAACAGGGAACAGTGAATAGGGAACAGTGAACAGACAGGGCCAAGCCAAAACAGAGAGATCTTTTTAGTGTTTAGGTTTGCTATTCCCTGTTCCCGGTTCACTTTTCACTGTGCGCGCGCAGCGCACACAAAAAAACCCCCAGCGTGATGCTGGGGGTTTCGTTATTTGAAGCCTGGCGGTGTCCTACTCTCACATGGGGAGACCCCACACTACCATCGGCGCTGAAGCGTTTCACGTC
>NZ_JBLXDX010000006.1:0-71627 GCF_048263735.1 Pseudidiomarina aestuarii | reverse complement strand
GCGCCGATGGTAGTGTGGGGTCTCCCCATGTGAGAGTAGGACACCGCCAGGCTTCAAATAAACAAACCTCAGCCCAATGGGCTGGGGTTTTTTTATTTCCAATCAGACGAAGGTGTCCTACTCTCGAGTAGGGCGAAGCAGGGAATTCGAAAGCCTAACAATTTAGGCTTTCGCCTGCGCAGCGGGGCGAGCTCTGCGAGTCCCTGGCAAACCGCCAGGCTTCAAATAACGAAACCCCCAGCATCACGCTGGGGGTTTTTTTATGTGAAAAGTAAACTGAGAACAGGGAATAGCAAACCTAAACACTAAAAAGAGCCCTCTTTTAGGTTTTATCTTTTCTGTTACCTGCTCCCTATTCACTGTTCACTATTTCTTACTAAGTGCGTCACCGCACAGACAGTCCTCTCAGATCAGCAGATAGTTGCCGTCGAACCGAACCTTGTATCACACAGATGTGGTCGGCAATGCAGTGCAATTATATCGAGAGGATTTATCTTATGTGCTCCAAACTATCTAGCTTCTATGGCATCAATAAATGGCTGATGCTGGTTTTGATCAGTACTTTTTTGGCTGCCTGCGGAGATGATGGACGCGATCCTATTCTCGGCAATGACGGCAATGTTGCTTTGTCACCAACCGTGACTGCGGTTACGCCTGCAAATAATGCGACGAACGTTGCGGTAACGGGTGCGCAAGTTACTGCGCAGTTCAGTCAATCAGTGAATCCGTTGACGACTAGTACATTTACCCTGACTTGTGCAGGCCCATGTACTAGTCCTAGTGGGACGATCACGATGAATGGAGCGAGTAACGTTGCTACCTTCAATGTGACGAATTCTGCGGTGCTAAGTGAGTCCACTGTATATACCGCAACTATTCATAGTGCGACGAGTAGCGTTAATGGCTTAGTCCTGGCTAATCCATACACATGGTCATTTACTACCGGTTTAATACCGGATACGACCCTACCTCGCGTTACCGCAACTGATCCAGACACAACCTCGCCTGGACCTACCGCGAATGTTCCAATAGATACCGCTATAGCAGCAGTATTCAGTGAGAACATGCTAGCCACAACAATTAGCAATAGTAGTTTCACTGTAACTTGTGCAGCACCATGTGTGGCGCCAGCTGGTGAAGTTTCTTATGACGTCGGTAGTCGTTCTGCCATCTTTACTGCAGAGCAGGATCTCGAGTATGAAACGACGTATACCGCTACTGTGGAGAGCTCAGTAACCGACCTTGCAGGCAATCAACTTGCTGGCAACCAAGGCTCTGCGACCACCGCTAGCGATTATGAGTGGCAGTTTACGACCGGTGTTGCACCGGACACAATTATGCCACGCATCACCGCGACGGTGCCGTTAACGACCGTTCCAGGCCCAACGCCAGCGACACCAGTGAATACGCTGGTTTCAGCGGTATTCAGCGAAGACATGCTGGCATCGACCATCACTGATGCAAACTTCACCGTAACCTGTGAAGCTCCTTGTGTTAGCCCAACCGGTGACGTGTCTTATGAAACCTCTGCGGCAACTGCAGTATTTACACCGGATGCAAATTTAGAGTGGGAAACTACCTATACCGCAACGATGAGCAATTCAGTGACTGACCTTGCTGGCAATGAATTAGCTGGTAATCAAGGTGCCGCATCTGAATCTAGCGACTATGTTTGGGAATTCACGACTGGCTTAACTCCTGATATCACGCGTCCCCGCGTGACATTAACAGAGCCATTAACGACGACTCCTGGGCCAACCGGTAATGTTCCAGTGAATACGGCTATTACCGCGATATTCAGTGAGGATATGCTGCCAGCTGGCGTGACCGACACCAGTTTCACAGTAACCTGTGAAACACCTTGTGTATCCCCAGTTGGCGAAGTGACCTATGTTGTAGGTTCACGGAGTGCAGTATTCAATCCAGACCAAAATCTCGAAGAATCGGCAACCTATACCGCAACATTAGCTAGTACCATTACTGACGTTGCTGGTAATGAACTTGCAGGTAATCAAGGTTCAGCGACTGCGGCTAGCGATTATGTTTGGGAATTTACAACGGTCGCGCCAATGCCAGTGAATACTATTTCCGTCATGGAAACAGATCCTCTGAATGCGGGTATGCTAGCGGTTTGTCCAAACGCTAGTATCAATGCAACCTTCGAAATTCCGTCAGGAACTCGTCTGAATCCGACCACAGTCAACGACATGACGTTTCTCATTACTGAAGATGCTGATCCGTTAAATACTGTGACCGCTGAATCAATCGAGATTGATGTCGATACTGGCACCATCATTACCTTCATTCCACAACAACAATTAGACGAAGATGTAACCTATCGTGCGACCGTTGTCGGTGGTGTTAATGGTGTGAAAGACCTCATGGTGCCAGGCAATGAAATGCTCGAAGACTATGAATGGACGTTTACTACCGTGCCAGCAACCGAGAGTTGTTTGCAGCCTATCGCTCTGCAATCAGCAGCACCGTTTGGTACTTTTGGTGGAACGGCAGGTGTAACCAATCAAGGTTTACTTACCGTTATCAATGGTGACTTAGGTACGACCGCCGTGTCGACTATGGTAACCGGATTTGTTTCTGGTCCTGGTTGTGAATATACCGTAACTCCGCTCAATGAAGGCCAAGTGAACGGTAATATCTTCACTTCTCCACCACCGCCAACGGTTGCGTGTCCGCAGGACGGTACTGCCGTGACTGCTGCGATAGCATTACAAGCTCGTCTCGATGCGCAAGCAGCCTATCTTGAACTCACCCCAGCTAATCTTCCAGGTGGCCAGAACCCAGGCAACGAGAACTTAGGTGGTCTCACTTTAGAGCCAGGTATTTACCGTGCTCAAAGTGGTGCATTCATGATTCAAGGAAGTGATCTGACACTTGATGGAAAAGGCAATCAAAATGCAGTGTTCGTCTTCCAAATGGCGACCACTCTAACGGTCGGTGGACCGGGTGCTGATTTCCCGCAAAGCGTCATATTAATTAACGGTGCTCAGGCCAAGAATATCTTTTGGCAGGTCGGTAGCGCCGCCACGATTAATGCTGCGGGTGGCGGCATTATGAAGGGCACCATCATTGCACAGGAAGGTGTAAGTATCTCTACCGCTGGCAACGTCAATATTGTGACGTTAGATGGTCGAGCATTGTCTCTAGGTGCATCCGTGACGGTCGTAAATACCGTGATCAACGTGCCTGCAGAGTAATGGACAACACCAACAAGGTTTCAGTGGAGAGCAACATGAAAACGAATAAGATTACACAAGCAATAACCGCACTGGTTTTAGCTGGCATGACATTGCCAGTAGTTGCGGCGGATCAAGACGGCTGGTACGTCGGTGCAGGCGCTGGTGCGTCACGCGCCACCATCGCTGAACAGGATATTCGAGCCGATTTAGAAGCTTCGGGTTATGACGTAACCCGATTTCGCTTCGATGATCGTGATTTCGGCTACAAGATATTTGCTGGCTATCAGTTCAACCAATACTTTGCCATGGAAGGCGGGTATTTTGATTTAGGCAAGTTTAATTATGATGCGGAAACGATTCCTTTAGGAGTCAAAACAGGACAGCTGGATTTTCGTGGTTGGAATCTTGATTTTATGGGGATTTTGCCAATTACGGAACGGTCATCACTGTTTGCTCGCATTGGTGCGCACAACAGTAAATCGACCGTCGATTTTGTCGGCACTGGTGCAGTCAATGTCCTAACGCCACATTATCGTAAGCGCAGTACCGATTATAAATTCGGTGTCGGCTATCAATATCAAGTAAGCGAGCATATGGCGATTCGCTTGGAAGCTGAACGCTATCGTATGGATGACGCGGTTGGCAACAATGGCGACATCGACTTTTATTCAATGAATGTGATGTATCGTTTTGGTGGACCGCGCTATGTCGCTGTCGCGCCTGTTTCAGAACCAGCACCAGCGCCCGCTCAAGCGGTCGTAGTGGCTCCTGTTACGGCAACAACAGCACAGTATTGTAGCGCCCTCGAGATTGAATTCGAGATCGCGAATAACGACATTGAGCGAGTCAATCGTGAGCATATGTTAGTGCTAGCTACGTTCTTGGATAAATATCCAGAGACGAAAGCAAAAATCGAAGGACATACAGATAATGTCGGTAACGATGCGGATAACATGAAGCTGTCTAAACAGCGCGCTGAAAGTGTAGTCGACTATCTTGTTAGTGAACACGGAATCAATCGTAATCGCTTAACTTCGGTTGGGTATGGCGAGAGTCGTCCGATTGCTAACAATGCTACCGATGAGGGCAAACAGGCCAACCGTCGCATCGATGCCGTGATTGGTTGTGCGACTGATATCGAAGGTTTGCAGCCGCTTCCAGCACGCATCACATTGGCTATGGAGCTTGAGTTTGCTACGGATGACTCAACCATTCAATCGAAGTATCACGAGCAGTTAGGAACGGTAGCGAAATATTTGCAAACCAATCCTGAATTGACTGCCACAATGGAAGGTCATGCTGATAACTCTACGCCAGAGAAGGCTCAAACTATCTCACGCGCGCGTGCTCAGTCGGTTGCTGATTACTTGGTAAAACACTTTAAAGTGGATCGTTCACGGCTTTATGTTGAGGGTTTTGGCACAACACGTCGAGATTCCTACAATATGACCGCGTCAGGTCGTCAAGATAACCGTCGTGTGAATATCATCATCGGCTATCCTAACTAGTAATAGTCGTTTTGTTTTGTTGAGCGTGTGTCGGGCTAACTGAGTCCGGCACACGTTTTTTATGGGTGCTTTAACGATCGGGAAGATAATGAAGTATGCGTTCACATTCCACTTTGACCACTTCGTAACATTCACACGATAGTGATTCTAATTTGGGTCGGTCGATAACAGTCATGCGGCCCCGGTGATATTCAATCACTCCCAGCTTCTGCAGTTTGCCGGCTGCCACAGAAACACCTTCGCGACGAACGCCAAGCATATCGGCAATGAGTTCCTGCGTCATAGTCAGCACATTTGTTGGAATGCGATCGAGTGATAGTAGTAGCCAGCGGCATAATTGTTGATCAACCGTATGATGACGGTTACAGACTGCAGTCTGAGCCATTTGAGTCATCAATGATTGGGTGTAGCGCAATAGTAAATGGTGTAATTCACTATGCCGATTAAATTCGGTTCGCAGTAACTGTGCAGGCAATCGATAGGCGTGCCCTTCGCTCTGCACTACCGCGCGATTTCGAGTGCTGCCGCCACCCATGAAAAGTGGGACTCCGAGCATTCCATCGTTGCCGACCACGGATATTTCAGCGGAATCACCATTTTCCATGATGTAGACCAAAGAAATAATTGAGTCAGTCGGGAAATAGACGAATTGCAATTCATCACCGGACTCGTAGATGCAGGCACCGAGGTTTAATTTAACCAGCTCGAAGTGAGCCATGAGTCGTGATTTGACATCGTCAGGTATCGCGCGGAGCAAATAATTTTGCTCCGTGAAGGGTAGCTTATTATCATGAGCATCCTGCCCATTCATTGCATTCAAGTTATGCTTCTTAGTTTAGGGAGAATCCAACTAAACATACTAGCTTGTTTAGACAATTTTGTATGCCTATTGTCGCAAAAAGATGCCAACGTCTCCTCGCTCCGCAAGAAAGTTTCTTCAAGCTGTTTCGGTCGGATGAAAGATTCGGAATAATCGAATGGTAAGCGTCATTTTAATCGCTTTTACTTGTATTTAATTGAACTAAAATAGTGTCCTCTGCGTTATTCATACGGTCTACGTTTATTAGATTGAGGAGGGTGTTATGAAAAAATTAGTGCTAGTGGCAGCAATGGCGGCTGCGTTATCAACGACAGCGGTAAAAGCTGAAGATTATGTGATTGATATTGAAGGTCAACACGCGTTTGTTCAATTTAAGATCAGCCACTTGGGTTACAGCTGGTTGCTGGGTGAGTTTAACGACTTCGAAGGTACGTTTAGCTACGATGAAGCCAACCCAGCAGCTGCAAGCGTGAATGTGACCATTGATACCACAAGTATTGATAGTAATCACAAAGAACGTGATGAGCATTTGCGGAGTGACGATTTCCTAGCGGTGGAGCAGTATCCAGAGGCGACGTTTACTTCGACCAGCTATACGCCAAACGAAGATGGTAGCGCTGTATTAGCAGGTGATCTCACTTTACGTGGTGTGACCAAGTCTATCGAGATTATGGTTGACGAAATTGGTGCCGGTCCGGACCCATGGGGCGGCTTCCGACGCGGTTTTGAAGGGTCAGTATCGTTGACTCTTGCTGATTTTGGTATCGATTATAATTTGGGACCAGCAGCAAAAACTGTCGAACTCTATCTCTCTATTGAAGGTGTTCGTCAGTAATCTTGAGTTTACCGCCCTCAGAGCTCTCTATGAGAACTCTCTCTGAGGGCGGACTTGTTTAGTCTTTGGACCATGCCTCGCGGTAGGCATTGACTGCGCCTGCGGTATCACCTTGTGCTTCATAATTACGCGCTAAATCAAGCTGAACACGGGTGGACGGAGCAAGCTCAGCAGCTTTGCGTAACGCCCGCTGTGCCAACGCATAATCACCGGTTTGAAATGCTAACTGACCCAATGCATGAAGCAGGAATGGGTTATCGCCGTCCTTTTTCAATGCATCTTGTAAGTAATCACGCAGCTCTGTGCTGGGTTTCAGCAAGTTTGCTTCAATTAAGTTTGGTAGCTTCAGTTCGTTTCGTTTCAAACCTCGCGCGACCACTTTGCCAGCCGCCTCATATTCATTAAATAGATGCAATGCATTCACGTAAGCGCGACGCACAGCAGGCTGCCGCCGAGTGTCGCGATTGAGGTTCTGCCAAAACTGTTTTAATGCGCCACTACTGCTGCGTCCGTGTTCAACGAACACTTCGTAGTAGGCCTGTTCAGTGAGTGCATCTAAGTCAGTCGCCGATAGCGCTTCTAGACGCTGAGCATTCGGTAACAATTCAATCAGCTGGGTCCATCGATGATGCCGCTGCAGAGCCTTCATCGCCAGTCGCAACAGTTCCGGATGCTGTGGGTGTTTCACAACCAACTCATTCAGTACCGTCAGGTGTTGACCAGAAAGCTCAGGGGTACTGCGCAACGATAAAATGGTGCGTGCAAGTTCGAGCTCATCCGCACGATCCACTTTGGCCAGCCAATCTTGCGCTTGCTTCAAGTCACCGTGTTGTTGCGCGGCATAACACGCAAGCAACGCATCACTGCTGTGTTTGCGTAATTGCCAAGTGCGGTTGAATGCTGCTGAAGCAGCTCGGTAATCGCCGCTCAACAAGTGATTAAGGGCCTCTTGGTAGGCGTTTGCCGCCTTGGTTTCGCGGCGTTGTCCAAACCAACGCATACCCCACTGCGTACCTCGAACGATACGAGCGACAAAGCGCCAGACTGCGCGCAGAATAATGATCGCTAACAGCAGTAGAATAATGGCGGCAACAAGGCTTAACTCAATAGTCCAACCCAGCGCTGAGATGAGCACATAGCCGGTATTTCCAGCCCATAGCGGGCCGAGAATGAGCCCCGCTATCAGAATAATAACAAGAGCGATGCCTTTTCTCATGAGTTAGCCTCCGCCCCTGCGTTACGGGCGAGGCGCTCAATCAAATCTAAAGACTCGAGATCGGCAGGGTAGTCTGGACGCAATTGCAGTTGTTGCAGACTCAACAGTGCCTCGCGAGCTGTTTGAAGGCGCTGGTCTGGGGCATTGCCCAGTGTTTCTAATAACCGTAGCGCTTCTTGAATAGAGGCCTCGAATACTGCTTGGCTGCCTGCTAACGCTGCTTGCTGCGCGAGTTGAAGTTGCAGCAACAAACGCTGTTGCGACAGTGCGACAAAACTATCGCTCAATAGCGGCGTGATCGGCTGTTCTTGCCGTTGCACACGAATAAATTGGTCCATCAACGTCTGACCTGAGCGCTGCAAACTTGCCCACCAACTGTCTACTTCAGGACGTTCAATGGAGTCAGCAAAAGCGCTCACCCGACGCTGATACCAATCGGCATCGGCGAGCTGAGCGCGAACACTAGTGAGAACCATAGCTGCAGATTCGCGCTGATCACCGGGTAATCCGCGCAGCGCCATGATGTCATTAGCAAGCGCTTGACGGGCTGCCATGTGAGCAGGATTATTCAGTGCTTCCAAATGAGATTGTGCGAGCACTAATAGTTGTAATGCGGCGCCTAAATCGTGCTCGATCCATAATCGAGTTGCTGCTCGTTGCACTAAATTACGAGCTTCGAACAGTCGCCATGTTGATGCTTGACTCAAATCAAGGTTAGCAACTTCAGCCTGCACGCTTTGCACTGCACGTTGTAACTGGTCAAGATTCGCAGCTTGTTGGTTGAGTTGGCGTTCGGTGGTGGCAGAAAATGCATCCAGTTGGCTTTGCAATTGTTGTTGTTGTGAGCGTTGCGCGGAGGTCAATCGCTCATCAACAGAGTCCCTTAAGTTCTCTAGATCAGACGCTTGGCGCGTGAGTGTTTGACTTTGTGCCTGCCATTGTGGCCATAAATAATAGTATGCAGCCCAGCTGATCCCACCAATAATGAGTATAAGAATTGCGACAGCACCCCAACCGGAATTTGAACTCGAGCGGGTCTTTTCCTGCGGTTCTTTTGCTTTGGTTGGTTTGGGCTTAGGTGTCGGCTTAGCGTCCGCTTCCGTGCTCAACTTCGCGTCTTTTTCACCGGGTTCGCTTGTGCTCATAATTTTGTGTTCCCTTGATACATCTGAGTTGCTTGTTGCCAGGCTTCAAGCATGGCAAACGTTGCTGCGCTTTGCGCGACCACCGCGCGTTGGCGCAATGGTCCTGGTAGTAATGCGGCGAGCCGGTCACTGGCGACAACCCAGTAACAGTCTGCTAACCAGCTTAGCTGCTCTCGTGGTATTGCTGCAAGAAAATAGCCGAGTTGCTCGGCGCTGCTCACTACAATACCACGGACGTGTTGGTGCCACTGCGCCAATTCCGCCGAGCTAATCGGGTGTGGTTTGCGCTCATAGACTTCGAGATAATCGACTGTAGCCCCACGTGCCGTCAGGGTATCGGCCAGCAATTCACGACCACCTTTACCACGAACAATCAGCCAGCGCTGCCCAGCAATCTGGTTCAATTCTGGTAACGCCAGCAATGCTTCACTGTTATGCACCCGTTGTGGACAAGTTACCGGTCGTGCGACGACACGAGCAATTGCGCGTGCACTAGTGGGGCCTACCGCAAACCAACGTGCTACCGGAGCAGTCAGGTTTTCACGTTGCATTTGCGCTGCTAGAAATCGTGCGGCATTCACACTCACCATCAAGGCACCGGAATAGCGTTTAGCTAACACGTCAGCCGTGCGGACGCGCGGGTCATCAAAGGCGACGACATCGACCATACTGCGAATATGCGTTTCAACAGGTTGCTCGGTTTGCTGAAGAAATTCCTGCTCGAGCGCCTCCGCTTGATCGTGAGGTCTTAAAATTAATACGCCGTGCTTTGTCGTCATCAGGCCCGCCGCTTGCTATGAGAGTTGTCGCTACAAATAAGTGACAACGAAATTATGATTGCAGCTCGTTAGCCGCGTACACGTCTTGTAAAATTTTACCCGCACCACGAGATAGCAAAAACTCGGCTAACTCAGTGCCAAGAGCCTCAGCGTCATCACGATGCCCGCGGATATCTCCTTCAATCACCTCGCTGCCGTCCGGACGCCCGACCAAGCCACGTAGCACAATGTCATCACCCTCAAGTTCAGCAAAAGCACCAATAGGCACTTGGCAACCGCCTTGTAAGCGACGATTCATGGCGCGTTCGGCCAGAACACAACTGCGAGTATCGGGACAGGTCAGCGGTGCTAACAACGCTTTAGTCTCAGCATCATCACTGCGGCATTCAATACCAAGGACGCCTTGCCCATTGGCCGGCAAACAAATATCGACGGGGATCCGTTGTTTGATCCGTGCACTTAAATCGAGTCGAATGAGGCCCGATGCTGCCAAGATAATCGCATCAAACTGCCCTTCATCAAGTTTATTGAGACGGGTTTGCACGTTTCCGCGAAGGTCATGAACCACTAAATGAGGGTAATGCGCCAATAGTTGGCATTTGCGTCGCAGGCTACAGGTGCCAACAATGGCACCTTTCGGCAAATCATCCAGTTGTGCGTACTGGTTTGAGACAAACGCATCGCGTGGATCTTCGCGTTCGCAAATACCGAATAATTCCAGCCCCGGAGGAAATTCAACGGGTAGGTCTTTCATAGAATGAACGGCTAGGTCGGCACGCCCTTCGAGCATGGCAACTTCGAGCTCTTTAACAAACAACCCCTTGCCACCAATTTTCGCCAGTGGCGTATCGAGAATCACATCGCCACGTGTCGACATGGGGAGTAATTCTACGGTGACATCGGGGTGCAACGCTTCGAGTCGCGCTTGAATATGTTGAGCTTGCCACATAGCCAGCAAGCTCTTGCGGGTTGCTATACGTAGCACTCGACTCATGCCGCACCTGGTTTCAGCGTGATCTCAGTGTCTGCTTGTTTACTAGCGGCCTCACTCAACAGTGCCCACAATTCAGCACCCGTGCGATTATCAATCCATTCGGTACCGCGCCATTCGAAGTGGTGACCGTTGAATTTGGTTGCGACCCAGAGTTGCATCAGAGGTGGCTGCTTATTGATGACCATTTTCGTGCCATTGAGAAACGTCAATTCCAAGATATCGCCGCCAGACTCAGTATCGATGTCGACGCCGCAAGCCTCCACTGCTTCTTCAATGGCTACAATAGTTGCTTCAGCGAGTTCGTGATATTCATGTTCTTGCATGTCTACTCCTAATAATGACATTTGCGCGCCGCGATGCGATGATAAGCGCATTCAACGACGCTTTTGCAGATAGAGTACAGTTTAACGATGTTTCGCCAGAAAGTAATGTATCTGATGATTTTAGCAGCAATGCTGACCCTAGTTGGGTGTGGGCAAAAAGCTCCGCTCGACCGTCCACTTGAGCCACCTGCAGAAAACCAGCCGGCAGAGCAGTCAAACCATGACATTTGAGTATCGTAATGGTTCGTTGCATGCAGATGCGGTCGATCTCAACCAGTTAGCTAACGACTACGGTACGCCTTTATACGTGTACTCCGCGCAACAGATCCGTGCCAATTGGAAGCAGTTTGCCGATCACTGGCCACAGCCTCATCAACTCTGCTATGCGGTGAAAGCGAATAGTAACCTCGGTGTTTTGAGCTTACTGGCGCAACTGGGCGCTGGATTCGATATTGTTTCGGGCGGCGAACTCGCGCGAGTCATTGCGGCGGGTGGAAAAGCCAGCGCCACGGTGTTTTCTGGCGTCGGGAAAAGTCGGGAAGAAATAGCCTACGCGTTGGAGCAAGGCATCGGTTGTTTTAATGTCGAGTCTGCAGCGGAGCTTGAGCGAATCAATGACATTGCCGCAGCACAAGGTGTGATGGCACCTGTATCGTTTCGTGTAAATCCAGATGTGGATGCTCAAACGCACCCGTATATTGCGACCGGGCTCAAAGCCAATAAGTTTGGTATTGCCATGCAGCATGCCAAAACGGTAATTCGGCGCGGCGCAGAAATGAGCCATATCCACTTGAAAGGGGTCGACTGCCACATCGGTTCGCAAATTTTGACAACCCAACCGTTTCTTGATGCCGCGGATCGGATGCTTCAACTCATTGCAGATGTGCGCGCAGAAGGCATTGAAATCACGCATCTGGATATGGGTGGTGGTGTCGGAATTCCTTACCAACAGGAAAAATCGCCCGCAGTAAGTGAGTACTTACAAGCGCTGTTAGCTAAGGCTGCCAAGTTCGACAACCTCACGTTGATGTTGGAACCAGGCCGAGCCATAGTCGGCAATGCCGGTGTACTGCTCTCTAAAGTGGAGTACTACAAGCCGGGTGAGGAGAAGAATTTTCTGTTGGTCGATGCAGGCATGAATGACCTCTTGCGACCGGCTTTATATCAGGCCTACCATCAAATTGTTGCAGTCAACGAAGTGCCTGAAAGTGCAGCTTCTGATCGACTCGTGGATGTGGTGGGACCGGTTTGTGAAACCGGCGACTTTTTTGGACATGCGCGACATTTGTCAGCCAACCAAGACGATATCATTGCCATTTTAAATGCGGGCGCTTATGGTTTTACCATGAGTTCTAATTACAATACGCGACCACGCGCAGCTGAAGTTATCGTCGATGGTGACCAGATTCATCTTGTGCGCCAACGTGAACGGTTAGCAGACTTGTGGAAAGGCGAGAGCATCATGGGAGCGAAGCAGTGAATTTTTCGAAAATGCACGGCCTCGGTAATGATTTCATGGTGGTCGACAATGTCACCCAGAATTTTTATGTGAACCCAGATCAAATCAGGCAATGGGCCGACCGCCATCGCGGTATTGGCTTCGACCAATTACTCGTGGTTGAGCCGCCATACGACCCTGATCTTGATTTTCATTACCGGATTTTTAATGCCGATGGGTCGGAAGTTGCACAGTGTGGTAACGGCGCGCGGTGCTTTGCAATGTTCGTCCGTAATAAAGGTTTAAGCAATAAAAACCACCTCAAAGTCAGTACCAAAGCGGGCAAAATGGTATTGCACTTCGAGCGTGATGGACGTATCACCGTTGAGATGGGCATGCCGCAATTTGAGCCGCAGGCCATCCCATTTAAAGCGAATAAAGAAGAGCAAACCTACCTATTACGTGAAAACGATCAGACGTTCTTTTTTGGCGCAATGAGCTTAGGTAATCCACACTGTGTTATTGACGTTGACGATGTCACGACAGCGCCAGTTGCTGAATGGGGTGCATTACTAACAACCCACGAGCGTTTCCCAGAAGGTGTGAATGTAGGTTTTGTGCAGCTTGTTGATCGTGATCATATTAAATTGCGGGTCTTCGAGCGCGGCGTAGGCGAAACTCAAGCGTGTGGCAGTGGAGCATGTGCTGCTGCGGTGCTAGGCATGCGCCAGGGTAAACTGAATGAACAAGTGGAAGTTGAATTGCCAGGAGGAGTTCTCAGTATTCGTTGGCAACCGGGACAGCCGGTGCGAATGACTGGACCCGCTGAGCATGTATATGATGGACATCTAAAGCTATGACCCAAGAAGCAAAGAACGTAAAAGCTGAACAACGTGTCGTTGACGACAGTTTGATTGCGGATTACCTGCAAGAAAACCCTGACTTCTTCGAGCGTCATCCAGAGTTACTGCAAGTGATGCGGTTGCGCCATCAAGAGCGCGGTGCCGTGTCACTGGTGGAGCGTCAACAAACGGTGTTACGCCAGCGTATTGCGCAAATGGAAGATGAAATCACAGAGCTGATGACCACCGCGCGGCGCAACGAAGAGTTGTTTACCTACTACAGTGAATTGTATGTAAACCTGCTGAAGTGTCACTCGTTAAGCGAGGTCATGGACTGCTTAGAGGAAACCTTCGCCAAGCAACTGAACATGCCCGCATTGTCGTTGAAGTTCTTTGATAGCCCGCTGGAATTAGCGGAACAGTTTACCTTTGCTGCAGACACTCACAAGCAACTATTGAGCAAACGATTTGCGGGTGACTCCATTTACTTGGGTCGCCTCACCGCAGATGAGCAACGCTTGCTGTTTCCGCAAGAGACCATCGCTTCGGTGGCATTGCTGCTACTTGGTGATAAAGGTGAATTAGGTATGTTAGCTATCGGCAATCATGATGCCAGCCATTTTGAGCCTGCTATGGACACGTTATTAGTGAAACAGCTTCAAGCTTTGCTCAGTATGTTGCTACCTCCACTATTGGCGCATCATGATATTAGCTGAGGCGCTGACTCGATTCCTCAAACATCTCACCGGCGAGCGTGGGCTCGCCGAACATACCCTAAATAATTATCATCGTGTTTTAGCTGCTGATATTGAGCAGTTATCGGCAGATGGCATAGAGAAACCTCAACAATTCACCTTCACAGCAGCTGAGCGCATGTTCATTCAATGGCGTCGCAGCGGTTTAGGTGATGCATCGCTGGCGCTGCGTTTAGCCGCTTGGCGTACGTTCTGTGATTTTATGCTGCGTGAAGGCTTAATTAGTGATAATCCAGCCAAACAACTCAAAGCGCCACGCAAAGCGAAGCGCCTGCCGAAGAATCTTGATGTAGATAGCATCAGCCAACTGCTGCAACTACCAACCGATGAGCCGCTAGCGATTCGTGATGCGGCTATAATGGAGTTGCTGTACTCCAGCGGACTGCGACTTGCTGAGTTGATTGCTCTAGATATTGACTCTATTAATCCGCGGCACCGAGAGTTGAGGGTGATCGGTAAGGGCAACAAAACGCGTATCGTTCCTTACGGTCAACACGCTCATGATGCAGTGCAACGGTGGTTGCCCGTTCGATTGCATTGGCTCAACGGAAATTTGACCGAAACGGCTCTGTTTATCAGCCAACGACAACAGCGAATTAGTCCGCGCACGGTGCAGCAACGCCTCAATTTTTGGGGTGAGCAGCAAGGGCTGTCGAGCCACTTGCATCCGCACAAGCTTCGCCACTCGTTTGCTTCACATATGCTAGAATCGAGCGGTGATTTGCGAGCGGTCCAAGAGTTGTTGGGCCATGCTAATTTGAGTACCACGCAGGTATATACGCACCTCGATTTTCAGCATCTCGCAAAGGTTTACGACGGCGCCCATCCACGGGCGCGGAAAAAGTCTGATTAGAAACTGAATAGGAAGTAGTCATGCAGTTTTTTCGTCGCTGGCGTCCAGTTAAAGCACTGAGTTTTGATCTGGATGACACGCTCTACGACAATGTTCCCGTGATCCAGAATGCTGAGCGTGCATTGCATGACTATTTGGTTACCCAGCACCCTGAAACCAGTGCTTGGAGTGCTGCTGATTGGCAGCAACGTCGGATTGCCATGATGCGCCGCGATAGCCACTTGGCGGCAGACATGACGGCACTTCGTATTGCAGTTTTAGCAGAGGGTTTTGCCGAGTGTGGTATTGCCCAGCCTCAACAAGCCGCAGACTCCGCTATGGCCGAGTTTTTGCGGCATCGCAATACCGTCTCCATCGCGCCTGAGGTGCATCAAGCATTAGCGCAGTTGAGCGAATACTACCCTTTATACGCGCTCAGTAACGGGAACGTTGATATTGAAGCGATAGGCCTACGCGATTACTTTACAGCGACCTTTCAGCCCCAACGAGGCCGACGTGGAAAGCCGCACCTAGATATGTTTCATGAGGCGCAACAACAAGAGCCGAATTTAACGCCAGAGCAATGGTTACATATTGGCGATAGTCCATCTGCAGATGTACTTGGGGCTAAACGCGCTGGCTGGCAAAGCGCATGGTACGAAAATGGTTTGTATCGACCGGAGCAATTGCTTGTTTTGCCAACGCTGAGTTTTGTCGACCTCAAACACTTAACTGAGTTTCTGCTCACGCCCACCGCGCGCCGATAACTGGTTGCATATACAGTATCGCGTCAGTACACTGCCAAGTATTCCAACACGAGACCAAATGATTGTGAGTATGCAGCATCCACTTCTTGCCGAACTCAACGACAAACAACGCGAAGCCGTCGCCGCACATGAGCGTCACATGCTGGTACTTGCTGGCGCGGGTAGCGGTAAAACGCGAGTTTTAGTGCACCGTATTGCTTACTTAATGCAAGAGCAGCAAGTTTCGCCCTATAGCATTCTAGCTGTGACCTTCACCAATAAAGCCGCTGCAGAAATGCGCGGGCGAATTGAGAGTTTAATCGGTTCATCAACCCGTGCCATGTGGATTGGTACCTTCCACGGACTCGCGCATCGGTTACTGCGCGCACACTACATGGATGTGGGTCTACCGCAGAATTTCCAGATCCTCGACAGTGACGACCAACAACGTTTGGTGAAACGAACCATTCGCAGTTTGAATCTCGATGAAAAACGTTGGCCGCCGAAGCAAGCGCAGTGGTTCATCAACGCGAAAAAAGACGAGGGTCTGCGCCCACATCATTTAGATGGTTATGATTTTAACGAGCGTACGCTCAAAGAAATTTACGACGCCTATCAAGTTGCTTGTGACCGAGCGGGGTTAGTCGACTTTGCTGAATTGTTGTTGCGAGCCCATGAGTTACTGCGTGATAACGCCATAGTTCGTGAACACTACCAGCGCCGTTTCCGGCATATTTTGGTAGACGAGTTTCAAGATACCAACTCCATTCAATACGCCTGGATCAAGCTCTTTTCGGGAGTCGGTGAAAGTCAGGGCGCGACAGGCTTTGTCACCATTGTGGGTGATGATGACCAATCGATTTATGGCTGGCGCGGCGCTAAGGTCGAGAATATCCAGCAATTCATGCGGGATTATCCTGATGTCTTGACCATTCGACTCGAGCAAAACTACCGCTCAACCAGCACCATATTGCGGGCTGCTAACAATGTGATCGGCAATAACCAAGGGCGGCTTGGTAAAGAGCTTTGGACTGATGGATCTGCCGGTGAGCCGATTGATGTGTATGCAGCATTTAATGAGATGGATGAGGCGCGTTATATTGCCGGCCGCATTGAGCAATGGCGCGAACATGGTAATGCGCTGACGGATGTCGCACTGCTGTATCGTAGCAACGCCCAGTCACGGGTATTGGAAGAAGCCATGCTTCACGCCCGCATTCCGTATCGAATTTATGGTGGATTGCGCTTCTTTGATCGCCAAGAGGTCAAAGATGCTCTGGCGTACCTGCGCCTGATTGCTGGGCGAAATGACGATGCGGCGCTGGAACGTGTCATCAATACGCCAACGCGAGGCATTGGTGACCGTACTGTCGGCATTATCCGTGAAGCAGCGCGTGATCGCGGTCTCACGCTGTGGGATGCCGCACGGCAGCTGGTGACCGAGAAAACCTTAACTGGCCGTGCCGCAAATGCGGTTGGTGCGTTCTTAACCTTAATCGATACGCTGGAAGATGAGACGGGTGATTTCGCGCTGGGGCGTCAGGTCGACGTGGTCATTAAACGCAGCGGATTGATGGCTATGTATGAGGCCGAAAAAGGCGAAAAAGCTGAAACGCGCGTAGAGAACTTAAAAGAGCTAGTCAACGCTTGCGACCATTTTGCCGAGCCAGAAGAAGCCGATGAAAATATGACGCCGCTGAACTCGTTCTTGGCGCATGCAGCGCTTGAATCTGGTGATGAGCAGGCCGATGAGCACCAAGACGCTGTGCAGCTGATGACACTACACAGTGCCAAGGGCTTGGAGTTTCCGTTAGTGTTTATGACGGGTGTTGAAGAAGGTCTATTCCCATCGCAACAATCGATGGACGAGGCTGGACGGCTCGAAGAGGAGCGTCGGCTGTGCTACGTGGGCATGACCCGCGCGATGCAAAAGCTGGTGATTACCTATGCGGAGCAACGCCGAATTTACGGTACCGATATGCTTCATCGAGTCAGCCGATTCATTGGCGAAATGCCTTCTGATGCGCTGCATCATGTGCGCATGAAAGTGCCTGCCTATAGCAGTCCATCGGCACCAGCAATGGGACGGTTTCATAGCGGCGCGAGTCATGAAGCTTTTGAGCAAACGGGCTTTCAGCTGGGGCAGCGAGTTCGGCACAGCAAGTTTGGTGAGGGTACGGTGTTGAATTACGAAGGCACCGGTCCGCAAAGTCGAATCCAAATTAACTTCGACGATGCGGGCAGTAAATGGTTAGTCGTTGCTTACGCGCGTCTCGACCGCTGCTGAAAAATCAAGGTGTCCAAACTATAGATGGCCAGCGCCACCCAAATAATGGCGAAGGTCATCAGCTTGCTTTGTTCGAGCGGCTCGCCGTAGAGCCAGACCGCAAGAATAAACATCAATGTAGGGCCGATGTATTGAAATAGCCCGAGCGTTGAGTAGCGAATGCGCTGAGCGGCTGCAGTGAAGCATAATAAAGGTGCCGTAGTCACCACGCCTGCGGCAACCAAGAGTAAATTTAGCGTCCAGGTGTTGTCGAATAGGTTGGAACTCGCTGATTCAGCGAGACCGAACAGATAAAACAACATCAATGGCAGTAAGATCATGGTTTCGAGCCACAGCCCAGTAATGGAATCCACGGGCAGACGCTTACGAATGGCGCCATAGGTCGCGAAGCTGGAGGCTAGGATTAACGCTATCCACGGCACCGAACCGTATGTCACCACTTGAATCAGCACGCCGATCACAGCCAAAGCAATCGCAACGAGCTGCATGGTGCGCATGCGTTCACCAAAGAATACCATGCCGATTGCAACGTTCAGTAGCGGATTGATGTAATAACCCAGGCTCGCATCTAAGATCAGATCATTGTTGATGGCCCAGATGAATAAATACCAATTCCCACCCAAGAGAAATGTGGCAATAGTCAGGCGCAGCATTTGCTTGCGATTTGCTAGTACCGGTTGGATTCGATCCATACGTTTAAGACCGACAATCAGCAGCAGGACTAATAGGAATGACCAAATAATGCGGTGGCTTAAGATCTCCATCGCAGGTACGTTCTCAAGCAGCTTAAAATAGATGGGAGCAACACCCCACATCGTGTAAGCAGAAATCGCGAAAATTACGCCTTGGCGACTGCGAGCAGCAGTATCGGTCATCACAGATGTATACTCGTATCAGAACGTATGAAATGTGCGCAGTTATCGCCAGACGATTCCGTCTTTTACCGTTTGCCGGTGGTACTTGCGCAATGGGATGCATACAATAGAAGCAATCCCACAATGCGTCAATTGGAGTTCTACTTTTGTCTGAGTCTAATCTGCAATCTATCCTTGCCAAAGTATTCGGCTACACCACCTTTCGGGTGGGCCAACAGCAAGTGATCGAAGCAGTTCAGGCAGGTCGCGACGCACTGGTTTTGATGCCCACGGGTGGCGGTAAGTCGTTGTGCTATCAATTGCCTGCAATCCAGAGTACTGGGTTGACCGTCGTTATCTCGCCGCTCATTTCTTTAATGCAAGACCAAGTGGAAGCGTTACAAGCCATGGGCGTCGCAGCTGCTGCGTTGCACAATGGGATGAGTAGCGAGCAAACACAAAGCATCATGCAACAACTCAACAGTAACGAAATACGGTTACTCTACGTCAGTCCAGAACGCGCGCTGTTGCCCTATTTCGTTCAGAATTTACAGAACTGGCAGGTTGATCTGATTGCGATTGACGAAGCACACTGTATTTCGCAGTGGGGTCATGACTTCCGCCCCGAATATGGTCAGCTCGGACAGTTACGCGAAGCCTTACCTCAAGTCCCCTTTATGGCATTAACGGCAACTGCCGATGCAGCTACCGAAAAAGATATCGGTGTGCGTCTGCACTTGCATGACCCCGTCGTTTACAAAGGCTCTTTTGACCGCCCGAATATCCGCTATGTGGTGGAAGAAAAGTATAAACCCCAGAAGCAATTGCGTGACTATATTGCTCGGCAGCGCGGTGCTTCAGGAATTGTTTACTGTGGTTCACGTAAACGCGTTGAAGAGCTCGCTGAACGGCTGCGCAAAGATGGCTTGCGAGCCGCTGGTTACCATGCAGGCATGGAACATAGCGAGCGGGAATTTGTGTTACGGGGTTTCGTTCGAGATGACATTGATGTGGTGGTTGCGACCGTTGCATTTGGTATGGGTATCAACAAACCGAACGTACGTTTTGTCATTCATTTTGATGTCCCCCGTAGTATTGAAGCCTATTACCAAGAGACCGGGCGAGCCGGTCGTGACGGGCTTCCTGCCGAGGCTGTGTTGCTGTATGACCCTGCTGATGCGGCGTGGATCCGCAGTATTATGAACGACCATCCTGATGAGGAACGTCGTCGTGTGGAGCAGCAAAAATTTGCTGCGATGCAAGCGCTAGGCGAAGCACAAACCTGTCGCCGACTGGTATTGTTGAATTACTTTAATGAGTATCGAGAGCAGCCTTGTGGCAACTGCGATATTTGTCTGGATCCACCGCAGCAATATGATGGCACTGTCGATGCACAAAAAGTGCTGTCCTGTGTTTACCGCGTGTCACAGCGCTACGGTACGAATCACATTATTGATATTTTGCGTGGCAGTAAGTCGCAGAAACTCACCGATGTTGGACACGATAAGCTCTCCACTTATGGCATTGGTGCCGATCAGTCGCATGAATATTGGCTTGGCGTTATTCGGCAGTTAATCCATCGTGGACTATTGGTGCAAAACGTCGCGCAATACGGCGTGTTGCATTTAACTGAAGCTGCGCGCCCAGTGTTGCGCGGTGAGGTCGCATTGCAACTCGCACAACCTCGAATCAATCTCGTGGTCACCAAACCGCGCGTGGCAGACCGAGCTGACTACGACAAAGTGTTATTCCGTCGCTTGCGAGCTTTGCGTAAAGCCATTGCTGATCATGAAGAAGTGCCGCCTTTCGTAGTCTTTAACGACACCACGTTGGTGGAAATGGCCATTCAATTCCCAACTGACGAAACCTCGTTACTAGCCATTACCGGTGTCGGTCAAAAGAAGCTGGAGCGTTATGGCCAAGAGTTTCTGTCGGCTATCACCGCATACTTAGATGCCGACGATGAGCCGTTGGTCACATTTTAAAGCACTACCATGAGCGAGCTGTGTAGAAATACCAAAGTTCTTGTAGTACTGGCAAGATTGATGCGACCAATATCAAGCCCATGGTGATATTGAAGATGCGTTGCAGCAAAGGTTTGGACAGAACTTTTCTCAGTAGACTGCCAAACACCAGCCAAACGCCCACACATGGAAATGCCATGAGCAAGAAAGCCAGCGTAATAGCGAGTACTTCGAAGTACTGATTACCGGTCACGGTGGTATAAGTCGCAACCGCGCCTGACGCCATCATCCACGCTTTACCATTAACCCATTGAAAAAGAACCGCCTGCCAGAAACTGAACGGTCTTTTCTCGCCGCGTTCGATAGCCTTAGGTTCAGCGCTAGCGATGTGCCAGGCTAACCAGAGCAAATAGACGACGCCTACTACTTTGATTAGTTGATGCAAATTGGGAAAGCGGTCGAATACCACACCAAAGCCAAGGCCAACCAGCAGCACCATGAGGGGGAAGCCCAGGCAAATACCGAGAAAATGTGGCAGGCTGGCGCGAACCCCATAGTTCACACCGGAGGACATGATCATAATGTTATTCGGCCCAGGTGTGACCGTGGTCGAAAAGGCAAAGAACAAAACAGCGATGAAGATATCCATAGGGTAAAAACGCGACTCGTGAACAGTGAACAGTGAATAGATAGTATCGAAAACATTGTGGTTTTGAACTACTTTTATGGCAGCAGCGTAGCCAGAACATGCGCATTTTGCGAATATCCAGTAGCTAGTAACTAGTAGCTAATAGCTAATAGCTAGTGTCGAGGAGGATTTATGCTTGGAATGACATTTGCTTTATTACTTGCCGCTGAGGCGCCCGCTACCGTTGAAATTACCGAGTGGCAGGTACCTTGGGAAAAGTCACGTCCGCGAGACCCTTATGTAGCTGGACCTGATGAGGTTTGGTTTGTTGGGCAGCAAGCACATTACGCAGCTATTTTGACGCCATCAACGGGTGACATGAAGCGTATTGATTTGCCAGACAATGCTGGCCCGCACAACATCATTGTGGATGACCGTGGTGCTTGGTACGCCGGTAACAAAGCCGCACACATTGGCTTTATCGATCCAGATGACCACAGCATTACCAAGCACATGTTACCCGGTGACGGCCGTCGCGATGTCCACACTATGGAGTTTACCAGTGACGGTGATATCTGGTTTACCGCACAAGGTGCCAATCAGGTCGGTCATTTTGATGCCCAAACCGAAACGATCAAGCTCTGGGATGTCCCTACGAATCGCGCCCGTCCTTATGGGCTGATTGTCCACAACGATTTGCCGTGGCTGACACTGTTCGGCACGAATAAGCTTGCGACCATTACTGCAGATGGCGAGTTAAAGGAAATCCAGTTGCCGCGCGATAATAATCGTCCGCGTCGCATTGGCATCACCAGTGATGGGAATTTGTGGTACGTCGACTATGTAGGCGGTTATGTCGGTCGTTATAACCCTGAAACCGAGTCGATCGACGAATGGCAAGCACCAGCAGCATCAAGCTCAATGCCTTATGCAATGGCGGTCGATGATCAGGACTACGTGTGGTTTGCAGAAACAGGTGTGCAACCGAATCGGTTGGTGGGTTTCAACACTAAAACCCTAGAGTTCACGCAGCCTTTTGAAGTGGAAAGTGGTGGTGGCACTATTCGCCACATGGTGTTTGATCAAGCGAGTCAAAGCCTCTGGTTTGGTACCGACGCCAATACTGTTGGTCAAGCCAAAATCAGTCATGGCACGGTTGCCTCAAACAACGAAGCTCCATAACCAAGGCCCGAGAATTACCAACCACGTAATCAGAATATTGATTAATGCGAACATGACAGCGGCAGAGGCAATATCCTTGGCTTTGCCGCTGAGTTCGTGAAGCTCCGGTCCAATACGGTCGATAGCCGCTTCAACCGCTGAGTTGAGCAGCTCGACAATAATCAAAATAAGTAAACTACCAATCAGTAACGCGAGTTCGGTACCGCGCGCTGGTGAGACCATCGCTACCACCAAAAGCACCGCACAGAGCATAAAATCTTGTCGCACGGCAGCTTCTGATTGCCACGCCGCTTTTAGTCCGCGCATGGAATTTGCTGTTGCATGAACAATTCGAAGTAAACCTTTTTGGCTGGGCTTCATGCGTGGTCCTTAAGAAAATGGTCAATTTGTGCAATAGTCACTACAGTGTACGATATCCGAGTAAACTTAAGAACTGCTTAAGCGTCAGCGCAAGGAAACAGTAGATGACAGCAGAAAATCATTGGCAATTGATCTCACTGGATGCCTTTGAATTGCCATCACCACCCGCTCGTACCCTGATTCAAAAGGGACTCGATAAGTTCAAGCGGATGCTAGGTATAGCCAGCAGCGAACAACACGAGGATCAACAACAAGATGCTCCGCACTATCGCGAATTTGACCGTGCCCCTGCTGTTACAGCACTCGAAAAGGCATTCGGTGACTGGGCCGATGATGACAATGCTACATCAGTGCGTTGGCTTATCAGCCCACCGTATTCTGGCGCTGGTCAGTGCGCGCGCGACTGGGCTAAACAAAGGCAATGGAACCTACCGACACCACCCAAGCCAGAACTTTTGAGCAGTGATAATCTTGCGACTTGGGATGCGCCGATGAAAGACCAACCCTGGGTGCTAACTACATTATTAGCCTATTGGTTGCGCGATACCCAAAGCATGACCTTTCTTAGAACGCTCCTTGCCGCTCTAATGGGTGGCGACTACGGCAAAGGTTTGGTGGTTTGCGATAGCTGGACGTTTGCATTTATTCAGCGTGCGTGGTCGTTTGAAATTCCACATTCATATTGTTTCGCCGCCGCAACGCCCGAGTTACTCGAACAAGTGGGCATCAACGCACAACCGAAACAAGCTCGTGAGCTACTAGCTGAGACACGTGGGAACATTGGCGTGACGATGGCGATATGGGCGTTAGAGCAACAAGAAAACCCGAGTCGTCCCGAGTTACCTCGAGACTGTAGCGACTTTACTGCGTTTATTCTGCATGCCTTACTGCTGCATCATGGCCTGAGTGAAGCGCAGCTAACCCAGGTATTGCCATTGATCCCCGCAGCACAGCGCAACGTCCAACTCGCGAACTTAGCCGCACATCAAATTATTGAGCATAAAGATGAGCGCTGGCGCGTTGCAGTGACCGCGTATCCGCTGGTGCGTGACATGTTGGCCGGTCGCGGCTTTTGGTTGGACGATTTTTAAAGCCATAGGCGAGGAGTAAAGGAATGGACAAAGACAAGTTCATGGATGTCTTCAAGCAGGTTACCAGTGATGTGATCATCGAGATCGCCTTGGTGATTGCTATCGCCACGGCGATTGTCTGGTTAAGCCAGCGTGTTTTGCCTTGGTTAGCCGATAATCTGTTTGGTAAGCGCCGACTGTTGGTACTGGCCTTTATACCGACCATTCGGGTTGTCGTTTTTGTTTTCGCGCTCGTTTGGATTGTGCCTCTGGTCATCGAACCCAACGTCCAGAACATGATTGCGATTTTAAGTGCAGTAGGTATCGCGATTGGTTTCGCCATGAAGGATTATGTCAGTAGCTTGCTGGCAGGCATTAATGCCGTTTACGAGCTGCCATACCGTCCCGGTGATTGGATTGAAGTGGACGGCGCCTATGGTGAAGTGAAACATGTGGGAATGCGAGCGGTTGAAATCGTGACTCCCGATGACACGGTCGTTTTCATTCCACATCAAAAGCTGTGGACTGGACTAATCTTCAACGCCAATAATGGTGGGCCGAGCCTGATGTGTGTGGTCGACTACTATCTCGCCCCAGAGCACGATATTCATGCCGTGAAGCATCTACTAGAAG
This sequence comes from Pseudidiomarina aestuarii, assembly GCF_048263735.1. Lineage (GTDB taxonomy): Bacteria > Pseudomonadota > Gammaproteobacteria > Enterobacterales > Alteromonadaceae > Pseudidiomarina > Pseudidiomarina aestuarii_B. Next base: position 47,219 of record NZ_JBLXDX010000006.1, on the reverse strand, counting down.
ATGTCGCGTTGACCAGCCCTTATGTGCAATTAGCAAAACCGATTAGCGTTGTGGTCAGTGAAAAGCCGTGGGGAACGCATTATAAATTGAAGAGTTATCCCATTGACCCGAGACAGCAGTTTCAGTACATGACTGATCTGACCGCGCGGGGCAAAAATGCGATCCGCGCAGCCGGATTTGAGCTGGCTAGCTTGTCACCAGAGCACGCTGTTCTGGGAGTCCCATAGCCAGCACAAATGGGTTGTCAGACTCTTGCTGCGAGACAAACTCCGCTTTACTGCGTAAACCATGCCAACCAATTTCAATCAACGATTGCGCAACAGCACCGCCCAAACCGCTACCCGGCCCCAGCAAAATAATATGGTCGGGTGCGAACTCTTTTACACCCACCTCAATAGCTTTACTAAAGTCATAAGTTTGCGTGACTTGATGCCCTAACGTGTATTGATGCAGTGCGCTAGGATTAGTCACGCGCTGATGCCAAATATGACCACGGCCATCAATCATCGGTACGTTTGGCGCACGGAAGAGCGCGGCTGGCCACCTCGCTAAAGCTTCGTGTGATGCGTCACTCATCATTGCGGTGTGAAATGCAGCGTGTCCGGGCAGCAACAGCGGGAAACGGTCATCAATGCTCGGCAGTGCCTGCATCGCCGCTTCACAAGCCTCTGTAGTGCCAGCTAGCACCGCATAACCGCCGTAACGAATGGACATGGCGAGATCACCCGCAAAGCGCTCGAGCTGTTCGTTGACCCTTGCCAGTAGTGTCGGATCTATCACCCAATCTTGATTGACCAGTGGGTAGATAAATTGGGCACCAGCACCGCCTGCGGTTAAATCAGCCATACTGTTGACCAAGCGCATGCTGGTATCGGCTGTCCAGCAGTCAGCACAGGCCATTGCGGTATACCAACCCATAGAGTTGCCGGTAATAGCAACAACGTCATAGTGGTCGCGATTAATCGCCAAATAGTCGGCATAACCCGCTGCATAAATCAGACTAGCTGCATTCGCTGGCGCTTGATGGACTCGGCTTTTATACAAATCCATGCCATCCAATTCGCTCACCGTAGGACGCCCAAGCTCACGACGAACGGAGTCAACTTGGTTGATAAAGTTTGATATTTTTGAGTCATCTTCGCCGATATTCGCCGAAATTGAGCCTAATTCTGGTTTGTTGTAGGTGCCGCGACCTGGGCAAACAACGAGTGCTGTTTTCTTCATGATGCGGCTCCTTTTTGTTGATGTAGGGATGTGACCGCTGTCATGATCTGGTCGACCGATGGCAGTACCGTATAGGCAGCTTTTCCAAGTGGAATAAAGCTGTCTTCCGCATTCACGCGTGTGATAGTAAATCGACCTGGATAGTGCTCATGTAGCGCGGTGAACAGTTCTTCACTCAGCGAGCCACGGCGGCGACATTCGTCAACGATGACGATCTTCTTCACACCGTTGAGTTGCGCCACTATTTTATCGACGTGCAATGGGACCAAGCAGCGAATATCCAGCACGCGCGTGTTGATCCCGTTGGTCTCTAGTTTCGCTGCGGCTTGGCGACTCAAATAGTAGCCGTTGCCATAGCTAATCATGGCAACATCACTGCCGTTGCCATGTACACTGGGCTCACCGAGTTCAGGCACGGCTTCGCTTGGATCTGGGTAGGTACACAACCAACCACCGTCGCCTTCTTGGTGTAAATCACGCGTCATATATAGCGCAATGGGCTCTAACATGATCACGATACGCTGTTCGCGCGCCGCCAATGCGACGGCTTGACGCATGAGTAGCGCACCCTCTCGCGCATTGGATGGGCACAGCAAAATGATTCCTGGTATATCGCGAAATACAGCAAATGAATTGTCGTTGTGGAAATGTCCACCAAAGCCACGCTGATAGGCCAGTCCAGCAATACGAATCACCATCGGGTTGGTGTACTGACCGTTGGAAAAGAATGACAAGGTTGCCGCTTCACCACGGATCTGGTCTTCGGCATTATGCACATAAGCCAGAAACTGGATTTCTGGCATGGCAATGAAGCCCTGTTGCGCCATGCCGATAGCCAAGCCCAAGATGCTTTGCTCATCCAGAACCGTATTTAATACTCGATTGGGTCCAAAGGCTTCCATAAGGTGTTGCGTGACATGATAAACACCGCCTTTCTTGGCGATATCTTCACCACACATCACAATATTTGAGTATTGCGCCATCAAGTCATGTAACGCCCAATTGATCATTTTGGCTAAGTGCTGTGGCTTGCCAACATTGTGCTTGTCCCACTGAAATAATGACTTCCGACGGTCTTCAGTTGGGAGCTCGGGAAGTGCTTGCTGGCGCACTGGCGGCACAATGGAGGCCATAACCTGTTCAGCCGTTTCGAGCTTCGGCTGTTGTGCGGCAACCGCAGCAATTCGTGCAATGCGCTCTTGTTGTTGTTGCACATGAGTGACTAAGTCAGTGGTGCTAAAGAGTCCGCGACTAATCAAGGCCGCTGCAGAGTGCAGCAGTGGGTCACGTTCGCTATCCCGCGCTATTTCTTGCTTACTCCGATATGCCACCTCCGCATCTGCACCGGCATGACCGAACAGGCGTACCGTGCGCAAATGCAGAATGGCAGGTTTGCGCTTTTCACGAACGTAAGCTGCAGCTTCACGAGCGACCAGATAGGTTTCAGCAAGGTTGCTGCCATCCGCACTGAAGTACTTCAAGGCTGGACGTTGACTGAGCTGTTGCTGGATCCAACCTTGTGGTGTGTGGGTCGAAATGCCCAAACCATTGTCTTCACAGACCATGAGTAGCGGCATTGGAATTTGCTGATAGGCAGCCCAACTGGCGGAATTAATGGCACCAAGCGCGGTGGAATGATTCGCTGAGGCATCCCCGAAGCTGACATAGGCAATGGCATCATGCGGCCATGTACCCTGATGTTGTAAGCGTTTCGACAACCCAATTGCGAAGGCGGTGCCCATCGCTTTAGGCACATGAGAAGCAATAGTACTGGTTTGCGGCGGCACATTGAGTGCGAGGCTGCCGAGTACTTTGTGGCGCCCTCCAGCAATGGGCTCATCACTGGAGGCGGCAAAGCTCAAGAGCATGTCGTATAAAGGCGTTGTGCCAGGGCGTTGTTTCGCTCGCTGAATGAAAAAAGCACCGCTGCGATAATGCAGAAACGCCGGGTCAGTCACGCGTAATGCTTTTGCAACTGCCGCGTTGCCTTCATGACCAGCGCTGCCAATGGTATAAAAGCTCTGGCCGGCCGTTTGCATAATGCGCGACTGCAAATCCAGCAGCCGACTCGACAGTTGCGTATCAAATAAATCAACGAGCTCCGCGTCTGTCAGTACGGCTCCCGCCGCTTGCGCATGGGGTAATTGTTGTTGTTCTATGCGCTGGATAAACTCCACCAGCCATGGGTGCATTGCTGCAGCCATATCAGCCTCCTTGTTGGCTTGGCAACTGGTTGTGAGCTTAACTAAAAGCTTGGATACCGGTTTGTGCACGACCTAAAATAAGCGCGTGCACATCATGTGTTCCCTCGTAGGTGTTCACCGCCTCTAAGTTCATAACGTGACGAATGACATGGTATTCATCGGCAATACCATTACCGCCGTGCATGTCGCGCGCGATGCGGGCGATGTCGAGTGCCTTCCCACACGAGTTTCGTTTGATCAGTGAAATCGTTTCTGGCGGTAATTGCCCAGCGTCCATCAAACGGCCAGCCTGCAAGCATGAGAGTAAGCCAATCGAGATATCCGTTTGCATGTCGGCGAGCTTTTTCTGAACCAATTGCGTGGCAGCTAATGGGCGATTGAATTGATGTCGATCTAATGTGTACTGTCGTGCGGCATGCCAACAGAATTCCGCGGCACCAAGTGCACCCCAAGCAATACCATAGCGTGCTTTGTTTAAGCAACCGAATGGACCTTTCAAGCCTGATACATTCGGCAACAAGGCAGTGTCTGGTACCTCGACATTGTCCATCACGATTTCACCGGTAATGGATGCACGGAGTGAAAACTTGCCTTCAATTTTCGGTGCGCTTAAGCCTTTCATGCCTTTTTCTAGGACGAAACCGCGGATCTCACCATCCAGCTTCGCCCACACGACGAATACATCAGCAATCGGCGAATTGGTGATCCACATTTTGCTGCCTTTGAGCACATAACCACCGTCTACTTTCTTGGCTGTCGTGCGCATGCCGGCAGGATCTGATCCTGCATCTGGCTCGGTCAATCCAAAGCACCCGACCCACTCACCGCTGGCTAATTTCGGTAAATATTTTTGCCGTTGTTCTTCGGTGCCGTATTCGTGAATAGGGTGCATCACTAGTGAAGATTGCACGCTCATGGCGCTGCGATAGCCGCTGTCCACACGTTCAACTTCGCGCGCAACCAGCCCGTAGCAAACGTAGTTCACTTCCGAACAACCGTATTTTTCCGGCAAGGTCGCACCGAGTAGCCCCAGCTCGCCTAATTCGTTCATGATTTCACGATCAAAGCGCTCCTCACGATTCGCGGTGAGCACTCGCGGTAGCAAGCGCTCTTGGCAATATTGGTGGGCGGTGTCGCGAATCATACGTTCTTCTTCGGTCAGCATTGCGCTGAACTGAAACGGGTCTTGCCAATCAAAATGTGGACGAGCCATACGTCAACCTCAGGTTTATTCGAAAGAATACAAATTAATCGAATCAGGTTACTGAAAAAGGGACACAAGTTAAATAGATTAAAAAAGAATCGCGGTATGACCACTTCAGTTGGGTGTCACTCAGACTTGCCAGGAGCATGTTCGGGGCGGGTCATTAACCACACAGCAACCGTTGCCATCACTCCTATTACCGTAAATTTAATCCACAGCGGAGCCATGCTGAAGCTCAACATAATGGCGCTACCACTCATCATCACAATAGCAATGACTTTCGGCTTGCGGCGCACTACGCCGTAGCGTCGCCATTCCAGAATTTGAGGGCCATATTTTGGGTGAGCCAATAATTTTTGTTCAATGATGGGCCAGCCTTTGCCGCCTGCCCATGCTGCGACCAGCAAAAAGGGTACCGTTGGCATAATCGGCAACACAGCACCAATTACTCCCAACAGAACAGCAATAACAGTTATGCTGCGCCAGAGCAATATACGCAAGAACTCAGTCATGGTGTTGCAGCGTCATTTAAATACCCGACATATTAATTAACAAAATAGTGACTTTTGTCACTCGTTGCAGAACTAATTACAAACTAAGCTGGTCTGTATTCTCAATCAAGATCAGATATGGATAGTCGTTATGCGTTTAGTTGTCTTGTTATTAGCCACTATACTGGCTCTGCCCGCAGTTGCCAGCACTCCACCAGTATTGCCACCACTCAATGAGTTAATGGCAGGCGGGCTCGATGATGCCGAAGAGTTTATCGATGACTTCGTAAAGGAGCATCCCGATCATGCTCAGGCGCATTTTATGCGCGGTGCGATTATGGGTATGCAAGCCTCTGACAGCATATTCTCGGCACTCGGCTATGCCAAGAAATCACTGAGTAGTTTTCAACGTGCGGTCGAACTGGAACCAACCTCAGTGGAATATCGCCAAGGTTTGATCAGCTTCTATATGGCCGCACCAGGCATTGCCGGTGGTGATATGGAATTGGCTTGGCAACACATTGAAGCCATGCGTGAGTTTGATAGTAAAGCGGCACTACAAATGGAGTTGGCTTATTGGCAAGTTGAGGAAGATGACGCGAAGTTCCAGGCGACATTGCAGCGCGGCCTCGAGGAATTTGCTGAACATCCTGATTTCCATTTTCGCGCTGGCTTAATTGCTCAAGAGCAGAAAAGCTTTGATCAAGCCTACGCACATTTCGATACCTGTTTAACTACCGAGATTGAAAGTGAAGCAGCAACAAGTATTGAACTGAATTGTTTGTACCAAATAGGACGCACGGCGCTGTTCAGTGAACAGCGAGTGGCCGACGGCATTCGTGCACTTGAAGACTATCAACAACGAGACTTGACGGACAACGTGCCTGGAAAAGAGTGGGCGCAAGCTCGACTGGCGGCACTATACTTGCTGGCTGACCGCAAAAGTGAAGCGCAGCAACTGGTTCAAGTTATTGATGCAGGTGAAGATGAGAATCTCGCTGAGGAGCTTAAGTCGCTCCGTCAGCGAGTGAATCGTTAACCGCTAAGCTCGAGGCCCTTTGCCTCGCAATGCTCCTGAAACCAGAGAAATGAGCAACAAGATAATAAAGATGTAAAAGATAATTTTGGCGATGCCGGCAGCCGTGCCGGCAATCCCACCAAATCCGAGTACGCCAGCAATCAGTGCTACGACTAAAAAGATAAGTGCCCAACGTAACATAACCTTTCTCCTTGTCTTAAATTCAACTTAATTAAAGACCAAGAATTGCAATAAATCAAAAACTTACGATTTCTTTACTTGAGCGAGAAGTGCGTCGAGGTGGTTGGCGAATTGCATTCTGTCACGTTGATTTAAAGGTGGGGGACCGCCGCTTTGTACGCCACTAGCCCGCATCGTATCCATGAAATCGCGGACGTTGAGTCGAGCACCAATGGTGTCTTTGGTATAGCGTTCACCGCGCGGGCTGAGCGCATGAGCGCCCTTTTTCAGAACATCGGCGGCTAATGGAATATCACTGGTAATGACCAAATCGCCCGCTTGGCAACGCTCAACAATTTCGTTGTCGGCAACGTCAAAGCCGCTAGTGACCGTCAGTGTATGAATATAAGGCGATGGCGGCACCCGCAATGGTTGGTTAGCGACCAAAGTGAGATGCAATTGTTTGCGCTCTGCAGCGCGATACAAAATATCTTTGATAACCGTTGGACAGGCGTCCGCATCGACCCATATATGCATTAAAGCTTGGCTCTTTTCACATTCAGAGCAATAGCTAAGTCACCAATTGAGACGGTAGCTGTTTCATCCAGCTTCGCAACCACGACTGGTGCCATTTCACCATACACACTGTCTAATGCGGAGGTGATTTTTACGGTGTTATCAGCTTGCTCGTCGACTGTAAGTTTTAGTGTAAAAGCGCGTGTACCGTTAATAGAAATTTCGCCTGTTTTCCCTTCTTCCAACATAATTGAGGGCTCGGCAAAGAGCTCGTTTTGATGCGTTAATTTCACATCTAACGTGAAGAGTTGTGCGGGCTCAGCGGCTGCGTTGCTAATGCCAAACAAACCCACTAAAGCAATCAATAAGTGTTTCATGAACTAGTCCTTGTAGAGTAGCGAACAAGTTCATAAGCTAGCGGAATACTCATTAAATGGCAAAGCAATGATTGCGAATTACGACTGGCTTCTTTTTGATGCTGACGACACGCTGTTTCACTTTGATGCGTTTGCGGGTTTACGCAAAATGTTTCAAGGGTATGCGGTTGATTTCACGCGCGCGGATTACGATACCTATCAGCAGCTGAACAAGCCGCTGTGGGATGCCTATCAAGCTGCGACTATTGATGCGTACACATTACAAACACGTCGTTTCGATGCGTGGGCGGAGCGATTACAGGTCAGTTCCGAGCAACTCAACAGTCGGTTCTTGCAAACGATGGCTGACATTTGTGAGCCGCTCCCCGGCGCCAAAGAACTGGTGCATGCTATTAAGCCGCATGTGAATATCGGCATCATCACTAATGGTTTTACTGAACTGCAACACGTTCGCCTCGAGCGAACCGGATTTGATGCTTGGGTAGATGTCTTAGTGATCTCGGAAGAAGTCGGTATTGCGAAGCCTCACATTGATATTTTTGAGCATGCGTTTGCTCAAATGGAGCAACCACCACGGGACCGTATTTTAATGGTGGGTGATAATCCGCATTCCGATATCCAAGGCGGCATGAATGCTGGTATCCACACCTGTTGGCTCAACCATCATGGTTTGCCGTGTCCCGTCGGCATTGAGCCGCACTTTGAAGTCTCCAATTTAGCAGATCTCAAGCAGTTGTTGTTTGCCGCAGAGGCTAATCAAGTATGACTTGGTTAGCGAAACTGGCAATGATTCCGCTGGCGCCTTGGCTCATTCGGCAGGGCAATCGTGCGCGTCGTAATACCGTTCGATTGCCTGAAGCGAAAGGCGAGCGTCACAAAGATATCGAAAACAGTGAGCTAAGCTTACTAGTGCTCGGTGATTCCGCCGCAGCGGGCGTTGGTTGTGCGACACAATCTGACGCGATAACAGGGCAGCTCGTTCATCAGTTGCAGTCTCGAGGTGCCGTTCGCTGGCGCTTGATAGCGCAAAGCAGTCTGACGTGTGCTGGTGTTCACGAACTACTGAATCAGTATCCAGCGGAGACGTTTGATGCAGTATTGGTATCCGTCGGTGTCAATGACGTGACGCGGCGAACACCTATTGCGCAGTGGCGTTGGGATTTGGAAGCATTGACCCAGACATTAGTCGAGCGGCATCAAGCAAAGCTTATTCTGTTTACTGCTGTGCCACCGATGCATAAATTTACCGCTTTACCGCAGCCTCTGCGCTGGTTTGTCGGCCAACAAGCGAGTGACCTGAATCGGGTATTAGCGCAACATTGCCAAGATTTCAGTCATTGTGAACTACTGCATTTTGATGTTCCGTTTCACCCGCGTTATCTAGCCAGCGATGGTTATCATCCCTCTGTCGAGGCATGCACTCTTTGGGCTGCCGCTGCAGCGAGTGCCATTTTGAAGTCACCCAAGCTCCAGCAGTAAAGTCTAAAGTTCCCGCCGAGCACAACGCACAAGCCAGCGGAAAAGCCGTAACTGAGCTGGCACATAGAACAGATATTCTGGATGCCACTGTACCCCGATAATTGCTTCATCGTGCTCGCATTCAATGGCTTGAGGGATTTTATCTAGATCGGTTGCGACGATGGCGAGACCACGACCAGTATCACGCACCGCCTGATGGTGCAGACTGTTTACCCGTAATTTTGTTTTGCCGACAATTTCTGCCAATTGTGAGTTTGGCGTCACAAAAACTTGCTTGGTGGGCAGCAAGCCCGGGCGATTGTATGTCAGCGAGCGGAGGTCACGAATATCTTGATGTAGATTGCCGCCGCGCACTACGTTGATCAACTGAGCACCACGGCAAATACCGAGCAAGGGGATCTGTTCTTTTAGGGAGTGGCGGATCCAACGCATTTCCAGTTCATCACGGTCGGGATCATGTTTCACCGGTGCGGTGATCTCACCACCATAGTGTTCTGGGGAAATATCACTACCACCGCTAATCACCATGGCTGCAAATGCAATGGATGCAGGGGGTTGATGTCGCACGCTAATTCGCACCGGACGTCCACCGACTAACCAAATGGCAAGCCGCAAACACCACCAACTCGGAGACCAGCGTTTGCCGGCTCCCGTCACACCTATATTCGGTCGTGCCATGCTTGTATTACCTTCACCCAGTCACTGCGGTTCACACCGAGTAACGGACGATGGGCATCAAGAAACTGCTCTGCCAGCTCATCAAGACTCTCTGCATCATTCGCCAAGCGTTCCACCACACACCAAAGATTCCACTCTTTGGCCAACGACCAATCGGAGGTCGCGATGCGGCAATCTGGTAGGCGGTAATGAAAAGTTGGGCGCGCATTCACCTTGTCATCATCAATAGCAGCGCGCACGCGCTCTTCATCTAAATGCATAAAGGCTGGCAGCATATCCAGCGCTCGATTTCGACTTGGGTTCGCGATGAGGTAGTCGTCAATCACTTGTGCCAGCTCAGGTTCACTTTGTTTGATAATACGGCGGACATAGTCTTCCGGATATAAATCAATGTAAGGGCTGAGCTTGCGCGTATTATTGACGTGGTGTGCTTCCACCAACCACCACTGCAACAAGCCGAAAGCTTGTAAATAGGCATGGATTGCGTCTGTGGACGGATATTCAACATTAATGTGTGTTCCGTAGGCTGCCATCATGGACTCACGCGTGCCTTTAGCTCCTGCTTTGCGGAGTGTATTCACCAATGTATCTAATTGTTCGAGTGCATCGATAGCAATCGGTGGGCAAACAATTTCGATGGGCACCACGGTTGTTGCAGCATCACTGATGGAGCTCCATAGCGACTCTAATTCAGTGTCTTTGGCATCTGCAGCATGGCGTTGTAAGTAGCCCCAATCAATTTCTACGCGAAAACTACCAAGCTCGGCATGGTGAAGTTCAGCCATGGCGGTGTTTGACGCCCGCTCGTCCAGGTCGAAAGTCTGCTTCATAACTTCAACAGTTCGATTTAGGTCCAACCCAGCAAACTCCAGTTCAAACCCGACTGTACGAGTTTTTCCCTGCGCGTTCTTCAACTGTTGTGGCTTTTGGTACGACATGGACAAACTCCGGTTAAGGGATGCCTACAGCTTAACAGATTATGATTAGAAATATTTTCACGCTGCTGGCTATTATTTAGTCAGATTCGAATTATACTTCAATTACCTATCTGCTACGTGAAGGCCTCACGTTGCCTATGTTGATATCGATTGAATCTATGCGTATCAGTTTGCCGCGGTTGCTTATTGTTGCCGTGATTTTTCTGTTGGTAGTAGAAATTTGGATTCAATACACCTATGGCCTGAAGAAGAATGATGAGGCCCTGCAGTCTTATTCGGCAACACTCACTGATTTACAGTCTCGGCAAGTCTCTGACCGAATCGCCGATCTTACCGCTACTTACGAAAGTATGTTGGCGCTTACTCTCCTTGAACTCGATGAAATCCCGAGAGATGGCGACTGGAAAAGTCTTTATGCGGAGTATTTTTTAGATGTGATTCGTTCGAATCCACGTCTCAATGGTATTTTTTTTGGTACTGAAGATAACGCCTTACTTGGGTATGTCAGGCTTGATGACGAGCGTTTTGATTTAATGGAAGTGCGCAGTGAAGACCCCACTCAAACCATAAATTTTTGGGAATTAGACAGCGAGGATGAGCGGGTACGCACCAGAGTCAGTAGTGAGGGTTTTGTAGTCGCACAGCGGTCTTGGTTTGAACAAACTCAAGAACCACTTCGCCTGTATTGGAACGACCCATTCCCCTATTACGCCTACAATGTCATTGCGTTGCCGTTGAACGTCCGCTTGCCTGATCAGTGGTTTAATCAAAAGGTCGTCATCTCATTAAACCTCTACAATACGCAACTGCAACAGGAGCTCGCGAGGTTAGTCGCGGCTTTTCCGGGAGAGGGTATTTTACTCGACCAGAATCGGCAACTGGTCACCGCGTCGAATACGGAGCTCACCACCTTTTGCCAGCAGACCGAGCAGCCATGCTTGACGACGAACAGCGACGGCCAAACCGACATTCAAATTGCCGAGCAACACTATCAAATGACGGTAACGCCGATTGCACTGGATGCAACTACAAATTGGTATTTTGTCGCGCTCATCGATACGTCGCAAACGCTCGAACCCATGCGGCAAGCTTTGCGAGCAAATGCGTTGCTGAGTGCTCTAATTGCCGCACTTGGCGTTCTAGCCTTTTATCTGATTGCTCGTTCAGTGGTACGCCCGCTGTCGACTATGGCAGAAGAAATGGATGCGGCAAGTCGCCAAGCAGAGCTCAGACACATCGATATTCAAGCCCTGCCGCACGGGCGTTTAGTGCCATCAGAAGTTACCACCCTAAAAACAGCGTTTAAACGCTTTGTTGGTGCAATTAATACTGCTTTTGATGAACAGCAGGCAATGAATACCGAATTGCAGATTTGGAAAGAGATCTTCGATAAGGCGAAAATTGGCATCGCGTTATCGGGGCAAACTGACCCGACCATTATGCGTTCCAATCCTTACTTTGCGAACTTGCTTGGTCGAACCCAAGAGGAATTAATAGGCACTAAGGTTAAAGATTATCTCGACCCACCGACCCAAAAGAAACTGATCGATGTGGTTGAGCGTGTTAACCGAGGTGAAACGGTCAACTATTCCGGCAATATGCTCCACAGTGCAGGCCACGAAGTTCCAGTTATCGTGACGGTCAGCGCAGTGCTCAACGATGAGGGGGATATTGCTTATCGTATTGCAATGATCCTCGATAGAACTGAGATAGAAGATCTTTACCGGCAACTTCAGCAAACCCAAAGACTCCGTTCATTGGGCATTCTGACCAGCGGTGTTGTGCATGACTTTAATAATTTGCTCAGTGGCATCATCTTGAATGCTGAGTTGCTTGAGACTCGGGTGAAACGTATTGACGATATTCATCAGCGCCAACAATTAACCGTTACGTTACAACAAATTGAAGAGGCCGCTACCCACGCCGGGCAGTTAGTGAAGCAAATTTTATTGTTCTCCCGAGAAGAAAATGATGAGGCGGTTCCAGTCGATATCGCACGCGTGATACAAGATTCCATGGTTTTAGTTTCTGTGGGGCAAGCACCGAATTCAGTGCGACTGCTTCGAGCTGACCCCGACGTATGGGTGCTCGGGAACCGCTCTCAGTTACAACAGTTGATAATGAATTTGCTGAGTAACGCACTAAAGGCAAACCAGCGGATTCAAAGTAATCGGCCGGTCGAAGTGAGTATTGAACAGGGGTATTTTAAACGAGCGCCTGATCAGTCGTGCGCCGTGATCCGAGTGCGTGACCATGGCGATGGTATTGCTGCGGCGTTGCGCGGCAAAGTGTTTGAGCCTTTTGTCGCGAAAGATACCCGTGGCATTGGCTTGGGCTTAGCCATAGTTAAGCGCATTGTGGAGTTGCATGAGGGCGAAATTGATTTTGATTCTGCGCAAACGCACGCTGCCAATGTATCGGGTACAGAGTTTATCGTTCGGCTTCCCTTAGCTAGCCCCCGCAATTATGAACCTAGTGCTAGTGTGGTTATCGACGCATCAGTAGCTCGCGGTGATATCGTGGTGGTTGATGATGACCCAACCTTAATGCGGGCGTTAACCCAATTGCTCAACTCGCGCGGCTGGTCTGCAACAGCCTTCAGCTCAGCAGATAGTGCTTATTCATTTCTTGAGCAAAACGCAGAACGTGTGCATTATTTAATCACTGACTTAGTCATGAAAGGTCAATCAGGCCATGATTTAACGCTCGCTGCGAAGCGATTAAATCGCAATCTCAAAGTCATTTTAATGACGGGTTACTTGGAAGAGCACGAACGGACTCAATTACTCGCCGATGGTGTCGATCACATCATCTTAAAACCGGTTCAATTGCAAAGCATTCTGGATGCACTTGCAGCAGTTGCGCAACCGCAGTTAGAGAGAGATGACGAATGATCACAAGAATACTGGTAGTCGATGACGACAGAGCGATCAGTGAGAGTTTGCGTAGCCTGTTGGAATCGCACGATTATCAAGTGATGGCGCTAGCTTCCACCGTTGATTTTTCTGCAACGCTTGAGAGTTTTCAGCCTGATTTATTAGTGCTTGATTTGATTCTACCTGGCGCTGATGGTGTGACCGTGTTGGCGCAATTACAGGAGGAAGCTCCGCACTGCCGATTAATCTTAGTAAGCGGCGCCAGTGATCGCGTTTTGGCCACAGCGGCCACTGCAGCGCAAGAGCGAGGCATCCAGGTACTCGGGGCATTGACGAAACCATTTCGGATGGCACAATTGCTCGAACTGATTCACGCGGATCCATTACGAAGCCGTATCGAATCGCCTGCCATTGATAGCTCAATGCGACTCCCAGAAAGTGCTGAACTGTTGCGTGCGATGCAAGAGCATGAGCTGTCCTTTGCGTTACAGCCGCGAGTCCACGCATCGAGTAAGGTCGTGACCGGTTTCGAGGTGCTGGCGCGTTGGGAGCACCCGGTTCTTGGCAAAATTGCGCCTGACTATTTTATTCAATTGGCCGAAGAGCATGGGTATATTGGGCAACTGACGCAATATATCTTTGAACAGGCGTTGTCTTGGTTTACAGAATTTCGTAAGGAATCAAGCCAACTTATACCGGGAGTTGTTGATCTCGGTGACCTGCAGTTGTCGATGAACTTGTCGGCATTGTTGCTTGATGACGCCGAGTTTCCTGAATACATGCAAGATCTTTGCGAACGTTATGCAGTCAAACCCACGTCGATTGTGCTCGAGATTACCGAAACATCTGCGATGACCGAGCGCAGTGTCGGTTTAGAGGTGATTACCCGCTTACGGTTGTATGGGTTTCATCTCTCTATCGATGATTTTGGGACCGGGTACTCGTCGATGTTGCAGCTTGTCCGCCTACCTTTCACCGAAATTAAGATTGATAAATCGTTCGTCATGTCCGTAGGTGAGATGTCGGAATCACGCGAAGTGGTGCGTTCGATTATTGATTTAGCGCACAGTTTAGAGATGGTTACTGTTGCAGAAGGTGTTGAGGACGAGACGGCGATAGACTTCCTAAGTCGTTATGGTTGTGATGAATTTCAAGGTTATCATTTCAGTCGGCCAATGCCGGCAACGGAAGTCATTCCTTGGCTGCGTGACTATTATCAACAGTATGAGTCAGAACGATTGAAGTTGGTCAGCGAATCGAGCGCCTATGGCAGCGAGCCAGAGCGTCGATTTGATCAAATTGTGCAGTTAGCCGCTCGATTGTTTGGGATGCCGATAGTGGTGTTCTCTATAATCGATAATGACACCCAGTATTTTAAAGCGAAAGTCGGTCTGCAGACCAAACGCGTTGATCGTTCGATGTCATTTTGTGCGCACGTGATGGCTGCCACGGCACGTTTGGTCGTCGAAGATGCTCGACTGGATGACCGATTTAGTGATAACCCATTAGTCACGGGTGAACCGTTTTTACGGTTCTACGCTGGACAGGTCGTACATGGTCCGAGCGGGCATCGATTCGGTGCATTTTGTGTGTTTGACCGCAAACCACGGCCCGCAAGCGTAGTGAATGAGCGATTGCATGATGGCATCGTCAAGTTATTGGAAGCTGAGCTTCGTGTTGATAAAGAACCTATGATTGGTAAGCATCAAGATATTTTTACCGCACGTGGATTTGAGGAACGCATACAGCGCCACTTGGATTATTTCCATCCGTTCGGAATCCACAGTTGCTTCATCCTGATCAAAATCACCAATTACGATGAGCTCACTCGCGACTCTTCGGTAACCGAGCGTCTAGAGCTGGTCGGGCGAATTGGCCACAAGCTTTCACAGACACTGCGCAAGAGCGACATGATCGGCTACTTGGGACTGGATGAAATCGGCGTATTTATCATGAGTCCGGAGGAAAACTGTGAGTTGGTGGAACACCGCTTGCAAACCGAGGTAAATAAGCTGGTGGTACCAACCACAGATGGCGACCAGCGTTGTCGAATTTCCTGTGGCGCAAGCTGCACCAAAAGTGTCGGCAGCAGCTACAAAGACCTGCTTATTGCCAGTGAACGCAAACTATCCCGCCGCGCCCGCACCTAATTTTGTGAGTTTGGAAACTCTTGTTTCTGATGAAGAACTCGGAGGATGTGAACGGTCTGGCCGTTTAACCAATAGACGGCAATCAGAGATATTTCTGGGATAATGAGTAAACGACCCGGTAATTCCTCTCGCTTCACTCCCATTTCTGGATGAGTTTCCAGGTTTTCAATTCGCTGAACTAAGACTTGATCGGCTTGCTCGGCCGCTACAGGGTTATGCTCATATAAAAATGCATAAATGGTTTGACGGTCTTGAAGGGCATCCTGTTCCCAAACAATCATATTCTATCCTTGATCTTGTAGCTTTCTTTTAAAGGCATTCATCTGCTTGTTGGCCGATTCATGATCGATAAATGAGCTCTGTCCACTCTCGAGCTTAGCGAATGCGGCATTGACTTGAGTGGCAAGCCAGTGGTCATGAGACATCTCTTTACGTTGCTCATCGGCAAGCCGCTCCGCAAGCTCGCGACAAGCGTCGCTGAGCGTGCGACCTTGGTGTTCTGCACGAAGTTGAGCGAGACGTTTGGTTTCCTCATCGATTCGAAATTGAATGCGTGTTTCCATGGTGTATCCTCACAAATCAGTTGTCCGCACAAATGTTAGCACAAATTGCACGGAGCGAGGCAAGATAGTATTGCCCATGATGTTCGAGAGAACTTTTAAGGGCGTAAGTCACCATGCAAGAACTTCACTACAAAGACGACTTTGCCGTAGCGCTCAAACGACCATTTAATACAGTCATTTAAGGCTTTCATGACAGCATCATAGTCGCCAAACACCTGAGTGCTCAGGGTATTGGTGATGACTTTTACATCCTTGTGTTCGCTCAGGTGCTCGTTCAGTTTTTCGATAAACCCTTTAATCGGTTCAATATAGTCGTCGGCGAGTGGGTATTTGCTGATATCTAAGGTTAGTTTCATGAGTTCGGCTCTTCCGTAGTTACCTCTGAATTCGTTTCGCGGAACAACCATAACATGGCCTGCCGGTAGGTTTCGCCAATGGTCGCGGCATGAGTTCCATTGTCCATTTGCATGTGGTGAACCTGCCACGGAGTATTTTGCTGAGTAGACCAATATTGTGACCATTCTCGGGCAAAAGCTTGCCGTGCTTCGGTATCGCGAGTGCCGCTGGCGACCAAAACTTTTGACTGCTTACCCGCCGCTTGTTGAGGTTTCTCAAATAAGCGCTCTTTGCTTGGATAGCTGACCGGATTACTCGCGATACGCCCCCAAAATAAATCAGGCTCTTGAAGCGCCGAATATAAAACAAAATGGCCGCCGCGCGACTGGCCGACTAATACCCTCCGCTCAGAGTCAGCGCGATAAGTATTTTCAATTTTGGGCAGAAGTTCTGACCTGAGAAACTGAAGAAACTGAGGGGCTCGATTTTGTTCTGCTGGCAGGTCGGAAGTCGGTGCCGAAAAATCGAGACTTCGTTCATTCACCTCGCCAAAGCCACCATAGGCAATGCCAACCAAAATGGCTTCTGGTAAACCTTCATCATAAGTCAGGAATAAGTGAGTGGGCGCTAGCATTGGAAATAAACTATCACCGTCCAGTAAATACACCACTGGATAGCGCGCAGCGGAATCAGCGTTGTAACCCTCAGGAAGTCGAACAAAGATGTGATAGTCGCGACCAACGAATTCAGAATGCATCGGAAAATAATCACCTGCTAATGCCGGCAAATAATCGATGGGGGTCGCCTGACGTTGTGGTTCAGATGTGGCACAGCTCACCAAACTAGCGAGTAATAAAAAGGCTAAAAGTGCTTGTCGCATGAGCTGTCTTGTCCATATTCATAAATCCCTCATGAATTATGCCTCATTATCCTCAAGGGTGACTAGACCCAACCACAACCCATGTAATCTTTATAAGTCATTATGACAAGTAAACTTGACATCGATCGTTGCATCAGCTAAAAGTAAAGCACGCTTGACATAAACGAGGTGAAAAATGACAACGAATTCTAGTTCTGACTATTGTATGAATACGAAACGAAACACCAAACGCTTGGCGCTTTGGACATTTGTTTGGTTGCTGTCCATGGCGCTGGTGAATTTTGGACCGACGTTACTATGGGGTGACAATTCAACGCTGACTTGGGTCGCGGTAGTCGTCAATCTGCTCTTTGGATTGGTCATGATATGGGCGAACAAAGTGTATTTGATGAGCACCGACGAGTTACAGCAACGCATTCAGTTGCAAGCCATGGGAATCACGCTCGGGATTGGGTTGGTTGGTGGTCTGGCTTACGCCAACTTGGACACTACAAATTTAATCCCAGGCGACGCTGAAATTGCGCATTTGGTCATGCTAATGGGCTTTACTTACATCGTGGCGCTGATTGCGAGCGTAAGGCAGTACCAATGAAGAATCGACTCAAAGTATTACGCGCCGAACGTGACTGGACGCAGGCTGATCTAGCCGATCGATTGAGCGTCTCTCGACAGACCATCAATGCTATCGAAAAAGGCAAGTTTGACCCGAGTTTACCGCTCGCTTTTAAAGCAGCTCGACTTTTCAATTTACGTATCGAAGACATCTTCCAAGACGACGCCGACGATACGCCACTTAACAACAAGGACTAAAATCATGTTCAAGGCCATTAAAAAAGCGATACACCACAACCCCAAAGTCACATTAGCACTGGCGTTTGCGCTGACGATGCTCGCCATAAGCTGGCAAATTGGTAATCACCCAGCTAACGGTACAGTCATGATTATGCTGATCGGTCTCTACTTTATCGTCACCGGCTTTAGCAAAAAGCGTACTTGTGGTGAGTAACTACACGCTTTGGCCGCAGGCGTAGCCACTGCTCCAGGCCCATTGGAAATTGTAGCCGCCGAGCCAGCCGGTGACGTCGAGTACTTCGCCGATGAAAAATAAGCCGGGTTGTAGTTTGCTTTCCATAGTTTTGGAGCTGACTTGGTCGGTGTTGACGCCGCCAAGAGTGACTTCGGCAGTGCGATAGCCTTCGGTGCCGTTGGGTTTGATGCGCCATTGGTGTAGCGTCTCGGCTACTTCTGCTAAGAGTGTATTGTTGCAGTCGGCGAGCTTCTTATCAGGCCAGCCTTGTTGCTCGCACAGAGCTAATGCCAAACGCTTGGGGAACCACTCTTGGATCACGGTTCTTAAGCCCACACGCGGGCGCTGCTGGCGTAATTCGGTGAGATCAGCATAGGTATCAGCGGCTGGGCGCAAATTCACGCTCAGTGGCTCGCCTGGCAGCCAGTAAGATGAGATTTGCAGCATGGCCGGACCGGATAGCCCACGGTGTGTGAATAGCATGGCTTCTTTGAAGCTAGCGCGATCATTCTCGGCAACGACATCGACCGCTAAACCAGATAACTCCGCGTAATGCTCTTTGTCGGTGTCATGCAAGGTGAACGGCACTAAACCAGCGCGGACGGGAATAATATTGTGACCGAATTGTTCTGCGAGCTGATAGCCCAATGGCGTTGCGCCTAGCTTTGGCATTGATAAGCCGCCGCAAGCGACAACAAGTTTGTGAGCACTCACTAAGCCGGCAGATGTTTTGACCTGATAGCGACCGTCGCTAAATGCGACATCGAGCACTTCGGTGCGTAACTGAACGCGAGCGCCGGAAGCGTCACACTCATCCATTAGCATGCGCACAATGTCTTTCGCCGACTCATTACAAAAGAGCTGACCGAGCGTCTTTTCGTGGTAGGCAATGCCGTGCTTCTGCGCTAGCGCAATAAAATCCCATTGGGTATAGCGGCTGAGTGCAGATTTACAAAAGTGCGGATTCTGGGAGAGAAAATTCTCAGGGCTGGTGTACATATTGGTGAAATTGCAGCGGCCACCACCGGAAATCAGAATCTTTTTTCCAGCTTGCTTAGCATGGTCAATAACGACTACCGATCGACCACGCGCAGCCGCAGTGGCGGCGCAATGCAAACCTGCTGCGCCGGCACCAATAATTAATACATCAACCACACTCGACATTACTTTTTCAATGCTGCCAATACGTGTTCTGCGCCACTTACGCCAAAAGTACCATCGTCTTCAACGAAGAGTTCAGTAACAACTCCATCATGAATAATCATGGCGTAACGCTCGGCGCGTAAGCCGCCGAAGCTACCCGTATTTTTGGTTAGGCCTAACGCCTTGTGATACTCACCATCGCCATCTGCCAATAACATGACGCTATCGCCAACGTTGAGCTGCTTACCCCAAGCTTTCATCACGAAGGCATCATTCACAGATACACAAGCAATGCTCTGCACACCTGCATCTTTTAGCGCGCTGGCATGTTCAACATAGCCAGGTAAGTGCTTTTCAGAGCAGGTCGGTGTAAATGCGCCTGGTACCGCAAATAAAATATGGGTTCCTTGACCGAAAATCTCAGCAGGATTGAATTGTTGCAGGCCGAGCTCACCCAGAGCGGTCAGCGTACCTGCTGGTAAACGTTCTTGTTGCTTAATCATCTTCTCAAACTCCTTGTCGCCACTTACATGGCTGGTGTTGTTGTCGTCAGATAAACATCGAAACGATGTTTCTTACTGATAATTTGGTGGGTGGGTTTACGGCCACCCAAAAAGTCGGCATGTTGCGGTCGTTTCACAACCACGCGTTGTGTTGCCAGCGCCAGTGCAGGTTCGAGCAATGCATCGGCATCGTGGTCGGTACCAACGAGTTGTTGAAACATTTGCATGTCTTTTTTCACAGCGGCTCGTTGCACTTTGTCACCCTTTGGATACATGGGGTCTAAATACACTACAGCAAAGGGTTGAGCCGGCTTAAAGTTTGCGGCGAAGCAATCGCTACCGGCAAAGTACAGCCGTTGGGCAAGGTCTGGATCACACTGGGTTAGACGTTCGAGTGCGTCCTGAAGCAAAGCGGCAACCTCTGGCTGTCGTTCGTTTAGGCCAACGGTTGCACCGAGACTGGCTAATACCAACGCATCACGACCTAAACCAGCGGTGCCGTCGAGAATATGTGGTTGTTTGAGCTTGTGCATACCGCACGCACGGGCTATCGCTTCTTGTTTGATGCTTGCACGAGCTGCGCGGGCAGCATGTTCGCCATTACAAAAATCGATGCGCAGTGGCAGCATCTTTGGCTCTTTGAGCCAGCGCAAAGCCAATCCTTGCGATGTCGATTCTAGTTTGAACTCAGTGCTCATCAGCGTCCGTGCCAACTGCAGCGGGACGCTCCATATCGACATGGGGGATATCGTCCTCAAGATACTCAGCGCTAATCTCAACAAATCCGAAGCTACGGTAGAAGCGCTTTAAGTACACTTGCGCACCCAAGCGAATGGGCGCCTCAGGTGCACGTCCGGTGCATAAACCAATTGCCGCCTGCATGAGTTCTTGGCCAAGCCCCAAGCCACGTGCTCGAGCTGCGGTGATAACGCGGCCAATACGCGCGTACGGCTCTGCAGCGCTTGGCAAAAAGATACGTGCGTACGCAGTCATGCCGTGTTCGTCGGCGCTCCACAAATGCTGTGCATCCATGTCTTTGCCGTCGGCATCTAAATAGGGACAGGTTTGTTCGACCACGAACACTTCTTGGCGAAGCTTGAGTAGCTCATAAAGTTCGGCAAGGGAAAGCTCAGAAAATGTTTTGCAAGTCCACATTAGGGTGCCATCTTCTTCAATTTAGGTGTCATATCAATCACGTTCGAAACTGCATCCTGCGCCGGCTGATACAACGCCAATAGCTCACCGACTCGCTGCCGCCCATCGCCTTTCGGGCTAATGAATCGAGCCACCTGCAGGGTTTGTATTTGTGCACGATGATATAGCAACTGCGTCAGCTCAGTATCATGGTTACTAATCAACACGGGAATGCCACGCTTGTTCGCAGCATCTGCCGCACGGCGAGCGAGATCACTTTGCTGGTCGAGACTGAAGCCGCCGGTTGCATAGCTGGTGAAATTCGAGGTTGCGGTGAGCGGTGCATAGGGCGGATCGCAATAAATGACATCGCCACGTCGCGCGCGCCGAAACACCTTATCGAAACTCATACAGGTAAACGTAGCGCGCTGGGCCTTCTCAGCAAACACCTCAATTTCTTCATGCGGAAAGTAAGGCCGCTTGTATTGTCCGAATGGCACATTAAACAAGCCGGAACTGTTGTATCGACACAAACCGTTGTACCCATGCCGGTTCAGGTACAGGAACAACAGTGATCGCTCGTAGGGATCGGACGTGCGATTGAATTGTGTACGCATTGCATAATAGGCGCTGGCGCTGTTATTCCGTGCGGAAAAGTAGTCCATCGCGTCGGTAATAAAGGTCTGCGGCCGACGTTTGACAATCTTAAAGAGTTCAATCAAATCTGGGTTGACGTCGTTCAGTACGTAAGCCGGATAATCGGTATTTAGAAATACAGAGCCCGCACCAACAAACGGCTCTATCAGCTTGTTGCCGTCGGGCAATAATGCGCGAATCGGTTCAATGAGGCTGTATTTTCCGCCTGCCCATTTAAGGAAGGCGCGATTCTTTTTCATGATGAAGCCTTATTGAGGAGCGGTGCGTGCCAAAATAGCCTGGCTCACAGCATCCCAATCAGTGACCGTGCGCACTTCAGCGCGACCGATAGCTGTGGGTAGTATTAAACGTAACTTCCCTGCCTTCACCTTTTTATCACGTTGCATATATCCCTGCCACTGGCCGAGCGGCAATTCGGGTGCATAAATTGGCAACTCAAACTGCTCAAACAAGCGTTCGATACGCTCGACATCGGCTTGAGCAAATTCGCCCTGCTGCTGCATATATTGCGCAGCGATCAAGATGCCAGCGGCAACAGCTTCGCCGTGATACCAAGCCGTGTAATCGCCACTTGCGTGCGCCGCTGCCTCAATGGCATGTCCGAATGTATGACCCAGATTTAGCAGTGCTCGAATACCGTGTTCTTGCTCGTCTTCGGCAACAATCTCAGCTTTAATTTCGCAACTGCGGGCAATGGCGTAGGTAAGCGCCTCGGCATCACGTTGCAACAGTGCTTGCGCATTCGCTTCCAGCCAGTCGAAAAAGTCGGCGTCGTAAATAATTCCATATTTCACGACTTCGGCTAAACCGCAGGCAAAATCTCTGGGTGAGAGGGTCTCTAAACAGTTGGTATCGATGATAACGGCTTGGGGTTGATAGAATGCACCGATTAAGTTTTTGCCACCGGGATGATTTACCGCGGTTTTACCGCCGACAGAACTATCGACTTGTGCCAGCAGCGTGGTCGGAACTTGATAAAAATCGACACCGCGCTGGAATGTTGCGGCGACAAAACCAGCAAGATCACCCACAACACCGCCGCCGAGGGCAATAATGGCGCAGTCGCGATTGAAATTATGCTCGATGAGCGTGGTCATCACTTCAGTGAAACTTGCTAGGCTCTTTGCTTGCTCACCCACATTAATGGTGTGCACGAGAACAGTGCGGTCGGCGAGTTGCTGCTGAACCGTGTTCGCATACAGCGGACCCACATTGGTATCAGTGAGAATAAGAACTTGCTTGGGGAGTATTTGTGGAGCAATGAGATCGGTGAACGTTGTGAGCAAACCGGCACCGATATGGATGGAGTAGCTGCGCTCATGTTGCTGGGGCAAGCCGACGCGAACGTGGTGCTTCTGCAGACTCATGAGCGCCTCCTAGATTGGCGTTAAAACGTGATTATAAACCAACCTTCGCGATAATTTGATCAACCACGTACTTGGCACTTTGGTCATCAGTGCGCACTACAACGTCCGCGATTTCTTCGTATAACGCGTTCCGCGAATCAGCTAAAGTTTCCAGAACTTCGCGCGGATTATCGGCTTCAGCTATAAGTGGACGGCGCTTGTCACGCTGCGTGCGAGCTAATTGCTTTTCAATAGTGGTTTGCAGGTAGACAACAATGCCTCGCGCAGAAAGGCGGTTACGGCTTTCTTTGCTCAAAATGGAGCCACCACCCGTCGCCAGTACGATGCCGGTATTCTCGGTCAGCTCTTCGATGACTTTTTCTTCGCGCAGGCGAAACCCTTCTTCACCTTCCAATTCAAAGACCCACGCAATATCGGCGCCGGTACGACGTTCGATTTCAGCATCTGAGTCGAAAAATTCGAGGTGGAGTTCGCGGGCTAATTGCCTACCAATGGTACTTTTACCTGCCCCCATGGGGCCAACCAAAAAGATGTTACGTTTTTCAGCCATATCGTTGCTTTACATCACTTTTTTACTAGCTGTGACTCACGGAATCCGGAGTGTCTCAAGACCATCCTTAACCCAATCGAAAAAGAGGGCGGATTATCGCAAGTCACAACCATTTAAGCAAGGCTTACGGCATATCGTTAACAATTCTCGGCGTTACGAAAATCAGCAGCTCACGCTTCTCATTGATCTGACTTTCGCTCCGGAACAACACACCAACGTATGGAATGTCACCTAACAGTGGCACCTTGGTAATGTCGTTCAGAATCTGTTGTTGATAAATACCGCCTAAGACAATGGTCTCACCATTCTCGACCAATACTTGCGTCGTGATGGCTTGCGTATCAATAGATACAGCTGGACCGGTTGGAGTCGTGACTGTATCGCCACGGGTGTTTTGAGTGATGGTTAAGTCTAGAATCACTCGATTGTCCGGGGTGATTTGCGGAGTCACTTCAAGCCCTAGCACAGCTTTCTTGAAGCTAACCGAGGTAGCACCGGACGAGGCACTTTCGACATAAGGTATTTCTGTACCTTGTTCGATGTTCGCAGTTTTCTGATTTGCCGTTGTAATACGCGGACTCGCAATAATCTCACCTTTGTTTTCACGCTCTAACGCGGACAACTCAAGGTCTAGAATGCGACCGTCAGCTAACTTAGCAACTTGGAAGCCGAAGGTTGCCGCGGGGTTTGAAACCGGCAAGTTCACATTCAAGCTATTGGTAACATCAGTTCCTGTACCCCAAGGTAAGGCTTGACTGGTATCTACTTCAGGCTCGCTGAAGCCCCATTGAATACCTAGGTCATCGCTAATATTGTCGCGGACGGTGACCATTCGGGCTTCAATAATGACCTGCTTCACAGGAATATCGAGAATCTTCACCATGCTGCGCACTGCATCAATTTGCGGCTGCGTATCACGAACCAAGAGTGTATTGGTGCGGTCATCAACGGTTACGGCACCGCGACCGGTCAGTAGGTCGGAACTCTCCGTCCGTAAAATCGCGGCTATTTCGCTCGCTTTTGCGTAGTTAATTTGGATATAGGCGCTGGTTAAAGGAGCGAGCTCAGCAAGTGCTTGTGCTGCTTGCAGTTGTTGTTGTTCACGCTGCGCCAGTTCTGCTGCAGGTGCCACAATCAGAATATTACCGTCGATGCGTTTATCGAGTCCGTTGACACGTAAAATGGTTTCTAGCGCACGTTCCCACGGCACATTCTCAAGACGCAGAGTAATATTACCGCTGACCGATTCTGACGCGACTAGGTTGAGATCGTTTTCTTCTGCGAGTATCTGCAATAATTGACGTACAGGCACATCTTGGAAGTTTAACGATATCGGCTGGCTGCTCTGAATAAAGCTCGAGTCTTCGGCAAGCTCTTGTCCAACGGCGTTCAATGTCAGGGTTAGACGACCATCAATCTGTTCAAGCTGGTGCCGGAATTCTTGTTTACCGCGAATCGAGACTCTGGTGTTACGGCCATCACGGAATGTTTCAATGGCGGCGACAGGCGTCGCAAATTGGCCTACATCAAGCACGTATAGCAACTCTTCTGGTAACGCTGTATCAAATAGCACCAAGTCTAGGTTATTGCCAAAAGCCCGCGCTTCGTGTTCAACCTCTTCATTCACCAAAATGTGCAGTTCACCCGCATCACCATGTTTACGTGTGAAATAGATATCGGTTACCGAACGCTGATTGGAGCGTGCTTCACCACTAGTGCGGACTTCTGCTTGTGCTGCAGGCTCGGATACAAGCGCAGGCTCAGCTGCTGCTGTTTGACGCATTGGTGCAGCGTTATTGTCAGGAATATCTTTGGCAGCCACAAACACCAAAACCATCACATCTTTGGAGCGACTCATTAAATGTTCTAGTGGTTGCTTGGTATTTACTCGCAGCAACAAATCATTGCGCTGTTGAACCACCTCTACGCTGTCGAGCAGCGGGTGTGAGCCCACATTTAAACGGCCTGGTTGGATATCGGTCGAGGTACCGAGCAGCAGGAATTCATGCGTCAGCGGGTCTTTGCTCCGCTGGACCATCGGCGAATCAACTCGATCACTGAAAAAGGCTTCCAGATTAAAGCGTTCGGCGCCGAGAGGAATTTGTTCCACGCGAAGCAATTCATTGGCACCTGCGCTCAATGGCAACAGAGCGAGTAAAGCTATTATTTTGATGAGGTGCTTCATGAGTCGGAACTCCCTTGCGAATTCAGCAGTTGCAGAGTGGCATCACGGCGCTGCCAGCAACCGTCTCCGGTTGAAATCCACTCGCGTAGTAAAACTTGTTGCGGGGTGATTTGAATCACTTCACCGCGATTTAACCCAACGTAGTTACCACGTTCAACACGATAGAGGCGACCAGTATTGGATATTAGCAATGCACTGTAGACATTATTCGATGACTTGAGAGTGCCAGATAAGGTGAGCTGATCAAGTGCTAGTCCTTCGAGTTCACCTTGACGGCGGTTGAGGTCCGGTTGTGGACAATCACCCCCCACATTATCTATTGCGCGAGCTTGTACAGGCGCGGAAACAAAGGGATCACGCACATTACGACCAGTATAGGCTACGCGTTCCAGTTCCGGTAACTCTGGTGCTGGCTTGATAGGCGGTGCTGGCGTCCGTTGCACTTCCTCTGTGAAAGCTTCGAGATCGCTATGACTGCCGCCACTGCAAGCAGTTAAAATGCATAAACTAGATAATATTAGTAGTGATTTTGCTTTCATCGCTTCGCCCTCAACGTTTGCTGTTGATAGGTTTCAGCATTGATATTTAGCATCAAGGCATCGGTCATATCATCGTGACGTAGCGTAAAATCTTTGACACTGATAATGCGATGCAAGCCGGCAACTTGACCGACAAAATCACCAATTTGATGATATTCACCACGGAGTTCAATGCGCATCGGCAGCGCAGTATAAAACTCACGTTCAACCGGAGCCAACCACTCAATACGGTCAAAGTTCAGCCCGCTCTTGGTGCCAACTAGCGTGATATCGTCTAACAGTTTTGGCGTCTCATCAGTATTAGGTAGCATCGCCAGCAAAGTTTCGAGATCCGCATTCATAGTTTCTAATTGTTGTTGATACTTAGGCAGATTCACCGCGGTTTGGTACTTGGTGCGATAGTCCTCTTTAAGCTGTACTTCGCGAGCTTCATCCTTTTGATATGCAGCCCATTTATCAGCAATCACAAAATAATAACCACCGACAATGACTCCAATGCCGATAATGACTAGCACTGCCAAGCGAAATGGCCACGGCCAATATGGTAAGTCGTTGATATCTAATTCTTTGAAGTTTGGCATTTTCTGACTCATCGCTTCGCCCCCTCAGCTTCGGCTTCATTGGAGCGAATGCGCACAATCAGATTGAAGGCTGCAAAGTTAGAAGTTGATGCAGCGCCGGCACGATCGCTGACAACTTGGCGAATCTCGGGGTCTACTAAAATAGGTGAATCTTTTAGATTTCGCAAAAACTCAGAAACTCGGTTATTTGAGACGGTATTACCAGTAATGGTTAACGAGCGTCCGCGCTTTTCTATACTCGTGAGGAATACGCCATCGGGCGTACGCTCTGAGAATTCATTCAGAATCATGATCGCCGTATTGCGGTCTTCATGCAGAGATTTAATTAACTGCACTCGGTTCATAATCTGATCTTTCTGTTTATTAATATCTTGGATTTCCGCGATTTGTGCATCCAAAATTTGGATCTGACCAAATAGAAACGTATTTCTGCTCTGTTGCCGTTGTTGCATGTCGGCGATGACAAGAAATGCGATACCGACCACGACACTGGCAACCACAATGGCAATACCTGCATGAATGCCAAACTCTTTTTTGGCTCGCTGGCGCGCAATTTCACGCCACGGGAGGAGGTTTACGTGTGCCATGGTGTAAAGCTCCGTAGTGCGAGACCCACAGCTTCAACAAAGCGTGGACCATGGTCGTGTAAATGCTGCAGTTTTTCCGGCAGAGGGAAATGTTCAAACGGGTTCAGCGCAATTACGGGATAGCTGACCTGCTGATTCAACGATTCCAACACTACCGGTATCATGGCTCCAACATTCACCACTATTAAAGCTGCGAAGGTTTTATCGCTGGCGCTGCTTTGATACATCTGTACCCCGCGATTGGTCTGTGACCATAAATTCCCGAGGTAATCTTGAATAAACAAATCAGATAAGTCTTCGAGTTCGTTCGCTCGCAATTTCGCCAATAATTCACCATGCTCAACCCCACCATTTTGGTCGAGTGAGTTCAGCATGCTGACAATACCGCCACTTTGGAAGCGGTTAAACGAGACTTCACCTTGATTGAGAACGATGGTTTGTGTGGTGTGCATGCCAATATCAAGAACCAAAATCGGTAGCTTGCTACTCGCCACTTCCGGTTGCAAATGTGGGAGTAAGTAATTGCAGGCGCGCAGAATGGCCTGATTGTCCACGTCCATAATAGTGACGTTCAAACCGGCGTCTTCAAAAACTTGTACTCGAGTATCGACAGAAACCATTCGCGTTGCGGTCACTAAAACGCGTTGTTGACCTAATATAGTAGGATGTTCACCGAGACTTTCGAAGTCATAACGCACTTCGTTCAGCGGGAATGGTATGAGAGCCTCAGCCTCTGCTTCGATTTTTTCGGCAATAGCTTCATCGTCTAAATCAGCGCTGACGGCGATTTGTTTCGATATCGCTAAGTTACCAGATACTGCTGAGACGACATCTTTGGTTTTACCGGAGAGCTTTTTCTTGGCTTGCACAACTATCTTGGCAAGTTTCTCAATATCAACAATTTCGTCTTCGGTGATCACACTTTTCGGTAAGGCATGCTCAGCAACGCCGATGACCTGATAGGTATCTTCGTGCGGTAACAACTCCACAGCCTTGACTGCGTCTGTTGCGATGTCGATGCCAAGACCTGGTTTTTTCCCCAGACCAAACAGCCCCATAGCGCTCTCCCAAACTTTCAATTCGGCATTCTATTAAAATTGTACTATGCCGAACATCATATTACGCTTAAAGGTAAGCATAGTGCAAAGGTCTTTGCACGGTAAAAATAACGCTTATAGTTATTTTTTAATCTTTCTATAATAGTCCAAGTCTATTGGCAACGCTCAATTCGCCAAAAAATTCGCAGTAAAATCGAGTAGTAAGGGGCAGTTTTGAAGATTCTAAAGTGGTTTCTGATCACATTCGCAGCCATGACAGTGCTGGGTGCGCTGGTGACCGGTGGACTCTACTGGTACATGAAAGATGACCTACCCAGTGTTGCTGAGCTTCGCGAAGTTCGCCTGCAAACCCCTATGCAGGTGTATTCTTCTGATGGAGAACTCATCGCTCAATTCGGTGAAATTCGGCGAATTCCTCTGCGTTTAGACGAAATCCCAGCGACCTTGCAGGAAGCTTTCTTAGCGACAGAAGATACCCGCTTTTACGATCACTTTGGTATTGACCCTATTGGTGTTGCTCGCGCGTTCACTCAATTGATGGTCACCGGTGAGATTCAGGGTGGCGGTAGTACTATCACGCAGCAACTCGCTCGAAACTTCTATTTAAGCTTTGAACAAACCTGGACGCGGAAAATAAAAGAAGCCTTTATTTCCCTGCATATGGAGAGTCAGCTCAGCAAGGATGAAATTCTGGAGTTGTACTTAAATAAAATTACGTTTGGACATCGAGCACATGGTGTTGGCGCCGCGGCGCAGGTGTATTACGGCAAAGAAGTGGGTGACTTAACCATTGCCCAAATGGCAATGATTGCAGGGTTACCAAAAGCCCCTTCGACTATGAATCCCATTTCTAACCCAGAACGAGCTCGGGAGCGTCGGGCTGTGGTGTTGGGACGGATGCTGGATGAAAAGGTTATTACCCTTGAACAGTATGAAAATGCGTTGAAAGAGCCGGTTGAAACTCGTTTCCACGGGCCTGAAGTCACCATGAATGCTCCTTACCTTGCGGAAATGGTTCGAGCCGAAATGGTCACGCGTTATGGCGAGGATCTTGCCTACAACAGTGGTTTCAAGGTGTACACCACAGCCAGTGCTAAGCAGCAACGCGCGGCACAGCTGGCGGTACAAAACAATTTACATGCCTACGATGAGCGCCATGGTTACCGTGGCCCCGAGGCAGTGTTGTGGGAAGCTGAGGATGAAGCGTGGCAGCCTGCCCAAATTCGCGAACATTTGCGAGACGTTGATGCACTGGGCTTAACCTATCCTGCGGTTGTGCTGGGTGTACAAGATCAACAAGCGATGGTCCTGCGCGGCAGTGGCGAGCCCGTTACCCTGAAGTGGGATGGCTTAAAGTGGGCGCGGGCATACATGAATGCGGAACGTCAGGGTGCTGCGCCGCAAAATGCCGCGGAAATCCTTCAAGCTGGACAACAAATTCGTATTCGTTTAACTGAAAATGGCTGGCGCTTAGCGCAAGTACCTGAACCTGGCGCTGCCATAGTGGCCTTGCGTCCTCAGGACGGAGGTATTGCGGCGGCAGTGGGCGGTTATAGTTTCCGTATCAGTCAATATAACCGAGCGACACAGGCAGAGCGGCAAGCGGGTTCCAACATTAAACCGTTTATCTATTCGGCTGCGTTAGAGAATGGATTTACGTTAGCGACATTGGTCAACGACGCACCTATTAATCAATGGAATCCGGGTAGCGGTATTGCGTGGCGGCCACGTAACTCGCCGGATGTGTATGAAGGACCCATTCGCGTTCGTGAAGCCTTCGCAAAATCGAAGAACGTCGTGTCAGTGCGGTTATTGCGCTCTATGGGTGTGAATACAACGGTTGAATATTTGACTCGGTTTGGCTTTGCTTTTGACGAGTTGCCGCGCAACGAATCGTTGAGTTTAGGCTCCGCGTCTATGACACCGCTTGAGATTGCGCGTGGTTACGCTGTGTTTGCGAACGGTGGCTTCTTGGTCACGCCATACTTCATCGAACGAATTGAAGATGCCAGTGATAATACAATTTTCCAAGCTCGGCCTGCTGTGGCTTGTGTATTGTGTGAAACTGAGCGCGAAGTGAATCAAGCGCCACAAGTGATCACCGAGCAGAACGCATTCTTAATTACACAAGCCATGAACTCTGCAGTCTGGGGTGGTGGTAGTTGGCAGCACAAAACCGGTTGGAATGGCACCGCGTGGCGCATTCAACGTTCGCAACCAATTGTTCGCAAAGCCGACCGTAATGTTGTGGGTAAGACGGGTACGACCAACGACGTTAAAGATACTTGGTTCTCGGGCTATGTCAGTGGTTTGGTAACCACAGCGTGGGTTGGCTTCGATAATCTTGAGCGTGCGCTGGGCTCAAGCACCATGAATGAAAACTTAGATAGTTCTGAGCAAGAAATTAGTGGTGTTGAGGCAGGTGCGAAAACCGCTTTGCCAATGTGGATTGAGTTTATGGAAACAGCGGTTCAGGACGTTCCGACTGAGCCATTTGATGTGCCACCGGGCCTTGTGTCAGCGCGCATTGATATGGCGACCGGAAAACTAAGCCGCAATAGCGACTACACCACGAGATTTGAATACTTTCTGCCGGGCACTGCGCCCACTGAGTATGCGGAAGAAGGTTCTTCATCGTCGAATATCTTCGACGATGAAGACTCTATTTTCTGAGGAAGTTAGTCATCAGCTCGGTTACTGAGGCGACTCAATAACTGGTTCAAATCAGACTGAACGCCGCCGGCAGTCACTTCTTTGCCGGCGCCAGGTCCGCTAATCACTAATGGCATTTCTGAGTACCAATCGGTATAGATAACGAAGATATTCTCCCCCGGTATCAAGTTGGCGAGCATATCGCCCTCAGGAATGTACTCGATGCCGACTCTTGCTCGCACATGGTCATCGTCTTGACGGGCAAAGCTTGCTAGTAGACGTGGCACCTTGCCGGTTTTCTGCGCGTCAGCGTAGAGATCCTGCATTGAGTCGTCCAGCTCCGGCAGGCGCTGCATAAATTCTTCCAGCGAAATATCCTCGAGATGCTCTGGCAGCAAACTATCGATATCAATGTCTTGCCAATCGAGTTTCAACCCGATTTCGCGTGCCAAAATCAGCAGCTTACGAACAATGTCTTGGCAGGTTAAATCCTCACGTGGATCGGGCTCACTCAGACCACGAACCTTCGCCTCTCGAACCAAGTCACTGAACTTTACATCAGCATTAAAGTTTTCGAATAACCACGACATGGTGCCCGAGAAAATGCCGGAAATGCTGCGAATTTCATCGCCCTGATTACGCAGATCATTGAGCGCATAATTCAGTGGCAGGCCAGCCCCCACGGTGGTGTTGTAGTACCACTCGCGTTTGTACTCGCGCTGAATTGTCCGAATTTCATTGTATTGCGCTTCACCAGAGGCACCAGCGCGTTTGTTCGCACTAATAATGTGTAATCCGTTCGCAAAGAAGCTGGGGTATTGTTGTGCGACCTCAATTGAGTCGGTGAGATCAAGCATCACCAGCTCATCATACGGAGCATTGGGTAGTTCAGTGATCAGCTGACTCATCTCATAGGGTTTCGCCAGTTGCTCAAAACTGTCCTCCCAATCCGCTAATTCAACGCCATTGTAGTCGAGCCATAAAAGCGTGGAGTTAACGATCCCGATAATGCGCACGTCCATTTGCTCGTTAATACGTTCGCGTAAACGTCGATACAGCGACAACCAAGCACTACCGATGTTACCGCGACCAACTACTAGCACGCCGAGACTGCGACGGTAGTTAAAGATTTGACTGTGCACGCGGTTCAGCAAGCGGTTGTCGAGCTTTTGCTCAAGAATGGCGATAACCGCGTTTGCGTCTGGCGAAAAGCTCAACCGACGCAAATTTTGCTCGCTCAATTCACGTTTGAATACTTGGTATTCCTCGGTTTCTTGAATTCGGTTACCCACCATCGCAATCATGGAGTAGCCAGACATTTGGGTGACATGGTCGTGCACATCAACTTGCTCAAGCCAATGCGCCATGAAATCCAAATGGTTTTGGTGATAGGCATAATAAGCGTGTTGCTGCTTAACCTCGTTCCAGCTAATCAGCGGCGTCAGGTCGAGATCTTCAAACTGTTGTACGAGCTTGGCGTCACTCAAATCGACGCGAAATAACACGACCTCAGACAATGCTGTTAAAACTTTGCCGCGCGGCTCAGTGTCATCGTATTGGCCGATACGCGTTTGCTGATTTTCAACTTTCAAGCTGGAGCGAACGGCGATAACCATGCGCTCACGATTGACCGGTTGGAAGGTGCGCGGGTGCAGCACGGGGCTGCCCAAACGTGCTAATTCTTCGGCTTCTTGCCAATCTAAAATAGGTAGGCTTACGACTCGCTCGACTTTACGAGGGTCAGCTGAGTACACACCGGCAACGTCTTTCCAAATGGTCACTTGCTTGGCATCAATGAGGCTGCCAACCAAAGTTGCGGAGTAGTCACTACCGTTGCGACCAAGAATTAGTGAGTTACCTTCTGGGTCACGGCAAATGAAGCCAGTGACGATAAAGCGGGTTCCATGATGCGGCGCAATGCGCTCTAGCAACGCTTCTCGAGAAGGCTCGACGCGAATGAATGGCTCAGGTGCGTCATCGGCAACTAAGAAGGTTCGCGCATCAATATAGTCGGCGGTGATGCCTTGTTGAATCAAGAGTGCTGACAGTAGTCGCGCAGACCACAGCTCGCCATAGGACAATAGTTCTGGACGACGAGTGATTTCCTCTTCGCCATCGAGCCAGCCTTGCCAACGATCAAAATCGTGCTCGGACAGCTCTAAAATGCGTTCTTGATGCTCACCGGACAAGAGGTCTTTGATCAGGCCTTGCTGATACTTCTTGAGCTGATTCAATAAAACTTGAGCGATGCCGAGGCTATCCTCGTCATGCGCTGCATCTTCCTTGGCATCAATAATGGCAAGGATGCGGTTGGTGGTGTCACCGGCTGCTGATACGACAACGAGGTCGCTAGCACCGGCATACTCGGTCACGATGCGTGCGACGCGGCGGTAACAATAGGCATCGGCAAGGCTGCTGCCGCCGAATTTGTGTACCTGTACTTGGTCTGCAACGGTCTGTATTTGTTCTGCTGTAATGTTGGTTCCAACCACCATGATGCGTGTGCGTTCTCCTGTATGCATGCGCGCAAAGCATTGATTATAGATAAGGTGTGCCGGTCTATAAAGCGACTTGCTTGGTTTTTACTCAAAAAGACGTATAGATAGCTAAAAGTTGACTGTAGCGGTGAGGGCAGTACAATTCAATACAAAGCTTGGGGTTATGCGACGAGGTGAGCATGAAGTGGGACGGCGAATACATCTATCCATACGTGGAACACGGTCATAAAAGTGAACACGTCAAAAAAATTACGGTATCGATTCCAACGCGAGTCCTGAAAGTGCTTACTGACGAACGGACCCGTCGCCAAATCAAAAACCTCCGTCACGCCACGAACAGCGAACTGCTGTGCGAAGCCTTCCTCCATGCTTTTACGGGTCAACCGCTACCTACTGACGACGATCTTCGCAAAGACAATCCCAACAAAATTCCAGCTGAAGTGCGCGCCGAACTCGAACGCCGCGGCCTCCCCATCCCCGACGAAGACTAGCTCGTGCGGCGGGGTTGGTTGTTGCTTCGCTCCGGATTGATCCACGCTACGCAGCAACCAGCCTGCTTCGACTGTATTCGTCTTTTTCGAATAGCGAAGCGGACGAACAGCGGAGCGTACGAACAACGACACACGCTCTACAATAAATACTCCAACGCGATTTCATCGCAGGCGTGTTTCTTCGGACAGATCTCGCAATCCTTCATGACTTTCTCTGGTAGCTTTTCTTTGACCGTGAGCCGAAAGTTAAGCTTGCCGAAGAACTCTGGAACGCGAGTGAGTACGATGGTACGAGTAATGCCAAGTTCACGGGCTTTCCAGAGTAGGAAGGCAACGAGTTCGGCACCTAACCCTTTACCTTGTGCGATGGGGAAGAGGCCCAGCGAGCGGATTTCGGCGAGGCCGGTGCTGTAAACGTAAAGTGCGGCGCAGCCGACAATTTCGTCATTCAGTTCGGCAATCGCGAAAGTCTGAATGGCTTGCATGATATCGGCTTTACTTCGTGGCAAGTTCTCGCCTTGTTCGGCCCAGTATGCGATGAGTTCGCAGATTTTATCGACATCACTCAAGCGTGCTTGGCGGACGTGTTTGCTCGCAGCTTCGGCGGCATGGAGCCAATCGCTGGCGTGTTTAATGGCTAAGCGGACGGCACTGGGTGCGGTGCCACCTAGAGCACGGCGCTGATTCAATCCGTAGCGAATATCGAGGATTGGGTAGACATCATCGTCGATTAAGTCGCTAACGGTTTTAAACTGCTCAACTGATAATTGTTCGAGTGCGATACCCTGTTGCTGTGCGAGTTGCACGGCGCTTCCGGTTAGATGGTGAGCATCTCGAAATGGTACGCCTTTGCTCACCAAATAATCGGCCAACTCGGTGGCATTACTGTAGCCGAGTGCGGCTTGGAGTTCGGCATGCGCAACGTTAACGCGCACATGAGGAATGGCAAAGGTGCACATTTGTAGGCATTGCAAGTAGGTATGCAGCGCAGCAAACAAGCCTTCTTTGTCTTCTTGCATGTCTTTGTTATAAGCCAGCGGTAAGCCTTTTAAGGTGGTTTGCAACGCAACTTGATGACCGATAACTCGACCTGCTTTGCCACGTAATAGTTCGAACAAGTCTGGATTCTTCTTCTGCGGCATCAATGACGAACCACTGCTGATTTTGTCACTCATGCTGAAGCAACCTGACTCGCCTGAACAATAAAAAATGGCGTCCTCAGCTAAGCGTGAGAGGTGAATCATGCCGATGCTGGCTGTATTCAAGAGATCCAGTGCAAAGTCGCGGTCGGATACGCCATCAAGGCTATTTTCATTGGCCTGACGGAAGCCGAGTTCCTGCGCTAACGCACTGCGATCAATGGGGGCTGTGGTGCCGGCGAGTGCCCCGCTCCCTAGTGGGCAAACGTCCATGCGTTTGAGACCATCTTTGAGACGTGACACATCACGTTGCAGCATTTGCACGTAGGCCATGGCCCAGTGACCAGCCACGATAGGCTGTGCTCGCTGCAGATGCGTGTAGCCGGGTAACAGTGCATCACTGTATTGCTCAGCAAAAGTCAGTAGCGCTTGGATAAGGACTAAGTTGGTACTGACCAGCTGTTGCGCGAACTGTTTGCAGAACAAACGCAGGTCGGTTGCCACTAAATCATTGCGACTACGACCAGTGTGCAGCTTTTTCGCGGTACTGCCGATGCGATTGATAAGCTCTGCTTCTACCCAGCTGTGAATATCTTCGGCATCGGTTTGCAGAGGTAATTGTGGATCTTTTGCAACGGCTTTGACGAGGTCTTGCAGTGCAGTTTGCAACTGCTGATTTTCATCAGCAGTCAGCAATTGCGCGGCATGAAGCGCCTGCGCCCAAGCCTGTGAAGCCTGTAAATCAAAAGGTGCTAGCACATAGTCAAAGGCTAGCGAGTCATTAAATTGTTTGAACTCAGCGGCGCTGGGTTCGCTGAACCGTCCACCCCACAAACTCATGATGATTGATCTCCACCTTCGGCTTGGCCATGCAGTGCGCGAATACGTGACGCCAGGCTATATAGGCGAATAAAGCCCTCAGCATGTTTCTGATTATAGACTTCGTCTTCGTCGAATGTCGCGAATGCATTGGAATAGAGGCTATTCGGGCTCTGCCGCTGAGTCACGGTAACGTTGCCTTTGTAAAGCTTCACGACAACGTCGCCGGTCAATGGCTCTGCAATGTTCTCGGCAGCAGCCAAGAGTGCGTGGCGGAGCGGAGTAAACCAACGGCCGTCGTACATAAGTTGGGCGAACTCATTGCCCAAACGAATACGGTAATCGAGCACGCTACGGTCAAGAACCAGCGACTCCAATCCGAGCAATGCCGCACGCAAGACAGCGCCTGCTGGAGTTTCGTAACAGCCCCGCGACTTCATACCCACTAAGCGATTCTCGACCATATCAAGACGACCAACACCGTGTGCACCAGCAACGTTATTTAAGTGCAAAATGGCGTCAACGGCGCTACATTCCTGACCGTCAATGTGTGAGAGTTCGCCTCGTTGGAAAGACAGCTGTATGTATTGCGGTTTGTCCGGTGCTTGTTCTGGTGCAGCGGTCCACGTCCAGACTTGTTCGCTCGGCTCACACCAAGGATCTTCTAGCTCGCCGCCCTCGGTAGAGATGTGCCAGAGGTTGGCGTCGCGACTGTAGATTTTGGTTGCCGACGCACTGCAGGGAATATTCCGCTCTGCTAAATAGGCCAGCAACTGTGGACGCGAACGCATAGACCACTCACGCCAGGGAGCAATGACCTTGAGTTCAGGTGCTAAGGCGGCAAAGGCTGATTCAAAGCGCACTTGGTCATTACCTTTACCAGTACAGCCGTGGCACAGCGCATCGGCGCCTACTTGTTTAGCAATAGCGACCTGCGCTTCCGCGATGATTGGCCGCGCTAAAGCCGTGCCGAGTAAGTACTGACCTTCATAAATGGCGCCGGTTTTGAGGGTTGGATAAATGACTTCGCGAGCGAACTTTTCTTTCAAGTCGACTACATGACAGCTACTTGCACCAGAGGCGATGGCTTTGGCTTCAACGCCTTCGAGTTCTTCATCACCCTGACCGACATCAGCCACAAATGCGACGACTTCGCAGTCATAATTTTCCTTCAACCACGGCACAATAGCTGAGGTATCAAGACCGCCGGAGTAGGCTAGTACGACTTTATTGACGCTGGAATTCATGTGGCCGATCCTTCAAATAGGGTAACTAAAATAGCGTTTTGCGCATGTAAACGGTTTTCGGCTTGCTGCAGCACCAGCGACTGTTCGCTATCGATGACTTCAGCGGTCACTTCACGGCCCCGATAGGCCGGCAAACAGTGCATAAAAAACTTAGCATGTAAGCGCTTCATCAAATCCGAATTCACTTGATAAGGGGCAAAATCATGCATCACTTGATTGCTGTCGCGCTCTTGCCCCATTGAGAACCAAGTATCTGTATAAATAGCATCTGTTTTTTGCAATTGCGTTAAATCATGCGTCACGGTAATTGTTGCACCCGTGCTACTACCCAATTTCTGCGCATCAGCGACCCGTTGAGCATCTGGCGCATAACCTGCCGGAGTCACAATTTGTAGTGACAACCCGGTGAGTGCGGCACCTGCAATCAAGGCGTGACAGACGTTATTGCCATCACCTATCCAGGTCAGGTGTGTCTGTTTCAGGTCTCCACACTGCTCTTGTAATGTCAGTAAATCGGCAAGTGCTTGGCACGGATGGCACTCATCGCTTAACGCGTTAATCACTGGTTTCGGTGACGCCTGAGCCAGTTCAACTAACGTCGATTGCTGATAGACCCGTGCGACAATAGCGTCGTGCCATAGCGCTAAGTTGGCGCCGACGTCGCTTGCCGGTTCGCGCTCACCCATCAGGCCAGCGGCCTCCAAATAGATACTGTGTCCGCCCAAGCGATTGATGCCCGCAGCAAAGCTGGCGCGCGTGCGCAGAGAGGGCTTTTCAAACAGTAACGCAATGCTTTTACCGTGCAGGACTTGGCTCCAAGCTGCTGGGCGTTGCTTAATGGTGTGGCTGAGTTGCAATAAAGCGTCAGCCTGTTGCGCGGTTAAATCGCGCAGTTGCAATAAATCATGCATGAATTCGATTCACTTATAGTCTTGTGTTTAAGAGTTAAAGAATGGCGTTAGTCGATGCGAATGCGGGTTCCGGCTGCTTCACCCTTTGCCAATCGGGTTAGCGCTGTGGCATCTTGCCAGCCGGCCACCGCGATGCTTCGTCGCGAGGCTTTCGCTGCGGCTAGCGCCGCATTGAGTTTGACGACCATGCCGTCGCGAATAGTGCCATCAGCCAGCAAGGCTTCGGCTTGTTCGGCGCGAATGGTCTCGATGAGTTGTCCCTGTTGATCAAGAATGCCAGGGACATCGGTCAGTAGAATAAGATCGGCATGCAGCAACTGTGCGACAGCAGCTGCCGCTAGGTCAGCGTTCACATTGAGGCGTTGACCTTCGGCACTAACCCCAATAGAGCTGATGACCGGAACAAAATTCTGGTCGAGCAATAATTGCAATAGGGTGGCATCGCCCGGTTCAGGATTGCCAACAGCACCTAACTCCGAGTTGACATCACACCGAATCGAGTGCCCAGCAAACAAGGTCAGTCCGACAGTATTCAGGCCGAGCTTCTGTCCGACTGCACACAAGGCAGAATTCACATCACCGGCAAGCACACCAGCAACTATAGGCATGTGAGTTTCTAAGGTAACGCGCTGTCCCGCCACCTTAGCGCTTTGGAAACCGAGCTGTTCGAGTTGCTGTTGAACCTGATCGCCGCCACCGTGAACCACAACAAGCGTGCGAATAGCCGCCAGCCGAACCAGAATCGTCAGAACATGTTCAAGTGCCGCAGCATCTTGCAATGCACGTCCACCAAGCTTGATGACCAGAGGCGTTGTCATACCACCCCCGTAGACTGCAACAGTCCGGTTTCGGTGCTGAGCCCAAAATATTGATTAGTAAGTTGTACCGCTTGAGAGGCCGCTCCTTTGAGCAGGTTATCAATCGCGACACAGACAACGACGTGTTGATTCTGAACTTGCCAATACACGTCGGCAAAAGGTGTGCGCTCGATGTGTGCCTGCGCTGGGGGCTGCTTCACCAATCGGACAAGTGGCTGTGACTCGTACGCTTCTAGAAACGCTGACTCGACGTCTTGGACCGAAACATCGTCGGCAAGTTGTGCATAGATAGTCGCGACAATACCGCGTTTGAAATTACCCAAGTGTGGGACAAACACGACATCACGTTCCAAAAATTGGCTTATTTCGGGTTGGTGACGATGTGTGGTGACGCCGTAGGCTTGCAAACTAACCTCAGCAAATTGCGTAGTCAGATTGGCCTTCCGTCCAGCACCCGAAACGCCGCTCACTGCACTGATAAAAGGTGTGCAGTCTGTTCGTAAAAGCTTCGTGATCGGCTTCAAACCCAATCCAGCTGCGGTTGGATAACAACCAGCCACGGCAACCAAAGTTTCAGTACCTTTCAACTGAGTGAATTCGGCTATGCCATAAGGAACGGAGTGGGACTCCGCAAGTTCACGCGTAAATCCGTAAGTTGCTTGATGCAGAGTTTCATCGCGCAGCCGAAAAGCTCCCGATAAATCAAACACGGTAATACCTTGTTCAATCAACTGCGGGGCAATCTCTGCGCTGGCCTCATGCGGGAGCGCCAAAAAAACCACTCGAACCTGTTGACCAAGGGGAATCAACAGATCCGAGTGCCAAGGTTGCAGAACTACATCTAACCGACCCTGTAACTGTGGGTACAAGGCTGCGGCCGCTTCTGCGGTGCGTGCGCTGGAGGTAAACGCGTGAACTAGATGAAAGTGCGGGTGCTGATGCAGCAGCCACGCCAACTCAATGCCGGTATAGCCACTGGCTCCGAACACTGCGCATGGAATGGATTGTGAACTGCTGCTGACCACAATTTCACCTTATTGAATGAAGATGATTAAATTCTAATGAATATAAATTCATAAAACAAGAATAAATATTTTATTTTAGATTGCTCTTAATGACAATTGTCATATGAATCAACAATTTCATTTACAAATAATATATATTGTCATATACGGCATAACTTTAGGTATAACGTTGACGGGTTAATTTCTCACCGATATCTTTACGTTGTGTTTACAATGTATGGCAACAAAGACCCTTAAATGTGCTGAAAACAATTATAAAAACAACAGTCGCTCTTGCGCTTGTTGGTTCCACAGTTCACGTTAGCGCTGATCCATTCCCACCAAACTGGGATAATGGCTCGGGCGCTGCTGTGCATTTCAGTCCAGTGGCATGGCCGGATGAACCGGCCAATCCTCAAAGCTGTGGTGATAATTGTGGTGATTGGAAACCTTACACCCGTTTCCAAAACAGCATGAATGATTTGAGAAATAAGGATCCATCCAATGGCGGCACCTCTCCGCAGTCTTATGTAAACGTCTCATCGTCATGCTCTGATGGTGATCTACCGAGTATTTATTACTACCTTCATCAAGGTCCGACTCCGGAACAAGACGTGGTCATGTTTCGCTGGCGCGTGGAAGCAGCCCCGAATACTTATGCAACTGGACCCAATACTGGAAGTTACGGATCGAGTGACCCTTGGTCATCAGCGCTTTGGAGCGTTTTATTTGACGTGGATGGCACCGGTTACACCTCGCTGGCCGCGCATTTAGATGGTTCTTCCGGCTCTCCAAGTACCGCAATCGACAAGTTGGTTGGTATCTGGAGCAAAAATAACAATCATAGTTTGGACTATGTTAGTGACCCGAATGTTGTTCAGTTAGCTCACAACCCGACAGCTTTTGTTGGGCCAACCGGTAAAATTCTGAACTTCAACGGTACCAATACTCCCAGTGAATCTTGGCCAAATGGCTCAGGTGAAACGGAGTGGGACTATGGTTCAACTCGCGCCAAGTTGGTCAGTACCAGTTCATGTAATGAGTATTTTGTGGATTACCAAATTCCGGTGGCGATGTTAGATGCATCAGCTGAGGGTGGTCCAAAGATTACTCGCGAAACCCCTATTGCAATGCTGTTCTGTACTGCAAACAGTCTGAATAATCCATTTCAAAAAGACTGTGCAATTAGCAACAACTGGACCGCAAATAGCGCCAAACCAGCACCTTTCGGTGACTACATCTCATTTAATCAAGAAGAGTCCTACTCTCAACCGATTATAAAAAGTCTCAATGCAGATGCTCCGCTCACCTGTCCCGGAAGTTTCGAACTTGAAGCCATTGTTCAAGATGCATTAGCACTGCAGAGCGGCGAAGTGGTTCCGTCGGTAAAAGGCGTAGATTTCTATTATTGGTACGATCAGAATTCGAACGGTGAAGCCGACGAAGCTGATGGTGAGTGGGTAAAGGTTCCGCAGTCGGCGGCGCTGGCTCAAGGCAGTCAGAATTTATGGGAGGCAAGTTGGGATTCGACATCGCTTCCGAAAGGTAGGTATTTGATCGGTGCTCAAGCGGTCGACGATAATACTAAAGTTGATACAGGTATGACCCCATCCGGTGTAGATAACCGGACTTTTTCGTATCTAACGGGTGATGCAGCGAACAAAATCTATATTGATGGCACTTGGACGACTGGCCAGCAAGCTGCATTTCCCGATCATTCGCCAAGTATAACGCCTAGTGCAACCGAAAATTGGTATGCCAACCCTGCGGTCAGTGAGCAACAAATATTTTTGATCAGTACCGCTATAAACGCTTGCGGTGTCTCTCCGGCAATTGATTATAGTGTTTCGAAAAGTGAGCTAGCCGCAGGTGAAAGTACAGATTTCACCGTCACGATTACCAATCCACCGACCAATATTTCGGTCGATTTGGATGATATCGTGGTCGAATTACCACCAGGCTTTACCTACACCGCAGCCTCTGCAGCAGGAACTGGCGGTCTGCCCTCAACCGAACCGACAATTGTCGGAGACCAGCTCATTTGGGCGAACACCTCTACTCTGGCGGCTGGAGCAACGGCCACTTTAGATTTTAGTGCTACAGCGACATCGACTGCAGGGCAATACAATTCCAGCGTTTCGACCGTTTCTAGTTTTGGTTTGTTAGAGAGTGAGCCGGTCGCCCTCAATGTAGATGGTGTGCGCCTATCACTAGACATATTACCGAGTTCTTATTCGATAGTTGCAAATGGTTCGTCACAGCTGACTTACACCATCCAATACAGCAATGACTCCTCGTTGGTCTTGCAAGATCCGACGCTTGATTTCGTACTGCCAACTGGAGTCACTTATGTAAGTTGTTCAGGCGGTGATGCTTGCTCAGAGAACGCTAATACGGTGACTTTCGGTTTGCCTGATCTAGGGAGTTATGACTCAGGATCGGTCACTGTCGTGATTACAGTTCC
Source organism: Pseudidiomarina aestuarii (assembly GCF_048263735.1). Lineage (GTDB taxonomy): Bacteria > Pseudomonadota > Gammaproteobacteria > Enterobacterales > Alteromonadaceae > Pseudidiomarina > Pseudidiomarina aestuarii_B. Next base: position 4,731 of record NZ_JBLXDX010000006.1, on the reverse strand, counting down.
TGAGTCTTGGACTAGCTCCTCACTAAATGTTACAGCGGAATTAGCGGCAACTGCTCCAGATACTTCGGAAGTCACAAAATCAGCTTCACGGAAGGTTTCGGTATCGGGCTATCAGATTGTGGGTGAACCGGAAATGCGGATCACTAAGACCGCCAACGCGGTAACCGTGACTCCGGGGAACACAGTTACATATACCCTGGCGTATGAAAACGTTGGTACAGCTACTGCTGAAAATGTCGTCATTACAGATACGTTGCCAATTGGTGTGACTTACGTGAGTTCTACTTCCAGTGGGGTATTCAGCAGTGGTGATGTGACTTGGTCCATTGGTACGGTAAATGCTGGAGCAACTGGATTTGTGACGCTTACTGTGAGTGCTCCAAATCCATATGTTGGAGCGAACCCGTTTGTCAATAGCGCCTCAATAGATTGGACGGGTGCTGCGGCTCCAATTGGTTCCAATTCAAGTTTTGTTGGGGTTACTGGCAATACCTGTAATACCTATCACTATACCGGTACTAAGTTTAACGCGAATCCGGGCAATGTTTATATTGCGGAAGCACTTGCTGCTGCGCCGAATGGCACTGTTACGGAAGTATTGGCTAGTGTTGGTGGTACGGATACCGAAGTTGCATCCTTTATTCAGGAGCCGGCAGCGCTAACGTCACTCGAGATTAATGGCACCATCGATTCTAATATGTCCATTCAGCGGCCTAGCGGTGGTGGCGTTGTTGTGACCGTGAAAGCCTATTTGTACACCACCTCACGCGGTGCAGAATTAGCGAGCGGAACGGTGACTCGTCAAGGGAGTGACTCGTCAGACGTTACAATTCCCCTTACCTTTGCTAGCGGCGCATTCACTATACCGAAAGACGCACGTATTGAGTTTGTGTATTTAGCGCGCTCGAGTAATGCCAATCAAACACGCGATATTACGCTGCAGTTTGGTGGTCTAGTTACCGGCGTCCCTACCAACTCGAATGCGGTCATTTGTACTCAAAATCCAGCCTCACTCATTATCTCTGCAGCTGTCGAGCCCGATGAAATCGAGGCGGGTTCGACGGAGACACTGACCTATTCGATAGACTATGCAAATACTGGTAATGATCCAGCGGCAAATGCCATCGTTTCAGCTAGTTTGCCGGCCGGCATGACGGCTTGTGAAGCGTCAACCGATGGAACCAATTGGTCGGCCTGTTCAGGCGCAACCTCACATCAATTTGCGACTATTACATCGGTAGGATCAGGTGCAAACGGAACCCTATATTTAAGAGGTGCGGCACCATCAGGCTCGGTGGAGAACGATACGCTTGATTTCACTGCCTCAATTGTAAGTGATGATACGCCATCCATTGGTACGACTGCTCAGACGTCAGTTATTGCTGCGGGCGGTGGTGGCGGTGAAACACCGAATCCAGAGTTATCACTGAGCATTGCAGCAAGCTCCACGTTTATTGTTCCGGTAGAGACAGTCAATTACACGATCAAAGCGGTGAATACAGGAAATACCACACTGGAAAATGTGGTGGTGACCTCTGAATTACCTGTCGCAGATTATTTTGATTATGTGAGCTGTACCGGATGTTCAGTAAGTGGAAACGAGCTCTCTTGGACAATCGCCTCAATGGCAGCTGGTACCGACCAAGATCTGACATTTAGCGCCGAACTGAACGGCACCAATTTGCCTGCAGGCATTTCATTGTTGAGCCACACTGCTGACGCTACCGCCGACGGTGGTGTCAGCGCGGCTGCGAATACTGTGCAACTTAGCGTGAGCGGCAATCCTTCACTTACGGCTGGCTTTACAGCCACACCAAACACTGGGTTAGAGCCAGATGACACTGTTAACTATTCGCTGGTTATTGAGAATGACGGAAATGCGACCGCCACGGATGTGCGAGCTTCGATTCCATTAGCAAATTACTTGTCATTGGCGAGCGATTTGACCATATCAGGCGGAACAGCCACGGTTGACTATGCAAACAATCGACTCATAGTGACAGCAAGCTCTTTAGAGCCTGCTGCCACCATAAATTTGAGTTATTCAACCACTATTGGTGAAATTCCTGCAGGGACGACGACGATTACCAGCAACGCAAAAATTAGTGCTGCGAATGCGGGTCAACAAACTGTAACCAATAGTGTGACCGCAAGCGCGGCACCAATTTTGGGTGTCGATATTTCGTTAGATGGTTCTTCCGCAGTACCAGCGGCAATTGTGAATTCTGCAACAACGGGAACGGTGGTGAACGTTGATCGCACGGTTCACTTCTTAATTGGCCAATATGTAAAGTTCATGGATTCCGGTGAGATTCGCCGAATTGTTGCACTCAATAGTAATTCCATCACCTTAAATAGCACAGTGACGGTTACAGCAGATGAAGAGGTTTATGGCGCTGTTACTGCGGACATAAATTATCGTAATTCAGGAAATGCAGCCGCCACGAGTTCTGAATTGACGGTTGATTTACCGATAGGGTTAACTTTCTATTCGGCGTCACCTGCCGCAACCTCTGACCCCGGAGTCAATAATACCGGCTCAATTACATGGGTACTGGGTACCTTGGATGCTGATGAGGCCGGAACCGCTCAACTGATTCTCTTCTCATCTGGAGCTTCTGGTGCGCAGGCGGTGGACGTGACACTAAGTGAAGCTGCTGTGACTGATGCGACAGATCAAGCAACGATTGCATTTGGCGGTATCACGGTAGAAAAGACTTCAACAGGTAGTCCGATTTTTGCTGGGGATGAAATTGATTATGAAATCACTCTATCGAACAGCTTAGGTAGCTCTGTCAGCGCGGTCTCAGTGGTTGATACATTAGCATCAGGATTTTCATACAAAGCTGGATCTGCAACCGTAGGTGGTGTTGCCAGCGAACCTTCTTTCGACGGTAGTGATACGAGTTTCAATGTACCATCTTGGACTGGCTTAACGGTTCCAGCTTCGGGTAGTCTGGTTATTGCATTTACTGTTGAGGTATCGAGTGATGTCGGTGCTGGAACCTACCAGAACTTAATTCAAACCACCGTACCTTCAAGTGTTGGATTAACAGACTTCGACGGATTGACGAAAACCACTGAAGACGTAAGTGTGGTGGGTATTGATCAGGGCTCGATTAGTGGTTTTGTCTATAAACGTAACGGCACGGCATCATCTTTTGACGCTGAAACTGATACCTTGTTATCCAGCGTAAAAATGGAAATTTATCAAGATGGCGCTGATTGCTCAAATTTGTATGCGACGGATTGTCGAATTACCTACACCGATGACAATGGCGGGTATCAGATCACCGTTCCAACAGGAGAATGGTTCGTTCGAGCGGTTCCTGGAACAGGTGACTTAAATAATTCGTGGAACTTAGTCTTCGGTACGAATGATCAGCCGATCACTGTTGCTGCGGGTGGAAGCTATACCGATACCAAAGGGTACGACGAGGAGGTTATTACCTACACCGTTACTTTCAATGATCATGAGAATCAGTTTATTGCTGACGATGAAGTGAATCATGGTGACGCTGCGACGGCACCAACACCGCCGACTCGCACTGGCTATACCTTTGCGGGTTGGGACACCGACTTTTCGGCGGTGACCAGTGACCTCACAGTAACTGCGACATACACGCTCAATACTTATACCGTTACATTCGATGTTGGTGCGGGTGAGCGAACAGGCGGCGGTGCGTTAGTCCAAACGGTTGACCATGGTTCAGATGCGACAGCACCCACGGTGAACGCTCCAGCAGGCTCAACTTTTTCAGGATGGGATGTTGGGTTTACCAATGTGACGGCTGATATAACTGTTACAGCTCAGTATGCAGTGATTCAGTATACCGTTCGGTTCCTCGACTGGGACGGTGCGGTACTTAAATCAGAAACGGTGAATTGGGGTGGTGCTGCAACCGCACCTGGATCTCCGTCGCGCACCGGCTATACCTTTACAGGCTGGAACCCCTCTGACTATTCCTCAATTACCGAAAATACAGATATCACCGCGCAGTATTCAATTAACCAGTACACCGTCACCTTTGAAGACTTTGATGGTTCTGCGCTAGGCACAGATACCGTTGATTACAATACAGCCGCGACTGCACCGACGGATCCAACACGCACCGGTTACACCTTTACCGGTTGGGATACCTCGTTCACGAATGTGACTGGGGATATTACGGTTACTGCCGAATACACTATTAATACCTACACAGTCACCTTTAACCTGAATGGTGGCACAAGAACCGGTGGTGGTGAGCTCACGCAAACTGTGAACCACGGTTCAGCAGCAACCGCTCCTATTTTTGACGAACCAACTGGCGAGACCTTTACGGGTTGGAGCACCACGTTTGATAACGTGACGTCAGACCTAACCGTTAACGCGCTTTATGATGATGTGACCTTAACGGTTCGCTTCCTCGATCACGATGCTGAAGTTCTGAAGACTGAGTCGGTTGTTTATGGCTCGGGTGCAACCGCCCCGACCGATCCAACGCGCACCGGCTATACCTTCACCGGTTGGTCACCAGCAGATTACTCAAATATCACCACCGATACGGATGTCACCGCGCAGTACTCGATTAATGAGTACACGGTGACCTTTGTCGACCATGACGCAACTGAGCTCAAAGTCGAGACGGTTGATTATGGCAATGACGCGACGGCACCGACGGATCCAACACGCACCGGTTACACCTTTACCGGTTGGGATACCTCGTTCACGAATGTGACTGGGGATAT
>NZ_JBLXDX010000005.1:0-145763 GCF_048263735.1 Pseudidiomarina aestuarii | reverse complement strand
TGGCGGGATGACTATAACAAGAGTCGACCTCATCGGGCTTTAGACAACCTGCCACCCTTGCAGTTCGTGGCATCCATTGAAAATTGAACAGCTCAATTCATTCCTCGAGTGGTTCTAATAATGGGGGCCTGTCAAAGAAACTGAACTATTCTTGAGAGTATGGTGCTATTTAAGGAGAATGGTCACTTTCTCGATAGGTTTCATATTTTCTTTGAATGCATAACGCTAGAGTTCAGGAGCAATTTGTTAGATTTCACTCCACCGACCTCAGATCCAATGTCACGATCCCATCAGCATCGGGAAGTTGATCCGAAAATTCCCGCTCATACCATTCAAACCGACCATCTTTGGAATGATCCACAAGCGACGAGACATAGCCAGGCAACTCTTCGTATAGCCCCCTTCTTTCTTCGACAATATCGCTGTTTCCATCAACGCGAGAGTCGCGAAAATAGCGATTAACAAATTGATCAAGCTCATCAATTGATTTTTTTGCGGTCTGAAAGGTATATGGACAACATACCAAACACTCAATAGGGTTAGAATGTTCAACAACGTCATCAACTGAAACATGTCTCCTAGCAGGTGAAATGAATCTCCGATTGATAGTGTTGGCCGCCGCAAGATAGATTGCTTGATTTAACGGTTCATGCGGAACTGGACCGCCGCACAACTGAGCATAATGTCCAGGCTCAACATATATGACGTAAAATGCCAAAGCATTGTTTGCGCGAGCATCATCCAACAGTTTATCGATCTGCAACCCATGTTGATTCGAGTAAGCAAGACTGGGGTAAGCGTCTATTCCTAATCTCAGCCTTTTAGCCTGTATTCGCAATCGGAGCGATTGCTGATTTCCGATGAACCACCACTCCCAATCTGCTCCCGTTACTCGCGCCTCTTGTGGTTTTGTGAATTTTAGATACTTGAGCCCGCTTACCTTTGCTGATAGGTCGTAGAGTAACCAATCGGTAATCGACTCCTCTCCAACGCTCGATTGAGCCGATATCCAGCCAGCTACATATGCAGTTGCCGCCCGAAAATGATAACAATTAATCATAGACATCCCCATTTATCTCTATAATTTGTATGTCATGCATACGCACCATATACAACTTTTAGTTTTCGTTATGTCATTGACATTAAGAGATTTAAATTCACAGCACAACAATAAATACGCAATTCTGCCGAAGTAAACATGCCGTGCGTCGGCGTCAATACGCATACTAACAATGAGGCGGCTAGTCTCTAATTGAATTATACCCGAAGTCAAAAGGTCAGATTTTCGCTAATTACTGACCTTCAGCTTTGAGCCAAAAGCTGACATTTTCAATCTTCACTGAACTTTCAGAATTGTAAAAATAGCCTGTCCACATCTCGATACTACTAATACTTGTTAAGCGGATTACTCCATACTTTGTGCCAGACAAAAATTTGTTAAGCGTATATGTCGTTTTATTTTTTATAAATACTCAGTAATGTAGTAAACATTAAATTTACAAGTAGGGACTACCCCGAGTTTGAATGCGGTTCAACCCGCCGAATCTGCGTTATGCCTAAAGGAGTCCGATGCAGGAAATTTATGATCTAATACAAGGGAATCCTAAATTCTATGCATGGGCATTTGGAATTGTAAATCTATTATGGGTTGCGTTCGCATACTTCAATAAGCAGAGACATGAAAGACACCTAAAGCAGTTTGAACAAGATCTTAGATTCAGAGCAGATAGGCGATTAAAAATATTCGATCTAAAGGCATCTGAATACGCTAAGTACGTTACTGACTTGGACAGCTTTGGAAAGAAGAATCAAATTGAAATACCTGAGCGTATGAAGCCAATATTTGATCAGTATCTTCAAGATTATCTTGCAGCCACAGAAGTGGGCGATAAACAGGGAGAAAGGCAGGTTATCGGTTGGTTTAGCTCTCAAATCTCTGCGTTGATGCAGGAAGGATTAAAAGATGTGTTGAAACTCAAAAGTGAATCCCATCGATTGAAGCTAATCGCAACAGACGAGATGCTGCAAACCTTTGATAAATTGGAACAGCTTGCACAAGAATCAATGGATTGCACCAACGAATATATGAAAAACTTTACCGAAATAATTTTTCATCAGCAACACGAAAAAACTGAAGCTTTTCAAAGGCAGGCCGCAGGGCTGGCATCTGAAATACAAAATCAAACTAGAGCTCTAATGAATCAAATGAGGAGCGAGCTCAGTGATATATAGGCATAACAAAGCAAGTCAACATCGCGCCTACGGCGCTGGACTCGCTATCGCTCGCCGCTGCTTGCGGCGTTATATTCCATGTGAAATGTAGTGCCTAATAGCTGCATTCTAACTAATTATTTCGGCCTTTTAACATACTGAATATCAAGAGTTAAGGATATGAGTGTATTTGAGAATTTCAAGCTATTAAAAGCGGATATGGTTACAAAGGGCTGGGCTATAGAAGCATTCCCTTTCAATTACAAAAACCGTGATTACATTGTGTTGGCTAAACTGTACGAAGATGGAGAAAAAAAACCCAAATACGCTTTGATGAAAGTAGAGTTATTGAAAAGTGAGAAAATTAATGAGCGACTAGTTTCATCGGTAAACGTAAATGGCTTCCTTATCGAGGCGAAGCTGTTAAGAGCTTTTTTTGATATTGAGTATGGCGAAAACCTTGGAGATTTATTGAGTCAGTTTAATGAGTATTTTGCTCAGTTTATTCCAGATCATGTAACTTTAGGTAAACCGCCACATATTAAGGAAGCAATGGTGACATCTCTATCAAAGAGTGATAGCCAAGATCCTAATAAGCGCTTCTGTTATGGTGTTATGAGAAATTCAGATGGGCGACAAAGAACTCTTTTCAATGACAATAAAACTAGATTGCTAAGACCCACTTTGTACCAAGAGTTCAGTAGTGATCTATCGATAAGCTTTTGCTACTCAACTGATGCTAATGATCACAAACTTGATGCAGTAATAATTCAAGATTTTTCTAAAAGATGAGTTTGGATAAATTATTATGGGGATTTAAATATAGCAAAACTCTTAGCACGTTCCCTTCGGTCACTGGGATAGCAACGCAGGGGCGCTTCGCGATTATGCCTCTACGTCATTGCCGGTTATCTTAGCGTTATATTTTTATGGGGGTTATGTGAACACTCTGGGAATTAGAGTAAAACCATGTGCAGTCATTATAGCAATATATGATTCAGACGAAAATGCTATCGTAAACGTTGAAGGCATTAAAATACCAAAGGCCCTGCCAACGCCTGAGGCTCTAAAATATATTAGAAATTCCATATTGGATATTCTAAGAGAGTTCCATATAGAAAAGGCTGGCCTAAGGATAGTTGAGAGCAACTCTCAAACATTAAATATTCGACGTATTGAGATTGAAGGTGTAATTCAAGAGGCATTTGCAAGCAGTCTGCTATCTAGCTATTTTTGTGGTCAGATATCTACGATTGCAGCAAAATTGGAAATGGAACGAGCCGATTTCAAATTATATGTTGAGGGGGAAAAATCATATGTTCTGGTTGAAGACTGGGATCATCATAGCAAAGAAGAAAAGGAAGCTATTTTAACTTCTTTGGGGGCTTCAAATGCTTAATACGACAAGGACAGCAGAATTAAGCTTTCACATCCATCAGGAGATTGGCCAAGAAGGCAAAAACTCAACCGTCTTCACCGCTAGAGATCTTCAGCTTAATGCTGATATCGTTGTTAAGAAAATGATTAAGGCCGACTTTTCAGATATAAATGAATACTTCAATGAGGCTAGTCTATTGTATCTGAGCTCCCACCCAAATGTTGTTCCTATTTATTACGCTTGTCAGGATGATAATCATCTTTTTCTCGCCATGCCCTATTTTCAGCGTGGCTCTCTGAAGAAGAGAATGGCAAAATCTCCTGTGAGTGTTAGAGAAATTATTGTTTGGTCAACACAAGTTCTAAGCGGGTTACACAATATTCACTCGAAAAGATTGATACATTTTGATATCAAGCCGGATAATATTTTATTTTCTGATAGAGGTGAAGCTCTATTATCTGATTTTGGGCAATCAAAGCAAACCACCTTCAGTGGGCTTGCTGGTCAAGATAGAATCTACGGAAATATGGTTCCTCCTGAGGCATTTAGTACAACGAATTTTAATAATCAGTTCGATATATACCAGTTCGGTCTAACACTTCATCGGATGTGTGTCGGAGATCAGTCTTTTTACTCTGAATATGCTACTTTTATAGAAAACGGGAATTTAAATAGACCAAGGTTTAGGCACGCAGTTGTGAGTGGTCAATTTCCAAACAAGGATAGTTATCCAGAGCACATTCCTCAGGCATTGATTAATACTGTCAAAAAGTGTCTCGCTACTGATTTGGCTCACCGTTATGCTTCTGCGATAGATATAGTCAACGACTTGTCTGATATTGATGGTGAGCTTCTTGATTGGACTTTATCATGTGACGGATTGAGCCGTACGTGGCTTAAGACTCATAGTGATGGGCGTATATTTGAGCTAACTGTTGATAATGACGGTGCCTCGCTGGCAAAGAAAACATCGGCAGCAGGAAATACTCAAAGAGTGACTGAATATTGTAAACCTCAGCTGAACAGAGCTGAAATTAAGCGCTTCCTAAGGAGGTACTAAATATGAATAAGGTCACTAATAAAAAAGAGTGTTATCAGAGTCGTTCTAAAAGAGTTTCGGAATTTAGCAATATTCATCCGGCAACGAGAGATGAAAAAATATCTCGTGAACAATACAAAGTCGATTGTAGTGGCTACTTTATCTGGGGTTCCAGAGGCGATCCCCAAAAAATATAACAAAGTGCTACTAGGGATAAGCCTACGCTTTGCTTTAGTTTGTTCCAGAGCACGGCGTTAACGTTCACTCCTCGCTCAAAACGGACGTTAGCACAAACAATAATACCCTCTGAATCAGAGGGCATTAGCAGTTCTAAATCATGGAAATATAACCATCAGCAACGGCTACCGGTAGCTCTCCAGCGGAGGGCAGCTACACATCAGATTCCGATCACCATAAACGTCATCAATGCGGTTGACGGTTGGCCAGAACTTGTTCACGGCAACGGCGGCTACTGGGTAGGCGGCAGTGCTGCGGTCGTACGGGCGGTCCCAGTTGGCGTCGACAATGTCGGCCAGCGTATGTGGGGCGTGGTGCAGTGGGTTGTTGTCCTCTGGCCACTCGCCTTTTTCAATACGGCGGGCTTCGTCGCGAATGCTGATCATGGCTTCAATAAAGCGGTCTAGCTCGGCCTGTGATTCGGATTCGGTTGGCTCGACCATTAAGGTTCCTGCTACTGGGAAGCTCATGGTTGGGCTGTGGAAGCCGTAGTCTTGCAAGCGCTTGGCTACGTCCATTTCGGTCACGCCACAAGCATCTTTGAGCGGACGCAAATCAATAATACATTCGTGCGCCACGCGGTCATTCCGGCCTTTATAGAGGATCGGATAATGCTTGCTGAGTTTCTTCGCTACGTAGTTGGCGTTCAAAATCGCAACTTCAGTGGCCTCACGCAACCCGCGGCTGCCCATCATGGCAATGTACATCCACGAAATCGGCAGAATGCTCGCGCTACCAAATGGCGCTGCAGATACCGCACCGTTGTCTAAACCAGTACCGTGAATCGGCACTACGGTGTGATTCGGCAGGAATGGCGCGAGGTGCTTCTTCACACCAATAGGACCCATACCTGGACCACCGCCACCATGCGGAATACAGAAAGTTTTGTGCAGGTTCAAATGCGAGACATCGGCACCCACATAACCCGGTGACGTCACGCCCACTTGCGCGTTCATGTTGGCACCGTCCAGATACACCTGACCACCGTACTCATGCACGATGTCACAGATCGTCTTGATGCCCTCTTCGTACACACCATGGGTAGACGGATAGGTCACCATAATGCACGACAGGTTGTCACCGGCTTCAGCGGCTTTCGCTTTCAAGTCTTCAAGGTCAACGTTACCGTTCTTGTCACAGTCTACAACCACCACGTTCATGCTCATCATCTGAGCAGACGCTGGGTTGGTGCCGTGCGCAGAGCTTGGAATCAAACAGATATTGCGATGGCCTTCGCCACGGCTCTGATGAAACTTGGCAATGGCTAACAAGCCGGCGTACTCGCCTTGCGCGCCTGAGTTTGGCTGCATAGACATAACGTCGTAGCCAGTAATGTCCACTAACCACTCAGACAAGGTGGTTAACAACTCACCGTAACCGGCCGCTTGGTCGGTCGGGCAGAACGGGTGCAACTGACCAAACTCTGGCCAAGTGACTGGAATCATTTCTGCGGTGGCGTTGAGCTTCATGGTGCACGAGCCCAAGGAGATCATGCTGTGGTTCAACGACAGGTCTTTGTTCTCGAGTTGCTTGATGTAGCGCAGCATCTCGGTTTCAGAGTGGTAGCTGTTGAATACTGGGTGCTCAAGAATGGCGCTGGTACGCACTAGTTCGGCTGGAATAGATTCCAACTCACCGGCAGCTACACGCGAGTCTAAAGTCTCGATATCGAGGCCATGGTCTTCGCCAAACAGCACTTCGAATACAGTTTCTACGTCAGCGCGGGTTTTGGCTTCGTCGAAGCTCAAACCGAATTGCGCCTTATCGTTTACTTGACCATCAACACGCAGGTTAAAGCCTGCATCAACCGCTTTCTGAATCAATGCTTCAGCGTTGCCGCTGTAGGTAAAGGTCAGGGTATCGAACCAAGTGGTGTTCACGAGTTCGATGCCTGCGTCTGCACCTTTGTCGCGGATGCCCAGCGCGGTGATATCGGTCAGACGGTGAATGCGTGACGCAATCGTCTTCAAGCCTTGTGGGCCGTGATAGACCGCGTAGAACGACGCCATGTTGGCGAGCAATACTTGCGCGGTACAGATGTTCGAGTTCGCCTTCTCACGACGGATATGCTGCTCACGAGTTTGCATAGCCATACGCAATGCTTGGTTGCCACGCGAATCTTTCGAGACACCAATAATACGACCTGGCAGTGAGCGCTTGTACTTGTCACGGGTAGCAAAGAACGCAGCGTGTGGACCACCGTAGCCCATAGGCACGCCGAAACGCTGAGCAGAACCCAACACAATGTCGGCACCCATTTCTCCCGGTGCCTTCAACAGCACTAAGCTCATGATGTCTGCTGCTACGGCAACAATACCTTTGTTACTTTGAATGTCGGCAATCAGCTGCTCAAGGTTGTGCAATTGACCTTCGCGGTCTGGGTATTGCAATAAGGCACCGAAGTGTTCTGTTGCGGTCGCTTCATGCGCTGGCCCTACAACTACTTCAAAGCCAAACATCTCGGCACGAGTTTTCACCACGTCGATAGTTTGTGGGTAGACGTTGTCCGCCACAAAGAAAGTGTTTGATTTGCTCTTGCTGACACGCTTGGACATTGCCATAGCTTCTGCCGCAGCAGTCGCTTCATCTAACAATGACGCGCTAGCAAGTTCCAGACCGGTCAGGTCCATGGTCATGGTTTGGAAGTTCAAAATGGCTTCCAAGCGACCTTGTGCAATTTCTGGCTGGTACGGCGTGTACGCGGTATACCAACCTGGATTTTCTAACACGTTACGGAGAATGACATTGGGGACCAGCGTATCGTAATAGCCCATCCCAATAAATGACGTCAGAACCTTGTTCTTCTTGGCAATAGTACGCAACTTGGCCAGCGCATCGCGCTCGGTCATGGGCTCGCCAACGGCTAAGAATGGCTCACGACGGATGGCGCCTGGCACCGTATCCGCAGTTAACCCTTCCAGTGAACTCTCGCCCAATTCGGCCAACATGGCGGCTTGCTCATCGGCACTGGGGCCAATGTGGCGAGCAATAAATTCACCATGATTTTCTAACTGTTGCAGTGTGGTAGTCGTCATTTACTTCAAATCCCCTCATCGCGGGTTAGACAGAACTGATGAAACACAAAACCCCGGCCATTCGTACCGGGGTTATGGTTTTCAAGTCTCGTATTACTCTTCGTCGATAACTGCTTGATAGCCTTCAGCATCAAGCAAGCTATCAACTTCACTAGCGTCGTCGGCTTTAATCTTAAATAGCCAACCGTCGCCATAAGGATCACTATTGACGGTTTCTGGAGCGTCTTCTAAGTCTTCGTTGATTTCGACAATTTCGCCAGCAATCGGTGCGTAGATGTCTGACGCTGCTTTCACAGATTCAGCTACAGCTACGTCGTCACCTGCTGCAACGTTGTCACCAACGTCTGGCAATTCAACAAACACCATGTCACCTAATAGGTCTTGAGCGTGCTCAGTAATACCTACGGTGTAGATACCATCACCTTCATTGCGCACCCACTCGTGGGTTGATGCGTATTTTAATTCTTTTGGAATGTTGCTCATGTTCTAAATCCTTCAAAGTAATGATGAGCTCGCTCGAGCGCGGTCTATAGCACCGACTTGCCGTTGCGAACGAAACTAGGTTTGACCACGCTCACTGTAACTAATTTTTTGCGCATTTCCACCTCGGCGGTGTCGCGAACGGTATTTGGCACGCGCGCCATAGCTACAGAGAAGCCCAACGTGGGAGAGAACGTACCGGATGTAATCATTCCTTCCCCACCTTCGACAATCACTTTCTGACCGTGTCGCAATACACCTTTTTCTTGCATCACTAAGCCGACTAACTTGGCGTGACCATTGGCTTTTTGCTGCTCCAATGCCGTACGACCAATAAACTTACGGTCGGCTGGCTCAAACGCCACACTCCAACCCATATTGGATTCTAATGGGGTGGTGGTTTCGTCCATGTCTTGACCGTACAAATTCATGCCTGCTTCTAAACGCAGGGTGTCACGCGCACCTAAACCGCTTGGTTGCACGCCAACATTCAGCAAGTCGTCCCACAACTTCTCGACGGCATTTGCTGGGACTACAATTTCATAGCCTTTCTCACCTGTATAACCGGTGGTGGCGACAAATAGATCACCTACTTGTACTGACATAAATGGCTTCATGCCTGCTACTTCAGCAAATGCGTCGCCGAGTACTAACTTGAGCTTGTCTTCAGCGTTTGGACCTTGCAGGGCAACCATCGCGAGCTCTGGTTGCTCAGTGATGGTGACTTTAAAGCTTGCTGCGACGCTGTTGATCCAGCCCATGTCACGCTCACGCGTGGCTGAGTTCACGACTAAGCGATACGACTCGTCAGTAAAGTAGTACACGATGAGGTCATCAATCACGCCGCCAGATTCATTCAGCATGCTGCTGTACTGGGCTTTGCCGTGTACGGTGAGTTTGGCAACATCATTCGCCAACATGTAGCGCAAGAAGTCTTTGGCTTCGATACCCGCCACATCAACAATAGTCATGTGCGATACATCGAAAATACCTGAGTCTTTACGCACAGCATGATGCTCTTCCATTTGCGAGCCATAATGCAGTGGCATGTCCCAGCCATGAAAGTCGACCATTTTTGCGCCTGCTTTCACGTGGGCATCGTATAACGGGGTCCGGTTGGCCATGAGCACAACGTCCTTTTATGATTTAAATTGCCATTTAAAAAGTGCGCAAATTATAAAACTTGCGCGCGCTCGTCACAAATGAATATTCCTTATACCTTTATTTAAATAATAAATACTGATACTTTTTCTATAACGAAATTTTATAATTCTTTGATTTAGCGAGTGCTGTTATGCAACACCTGTCTTTGGATGCCCTGCGCGCCTTTGTAAGCGTATATGAACTGCAGAGTTATACGGCTGCCGGCAAGCAGTTGGGTCGCTCACAACCAGCAATTAGTTTGCAGGTACAGCGGCTGGAAGAGCAACTCGGCGTTGCCCTGATTCAACGCAGTGGTGGACGTATTCTGCTCACTTATGCCGGCACTGAATTGCTGGACTCTGCGCGACAAATGCTCAACCTCAATGACCAGCTGCTGGTGCGCTTTACCGAACCGTCGCTATCGGGTCGGGTACGCCTGGGTATTCCCAGCGAATTTGCCAGCAAACTGCTGCCACAAGTGGTGGGGCAATTCGCGCAAGCTTATCCGAACGTCACTTTGGCAGTTACCTCAGCACTTAGCAAAGATTTATTGACCAGTGACGAGTCCGCGTTCGACCTAATTATTGCACTAACCGAACCGGGTTCGGCGCAGCAGCGTCAACCGGGCTTGTTGCAGTTGAAGCAAGAACCTTTGGTGTGGGCGGGTCCTGCGGGTTTTGATTTGTTGGATCATGAGCCGTTGAGTTTGGTGTTAGCGCCCGACGGCTGCATCTATCGACGCCGCGCCCTGCGAGTATTGAAGCAGCAGAATACGCCGGTACGGATTACTTATACCAACGCGGATTTTTCGGGGCTAACGGCGGCTCTGGAAAGCGGGTTGGGGATCACTGTGTTGGCGCAAAGTACGGTGCCGGATCATCTACAGCGGTTGCAGCATGCGCTCCTGCCGGTATTGGGCGATGTGAGTGTGGTGCTGCAGGTGGTGGATGGGGAGAATGCGGCGGCGCAGCAGCTGGCACAGTTTATACGGGAGCGGATCTAACTGGCCGTGAATAGTGAATGGTGAACAGTGAACGGTGAACTGGAGACATGCTGGTTTTGTTCACTGTTCACTATTTACTGTTTACTTGGCTGTTACGAGCCGAGGGCTACTTGCGTGAGCGATCGTTTTAGTGGGCTGATGCGATTCGCTAGGTGCAGTCCCAGACCGCGGAGGAGTTTGGCTGCGGGGTGCGCGGTGCCGAAGCCTCGTTTGAAGGCTTCCATCGCGGTGATCATGACTACAGCGGCGGCTTTGCGCTCGCGTTCCCAAGCGCGTAGGTCACGATGGCTCACGGCTTCTTGAGCGAAGACTTTGAGTAGTGCGGTGACATCGGCAAAGCCGAGGTTGGCGCCCTGCCCAGCCAGCGGATGAATGCTATGTGCCGCATCACCAATCAGAATCACACGATCATGCAACCAGCGCTGAGCGTAATGCATGCGCAGCGGGAAACTGGCGCGCTTAGATGCCACGGTTAAGGTTCCCAAACAGCCGTCGGATACGCGTGTCAGCTGCTGCGCAAAGGCTTTGTCATCTAGCGCTTCATAGCTGCTGACTTGGTCATCATCACACGACCACACCAGCGAGACTTGCTTCGGATTACCCAGCGGCAACAATGCCACGGGGCCGGATGGTAGGAATACCTGCCGTGCGACAGCGCCATGTGGCTGCTCGCAATCAATCACAGCCACCATGCCACGTTGTTCGTAATCCCAAAACGTCAGTGGTGCTTGCACTTTTTGTCGAATTTGCGATTGCACGCCATCGGCTGCGATTAAATAGTCGGCTTGATAAGTTTGCCCCGCGGCGGTTTTGATTTGGACTTGTGTCGCGGTTTGCTGCAACTCGGTAATGGCTGTTTCGGGATGTAATTGAACGCCTGTTGCTTGCGCTCGCTCCCATAATTTGGTTTCGACCACACGGTTTTCGACTATGGCACCGAGGTCATCGGCGTTTACTTCTGCGGCGTTAAATTCGATGCGTCCGAAGCTGTCCTGATCCCACACTTCCATGCCGGTATAAGGTCCGAGACGCTCACGCGGTAATTGGTCCCAAACCTGCAGTTGTTGCAGCAATTGCCGACTGTGTTGTGCGAGTGCGCTGACACGTAATTCGGGTTGAGCGGTATAGCTGGGTGCTGGGGCACGTTCAATCAAGGTAACGTGATGCCCTTGCTCACGCAGACCAATGGCTGTGCTGAGACCAATGAGGCCACCGCCGACAACGATTACCGAATAAGCCATCAGTGCTCTCCTCTACCCACTACAGGATTGTTTAAGCCCATCGTTTGGCGGGCGAATGCGGCGCGGAGTGGCGGTAGCCAGTCGAGAATGCCGAGCGCTAATGTGCGCCCATAGGTCAACGGAAATGCCGATGAGGAGAAGCCACGCACTAACAAATCAGTCAGGCCAATGGTGCGGTCGTAGTCTTGTTTGCGGCTTTGCCAGTAATCGCTGAGGACGTTGTAGCTGCCGAAATCTGTTTTGTCAGACGTTGAATTTGAAAGCACTGCCGCCAAACTCAGCGCATCACGCACGCCTAAGTTAAAACCTTGTCCGGCTATCGGATGCAACGAATGTGACGCGTTACCAATCAGCACGGCACGATGCGCGACACTGCGCTCGGCTAAATGCAGTTGCAGCGGATACTGGGTGCGCATGGTGACATCGGTAAAACGCCCGGCGCGAAAACCGAATGCGTGTTGCGCGGCGCGAACAAACTCGGCAGCGGGCAAATTCATGGTCGCTTCGGCTTCATCGGGTGGCATGCTCCACACTAACGACGCTTGTCGATTCGGCATGGGCAGCAGCGCAACTGGTCCGTAAGGCGTGAAGCGCTCGTAAGCCCAGCCATTGAGACCATCGGCGAGCTGCAGCACCGCAATAATGCCTTGCTGGTCATAATGGGTAGACACTACGGGAATATCGAGAGCAGCGCGTACGGCGGATTTATTGCCGTCGGCGCCCACCAATAGCTGGCAGGTCATGCTGACCGTGTCACCAGCGCCTGATTCTAACGTGACGGTGCGTTCAGACCGGGTTGCTTGGGTAGCGACCACTTTATGATCACCCAACCACTGAATATTCGGCTGCGCTTGGCAGGCGTTGTACAAAGCTAAGTTCAGTTCGCTGGCAGCAATCACTTGCCCTAGAGCGGGCACATTTTCTTGCTCGGCATGTAATCGTGTTGCGCCCAATTGATGCTGATCGCTGACATGAATATGCTCAATTGGACATGCTTGTACGGCTAACGGCGACCAAACACCCAAGCCTTCCAACACGCGAACGGTGCCGGCTGCGAGTGCGATGGTGCGTGGATCGGGCGCGGGACCTTCGGCTTGCGGCTCTACCACAACGATGGTGTGGTCAGGTTGCGCACGCGCCACGAGCAATGCCGTGAGTGCGCCAACTAAGCCACCGCCAGCGACAACTAATGCGTTGGAAGAAGCGGCAGTTACTTGTTTTGCATCCATTGCTCAATCTCTGCCGCGGTTTTCGGCACACCAGCGGTTAAATTCTCATAGCCGTCAGCGGTGATCACGCAGTCATCTTCAATGCGGATTCCAATGCCGTGCCATTTCTCGTCCACATCAGGCATGCCCGGTGGAATGTAGATCCCTGGCTCGACAGTTAGCACCATGCCTGGCTCAAACGCACGCTTTTTACCGGCGGCGTCATAGGTTCCGACGTCATGCACATCCAGCCCCAGCCAATGGCCAAGCCCGTGAATGAAGAACTTACGATAGCTGGTCGCTTCCCAATGCTCGGCAAACGAGCCTTTGAGGATGCCTAAATCAATCAGACCGTGCGTGATGGCTTGCGCAGCGGCGTCTTGCGCCTTCGGTAAGCTGCTACCCGGCTTTAAGGTGGCGAGTGCAGCTTCTTGCGCTGCCAATACCACCTCATACAAGGCTTTCTGCGTATCGCTGAAGCGACCATTCACTGGGAAAGTGCGGGTAATGTCGCCGGCGTAGCCTTGGTATTCTGCGCCAGCGTCAATCAGCAATAAATCACCGTCGCGCAGCACATCACTGTTCTCGGTGTAGTGCAAAATACAGGCATTCACACCGCCACCGCAGATAATTCCATAGGCGGGTGACAGCGCACCATGCATCGCAAATTCATGCTGAATATCAGCGCTAATTTGATACTCGTAGCGACCAGGCTGCGTTGACCGCATCGCCCGTTGATGCGCCAGCACGGAAATTTCCGCAGCGCGACGCATCACTGCAATTTCGTTTTCGCTTTTAATTAAACGCATGTTTGCCAGCTGTGGATTGCAATCCACCCAAGCCACTGGAGCGCTATAGCCTTTTTTCGGCGCACTACGCAGGAAATCGGCGGCAGTGTTCAGTTGCTGCTGTAAGTGCGGTTTGTCATGCGGATAAAACACGCTATGCACACCGTTCAGTAGTTCGGGTAGTAACTTCTCAAATTGCTCTATCGAGAAGGCAGCATTGACGTCGAGCGCTTCGACCGCGCGATCTACACCTAAACGTCGTCCATGCCACACTTCTGCATGCGCATCGCTCGGCTGGCAAAATAGTTGTACGGGCTCATCAGCATCAGGCGCGAGGATCAGCACCGCGTCAGGCTCGTTGAACCCGGTCAGATAAAAGAAATCACTGTCTTGGCGAAACGGATATTCGGTGTCACGTGAACGGGTTTGCAAGCTGGCAGCGGGAATAACCGCAATGGCGGATTGCTTCTGCTTGCGCAAAAACGCGAGCAGTTGCTCGCGCCGTTGTTTGAATTCGTGCTTGGGAATGTGGCTCATTTAATGCAGGACCTTATTCGTTTTACACGCGCCCCCAGAGTTCTTGCCGAGTTCGTTAAAACATAACATCGCAGAAATTCGTAGGTACTCGACTATTTCAAAGTAAGCGCGTTCGCCTTCTTCATCCTCATCTACGGACAAATCGAGCTTCGCGATCTCGACTAAATCTTCGATTGCTTCACGCAGGTCTTCGGATAAGCCCGCGAGATTGGTTTGATTGACGCCAAAACCGACTAAAAACGACTGCACCCAAGCGGTCATGGCTTGCAGGCGCTCGTACAGCGGCTGATGGTCGCCCGGTAACAATAATTGGTAGCCTAAATCAGGGTCTCGCATGGCTGCGCAGATGGAGCTGGCTAATTCGATGAATTGCTCTTTCACAACCGGCTTAAACGATTGCCCTTCGTGAATGAGATCGCTCATCAATAACAACCAGTCTTCGCCTTCTAAACTCGCACCGCCAGCAACCATGCCAGAGAGAATGCCATGCACTTCGGCGGCATTCGACAACAGACCCTGCTGCTCAAAAAACTCGGTTAAGCGATCATAACTTTGTAGTTTGCCCACTTCGCCACTGGGATCAGACATCAATCTATTCCAACTTATTACGCTAAATGTGTACACACATCGTAACACTGCAAGTCCATTCAGGCTAGCTGACAAAGCGCACGGAAGCATGCCATAATGGCGCCATCTGAATCGGCCAACAGTAGAAATAGTTACAGCGCCAGCAATAGGAAAAGGTCATGTCACAATCAACGCCGCGTACCATGGATATAAAATTGATGGATCGCCAGTACAAAGTGAACTGTCCCGCGGGACAGGAAGCGGCATTGCAACGCGCGGCCGATCGACTCAATGAAAAGCTTGAGCAAATACGCTCGGCAACGCGGTTAAGTCATCCAGAGCAAATTGCCGTGATGGCTGCCTTGAACTTGTGTCACGAAGCCACACAATATGCAGACGCACAAGACGAGAAAGTACGCGATTTGGAAGAAAAAATTAAACTGCTCCAAGATACACTTGAGCAGGTAATGGCAGAGCAACGTCCTGGACGTTGAGAAGTTCTGCAGCAGTTATGATTGCCTGGAATGTGCGCTAGCGAGCTTATGTCCCTGAGCCGATGTCATCAGTAAAGGGGCTCACTGAGCGGCTATTGTGCAAGCTCGACCCGTATCGAGAAGCCTGCGGCCGTGCATTTGCGCCCCGCCTTGAACCAGTGGGTTCAAGGGCTACAGCCAGCGGCGGCATTCCGGGTGATCACCCACCGACTACAGTGAAAAGTGAATGGTGAATAGTGAACGGGAAAACCTAAACCCGACACTGTGCCCATTCAGCTTTTCAGTTCACTGTTCACTATTTACTGTTCCCTTGGCTCTTGCGACTATTTCGCGGACGTCGGCTAGTAGCGCTTGCGCGTCGTAGACGATGCCGTCTTTGATGGTGTAGCGAATGCCCTTGGTGCGTATTGGCTGATTATTGTCATCGAGCTGGTAGTGACCTGTTCCGTACAACACCTTGAAGTTGCGCAGCGGATTCTCTTTGACGATGACTAAGTCTGCTTTCTTGCCCGGGATGACCGAGCCGATTTCTGATTCCATGCCCAGCGCTTCGGCACCGTTGAGTGTGGCGGCTTGGATAACTTCGAGAGCATTGAAGCCGGCTTCGCGCAGCAATTCGAGCTCGCGGATGTAGCCGAAACCATAAATTTTATAGATATAGCCTGAATCAGAGCCGGTGGTGACGCGACCGCCATGGTTTTTGTAGTCGTTGAGGAAAGTCATCCACTGGGTGAAGTTCTTGCGCCATGCTACTTCGTGGTCGGTGGTCCAATCGAACCAGTACGAGCCGTGTGCGTAGCGACTTGGCGTAAAAAAGTCCCACAAAGTTGGCAAGGTGTACTCTTCGTGCCAAATGGCGCGACGTTCGCGCATCAAATCACGTGAGGCTTCGTAGATAGTCAGTGTTGGATTAATCGTAAAATCGAGTGCGATAAGTTCATCACGCACGGCATTCCACTTTTCTGAACCCGGTTTCGCGGCTTGTTCCCACAACTTACCAGCTTCACCGAAGCGGTCTTGCTCGTCGTTGTAATTGTATTCTGGTGAGTAGTCTTGAATCACTTGGCCGTCAAACAGCGCTTCCGGTAAGCCGTACCAATGTTCCATGGTGGTGAGGCCTTGGCGCGCAGAATCCAACACGTTGGTGCGCACTACGTTGAGCTGTGCGTGGTGCATCATGGTGCCTAAGTCTTGCTGTTTAGCTTCGTCGAGAGCAGCGGCCATGACACGTGGTGTTGCACCGAAGAACTTAATGCCGGCAGCGCCTTGGCTTTTGATATCACGTACCCACTCGCGCGCTTGTTCTGCGTTGAAAATCGGCTCGTCGCTGCCCATACCAAAGCCGACGTAAGGCACAATACGTGGCGACACAATGCGATTGGCTTCGGCTTCTTGCTGGTGCCACTGCACCCAATCTAAGCCATTAAAGCTACCCGGTTCACGCACTGTCGTGATGCCGTGCGCCAGCCAAAGTTTCAACACGTAATCGGCAGGAATATTGTCCGCCGAACCACCAATGTGTCCGTGCATGTCAACAAAGCCTGGCAGTATGTAGTGACCACTCACATCTATTTCACGGTCGCCCGACTGGGCAACAGGTCGACCTTCCGGCTTAATTGGAACGCCCGGATGACCGACACTGACCACATTCACAATGCGGTCGTTTTCAATCACGATATCGACGGGCCCATAAGCTGGAGCACCTTCACCATTGACGAGAATACCGCCGCGCAGAATCAAACGTTGATGCGGGCCATCACCGCGTTCGCCCCGTTCGGTAGCCTTCGGTGGCGGTGCTGCCAAGACACTGGACGTCAACAGGACGGCACAGCTCAATGTGGTGAGGATAGTCATTAGTTGTCGCATCATGGTATAACGCTGCCTTATGGAACCAAATAAAAACGAGCATAACAGCACCATGCGGACGCGGCAATTGCGGCGGGAACTGCTGGACGCACGAGCGAGCCTATCGACCGCAGAACGCGAACAAGCCGCGACACAGGTGTTGCAACGCCTACAACAACTGCCAGAGCTGCAACAGAGCGTGCGCGTCGGCAGCTACGTGAGTGTGCGAGCTGAGCTCAATACTGTTGCCATTAATCAGTGGCTGCTTGAACACCACGCTCCTGCGGTGCCTGTGCTACACCCGTTTCGCGAGGGCAATTTGCTGTTTTTGAATGTGACGCCAGAAACTCAATGGCGCAATAACGCCTTTAACATCCCCGAACCGGAACTACGCTGTCCTGATGTGGCTCCCCTCGCTGCATTGGATGTCTTGCTCGTGCCCTTGGTTGGCTTTGATAAGCAAGGGAATCGATTGGGCATGGGTGGTGGTTACTACGACCGCACACTTGCCGCATGGCAAGCAGGCCACTTACCACGCTTATTACCGATTGGTTTGGCGTACGACGAACAGTGTGTGGAAAGCATCCCCGCAGAGCCGTGGGATGTGCCACTTCCACGCATTATTACCCCGACGAAGCTGTGGGATTTTCGCCGTTAAGCGCGTATACTAAACGCCCATAACCCCGAGCTCTCATCGACACGCAATTGACCGCGTACAAAGGTATGGAATCGTCATGTCTACGTCTCAAGATCGCCTCAAGCAACAAGCCGCCGAAGCTGCGCTTCAATACGTCAAACCCAACACCATCGTCGGCGTCGGTACTGGCTCCACGGTGAACTTTTTTATTGATGCGTTGGCATCGATGAAAAACGATATCGAGGCAGCGGTTTCTAGTTCGGATGCTTCTACTCAGCGGCTACGCAAAATTGGCATTGAAGTCATAGAACTCAACAATGCGACCGAAGTACCGGTCTACATTGATGGCGCGGATGAAATTGACGAGCATTTTCGGATGGTCAAAGGCGGCGGTGGTGCTTTAACCCGCGAGAAAATTGTCGCGGCAGTCGCCCAGAAATTTATTTGTGTGGCGGACGCCAGCAAGCTCGTCGGCCGACTCGGCACCTTCCCAGTCCCCATTGAAGTGATTCCCATGGCGCGCTCATATGTAGCGCGTGAAATTGTCCGTTTAGGCGGCGACCCAGTGTGGCGCCAAGGCTTCGTGACCGATAACGGCAACCTCATTCTGGATATTCACAATCTTGATATCCTTGACCCCGTGCAATTGGAAGAACAACTGAATAATATCGTTGGTGTAGTGACCAACGGCTTGTTTGCACGCCGTGGCGCTGATATTGCATTGATTGCCTCGGAGTCAGGCATTCAAACCCGCACCCGTTAATTTGAGAGTTGCATAGGAAAGCGCATGAGTTTGGTATCTCTGGATAAAGATCGCATCAAGATTTTGCTGTTGGAAGGCGTGCATAGCAGCGCTATCGAAGTGCTGAAGCAGCACGGTTACAGCAATATCACCGCCCTGAAAACCTCACTCAATGAGGACGAACTGTGCGAAGCGGTCAAAGACGTGCACTTTATTGGCATTCGTTCACGCACCCAACTCAATGCTCGCGTCTTTAAAGCCGCCGACAAATTGGCTGCCGTCGGTTGCTTCTGTATTGGTACCAACCAAGTTGACCTCGACGCTGCACGTGAACATGGGGTGGTGGTGTTTAATGCGCCATTTTCCAATACCCGCAGTGTAGCGGAGCTAGTGCTCGCTGAAATTATTATGTTGCTGCGCTGCATTCCACAGAAAAATGCTGCTGCACATCGCGGTGGTTGGGACAAAGCAGCCAAAGGCTCGTTTGAAGCGCGCGGTAAAGTGTTAGGCATCATTGGTTATGGCCACATTGGCAGCCAATTAAGCATTTTGGCTGAGCAATTGGGCATGCAAGTGCGCTATTACGATATCGAAACCAAATTATCACTTGGTAATGCGCTACAAGTTCGCAGTCTCGACGAGCTGCTCGCGCAGTCTGATGTGGTCACGTTGCACGTTCCGGAAACTCCGCAAACCCAATGGATGATTAGTGCCAAACAGCTGGCCGCGATGAAGCCAGAAGCGGTGCTTATTAATGCCTCGCGCGGCACTGTGGTCGATATTGATGCGCTGGCTGAGGCATTGAAATCAGGTCAGTTATCGGGTGCAGCTATTGACGTATTCCCGGTCGAGCCGAAGGGCAATGATGATGTGTTCGAATCACCACTGCGCGGTATCGATAACTGTATTTTGACCCCGCATATCGGCGGTTCTACCCAAGAAGCACAAGAGAATATCGGCATTGAAGTGGCCGGCAAGCTGGTACGGTATTCCGACAATGGCTCGACTTTGTCAGCAGTCAACTTCCCAGAAGTGGCACTGCCAACCCACGCCGGCGCTCGTCGTTTGTTGCACATCCACCACAATCGCCCAGGCATGCTGACACGTATCAACCAAATATTGGCCGAACAAAACATCAACGTTTCAGGACAGTACTTACAGACCGACAGCCAAGTAGGTTATGTGGTTATTGATATTGAAACCCCACCCAATAGTACCATTGCCGATGACTTACTCATCGAAATACGAGCCATTGACGGAACTATTAAGGCGCGCGTGCTCTATTAGCACGCGTTTATCTCGAGTAATTCGCTTTTATCGAGAGTAATTCCCGCTTTATCCAGAGTAATTCGCGTTTATCCCGAGTAATTCGCAATAGCTTTGCCGCCGGGGTAACGACGGCAAAGCTGACAGTTAGTCGCGCTTGCCGCGAACAGTTTGTTCCATAGATTCTGGCGAGACGTGACGCACGTCTTTGCCTTTGACAAAGAAGATGATGTATTCGGCGATGTTCTGGCAACGGTCACCGATACGCTCCAGTGAACGTGCTGACCACAATACATTCATGACCTTTGGAATGCCGCGTGGATCTTCCATCATGTATGTCATCAGCTGACGTGTCAGTGCTTCATACTGGCGGTCAGCTTGCGCATCCATTTGGTGCACTTCATAGGCTGAATCTAAGTCCATTCGCGCGAAAGCATCGAGTACGCCGTGTAGCATCGCGAGTACTTGCTGACCGAGGTTTTCTAGGCTCACCAAGAAATGCTGCTGGTCATTGTTAAAGCTCTCGAGGGCTACGCGTGCAATGCGCTCGGCTTCGTCACCAATCCGTTCTAAGTCAGAAATAGTTTTGAAGATAGCGATAACCAGACGCAAGTCACTCGCTGCTGGCTGCCGTTTGGCGATGATTTGTACGCAGGCTTCATCAATCTGCACCTCAAGGGCGTTGATTCGATAGTCACGCTGCAAAATCTGCTCAGCTAACTCATGATCTGACTTTTCGATGGCGTACAGTGAGTCACGCAACTGCTGCTCAACTAAACCACCCATATTCAACACTTGGTTACGGACGGCTTCCAGTTCTTCATTAAATTTGCCGGAAATATGCCGGCTCATGTTCATTTTGTCCATCACTGGCTCCTTCTATCCGTTAACCGTAACGACCGGTAATGTAGTCTTCCGTCTGCTTCTTATCAGGCGTGGTAAACAAGGTGTTGGTATCCGCGTACTCAATCAATTTACCCATGTACATAAAGGCTGTTTGATCAGAAACACGTGCCGCCTGTTGCATGTTGTGCGTAACGATAACTACGGTGTATTTGCTCTTCAGCTCGGTGATCAATTCTTCAATGGTTAAGGTTGAAATTGGATCCAATGCCGATGTTGGCTCGTCCAACAATAAGACTTCTGGCTCAATTGCAATCGAACGGGCAATCACCAAACGTTGTTGCTGACCACCTGACAGGCCAAAGGCGCTCTCACTTAGGCGATCTTTAACCTCGTCCCACAATGCCGCACCTTTCAATGAGCGTTCGACGACTTCGTCCAGTGTGCGACGGTCGTTGACGCCTTGCAAGCGCATTCCATAGACCACGTTTTCGTAGATCGACTTCGGAAATGGATTCGGGCGCTGGAATACCATGCCGACACGACGACGCAATTCAGCGACATCGACGTCTTTATCGTAGATGTTTTTATCATGCAGCAAGATTTCGCCTTTCACACGGCAAATCTCAACCAAGTCATTCATACGATTGATGCAGCGCAGTAAAGTAGACTTACCGCAACCCGATGGACCGATAAACGCGGTCACACGGTTTTTCGGGATATGCATGTCAATATCAAACAAAGCTTGAGCTTCACCGTAGTGCAAGTTTAGACCGCGAATTTCCAAGGCGGTTTGCTCGGCCGTTAAATTGGCGAGGTCTAAAGCTTCAGCAGTGTTTGCGTTCGGAGTGACCGAAATCATAGTTCATCCCTTCTCATCAATTAGTGCTCAAGAGAGCGATATTTTTCACGTAAATGGTTACGCACACCAATGGCAGTCAAGTTAAGACCCACAATGACTGTCACTAACAAGAATGACGTTGCGTAAACCAGAGGCCGCGCGGCCTCGACATTCGGGCTTTGGAAACCGACATCATAAATGTGAAAGCCCAAGTGCATAAATTTGCGATCGAGGTGGAAGTACGGGAAGTTACCATCGAGCGGCAACATCGGCGCCGACTTCACTACACCTACCAACATCAATGGCGCTACCTCACCAGCTGCACGTGCTACTGCAAGAATCAAACCCGTCATAATAGCCGGTGATGCCATAGGTAATACGATGCGCCACAAGGTTTCGGCTTTGGTTGCGCCTAGTGCCAAGCTGCCTTCACGTAAGGTGCTTGGAATGCGCGATAAGCCTTCTTCAGTCGAAACAATGACCACCGGCAGCGTCAGGATCGCGAGAGTAATCGCGGACCACATGACCCCTGGGGTACCAAAGGTTGGGCTTGGCAATGCTTCTGGATAGAAGATTTGGTCTAACGAGCCACCCACCATATAGACGAAGAAACCTAAACCAAATACACCATAAACAATAGATGGCACACCGGCGAGGTTGATTACCGCGATACGAATCAGGCGCGTAATGGCGTTCTTACCCGCATATTCGTGAAGGTATACCGCAGCAACCACACCAAATGGCGTCACAATAATCGACATCAGCAAGACCATGAACACGGTACCGAAGATAGCTGGGAATACGCCCCCCTCGGTGTTGGCTTCACGTGGGTCTTCGGACACGAACTTGCCAATTTGCACGAAGAAGTGTGCGAGCTTTTGCAAGATGTTCATGTCGTTCGGGAAGGTAACGTCCAACATGCGATACATCGGCAACGTCACTTCCATGTTGCGCATGTCACGCATCACGACCGCGTCACGGCTCGCTTGCTCACGGTACTCAAACAACTGCGCTTCGAGGACTTGATAATCGGCACGCAACTGCGCTTCTTCCGCAGCAATCCGCTCGGCTTCTGCTTCAGTAAAGGCATTATTTAGCTCTAACCGACGCTGTTCAAGACGCAGCTGATTCAGCTGGTAGTTGATAGCACCAATTTCACCGTCCTGCAGATCCATGGCTTGTTCGTTGAGCTCTACCGCACGCTCAATGCGAGCAAAAAGCTCTTCGCGCTTTTCTTCCTCAGAGTCTGAGGTTAGCACCGACTCACCGTTCTCCAAGATGTCGATCACGTAACCATAGAAGTTGCCGTCTTTCGAACGTTCCAGCACAGCTAGATTTGCTGGCGTCTCATCACGCACCACTTGCGGTTCCATAACCCAAGTGAAGTCGAGTGACACATACTCACGGTTACCAACTTTCAGTAACAGACGCTCAAGCATTTCCTCGTTATAACCCTCGAGCACATCTGCACTGCCCTCGAGCCGAGAGGTTGGAACCACTTCACGGTCATAGATTTCACCGATAATGGTACGGGTACTGCCATCAGAGGCTTGAATATCCATCTCGTGGATAACAGCGGGCCAGAAGAAGCTGAGGCCACGCCAGGCAATCATGATCAACAACCCGATGACGGCAATCAGACTGATACTCACAGCACCTGCTGTTAGCCAAATCCACGGTTTTCCTGTCTTAAACCAAACTTTCATGGAAATCCTCTCGCTTACATCGAGCTATATTTTTCGCGCAACCGCTGGCGAACAAACTCAGCCAACGTGTTAAACACGAACGTGAATACGAACAATACAAAGGCTGCCAAGAACAGAATGCGATAGTGCGAACTACCCACTTCCGACTCTGGCATTTCGACCGCAATGTTGGCGGACAGGGTGCGCATACCTTCAAAGATGTTCCAGTCCATAATCGGCGTATTACCGGTCGCCATGAGTACGATCATGGTTTCACCGACCGCGCGACCCAGACCCATCATGACTGCCGAGAAGATACCTGGGCTTGCCGTGAGCAAGACCACTTTGGTCAGCGTTTGCCATGTAGTGGCACCCAATGCGAGTGAACCATTCGATAGGTGCTTCGGCACGCTAAACACCGCATCTTCTGCAATTGAAAAGATGGTTGGAATAACCGCGAAGCCCATGGCAATACCGACCACCAACGAGTTACGTTGGTCAAAGGTGATACCTAATTCATTGGTAATAAACTGACGGACATTGCCACCAAACAACCAGTCTTCCACTAGTGGCGAGGCACTGAATGCGGCGTAGCCAACCAGCATCACTAACGGGATCAGCACCAGCGCGGCGCGGCCATCAGTGAAGAAATTACGATAGTTTTTCGGTAATACGCTGGTAATAAATGCCAGCAGAATAATTGCTGTCGGCACTAGAACGACAGTCGCGACAATGCCAGGCAGGTAATTCTCCACCACCGGCGCCAGCCATAACCCCGCTAAGAAGCCGAGAATAACGGTCGGTAATGCCTCCATAATTTCAACGGTAGGCTTAACCACTTTGCGCACCGAAGGCGACATGAAGTACGCGGTGTAAACAGCTGCCGCAAGACCAATCGGCACTGCGAACAACATGGCGTAAGCAGCAGCCTTAATGGTTCCGAATGAAATTGGCACTAAGCTGAACTTAGGTTCGAAGTCATCCGAGCCAGACGTGGACTGCCACACATAATCAGGCTCTGGATAGCCTTCATACCAAATTTCTTGCCACAAACCGCTCCACGTGACTTCTGGATGCTCGTTGTCCAAATCAAAGATGTGTAATTCATTGCCGCTCAGCATCATGAGCGTATTTGCGCGGGGATCTATCACCACCCGCTCAGCTTGGACGC
The DNA here is from genome assembly GCF_048263735.1 of Pseudidiomarina aestuarii. Taxonomy (GTDB): domain Bacteria; phylum Pseudomonadota; class Gammaproteobacteria; order Enterobacterales; family Alteromonadaceae; genus Pseudidiomarina; species Pseudidiomarina aestuarii_B. The sequence goes on along the minus strand of NZ_JBLXDX010000005.1, from coordinate 121,372 downwards.
CCTCTGGCTGCTCCTGATATAAATCAGCTTCTGAGGTAGTGTGGAAGACACCCAAGGTTCCTTCGGCATTGACTGTGTAGAAGGTACGGCGATAGTACTCAGCGACAATATCCACAATCGGGCTATTGCCTGACTTGAATTCGCGGATGTATTGATAGCGACGGCCTTCGTCACTGGCTACTTCAAACCACTGCGTAATTAAACCTGAACTGTGGCCAAACATGATGGAGCTAGCACCAGCCAGCAGTTGCATGCTCGTCACATCACCGTAACGACGCTTGTCGATAGTAAGGAGTTGCTTTTCGGTCACCTGCCCACTGCGGCTCACTTCAAAGACATAGAGACGATTCGCCTGACGGACAAACACTTGTCGTAAGTCAGGCGTCACTATGACTTGCTCAATAGCGCCGTTCACTGGCAATTCAGTAAACTTAGATTCGAGCGTTACTGCACCCGTGATGAAGTTACGCGATGCACTGATAGAGTTGACGATAGCCTTGCCGTCAGCGGTAACCGCAGCAAACAGGCTTGCGTCACCATCGTACTCATAAGCCAATTGCACGAGGTTACGGCCTTGCTCATCAACCTGAATTGGAGAGTCTTCAGTAATGATGGCGATTTCAGGTGTTGTAGTGCGTTGACCATTCTCAAAACGCGAGCGAAACTTCGGCTCAACGATAACCACTTCACCACCCTCGATGGCGTACGCGTAACGCTTTTTCTGTGGCTGCGTTTTGGTGAAGGCCGTCGGCGCCGTTGGCGTGACCTGCTCTTGCAATAACACATCACCGAGCTCAGCATTCGAGCGCGGCAAGTTTTGCAGAGCGAAGAAGGTCAACTGACCATTGTCCGCGAAGCGATAGCCAATTTCCGATTGCTCTTCCATGCCCAGCGCAACAGTTGTTGCCTCACCTGGCACTGCAAATGACGATTGTTTTTCAACATCGACACCGCGGAAAATCGGTTCAACGACATAAAGCAAATAGAAGAAGATCAACAGTAATGCGACTAACACTAGGACGCCGCCAAAGGTTACCCCCCAGCGTGCAGCTCTATCTTTGAGTAGTCGAATATTGCTGGCCCCCATTCGAGTGGGTGTGGATGCCGCCATGCTTGCCCTCAGAAATTAGCTCGTGAATTTTACTGGGTGCAAGTATAGCGGCAAACTATGACAGTATTGTTACAGCGCTGTCATATTTCTGCCATGAAAGTGTCTTTTTGACGCAAAGTTGTCTAGGCAGCAACACTGACAGACTGCTGAGGCAGGTCTAGCAAAGTCGCTTGTGTGGCGCGAATATGGTCATATTGTAACACCCACATAGCCACGCGTGACTGGCCAATACCACCGCCAATAGTCTGTGGCAACTGACCCGACAGAACTAACCGATGCCACGGCAATTGCGCATGGTGCTGCTTACCGCTGAGTTCCAATTGCCGTAAGAGTGCCGGTGCATCCACACGTATACCCATCGACGATAACTCGAGTGCGTCATCAAGTAGCGGATGCCACACCAACAAATCACCGTTTAGTCCGCCCCACTCTAAGTCGGTTTCTGAAGTCCAGTCATCATAATCCGGCGCGCGAACATCATGCTTTTCCCCGTCACCTAATGCACCGCCAATACCGATAATAAAGACCACGGTGCGCTGTTGAGTGATTGCGCGTTCTCGTTGCTTCGGCGTTAAGTCCGGATAGGCTTGGCGTAATTGCTCGGCGTGTATGAATGTCACATCGGCCGGCAACTGCACCGGAAAACTCTCGTCAGGATACAGCGCTTGGATAGTTTGCTTCAGTGCCGAATAGATACCACGCACAGTTTCTTTCAATGTGGCGATGGTGCGCTCTTGCGGCTGGATTACACGCTCCCAGTCCCATTGCTCAACCAGCACCGAGTGCCGCTCGGAAAGCTTTTCTTCGTCAGGACGTAACGCACGCATGTCGGTCACGATGCCAGAGCCGGCAGCAAACTGCTGTTGTCCAAGAAGCGCGCGCTTCCATTTTGCCAGCGAATGAACCACTTCATAATCACGCTGTTCCGCTTGGACGTGAACCTTAACCGGTTGTTCATGACCAGCAAGGCCGTCTTGCATGCCACTTCCTGCCGCCATGATCAACGGTGCCTGGACGGGGATTAACTGAAGTTGCTGTGCCAACGCCGAAGCAAACTGGTGTTTCACTTGGCTTAGACGAAGTTGTTGTTGTGCAAAAGTCGATGTTTTCATGATGTTCTCCAATAATTTTTCGTTTTGATGAGACATCATTCACCGAAATCAGTAATGCGATCAATACCATTTAATAAATTAACGCTTTACTTAAATATAATATTTAATATTATGGGTTTTAATTGATAAAACATTAAAAAATTCGTTATTTAAGGCGGAATCATTAGATGATCGATATTTTGGACCAAGCGATTCTCGACGCATTATTGCTGAATGCGCGCACTTCCTACGCTGAAATTGCTAAACAACATGGTGTGAGCCCTGCCACCATTCATGTGCGCGTCGAGAAAATGCGCCAGCAAGGCATCATCACCGGTGCCAAACTCACGGTAAATCCGCGGGCGCTTGGCTTTGATGTGTGTTGTTTTATTGGTATTACGCTGGCTCGTGCGGGTGACTATCCGAGCGCATTAAAGCAGCTGCAAGCGTTGCCGGAAGTAGTCGAAGCACATTACACCACGGGCCAGTACAGCGTATTTATCAAAGTATTTGTGAAATCCATTGATGACTTGCAGCACTTACTGATCGAGAAAATCCAGCCCATCGACGAAATCCAAGCGACGGAAACACTGATTTCACTCCAGCAGCCGATCCTCCGCGACATTTCGGTCAGCCAGTAAAAAAGCGCTGGCAAAATACCAGCGCTTTATTCGTTGAACAGTGAGCGTTTCTATTCACTGTTCACTTTTTACCGTTCACTTTCAGTTTAGCCCAAGACGTTCCATTTCTTGCTCTACTACAGCCAGTGGCAGTGGGATGTATCCGTCTTTATCGACAATCTCTTGACCCGTTTTTGACAGTACCATTTTCAGGAATTCAGCTGTTGCTGGATCCAATGGTTTGTTCGGGTGCTTGTTCACGTAAACGTATAGGAAACGTGCAAGTGGGTACTTACCAGCAAGCGAGTTTTCAGTGGTTGCATCAACAAACTCAGCGCCTTCTTCAACAGCGATTGGTACTGTTTTGACACCTGAGGTTAAGTAACCAATACCTGAGTAACCGATAGCATTCAGTGAGGTTGAAACTGACTGAACTACAGAGGCTGAGCCAGGCTGCTCGTTCACGTTTGGACGGAAGTCACCGTCACACAACGCGATTTCTTTGAAGTAGCCGTAGGTACCAGAAACTGAGTTACGACCGTACAACTGTAAGTCGCGATTCTCCCATGCGCCCGTTAAACCTAAGTCGCTCCAGCGTTGAACCTGCTGGTTCGCACCACATAAGCGAGTATTTGAGAATACCGCGTCGACTTCAGCAATGGTCATGCCTTCAATCGGGTTATCTTTATGGACGAATACGGCTAACGCATCGATAGCAACACGAACTTGCGTTGGCTTATAACCATGGCGCTTCTCAAAAGACTCAATTTCTTTTGATTTCATTGCGCGGCTCATTGGACCGAAGTTTGACGTACCTTCAGTTAATGCAGGTGGTGCCGTTGAAGAACCCGCTGCTTGAATTTGCATGTTCACGTTTGGATATTGACGCTTAAACTCTTCTGCCCAAAACGTCATCATGTTGGCTAAGGTATCTGAACCAACAGAAGAAAGGTTGCCTGATAGGCCACTTACTTTTTCGTATTCAGGTAAATTGTCAGTCGCTTTTTGTGCCAGTGCTGGACCAGCAACCAGAGTTGCGACGCTAACTGCGATTAATGCTTGCTTGAGTTTCATAAACACTCCAAATTTCAATGTCAGATTCGCTGACTGTATGAAGAATTGAAGCTAGTGTAGAGGCTGAATGTGACAGTTTAATGACATTTTTTGTCAGGCTGTCATATTTGTTTCAATAAAGTGTCACGAACGACAAGTTCCTCTGGAGCTCGAAACGAGAATGTTGACCCACGCCCCACCACCGAATCGATGTTTAGTCTGCAGTGATGATGTTCCAAAGCCTGTTGGACTATGGCTAACCCCAATCCTGAACCACCGGTTTTACTGTTTCGGTCTTTATCAATTCGATAAAACCGCTCGGTTAAACGAGGAATATGTTCGGCTGGAATTCCCGGCCCATTATCTGAAACACTAAATTCCATTTGCTGATTTACTGGCCGCCAGCGCACCACAATGCGACCACCCGGCTGCGTGTAATGAATGGCATTGGTCACCAAGTTGGATAACACACTGCGCATCTCATCTTCATGTCCGTAGAGCTTTTCAGAGCTGATTTCAAAAACCAGTTCGTGTCCACGTTCCGCATTCAGGCGTTCGGCATCGGCTTGAATAGTATTCAGTAATTTCGGGACATCGACAACGCGGTCGAAAATATCGCCGCGCGTAATGTCCATGCGCGACAGTGACAACAACTGATCGACGAGATTACGCATGCGCGTGCTCTGCGCGTTCATGTCGCGCACGGCTTTGCGATGCATCTCAGCAGGCATGCCACTGGCATCGTCGAGCATTTCTAGATAGCCCTGCAATACAGTCAGCGGTGTTTTTAATTCATGCGAGACGTTGGCGACGAAATCTTTGCGCATTTGGTCCAACTGGCGCAGTTGCGTGACATCACGTGCCATCAACAAGTATTGGTCATCGCTGTACGGCATGATACGGATTTCGAGCTCAATATCTTCACGCACGGGTGACGGCAGATGAATGTCGTCACTGAAATCGCCCTTTTGTAAGTAAGCGATAAATTCTGGATGACGGATCAAGTTGGAGAGGCGAATGCCCGTATCGGCTGGCCATTTTAGACCGAAGTAGAACTGCCCGAGCTTGTTACACCAAATCAGTCCTCCGTCTTTACGGAAGACAATGGCTGCATCGGGAATCGCTTCTGAAGCTTCACGAAAGCGTCGTAATAACCGCGCTAAAGCACGGCGGCGTTGCTGACTGCGGCGCTGGGTTCGATAGATTCCGTCGTAGATGTAACTCCAACTACCCGGAGCACTCGGTGGCAGCAGCGTGCGGCGATGCCACAACCAATCAACCAATTTGTACTGGTAGAAGTAATGCCAAACCACCAGCCCAAGCAACGCTAGCGCGGTTACTTCCCAAAAGGCTCCGAACAACCAACCGACCACGCCCACTGGGATTAAAAACCACAGTAGGCCTCGGAGAATAAACAGAACGGAATATTTTTTATCCATCGCTACGTCGCTTCAACTTAGCGATGAGAGAACCGATAACCCACTCCACGCACAGTTTGTACCAAGCGGTCATGACCATGCATTGAAATTGCTTTACGTAGGCGTCGAATGTGAACATCAACCGTGCGGTCTTCCACATAGACGTTGGTTCCCCATACTTGATCGAGTAATTGCTCACGACTATACACCCGATCAGGATGCGTCATAAAGAAGTGCAACAACTTAAATTCGGTAGGACCCATATCCAAGCGATCATTAAACCCAGTCACGCGATGCGACACTGGATCTAATTTCAAGCCTTCCACTTCCAACGGCTCGTCTAAAGCGGTTGGAGCCACGCGGCGGAACACAGCACGCATGCGCGCCATCAGCTCTTTCGGTGAAAATGGTTTGGTGATGTAGTCATCTGCGCCCACTTCGAGGCCGCGGACTTTGTCTTCCTCTTCACCGCGCGCGGTCAACATAATAATAGGTATGCCGCGCGTGAAATCGTCACTCTTTAATTTTTTCGCTAGTTGAATACCTGACCCACCTGGAAGCATCCAGTCCAACAAAATCATGTCTGGGAAAGGTTCGACAATCTTCTCAAGGGCGGCGGAGTAATCACCTGCTTCTACTGCTTGGTAGCCATGTTGTTCCATGACGAAACTGAGCATTTCCCGAATTGGGGCTTCGTCTTCAACAATCAGAATCTTTCTCGACATGTGCTTCACCTAAATGTTTATCTGCACCGCCAATTATTACGATTCTTTATGACACTTTTATGAATTTAATACAAATTTGTGAAGTTAATCTCGAAGTTGTATGTCAATCCACACCAAACGGTGGTCTGAAGATGCGCCGCGAGAGCTGACTAAATCAGCCTTTGGTTGTCCTTCCGTTGGCCAGAAAACGCCGCTGTCGATAACATGAATACCCGCCACAGATGGCAACACATAATCAGCACGTTTGCGCCAACTCGCTGTGTGAGTGCTCCCTTTCGGATTATCTGGGGAATGTTGCGCGCCGCCTTCACTTTGCGGGATCACGTCACCCTGTATTAGTGGGTGTAAGGTCAATTGCTCAATGGTACCGGGGATATTGCCGTCACCTTCATCAGAGGCATTCAAGTCACCTGCAATAATAAAAGCCGCATCGGCTGCTAAGCCACCCTCGCGTCCTTGATCGTCATAGATATAATCGCTGTGCTCTGGGCGAATGTAATCGGCCCAGAAGCGCACTTCGTCATGATTGCGACGACCATTGCGGTTCTCTTCACCATCAAATACTGGCGGCGTTGGGTGACTGACCAAGATATGAACTTCATGTTCACCAACCTGAATCGGAACATCCCAATGCGATTTCGAGCTCAACGGAAACTCCGCCCAGACTTCATCCGGATACCACCACTCGCTCGTTGCCGGCATCAGTGGGCGTAATGCACCTGGCATGTCTTTCCATTTGAAGTTTTGAAAGGTGCGCACGTCGCTCTCGACTATCGGATATTTTGACAGTACCACCATAGCGTACTGACCTTCGTACCAACCGAAGCCCCAGGCGTCATCACCATAATTAGAAATCTTGCCATCGCGATCTAAATCGTAAGGACTCGGCTTACCGGTGTTCACCGGTGCGAGATAGACGTACGGATAATCAATCGGTGCTTCACCGTTTTGACTTACAGCTAGGTAATCCGCTTGAAAACGATCGACGCCTTCGGCTCTGTCTAGGTAATCAAATTCATTCAGCACCAGTACATCGGGACGTGTGTGTTGAATGATTTCAGCGATGGCACGAATCTGTGGGTGCTGGTCTTCTAGAGCCTGCTGCAGCGCGGTTGCACCTTGAGTCGGGATTTCGCTTTGCTGCAGATAGTTAGAGGCATCCATGCTGACATTGAAGGCTGCCACGCGCAGTGCTTTGGGTTCTTTAAAATTTTTCTTGGGCATATCGCAACCACTTAAAAATATGATTAAAAAAGCTACAGCCAGCGTACTGCCTAAGGTTCGCAACATGAATACCTCTCCTTGACGAGGTCGCTCTGACAAAGTCGCACAATAAAGGTTCAATTTACTCTGTGCAATCAATTAAAAAAATGCGTAAAATGTTGTCACAAAATTGACATCGAAATGCAGAAAAAAGATGCGTTTTGTCATCAAGGCGTCATAAAAGCGGTGTAGCCTTGCTCAGCATTTTATTTGACAACCAACCCAGGAAATACAATGAGAACATCTATGCGATTAACAGGCACAGCTAGTGCTATCGCGGTGGCCTTAGGTCTCGCGTCTGCAACTGCTGTCGCTCAAGATACCTCTGCCTCAATGCGTGGCTCGGTATTGGCTCCAAGCGGCCAAGGCGCGGCAAATACTCGCGTTATTATCGAACACGTTCCTTCAGGTAGCCGTTTAGAAACCACCACTGACGCCTCTGGTGCTTTCATCGCAAGTGGCTTGCGTGTTGGCGGTCCATACCGCGTGACTTTAGACTCTGATGTCTACCGCGATGCGACCTACACCGAACTATTCTTAAGTTTGGGCGACACCTACCGCCTGAACGCGCAGTTAGAAGCAGCCAACGTTGAACGTATCAGCGTTACTGGTTCAGCTGTAAACTACGCTCAGTTGAACAGTGGCTCATCAAGCTCGTTCGGTGAAGAGCAAATTCAATCACTACCTACCTATGGCCGTGACTTGAAAGAAATCGTTCGCTTAAACCCGTTAGCAGCAACTATCGGTGAAGGCGATGAGTTGGTTGTTGCAGGTAATAACCCGAAATATAACTCAATTACTGTTGATGGTATCGGCCAGAACGATGACTTCGGTCTGAATGGTAACGGTTACCCAACTCAGCGTTCACCTATTTCGATTGACGCTATTGAGCAAATCACTGTTGATGTTGTACCTTTCAACGCGAAAGACAGCAACTTCACTGGTGCTAAAATCAACGCTGTAACCAAGTCAGGTACCAACGAATTCGAAGGTTCTGTCTTGTATCAATACACCAGCGATAGCTTAGCAGGTAACCCACAAGTATCGCGATACTTGGGCGGCTCACAGCCACCAGTATTAGATTATGAAGAAAAAACATACGGTATCAGCCTCGGTGGTCCAATCATCGAAGATACTTTGTTCTTCTACGTGAACTACGAAAAATTAGAAGAGCCAAAGTCTGTTGAAGCTGGCCCATTAGGTTCAAGCGCTTCTAACATCGCTAACGTTACACAAGCCGAAGTAGACGAAGTTATTCGTATTGCTCGTGAAGTATATGGCGTCAATGCTGGTGACTGGAACGTGAATCCAGTTGAAGAAGACGAGAAGTTGTTGGTCAAATTAGACTGGAACATCAACAACGAACATCGTGCAGCATTTACTTACCAAAATACCGATGGTAACTCTACCCGTAACAATAACGGCGGTGATAACGAGCTGCGCTTGTCTTCACATTGGTATAACAACACTCAAGAACTGAGTGCATATGCTTTACAGGTTTATTCAAACTGGAGTTCAAACTTCTCTAGTGACGTGAAATTGTCGTACAAAGAAGTAACGACCGGTCAAATCCCATTGTTGGGCAAAAACTTTGGTGACGTCACCATCACTGGTGAGAACGGTCGTATCGCTATCGGTCCTGACTATTCACGTCATGCGAACGAATTGGCTAACGACACGTTACAGTTCCAATTCAACGGTGAGTACCTATTGGGTGACCACGCTATTCAGTTTGGTTACGATTACTTAAGCGTTGACGTATACAACGTATTCATCCAGCGCACATTGGGTGAGTGGACGTTTGACTCGATTGCTGATTTTGAAGCTGGTCAAGCAGCACGCTTCGGTTACCAGAACGCATACACTGGTAATGTCGATGACGGCGCAGCTCAATTCACTCAGGGCACTCAGTCTTTATACATTCAAGACACTTGGGCACCAACTTGGGACCTCGAGTTAACCTTCGGTGTTCGTTATGAGCGCATGTTCGCTGAAGACACACCGGTATTTAACCAACGCTTCTTCGACCGTTATGGTTTCTCAAACACTGAGAACCTCGATGGTAAAGATTTGATTCTTCCACGCGTTGGCTTCAAATATGCTATGACTGAAGACTTCACTTTACGTGGTGGTTTCGGTCGCTACGGCGGTGGTCGTCCAAACGTATGGATTTCAAACGCATACACCAATGACGGTGTTACCATTGTGCCTTTCGACACACGTTCTATCGACGAATCTATCTACTTAGACAATGTTGATATCACGCAAGTACCACAAGAAGTTCAAGATGCGTTAGTTGCTGGCGACGGCAACACCAACCCAATCGATCCAAACTTTGAACTGCCAACTGACTGGCGTTTGAGCTTAGGCTTCGACTGGAACACCGACTTAGGTATTTTGGGTGATGATTGGTACACCAGTGCTGAATTCATCTACAGCCGTCGTAAAGATGACGTTCGTTGGGTTGATTTAGCGCGTCGTCCATTGACTGATGCGAACGGTAACATCGTCACTACTGCAGATGGCGGTCGGATTATCTATGTTGTTGACGACCCACTTGATGACCACGTTCCTATGGGCATTGGTGATGACAACAACGTGAACCGTTATGACTTGATGCTGACCAATGGCGACGGTGGTAAGAGCCAAATCTTCACCGCTACTATCGGTAAAGCATGGGACAATGGTTTAAGCTTCCGTACTAGCTACACCAATCAGGATATCGAAGAAGCAGTCGCAGGTAGTTCGTCTACAGCAACTTCAAACTTCCAGTATCCAATTGCTAAAGATGTGCAGAACATCGATCCAGGTACAGCTAGCTACCAGATCGAACACCGCTTCATGGCAGACATCACGTACCGCACAGAGTTGTTCTCTGGCTACCAGTCTACCTTCGGCCTGTTCTGGGAGCGTCAGTCAGGACGTCCGTTTAGCTACGTTTATGACACCTTCCGCTTCAACAAGTTTGGTGATCAGAACCAGTTTGACAGCACGTCTCGTTACTTAGCTTATATCCCGACTGGTGCTGACGATCCAAACGTCACGTATCGCAACGGCTTTAGCTATGACCAATTTGCTGAGTACATTGCAGCAGCAGGTTTAGGTGGTTACGCGGGTGGTTATGCACCACGTAACAACGACCGTGGTCCTTGGAACACAACTCTTGATTTCAAATACACGCAAGAGTTGCCAGGATTGTTTGAAGGTCATAAAGGTGAGTTGTACTTCAACATTCGTAACATCCTTGCGATGTTCGATAAAGAAGCGGCTCAACAGCACACCTTCTTCTTCGGTGATAACGCAAACCGTTTAGTATCTGTTGACCTCGACGACCAAGGTCGTTACGTCTACGGTACACCGTTCGGCGGGTTTGATACTGCAGCTCCAACCAACTACTTGCCAGAGCGTTCAACGTGGCAAGCGAAGATTGGTATTCGCTACAGCTTCTAATCAACACCGATTAGTCATGCCGAAAGCCCTCGCAACTGCGGGGGCTTTTTTTTATCATGGCTCAAACACCTATAGTGAAGTATTACGATGCAGCATGAATTCTATATGCAACGCGCTCTGGAACTAGCCAGGCAGGCGGAGCAGCACGGCGAGGTTCCTGTGGGAGCTGTGCTTGTCTATAACGATGAAATAATTGGCGAGGGGTTTAATGAGGTTATTCGTTTGAATGACCCATCGGCTCATGCTGAGGTTCAAGCCATTCGCGCGGCAGGTCAATTCATCGATAATTATCGACTGGTGAATACCACCCTTTATGTCACGCTGGAGCCCTGCGCGATGTGTGCTGGTGCGATCACGCATGCTCGTATTCAGACGTTAGTCTTCGGAGCTTATGACCCAAGAACGGGGGCAACCGGATCTGCTATTCAAGTTCTCAACCATACTTCGATGAATCATAAGGCTGAAATTATTGCCGGCGTTCTTGAAGAAGAGTGCGCTACTTTGTTGAAACAATTCTTTCGGAAGCGGAGAGACAAGAAAAGTTAATAAAAGTTCGAACAAAATAGGTGACTTTCCTAATTTTCGACTACTATTTCATCAAACTGTCATACTCCATTACTAAGCTCGACGATGTTGAAATACAACTCAGTTGTCTCATCTCAATCTAGGAACGCTCATTATGTCTAATAATAAACATAGCCGAATTGCAGTTGCCATTGCGTTAGCAATCGGTTTATCTGCAACAGCAACGGCTCAAGAAACTTCATCCAGCATCCGCGGTGTGGTGACCAGTGAAAATACTGGTCAGACTATAGCTAACGCCAACGTCACATTACGTGACGAGCGCACCGGTACCAGTACCTCATTAGCGGCAAACGATAGCGGTTTGTTTTCAGCTCGTGGCCTTGCGGTTGGTGGTCCTTACACGTTGACAGTTACCGACAGCATGGGTAACCGCGAAGTCGTTGAGAATATTTTCCTGACGCTTGGCGAAACCGAGAACCTAAGAATTCAGGTTGTTCAACAAAGTGTCGAGCGCATCGAAGTCTCTGGCCGTCAGCTCACTATGAGCTCGGGTTCTAACAGCCCAGCTTCAAACTTTAATTTAAGTGACTTGCAAGAGCAGCCAGCTCCGAATCGTGACATCAAAGATGTGGTGCAAATTGACCCGCGCATTTATATCAACGAAACCAATGCACGTGACATTCAGTGTGGCGGTGCCAACCCACGCTTCAACAGCTTAACGGTTGATGGTGTGCGTACGAATGATAACTTTGGTCTGAACTCAAGCGGCTATCCAACCGAACGCATGCCGTTCTCTTATGATGCAATTGAGCAGGTAGCGGTTGAGCTAGCCCCTTTTAATGTTCAATACGGTGGTTTCACGGCGTGTAATATCAACGCGGTCACCAAGTCTGGTGAAAACGAATTATTCGGTAGCTTCTTCTTCGATTACACCAATGATTCATTAACGGGTGACGAGCTCGAAGGTGAGCCAGTCACTATCGGTGCCTTTAACGAAAAGCGCTACGGTTTCAATGCCGGTGGTGCGTTGATTCAAGACACACTGTTTGCGTTCTTAGCATATGAGAAGTTAGAAGGCTCTGATACTTTTGACCGCGGTCCTGAGGATGCAAACGTCGCCACGCCAGTGTTGGGCGTGACGCAAGCTGATTTGGATCGGATTGCCGCTATTGCTCGTAACGTCTACGGTTTTGAACCAGGTGGTTTCCCGTCCAGCCTGCCGGTTGAAGATGAGAAAATCTTGGCGAAACTCGATTGGTACATCAATGACAACCATCGTGCCCAGTTCACCTACAACTTCAACGATGGTTTCTCCATTGCTGAGTCAGATGGCGACGACAACGAATTAGAGTTCTCAAATCACTTCTATTCTCGTGGTGCTGAGTTCAACTCTTATGTTGCGCAACTATACTCAGATTGGACCTACAACTTCTCGACCGAGGTTCGTGCCGGTTACTCTGAACTAGAAAATGCGGTGGTTCCTTTAGGTGGAACCGAAGTCGGTGAAGTTCAAATCCGTCAGAACGGTAATACCATTTATTTAGGCGCAGATGACTCACGTCACTCCAACAAACTCGCCTATGACACGGTGTTTTATAAAGTAGCGGGTACTTACTTACTTGACGACCATACGTTTACCTTCGGTTATGAGTATGAAAGCTATGATGTCTTCAACTTGTTTATTCAAGAGTCTGAAGGTGAGCATCGTTTCAACTCTATCGATGATTTCGAAAATGGTTTCGTCAGCCGCATCATTTATGAAAACGCTGCGGGTACCAATAATCCAGATGACGGTGCAGGCGCGTTCAAATATGCGGTCAACACCTTGTATGCGCAAGACGAATACTACTTCATTGACTACGACCTCACGTTAACCTTCGGTTTGCGTTATGACTGGTATACCACCAATGATGCACCACTATTGAACCAAGCATTCCTCGATACCTACGGATTTGGTAATACAGCCACTCTCGATGGTGAAGGCTTGATTCAACCACGTTTGGGTGTGAATTGGGTTGTGAACGATCAACTTGAAGTACGTGGCGGTTTAGGTCTTTACTCTGGTGGTAACCCGAACGTTTGGTTGTCAAACAACTATTCAAACAACGGCGTAAGCCTTTACGAAGCAAACCGCTTCAACGTCAACCTGTTCGATCTGGACTATGGCAGCAGCAGTCCTCTGATTGGTATTCCACAAGAAATGATCGACGAAGTTGCACAAGCAGCTGGACGTGGTCCAGTCAACGCGCTTGACCCTGACTTTGAAATTCCGAACGAATGGAAATTCGCATTGGGTGCAACGTATGTGACTGCTGACGATTACGTGTTGATGGCTGACTTCTTACATACTCGTAAGCAAGATGCTGCCATTATTCGTGATTTACGAGCAGTGCAGTCTGGCACCGCACCAGATGGTCGTCCTATCTACTCTCGCAGTGGCGCCGATGCGTTCTTGTTGACCAACGTGGATGGTGACTCTGGTGATCAAACCAGCATCAGCTTCGCGGTGTCTAAAGATTACGATTGGGGTCTAGATTGGTCACTTGCTTATGCTTGGAACAAAGCAGAAGACGTAAACCCAATGACCAGCTCGGTTGCTTACTCGAACTACACCAGCGTTGCTACTGCTGATGCAGAAAATCCAGGTATCGCTACCTCGAACTACGAAATTCCGCATCGCTTCACGCTTCGTGGAACCTATACCACTGAGTTATTAAGTGGTTACGACACGAAGTTCAGCATCTTTGGTTCAGCCAACAAAGGTCGTCCATATAGCTTCACCATGAATGCTGCGGTCGGTGACATCACGAGCGGTCGTTCATTGCTATACGTACCAACAGGCGCGAATGACAGCAATGTTGTTTGGGGTGATGGCGTAACCAATGCTCAGATTGAAGAGTTCTTGAGCTTTATCGACGAGTACGGTTTGAATGCTTATGCCGGTGGTATTGCACCGCGTAACGAATTCAATAGTGACTGGTGGCACAAGCTTGACCTGAAAATTGAGCAAGAATTACCAGGCTTCATGGCTGACCACAAATCCAGCGTTTACTTGGTGGTCGATAACTTCACCAACATGCTAAACGATGATTGGGGAGTCTTGTATGAAGCAAGCTTCCCACGCGCCGTTAACGTTGCTGAAGTGAGCATTAACGACCAAGATCAGTGGGTATTTGATGCTATTAATCCACGCATCAACTCAGTTCAAGGTCGCGCTGGCTCACCATCATTGTGGAGCGTCCGCATCGGCTTCCAGTACGACTTCTAAGACGTACTGCAGTAGATACGAAAAACCCGGCCTTCGAGCCGGGTTTTTTATTGGTTTGGATTCTTGTGACTAGCCCAGATAAACGCGCGCGTTACGGAACATGCGCATCCACGGGCTGTCCTCGCCCCACTCGTCCGGATGCCAGCTATTCGCGACAGTCCGGAATACCCGCTCTGGGTGCGGCATCATAATAGTGACGCGGCCATCGGCTGTGGTGAGGCCAGTAATGCCCTCAGGTGAGCCATTTGGATTCGCAGGATAAGCTGCTGCGACATTGCCACGATTGGTGATGTAACGCAGCGTCACCAGGTTATCTCGATTGACTGCGGCTAAGTTGTCGCCTTTGAATTCCGCGCGCCCTTCACCATGTGAAACCGCAATCGGCATGCGTGAACCTGCCATGCCTTCCAAGAATAATGAATTCGATTCTTGTACTTCCACCAAGCTAAAGCGTGCTTCAAAACGCTCAGAGCGGTTGGTCACGAAGTGTGGCCATGCTTCTGCACCCGGAATGAGCTCTTTCAGGTTCGACAGCATCTGACAGCCGTTACACACCCCGAGAGCAAAGGTCTTTTGACGCTCAAAGAAGGCACTGAACTCGTCGCGAGCGCGGTTATTAAAGAGGATGGACTTAGCCCAACCTTCACCGGCACCGAGTACGTCACCGTACGAGAAACCACCACAAGCAACTAAGCCATTGAATTTTTCAAGAGATACACGGCCACTCAAAATATCGCTCATGTGAACATCAATGGCGGCAAAGCCAGCACGATCAAAGGCAGCAGCCATCTCCACATGAGAGTTAACGCCCTGCTCGCGCAAAATAGCGACGACAGGGTCGCGACCCGTGCTGATATACGGAGCTGCAATATCCTCTGACGGATCAAAGGTCAGGTTTGCGGATAAGCCAGGATCATCGAGCTTTTGCTTCGCCGCAAACTCTTCGTCAGCACAATTCGGGTTATCACGTAAACGTTGCATTTGATGCGTCATCTCCGCCCAGACTGCGCGGTAGTGACTGCGCAAGTGCGACAAGACTTCTTCGCCATTGCGATTGAAACGCACCACGTCTTCACGCATGGGTCGGCCGATGATGTGCACATGTTCAGCCAGACCTTCATCTGCGAAGGCTTGCTGCACCGCATCCATATCGTCAACCAATACCTGAATAACGGCACCTAATTCTTCATTGAAAATGGCGCTTAAGTCATCGTCACCGATACTATCGAGTGCGACTTCCACACCGCAATGTCCAGCAAACGCCATTTCTGCGACGGTGGCGAACAAACCGCCATCCGAGCGGTCATGGTAGGCTACAACCTTTTTCTCACGGATGAGTTGCTGAATGGCGCGGAAGAAACCTGCAAGTAATTCCGGACGATCGACATCTGGCGCTTGGTCACCAAGCTGACGATAGACCTGTGCCAGTGCTGAACCACCAAGACGGTTTTTGCCACGACCAAGGTCAATCAACAGTAGTTTGCTATCGCCTTTATCAAGACGTAACTGCGGCGTGAGGGTACGGCGAATATCGCGCACCCGGCCAAACGCGGTAATCACCAGACTCAACGGCGCAGTAACTGCTTTATCACCGTCTTTGCCTTGCCAGCGCGTCTTCATTGACATGGAGTCTTTCCCCACTGGGATAGTGAGTCCGAGTGCTGGGCAGAGATCTTCGCCGACGGCTTTAACTGCTTCATACAAACCGGCATCTTCGCCTGGGTGACCGGCTGCGGCCATCCAGTTTGCGGAAAGCTTCACGTTGGTGATGTCACCAATGTCCGCCGCTGCGATGTTAGTCAGTGCTTCACCAACCGCCATGCGAGCCGATGCAGCATAGTTTAGAAGTGCTAATGGCGTGCGCTCACCCATTGCCATGGCTTCACCAGCATAGGTGTCATAGCTCGCGGCGGTGACTGCCACGTCAGCGACTGGGATCTGCCACGGTCCGACCATTTGGTCACGCGCCACTAAGCCCGTTACCGTGCGGTCACCGATGGTGATCAGGAAGGTTTTCTCGGCAACGGCAGGCAAGCGTAAAATACGTTGTGCCGCTTCGCTGAGCTTAATTCCCTCGCGGTTTAATGCTTGGCCTTCAACTTGAAGCGAGGCTACATCGCGATGCATTTTCGGTGGCTTACCGAGCAATACATCCAACGGCAAATCAATCGGCGTGTTGTCAAAATGACTATCGGTTAATTCCAGATGCGGTTCTTCAGTAGCCTCACCAATTACCGCAAATGGCGCACGCTCACGCTCACAAATAGCCTCAAAAACGTCCATGCGCTCCGGCGCAATAGCCAGTACATAGCGTTCTTGTGATTCATTACACCAAATTTCTAGGGGTGACATGCCAGGTTCATCGTTGGGCACTTTACGCAATTCAAAACGACCACCACGGCCACCGTCATTCACCAATTCAGGCATGGCATTTGATAAACCGCCCGCACCGACGTCATGAATAAAGGCAATTGGATTTTTGTCACCAAGCTGCCAGCAACGATCAATCACTTCTTGGCAACGACGTTCCATTTCAGGGTTGTCGCGTTGCACCGAGGCAAAATCGAGGTCTTCCGTTGAGGTACCCGATGCCATCGACGAAGCAGCACCGCCGCCCAATCCAATGTTCATGGCTGGGCCACCCAACACGACTAATTTGGCAGCGACTGGGATCTCGCCTTTTTCAACATGTTGCTCGCGAATATTACCCAAACCACCAGCTAACATGATTGGCTTGTGGTAACCGCGAATTTCTTCACCGTTATGGCTGACCACTTGCTCTTCGTAGGTACGGAAGTAGCCAGTTAATGCAGGACGACCAAATTCGTTGTTAAAAGCGGCGCCACCGAGCGGTCCTTCCAACATAATATCGAGTGCGGAGACAATCCGGTCAGGCTTGCCGAAGTCTTCTTCCCACGGCTGTTCAAAGCCAGGAATACGTAAGTTCGACACGCTAAAACCAACCAGGCCGGCTTTAGGCTTCGAGCCGCGACCTGTGGCACCCTCGTCACGAATTTCGCCACCTGAACCGGTTGCAGCGCCCGCAAATGGGGAAATTGCAGTTGGATGGTTATGTGTTTCCACCTTCATCAAAATATGAATCGGCTCGTGGAAATAGCTGTACTCGCCAGCTGCTGGGGTACCGGCTGGATAAGGGTAAAAACGCCCTGCTTCCGAGCCCACCATCACCGCTGCGTTGTCTTTGTATGCCGACAACACATTGTCAGGATGTTTCTCGAAGGTATTCTTAATCATTTTAAAGAGCGATTTGACCTGCTCTTTGCCATCAATCGTCCAATCGGCATTGAAGATTTTGTGGCGGCAATGTTCTGAGTTCGCCTGAGCGAACATGTAGAGTTCGATGTCGTTCGGATTCCGCTTCAGCTTGGTGAAGTTTTCATACAAATAATCGATTTCATCATCAGCTAACGCCAACCCCATGGTGCTATTGGCTTCTGCCAGTGCGGCGCGACCACCTGCAATGATATCGACGCTGCGCACCGGAGCCGGCTCGGCTGCATCAAACAATTGCTTGGCAGCACTCAACTCATGCAACACCATTTCGGTCATGCGGTCATGCAGCAATGCTTGTGCTTGCTGCAGTTGTTCGGCGTTGAGGTTGCCCTGCACATAATAGGCGATGCCGCGTTCGATACGGCGAATAGCGTTCAGACCACAGTTGTGCGCAATATCAGTCGCTTTCGAAGACCATGGCGAAATAGTGCCACGACGTGGTACCACAGCGAGTAGCTCACCCTCTGGAATATGCTGGGCAAGCGCAGGACCATAAGTCAGTAGCTTTTTGAGAACATCGTGAGCGGCGTCATCAAGAGGTTGCTGCGTATCAATGAAGTGCATGAACTCAGCATAAATATCCGTAACCGGCAATTCTGCATGTTGCAGACGTTGCAATAATTTAGCGCTACGGAATTCGGATAAGGCAGGGGCGCCGCGTACAATCTCCACAGATGTTTCTCCAGGGTTGGGAGCGGAAAAATAGGTGCGTATTATAGTCAGAAATGGTCGCTGCGGCTACTCGTTCTCACACAGTCGAAACCATTTATGACGACGCTCAGCTTGCAACAGTCGATGCTTACGTAACCAAGCTCTACGGCGCTCTTTACTGACTAATCGGCGGTGCTTTTGCATTAGTTTACCTCGTCGGCACTGTCATCAGGCAGCGCTATGATGAGTGGTGATGATGGGATCCGACCGCGTTCATCAAGCCACACTAGAGTATCGTAATAGCGACGAATATTGCCTACATACCGCACTGGCTCATCACCGCGCGCAAATCCGTAGCGCGTCTGTCGATAAAATCGTTTCTGTCGTAATAAAGGTAGTCGTTTTCTGACATCAATCCAGCGGTCGGGATCAGCCCCCTGTTGCTGGGTTAAAATTCGTGCGTCTTCCAAATGCCCTAGCCCAATATTATAAGCGGCTAAAGCAAACCATAACCGATCTGGATGGCGGATCCGAGCTGGAATTCGGTCAATCATTTGTTCGACGTAGCGAGCACCACCGCGGATGCTCTCTTCTGGATTCAAACGACTCTGCACACCCATTTGTTGGGCGGTTGGCAGTGTCAGCATCATCAACCCACGAACTCCGGTTGGTGACACGGCTCGCGGATTCCAGAGACTCTCTTGATAGCTAATAGCGGCGAGTAAACGCCAATCCAAAGTGCCGGCATGTTTCTCAAAAAGCTCACGATAGCGCGGCAATGTGGTCTCGACGGCCTGAATAAATAGCGAGGTATCAACGTAATTGAAGCTAGCCACATGGCCAAAATGTTGGTCGATTAATTGCGCTAATTGCCCTGAATTGCGCAACTGACCGAAAAAACGAATCACTTCGGCATATAACGAAGCATCCAGATCCTTCTTTAATGCCCAAGCGATATCGACATTCTCGCGAACGGTAAATGCGACACTGAGGTCCGGGTAATAGCGACGTTTGATATCAAGGGTGTTGGTATCGGCTATGGTGTAGGCTAAGTCGCCGCGGACCACTTGCTCGAGCAATTCGTTGGCATCATGCTCATCGGTAGTGCGCCACGGTAATTCCGGAAAGTCATCCGCAACTCGTTGCAGATACTCATCGTGACTACTGCCCTGCATCACCACTAAGTCAGCTTCGATGTCCTCGAGCGAACGCGGACGCGTGCGGCTGCCTTGTTTGAAGACAACTTTCTGTTCAACTACTTGGTACGGTGGTCCGAAGCGCATCGACTCTTCTCGTTGAGCGGTGCGGTCTAGGCCTGCGGCGAGGATATCGACTTCATTACTTTGCAGAAGGTTAAATAGCGCAGTGACGCTGTAGCGAGGAACCATTTCCAATTCAACGCCAAGTTCATCCGCAAAAGCGCGGGCGAGGACATACTCCAAGCCCGCATCACGTTCTTGATCGAGGAAGTAAGTTGATGGGCCGAGGAGCGTACCGACTCGCAGTACACCACGTTCTTGAATGAGTTCGAGTTGGCTGTCTTGCGCTTGCGGCGCGCAACCAAGCAAAATCATCGCACTGATGATTAAGCTAAGCCAACGCGCCAGCATGGCTATTCCCACTCAATTGTAGCTGGCGGTTTACCCGAAATATCGTAAACCACTCGCGAGATCCCATCGATTTCATTGATGATTCGGTTGGATACTTTTTCTAACAAGTCGTAAGGCAAGTGTGCCCAACGCGCCGTCATAAAGTCAATGGTCTCCACTGCTCGCAAAGCAATGACCCAGTCATACTTACGCGCATCGCCCATCACACCGACCGAGCGCACAGGTAAAAATACAGCAAAGGCTTGGCTGACCTGATGATACAGGCCGGCATTGCGAAGTTCTGTGATGAAAATATGGTCGGCACGACGAAGCAATTCGCAGTACTCTTTTTTCACCTCAGCCAATACGCGCACACCAAGGCCAGGGCCTGGGAATGGGTGACGGTACAGCATGTCATACGGTAAACCGAGTTCTAAGCCGATTTTGCGGACTTCGTCTTTAAACAACTCGCGCAGAGGCTCAACTAAGCTTAACTTCATGTCAGCTGGCAAACCACCGACATTGTGGTGCGATTTAATGACATGCGCCTTGCCGGTTTTGGAGCCCGCAGACTCAATCACGTCTGGATAGATAGTACCTTGCGCTAAGTAGCTGACGTCTTTAATACGGCTGGCTTGTTCATCAAAAATATCGATAAACACACCACCAATAATTTTACGCTTGACTTCTGGGTCTTTCTCACCCGCTAAGGCGTCGAGGAAGCGATCTTCGGCATCCACATGAACGATGTTCAGACCATAATGGTCGCCAAACATCTCCATCACCTGCTCCGCTTCTTGCCAACGCAGTAAGCCGTTGTCGACAAAGACGCAGGTCAGTTGATCGCCAATAGCACGATGCAACAACATTGCCGTGACCGAGCTATCAACACCGCCAGATAGACCTAATACAACCTTGCCAGAACCGACTTGCTCACGAATACGCGCGACCGCGTCATCAATGATATGCGCTGGTGTCCAGTTGCGCTCACATTCGCAAATTTCGACCACGAAATGTTCTAACATGCGCAAACCCTGACGCGTGTGCGTTACTTCTGGGTGGAACTGAACACCATAGAAATCGCGTTTGTCGTCGACCATCGCTGCAATTGGGCAAGTAGGCGTCTGTGCCGAAATACTGAAGCCTTCAGGCGCTTCAATCACCTTGTCACCGTGACTCATCCACACATCAAGAAGAGGATTGCCATTCTCGTGAACGGCGTCTTCAATGTGATGAAACAGTGGATTAGGTGCAATGCGTTCTACTTGCGCATAACCAAATTCACGCTCCAGAGAGCCCTGAACTTTACCGCCTAACTGCGCAGCCATAGTTTGCATGCCGTAGCAAATACCGAATACCGGAACACCCGCCTCGAACACATAGTCTGGTGCGCGCGGTGAGCCTTCTTCTGTAACGGACTCAGGACCACCAGAGAGAATGATACCGTTCGGTGCAAACTCTTTAATATCGGCTTCGGAAACGTCCCATGCCCAGAGTTCACAGTAAACGCCCAACTCACGGACGCGACGGGCAATCAGCTGCGTATATTGCGAGCCGAAGTCGAGGATCAAAATTCGATGTGCATGAATATCTTGCATGATGTCTTAACCCATCCGGTAGTTAGGTGCTTCTTTGGTAATTTGCACATCGTGCACGTGTGACTCGCCCATGCCAGCCGCGGTGACTTTGACAAATTGTGGTTTGGTGCGCATTTCTTTAATGTTGGCACTACCCGTCAAACCCATTGCTGAGCGCAAGCCACCCATTTGCTGATGAATAATGGTAGCGATTGGGCCTTTGTAAGCAACGCGTCCTTCAATACCTTCTGGTACCAACTTCTCCGCTTCGTTTGTCGCTTGGAAATAGCGATCAGACGAACCATGACGCTGATTCATCGCGCCGATACTACCCATGCCGCGGTAGGATTTGTAATAGCGACCTTGATAGAGTTCGACTTCACCCGGTGATTCTTCCGTACCGGCTAGCATGCTGCCAACCATGACACAGTCTGCACCGGCAGCGATGGCTTTGGCGATGTCGCCTGAGAAGCGAATGCCACCGTCGGCAATGACAGGAATGTTAGAGCCTTTCAGTGCATCAACTGCATCCGAAATGGCGGTGATTTGCGGCACGCCGCAACCGGTTACAATACGCGTGGTACAAATAGAGCCTGGACCGATACCAACCTTCACAGCGTCTACTCCGGCGTCAGCGAGTGCTTTGGCGCCAGCGCCTGTAGCTACATTGCCACCAATAATGGAGAGCTCTGGATAGCGCTTACGAGCCCATGCAACGCGGTCTAATACGCCCTGCGAGTGACCGTGTGAGGTATCGATCAACAACACATCAATGCCTGCCTCAACCAACGCGTCAATGCGCTCATCAGTACCCGGGCCAACGCCTACAGCAGCACCCACACGCAGCCGACCCAATTCGTCTTTACACGCATTCGGCTTGTTTTCAGCTTTGGTGAAATCTTTCAGTGTGATCATGCCGCGCAAATGGAAGTCGTTATCGACCACCAGAATTTTTTCAATGCGATGCTGGTGCATGAGGCCCAAGATTTCCTCACTGCCCGCATTCTCTTTGACGGTCACTAATTTATCTTTCGGTGTCATGATGCTGCTGACTCGCTTGCTGTCATCTTTTTCAGCACGCGTATCACGTCCGGTGATGATGCCGGCCAGTTCACCTGATTTTTCGACAACAGGGAAACCGTGGAAGCCATGTTCAAGCGCTAATGCACGAATTTCACCGAGGGTCGTGTCGGGTGACACCGTAATCGGATCAGAGACCACGCCGCTTTCGTATTTTTTCACGCGCCGAACGTGCGCTGCTTGTTCCGCAATCGTCATATTCTTGTGAATGAAGCCAATGCCCCCTTCTTGCGCGAGAGCAATAGCTAGCGCTGCTTCAGTGACCGTATCCATAGCGGCTGAAACCATAGGAATATTGAGCTCGATGGTCCGCGTAAGACGCGTGCGCAGGTCGGCTGTATGGGGTAAAACGGTGGAGTGACCGGGGACGAGCAGAACGTCGTCAAAGGTTAGTGCTTCTTGGGCAATTCGTAGCATGGCAACATCTCACTAGCTGACTTAATGTTGCGGGAGGATTTTACTCGAAAAGCCCTTTTCAGTAAACTGATTTTTTGCTAACCGCCCCTACCGAGAGCAACATGCCATCTGCCACTGAACAACGTCAGGTTTTCACCGTCGCATCACTGAATGCAGAAGTCCGCCAAGTATTGGAACAGGGCTTCGGCATGGTCTGGCTGATGGGTGAAATTTCTAACTTCGCCGCACCCGGTTCTGGGCATTGGTATTTGACGTTAAAGGACGAGCGCGCGCAGATTCGTGCTGCCATGTTCAGAAACGCGAATCAACGTGTTCGCATTCGTCCACAAAACGGTATGCAAGTGCTGGTACGCGCTAAAATTACGGTTTATGAGCCACGTGGCGACTACCAACTCATTATTGAGCACATGGAAGATGCCGGCGCCGGGCTGCTACAACAGCAGTATGAGCAGTTGAAACAAAAGCTGCAGGCGGAAGGCCTATTTGACCCTGCGGTGAAAAAGCCGTTACCCAGCGAAATTCGACGCGTCGGGGTGCTGACCTCGCCAACCGGTGCCGCTATTCGCGACGTCCTTGCCGTGCTAAAACGGCGCGACCCGAGTATCGAAGTAGTAATTTACCCCAGCGCGGTGCAAGGTCAAGCTGCCACCCAAGAGTTACTGCGCATGTTGCAACGGGCGTGTGATCGCAACGAAGTCGATGTATTAATTGTCACGCGCGGCGGCGGCTCACTCGAAGATCTCTGGTGCTTTAATGACGAGCAGTTAGCCTATGCGCTGCACTCTTGCCCGCTACCGACTATTAGTGCGGTGGGTCATGAAGTCGATTTCACCATTGCTGACTTTGTTTGTGACGTGCGCGCACCAACGCCTTCAGCAGCTGCCGAGTTAGTCAGTACTGACCAACGTGAGCGGCTGCGACAGGCGCAGCAGTTCGAACAACGGTTGCAACAAGCCTGGCTGCGCTTCAGAACGTATCAGCAGCAAGCGCATCTGCATTTACATCGCCGTCTGCTCCAACAAGACCCCCAACGGCGTCTGCACATGGATACACAGCGTGCAGATGACCTGCAAGAACGCTCCATTCGCGCGATGCAACGCATCATGCAAGGACAACGCCAGAACCAACTGAATTTGGTACAACGGTTGCAACGCGTGCATCCACAACGGCAACTGGAGCCATTGAAGCAGCATCAACAAAGCTTAGAGCAGCGGTTAGCCCGCGCTATCACCACCCGACTGAAAGAACGTCGACAACAATTCTCTGGGTTATCGCAAGCTTTGCAAATGGTGAGTCCGTTACAAACTATTGCGCGTGGCTATGCAGTGGCACAAAAAGCAGATGGGCAAGTGATTCGCTCGCCCGCTGATGTGGAAACCGGTGAGTCATTTCAAGTTCGGGTGGCACAAGGCCAGTTTTCAGCAGTGAAAACGGAACCCACTAAGTAATTCGGGCGAGTTGGTTTACCAGCCAGAACCATAACGGCAGGGTGAGAAAGCAGAACACAATGCCATAACCGACAATGGCCGCAGCTAACGTCGGCGCGAGTCCCGCCATAATGGCTAATGCCCCAGCTGAAATCATCGCAGGCATCGCTGCCTCTAGTAGTGTCACCTGAACCACCAGTTGGTCGAGACCAAAAGGCCACATTAATCCGAGAACTACCAGTGGAGTGAGCACTAACTTAATCAAGAGCGCTCCTACCAATGGTCCACGATCTTCCTGCGGCAAGCGAAACTTCAACTGAAAGCCGACGGCGACCATAATGACCGGAACCAGCGTCACCGCCAATGAATCAATAAAACGCTGAACTGCCGCATGGTAGTCAATAGAGCGACACAGAAGCGCCACAATTAATGCAATGAACGGCGGGAAGGTGACGATTTTCTTGGTTAGCTGCCAAGCGCTCGGACGACGCGCCTCGCCACCGGGATCGGCGCTATACACCGCCGCTATAATGGTCGCGTAAATAGATAGAATTAAGAAGGAACCCAGTTGATCATACAACAGCGCAAACGGAATCCCTGCAGGACCGAAAAAGGCTTCGATCATTGGAAAACCGACAAATGAGGTATTCCCCAAAGGCACAATGATTAGCATCGCACCCGTTGTTGAACGCGACCACTGAAAGCGGCGACTGCACCACAGCAACAACGGCACCGTCAAAGCTAGTAATAACCAAGGTACCACCGCAGGAATGACCAGCGCGGTGGATAACTCTAATAGAGGAATTTTTTGTAGGACTAACGCAGGCAATGCCACGTAAATAACGTAAGCATTGAGGATCTGGCCCGTATTTTGAGGGAATTGCCGGCTGCGTTGTAACAATAAACCTATCAACAAATAGCCGGCAATAAATAAGAAATTAGCCATGATCCTCTCTAATGCGTCAGGTCAAAGGCTTTAGAAGCGGTGTTCAATCCCGATAGCTACATAGCTTTGGTCAGCATTGATGGTTTCTAAATCGCGACCAGTGTACCAAGCAAAGACCTTGGTGTTACGAGTAAAACGATAATCTGCGCCGAATGCGAGTGAATTATCACGCCCATCCTCAAAGTCCATCATTTGGTACTGAACTTTCGCGACGAACTTGCCAAATGGACGCTGTGCGCTGACCACATAACCATCGGCTTGAGCCGTGCCATCGACTTGTTCTTGATCTTGCCACATCAGGCCAACCATGGTCTCTCCGACATTGGTATAACCGACCGCACGAATAATATCGTAGCCCTCGACTTTGGAGTCCATACCGGCTGCCAGATAATAACTAGTATCGTCTAGATCTTCGTCACCATAAGTTACGGCCATCGAGATGCCATCATCTATGGCGTCGTCTTCGCTGACCACGTAGCTCGCCGCGACAGCAAATTGATTCCATTTTGGCGAGTAGTACGACAACGTATTTTTCGTACGATTCTCGCCTTCAAACAAGGCTTTCACGTCGGCCTCGTAGTCACTGAACGCGTCAATATCGCCTTGTAAGGTTTTCAATACGGTATCACGGCGACCAATGGTTACTTCACCAAAATCGCCACGCAAACCAATAAACTGATTTCGCGAACGCAGGTTGTCATCACCACCGAGGTCAGCGACATCCACTTGCCACTCTAATTGGTAAATGACCTCGAGTGATTCGCTGAGCTGCGCCCCACCTCGCACGCCAATGCGTGATGAATTACTTTTCACCTCACTATCACTGCCAGCACCGTCGTCGGACTGTTGCAGCGAAACATTGATACGACCATAGAAGTCAAAGGTAGGTTTTTCTGCTGCAGACACAGCAACGTGTGGTGCAGCTAAAAGCAATGCACCAGCGACAAAAAGTGTGTTCTTAAATGAGTTGATCATGTGCGCCATCCGATAATTATATGCTGATCGGTACGAGCGTGCCTAGGGACACGCTCATCTTGGTTGCACATGGTATGGCACTTTTATGACAGTTTCATGACTCTATGAATCTTTTTTGTCATTTACATTTCAGTTTTACGTCACTTTCATTGCAAATTATTGATTTTATGATGAAGATTTACGCAATTCAGTCAACCGATCACGTTGCTCTTTTTCCGAGCTGGTGTAACGTTCCCACTGATTCGCAGTACGGCGCACATCATCAAACTTTTTGGCTTGCGCGAATGCTTGGAGTGCTTCGTTGAAATTTTCTAAATTCAACTCCGCCATACCAATTACTAAATGCATATTGCCCGGTTGTTCCAAACCACCTTTTTCTAAGGCTCGGCGGGCCGCACGAATGGCTTCTTGGTTGCGCTCTGCATTAATCAGCACCTGGGCGCGTTGCGCATCAAGCTCGCCGTCTTCACTCAGTTCAGCCGCAGCTTCTAATGCAGCAACCGCTTTATCAGTTTCGCGCGCGGCAACCCAGCTTTGTGCCAACATTTTCAGGTTACGTAAGTTACGCTCAATTTTACCTTCTTCAAGTCCACGCTCGAGCACCTTACCTGCTTTGTACGGAACATCACTGAAGAAGTAGCTTTGCGCGAGATTCATCAGGTCGCTGCCCTTCGTCAAGAAACCTTGCTGGTAGGCTGCTTCTAATAACGCCAACTGCTTAGATTCTTGACCCAGCTGACCATAAACACCAGCTAATTGAATCCAATACTCAGGCTTATTAAACGCTTTCACCATGGTTGCTAGCACATCAGCGACCGCTTCGGTGTTACCCAATTCGAAGTGGATAGCGCGTTGCAACACGTACCAGTTCTCATCACCGTAACTACCCTCGGCTTCTACTTTCTCGATAGCAGCAGTAATCGGCGCTAACGCCTCTGCATAGCTTTCTTGCTGATACAAGGCTTGCGCTTTTAAGACCAAGGCTTTGGTTTGCTCGGCATCACCCACCAGAGCTTGCCAGCGGTCTAAGAATGCCAGGGTGTCATTATAGCGGCCCTCGCCCAGAGCCAACTGCGCTAAGCTGAATAAAGTGTTTTGTTGCAATGACTCTGGAATGGGATCTTCATCGACTACTTTGCTGAAGTAGTGAATAGCTCGCTCAATGTTGTCTTGACCGTAATACATGTAGCCATAGAAATTCCATAACATGGCGCGTTCATAGCTATTCATGCTGCTGATCTTAGTCTCTACATTTTGCAATGCAGCAATACCCGCAGGAACGTCACCGGCATCAGCCAGCTCTTGAGCGCGTGCCAACTGGCTATACACTTGCTCACGCAAAGCCGGTGTGCGTTTGCGCTCTTGCGACTCAGCAACCTGCAACGACGTTGCAAATAACACCAATGCGATTAAAAATAAGTGACGTTTCATGAGGCGATCCTCTGGTTAACCATCTATCTCGAAGGTAATGCGGTTTTGCACGCCTTCCACTTCCACCGCATCGCCATTGACAACGCGTGGCTTGTATTTGAACTTCAACACCGCATCCATGGCAGCTTGATCAAAGATACTTTCCGGCTCCGCTTCAACCACACGCGGGTCACGAACCGTGCCTTGGCGTGTGACCGTAAACTCGACCACGACATAGCCTTCGATACCGCGCTGTAATGCCCGACGCGGGTAAGCGGCTTGTACTTTAACAATCGGCAAATATTCACCATCACTGGTATCTAAACCGAGACCACCCGACAAGTTCGTATCGGCTTGAACCGTGGCACTGAAGTCAAAGCCCGCGGCATCACTAGTTTCGGCTACCGTATCTGACTGCGGTTGCGGTAAATCAGGTGGCGGCTCTTCTGGCTCCGGCGGACGCTCGGGTTTGCGTTCCTTTTCCTGCACCACCTCTTCGGGCTTCACGCGCACAAAGTCGAGAACACTGCCACGGGGCGGGTCAGTCATTGCACCCTCACCACCTGTGATCAGTGATTGCATTAGATAAAACAAACCTAATGTAACGACTAGTGCGACGGCTAAAGCGGCAAAGAATCTCATCATAACTAGTCTTCTTGCGTTGCAATGGAGACGTCGAATACACCGGCTGCGCGCGCTGCATCCATAACTTTGATCAAGGTTTCAGTTGTGGCTTTTTTATCGGCTTGAATGACCACAGAACCTTGCGGGTTTTCCGCATACAAACGTTCAATGTTGGCTTGCACCGCACGCGCATCGACCTGACGTTTGTTGATCCAGATTTCGCCGGTATCGCTGATCGCAACCAAGATATTGGCGCGGTCTTTCTGCACAGCGGTAGACGCCTCTGGACGGTTCACATCAATACCCGCCTCTTTCACAAAGCTCGCGGTCACGATAAAGAAGATCAGCATGATAAAAACAACGTCCAACATGGGCGTCATATCAATGGCTGTTTCTTCTTCATCAATCAAATTCGCAAAATGCTGTTTCATCGGGTGAGACTCCTCATCCTTACCGAATTAGTGTTCGAGCAGTAAGCGCTCTTCGAGCTTCAATCGCTCGCGCTTCGCTGTGCGTTGCAACCAAGTGGTTGCGAAAACCCCGGATAGTGCGCCGACCATGCCTGCCATGGTTGGAATCGTAGCTTTGGATACGCCAGCCGCCATCGACCGTGCATTCCCAGTACCCGATACCGCCATCACGTCAAACACCTCAATCATGCCGGTCACGGTGCCCATCAAACCTAACAACGGACACAGCGCAACGAGTGCTTGCAGAACCGGTAAATTCCCACCGAGTGCTATAGCGGTGCGGGAAATCATCGCCTGCCGAATTTGCTCGGCATTCCACGACGATTTATCAGCTCGTGCTTGCCAAGTGCTGCGAACATATTTGACGCGCTCGCGATGACCTTTGACGTAGTAAAAGACGCGTTCCAGAATCATCAACCACATCACAAAAATCAGTACCCCGATGATCAGTAGTACCTGACCACCGGTTTCAATAAAGTCCTGAATAGCGCTGTAAAAGTCGATCATGAACACAATTAGTGCCCCCGCTCAGAACGCTCCGCAATAATTCCCGAAGCCTGCTCTTGCAATACATGCACGATGTTCTTGCTACGTGTGTTGAGCGTTGCGAACAACAACGTCATCGGAATTGCTACCACCAAACCAAGGACCGTAGTTACCAAAGCTTGCGAGATACCGCCAGCCATCAGTTTCGGGTCGCCGGTACCAAACAAGGTAATGGCTTGGAAGGTGTTGATCATGCCCGTAACGGTACCCAAGAGACCCAACAGCGGTGCAACAACCGAGATAATCTTGATGAAGGTTAGGTTGCGCGTGATCTTTGGAACTTCGCGCAAAATCGCTTCACTCAATTTCAATTCCAACGTTTCGGTGTCGACTTGTGGATACTTGTCTTGTACCTGCATGACACGACCCAACGGGTTGTCATCACGGGCTGTGGTGTCTTTCAACTGCTTGCGTACTTTGCCACCCATCAGAGTCAAGGTAACGAAGCGCTCCAGTGCAATCAGCAAACCAATCAGGCCGAGTGCCAAAATGACGTAGCCAACGGTTCCACCTTGGTCAACGCGCTCGCCCAAATCAGGTGCTTGCACAAGTAAACCAAGAATCGAGCCACCTGTTGGATCCAATCCGAATTGCACTAAGTCAGAAGACTCAGTCTGCACAGCTTCAGCGGTGTTCAGGAAGCGTGATGCCGGCTGACGAATCAATTCAGCGACTGTGTCCGTACCTGGAACCAGCTCCAAGTAGCGGCCATCAGCAACCATGTTGAACGTGCCGATACGAACCACTTCTTTCTCTACTTTTTCGCCATTTGCCAAGGTCACCTCAGTGTTGAACTCACTAACCTTGCCCGACTCAGTCATTTCTTGTTGCAATGCAAACCAAACCGACTCAATTTCTTCAATGGATGCAAGCTTAGAGCTCGAACCCATCTTTTGTGCGAGTTCGCTAAGGTTCTCGCTACGACCTGGGAATTCCACAGAAACGTAGGAGTTTTGCAATTTACCGCTGGTGTCACCCGCTACTTGCTGAAGTACACCAAAAAGTTCACGCAAGGAGCCCATACGCTGTGTCAACGCATCGGTCAAATTGCCGAGTTCGACTTCGTTTTGCTCGAACCGCGTTTCTAAACGCTCACTCAACTGCTCTAAACGATCACGCTCAGCAATAGCTTCGCGCAGAATGCGTTGTTGCTCATCGGCTTCGGCACGGAAGCGCGCTTCGCGTTCTTTATTTTCTTCTGATTGAGCAAACTGCCCTTGCTGCAACTGGCGCAACAGTTCATCCAGATCAACCGGCTCTTGCGGTGCTGCGGATACCGTTGACATCATGGCAACCGCGAAGGCAATAAGTAATGTTTGTAACCCTTTCATCATTATTCTCCCGCAGCTGAATCAACAGTAAAAATTGGCAACATGAGTAAGTCTGGTGCTAACTGCTTACGAGCGATACGCAATGCTTCTTGCACGTCACGACCATAGCTATCATCCAGTGGCTGCCATTCACGTTGTTGTTGATTCCAAACGCCCATGGTGCCGCCATCACGCGTGCGGTAAATGAACACGGTACGGCCCACACGCAAGAACTCGACGTCTTGCTCTTGGCCATCAACGTCCATAGCACCGTTGTACGCTTCAATGTTGCGCCCGTAATCGGCTTCAATTTGGTAGGCTTCCATCACGCGACGGAATTTCTCAGATACATCCACATCAGCGCGGTCCATCAAGTCGCGAAGGTTCGCGACGCGGTCTTTGCGCTCATTAGGTAAGAAAGGGACATCCAGACGAACGAAAGCGTCTAGGCTATCAATCATGCGTAACATTAATGGCGTGATTTGACGTTCAACCACGCTGACTTCGTCAATCGAAGAATTTAGTTCAGCTTTCTCGATGTCTTGATTGTCCAATTGCTTTTGCAACTGTTGCGTATAGACGTTGAGTCCATCAATTTGACGAGAAATTTGTTTGTACTGCTGAATCCGCTCTTGAATGGAATCGGCAATATCTTCCACTTTGAGTTGCGAGCTTTTCGCAGATTGGTTGATGGTGCTGGCAGCATCCACAACCGGTTCGAGGGACTGATCTTGCGCGAATACTGTTGCTGTTGAAAACAGCGTCAGCACCAGCACAGAAGGAATAGACACAAGCCGCATGGCAACACCCTACATATCGTGATGAATGATGGAGTGCACAATACGGCAATTGTGTGACAGCTTGGTGACTGCTTTATTTCAGTTATGTGTCAATGTGACACTTTTATGCTGTTTTAATGTCTTTATGACTGTTTTTGTTCGGATTTTTCGGTTTCACGCTGCGCACTAAAAGCTTCACCTAAAGTGCGCATGTCAACACCGCTTGGATGCTGGAATACCCGCAAGCCAAACTCACTCACAATGGCATACAAATGGTCAAAAATGTCAGATTGAATCTGCTCATACTCAGTCCATTTGATGGTGTTGGTGAAACAATATACCTCTAGCGGTAAGCCGTCCGCGGTCGGATTTAACTGCCGCACCATCAATGTCATGTCTTGATGAATGTGCGGATGACTCTTCAGATACTCGAGAACATAAGCGCGGAAGGTTCCTATGTTCGAAATCCGTCGGGTGTTCACGGGCTCTTTGCCAGCATCTTTGAGCTCTTGGTTCCAAGCATCAATCTCTTCTTGCTTGGTTTTCAAGTAGTCCTGCAATAGTCGGAAACGGCGCAGTTTGTCGCGCTCTTCGGTACTGAGAAAGTGAATCGACTGCTGATCTAGGAACAGGCTGCGCTTGATCCGGCGCCCACCGGACTCTTGCATACCGCGCCAGTTTTTGAAGGGATCAGAGATAAACCGTTTGGTTGGAATAAAGGTGATGGTTTTATCCCAGTTCTGCACTTTCACTTGGTGCAACGCGATATCAATGACATCACCATCGGCATTGAGGTTCGGCATTTCGACCCAATCACCCACCCGAATAATGTCGTTTGAGGTGATTTGCACACTCGCGACCAGCGACAATAACGTATCTTGGAACACCAACATGACCACGGCAGCCATAGCACCTAAACCAGAGAGGAGTATTACTGGCGACTTATCAATTAACGCGGCAATGACTAAAATGGCTGCAATGGCATAAATGCCAATCTTAACCACTTGGATATACCCCTTAATCGGCCGCAAATGTGCGTCTTCGCCGCGTTCATAAAAGGTATTGATGACTGTCAATACACCACTAATCGAGCGGGCAACGGTCAAGATAATGAATGCTATGGCGACGTTATCGACAACAATCGCCACGGTTTCCGCCAAGTTCGGAACTTCGATAATCCAATGGGAGATAACCAACGCTGGAACAACGTTGGCTAGGCGCGCAATGACATTTCGCTCGAACAACTGGCGATCTTTACCAACCGGAGTGAATGACAGGATTCGCAGGGCACCGCGCAGCAGTATCTTTTTGACGATAAAGTTGGCGACCCAAGCGCCAACCAACAGTAATGCCAAATAAGCGAGCGTTTCCATATCGGGTCGCTCACTGAGCCAAGCTTGTACTTGCGCTATTGAATCCATGCTTTTCTCACCTGCTGTTACTGAGGTTGTTTCCTGCAGACACGATAAACCAAGAGTCGCAAGGGCTCAACATGAAAAAAGGAGCCGTCTGGCTCCCTTTCAACTAACTACATTCTGAATTAAAAGGAGTAGCTGTATTCCACACTCACGCCAGTGCCGACTGAACGTTCTTGAATGGTGATGCCATCTTGTACAATGGAGACATCGTCACCCAGTAAATTCTGAACTTTCAGTTTTACATTGGAGTTAAAGTCAGGATACCAAGTATAAACTAAGTCTAAGCTATGGAATGGTTGCTCGAACGCGTCGCCAATACCCAACTCACCTTGTTTCACACCAGCGAAGGCAATCCGCTCGCCCGCGACGTTGTAAATCAATGATGCACTATGCTCGCCATCCAAAGAGTCGTAACCGAACTGTAGGTTAGCAACGTACTTAGAGTGGCCTGTCATGCGACGAGTGTTATTGGTCAATTCGACGTTACCCGTATTCGCGATGCTGATTTCCGAATCCGATAACGTCAAGTTACCGCTTACGAATAAACCATCACGTAATCCAGTCAAATCTTTCAAGAATTCAAATTCAACACCGTAAACTTCACCGGCTTGACCGTTCAAGAAAGTAATAACGCGGTCTGAGTCCGTACCTTTGGCTTCAACGGCTTCAATCGGGTTCGCTAGATCTTTATAGAACAAACCAACCGAGTAGTTTTCGCCAGCTGGCAGGTACCATTCCCAACGCATGTCAAAGTTATCAATATCAGTGGTCGACAAGTTACTGTTACCACGGACCTTGAAGTTGGTGATTGGGTCAACGAACAAGACTTCAGTCAACTCACGCAGGTCTGGACGCACCACGGTGCTACCGTAACCAAAGCGTAATTGCATTTCGTCGTTCAATTGATACGTCAACGCAATACTACCGTAGATGTCGTCTTCAATACGTCCAGCTTCCGCAACATCACCAATGAACGTCATGTTACGAATATCGAGCTGTGCCGCCACTTGCGTGTACTGCTCCCAGCGCAAACCACCGCTCACCCGCCAATCATTATTCAGATTGATATCGAGCAAACCATAGCCCGCTTCAACCTGCTGTGCGGCAAGGTAGTTCGGGTCAGTTGCTGTCGGTGCACCGAACAATTGAAAGCCGAAGTCTTCATCGATTAGGTTGCTATCGCTGAACAGCTCATCATAGCCAACGCCCTGCAACGCGTCATTGGCGACTGTTTCAGCCGAAATCGCGAAGCGACGCGAAAACGATGAACGTGCCTTCTTCGAGAGCTGACCACCGCCCTGAACTAACACTTCAACCGCATCGAAATACAATGGCAGTTCAACATCAACGCGCCAATCCTGTGCGTCATCTTGCAGCTCTTGGTACTGCAGCGTGGTGGCTGAACGCGTTTGTTGGAACGCTAGATCACCAACACCATCGCCTAAGTCGCGATTGCTAATCTGCCGATAGAATATTTCACCTGGCGCATAGCGACTGGCTTCAGATTCTGCATACTGCCAATCCACCGCGATATTCCACAACTCAGGGAAGAAATGTGAACCACGCACTTGGTTGGTCAATAATTCACGCTCTTCGTAGCGAATGTCTGTATCGAAGAATGACAAATTACTTTCAGTAATTGAGTTTGCAGTTTCAACACCACCCTGCTCTACGCGATCTTGCGTATTGCGCAGGAATATCGTTGATGTTTCTACTTTATGGTAATCACCGTATTGCAAACCAAAATTCAAAATACCGCTGAGTTCAACCGTGTTTGCGGTAACTCGTGAAGCACCATCTTGAATGACAACAGATTGACCATCGGCAATACCGAGAACTTTCTCAGTCTCTTCGCTATTTGACCAGCTGTTGTCATAGTCAACGCCAGCAAGGAAACCAAAAGTCCAATCGTCGTAGATATCGTAGCTATCACCAAAACTCACTGAGCCTTTGATATCTGGGCTCAGGCTTTTGGTATAGACTTCGTTCTGCGTATTCAATGATGCTGCTAGGCTGCGGTTGATTGCTTGCGCGTCAGCAATGGAAATACCATCAACATTCGCAATATTCGCAGCATTGATGTTTTCTTGATAGCGCGCCAAAGCTGAGGCCATCGCACCCGATAACGCACGTGAGCCGTCGTCGGTGCCTTTCCAGTCACTACCGCCGCCTGCATAGGTCAAGCCATCGTCACTGAAGTTGGAATCCCAACCCGTGCCAATCGATACTTCAAAAACTTGGTCGGAAGGAATAGAAACGGTGTGAATGTCGACGTTACCACCACCAAAGTTTGCTGGCATATCCGGCGAGTACGACTTCTGTACTGACATACTCTCAATAATGCTCGCTGGGAACATATCGAGTGGAATGACGTTTCGAGTCGGATCGGGCGAAGGCACAGACGCGCCGTTGAGCTGCGTACTCGAGTATCGTTCACCTAAACCACGAACATAGATAAACTTGCCATCTACCAACGTAAGGCCGGTGACACGGCGTAATGCAGAGGCGGCATCACTGTCGCCAGTCCGCGAAATTTGTTCGGCACCCAAAATGTCGGCAACGAAAGCCTGAGCTTTACGTTCTTCGACAACTGCTGCGGCCGATCCTTGTAACCGCGTGCCTGTAGTGACCACTTCTTCAATGGTTTCAGCGCTTGCGGCGTCTGTAGCTGCTTCTTGAGCAACCGCAAGCTGGGTAGAGAGTGCTATTGCAACAGCAATCCCAACCTTGCTTTTGGTTAAAACGGCATGCTTTTTCATGAGAGACTCCGTATGCGTAGACTAATCTTGATGATTCAAAGAGATTGCACGTCCGTGTGCAGAATATTCCTTTGATTAGTCGCGCAGACCGACTGTCCAGCCGTTAGTCCAATCGTCGTCTTCACTTACTGCACCGATAAAATCAACATCATCAAAGAATGGGTCGATGGTGCTCAAATCAGATTTAGGTGTGACGGTTACTTCAGCGCCTGAAGCGTCAGTGATAGTGCTTGCAGTAACATAACCTGAGCTTAACACTGTCGCCATTTCATCCAGCGTCACGTTCGTTGGATAGCTTTGGAACCAATCTTGTGTTGGTTGGTCAGCGAAGTTTTCGCTACAAGCAATGATGGAGTTTTCAATCGACAAATCGCCTGCTTGCGCCGCTGCTAAGGTGGTTGCTTGGTCAATTTCCAAACACTCGCCGCGCGCATCGGTAATCAAGAAGTTATACAAAGCACCGCGAGTACCTTCACGGAGCAACACACCTTCAGACTCGTCTGAACCGTCAGTCGCCGTCAATGAACCGATTGAGGTGAAGTTTGCGATAATTGGGTTAGAGAATGGCGTTGCGTCGTTGTTACCGCTATTACCGTCTGCCTCAATGGCACGGTTTGCGCGGTCATCCGCATGCTTCACTAAGATATATTGAATTTTACCTTGCCAGCCGTCAGCCCAGTCTAACGAGTCATCGTCGTTACCAGTCAGAACCACGTTTTTCACGTTAGCAGCGCCACCGAAGAACTCGATACCGTCGTCCAAGTTGTTGTGAACTTGGATGTACTCAAGTGTAGTACCAGAACCTACTGCGTTGAACGTGATACCGTTCAATTCGTTGTCTAAAGAAACTTCATAACCAGCGTATTTAACTAAAGCATAGCGAATTGAACCTGAGTTATCTTCGTTGTCGTCGCCACCATAGAAACCTGCGCCACCTTCACCTTGAAGTACACAGTTCGCTAAATCGCTTTGATCACATTTGTTCGAAATTCCGAAGCCGTTGATCACCAAGCCACCCCACAAACCACGAGCGTTCGGGTTGGTTATTTGGTTGTCGAGTTCTTGCACAGAAGTGAATGTGATTGGGGCATTACGGTTGCCGTTTGCTTCGATGTTCGCGCCACGAGCGATGCGAACGAATGAGTCACCATCTTCAAACGCTAGAGTTGCGCCAGCATCAATAGTCAATGTTGGACCTTCACGGTTCACATCAGCGGTTGCTTCAACGTTTTCACCAATATATAAGCCATTTGGGAAGATATGCGCACCACCTGGCAATTCAACCAAGCGGATGTCCATTACAACTGGATCTTCTGGAGTCGAGAAGCTGCGTGGGTAGACGCAATCTGCACCAATCTTCTCACCTTGTACGCTGGTGCCATCAACTTCATAAGAAGCACAGTTGTTGGTTGCACCGCCGCCACCAGAGTTATTGGTTGAGTTATCGACTGAGTTGTCGATAGACGTCGGAGTCAAGTTGATGTCGCCACCACAGCCAGCGAGGAATAATGCTGCGGTTACAGCGCTCAGAGCAAAAATATTCGTGCGTTTCATATCGGTCTCCGTTGAGAAAGTAAGACGTATGTAAAAAGTTACGCGGTGAACTTTAAGTGCGTTATGTGACAGCGGGGTGACACCGATATGAATGCTTTGTGACAACTTGCGACGACGAGTTGTTATTGCGGATTTGCGCTGAATCCAGTACCTTTTGCGCAAGCCTATTGCGAGACATTAATGACCACCACCAGTATTTCCAAGTCACTGTTGACCAGCGTTCTCTCTGTCTACTTCGTGTTGACAGTGTTAGTGACGGGTGTCCAAGTGGTTGGCGAATATTACGATACCCAAGATTTATTGGTTGAAGAGTTGCGCAACCAACAAGCGACCTTTAGTAACTCACTGGGACGTTCATTGTGGGAGTACAATTACCCACAAATTGATGCTATTGCGCAGGGATTGATCAGTATTCCCGCTATATCCGGTGTAGTGATTCGTGATGATACGGGTGCCGTATTGGCGAACCTTGGCCGCACCGGCCCTCTGAGTATTTTGCCGCAAGAGCCGATGGAGAGCTACACGCTCGCTGAACGTGAGGGGCTATTCGGCTACTTCTCAACGTTGGTATTTGAGTTCTCAGGTAACTCGACACAAGTGGGTGATGTGACGCTCTTCTCGACCCGAGATATTGCCATTGACCGAATCAAAGTCACTTTATACTTCATCTTTGGCAGCGCGCTGGTGAAAAGTACTTTCCTGATTTTACTTTTTAGCTTGGCGTTCAACCGCATGCTGAACCGGCCGATGCTCGATTTAACCAACCAAATTCGTCAGTTCCGACTAGAAGATTTACCGCGCTCAAAGATTCATTTGAAGAATCAACGGAATCGTGAGTTTACGATGATTGAGCAAGCCTATAACCAACTGCTTGATAATTTGGCTGACTATCAAGCCGACCTCACCCGCACACAACAACAGTTCGAGCAGGTGAATCGACAGTTAGATGATCAGAACGCCATTCTCGAGCAAGAAGTTGCCCGCAAAACATCGAGTCTCAGTGGGGTATTGGTGGATTTGGAGCGGCGTAAATCAGAGCTCGAAGCGCGGCAAGAGAAACTCGAACGCGAAATTCGCCAGCGGCAAGAAATTGAGCGTGACTTGCGAGAGACCAATACCCGTCTGCAAAACTCATTATCTGCATTGGAACGCGCGCAAACGCAGTTGATTGAATCGGAGAAGATGGCATCTCTCGGTGGTCTGGTTGCCGGAATTACGCATGATGTAAATACCCCCATTGGTGTCAGTATTACCGCAGCGACCTTTATTCGTGACCGCATCAACCAACTCCAACAGTCCTTGAAAGATAAGAACCTGACGCAAGCTCAGCTCGCTGCCTTTCTTGAAGAAAGTGATGAAGGCCTGACACTACTCGAAAACAATCTGACTCGCGCGTCTGATTTGATCGGAAGCTTTAAACAAGTTGCCGTCGACCAAACCTCTGAAGCCGTGCGTGAGATTAATCTGAAGAAATATCTGCAAGATGTGATTCAGGCATTACAGCCACATTTTAAAAATTCCAAACATGCGATTCAGTTGGATATCGACTCAGCCATCACCATTCGCTGTCCTGCGGGCGCCATTGCACAGATTTTTACTAACTTGATTCAAAACTCGTTGATTCATGGCTTTGAGAATCAATCACGAGGTGAAATCATCATTCAAGCGCGACGTGATGGCGATAAACTGCACTTTGACTACTCGGATAACGGCAAAGGTTTGACTCAAGAACAACTCGAGAAGATTTTTGACCCGTTCTTCACCACTCGCCGTCAACAAGGTGGTACTGGCTTAGGCACGCACATTGTGCGTAACTTGGTAACCCAAACACTCAACGGTGTCATTCATGCCGACGCCGCACCGGGCAAAGGACTCAAATACACGTTCGAAATGCCCATGCAATTCATCGACTCAACAAAGTAACGAAGATAAATAAGGACTTTTATGTGGTTTCGTAATCTGCGTATCTACACCCTAGCAGACGATTTCGTTTTGCCAGAAAACCTCGATACGGCGCTGGAAGCTGAACAGTTCCAGCCCTGCGGTCGCCAAGAACTTGCTAGTTTTGGCTGGTCATCGCCATTCGGCACAAACAACGACCAACTGGTGCTGCGCATTGGTGATCACTCGCTGTTTTGTGCACGCAAAGAAGAGCGCGTGTTACCTGCTGCCGTTATCAATGGTGAGCTTGAGCAGCAGCTACAGGTCATCGAAGCGGAGCAAGACCGCAAAGTGGGTGCCAAAGAAAAGCAGACCATGAAAGAAGACATTATTCATCGGTTGATGCCACAAGCATTCACAAAATTTTCAAGCACCTGGGGCATGATTAACATGCAGCACCGAGTGGTGATTGTGGACGCTAGTACCGCCGCCAAAGCAGAAAACTTCTTAGCCTTGTTGCGCGGTTCGCTTGGCTCTTTGCCAGTCAAACCCTGGCTTAGCAGTGATTCCGCAGAATTATTCTTTACTCAGTGGTTGCGCGATTCTCACATTCCTGGTGATTTCGAGTTCGGTGACGAACTGGAACTGCGTGATACCATTGATGAAGGTGGTGTGGTGCGGGCACGACAAATTGACCTCACCAGTACCGAAATCAAGAATCACCTCGAACATGGTAAGCAAGTCACCAAACTAGGCCTCATTTGGGCCGACCGTCTGAGCTTCGTCATGGAAGCCGATTGTTCGATTAAACGCTTAAAGCCGACCGATCGACTGACCGACGAACAAGAAAAGATTTCGAATATTTCGAGTGCTGAAAAAATCGATTCTGACTTTGCTCTGCTGTCCGGTGAACTCCATGAATTATTTCCTGCGCTAGTGAGTTTATTTCAGTCGCAAGAGGGTCTAGAGTAAGGACACTCCTTTTTTCAACTACGGAATGAGCCAGTCATGAAATTAACGAATAACAAAAATCTACTCGCTCTTGCGGTGCTCTCTGCTTTAACGGTCAGTGCCTGTAGTCAAGAGTCACAGCCACAATCGACCACAACTGAAGCGGTCACAGCTGAGACCTCGACGTATCAGCTATTGCCTGATGCAGCAGATCGTCTCGACATTTATACCAATGTCGATTTGACCGCTGATCTCACTCATTTGAGTGACAACCAGCGCACCATGATTGGTTTGTTGATTGATGCCTCTGAAATTATGGACCAATTGTTTTGGCGCCAAGCGTACCCGGGTGACCGCATGGAGTTGCTGGGGCAACTCGCGGATCCGAAGGTACGTAAATTCGCCATGATCAATTATGGCCCCTGGGATCGACTCGATAGTAATACCCCGTTCTTAACGAACGTTGAGCCGAAGCCTGCTGGTGCCAATTATTATCCAGCCGATATGTCGAAAGCAGAGTTCGAAGCTGCTGACTTCGCCGGCAAAGTTGATTTGTACACCCTAGTGCGTCGCAACGATGAAGGCGAGCTTTACAGCATTCCGTACAATGAAGCCTTTGCCCCTGAACTACAGCGCGCTGCAGACTTACTCCGAGAAGCGGCCAACTTTGCCGACCATGAGGGCTTTGCCGACTATTTGCGGATGCGCGCAGATGCACTGCTTAGCAATGAATATCAGGCTTCCGATTATGCTTGGATGGATCTGATCGATAACCCGATTGACGTGATCATTGGCCCGATTGAAACCTATGAAGATCAGTTGTACGGCTATCGCGCTGGGTTTGAATCCTATGTGCTGATCAAAGATATGGCATGGAGTGAGCGCCTCGCCAAGTACGCAGAATACTTACCCGCGCTGCAACAAGGCTTGCCAGTCGACGAGGCTTACAAAGCGGAAGTCCCCGGCTCTGGTGCGCAATTGAATGCCTATGACGTGGTTTATTACGCAGGCCATTCCAATGCCGGTAGCAAAACCATTGCGGTGAACCTACCGAATGACGAGGAAGTTCAACTCGCCAAAGGCACACGCAGGTCGCAATTGAAGAACGCCATGCGCGCGAAGTTCGATGAAATTTTGGTGCCGATTGCCGATGAGTTAATCGTCCCTGAGCAACGCCAGCACATCACATTTGATGCTTTCTTTGCGAACACGATGTTTCATGAAGTTGCGCACGGTTTGGGGATTAAAAACTTAGTGGGTAGCGAAGGCACGGTTCGCGAAGCGCTGAAAGAGTTTGCTTCACCTTTGGAAGAAGGTAAGGCAGATATTCTTGGCTTGTACATGGTCACTCAGCTGCTTGAGCAAGGTGTTCTGGATGAAGGTCAGTTGGAAGACTATTACACCACCTTCTTAGCGGGGATTTTCCGTTCAGTACGCTTTGGTGCCTCGAGTGCGCATGGTCGCGCCAACATGGTGCGGTTCAACTACTTTGCTGAAGCCGGTGCCTTTACACGCAATGACCAAGGTCAATATGCAGTCAATATGGATGCCATGCGCACCGCTATGAACGACCTGTCAGCCGATATCCTGACCTTACAGGGCGACGGTAACTACGCCGGCGTGAGTGAGTTGTTCGATACCATGGGTAACGTGAATCCGCAGCTGCAAGCTGATTTAGATCGACTCTCAGCCGCGTCAATTCCGGTGGATATTACGTTCACACAAGGTAAGAAAGTGCTCGGTTTAGAATAAGCTTGATTAGGAAGTTTGGTGCTCACCAGCGAGATAAAAGGCGCTGGTGAGTTGTCGAAACTCATTTGCATAATCACCGTCCGCAGTTCGAATCGACAACGACTCGTGTCTGCACTCAACGGTCTCATTCGTCCATTCCAGTAACACCAGTTTTGCCGGTTTCCCAACGACAGTTGCCACCTCACAACGGCGACGTAGTGACAACTCACTCGGTGCTTCTAGTCGCGTTTCCATACTTAATGGCAGTATCCATGCAATTCGTCCTTGTGGACTCAACCATGTGGTCATGCGCGCCAACCATGCGGTTAAGGGTTGCGTCCCCTGCCGCGCCAAACGTCGTTGCTCCTGCTGACTGGCTAAGTGCGCGGTAAAGTACGGTGGATTACAGACGATCAGATCGACGGGTTGTTGCGGTTGCCACGCGAAGCAATCGGCTTGCGTACACTGAACTTTTGCGGGCCACGGACTGGCGACGATATTCTCTTGAGCTTGCTGAACGGCCTCTGCGTCAAGCTCAATGGCTTCGATCTGTGCCTGCTCAGCAGTGCGCTGAGCCATCATTAAAGCCAAGATGCCACAACCGGTGCCGACATCTAAAATACAGCTAGTAGTTGGCTCTACGGCAACCCAGGAGCCTAAAAGCAGACTATCCGTGCTAACTTTCATCGCACAGCGATCATCTTTCAGGTAAAATTGCCGACATTGAAAGCTCATAATGAATCATTGCGCTCGGTCATCGTGGTTGTGCGCACTAGTTTACAGGAAAATGTGATGACACCCGACTGGGATGATCTTGAATTAGATGAAGCGTTGATTGACGTTTTACTTGGCGCTGAAATCAATAAACCTGCGAAGGTTCAACAGGCGGTCATTCCTGAAGCTTTAGCAGGTCATGATTTACTCGTGAACTCACCAACGGGCACCGGTAAAACACTCGCGTTTTTGCTTCCGGCACTCCAGCATCTGCTCGACTACCCACGCCGTCAGCCAGGACCTGCTCGTGTGCTCATTTTGGCGCCGACTCGTGAACTTGCTCAACAAATCTGGGAACAAGCGGACGCCTTTGCTGAAACGACTGAGTTGAAATCAATTCTCGTGACCGGTGGTGTCAATTACGGCAGTCAACATGAAACTCTGGAAGCAAGCCACGACATTTTGGTATCAACGCCGGGCCGCTTGCTCGATTTAATCAGTGCCGACCGCTGCAACCTCGAGCTGGTTGAATGTCTGATTATTGACGAAGCCGACCGCATGCTGGATATGGGCTTTGCTACCGCGGTGAAACAACTCGTCAACGAAGCGCGAGGACTCAAGCAAACGTTGCTGTTTTCCGCCACCTTAGATTCCCCAGGCGTACGCTCTTTCTCAGCAGAACTGCAACAAGACCCCATCACTTTAACCATTGAGCCATCCAAGCGTGAGAAAGGAAAGATTCTGCAGCGCTGGTATCAAGCCGATACCTATGAGCACAAATTGCAATTGCTGATTCGTATTTTGCAGGATTTCCCCGGCCGTCGGGTGATTTTCGTGCGCACCCGTGAGCGCGTCGATACCTTGGCTGGACAATTGCAAAGCGCCGGTATTCTAAACCTCACCTTACGTGGTGATATGCCGCAAGATGAGCGCCAAAAAATCATCGCGCGCATGGAAAAGTTCGATAACAGCACCATGATTGCGACCGATGTCGCAGCACGTGGTCTCGATATTGATGATATTGAAGTGGTCATTAACTTCGATCTGCCAAAACAAGCAGATGTGTATTTACACCGCATTGGGCGCACAGCGCGAGCGGGTAAAACCGGTACTGCAGTCAATATTGTGG
This sequence comes from Pseudidiomarina aestuarii, assembly GCF_048263735.1. Taxonomy (GTDB): domain Bacteria; phylum Pseudomonadota; class Gammaproteobacteria; order Enterobacterales; family Alteromonadaceae; genus Pseudidiomarina; species Pseudidiomarina aestuarii_B. Next base: position 77,616 of record NZ_JBLXDX010000005.1, on the reverse strand, counting down.
AAGCGCATGACGCACAATTATTGAGTCGAATTGAGCGTTATCAGAAAGCGAAGATCGATCGACGCGTTATTGCGGAATTGAAACCACAATATAAATTCCCAGGTGCAGCGAAGAAGAAAAAAGCGAAAAAAGCCAAATCAAAAGCGAAGAAACGTTAGTCCGTTTCTTCGTTCACTCGCTTAGACTTATTGCGGTGATGACGCCACAGCGCCCATTGATAGTATGTTGCGGCACCGGCGGCATCTGCCACTAAGTCCCAACCGCTGGCTGACCGATACGGCATCAATCCTTGGATATACTCAATCGCGAGACCATAACCGGTTAGTATCATGACGGCGAGCCACCAAGGAATGGGGAATGCACGATGAAAGGTCCAGGCCAAAATAAAGAATGCAACGAAGTGCACTACTTTATCTAAATGTTCAAAACGTGGTACCGCGTTTGCTTGGATTTGCACCAAAAAAGCAACCGACAACCCGATCAACACCAATAAAAACAACAACCGAGCGAACAATCGCTTTGACATGACACCTTCCTTGCAGCTTACTGCACCCTTTAAGAATGAAGCTGAACCTTCAAGATCGCAACGTTCGAGTAACCTTGCTCTTGCAAGTATAAAGCTTGTAATTGACTCATCACACCTTGGTCACAATACAGTAGATAGGTTTTTTGCCTATCTAATTCGGCAAAGCGACGTGCTAATTTAAAAAACGGTATGTGTTGCACCGGAGCGCCTAATTGCAGCTCATCTAATGGCTTCGCTTCCTGTTGATCAGCACTGCGAATATCAATGACTTCGGCATTCTGAGGCACTGAATCGACCGTCTCTACCGCACTCACCTGACTCGCAAGTTGCTCACCCAGTGAGCTTACTCCAACTACATTCGCCGCCAATACCTGACGCTCAATTAAGCTACTATCCAGCGTCGATTCAGCTTCCAGTACCGCCTGTTTGCCGGCTTTGACATTCGGCTTCACCGAAATCACACCACAATATTCTGGCATACTTCTAGCTAAATCTGCGGTTCCAATTTGTTGCGCAATGTTAATAATCTCTTGTTTATCCATGGTAATGAGCGGACGCAGCACTAACTTCGCAGTAGCTTCGTCAATTACACTCAAATTACTCAAGGTTTGACTGGAAACTTGGCCCAGCGCCTCACCAGTTACCAAAGCAGATACGTTCAAACGATCCGCGACGATTTCTGCAGCTCGCAACATTTGACGTTTCAACACCACACCCATTAAACCTGTGTCAACGCGCTCTAAAATCTCTTCCACAACCGGTGCAAAGTCGATACTCACAAACTTCAGCGGATGCGATGCAGCATAGCGTTGCCATAAATAATGAGCCGTTTGACGCACACCGGTTTCATGCTGCGCACCGCCCAAATTGAAAAAGCAAAAATGGGTACGGGCGCCGCGTCGCAATAATTGGAAACTGGCGACACTGGAGTCAAAGCCACCGGACAACAAGCTAACTACTGTTTCCTGTGTTGGAATTGGGAATCCGCCAAGTCCAGCTAGCTTATCGCCAAACACTCGTACCGTATTACCATCAATTTCAAGCCGAACATCAATTTCCGGCTGTTTCAAATTCACTCGTGCACTCGGCGTTGCTGCTAACAATCGCGAACCAACCAGCTTCGCCACATCTTGTGAGCTAAAATCGTGTTCGCCTTTGCGATTCACTCGCACAGCAAACGAACGGTTTGCGATGCTTTGCCCCCAAGTTGCAACGGTCAAATCGGCAATGGCTTCGAGTGACTCGAGTGGTTGTTCGAATGACTGACTAAACCAAGCAATGCCCGGGACATCCTGCAAGACCCGAACGAGGTGCTGCTCAATGCTGGCATGCTGTTCAACGCTAGCTGCTTCGGTTGCGATAATTTCAATGCGATCCCAACACCACTTAACTGTGACGGGCAGTTGTTGCTGACGCAAGATGCTTTTCAAATTATTGACTAAAACTTTGCCGTAACGCTTACGAACGCCTTTACTTTTAATGGTGATCTCAGCGTGCAAGCGAATAATAAATTTCATGATAGTAAGGTACTCTTTCTCGCATTGACTCTGTTTTACGCCCGAAAACCCTTACACCGGCGCAAAAGGGCGGTATTATAGCGGATTTGACCGAGTCACGGAATCGCGGTAATTTGTGCGCCTCAAAGCGCCTGACGCTAACGAATATAGGGGATATCCCGAATGGCAGACATTTCAGCAGAAACGACTAAAACTGCGTCACCCCAAAAAGGTGCTGACGAACTCACCTTTGAGCAGGCCATGCAGCAGCTTGAACAGATTGTTGCGCAGCTTGAGCAGGGCGATATGCCGCTAGAGGGGGCATTACAGCAATTCGAACGTGCCATTGCGTTGTCACGAGTGAGCCAGCAAAAACTGCAACAAGCCGAGCAGAAAGTCAGCCAATTGTTGCAACAACAACAAGGCGAGACTCTCGAGCCTTTTACCGAAGCAGCACGTGCCAGCCAAGAGGATGACGTGTGACCCTAAACGCTGTTCTTGCCGCAGCCAGAGAGCGTGTCGATAGTTTTTTAACGCAATCATTAGAACGTACAGACCGCCCAGCTGAGACTCTCAATCAAGCCATGCAATACGCGTTGTTATTAGGTGGCAAGCGCGTTCGGCCTTTTTTGACGTATCAAGTTGGCCAGCTCTGTCATGCTGATGAGAGCGTATTAGATCACGCAGCCGCTGCCGTTGAATGTATTCATGCCTATTCCCTCATCCATGACGACTTGCCCGCTATGGATGATGATACACTGCGCCGTGGACAGCCCACCTGTCACATCGCATTTGACGAGGCAACAGCGATTCTTGCTGGTGATGCCTTACAATCGCTCGCGTTCGAAATTCTCAGTACTCCCGGTTTAGCCGTTTCCGCGACAGCGCAACTGGCGATGGTCAACGCGTTGGCAATTGCCAGCGGAGATCGCGGTATGTGTGCGGGCCAAGCATTGGATCTGGATGCCACAGCGAAACAGCTCATTGAGGCCGAATTGGCACGAGTTCACCGCCATAAAACCGGTGCCCTTATTCGTTGTGCCGTGACCCTCGGCGTGCTCGCTGGTGACGCAGATGCGCAGCAGTGGCGCACAGATTTTGAGTCATTTGCGGATTACTTGGGACTAGCCTTTCAGGTTCAAGACGATATTCTCGATGTCACTGGCAGTACGACTGCTCTGGGCAAGTCTCAAGGCAGTGATCGCGCAGCGAACAAAGCAACGTATGTAAGTGTATTAGGATTAGCCGGAGCACAAGAGTGCTTACATAATCTGCACCAGAAAGCACTTCATGCCCTGAGCAGAATCCCTTACAATACCCAGACATTGGAAAGCTTTGCAGAAGCTTTATTAAATCGGGATCATTAACGATATGACAGAATCTGGCAGTCATCCAGCAACGCAATACCCACTGTTGGATGCAATTGACGTCCCAGCCGATCTACGTGAACTTTCAGAGCGTCAGCTCCCGCAAGTTTGCGCGGAGGTGCGTGAATTTCTGTTAAATTCAGTGAGTCGTAGCAGTGGCCATTTGGCATCAGGTTTAGGTACCGTTGAGCTGACTGTCGCATTGCATTATGTCTATACCACGCCCTATGACCAATTAGTCTGGGACGTTGGTCATCAAGCGTATCCCCATAAAATTTTGACCGGCCGCAAGGCGCAACTGCACACCATTCGTCAAAAAGATGGCTTGCACCCGTTCCCATGGCGTGAAGAGAGCGAGTACGACACTCTATGTGTAGGTCACTCGAGCACATCTATTAGCGCTGCACTCGGGATGGCGATTGCCGCTGAGCGCGAACAGACCCAACAAAAAGTGGTCGCGATCATCGGTGACGGCGCAATGACTGCAGGCATGGCATTTGAAGCACTCAATCATGCCGGTGATATCGACCCGAACTTACTGGTGATTTTAAATGACAACGACATGTCCATTTCGGAGAATGTCGGCGCGTTGAATAATCACCTAGCGCGCTTATTGTCTGGCAAGGTTTATACCTCCATTCGCGAAGGCGGTAAGAAGTTATTGCAAGGCATGCCAGGTATTCACCACTTGGCCAGTCGTGCCGAAGAACATATGAAAGGCATGGTCGCGCCAGGCACTATTTTTGAAGAATTGGGCTTTAATTACATCGGCCCAATTGACGGTCACGACGTCAACCTGTTGGTCGATACTTTGCGCAATATGCGTAAGTTGAAAGGACCACAATTTCTGCATGTGGTGACCCGCAAAGGCAAAGGCTACGAGCCGGCCGAAAAAGATCCGATTGGCTATCATGGCGTGCCGAAGTTTGACCCAGCTATTTCGTCGCTACCTAGCAAAAAAGCAGCAACCCCCTCTTACTCTCAAATATTTGGCGATTGGTTGTGTGAAATGGCTACCCATGATCCGAAACTCATGGCAGTCACACCAGCCATGCGTGAAGGCTCAGGTATGGTGGAGTTTTCACAGCGCTTCCCTGAACAATACTTTGATGTTGCTATTGCCGAGCAACATGCAGTCACTTTTGCAGCCGGTTTGGCGATTGGTGGCTATCGACCTGTGGTCGCCATTTATTCCACCTTTCTGCAGCGCGCGTACGATCAGTTGATCCACGATGTTGCGCTACAAAACTTACCGGTGTTGTTTGCGATTGACCGTGCGGGCATTGTCGGTGCTGACGGCCCAACACACCAAGGCGCCTACGATTTAAGCTACCTACGTTGTATACCCAACATGGTAGTTATGGCACCAAGCGACGAGAACGAATGTCGCAACATGCTCTTCACCGGGTATCGGTTAGGGCAACCCGCAGCTGTGCGTTATCCACGTGGTAACGGTAGTGGCTGTGAATTGGACGCTGAGTTACAAGCTTTGGAAATTGGTAAATCACGCACCGTGCGGACCGGTAAGAACATTGCTATTGCTAGTTTTGGGACTTGCCTTGCGGATGTCATGCCGTGTGCCGAAGAACTCGACGCAACTGTGATTGATATGCGTTTTGTGAAGCCGCTCGATACCGCTTGCATAGAGGCTCTTGCCAAAGACCATACGTTGCTGGTCAGTGTTGAAGATAATGCCATTGCTGGCGGCGCGGGAAGCGCCATTGCGGAATACCTGCAAGCACAGCAAATTAATCTGCCATTGTTGCAGTGTGGCTTGCCTGATAGCTTTGTTAAACATGGAACGCAGGACGAGATTCGCGCCGAGCTTGGACTCGATAGCGCAGGCTTACTGAAACGTATTCAAGAGCGCGTAGCCAAGATGTAAGGTTGCGCCGGCGGCAACGCCAGCCAAAATATCGTCAACCATAATACCCAACCCGCCGTGCAAATTGCGGTCACACCAGCCTATCGGGCCGGGTTTGACGATATCGAAGAAACGAAATAAAGCGAACGCTAGTAAGACATTCCACCAAGTTAGCGGAAGTGCCACCATGGCAATCAGAATGCCGCACACCTCATCCCAGACAATCGCCGGATGGTCGTGAACACCCAAAGCATTCGCGGTATAGTGACAAATCCACACACCGACCACGGCAAAAACAAGCGTCACTGCCGCATAGTTGAACACACTCAATTGCGTATGTAATAACCAAAGTAATGGTAGCGCAGCGAGAGTCCCGAAAGTGCCGGGTGCATAGCGTGCCAACCCACTGCCAAAGCCCAAAGCCAAGAAATGGATTGGGTTCACGAGTAAACGTGGATGAACCTTAGGATTGACCATCATCACCTCGTTCGTTGGCATTGACGAAATGCTGATACCCCTGCTCACCCGCTGGCAACTGCCACGGCTCACCATCTAAGTCGAGTGCCACACGGTTGACCTCACTGGTAATGCGCCCGATACAAATAGGCTTCGTTGCCGAATGCGCCACTAAGGTATCAAACAGTCCACGCTGACTCTCCGGAACGGTAAAACATAGCTCGTAATCATCACCGCTGGTCAACGCTAAGGTTAGCGCTTGTTCTTGAGACAAACTCTCGGTCATGGGCAACGACAAAGGTAACTCATCCAGACTGAGCCGCGCACCCACACGAGAAGCTTTCAAAATGTGGCCGAGATCACTTAACAGGCCATCAGAGATATCTATTGCGCTGCTGGCAATGCCTCGTAATGACTGTCCCAGTGCTACCCGTGGCGTTGGAAAGAAGAGTCGTTCACAAACCTTGCGATAGTGTGGATCTGAAATAGCCAAACGCTTTTGTTGCACCGCTAACGCGAGTCCCGCGTCACCTAGTGCGTGGGATACATAAATCCAATCGCCGGGCCTGGCGCCGCTACGCAACAGCCCTTTGCCTTTCGGAACCACACCATGAGCCGTGACCGTAATCGTTAAAGGTCCACGTGTGGTATCACCACCAATTAAGCTGCAATCGTAATACTCGCTCATTTCCTTGAGCCCAGTGGAAAAGCCTGTCAGCCATTCCTCATCAATTTCAGGAAGGGTCAACGCTAGGCTAAACCAACGCGGTTCGGCACCCATAGCAGCGAGATCACTGAGGTTTACCGCAAGGATTTTATGGCCGATGGCGCGAGCAGGCGTGTTGGCATCAAAGTGCACGCCAGCAACCATGGTGTCGGTAACAATAACTAAGTCTTCGGTAGGGTCAATCGCGACAATCGCTCCGTCGTCGCCCACGCTAACTTGAACGTCATCCCGTTGAGCGAAGCGGTGCGTAAAATAGGTTTCGATGACATCGAATTCGCCGAATGCCATAGTCGAATCAACTTACTGGCGAGCAGGACGCAATGCGTCGATGGCTTTATCTAGCACACCATTCACAAAGCGGTGACTGTCGTCAGCACCGAAAGCTTTAGCAAGCTCAATGGCTTCGTTAATTGCGACTTTATAGGGAACGTCGAGGCGGTCACGCAGTTCAAAGCACGCTAGGCGCAAGACTGCACGTTCGACATGGTCGAGATCTTTAGCAGGGCGATCTAAATAAGGCGTCATCGCATCATCAAGGCTCTTGGACTGCCCTGCAACACCACGAACTAAAGCCAAAAAGTAATCGACATCAATTTTTGAGGTATCGTTGTCCGTCAAAAACTGTGCTTCGATATCGGTCATGCTGTTCTGTGACAATTGCCAGGAGTAAATTGCTTGAACGGCAAGTTTACGGGCTTTGCGACGTGCTGCTGGTTTCATTCAATAACCTCTTATAACTGCTTTAAGACGTTGATCATTTCCAACGTACTTAAGGCAGCTTCTGAACCTTTGTTGCCGGCTTTGGTGCCGCTACGCTCGATTGCTTGTTCAATGGTATCGGTCGTCAATACGCCGTTCGCAATCGGTATATCAAATTCCAGTCCAACCCGCGTCAAACCGCTGTTACACTCGCCTGCAACGAAGTCAAAATGGGGAGTAGCACCACGAATGACTGCGCCTAACGCAATAATTCCGTCGAACTGGCCGGTCGCGGCTAATTTTTTAGTAGCCAGAGGAATTTCATAAGCACCAGGTACTTTCACCACAGTGATATTGTCTGCGCTGACTTGACCATAAAGCTTCAGCGTATTCAGTGCGCCTTCCAGCAAACTGTCGACCACAAAATGGTTGAAGCGAGCGACGACAATCGCAATTTTTGCGCTATTTGCGGCAATACCGCCTTCAATAACTTTCATGGATGAATTCCTCTTAACGAAACGGGCGCGATAATAGCACAAATTTTTGCTTCAGGCATGTTGTGGATTTTTGCCTTGTGCGTGAGCGACAGCTGCTTTCACGCGTTCTAATTCAGTATCAATATCACCGGTGATAAGAAGAGCCGGTGTGATCTCCAAAACCTTGCGGCTGAAGTCCAATGCAATAGGGATAACGGGTACGCCAGTAGTTTTGGCAATATGCAAAAAGCCCTTTTTCCATTCCGTGACTTTCTTGCGAGTGCCTTCTGGCGAGAGCGCTAGCACCAGTTCTGAACGTAGTTTGAATTGCTCCACCATTTCACCGACCACCCCTTGGGCTGAGCGGCGATCCACTGGAATTCCTCCTAACCAACGCAACAAACCATTGACTGGAAATCTGAAAATAGTGTGTTTGCCGAGATAAGAAAGTTTTAAACCCAGAGCCAACATCACAAACACGCCAATAAAAAAGTCCCAGTTACTGGTGTGCGGGGCAACAGGAATGATGGCTTGACGGGTGCGCGGCAATTCGCCTTCAATACGCCAGCCACCTAAGACGCGCAATCCAACACGCCCTATCCAGCGACTAAAAGCATTTCCGCGCGTCGGAAAATCTCCCTGCAAGTGTGCAGGGATCATCGTGTGCTGTGCTGTCATTGTGCTGCCAGAAGCTCCGCTTTCAGACTTTCCAACTTCAGCTTCACGCGCCGAATGTTATCAGGACCCATGCGCAACATTTGCTTTTGCGCGTCTGGCAAGCTTTCCAATTCAGGGTCTGCATAACGATACATGACCTTATCGTCATTAAGTTCAATGACCGTGCCTACTGACGGTGTCGCCAGCAGCATATCAATGGCTTCCACTAAAACTGTTTCTGGTTCCGCATCAGGGTAGCCAATTTCGCCTAATGCTTGTTTTACCAGCGGCTCGTAGCGATCCAGTCCTTGTACTAAAACTGCACTATCAAGGCTCACAAACCAATCGACAACCGTGTTGTAACGATCAAAGCTGCGCGGATCGACATAGATTTTGCCGTTCTGCTCAAGTACGCGGAAGCGGCTCTGTGGTCCTTCAATAATAGCTTTATCACGAATCACCACACCGTTACGCAGATTATCAACAAACACGGTGGCATCCCGCACAAGTTGCTCACTACGTAAAGGCTCAACGGACTGCTCAGCGGTTTCCAAATACCCTAGAACCTCGGTAGTACTTTCGCCAAGCGCGGGTAATTCCACCTCTGGTTCAGGTTCAACCAGTGGCTCCGACTCAAGCTCAACCGTTGGCATTGGTTCTGGCTCATCAATTACCTCTGGTTCTGGCTCAGGTTCTGTCTCTTCGGTTTCCACAGCAACAGGAATATCAACAGGCTTCGGAGTCGGTTCTGATTGTTGTGACCAGAGCCAACCCACAACAGCAACAGCGATTGCTAGAACAACGATCACGGTCAAGATGAGTTTGCCGCGACCACTTTCTTCTTCGATTCGATCGTGTTGATGTTCCGCCATGCGCTTACTCCTTATTGATCAGCCTCAGAACGCAGGAATACCAATTCTGTTGCTGTAGATTCTGCCGAGCTAAATCGATAACCAGCAGCATTAAACTTCTGCAAATCGGCAATCGATTTTGGCTTATTGTTCATCATAAATCGCGCCATCATGCCACGTGCTTTCTTCGCCCAGAAGCTGATGACCTTGTACTCGCCGTTTTTCTCATCTTTGAACACAGGGGTGATGATGTCGGCGTTCAGTTTCTTGTTTTGTACACTACTAAAATATTCATTAGACGCAAGATTAACTAGTATAGTTGATCCGCATTGCTCAAGATCCTTATTTAGCATCTCGGTAATACTGTCGCCCCAAAACTCGTATAGGTTTTTGCCTCGCGAGGTCTCGAGCTTAGTGCCCATCTCTAATCGATACGGTTGCATTAAATCTAAAGGTCTTAGTACACCATATAGACCTGACAAGATGCGTAAATGTTCCTGAGCATATGCAATTGCTTCGGCATCAAGCTTTTCTGCTGACAAACCAGCGTATACATCACCATCAAATGCATAGATGGCCTGCCGTGCATTATCAAGGTCAAATGGCGTCTGCCACTCTGCAAATCGGGCAGCATTTAAACCGGCCAATTTGTCACTAATCGACATTAAGCTGCCGAGCTGTTGCGGCGATAATTCGCGCGCGACATCTACTAACGCAGTTGCATCATCAAGTAATCGCGGCTGCGTGAACTCTTTGGTGGGAAGTTCACTCTCATAGTCCAAATTCTTGGCTGGAGAAATAACTGCTAACATCCAATTCTCTCCTTATCGTGAAAATAAATATGGCCTTCAATGAAGGCCATACTGGATAAACTGTTTGCTTCGCCTATGGCATCGGTTCGAGGTCTTCGCCCTCTTTTTCCACTTCTGGTGGCATCAGATCTTCTCGACTAATACCCAACGCGTGCGCTAAACCGCTCGCAATGAAGATGGACGAGTAAGTACCGATAAAGATACCGAACAGCAACGCTGTTGCGAAACCGTGAATCAATTGGCCACCTAAGAAGAATAGCGCGAGTAATACCAGCACCGTGGTCAACGAGGTAATAACCGTTCGACTTAGGGTGTCGGTAATAGCTCCGTCGATAATCTCTTCTGGAGTGCCTTTACGATACTTACGGAAGTTTTCGCGAATTCGGTCACACACGACGACCGTATCGTTAATGGAATAACCGATTACTGCGAGCAAAGCTGCCAATACAGTTAAATCAAATTCCAATCCTAAGACTGAAAATAGACCCAATGTCAGAATAACGTCATGAGCCAAAGCCCCAACTGCACCCAGCGCCAAGCGCCATTCGAACCGAACCGCTATGTACAGCAAGATACAAATTAATGCGGTCAGCATGGCCAAGCCACCCTGCTCAGTTAATTCGTCGCCCACTTGTGGACCAACGAATTCGATCCGACGCATTTCAATGGTGCCATCACTCGACTCTTGTAGTGCCCGCAAAACTTGATCGCCTAGCTCCTGCGCTTTCACACCTTCGCGAGGTTCTATCCGAATTAACACATCTTCTTGGGTTCCGAAGTTTTGGACGACAGCATCGCCAAAACCACGTTCCGTTAATACTACTCGAACTGCAGACAAATCCGCTGGACGATCGTAACCGACTTCAATAACGGTACCGCCGGTAAAATCGAGACCCCAATTCAACTGGTTGATACTCAAGGAAGCAATCGAACCAATGAGTAAAATGGCACTAAAAATCCACGACACGAAGCGGTACTTCATGAATGGCAGAGCATTTTCCGTTTTGACTAATTCACGCATCTGCTTCTCCTACACCGACAACTTATCGATTCGTTTGCCACCCCAAATTGCATTCACGACTGCTCGTGTACCTACAATTGAAGTGAACATTGAGGTCAAAATACCAATTGCCAACGTAACCGCGAACCCTTTCACCGGTCCGGTCCCGACAGCGAACAATATGATCGCTGCAATCAGAGTCGTAATGTTGGCATCTGCAATGGTAGACAATGCACTGTCATAACCGTGATGAATAGCTTGTTGCGGACTGCGCTTCGCCTTAATTTCTTCGCGTATTCGCTCGAAAATAAGGACATTGGCATCCACCGCCATACCGACCGTCAAAACAATACCTGCCATACCCGGCAACGTGAGCGTCGCACCAGGTATCATCGACATCACACCGATAATCAGTACCACGTTGGCACACAGCGCCATATTCGCGACAAGACCAAACTTGCGGTAGTAAATGACCATGAAGATGATCACCATGATGAAGCCCGCCACGATAGCTTGAATACCCATCTGGACGTTCTCGGCGCCAAGGCTCGGGCCTATGGTGCGCTCTTCAACAATTTGAATCGGTGCAATCAAAGCTCCTGCTCGGAGCAACAACGATAAGTTCTGAGCTTCTTGCTGAGAACCAATACCGGTGATGCGGAAAGCACTACCAAGCCGCGCCTGAATGGTTGCAACGTTGATGACTTCTTCTTGGCGCTCAAAGATGATTTTACCTTCTTCATCACGCTCACCTGTGGCTTTAAACTCGATAAACAAAGTTGCCATCGGACGACCGATATTATCTCGAGTGGCCAGTGACATTTTGTCACCACCTGCACCATCGAGCGTAATATTGACTTGCGGGCGTTGGTTCTCATCAAAGCTAGATGAGGCGTTGACGATATGATCACCGGTCAGAATCACGTCTTGCTTCAACAAGACGTTGCCGCCATTGCGATTCGGGTAAAGTTCACTACCGAATGGAACACGTCCTGCTTCGGCATCAAACACACTGTTTTCTGTGTCTTGAAAACGAAATTCAAGTGTAGCTGTAGCGCCAAGAATTTCTTTGGCGCGCGCCGTATCTTGGACGCCTGGAAGTTGTACCACGATGCGGTCAGAACCTTGGCGCTGGACGACAGGTTCGGCAACACCAAGCTCATTCACACGGTTGCGCAGAATGGTGACGTTTTGCGAAATCGCATAATCTTGCGTTTCACGAATTTTATCGTCCGTCATGCGCAAGCGTATGGTCTGCGTCGCTTCATCATCGATCAAGGTATAACCTTGATACTGATTGTTCAAAAATGACTCCGCCGCCGCATAATCTTCCGCCGAACGCAGTTCAATAACAACGTCGTTGCCATCGCGATTGACACCACTGTAACGAATTCGCTCTTCACGTAAATCTGTGCGAACCGTATCCCGCATCTGGTCGAGAATTTTGCGCATCGCCTCGCCCATGTCGACTTCCATGAGAAAGTGCACACCACCACGCAAATCCAAGCCTAACTTCATCGGCGATGCACCTAGGCTCTCGAGCCAATCTGGCGTCGCAGCAGCAAGGTTTAAAGCAACGAAGTAATCAGTACCTAACTCGCGCAAAATAACATCGCGAGCTTTCAACTGATCACTGTCACTGAAAAGGCGCACGAGCACTTGCTCTTCTTCAAGCGTAATCCCTTTCATCTCGATGTCGGCTGTTTGCAGCGCTGACTCCACTCGACCCAGAGTTTCCGTATTCACGGTTACTGTGCGTCCAGCAGATACTTGCACTGCGTAGTCTTCACCATACAAGTTCGGTAGCGCATACAGCGCCGCAAACGCGATGATGAAAACCACCATTAGGTTTTTCCAGAGCGGAAACTTATTCAACACAACAGATCCTTAGCTCTAATTACAGAGACTTCATGGTTCCTTTCGGCAGTACCGCAGTGACTGCTGATTTTTGCACGGTCACTTCAACGCCTTCAGATAATGCGATGACCATAAAATCTTTGTCTTCGCTGAGTTTCGTGATGCGGCCAACCATGCCACCATTCATTAGTACTTCGTCACCTTTGCTGACGCTGGCAATCAATTCTTTATGTTGCTTGACGCGTTTTGCTTGCGGACGATAAATCATGAAATAGAAAATCAAACCAAACATGACCAACATGAAAATAAGTTCCATGCCGCCACCTTGCTGTGCACCCGCGTCTTGCGCGTAGGCTGTACCGATTAGAAAATCCATGAAAGTCCCCTTTTTATAAAAATAGTTTGGATAGAGATGGGGCTCACTTTAAAGTAAACAAGCCCTATCGACCAGTTTTTGCGAATAGTCGGGCATTCTAACGAAAAACTGGTTAAATAGGGAGTGTTTACACAACGAAGCTAACCTGGATTCACACATGGACATGGAACTTCTGCTCTACATTGTTGATCACCTTGGCGTCGCGGTTTTTGCCGTGGCCGGCACGTTGTTGGCATTTCGCAAAAATTTGGATGGCTTTGGTGTAATTGTCCTCGCTGCCGTAACCGGGATTGGCGGCGGTACCCTGCGCGATCTGATACTCGATTTACCAGTATTTTGGGTGCATGACCCAAACTACCTTTACACCATTGCCATCGCGGCTTTACTCACTATTTTATGGCTCCGACTCCGCGACTATATTCATCAGACTACTCTGTTATTTGCCGATGCAGTTGGGGTCGCCTTCTTCACAGTGATGGGTGCACAGAAAGCCATGATGGCAGGGTTTTCGCCAGTGATTTGCGTGATTATGGGCACCATGAGTGCGTGTTTCGGAGGTATGCTGCGCGATGTGTTGGTCCGCGACATTCCGATGGTGTTGAAAGGAGAGCTATACGCAACCACTTGTTTAGTGGGCGGCTCAGTCTACGTTCTGATGGTGGAGTTTACCCCTGCGCTAGCTCTTTTGGTTGGAGGGCTCACAACACTAATCATGCGCCTAGGTGCCATCCGCTGGCAGTGGACACTGACGGTATTTCATGAACACGGTGGGCCGCGCTAATGCTCTCTATTTGGCTCACGGTTCTGGTTGCGGTTGGCTATATTGCTATTCTTTATACCATTGCCTACCGCGGTGACCGACGCCCGGCCAATCAAGTCAAACCCTATCGTTATGCGCTTGCGCAAGGCATTCATTGCACCACCTGGGCCTTCTACGGCACTATTACGCAGTCGGCTTATTACGGTTGGGCCATGGCGCCAACCTATGTTGGTGCCATCATTGTTTTTATCTTCCTGCATTCGCTGCAAATGCGGCTATTGCACGCCTGTAAGCAACAAAACCTGACTTCCATTGCTGACATGATCGGCAGTCGCTACGGCAAGAATGCGACACTATCTGTCGTGGTCGCGTTGATAGCGCTTGTGGGTATTGTTCCCTACATTGCACTGCAGCTGCGAGCAGTGACCGGCAGTTTTGCCATGGTGACTGGGTTTGGTTCTCAGCCACTGCCGTGGTTCGGTGACGTTGCGGCGTTGGTTGCGTTGGCCATGATGGGCTTTGCGATTTTGTTCGGAACTCGGCGGTTGAGTCTCGCTGAGCAGCACAATGGTTTAATGGACGCTGTTGCCTTTGAATCAGTCGTTAAGCTTGGCGCGTTTATGGCGGTGGGTATCTTCGTGACCTACGGGTTGTTCGATGGCATTGGCGACTTGTTTGTACAAGCCGCTCAAGAACCCCGCGTTGCGGAAGTTATGGCTGGGTTGCCGAGTGGCGGCTTTGTGTATGTGACGCATATTCTCCTCGGCGCAATCTCAATGTTCGTGTTGCCGCGACAATTCCACGTATCATATATAGAGAATAACGATCCCGAAGAGTTACGGACGGCGCGTTGGGCTTTTCCGCTGTATTTATTTGCGATTAACTTCTTTATCCTCCCGATTGCCCTAGCGGGCTTGATTCTGGTGCCTGAGGCAGCCCGTAGCGATACATTTATGCTGAGCCTGCTGTTGCATGCTGAACAGCCACTGATGACGCTGGTGGCGTTTATCGGTGGCCTTGCGTCCGCAACGAGTATGGTAATTATTGCGACTCTGGCACTGAGTATCATGATGTCGAATGACGTGATCATGCCACTGTGGTTGCGCCTTACCGATCAACGGCTGCGAAAATTCACCTTTAGTCCGGCACGGATTCTCGGTATTCGTCGCTCTACAATCATTGTGATTATTGGGCTGTCATTCGGCTTTCATAAGCTGACCGAAGCCAATATGCCGTTGGTGAATGCAGGCTTACTGTCACTTGCACTACTGGCTCAGTTGGCGCCAGCTATGTTGGGCGGCTTAATCTGGTCGCGTGCCAACAAAGCCGGCGCTGCAGCAGGCATTATCATTGGCACGACTTTGTGGGTGATTTATCTCCTCACGCCCGCCATTCATAGCCAACGAGAGCTTACTGACGTGGCTATGAGTCAGGGTATTTTGCTGAGCTTGGGCTGCAATATTGCCCTCTTCATTTTGGGCTCGTTACTGTTTCGCAGTGACTCGGTGGAAAAGCGGCAAACGAAATTGTTTGTCGACCCTACCGGCGGGCATCCAGAGTTGTACCAGCATCACCCCATTAACTGGGGCCGGCTGCGCCAAGTACTGGCTCGGTTTTTTGATACGGTGGAACTGGACCGCTTAGCGGAACGATTACAAATTGATCTCAATAGCGCGCCACCCGATGATTTTGTGCCCGCTCCCATACTCGCACGAGTGGAACGCGAACTGGCAGCAGTGATTGGTAGTGCGGCCAGTCGAATTTTACTCGATGCAATTACCCAGCAACCGGGCGTACCTATTTCGCAAGTGGTGACTTGGGCGACGCAAGCATCGCAGCTCTACAAATTCAATCGCGAACTCTTACAAGCATCGGTCGAGAATATTCCACAGGGCATCAGCGTGGTCGACCAAGAGCTTCGTTTAGTGGCATGGAACCGCCGCTACTTGGAAGTATTCCATTACCCACCAGGTTTTGTGCAAGCGGGAATGCCAGTTGCTGAATTGCTGCGCTATAACGCTAAACGAGGTTTGCTAGGCGATGGGGTGCACGCTGATATTGACGCCGAAATTGAGAAACGCTTGCAGTACTTGAGGGCGGGTAGCGCCTATCGCTACCAACGTCAGCAAGGCGAACATGTGATTGAGCTACAAGGCGCGCCCATGCCAGATGGCGGCTTCGTGACTACCTACACCGACATTACTGAGTTGGTGCAAGCACAGCGTGAACTTGAACGTATCAACGCAGAACTTGAGCAGCGAGTTCTGGAACGAACCCAAGAGCTTCTGAATG
Source organism: Pseudidiomarina aestuarii (assembly GCF_048263735.1). Lineage (GTDB taxonomy): Bacteria > Pseudomonadota > Gammaproteobacteria > Enterobacterales > Alteromonadaceae > Pseudidiomarina > Pseudidiomarina aestuarii_B. Next base: position 61,400 of record NZ_JBLXDX010000005.1, on the reverse strand, counting down.
CTAAACAAGCAGAGGAACGTGCGCATCAAAGTAAGTCACGCTTTTTTGCCGCAGTCAGTCACGATTTGATGCAGCCTTTCAATGCCGCCACATTGTTCTGTGACATGCTGCAGCAGCGCCTACAAGGCGAGACCGGAGCACTGGCTCGACAGCTACAACAGTCGCTCCAAAATGCCGAAGAACTGCTAACAATGTTACTTGAAATGACGCGCCTCGAAGCGGGTAACCTACCAGTCAATAAACAAGTGACCGCGCTCAACGATATCCTGATGCCGTTGGTGGAGACTCAACAAGTTATCGCCGCTGATAAGCACATTAAAATTCGCCACCTCAGCTCGAGTGCGTGGGTCGATACCGACCGTAAGTTGCTATCCCGAATTGTTCAAAACCTGCTATCGAATGCCATTCGGTACACGGATGCTGGCCGTATTGTGATCGGCACAAGGCGGCGCGGTAACGCTGTTGATCTCCACATTATTGATACCGGTCGCGGCATTCCTGCGGATCAGCGCGAGAACATTTTCCGTGAGTTTCATCAACTGGATCAAAAAGGTGATAACCCGGGCATCGGCTTAGGTCTAGCCATAGTTGAACGTATGTGCCGTTTGCTCGATATCCCACTGGAATTTCAGTCTGAAGTGAATCGCGGCACGAGTTTCGTACTGCGCTTACCCGTTGCACGTTGGCAGAAACAGAAGCGGCGCGCACCAGCGTTGAGTCGCGCAACGAACGATAATTTCTTACACGGAAAAACCCTTTGGGTGGTCGACAATGATTCTCGCGTTCTCGTTGCTATGGAGCAGTTGCTAACAAGCTGGGGAGCTACTGTGCTGACGGCAGGTGGTGCTGTCGATCTGCCGAGTGAACCAAGCACGCTGCCTGATGGTTTGATTTTGGATTATCACCTCGACCATGGCGAAACCGGCATCCAAGCGTTGCAGGCTATTCGCACGCAGCTTAACAACCCGGCATTACCTGCCATCATCAACTCGGCGGATCCAGACGAGCAGGTACGCGAGCAAGCCATTGCCGAGCGCGCAGCCTTTATTCCAAAGCCAATTAAAACGGTGGCACTGAAACGATTACTGAAACAATTATTGAAGTGATTGATTGTCGGTGTTGCTGTCGGTGGCGTTTAACATTTGCTTGAAGACCACGCCCGCCTGCGTGCGGTTGATGACATTTAACTTACGCAGAATGGCGGAGACATGTTGTTTAATCGTTGTCTCTTGCACGTTCAGTTCATAAGCAATTTGCTTATTCAAAAGACCATCGGCTAGACATTCCAGCACACGAAATTGTTGCGGCGTTAACTGCTCTAAACGGCGCGCAAATTCAACCGAAGGATCGTTTTCTGCTAGAGCTAATTCACCGACCAAATGCTCTGGTAACCAAGTATCACCTGCTAAGACGGTTTCAACAGCATGTTGCAGCTCATTGAGTGGCATTGATTTGGGGATGTAAGCGCTCGCGCCGTAAGCCATGGCTTGGCGTATGACTTGTGGATGTTCATTGGCAGATACGATTACCACCAATATATCTGGATAGCGGCTGCGTAACGACGTCAGTCCCGTTAAACCTCGATTCCCCGGCATAGATAAATCCAGCAAGATGAGTTCGATTTGGGGCTCGGCTTGTAACATGGACAATAATTGATGGAAGGTTGCCGCTTCTTTGATGTCCGTTGCCAATGTTTCCGTCAACGCTTGACGGAGGGCAGCTCGGAATAACGGATGATCGTCGGCAATAATTGCACGGGCCATGTTATTGGTTTGATCGTTGGAAAAAGGATACCCCATGCTAGCGTGTCCGAATGTAAAAGTCAGTCATTGCCGGAGCAAAATGCTCCGGCAACAACTGTGCGGGGTTAGAAACGATACCCCACAGTCAGGGAGACAGTACGCGGGTCGCCATAGTAACCAACGATAGTATCTTCACCACCCAAACCTGGGCCAGTGCGATTACCGTTCGCGTCACGTGGCGCTGCGAAGTTATAACCAGCTAAGCGGTATACTTTGTTGCCGATGTTTTTCACATGCAGGCCAGCAGACCAGTTGCCGTCATTGGAGTACCACATCAAACTGGTGTTGAAGAGGCTATAGCCGCCCATGTCCAACATTGATGGTACTTCAAAGATTTGTGTTTCACTGCGATACGCCATGTTGCCTGACCAAACCCACTGACCATATTCATTTTCAAGGCTTTGGTTGAAACCTAAGTTCGCAACCAATTCAGGCGTGTTGGCAAATGACCACAAATCAGACACATCCGTTGTTTCTTGCGCGACTGGGTCGAAGAAGCGAACCGAGTCAAACGCTGCATTCACGTTACCCATCATGGCGGTGACGTTCAGGCTATCAGTTACAGCGGCAACTGCTTCAATTTCGAAACCATAGACCGTTGCTTCAGCTGCGTTTAACACCTGTGAAGCAACACCCGCTGGTACTGCGCGTTGCACAGTGACCTGCATGTCTGAGTAGTTCGACAAGAACCACGCAGCATTTAAGCGAATGCGGTCGTCCCAGAATTCAGTTTTGATACCGGCTTCATAGGTATCCACAATTTCTGGATCGTAAGGGTTTACAGCATCAGGGTTGAGCGATGCGTCTGCACGCATGTCAATACCACCTGACTTAAAGCCATTACTGTAGCTACCGTAGACCATAGTGTCATCGGTAATACGATAACGCATGCTCGCGTGTGGCGAGAAATGAGTCCACTTCTCTTCAGCACTGAAGTCAGAGTTCGTAGATAACAGAGTCGCAGCCCCTGAGCGATCTAGGAACTTCACACCAAGGAATGTCTGTCTTAAAACGTTCGCTGATTTCTCGTCTTCGGTGTATCGGCCACCGACCGTAAAGGAGAAGTTATCGGTCATATCATAGTTAATTTGACCGTACAGAGCGGTGCTCTTGGTATCAACACAACCACCGTTATCAATGGTTAAGCCGACGCCCAATAACTGCGGTAACACAGTTCCGAAAATACCACACGCTTCACCGTCGTAGTAATACACGCCACCTACAAATGTGGTGCGGTCTTTCGCGTAACTTAGCTGGAACTCTTGAGTCGTTTGCTCATCTTCGTAGTCTGCAGGAACCAGCAACGCGCCAGCACCGGTAGAATCGAAATCGATGTTGGTCATGGTGTAACCTTCGCGAGCGGCCGTTACCGATTTAAATGCCCAGTTCTCGTTGATGTCCCAATCGATAGTCAGTGAATAACCTTCGGTTTCCACGAGGTTTTCAACTGGCATTGCGGTATTGGAGTCATACACGCTTTGATATGGTTCTTGTCCAGTTAACTGTGACGAGGTCAGACGATAGCCACCCTTTGAGTTCGAATCGTCTTTGGTTTTGTCATACATGAACTTGGCGCTGACGTCGTCAGAAACCAGCCACTTCGCGCTCACACGACCAGTCATCAATTCTTTGTTGTAGTTCTCATCGCCCGTATTCACGAACTCACCGAAACCATCACGGTTCAATGTCGCTAAGGCACCACCTACAAAGAAATTGTCAGATAAAGCAGTCTGACCCGATAGTTTCAGGTCTTTCTGACCGTAAGTACCGACTGTACCCTCCACGCTGAATTCGTCGTAACCTGTTAATTCTTTGGTGACATACTTCAGCGCACCACCAATGGTGTTCTTTCCGTACAGCGTGCCTTGCGGGCCACGTAATACTTCGATGCGCTCTAAATCTAACACTTCGAGTACCGCGCCCTGCGGCCGTGCAACATAAACATCATCAATGTAGATACCAACGCCTGGCTCAAAACCCCACAGTGGATCCTGCTGACCCACACCACGAATATAGGCGGTTAGCGTAGAGTTTGTACCACGGCTCACTTGTAACGTGGTGTTCGGAATACGTTGTTGCAGTTCGGTAATGTCTTCCGCGCCAATTTCAGCAAGGTCACCTGCACTGAACGAAGAAACAGAAACTGGAACTTCTTGAATACTTTCCGTACGGCGACGCGCAGTGACTTCAATGCGCTCTAAACCTTTATAGTCGTCATTCGCTTGCGCGTTATCAGCATTGGCTTCTTGCGCAACGGCTGGCATCGCAACCACCGAAGCAATAGCCATTGCTACGAGCGAATGCCGAAATGTTTGTGTGTGCTTGGGCTGACTCATGGTCTCGTTCTCCCGAATTCGAGTTGTTGTCTTCATATGGGTTGTTATGTTGTTCTGTATGCCGTTTGGCACATCCTAATGGTCATGGCATGCTTACCCTAGCGCAAAGTATTCACGTTGTATTCTGTACGTTAGTACTATGTAAAATTGTGCGGTCCTCGCGCATAGTGAGCAACGTCGTACGGGTCGTGGCATACCTGATACACATAAAAATGATAACGAGGTAGTGCATGTTAAGCATGATTGGCTTGGTTGGCGGGCTTGCCCTGCTCATCGTCCTGACCCTGCGCGGTATGAATTTATTCATCAGCGCTCCATTGTGCGCGGTCATTGTAGCTTTGTGCAGCAACGTCCCGCTATTCACCGGCGATGTAAATTTTGTAAGCGCATATATGGATGGCTTCGCAAGTTTCGTCGCAGCATGGTTCTTTATGTTCTTACTCGGCTCTCTATTCGGTAAGTTCATGGAAGACACTGGCGCTGCCGACTCGGTCGCACGCTGGATTATTGGTAAACTCGGGCGGCAGCAAGCAGTTTTAGCCGTGGTGTTAGCCTGCGCCATCTTAACCTACGGTGGTGTCAGCGTATTTGTGGTGGCCTTCTCAGTCTATCCAATGGCCCTATCATTATTTAAAGACGCCGATTTACCACGCCGTTTTATACCTGCCGCACTAGCCTTTGGCTCGGTCACTTTCACCATGACCTCAGCCGGCTCACCCGAAATTCAAAACTGGATCCCGATTCAATACTTAGGCACCTCGCCATATGCCGCGTGGGAAGTCAGTTTAGTCGTCGCTGTGTTTATGGCGATATTTGGCTACTGGTGGTTACGAAAACTGATCAACAAAGCAGTCGCCAACGGCGAACGTTTTGAAGTTCGTGAAGGTGACCCAGTGCTCGCTGAACGTGAATTACCCAGTCCCTTTAGTGGCCTCGTACCACTGATTGTGGTGCTGACCCTGAGCTTTCTTTTCCATGATGAGCTCAAGCAAAACGCTCTGATTATTGCACTCACCGGTGGTGTGCTCGCGATTGCAATCATCAACTATCGCTACTTTATTAACGTGTCTTCCGCAATTGCGGAGGCTTCTACCGGCGCACTCATTGCTATTGGTAACACTGCCGCGGTAGTCGGTTTTGGCAGTATCGCCAAAATTACCCCAGCGTTTAGCGAAGCCGTTGCCTTTATGACCAGTTTGCCTGGCAACGAGTTGGTGGGCGCGGCCGTTGCGGTGAGTGTGATTGCTGGTTTAACCGGCTCTGCCTCAGGTGGCCAAGCCATTGCGCTGCCAGTGCTGGGGCCGCATTACATTGATGCGGGCGTAAATCCAGACCAATTGCATCGTATTGTGGCCATTTCATCGGGTGCTCTCGACTCGTTACCGCACAATGGTTACGTAGTGACGACCATTCGCGCAATCTGTCGTGAAACCCATCAGGCTGCTTATTGGCCTGTCGCAGCAGTCACTGTTGTCGTGCCCTTTGTTGGGTTAGCGATGGCAATCGGCTTATTCATTTGGTGGTAGGGTAATCCGTTATGTTTGAATCAACGACTCAGTCTGTCCCAACCGTACCTGGGGCAATGCAATCGAGCCAATTATTGATTATTGATCTACTCCGTCATGCGGTGCGGCGGCATCCACAACAACAAGTGGTTAGCCGTCGGCTTGAGGGAGATATTCATCGCTACACCTATCAAGACTGTTATGCGCGCACCAATCAACTTGCCCACGCATTACAGGCGCTGGGTGTGCAAGAGGGTGAGCGAGTCGCCACCTTGGCTTGGAATACCTATCGGCATTTGGAACTGTACTATGCCGTCAGTGGTTCCGGTGCCATCATACATACGGTTAATCCGCGGCTCTTCGCCGATCAAATTCAATGGATCATTGAAGATGCGGCAGATACCTGGCTGTTCGTGGACATCGGCTTTGCGGACTTGGTATGTGAGTTTGCCGGTCAGCTCACGACTATCAAAGGTATTGTTTTTCTCTGCGATGAAGAGCACTTGCCAGCACAAGCTGAAAGCCTACCTTTACCTGTTTATTGCTACGAAGCGCTACTGCGCGATCAGCCAGAAACATATGATTGGCCAGCCATTCATGAAGACAGTGGAGCGCTGCTTTGTTATACCTCAGGAACAACTGGCAATCCCAAAGGTGTACTGAGCTCTCATCGAGCCATGGTACTGCACGCTCAAGCCACGGTTAGCAGTGAATTGCTCGACCTCCGCCAAGACACCGTGTTGATGCCAATGGTCGCTATGTATCATGCGGGTGCTTGGGGAGCTCCCTACGCTGCACCGTTGTCTGGCTGCAAACTAGTGTTACCCGGCGCAGGCATGAATGGACCTGCGATGTACGAGCTCATCACTCAAGAACAGGTGACTGTTGGTTTAGGCGTGCCGACTATTTGGCTGACTTTGCACAATTATCTGCGCACTTCGGGCGAAACGATGGAATCACTCGAGCGCGTCTGTGTAGGTGGCGCTGCTTCACCACTCGGATTGGTACAAACTTACGACACACTCTACAACGTCTACTGGCAGCCTATTTGGGGTATGACGGAAACAGGTCCCCTAGCCTGCTCAGCACCGCCTGAACCGAGCTTACTCGAGCGTCCTGCAACAGAACGATATGCCATTCAAACCACAGCTGGACGAGCTTGTTTCGGAGTCGATATGCAAATTGTCGACGCTGATGGGCAAGCCTTGCCGCACGACGGCGTCACCAGCGGAGAATTACGCGTCCGCGGCCCATGGATTGCCAGCAGCTATTACCAACGTGACGATGCCGACACTTTTGCGGACGGTTGGCTCGCCACCGGTGACATCGCAGTGATTGATGCGGATGGCTACATGAAAGTGGTCGATCGCAAAAAAGACGTCATCAAAAGCGGCGGCGAATGGATTAGCTCACTCGAAATTGAAAATATCTGTAGCCAACACCCTGCGGTGAATGAAAGCTGCGTAATTGGTGTCAAACACGAGAAGTGGGATGAACGCCCGCTGTTATTCGTGGTGGCCAATCCACGCATGACGGTTAGCAAAGAGCTGGTCTTGGAATTCCTGCAGGATAAAATTGCTAAATGGTGGATGCCGGATGACGTCATTATTGTCGACGAACTACCGCATACCGGTACTGGCAAACTAATTAAGAATGAACTGCGCAAGCAGTATGCGAATTACCTACTGGAGCAACACTCATGAAAATGCGTATTTATTGGATTGCGGCGGTGCTGTTGTTGAGCATAAATTCAGCTCACGCCGAGCTCATCGTCAAGAAGCAAGCCTTCACCATGGCTGATTATGTGACGGTTGGTGGCGAGACGATTCCGGAAGTGACGGTTGGTTGGGAAGCCTATGGCGAACTCAATGAAGCCAAAGATAACGTGATTCTGATTACCCATTTTTTCTCGGGCAATAGTCACGCGGCGGGCAAATATGCCGAGACTGACCCACTACCAGGCTACTGGGATAGCATTATTGGTCCGGGCAAAGCTATCGATACCAATAAATACTATGTGGTGAGCTCAGATACTCTGGTCAATGCCTTCCCGGGCGACCCGAATGTTATCACTACGGGTCCTAAATCGATCAATCCGGCAACCGGCAAACCTTACGGAATTGATTTCCCAGTGGTCACCATTCGTGACTTTGTAAACGTCCAAAAGGCGTTGCTGGATAGTCTGGGCATTGAGACATTGCATGCGGTCGTTGGTGCTTCGATGGGATCGCTACAAGCTATTGAATGGGCTGCTGCGTATCCAGACTCTGTTGAACGTATGGTGTCGGTGATTGGCACCGGAGCTATGGATGCGTGGACCATCATGGCGCTTGAGCATTGGGCGCGGCCGATTAAAGCGGACCCGAACTGGAACCAAGGTGATTACTACAGCGGTGAAGCACCATTGACTGGCGTCACCAGCACGTTAGCGATGATCACTCAGCAAGCGATGCATCCAACCATCATGAATATGCAAGCGCCAAAGCAAGATGTGTTACCAGCCGCTGGATTGGATAGCGTCATGACCGACCTGCCAGCCGTCAGCTACTTATTTGGTGCAGCAGCAGGTCGCGCACCATTGGCTGATGCGAATCACTTGTTGTACTTGGTTCGCGCTAACCAGCTGTTCGTAGCGGGTCACGATGAAAGTCTGGCCAAAGGCTTGAGCAACATCAAAGCCAAAACTCTATTTTTGCCAGCTACGAATGACTTACTGCTACAGCCCTATCTCGCGAAGCAAACTGTCGCGATTCTCGAAGAGCAAGGCAAAGAGCCGCAGTATGAAGAGATTCAGGGTATCTGGGGACATCTGGATGGTATCTTCAGCATCCCAACGAAAGCTGAGACACTGAAGGCATTTATCGAGAGTGAATAGTAAATAGTGAACAGTTAATTCGAAACAAAAAGAGGGCACATGGTGCCCTCTTTTTATTTAGCCGCCGTTGAGGAGGCCCTTGAGGCGGTCTTTTACTTGGTCTTCAAGTTTGTTTTGGATTTTCGCTTCTAGCAGTTCTTGTAACCGTGCTTCGCGATTTTCAGCGGTTGTGAGTAGACCCACCAACTCGCTCAATTCTTCCTCGTTCTCACCCAGAAAACCACCAGACTGTTCCTGCAGTTTTGCTCGTAAGCTCGCCAATTCTGGCTCGACTTCTTGCAACGCCGCTGATTTTAATGCGCTACCTAATTGACGGTCTAGGTCAGAGCGTAAATTAAACGTTGGCTGAGTCATACTGCCGGCAATGGAGGTCTGAATATCCAAGCGAGTTAAGCTTTGCAGCGCTGAAGCGACCACTTGTGCCCAGCGGTTCTCGGCGTTTGCAGTCACTTGCATATCAGCTAGTCGTATCGTTGCATCGCCATCGAGGGCACTATCGCGGAGCGCAACGGAACCTTCGCTATCCAGCAGCGCAGCAACAATATTGGCGGCAAACTCTGAGCTCTCGCTCAATGCTAAATTGTCGAGCTTCACCCCTTTGAGCTGCCACTGTTGCCGTGCATCAACGCCTTCAGCACCCAACGCCAGCTCACCATTCAGATTAAACGAACTCCACAACTGCGTGTTGTCGGCGCGCGCCCGGAATGTTGTCGGTTGACCCAACTGCTCATGTTGATGGGTAATATTGTTCCACTGCACATCCAGAATGGTCTCGCCAAATGCAAACTCAGTGTCCGCAAGCTTGATGAGAAAGTCAGGTGGTGCATTGGCACCGGTGAACGAAAACCAAACGCCCTCACCGCGCTGAGGTTTGATAGCAGCAGCATCGGCCGAACGCGCTAGCATTGGCGCTAACTGTTCATAAGCCAGCAACATGTAATTGCTCCACACGCGAGCCTGATCACCAAAAAGCAGTGCAGTAATTTCAGTTAACCCAGCACTATTGAGTTGCATCAACTCCTGCACGCGTGCCATATCTTGAGCCGGCGCATCTTTGACCGCCTCAAATTGCGTTTGGAGTTGATCAACAGCGTTGGTAACCGTTTCCTTAAAGCTCAACAGCGCTGCTTTGTCTTTTTCGAACTCTTCCTTCAGTGCCTCGAATTCCTCGCGTTTAGCGACCAATGCTTGTGGCGTTTTGATTTCAGATTCCGTCAGTGCTTTGACCTTGGCCTCGTACTCTTTAATCTTTTCTTCGCTCGGTAGTTGCGAGCGAGCGTCATTCACACGCTCCTTCTGCGTTGCAAAAGCTTGTTGCGCTTCGCTAATCGCTGCCGGAGTTTTGAGCTCCATCCGTTCGAGTATTTTATCCGTACTCGGGACTTCTAAATTTAAAGCAGCTAAGCCCTGCTTCGCCCAACCTTCAACATCTTCTCGATTGGGAGCCTGATAGACCTCACCTTCACTCTCGCGAGGCTGCTGCACACGGATACCGGTGCTCACTACATTCTCAAAATGTAAGCGGCCGAGCAGGAGTTGCTCGACATTCATGGTCCCTTCCACCGCGCCAATCACGACACGATTCATCGTTGGCGTGAGCGGGTCGGTCACTTGAATGCGTTCAATTCGAACGCCCAGCGGCACCCAAGTATGCTCAACACTCTCAATGTTTACTTCGGCACCGTTTAACGTTCCCAGTGACCGTTCGAGCGACCACTTGATAATGGTATCCAGTAACAACCAACTGAAGGCAACTAACAGCCCGACAATAATCAAGAACGCGACGAGCCCTGGCCAGCGAATGGCGCTTTGACGAATATTGGTAGTCATATCAGTTACCCCCGCAAATCTGAGTAGATGGCCCAAAACTTGTTCGCTCGCATCGCTTGTACAAGTCGTAACTTCAAGAACCATCGTTGAATACGTTGTCGGTATTGGGTAACCAAAAAGTAGCTAATAATGGCGAGGAATGGCGCGAAGCAAAGACTCACAATCAAACTACCCATAGTAATAGAGTGATGATATTGCAATACGCGCCACCAAGCTGATTCATACATTGCTTGCCACACCGGTTGCCATGACTCTGCTTGCAATACCGCACTACCAATCGAATGGAACCAAGGATCCAGAAGGTAGGCAATACCCGAACAAATCATCCAACTGACCAAAAAGCCTGATAGATTAATGCGAAACAATAATGCGATAAGCAAAATAGCGAGATTGTGCACTCGGAAAAGTGGGGTGAAGCCCATGATCATCCCGAGCACAAACGCAAACGCGAGTGCCCAAGCGCCAGTTTCAGAATTCAATGCTTTGAGGAAACGAGCAAGCAAAGTCAGCATTCCATTTGACTCCTATTGAGTGACTACTTTCTATGACTTCAAAGAATAGCGTACATTCCGCCAATGAACGAAAAATTTACGTGAAATTAGACTATTATTTGCTTGTGTTTTAGGCTGAATAGCCTTACAAATGCGCCGCACACTCACACGGAGCAACTATGCAAAACTCTGCGCTCATCATTTTGGAAGACATTACCGATTGGCAGCCCTACTATCCGAGCCAATCCATTATCACCGCTAGTGAATTTCTGCAGCAGCAGTCGTCTAAAACACGAACGCAACTGCTGAACCTCTGTGGTGATTTGAGCTATCTGTCGACTGGCTATTATGTCAGTTTGCTCGCTGAGGCACGCGGACAGCGCGTCTTGCCATCGGTATCGACCATCAATGACTTGGCGAACTTTTCGCACTATCAATTGTTACTCGCGAACACCGACAAACAATTGCTCAAGGTGTTGAATAGTTCGGATCAATCGCAGCCGTTGCACATCTTGATTTGCTTTGGGCAGACTGAGAATCCGTTGCTGGCGAATTTTGCCCGACAAATCTTTGACCGTTATCCAACGCCATTGTTGTCGGTTGAGTTTAGTTATCAAGGTCGCTGGTTCATCAGCAAGCTACAAGCAGAGAAGTTGTCAGAACTCAACGACGCCCAGCAAACATTTTTTGGCAACGCACTCGATAGCTTTAGCAAACGTGTGTGGCGCAAAGCGCGGGCGCCGAAGGAATATCGCTATGACCTAGCCATCCTGCACGATCCTGAAGAACCGATTCCGACCAGCGACAAAAAAGCGCTGCAACGCTTTATTAAAGCAGCCAAAGAGGCGGACATTGACGCCGAGCTTATCACGGCAGATGACTACAACCGATTGCTGGAATTTGACGCACTATTCATTCGCGAAACCACGCGAATCAATCACTATACCTATCACTTCGCGAAGAAAGCCGAAGCCAATGGGATGGTGGTCATTGACGCACCGAACTCTATTTTGCAGTGTGCGAATAAAGTGTTCTTGAAAGAGCTACTCGACAAGCATGGTATTCCGACGCCACGCACGGAGTTGTTGTTAAGTCAGCAAGATATCGATTATGAAGCCATAGGCGATCGCCTCGGTTATCCAGTGGTGTTGAAGATTCCAGATGGCTCGTTTTCCATTGGTGTCGAGAAAGCTGAGAACGTCGAAGAGTTTCGTCGTGTCGCCAAAGAACTGTTCGCCAAATCGACGATTTTACTCGCACAAGAGTTTGTGCGTACCGATTATGACTGGCGTATTGGTATCCTGAACAATCGCCCTATCTACGCGTGTAAGTATTTTATGGCACGTAATCATTGGCAGATATACAACCACGGCAGCCCAACCGGCGGCCGCACCAAATCGGGTGGTTTTGAAACCGTGGGTGTGCATCAGGTGCCGAAAGAAGTTGTGAAAACTGCGCTGCAGGCTACTCGCTTAATTGGCGATGGCTTGTATGGTGTGGACATGAAGGTCACCGAAAAAGGCCCAGTAATTATTGAGATCAACGACAACCCGTCGATCGACTCTGGTGTAGAAGACCAATTGCTGGGTGATGAGCTTTATCACATCATCATGCGAGATTTCTTCCGTCGTCTCGATGAAAAGTAATCCGTCTACTTGGGTCATCCAGTCGGCAACACTTGCCGATGTGGATGACCTTGTCGAGCTTGAAGCCCGCTGCTTTGATTACAGCCGCATGGGTCGCCGTAGTTTTCAGCGACTCATTCGCGGTTCTTCAGGACATTTCACCGTTGCGCGCTTGGTTTCAACGCAGGCATTAGTGGGCTATACCCTACTGCTGACCCGCCTCAATAGTCAGGTGTGGCGTCTTTATTCCATTGCCACAGCGCCGGAAGCGCGCGGGACAGGGTTAGGCCGAGCCTTACTCGAAGCGGCAATCACAATGGCACGCGAGCATGGTGCTCGGGCACTGTCGCTGGAAGTTAAGGTCGACAATAAAGGGGCAATCGCGCTCTACGAAAAGCTCGACTTCGCTGTTACTGATCTGCTGCCGGGCTACTACGATGATGGGACGGATGGGTATCGGATGCGATTGTCATGGACGGACGCAAGTCCGGAAAATCACTAAAGAGCCCGTCAACGCCCTCAGCTGCCAGAGTATCTAAGAGCAACTGATAATCAGTGACCCCTTTTGGTAAGGCATCCCGACGCAAGGTATAAACATGTACTTTCAGGTCGGCAGCATGCGCATCTTGAATCAAGTCGGTGAGTTCAATAAGTCCCTCGTCTGTCACGCCTTTCACTACATGGCCTAACCAAACGCCGACACCATCGATGTGCGTTGATAGCGATTCCAGGCCTGCTGCAGTGCGCATCGGCGCATAGTCGGTCGGACTCTCGTTCCAGCTGTTCTCAGCGACTAACTGCACCAGTGGTAGCTCCACGTAAAACTCACGTTGCAGGCGACGCAGATCTTCCGGCTCAAAGCTTTGTAGATATACAGGTGTTGGCGGCACTGGTTCCAGATAGCCGTATTTGTTTAACACTTTAACAACGGCGGCAACCACATCATAGTTATGTTGCCGATGCCAGCGACTCGCCTTGGTTTCAATATAGACACCAATGTTCTTATTGCGGCTCACATTCAAACCACGAATAAGTTCCAACTGCTGTGCCAAACTCATGATGCGATGGCTACTACCAATGTGAGGGAACCGCTGTGGATAAACTCGCTGTTGGGTAGCTGGATCAAAGCGCTCTTTCACCGTTAATTGCTGCAATTCGGCAAAAGTGAAATCCAGCACGTAATAGCTCCCATCCGGGCGTTTTCGATCGGGAAATACAGTAGCAACATTGGTGACCGCATCGAGCTTTAAGTCATGTAGCACGACCGGTACGTGGTCACGACTGAGAACCACATCTTGTTCGATATAGTCGGCGTTCATACCATGCGCAAGCGCGACTGCGGTGGCGGTATGTTCAGGGGCATAACCGGACGCACCACGATGGGCAATCATCAAGGGTTGTAACTGCTGAGCGGCTGCCACTTCCGTCAGCATCATCAGCAGCGTGTAACCAATGAGAACCCATTTAGCCATGGCGATACCAAACCTCAGATTGCTTCTGAGCATAACGTGCGAGTAACGATTCCATTGGCTCTAAGTCCAGACTTAAATCACGCTGCTGCAAATACTCAGGGTTGTACAGTTTACTGGCCGAGCGCTCACCCAAATCACAGGCAAACGTGACAATGGTTTTGCCGGGACCATGCAAGGCTGCTGCACACAAGGCGCCAGCAACGTTCAATGCAGAGCTACTGCCTAAAACTAATCCATCATGGTCGCGGACATAGCGCGAAATGGTCAGTAGATCTTGATCGGGCAAGTTCACAGCGGCATCAATTTGCGCTTGGCGGAAGTTCTCGACCAATCTCATGATTCCGATCCCCTCAGTCATTGAGCCGCCCTTCGACACATACTCACCGGTCTTCAAATAACTATAAATACCAGAACCATCGGGATCGGTAAGCCACACTTGCACATCTGGGTTCTGCTCTTTGAGGTACATCGAGTTACCGGCAATCGTCCCACCAGTACCCGCAACGGAAACCAAAAAATCAATCTTCCCTTGCGTTTGTTCCCATATTTCAGGACCGGTGTTGAGGTAGTGCGCACGCGCGTTGCTGGTATTTTCAAATTGGTTGGCCCACCAACAATCGTCACGGCTTTCAGCTAGCCGACGCGCGGTGTGATAAAAGTGGTTTTCATCTCGAAATGGCACCGGCGGTACTGTTTTCAGCTCCGCACCATGCAACGTAATCATGCGCTCTTTTTCTTTGGTTTGATCGTTCGGCATCACCGCTAACATGTTCAAACCGAAAGAACGTGCTACTAAAGCCAAGCCAATACCAGTATTTCCCGCAGTTCCTTCAACTACGGTCATGCCCGGCTTTAATTCGCCGCGAGCAAAGCCATCTTTGATCATTTGCAATGCGGCACGATCTTTAATCGAACCGCCTGGATTTTGTGATTCAAGTTTGACGTAGATGTCGCAACCTGTCAGTTCAGATAACGACTGCAGTCGGAGCAGATCCGTTTGGCCAATCAGATCAGCGGGACGCTGTGCTACTTGCATGAATGATTCCTTGTTCGGTCGACGTGTTACTGGAGTGGCTGCATTTGATGGGCATCACCGATACACATCCAAGCAGAGCGACAGCCATCAATTGCTACTCCTTCGCATTGTCGCAAAACGAGCACATTCGCGCCACGTTCTGCGGCGGCTAATTTGAGGGCAAGCAAGGCATCTTCTTCGGTTGCCGGTGCTTGCATCAAACCGGTTTGACAGCTTTCCCCTGTTACTTCGCCAAGCGGTGAAAAGCTCACATCATTGCGCGACAATTCATAGGGGCGAACAAAGCTCACTGTATCCAGTTGCGCAAGTTGGGCATCGCTAAAACGCTGAGTTGGCGCCGTCTGACACCCTACTAGCAACATGATTAGAATCAGGTTTGAGGTTATTCGAGTTACGCTCATCACAACGCCTCTTTGGTCAACATCAAGAGTCAAAACATTACGAGTTCCCCCGTCACTTGTCCAGTTTGTTGCTACTCAGGAGGGTTATGCGCCTCATGTTGACGCAAATATAATCAGCGTTGCACCAAAATAGTGCAACTTCCTGTCTATTTCGCCCCTAAAACCCGCTATATATGCAGATCTCAAGTTGGCATCGACTTTGCAACACTCAGGATGCGACAAGCTGTACCTATCTAACAACATCATAAAAGGACATGCCATGCATCTAGTCATAGCCATCATCAAACCAGCCAAGCTCAGCGATGTGCGAGAAGCACTCGCTGCAATTGGCTGCAACGGAATGACCATTACCGAAGTTCGAGGCTTCGGACGTCAGAAGGGTCACACCGAGTTATATCGCGGAGCCGAATACCGAATCGATTTCCTTCCGAAAATTCGCATCGATATTGCGGTCACAGAAGAGCAACTGGAGAGCGTAGTCGAGACCATTCAAGAGTCGAGCCACACGGGTAATACGGGCGACGGGAAAATTTTCGTGATGCCGCTCACTCAAGTCGTTCGCATTCGCACCGGCGAAATCGACGCAGAAGCTATTTAAAGGAGAGCGTTATGACTATTGAATCTATTGCCTACGCGCTGGATACGTTTTATTTACTCATTAGCGCAGCGCTCGTGATGTGGATGGCGGCCGGTTTTAGCATGCTGGAAGCAGGACTAGTGCGCAGCAAAAATACGACCGAGATATTGGTGAAGAATATTTTGTTGTACGCGCTTGCGTGTGTTTGTTATCTGCTGGTTGGCTACGAATGGATGTATGGCCCCGTGAGCACGGAGAGTTACGCACCCGCTGCAAACTTTTTCTTTCAGGTGGTGTTTGTGGCGACCGCCATGTCCATTGTCTCCGGTGCCGTGGCTGAGCGGATGAAATTGACCAGCTTCCTCCTTTTCACGGTGGTCATGACTGCGGTGATTTACCCCATTGAAGGCAGTTGGACTTGGGGCGGCGGTTTCCTCTCCCAAGCAGGCTTCATCGATTTTGCCGGCTCAGGCATTGTCCACATGGCTGGTGCCGCAGCAGCGCTTGCCGGTGTACTCCTTCTCGGCCCACGCCGAGGCAAATATGGGCACAGCGGTCGTATCTACGCCATTCCCGGTGCCAACATGCCCTTAGCAGCACTCGGTACTTTGATATTATGGCTCGGTTGGTTCGGCTTCAATGGCGGCTCGCAACTCGCACTATCTAGCGTGGATAATGCGAACGCAGTTGCCACTATCTTCGTCAATACCAATATGGCGGCCGCTGCCGGAGCTATTGCAGCCTACTTACTCACCTTCTTGATTTGGCGCAAAGCTGATTTGACCATGATTCTGAATGGTGCACTTGCCGGATTGGTTGCCATTACCGCAGAACCCGCGGTACCGACTCACTTGGTCGCGACGTTGATCGGTACTGGTGCTGGTGTGCTGGTCGTTGTCTCGATTATTGCCGTCGACCGTATTCGCATCGATGACCCCGTTGGTGCCATTTCGGTTCATGGTGTATGCGGTATCTATGGTTTGCTGTTGGTCGCAGTCACGCACCCAGAAGCCACCTTAACAGCACAGCTTTATGGCATTGCCGTGATTTTCGGCTGGGTGTTTGCATCGAGTTTCGTCATCTGGTGGCTACTTCGCGTTACCATTGGCATTCGTGTCAGCGCTGAAGCTGAGTATGACGGTGCGGATATCAGCGAATGTGGCGTCGAGGCTTATCCGGAGTTTGTTTCAGCGAAGTCGCGCTAAAGGGCACAGCTCTCCGACACAGGAAATATCATCGATTTCGACTACACTGAGTCGGAAGATGTTCTGTGTCGGAGGGATTCATGAGTAGCTCCAAAGCGTTCATTACCGAACTTTTGGGACAAGCAGATATCGCCATCAATGGCTCTCGTCCATGGGACCTTCAAGTCCATGACGAGTCGATGTTTGCTGATGTGCTTGCGCGCGGAAATCTAGGGTTAGGCGAAAGTTACATGGCAGGCGCCTGGAATTGCGTCCAACTTGATGAACTTTTTTATCGGCTCCTTAAAGCTAAATTACACGAACAAGTTCGCCCATCGCGCTTGCTATGGCACCATCTCAAGAGCCGTCTCTTCAACTTGCAAAGCACAAGCCGAGCGTTTGAAGTCGGACAGCGACATTACGACATCGGCAACCCACTCTACCAAGCCATGCTCGACTCGCGCATGGTCTATACCTGCGGCTACTGGCATCATGCGCACTCACTCGAGCAAGCACAAGAACATAAACTTGAATTGGTTTGTCAGAAGCTTCAGCTACAACCAGGTATGCGTATTCTTGATATCGGCTGTGGCTGGGGATCGTTTATGCAGTATGCCGCCGAGCGTTATGGCGTTGAGTGCGTCGGTATTACTGTGTCAAAGGAACAAGCCGAGCTGGGTCGCCAGCGTTGCCAAGGACTCCCGATTGAGTTTCGTCTGCAAGATTATCGGGAACTAGATGAGTCGTTTGATGCCATTGTGAGTCTGGGCATGTTCGAGCACGTCGGCCAGCGAAACTATCGAACCTACATGCAGGTGGCAAAGCGCTGTTTGGCTCCAAATGGGCTATTCCTGATGCATACCATTGGTCGAAACCGAGCTCAAAAAGGCACTGACCCTTGGATTGCCAAGTATATCTTCCCCAACGGCGAGTTACCCTGCTTGGCGCATATTGACGGGGCTTCACGCGATTTATTTTGCACCGAAGATATTCACAATTTCGGCGCCGATTATGATCCTACATTAATGGCTTGGTATCACAATTTCGCTCAGCATGAAGAGGACATTCGAGCAGATAAAGGCGAAACCTTTGTGCGCATGTGGCGCTATTATTTATTGAGCTGTGCAGGGGCGTTTCGAGCGCGAGACTTACAGGTTTGGCAGTGGGTCTTTAGCCATCATGGTGTCAGTGGCGGCTATCAGCGTCCCGTGCTCAGCAGCGATGCTGCTGATGCACAGGCGCTTTAATATAACGGGGGGTTAGTCGGCGTTAAACTCAGTCATAAAAATTTGCCACGTCGCCATAAAGAGTGCAGCTACCAGCGGACCTATGACAAAGCCATTGATACCGAATAGCGCAATTCCGCCGATGGTTGAAAACAGCACCACATAGTCGGGTAACTTAGTGTCACGCCCCACTAGAATAGGACGTAATACATTATCGGCTAAGCCAATCACCACAGCACCGTAGGCCATCAGAACGGTCGCACTAATCCAATCTCCCGTGGCATAGAGATAGAGACCGACAGGGAACCAGATAATCGCTGCGCCCACCGCTGGGATCAAAGACAAGAACGCCATCACAACGCCCCATAGCAGCGGTCCCGGGATATCGAGGATCCAGAAAATAAATCCACCTAGGGCACCCTGTACCACAGCAACAACTAGGTTTCCTTTCACCGTAGCGCGGGTCACCTCAGCGAACTTCTGGAAGAGTGCCTGCTCACGCTCATCACCGAGTGGCAATGCACGAATCATGAGCTGGACTAACTTAGAGCCATCACGGAGCAAGAAAAATGCCAAATACATCATGAGGGCGAGACTGATCAGAAAGCTAAACGTACTCTGACCAATGGTAAAGGTTTCGCGGGCCAGAAAACGACTGACTTCAAGGGCCGCACTGGCAATACGTTCGCGTAAGCCCTCGGTATCGATGCCGAGTTCAATAAGCGCACGATCGAACAAAGGAAATGCATCACGGAGTTGTGTCAGAATTTGCTTCGGATCAATCTCACCAGAATTCAAGCGCTGATAAAACTGCACCCCCTCTTGCACAAACGCTACCGATAAAAAGATGACCGGAATAACGACAATGGTCATACAAATCATCAAGGTGAGTAGTGCCACCGTATTGGGCTTATCGCCCAGTTTGCGCATCAGCAATGCTTGTAATGGCGCGAAAATAACAGCAACGGCGCAAGCCCAGAAAATAGCGCCCCAAAACGGCTCCAAAATAAACCCAAAAGCAATGGTGACGGCGGCGAGTAAAAGTAAAAATGCGCGGCGTTCCAATTGTTCACGCATAGCTAGCAATCCCTGTACGTTGTGATAATGTTTTTATACTGACAGCTTCATGAAAGGTGAGCAACAATGAAAACAATAACAGACCATCTGGCTGGATACGCCGCGTATCACCGAGATCAACGCAATATCATTACGCACTTAGTTGGCATTCCGCTGATTGTGCTCGGTATCGAAACGCTACTCGCTCGGCCAAGCATTATGATTGCCGACATTGCCCTATCACCAGCCATACTGGTGAGCCTTGTTGCGGCTTTGTTTTACCTCTACCTTGATGTTGCCTTAGGCATTTTGATGACGGTGTTGCTCGGGTTGGCAGTGTGGTTTGGCGCCAGCATTTCCGAACTTGGCACCGCCGCATGGCTAACGGCAGGTATTGGGATGTTTGTAGTGGGCTGGGTGTTTCAGTTTATCGGTCATTATTTCGAAGGCAAGAAACCTGCATTCGTGGACGATATTATGGGATTGGCCATTGGCCCCTTGTTTGTCGTCGCAGAAGTAGTGTTTATGCTGGGCGGAAAAAAACAACTCCACCAAGCTATTGAAGCTCGGTTTCAACAGGAATAGAAAGACATCCCTGTCTTTAATGGATTAGCCCTATGGCTTCATATTGTCAGTTTGAGCGACAATGTGAGTTGGCGGGTTAATCCAGATCACTTCCACGCGTGATGAATTGCTATGCGCAGCGTTTTCCACAAGAGCTACGTAATTTTCATCGACAACGCGTTGTTTCATGCTCGCAGTTGGAGTTTGTGAACACCCCACCACGACTACAGCAGCAAGACAGGCAATGATTAGACGCATGGTAACCTCCTTACGCACTGGTTTGCCTGTCTTTAAGTATAGTTCACCGGTGGAAAAGTTTACGCGGCGGGCGCATTTTTTCGTGATTTTGGCGCCATTTTGCCCTTAAATTTCGTTTCATATTGTTTCGAGAGCAAAGTAATTGCCGTGGCACCGACTATGCCCGGAAGGATCCAGAATACCCATTGCCAATCACCCATCTCACTGAATAAACGGCGTGTTCCGAAGGTTAGGAAGGCTGTATACGCACCAATGCCAGTTCCCACCATGGCTTCCATGTGCTGTCTCCACAATTGCGCCAACGTGATTTCTTTGGCGAAAACATAGCGAAAGGTTTGCACGACACTCACCGCGCCTAAGCAACCAAATATCAGATGCAGGATGATGCCTTGGTTAAAGAAGTAGATATAAAGTAACCACAAACTGCCGACTAGTAGGCTCATGTGCAGTGCTAAGTGGTGCCACGTTCGCAATGGTTCACGGTCAGCTTTACAGGCCATGACTAAGTTGCCGTAGCGAATCCCCGTAAGCACCAACACACCGAGAAACAACAGTAATGCCCAAAAATTGCGAACGAACAGTAAAACCTGTTCGGGATTCTTCGCGTTAGTGAGCATCCCTGGCTTAACCGCTTCAGGATTCACCAAAACCATCAGCGCCATAATAATGGCCGAGTACGACACGGTATACATAACCCACGAGTAATAGCGACCAAAGCGCCGATGGTTGAGCCCACCCTTTTTGGTGAGCACAGGCACCCAAAATAGAATCAAAGCCATGGTGCCAAAAACAATGTGAAGCCAAAAAAGTGATTGATGTAACGTGAACATAGTGAGCCTCCTCAGCCCGAATTAGCTAAGGTCTACTTTAGATGCACGAAAGGCCTTCGTGCAGTGCCACAAGTCACAAGATGAAAAATGACTTTCGGCCTATTGCCTCGAAACCGCAACGTGCAATACTGCTGACATGAAAACGTGGCTACAAAAATTTCATCAGCACTTCGGACTCGACCGCTTCGCAGCCTTTATTACCTGGCTGCTGGTGAGTGCGAGCGCTTGTTGGTTTCTTGCGATAAACGGGTTTGGTTGGTTGCATGTGGGTGGTACCGCTGCGCTGATGCTGGTGTTTTTTGGCTTGTTTGAATATGCCACCACGGATGACCACCCAACTCGAACTGTGCGCCAACGCGTGTGGGCTGTTATTGGCCAGTACGGCATTATTATTGCCTGCTATTTCCTGGTGCCATTTAACTATGTCGCAATTTATGCGGTTATTTGGGCCGCGCAAATCCCTTACTTTATGCCGTTTAATCGAGCTGTGGCCTTGTCGGTGGTTTGGACCATTCCCTTATGGTTGATTTACGGCTACTACTGGAATGTTTCGGGGAGCTTGCTGACCGCTGTACTGTTCTGGACGTTCAATTTATTCGCCATGATGACCATGCAGGCGCAATTAACCGAACGCAAAGCTCGAGCTGAAGTAGAAGCCGTCAACCGTGAGTTGCGTTCCACCCAAGCGCTGCTGGCAGCTGCTAGCAAACAAGATGAACGCTTACGGATTTCCCGCAATATCCATGACTTGCTCGGACATCATTTGACGGCACTGACTATCAACCTTCAAATCGCTAGCCACAAAACCACGGGCGAAGCGCGTGAGCAGGTTGAACGCTGTCACGCGATTGCGAAGTTGCTACTTGCTGATGTTCGCGAAGCTGTATCGGACATGCGTGACTCTGGTCACTTGAAGCTCTGCGAATCACTGCAACAGCTCGCGACCACGGTGACTCCAGTGCAGGTGCACGTGGTTTGTGATGAGCCCATTCAAGTGACCGACCTACGCCTTGCAGAGGCGGTGCTGCGAACGGCTCAAGAAGCCATTACCAATACACTGAAACACAGTTACGCCACGCAGATGACCATCACCCTGCAACAAAATCAAGATCTG
This sequence comes from Pseudidiomarina aestuarii, assembly GCF_048263735.1. Classification (GTDB taxonomy): domain Bacteria; phylum Pseudomonadota; class Gammaproteobacteria; order Enterobacterales; family Alteromonadaceae; genus Pseudidiomarina; species Pseudidiomarina aestuarii_B. Next base: position 39,218 of record NZ_JBLXDX010000005.1, on the reverse strand, counting down.
GTGCTGCTAGATATTGTTGATAATGGTAAAGCAAGCACAGCCCTTACTTACGGGAACGGTTTAACTGGCATGTGCGAGCGTTGGCAAGCTCTTGGTGGTAATTGTCAGATTGATACTCAAGGCGGGTTTGTTCGCATACAAGCGCAAGCGAGGATCGACTCATGACCGTTGGCGTGTTGGTGGTGGATGACCAGAACCTCGTTCGACAGGGCATCATTAGCCTGCTCCAGTTAGACGACCGCGTTCAAGTTATCGGCGAAGCATCCAGTGGCGATGCCGCACTGACGGCTATGGCAACCAGCCAGCCTGATGTCGTCTTGATGGATATTCGTATGCCGGGTCGTGATGGCATTGCTACAGTTGAAGCCATGAAGCAGCAGGGCTTCAAATGTCCGGTGATCATGCTGACTACCTTTGATGACCATCAACTCATTCTCAAAGCGCTTGAAGTCGGCGCCAAAGGCTACTTACTGAAAGATGTTTCGCTCGATATTCTGATCAACGGCATTCTCGCCGTTGCGAACGGCGAAACCTTGATCCATCCGACCGTTACGGAACGCATTCTATCAGGCTTGCAAGGTTTGCGGGGCCAGCATGAGAACGAACCTCTAGTCGAGCCGCTGAGTAACAAAGAAATTGAAATCCTACGGTTGCTGGCCGCGGGCTGCAGCAATCGTGAAATAGCTGAAGCCCTGTTTAAATCTGAGGGCACGGTCAAGAACCAAGTCTCCACTATTCTCGCCAAGCTCGGCGTGCGTGACCGCACCCGAGCAGTGCTCAAAGCCATCGAATCCGGCTTAATTTAATGGAGTTTCAGTTTTGGCCTTAGGCGGCGGTTGATGCCTTGCACGAGCATGAAGAGAAATGTCTTAAAGTAGCCATGCACAGCCACTTGATGCATGCGATACAGCGACTTATACATGATACGGGCTAGCCAGCCTTCAACCATCATGGCACCGCGCGTCAAATTCCCCATCAGACTACCGACTGCAGAATAGCTGCTCAGCGACACCAACGAGCCGCGATCGCGATACACAAAAGGTTGCAGTTTCTTACCACTCAACTGCCGAATGATATTGCGGCCACACATGGTCGCCATTTGATGCGCAGATTGTGCCCGCGGCGGCACGCGACTACCGTCCGCTTGAGTAAACGCGGCACAATCGCCAATGACGTACAGATTATCGTCGTTACTGGCTTGCAATGTTTCGCGCACGACCACTTGATTGGCGCGATTGAATTCAAGCCCCTCAATAGCGCTCAGGAAATTGGGCGCTTTCACACCGGCAGCCCAAATTTTTAGTGGGGCTGGAATTGATGTTCCGGCCTTGGTTTCAAATGCCTCTTTTGTTACTCGAGTGACGGCGGTATCGACTAGCACCTTCACGCCTAACTGCTCGAGTTCATGTTGCGCTGCTAAAGCGAGACGCTCTGGTAATGCGGGCAAGATTCTCGGTCCGGCTTCAATCAGCGTGATTTGTAACTGCGTGAGCTCAAAGTCTTCAAATCCATAAGCGCGGATCAACTCCGCCGATTTATGCAATTCAGCGGCGAGCTCAACACCGGTGGCACCACCGCCAACAATCGCAACTTGCAAAGGCTGTGGATAGCGCTGGGATTGCAACGACAGAAAGGTATTCATTAGGGTGTGATGAAAGCGTGTTGCCTGCTTGACGCTATCGAGGAAATAGCAATGCTCCGCAGCGCCTTCGGTACCAAAGTCATTGGTTACAGAACCAACCGCCAGCACTAACTTGGTGTACTCGATAGTGCGACTCGCGACGACTGCCTCGCCTTGGTCATTGCAGATAGGCGCTAACGTTATGCGTTGCTGCTTGCGATCGACTGCTGTCAGTTCGCCAGGTTGAAAGTGAAACCCCGCCACCGCTGCTTGCACCCGATAATCAACGCCATCGAGATCGGCATCTAATGCGCCAGCAGCCACCTCATGCAGCAAGGGCTTCCAGACATGGGTCAGGTTTCTATCGACCAGTGTCACACGAACCTGTGAGTCCTTTCGATAGTGTTTACCGAGGCGCGTGACTAACTCTAAACCGCCGGCGCCACCCCCAACCACAACAATATGCTGATGAGTCATGCGAAATCCTTGCAGATACTCGATTAAGTGCCACTTATTGTACGCCTCTTCGCATGGATTTTCCGAAGATTTTATTGTCTTTACAGGGGATAACTTGTATGGTTTTTCCCTGTTTTTTTAGCATTCAGATGCACTACACCAAAGCATTGATTCAGAGGTAGTACACATGCGCACCGACTCAAACCTTTCAGCAATTTTATCTGTTTTAGCCGTGCTTGCTGGCGGAGCTCTGGCGCAGCCTGCAAACGCTCAAGAGTATGCCGCAACCGAGCCGCAAGTCACTTACACCGCGGTCACCGAACTAGCCACAGGTACACCCCTCGATACGTTCGCATATGGTGAGTCGCCATTTCAGTTTGCCGAACTGTGGTTACCACGCGAAGCGACGCCCGAATCACCGGTCCCTGTGGTGGCGTTTGTACATGGCGGTTGCTGGCTCTCGTCTTACGACAGCAAGCATACGCATGCCTTGGCGACGGCTTTGACGCAAGAAGGGTATGCTGTGTGGTCCATTGAATATCGTCGGACGGGTGAAACCGGTGGTGGTTGGCCTTATTCGATGCTGGACATTCAAGCTGGTTTAAAAGCGCTACAGTCCGCAGCTCCGGGCGAACTAGATCTCTCTAAAGTGGCTTTAGCCGGGCATTCAGCTGGCGGCCACTTGGCATTGCTAGCGGCACAAGAGACTGAACTCGATTTGCGCGCAGTCATTGGTTTAGCAGCCATTACCGATATGACCGCGTACGGTGCTGGAGAGAGTGGTTGTGAGCAAGCGGCTGCAGCATTTATGGGTGGTAAGCCCGACGAATTGCCGGTGGAATATATGGTGGCTAGCCCGTCACAACATGAAGCCGTAGATAATACCGTTTTGCTCTACAGTGACGCCGATTCGATTGTCCCAGTAGCTCAAGCCGATGCTTTACCTAAAGCACGTAAACTTATAGTTCCCGAAGCTGGACATTTTGACTTTGTACATCCTGGTACACGGGCCTTTGCTGAATTTGTTCGTCTGCTTGATGAGGTATTAAATGATAAATGAAGCGGCCGCGCGCAAGCTTGATTCAGAAGACATTTTAGCGCACGTTCGCGAACGCTTTGTGATTCCCGAGGGCACCATTTATCTTGATGGCAACTCCCTCGGACTGCTCACTCACGCGGCCCAAGAACGCGTTCAACAAACAGTCTCTCAAGAATGGGGACAAGACCTCATCACCAGTTGGAACGCACATCAATGGATCGATTTACCAATTCGTGTCGGTGACCGCATTGGTCAACTGATTGGTGCTGCTGCAGGCCAAGTAGTCTGCTGCGACTCTATTTCAGTGAATTTAACCAAAGCGCTGGTTGCTGCATTGTCAGTGCAAACCGCGCGAGGTCAACGTCGTCATAAAGTCATCTCAACTGTCGATAACTTCCCCACCGATTTGTATATGGTGCAAGGTCTGCAGGACCTGCTCGGTAAAGGCAATTGCGAGTTGCAGTTAGTCGAAGAAAAAGAACTCAGCTCAACCTTGAATGATGATGTGGCCATTCTCATGGTCACTGAGGTTAACTTTCGTACGGGTCGTCGCCTGCCGATTGCCGAACTGACTCGCCTTGCGCACGAAAACAATATTCTCGTGATAGTCGACTTAGCCCATAGCGCGGGCGCAATGCCGGTTTGTTTGGACGAATGGCAGGTCGATTTCGCGGTAGGTTGCACCTACAAATATCTTAATGGTGGACCTGGAGCGCCGGCATTTGTGTATGCTGCGGAGCGCCATCATGCAACCATGCAGCAACCACTAAGGGGTTGGATGGGACACGCGCAACCATTCGAGTTTAGCAATAACTACCAACCCGCCGCCGGCATTCGACAGTTCTTAGCTGGTACCCCGCCCGTGACCGCCATGGTTGCAGTGGAAGGTGCGTTGACTGCATTCGATCAAGTCGATCTGAAAGATGTTCGCGATAAATCATTACGACTGGCTCGACTATTCCATGATCTTTTACACGATGCAGGCCTGACACAAATGCTGCAGTGTATTGCACCCGAGCAAGAAGCCCAGCGCGGCAGTCAACTGGCCTACGCCTTCGACCATGCCTATGGCTTGTGCCAAGCTCTCATTGAACGTGGTGTGATTGCTGATTTTAGAGCGCCTAACTACATTCGATTTGGCTTTACGCCGCTGTACACCAGCTATCATGAAATCTGGTTAGCGGTACAAATTATTCGTGATGTTATTGCCACTGAAGCGCATTTAGATTCGCGCTGGCAACAGCGTAACGCTGTGACCTAACCAAGAATACTATCCCAACCGAATGTTAATGATATGTAGTTGTCATTAGCATTTGGTTGCACTTTTGAACAAATCCTTCATTGACCTCGTACTGTCCAAAGTTGATAGTATGCGCGTAATTCATTCAGGAGTTTGTCATGCGTTTATCCATATCCGCACTGTTCGTTGCCGCCGCGCTGAGCGTGACCCCAGCGGTCGCCACGGAAGCGTCTAGTACCAGCCATATTGAAGTGTGTCCGAGCGGCGATTGTCAAAATGAGATGCGCCGACTAGTGAAGCTTGCTCGTAACGGCAGCGGCGACGCTGCTGCAGTAGTTGCAATGGCCTACGCAAGTGGTGACGGACTCGAGAAAGATGAAGAACTGGCTTTCGAGTTTGCGCGTCAAGGCGTGCGCTATCGCAGCGCATTGTCCATGTATTTGCTGTCTGACTGGTATCGCACGGGTAACGTGGTCGAACAAGACATTACAGAAGCGAATGACTTGTTAGACGAAGCCGTTAAACTCGAGTACGCCCCAGCCCAATACAAAAAAGCAGTGTTATTACTGGAATCGGGTAACGAAGCAGCCACCAACGAGGCGCTCACGCTAATCGAAGCCGCCGCTGACCAAAATCTCGTGAGCGCCATGTTTGCACTAGCGCGGCTGAAGCATACCGGCACTGCGGTCGACCAAGACTTAGTCGGCGCCGGTGATTTATACAGTCGCCTCACGATTGCCGGATTTAGCCCAGCCAAGCAATATCTCCGCGAAGTGTCTCGTAGTATTGATGCGGATTCGGTTGAGGTCGATGAGCGCCTACGCGCGCGCATGAGCGCAGCTGAAAACGTAGAACGTATTCAAGTCACTGCAGATGCGAGCTTGTACCAAACGCAAATTCAGGGCTTAGTGGACAGGTTGGAAACTTCTGGCATGTACGATAGCCGCTCAATTGGTTCGCGGATTCGTGGCAAAAGCTGTGCCGATTCAGGCAGCCCCTGTGCCGTAACTCGACCTGACGGTCGCGCCAGCTCGCTGAATGAGTTGTTAAGTGGCGGAAACTAATCGACCTCGGTAATCCGCATAAAAAAACCGCACTGTGTTACCACGTGCGGTTTTTTCGTATCTGTAGGACTGCTTAGCCAAAGATCAGGAAGTAGGCTACGGCTCCGATGAGGACAGGCGACAACACACCGGCCACGAACCGGAATACGTAAGTACACCACTCTGGCATTTCCTTGACCAACACGGTTTTGATTTCAGGCCACACGCGCCAGCCCACAAAGACTGCCGCTAACATGCCGCCAATTGGCATGAGTACGTTGGAGGCAATGAAGTCCATCAAGTCAAACGGTGTCTTACCGAATATCATCAAGTCGCCAGCCAAGGTACCAAACGACAACGCGGCAGGTACACTCAAGATCACGTAGTTGCTGATAGCGACAATGAGCGTGGCCTTTTTGCGCGGTAGGTCATATTCATCAATCAAGAACGCAACAGCTGGCTCGAGAATCGAAATCGCTGATGTAATAGCTGCAAACAACAGCAAACAGAAGAACAAAATAGCAAGGTACTGGCCACCAGTCATTTGTGCGAACAATGCTGGCATAGTGATAAAGGTTAGGCCAGGACCAGCCGCAGGATCGACGCCAAACGCAAATACTGCAGGAAGTATCATTAGACCTGCCAATACGGATGCCAAAATGGCTAAAAATGCTATCCATAAGCCTGCATTCACCACTTTCTCTTCTTTAGAGAGATAAGAGCCGTAGGCAATCATCAAGCCTGCACCTACTGATAGTGAGAACACGGCTAAGCCTAATGCATCTAGCACCATCCGGACTGACAGTTTGCCCCAGTCCGGTGTTAGCAGATAAATTAAACCGTCCATTGCTCCCGGTAGCGTTAAGCTGCGAATCACGAGGAAAATCAACAAGGCAAACAAGGTTGGCATGAGGATCTTACAAATACGCTCAATACCTTTTTGCACGCCAGCTATAACAATCGATGCCGTGATAAACGCAAAAATCGAGGTGTAAATCAACGCTGCAAGCGGGTCACCAATGAAACTAGCGAAGGCCGCTTCTAGTTCGGCGCCATCTGTGGTGAGGACGTCGCCACGCACAGCTTCGAAGATATAGGCAATGGTCCAACCGCCAACAACGGAATAGAAACCGAGAATGAGGAAGACGCAGAGAACCGATATCCACCCTGCATAATGCCACTTACCGCCACCAAGCGCTCGATAGGCTGAAGTCGCAGATTTCTTTGCGCGACGACCAATCATCATCTCAGACAGCATCATCACGACACCTACTGAGAATACACACGCCAAATAGACTAGTAAGAAAACACCGCCACCATTTTGGCCAGCAATGTAAGGGAACTTCCAAATGGCGCCAAGGCCAACTGCAGAACCTGCGGCGGCGAGGATGAAGCCAATTTTGGAGCCCCAAGCACCTCGAGTATCGGTTGCAACCGTCATAACACTTCTCTCGTTGTTGTTATATTTTTTAATGATGCAGCACTGTAGAGGAATTCAGCATCAAAATGCAATCCCTAAACCGAAGGTCGGTCCAATTCTGTCGATAAATTGCGGTTAGCTTGTCGTTTTTCGGCGTTTTTTGTCGGCGTACATGCGTTCATCTGCCGCTTTCAATAAGTCAGACGCTGTAGTCGCATCTTTCGGGCACATTGCTAGTCCAATACTCAAACCGACATGCAACTCTGTTCCATGGTAATTCAAATAATAATTGTGGATGGTATCGAGCAGGGTTTTCGCAATCAAACCAGCTTTTCGCTCAGTCGTGTCAGGCACTATCGCAAGGTATTCATCACCACCTAAACGCGCCAGCGTAACGTCATCATCGAGAGCAGCCCGCATGGTCAGAGCAACACCGCGCAACAATTCATCTCCCGCCTCATGTCCATGTTCATCATTTACGGCTTTGAAGCCATTAAGATCCATTAACATGACGGCTGCTTGTTCGTTTGCGCTGAGTCTCTTCAAAGTTCTTTGTAATTCCCTTACTGCAAAACGACGGTTTGGCAGACCCGTTAGTGAATCAGAGTAGGAGGCTGAGCGAGCCAAGCGAAATGAGTGTACTAAAGTCGCTATCAATAACAATATGAAAAGACCGATAGAGTAACCTATACCTCGCGCTATCATAGGTCGTTGCCACCAGTTAACGTCGAAAGTGGACCCCACTTTCACGGCCATTTGCCAACTGCCGCTTGGCAAGTCTATGCGTTGCATGAAGTCAGCGTTCTCGAAGGTATCGGCATCTCCCCAAAATAGGGCTCCAGCAGCTCCCTTCCCATTAACACCGCGGATACTTACTTTGTGTTGTCGAGAGAATTTATTTAGTCCAGATGCCTCTAAAAAGGGTTCAACGTCTATAACAACACTAACTGTCCCCCAGTAATCCTGATTATTGGGGAAATCTGAAAAAACTGGAAATCTCGCTATGATACCTAACCCACCCTGAACCAATTCTAATGGACCAGCTAAAAATACTGATTGCTGTTCACGCGCATAATTAACCGTTTGAAGTTGTTCAGGATAGTCGGAAAAATTTAAACCCAATGCTTTTTCATTACTTTCTAAAGGATAAATGCGTTGAATTATATTATCAGGAGCAAGACCAATATTTCGGATATAAAACCCTCGACTTATAGCGTTTCCAGCCAACTCATCGAACCTGCGCAGTACATAGTCGGGATCAACCGATAGCAAGGTGGATATACTGTTAGCAGTGTAAATGTCTGAAAATATAAATAATTCTAATCGTGCTTTGATTGACTCTGCTTGATCTTCGACTTGTGCACGCTCTTCACGTTCTGCACCCGCTTGAATACCATCAGCAAGCTGCTCAACCACCATGAGCATAATGACACAGTACAATACTGCGGCGAATGTCACCCCACCCCAGTATGTCTTATTTTTTTGCGCTAGTTGATTGATTCGCATTTAAAATCTCTCCGCATTCTCTGCAATCAATCATAGCTCATATTAGCCGACTGTGGCTATCGACCATAGTTAGCGCGTTGGGTTGGCTGCCAGATCACCGACAACCGTATGCCACGGCATAATTTGGTGGCTCTTGATTAAACCGTTCTGAACATATGGATCAGCCTGCACAAAAGCTTCAACCGCTGCCTTCGAGTCAACATTGAACACCAGGTGCGCTCGGTCGATTGGCTCACCGACAGCCCCGCCCAAAATGAGCTCGCCGCGCTCTGCATAATTCCAGGCCAACTTAAGATGCTTCTCGCGAAACAGGCCTCGACGCTCTAAATAGTCATCTGCAACTTGGTAAATCAAAACATAATGCATAGCTGGCTCCCACGTTGGTGGTCTTTAAAATTGTGTAAGGCATCGATTGTAAGCGATCTTTTTAAAAATTTATGCGTTTATAGCTAGTAATAGATTCAGCATAAGTGAAAGGTGAATTGTGAAACGTATTTTAGTCGCTCTTTTAGCTATTTGGTTGGTCGGTTGTTCCAGCAATGACTGGCGCTCTGCGTCACGCGATCCTGCTGGTATTGCGGCAAATCCAGAAGTGACGTCTGAAGCTGTGATTGAAGCGTATGCGGCTGACGCCTTCGGTTGGCGAGGTTGGTTTGCTGTCCACACGTGGATTGCTGTGAAGCCCGAAAATGCTAGTGAATACACAGTCTATGAAGTAGTAGGTTGGCGTGTCGAAAGCGGACAGCCTGCTCTGCGCGTTTATCAAACCGCTACTCCAGATCGATTCTGGTATGGTGCTGAACCCGAAAAAATTTACTCGCTGCAAGGTGAGCGCGCGGCTGAACTGATTCCAGAAATTCAAGCTGCTGCTGAGCGTTACCCGTGGGCTAACGAATATACTGCAGTCCCTGGCCCGAATAGTAATACTTTCCCGGCATGGATTGCGCTGCAAGTTCCAGAATTGGGATTAGAGTTGCCGTTTAGCGCGATTGGCAGTGGTTATGCGGACAATGACGCCGATTAGGCAAGACTAATGGGTGCAAAAAAGCGATAATAGCGACCGCAACGCAATGACGTCTCACCCATCAACGCTGGTACGCTATTCATGGAAATCAAAGTCAATTTTCTCGACAACCTCCGACTCGAAGCAAAGTTCGATGACTTCACAGTCATTACGGACCAACCGATTCGCTACAAAGGCGACGGCTCTGCACCGAGTCCATTTGATTATTTCCTCGCGTCATCAGCGCTATGTGCCGCCTATTTCGTTAAGGTTTATTGTGTGGCGCGCGATATTCCGACCGACAATATTCGGTTGTCACAGAACAATATTGTGGATCCTGAAAATCGCTACAACCAAATTTTCAAGATTCAGGTAGAACTGCCAGAAGATATTTCTGACAAGGACCGCGAAGGGATTTTGCGTTCCATCGAACGTTGCACCGTGAAAAAAGTGGTTCAAACGGGTCCTGAGTTCCAAATTGAAGTGGTCGAAAACCTCGACGAAGACGCCCAAGCCTTGTTGATGGGCAGCCCGACTGACGGCTCGCGCACCTATATTGAAGGGAAAGACTTACCGCTTGAAGACACGATCGCCAATATGACAGCTATTTTGGCGAACTTGGGTATGAAGATTGAGATTGCCTCATGGCGGAATATAGTGCCCCACGTATGGTCGCTGCATATTCGCGACGCGGCCTCGCCGATGTGTTTCACCAACGGCAAAGGCGCAACGAAAGAAGCGGCTCTGGCTTCAGCCTTGGGTGAGTTTATTGAACGTCTGAGCTGCAACTTCTTCTACAACGATCAGTACTTCGGTGAGGCGATTGCGAATAGCGACTTTGTGCATTACCCCAATGAAAAGTGGTTCGCCCTTACCGATGATGACTCGTTGCCTGACGGTTTGCTGGATGACTACTGCTTAGACATCTATAACCCCGACGATGAGTTGTGTGGTTCTCATTTAATCGATACCAACTCTGGTCGCGTCGATCGCGGTATCTGTGCATTGCCGTTTGTGCGTCACTCTGACGGCGAGACCGTTTATTTCCCGTCGAACTTGATCGAGAACTTGTACTTAAGCAACGGTATGAGTGCGGGTAATACATTGCCGGAAGCGCAAGTGCAGTGTTTATCAGAAATTTTTGAACGTGCGGTGAAAAAGCAGATCCTCGAGCAAGAATTGGCGTTACCGGATGTTCCTGCTGAGGTTCTCGCACGTTATCCGCATTTAGTTGAAGGCATTGCAGCGCTCGAAGCTCAGGGCTTTCCAGTATTGGTGAAAGATGCGTCGCTGGGCGGTCAATTCCCTGTTGCGTGCGTGACCTTGATGAATCCACGCACGGGCGGCGTATTTGCCTCATTTGGTGCGCATCCAAGTATGGCCGTAGCCATTGAACGCAGCCTCACTGAGCTACTGCAAGGCCGCAGCTTTGAAGGCTTGAACGACCTGCCTCCTCCCACCTTTAATTCCATGGAACTCACAGAGCCGAACAACTTTGTGGAGCATTTTATCGATTCCTCAGGTGTGGTGTCTTGGCGCTTCTTTAGTGCGCGTAGCGATTACAGCTTTGTCGACTGGGATTTTGCGGGGACTAACCAAGAAGAAGCCGATGCCTTGTTTGGCATCTTGGCTGACCTTGGCAAAGAAGTTTACATGACCGTGCATACTGACTTGGGCGCGCCAGTATGTCGTATTTTGGTGCCAGGTTTCTCTGAAGTGTATCCAGTTGAAGACTTAGTTTGGGACAATACCAATGTGGCGCTGCAATATCGGGAAGCTATTCTTAATTTGCATCGTTTGAGTGATGATGAGTTGCGTGACTTAGTCGAGCGCCTCGAAGAGAGCCAACTCGACCCATATATGGATATCATCACGCTAATCGGCATTGAATTTGATGAGAATACGGTCTGGGGTCAACTGACTATTCTTGAACTAAAAACACTGATTTACCTTGCACTCGGACAGCATGAAGAGGCATTGGAAGGCGTTGAAGAGTTCCTCCAGTACAACGACAACACGGTTGCCCGCCAGTTGTTCTATCGCGCCATGCAGGCCGTCTTAGAGATAGAACTCGATGATTCGTTAGAATTGGACGATTACCGACACAATCTGACGCGAATGTTCAGCACTGAGGTGATGGAGCAAGTGATTGGTTCGGTTGAAGGCAGTGTGCGCTTCGCTGGCTTAGAGCCAACCAATATGCAGCTTGAGGGCTTGGAAAAGCATCTACGTCTTATCGAAAGCTACCAAAAGCTGCATGCTGCACGTGCTAGTCGTGAGAAGGGCTGACGTCCTTTTTCATGACTAAAACAATCATGTAAAGCAATGCTATGGGTGGCACGAAGGCGGTTAAGAATCCGACAAAGGCTGCCCAACCAGCATTCTGTGTTTTCCGCTTACCCAATAAATAAGTCACGATAACCGTGACAATCATGAACAGGATCATGCCCTGTCCGATGTAAGTCATATTAATATTCATAGTCGTCCTTGTTGTAGTTATTTTTCCGAATTACTCAGACCAAACCGCGTATTCATTGCCACTTGGGTCACTAAAGTGGAATCGACGCCCGCCTGGGAAGTCGAAGATCGGTACCATTATGGTGCCACCCGCTGCTTCAACCCGCTGTTGTGATGCCTCTAACTCTTTGCTGTAGAGCACAATCAAAGCGCTTCCCGATGCAACTGTAGCAGACTTTTCAGAGCGAAAAAATCCGCCATCTAAACCCGCACCTTGAAAGGATGCATAGTCAGGACCATAGTCGACAAACGTCCAACCAAACGCCTTACTGAAGAACGTTTTAGTCCCCTCAATATCAGTTGCTGGGAACTCGACGTAGTTAATTTTTTCGCCGCTCATAGCTGTGTCCTTATTTAGACTACTCAGAGTTCCGTTTGCGGCCGAGAATTCCAAACCAAAATAGACCTTCGAACGCGATGCCTGCGAGGACAAAACCTACAGCTCCGGATGGAATGCCGATCACATAGCAAACAATCGCTGCAACTAAAAATAATACCAGTAACAAACCGTGGGTATATCCTTTCATTTTAAGATTCCTTTACTGATTGACGAATCATGTTTTTCAACACCATTTGCGCCGTTTTCATGACTCGTTCTTCTTTGTGATGACCGAACTCATCGTCATAGATAATGACTATTGGATAGCCTCCACTTGGACAATATTTAGTCTCATCAAAGCCATCGTACGCCAAGCCAAATCTAACCCTCGGCGACTGCCTGTCAATATTTAGCCAATAATTGACTCGTTCGTTGAAGCCATCTAGGAAGATCGCACTCCCTAATGTTCTCGCCTCGTCCACTGTGTCGAAACAAGGCGGCTGATATGTCGTTTCAGGGGAAGATGCACAGCCGATGAGAGTCATGGCTAGAGCTCCTCCAACAATTCGGTAAGACTTTATAGACATCGATACTTTTCCATGAGCGTGTCAAAAATCAGAGAACAATCCTCTCAGATATTTGAACATCAAGTGCGGCCTCCGTGTCGGTCTTTTGCTTTAAACGTGTTGGTCAAAAAGGACTGGATTTCCGTCCGGATCAATGACCGAGAAGCTTGCTGGACCGCTGTCTGAATCAAGTGAAGGATGCAGAATTTCCAGGCCCTTGGCCTTGAGCTGCTCATGCAATTCTCTTACATCCGTGAACGAATCCAACGGCGATGCATCCTGATCCCAACCGGGATTAAAAGTCAGAATGTTCTTGTCGAACATGCCTTCAAATAGACCGATGTTGGTATCGCCATTCTTCATAATGAGGAACCGATGCGACTCCTCACCGGCATAAACGGTAAATCCCAACTTCTCGTAGAACTCCCGCGACTTTTTTAAATCTTTAACCGTCAAGCTGACTGAAAAGCATCCAAGTTTCATGTCCTTTCTCCTGTGGCATCAAACTCAATTAGTTTAGTCAGAAGTTTGACTCTGCGCCTTGATGAATTCACGGGTGTCTTCGAGTAGGGCCTTTCGTGCCGGTTCATGCACGTACATCACGTGGCCACCGTGATAGTAGTGATAGATGATGTCGTTCGCGGCAATGCCATGTCGGTTGAGCGTGTACTCGGCGTCGAAGAATGGTGTGATTAGGTCGTAATAGCCCGAACCAACCATGACTTTTAACGCAGGATTGCTGCGTAGCACAGCCGCTAGATCAGGAGCCGTATTCACGTAATGTGGTTCCCACGAGCTACCTGCAGGCCGAGGACTCCAGTGCCACTTTCCAGACAGCTCTGGGTCAGCCGGATTCAAATAAGGACGATTCCAATCCACACCCAAATCATTACGCATATAGTGCATCAGCGAGGCTTTGTAGGCTGGCGAAATAGCTCCCGCCGCATCTTCACCCGGGCGTGGTGCAACGTCATCGCGCTCATCAAGGGTGTAGCGACTATCGAGAAGACCGACTGCAATACCCTCTTCGCGCTTGAGTTCCTTGGCAAATCTAAATGCATTGATACGCAAATCAACCCGCTCAATGTATTCCTTACTTAAGCCAGTGAAGCGCTGCAGCTCGCTGACCAACTCAGCACGTTTCTCATCACTCAGTAAATTGCCTTGAAACAGGGCTGGAAGGAGTTCTTGTGTTGCGAATTCACGGCTCGCTTGAATAAAGGCTTCGAAGTCACCGGATTGCTCCACTTTACCGTGATACCACGCAGTCGCCGCCATGGTTGGAATATAGGTAATGTAGGAAATGATGTTGTCGTCGACATAAGGCGTCGACCCTTGATAGTCGAGCGCTTGTGACACAAACACAATACCGTTGACGTTAATGACATAGTCTTCACGCAGTACTTTCGCAACCGCAGCCGCTCGCGTGGTACCGAAGCTCTCACCCAACAAAAATAGTGGCGAGTTCCAACGATTATTCTGCGTCAGCCATTCAGCAATAAAAGCGGCCATGGAGTTCGCGTCTTCAGTCAGCCCCCAAAAGTCCTCTTTTTTGCCCTTCCCAATTGCTCGCGAAAATCCGGTACCGACGGGATCGACAAAAACCATATCAGTGACATCAAGAATGGTTTCGGGAGCGTCTTTAATAGTATAAGGCGCTACACCGGGATGCTCCGCATCACTGGGTACAACAATACGCTTCGGTCCATAAGCACCCATGTGCAACCAAGTAGACGACGACCCAGGACCACCATTCCAAATAAAGGTTACTGGACGCTGCTGCTTACTATCCGCCACATAATCAAAGGAAAAAATAGCCGCAGTAGGCTCGCCTTCTGCATTCCGCAGATAGGTTTCACCCGCGTCCACCGTGTAATTGAGTCGCTCACCATTAAACGTTCCTTTGTGCTCAGAACGAAAGCGCGTCGGCTCTGGAACCGGCTGTTCAGCCTGCTCTTGCTCAGTAGCGGCATCAGTTTCTTGTGCTGACACACTGTTTGATTGGGTGATCGAGATGAGTAGCACGAAGCAAACGAGGTAAGGAGTTATTGGTTTCACTGGGTTATGTCCTATTTGAGCGATTGTTTGAGATTAGCACAAATAGAAAAGGTAAAGCGATGCTCTCTAAGTTCTATCCTTAAGCGTCTTATAAACTTGGCCTTTTTCCCGTTTACCGACAACCAGAACAATGATGATTATTTCGTCGTCAATTACTTCATAAACCAAGCGGTAACCGGCTGAACGCAGCTTGATCTTATAAACGGAGCTATAACCACCAAGCTTTGCTGATGGAACCCTCGGATTAATGAGGCGCTCCTCAAGCTTTTTCTTAAACTGGCTCTTGATTGGAGCGCTCAGCTTCATCCACTCCTTGAGTGCGGAAGGTACAAACTTGAGCTTATAAGTCATCCAATGACACCGTCACTGCATCAGATAGCTCAGCGCGGCGTTCTTCGACCAGCTTGCCGAGTTCGTAATCCTCAACCACTTCCATGATAGCTTCATAGGTCGCCGCCGGTATCAGGTAGGCGGTTGGCTTATTATGGTTCAGAATGGCAATTGGGGAACCGCTGGCTTCGCTCAGCAGCGAAGACGGATTTTTCTTTAACTCTGAAATACTTACGGAGAAATCAGCAAGGACGTGTTGCATAAAGACCTCAAATATGACCTGTATTATGGTCTTATTTTAGGCTGGCTTGCTGATGTTAGCTAGTCGAAATTTGTGTATGCCCTAACACCGTCAAAACAGCCGAGCGTAACGTCGCCGATTCGAAAAGCTCACTCATCTCCGTTTATGCTCGTACATCGCTGCATCAGCTACCTTAATCATGCTCTCTATTGTTAGGTCATTGTCTGGAGCAAAACTAGCGATACCGGCACTGTATTCAATTTTAAAAGGTTTCTGATTCGAGTCGTTTTCTTCCTCGACGGCTTGAGCAAACTGAGCAAGTATTGAAGCGACTTGATCTTCAGCCGTATTGGACAGCATTAAAGTAAACTCGTCGCCTCCTAATCTACCAACAACATCCGATTCTCGGAACGTCTCAAGCATGAGCCGCGCGAAAGCTTTCAATACATAATCACCTTCATGGTGCCCATACTTATCATTAATTTGTTTGAATTTGTTCAGATCAAAAACTACGAGGGTAAAAGGAACCTCATGGCGTCTGCACATACCGATAGAATAATTAGCGAGTGTTAGGAAACCGCGCCTGTTGGATATCAAAGTCAACTCATCTAACGTTGCCAGTTGGATGGACTTCACTTCCTGCTCAATCATTGCACCCAGATCCGCGAGAAGTTGTCGATCCTCGTCACTCATGTCACGAGGACTAGAATCGATTAAACACAACGTTCCGATTTTTAGGCCCGGCCGTAACTTCAAAGGGTAACCAGCATAAAACCGAATTTTTGGCCCCGCAGTCACTAATGGATTATTGGAAAAACGTTCATCATCGACCGCATCGGGTATGATGAACAGTCCATCCTGATTGATTGCATGAGCACAGAACGATATATCGCGCGGTGTCTCGTCAACATCCAATCCTTGATTTGACTTAAACCACTGCCGATTCTGATCAATCAAGCTAACGAGCGCTATGTCAACGCCGAACAGCCGCTTGGCCATCCGTGTCACTCGATCAAACCGCTCCTCATGTCCCGTATCTAAAATACAAAGAGTTTTTAGTGCGTGAAGGCGTTCTGCTTCGTTTTCTGGGATCGCTGGCTTTTGCATAATTTGAACTCTATGTTTAGACGCTAAACATGAGTATGGGCGATCATCTACTTAGACACTAATCTTAATTAGTGCCGTGTCGACCTAACATGACAAAGCTTGAGAGACGGTAGCCTTTCCAAGGTTCGTGTCGAAAATATAGAACTGAGGCTTTAACTAGCCGATGGTGTCGGTAGTTGGCTGCAGTTGGTTCTCCGGCCGCTTTTCCACAAAAGTTGCTTTCACTCGTTCAGAGACAAGCATGTATGGAATCCAAATCATCGCTGCAACAAGTGATCTGAAGAAATACTTCAAAGTTTCGTCATCAAACAATGGCTGATTTGGAAATACCAGTGAACCCAACCATGCATCAAGTGGAAAAATAATTACCGATATAATGGTTACCGCTATATAAACTTTTGGGAATTGATAATGCTTTGAGAAAAATAGATAAATGAGATACACGGAAACTACTGCCATTAGCGAGTTAATGACGAGTTCACCAAAAATCAAAAGCACTAATAATGGATTATAAAACTCAGAAAGAGGATTGCTTAACGCTGGAATTACACCTTCGGCAAGAATGCTGTAATACATTGGTCCAAGCTCGACAATTATACCAATTGGGCTCATACAAACCCCAATACCGATAATTATCAACCAACCTCCTAAACCCTTTAATTCCGAGGTATCACTCATCATTTCATCCTTGTTCATGTCGCGCGCCATCCAATATGGCTAATGTCACTGATTCTGAGAGAGGTCACACACTCGCAAACCCAGAGGGTTTAGAGGCATATCCACTTACTCTAGTCTTATACCCATAGTCATGGGTGGGAAAACGTGCCTGATAATAATCTTGCTGGCATTCTGAAGAACAATTTCAAGCTGATTCGGAGTATCCTCACCCAAGTAATCGGTTTGCACAACTTCTTTGATCTTCATCGGCAGATCATTCGCTTGGAAGCGCTTGTGAAGATTCGTTGAATCGATTCTGTTTACCGACAAACTGAGACTTGGATATCGACCAGCAACCTCCACTTCACATGGTTTAATCTCGAAGATCGATTGGTCATTAAATATTAAATTTATCTCATTGCAAATCAGAAAGCCCTCGTTGGTATCATCCCGCCAAGCCGCATGAACTCGTTCGTGGCTTTCGCCAATTCTGATTTCGATAAGGAGTTTCTGTTCGAAAGCTATCGTTTCACTCACAAATTCCCTGCTCCCTTGCCTATTCGTGCGCGCCTTGATGTGCGGCATCCTGCAACGCAGCAATGTCCTCCAGATTCGACACTAACTGAACCATTACTGATTCAGTTATATAAGAACTGCCAAAGGCGCTACTGTAAAACAAAAAGCTTGAAAAATTAGCTTTAACTTTTATGCCTTTGTTGGGCTTTACACCAAAAAACTGCAAATTAACGCTAGACCAACCCTTTTTGATTTTAACCTTTCCTTTATATCCCTGATTCATTATCTCGCGAAGCGTGATTATTAATAAATGCAGGGAACTGCCCTTCACTGGTGACAGCCATTCAACGTGATGTGAACTGGCACCGGCACAAAAAACCAAGTATTCATTCTGTTTTGTACCATTAGTTTCCGTCTCACCGAAGGTGAATATGGCGTTATCAATTTTTATCCGAGATTTGATAGTTTGAAACATTAGCGGATTCCGTTCCTACTGTCGTATAACGTCGCGATGGTTGACCTTTTCAGGCACTGAGCAATCTCACCGTTGGCGGTCGTTCAGATACAACATCTATGATCTGGTTGAGGCAGCAAAAGCCATAGTGTGCAAAAGAGCGAGGATAATCTGCCGACGCTAATGTTGCTTGGCTAATATAGTTCAAAAACGCTGACTCCGAATAAACTCGTGCAAGCCTACCCTCGAAACTTCCTTCGATGCCACCAGCATAGCTTTCATTGGTAACTGCATATGCTATGTAATCATCGAATACAATTTCATAGCGGGCACTGTTGTCAGCAATCTCTATGCGCTTGCTCTCGTTAAGTAACTTTCGTAGCGCCTCATTGGGTTCTTCATCTGATGACATTTGCGGGGCGACATCAGATACACCTGCCTCAGCTAGCACGATCCTGAGGCAGTCTTTATAAGTTTCGTGTATCTCAATCAAATCGAGATACTTGTGCTGATTCATTGCACTAAACATAGATGCCTAACGCCTTGCTCAAAGGCTCGGTACGCCAGCGTTTGTTGTGCATTTTGTGACAATGCCTCAGTAATAGCTTTTTTCATTAGTTCTTCATCATCAAGTAATTCACGATAGTTTTCGTAGGGCAAATTTCCATCTTTCACTTGCCTCTCAACAAAGATTTGCATTCGCCACGGATCTGGATCGGGCTTGTCAAAATCAAAATCGATTCCGCCAACATCAGTATTTTTTAAAATATCTACACCCGTGCCATGAGTTCGAATATACCAAGCAGTTCCAGGTACTAAATTGCAGCCACGATTCTCTCTCAAAAGAATGTCTTCTGCCTTCGATAGTCCTAATCCTAGTCGAATTAACTCTTTCGCCCAGATCATTTGGGCATACCATAACGGAATGGCAGCTTTAATTGGGTTCGTACTCATGACATCCTCACAACATGGCGATTTAATACCGCCGTCTTTGTCTTATCGTTGACTCGAAAATCCTTCAAAAACTGGCTTGAGGCGGCAATGCAGGAATGATTCAAAGAGGGAAAGGCCATCAATCCCTACCTCAGAGTCTAAGACAAAGTTGATTCGATCGGTTTCACTCTTGATCCATTCCGAGACCGAGTCATTGTCCAGATTTGACACTCCAATCTCGCCGCCCCGCTTCAGGAGACTTGCAGCCAACGTGCTAGGGGAACTACCAGCATTGTAATGCTGACTAATGTAACGAGCCTGGCTGTTAGAGCCAGCTTTCCCGACTTTAAGTGTGGTGTCCCCGTAAACAAATACGTATATTGCCATTTTACCAGCTGGCAGGCGGCTCGGCGGCCGATGTGGCGCTGGAAGTATTTCAACCGAAACCTGATCCCGGTTAATTTTGATCCGGGCGATGTCGGCTACGGTTAAAAAATCTTCCAGCAAAAGTTCCGGATTAATCACAGCTAACAGGCCCTCGTCATGGTTATCGAACGAATCTGTTCTGGCGCCAACATATGTTGTCGTGGCCTACGCGGCAGCAAAAGACATGACCATATATTTTGGTTCCTCAGGAACGAGTTGTTTTGAGTAAACAAGCTCTAATTTCTCCAGATCAAACCCGAACCTCTGACCTTTCCCCCAAATAACACCATATTTTCAATGAGATTTCAGTTTTTATGCCACCTGTTTTGCATATTAAGCTGGCCAAACACTTCGAAACTATGATCATCGACAATATTTGAGACGCGAAAGCGACGTCCATTGGCTAGTTGATCAGAAAAAAAATCATACTAAAACTTACAAATAGAAAATCCGAGTTAGCATTCATAGACAATCGAGAGTCACATTAAAGAATCATTTCTCGCTAATCGACCGCTTTAGTGTCAACAACGGGTGAAAACTGATCCAAGAAAAAGGCCGCACCCTCAGTGGATCAATTTTACTCCGTTGGTAACAATAATTCTGGTTCTTCGCTGTTAATATCCCTAATAGATCACTTTCATCCATGATTAATCCCACAGATTTACAGCGACTTGCTCAGCAGGCATACTTATACCTTATAACCACCCCTATATACCCCCACGAATGGTTCAATGAGTTTCCTATCTTTAGGCTACTAAGCATTAATAAAAATTAGAACTGTCAAATTTAAGCAGAATACTTGCGATCCGAGTTGAAAAAACACAGAATGGAAACAGAGGGATGTATTGTTTTTCAGGGTGTTACTATGAAATCTGTAAAAAGTATAGTGTATAGAAATTTAACTCACGCCGATTTTTTTAATATTAATAAACCACCAGGAATGGAAACTGGTGGCGGGGGGCAGGCTTATATAGATTTCCCTGTTAAGTCGGTTCGTTTAGAAGATTGGAAGAGTTTTTTTGAGCCTATAATAAATGTCAAAAGAACTACTGCTACGCAAGGGCCATGCTGGAACTTCCCCGTATACAGTATCGGTATCAGTAAATCGGGAAATGCTGACCAAGAATTAAAAATTTATCAGCGACGTGCTGCGTCAGTTAGTATTACTAGTCAGAAATTACAGTCTAGAAGTTCAAATAGAGTTAAGGCTTGGCTTCCCGTAAATGGCTTCCCTAAGCCAATTGATGATACTGATAGACATCAGTGTCCTACAGGTTTAATGGTGTTTCTTGCTTCTACTTATGATGGAGAAGTTTGGGCTGGTTGGTATCTTAATGATAGAACGACTGCGCTGCCAGTGCGAGATGGTGATCTAGCAAAATTTGGCGGGATGTTTGATTCGGCAGCATTTAATGAAGGATATTCAGGCGTTTTGAGTTTTGACGCCGGAGACGTTTTCTTGTGTCCTGAAGATATTAAATTCCCGTTTAGTACTAATTTGGCTCAACAACCTAGTTTAGTGTCTGAACCGAAAAGCGAAGCCAGTTTTCCAGTAAAAGAGTCTGAC
Source organism: Pseudidiomarina aestuarii (assembly GCF_048263735.1). Lineage (GTDB taxonomy): Bacteria > Pseudomonadota > Gammaproteobacteria > Enterobacterales > Alteromonadaceae > Pseudidiomarina > Pseudidiomarina aestuarii_B. Next base: position 18,199 of record NZ_JBLXDX010000005.1, on the reverse strand, counting down.
GAAACCGAAGTTATTGATAGTTGGTTCGATGAAGATTTCGGAAAAGGTGAAGCTAAGTTATCCGAGCGAGTGATAAAAATCAGAGATCGGAACTCCAAAATAGTCAAGAAACTTAAAGCACTATACAATCACAAATGCCAGATAACTGGTGATGAGTTCGTTTTTCAAAAGAAAGATGGAATAAACTATACTGAAGCTCATCATCTCATCCCGCTGGGTGAAGGAGGCGCTGATAATCCAGAAAACTTAGTCGTTCTAAGCCCGCAAATGCATAAGATGCTACACTTTGCTAATGTGTCTCCAATAGATTTAAGTAGAATGGAGCACTTAGAGGATGGCACTGCTACGTTGGATATCACGATAAATAGTAAGCCTTATAAAATAACATGGCACCCAAGGCATGCTGAGTTATTCGACAAGGCGACTTAATTAAATATTATTTCCTAATTTAACAGTCACCTACATGGTAGGTGACTGTTAAATTATCTCTGTAAGTGTATTAAGTATTCGGTTAGTTCGTTTTTTAATGCGCTATTATTACTTTTGAATCTTTTATGTGAAAAGGTATCAATTTCCACTTGCCCGTAAGGAGTTAAAAGTTCAATAAAGTCTTCTAGGTGTAGTAGGCCATCTTCGCTATAACTAATTAAAAAGTTATTGGTTTTCATGTTGGTAAAAATTTTTCTAAATGAATCCCTGATTTTTGTTTTTGTACAGAAATTCGAATATTGATCTCTCCAAGGTCTTAAGCCACTGACACCTATTGCTTCTGGAATGTCTCCACGCGCTAATGTTTCTAATATATGATAATTAGCGGCATATTGACGTTTCATGTATGGAGGATCTATGTAGCAAACATCACAAGATATCTGAGATGAAACATCCTCAGCATATCCTTGTAATACAGTGTGGTTCTCTGTGTCATTTAATAAAAGCAAATCGCTAGTATATAACCGCAAATCATCACAAGCTCTTCCAGAGAGTTTCGCCATATGGTGGCCATATGTTCCTGCAATATTAGCAATGTCGTTTGTACCCATTATTAGGTCGTGCAAAACTAGACTAAGTTCGACATTTGTTAATGAGTTTTTCTCTTTCAATTTGGTAATGTTAGCGCGAATTCCATCAATTTTCGCTGCGTTTTCACTGCTATAATAGTTTCTGGGTTTCTCGGTATTCTTGGGGGAACCGTCTAAAGAAAACTCATTCCAAAAATATCCTTTGATTGGTTGTGAGTTATTAAGTGCAGTTATAAATTTACTATATGCCGAAACGCTGTCGTCTCTAAACTCTTTCTTGGTTATATTATTCTCAATAAATTCAAACGCACCTTCAAAGCTAGGGCTTCTCTGGAACTTTAATCCTGTCACTGCGTGATGATAAGAGTATGTCATTAGATCGTTAGCCGTAACTTTATAACCCAATTTTCTAAGTTCGATAGCAACGGTAGCTGTACCAGTCATTAAGTCAGTTATGTGAGAACCAACGGGAGCTAGCTTTTGAATTTTATTTAATACGATATCCAGAATCTTGGATTTGGAGCCTATGTATCGATATCCCATTACAACGTCTCGCTGGTAAAAATATCTTGAATCGAAATGTTCTTTAGAGCCTTTATGGTTAGCAGTTCTTGTGAACTATCTAGGACTTTATATATGGATTTATAGTCAGACTCATCTAATCCATATATGTCTGCAACAAGTCGCTCTATTTTTGCATCTAATAAGTTAGAAACCACGTCTTTTGCTTCTAGAGTCTCTCTAAGCTCCCTAGTCACCAAATTTATTCTTTCTTTAATCGAGAGTGGAAGCATATCTAAAACTGGTAAAGGGAAGTCGAGTATTTGAGTTTGAGTTACATAAGGGTGTGATTTCCATTCAATTTCGCCGTTTGACATTGAAATGAGAAAGAATGCTAGTCGAGAATTGATTAAGGCTAAATAAAACTCTAGCGGGAAATAGCACTTAGAATCTGACTTTAATTTAAATATGTAAACAACTTGGTTAGTCATGCTGCCAGAGTAATCAATAGAGGCAGATATACCAATACCTGTCTTTCTCACCAGCATTTTCTTTCCGGAATATAGTTCTGTACCTTTGTATTTTATTCCGCTTTTTGTTGTGTCTATCCACAAGTCTGGTTCTAGTCTATAGCGATTGATGTGTTCACCGACAATGAGAGGGTTTGAACTATCAATAGGTTTTTTAAATATAATTACTTCTTTTTTACAATCACTTTTAATAAACTCGTTTTTACAGTGACCGCAATTAAAAGTGTTGCTGCTGGGATATGCAGACCATTTACTACAATTAGGGCATTTTATAACGTTGCCCTTCTTCGACAATTCAACACCGCGTGAACTTGTGAGATAATTACCGAGAACGCTTTTTTTGGCTGAAATTTTGTTATAAGTGCTTTCAAGCTCTGAATCTATATCTATATTAAACAAGTAATTGTTGTTAGATAAAAATCTAGATTGCTTAACTTTATGTGACAGCTTGCTTTCAGCATCATGAAAAGTCGTTTTTCCAGCTAAAATTAAGTTACGTTGCTCTACTGACAATCTGAAACAATCTATATCATGTTGTTGATTATGTTCGGTCTTTTCACAAATAATAACAGCGCAGGCACGGTTAATATCTTTAAATATTTTCTCGCCGAATCGCCCAATAAAATGAATTCTTGTATTAGTCAGAAGGTGTTTCCTGAGAGGCTCCCTTTCTTGATAAAAAAGAGAGTCAGGAATGATGAATGCTAATAATCCATTTTTTTTAAGGTTTCTAAGAGTTGACTCTATAAAAAGATCCGAAGTATCAAATTGCCTGTTAAAGAGAGTAAATGACCCATCAGTTAAATTTTCTTTATAATCAACTACGTCGGCACCCCAAGGTGGATTTGCAATAGCAATATCAAATCCATCTTTAATAGAATATCTGTCTAGTAGTTTACGCCAACCCTCATGATTTGATTCGTTGTAAGGACATAGCGCATTAGTATTAATAAGGTGCAGATGCTCGTATTCTTTTAATCTTCGTTCAGCCTGCTGAAGTGCCTTCTTGTCAATATCAATGCCGAAAACTTGCAAACTGAGTTTGTTATCGTATTTTTCATAAAATTTACTGGCATCTGTTATGGCAACTAGAAGCTCTCCATCACCACAAGCTGGATCAATAATGCTCAACCTATCAATGTTAGGATGCTCTCGGCTCGAAAAATAGTAAGACAAAACTTTATCAGCTACAAACTTTGCCAAATTATTTGGGGTGTAAACTACTCCATTGGCGTTTCTTTCTTGCGTTGACAGTTCAGAGCTTTCCAAAATTTTTCTGATATAGTCAGACCGACTCATGCCGTTTCGATTTTTTTCTATGCTCTGAAGTAGCTGCTCAGGCACGCTGATTGATACTTGTATGCTACTCGAGGTTTTAGTCATTTTTTAAATTCTCTTTGTTTTCAACTGTATTCATGCAAGAGATAGATTTATAACATTATGAAATATAAATAAAAAAATAATCTTATCACACTCTGTCATTTATGACAATTTAGGGGTGGGGGTTAAGATGCTTAAACCCTCAAATTCACAACGGATAAATTTAGATATACCTTACGACTTTTTACACTATGCTGTAGCCGGTGTATTACGTGGTGCTTTGGTTGTGCTTGAAACCATGAATAATTAACAAGCCCAAGCTTTTTCAGCTACAGCCAGTCGATTTTGCTAGTAAGAGTGATGGATTTTAGAACTTAGCACAGCTAGAAGCCGCGTATTTTGTGGATTGGTGGCCCCACCCTGACTTGAACAGGGGACCTGCCGATTATGAGTCGGATGCTCTAACCAACTGAGCTATGGGGCCACGATTTTACAACTTGAACCAACATTTCCTATGGTACCACATGGACTCACTAATTATGAGTCGGGTGCTCTAACCACTGAGCTAAGGGGCCATGTGAGGATTGCTGCGTAGAAAACGAAAGCGGGCGCAAGTATATGAAAATTGCGCCCGCTTGTCATGACCTTAGCCGCGAAAAGTTAGAGTTTAATGCCGTAAAATTCGGCTGCGTTGGTCGCGAATACTTTATCGATAGCGGCTTCGTCAGGAAGCGCTTCGTATACGGTGTCGATGTCGCCCAAGTTGAACGGGCGCTCGGTACGCGCTGATGGTAAATCGGTACCAAACATCAAACAGTCAGGATTGACGTCGTACAGCTTCTTCACAGCTTGCGCGACGTTGACCTCGGTACGACCGAAGCCGCTTGCCTTAATCTTCACGCCAGCTTCAGCTAAGCGCAGCACTTGTGACAAGCCAGAGCGTGCCATACCCAGATGATCCACTGATGCTTTTGGCAGTTTGACTAGTTTTGGAATCACTTCATCGAGCTCACGACTGTCGACATACAGTTCTAAGTGCCAGCCGACTAGATCCCAGATTCGTTTGCCGTAGTCGACCATGTTATCTAAGCCGCTCACTACGCCGCGCTTTAGGTTCACGCGCACGGCACGGATGCCTTGCTCATGCAGCTCAAGAATGCGTTTGTCGGACACGGTACTAGGTAAGTTGGTAACACCCACAAAGTTCTCACCAAGCTGATCCAGCGTCGGTTTAAAGTAACTTTGGTCAAAGCCCTGTACTGAGCCTGATACCACCGCACCGCCGACAATATTCAGCTCTTTGGTACGATGTTGATAATCTTCAACCGAGAACGGTGGCGGTAAAAAGCCTTGGTTCTCAATCAAAGGATAAGCGCTGTTGTAAATGTGAAAATGCGCATCCACAATACGCTTTGGGGAGTTGATCATAAATCATCCTTTTCAGCGAAATTAGCACTACTTTAACGCATTTAGGCACAAATTTCACATCGAGCCCGTTTATACGCGGTATGAAAAAAGCTCCAACATGTCACCATGGGGAGCTTTTTCTGACTCTTAATCAACGTATTCGTTCACCTGAACACGCTGGCCTGCAACTATTCGTCGAGGAATGACTTCAGTTGCTCTGAGCGGCTTGGATGACGAAGCTTACGCAGCGCCTTCGCTTCAATCTGACGAATCCGTTCACGGGTTACGTCAAACTGCTTGCCGACTTCTTCCAACGTATGGTCAGTGTTCATATCAATACCGAAGCGCATCCGCAGAACTTTCGCTTCACGCTGCGTCAAGCCACCAAGGACTTCACGTACCGCATTGCGTAAGCTTTCTGAAGTTGCTGAATCCACCGGCAAATCAAGCGTGGTGTCTTCAATAAAATCACCCAGATGCGAGTCTTCATCATCACCAATGGGCGTCTCCATAGAGATTGGCTCTTTGGCAATTTTCAGCACCTTACGGATTTTATCTTCTGGCATGACCATGCGCTCAGCCAATTCTTCTGGCGACGGCTCACGCCCCATCTCTTGCAGCATCTGCCGCGAGATACGATTCAGCTTGTTGATCGTTTCGATCATATGCACTGGAATACGAATGGTGCGTGCTTGGTCCGCGATAGAACGGGTGATTGCCTGCCGAATCCACCAGGTTGCATAAGTTGAGAACTTATAACCACGACGGTATTCGAACTTGTCGACCGCTTTCATCAAACCGATGTTACCTTCTTGAATCAAATCCAAGAACTGCAAGCCACGGTTGGTGTACTTCTTCGCAATCGAGATAACCAAACGCAAGTTCGCTTCGACCATTTCTTTCTTGGCACGACGCGCTTTCGCTTCACCAATCGACATGCGACGGTTAATGTCTTTCACTTTCGCAATAGTTAAACCGGTTTCGATTTCAACTTCTGCGAGTTTGTGAATGCAACGCTCAAGTTCGGTTTTCAGCTCGTTCAGAGCATCCGAATAACTCTCACCAGAGCTGATTTGTGCTTCCAACCAAGCGGTGCTGTTTTCGTTACCAGCAAACGCTTTCATGAAATTACGTTTTGGCATACCGGCTTGTTCGACTGACATTTTCATGATCAAACGTTCTTGCACACGCACACGATGCATCATGTCGCGCATGTCTTTGACCAGACGGTCGAACTGCTTCGGTACTAAACGGAATTGTTTGAAGAGATCACTGAGTGCTTCAATTTGCACGCGAGCTTTCGCATGATCACGACCGTGCTTGCTGATGGCCGCACGAGTTTTCTCATACTGGTCACGCAATTCGCCGAATTTTTGACGGGCAAACTCAGGGTCAATACCACCCTCGTTCGCGTCATCATCATCGTCGTCGTCATCGTCATCATCTTCGTCTTCAAGCTCTTCTTTTGAGAGCTCAGAGCCGATATGTGTGGCGGCTACAGGCGCAGTGTCTACTTCGTTAGGATCGATGAAGCCTGAAATGATGTCAGTCAGACGCATTTCTTCAGCTTCACAGGTATCCCACTGTTCGAGCAGGAAGTTAATCGCTTCTGGATATTCTGCTACCGAACACTGAACTTGGTTGATGCCTTCTTCGATACGCTTTGCGATATCGATCTCGCCCTCACGGGTCAACAGCTCAACAGTACCCATTTCACGCATGTACATGCGCACTGGGTCAGTGGTACGGCCTAATTCACCATCAACACTCGCTAATGCTTGCGCGGCAGCTTCTGCTGCGTCTTCATCGGCGGTGTCTTCACTCATCATCAGCTCATCGGCATCTGGTGCGTTTTCAAACACCTTGATACCCATGTCGTTGATCATGCTGATGATGTCTTCAATTTGATCAGAATCTACAATCTCAGAAGGTAAATGGTCATTCACTTCGGAAAAAGTCAGGTAACCCTGCTCTTTTCCTTTGGCAATAAGAAGTCTGAGTTGTGATTGACGACTCTGCTGCATACAGATCTACCACCTATTATTTAACGAGCAAAAATTAAATAAGCAAAACCGGTCTTAATCCCCGGTATCGATATTCGAAAGGGAGATAAATATAAGACCGGAAATGATAGCAGATTCTGTAGTTTTCAGCCAGAATTTAATCAATTCTTAGCAGGAATTCGGCTCACAGCTAGGTCACCAGTGCCCACTAAACTACCGTTCACAAAGACTAATGGTGTGCATTCATCTTTGGTGGTTTCGCCATCTGAGGCGGTACGATGGGTGCGATAGTAAAGAACGCGATACGTGTCGCCATCGACTGTCCACAGCTCAGAGAAATTTGGTGTACCTAATTGATTTTCGATACCGTTAATGGTGGCACCTTCGTCGAGGCTAGCAATCACTTTTCGATTTTCACGTTCTTGTTTCTGCCAGCTGTCGGATGAAGAGCTATAGCTGCCGTCGCCGTCAGCAACCACAATACAACCTTGCAACGTTAAAGCAGCAACCAATGCTGCGGCTAATCCTGCTACTTGAGTTTTACGCATCTGAATTCTCCATATGTATTCTTTATTTCGATGTCTAATAATGATTCGAATTGAAGTATTGTCGACTTCTGACTCATACAGTATGCAAGCATGATGCCAACTCGGGAAAGCCTTTAAATGTAACGGTTTGCAAGAAAGCGTGAGGAAACGTCAGTGAGGAATTCACTGACAGATTAGCGAAATTAGCTATTTTTTAAGATATTTAAGCAAGGTGAGATACTCGTGCTTCTCGGTTTTCGTGAGTGGACTGTGGCGCTCTTTTTCAATCAATTCATCAGCGCGCTGCTTCACGAACTCATCAATGAAATAGCAGAAGATTCCGTAGAACTCTTTCTCCACATCCTCATCATCAAGCTGATGTTGCCAGCTTGCCAATTGGCGGAGTGCTTTTTCTTCTTTGGTGTCACGCCAGAGTTCCAGTAACTGTGCGCTGGTGCGCGGTTGTTCATGGGTTTGCTTGTGCAGTGCTAGCAGTAAATCGATGCCTGGGATTTTCAGTCCTTTGAGTTCATCATGAATGGGGATGTCTTTGCCGATAGCTGGATGCTGTACCAACAGCCCAATGGCACGGCGCATCGGTGTCATTTTTAGTGCATCCGACGGTTTATTGCTTGCCGCTGTTTGTGTTTTCACATGACTCTTGATTTGCGACACATCGCGACGCAATAGTTTAGCTAAGCGCTCGGTCAGCAACTCTTGGTAGAACTCGCTGGCGACTTTTTCAATGAGCGGTCGCGCATCACTCAATAGCGCACCACGGCCACTGTCAGTGCTGAGGTCGTACTGAGCACTCAGATGCTCAAAGAAGTAGTCAGTGAAGCTCTGCGCCTGCCCTAAGCGCTGTTCAAAGGCCTCTTTGCCCTCTTTGCGCACGAGCGTGTCAGGGTCTTCGCCATCGGGCAGAAACAGGAAAGTCATCGCGAGGCCGTCAGTTAGCAACGGCAACGCATTTTCTAAGGCGCGCCAAGCGGCATCGCGACCGGCACGGTCACCGTCGTAACAACAAATCACTTGCTTGGTGGCACGAAACAGCATCTGCAGTTGTTCGGTAGTGGTTGCGGTACCTAGAGACGCCACCGCGTAGGAAATACCCGCCTGCGCTAGCGCCACCACGTCCATATAGCCTTCCACAATGACGACTTGGTCGAGCTGGTTTTTATGCGCTTGCCGTGCTTCATAGAAGCCGTACAGCTCTCGGCCTTTATGGAACACGCGAGTTTCGGGCGAGTTCAGGTACTTGGGTCCATCACCTTCGAGGATGCGACCACCGAAGCCGACAACCCGCCCGCGCCGATCACGAATCGGAAACATTATGCGGTCACGGAAGAAGTCATAGAAACGGCCGCTGTCGTTATTGTTCAGTAGCTTCAATTCGGCTAGTTGTTGCTTGTCATTTTGCGATTTGGCGAGGGCTTTCAGTAAGCCATCCCACTCAGCAGGCGCATAGCCTATCTGGAAGCTTTTGACGATATCGCCACTGAGTCCACGCCCTTTCAAGTAGTCGATCACACGCGCGGAGTTCGGATGCTTGCGTAACTGATGAGCGAAGAACTTGGCTGCCAATTCCATTTGCTGGTAGTCATCTGCGGCTTGTGCGCGTTTGCGTGCTTCGGCTTGTGGATTGGCTACTTGTTCACGCGGTACTTCAAGACCCATCATCCGCGCCAGCTCTTCAATGGCTTCGGGGAATTCGAGACCGTCAAACTTCATTAAAAAATCAATGGCATTGCCATGCTCACCACAGCCAAAACAGTGATAGAACTGCTTGTCGGGAGCGACGGTGAAGCTGGGTGATTTTTCGTTATGAAATGGGCAGCACGCCTGATAATTCCGACCTGCTTTTTTCAACGGGACTCGGCTATCAACCACTTCCACAACATCCGCGCGATCCAACAGATCGTGAATGAAGCTTTTTGGAATGAGACCAGCCATGGAAGTCCTTTTGCTTGAGTCGGATTGAAACGGAACAGCGCTTGAATTGAGCGATCGATTCTACTGTGAAACGCGAGCCTTGCAAACACGCAATGAAAAAGCCGAATGAGTTTCCCCATTCGGCTTTTCTAATCGTTTACACGATCAGGCAAGAATCAAGCGCGGTCTTAGTAAAGACGAGTGCGGCGCGCGTTCTCACGCGACAGCTTCTTCGCATGACGTTTAACAGCAGCGGCTTTCTTACGCTTACGCTCTGAAGTTGGCTTTTCGTAGAATTCACGACGACGAACTTCAGACAGTACACCTGCTTTCTCGCAAGAGCGCTTGAAACGACGCAGTGCTACGTCAAACGGCTCGTTTTCTTTTACTTTAACAACTGGCATTAAAATCTCACCTCAATGAAAATTCTGTTGTTGGTTATCGGATTGGTTAATTTTTAACCACGACAATTAAAAATGGTGCTGAATTGTAGCGAGTTCAGATCCTCTTGTAAAGCTAGAGATCATGTTTTTCTTTGCTTTCGGGAAATCTCTGCGACCGCTTGGAATGCGTTGCTTTGCCCTACATTCCCGTTACAATATCTCGCTACAATAGCTAAGCTCGTTAACCCAGCGCAGCGCTATATTGGCGGAGTCCACCCATGCTCGAGACATTTTTATTTCAGTTTACTTCTATGTTCACCATGATCAATCCGGTCGCGGCGATTCCTATTTACATTGCGTTGACCGAGGCAATGACGCCGAAAGCTGCGCGCTGGGTAGCTATGCGGGCATCAATTACCGCGTTTATCGCGCTGTGCGTCTTTGCATTACTTGGTGAAGCGATCTTTAGCTTCTTTAGTATCTCCGTCAACGGACTCCGCGTTGCCGGCGGTATTCTATTTTTCGTGATGGGCTACGAAATGCTACGTGGCCGCACCGTTCCCAAGCGCGTTGATGGCGAAACCGACGGCGACTTTGGCTCTGACGTAGCAGTTACACCACTCGGAATACCAATGATTGCCGGCCCTGGCGCTATCACCATGGTGATATTGACCAATCAGGCCAGTACCGGTCCAGGTAGCTCAATTAGCATGTACGTCGCTATTTTTGTGGTCTGTGTGCTCACTGCCATTGTTTTAGCGAGCGGCCGTCAATTACTGGCGAAGCTTGGCCGCAGTGGCTCGAAGATTCTTATGCGCTTGATGGGTCTGATTGTAATGCTGATTGCGGTCGAATTCTTCTTCGCTGGTATCAAGCCTTACGTTATCGATATTGCCCGCGCTATTTAAGCGCGGGTACTTCCATCTCGCGTTTCGCGTAGAACTCAGCAACATGTGCTTCAAGGCGATCTTCAGCAATCGCCTCACGTAAATCGCGCATCACTTTCTGATAGTAGTGCAAGTTGTGAATCGTGTTTAAGCGACCACCGAGCATTTCATTGGAGCGATCCAAGTGATGCAAATACGCACGCGAATAGTTCTGGCAGGTATAACAGTCGCACTCAGAATCCAGTGGTCCGGTGTCGGTGCGATGCACTGCATTACGAATCTTCACCACACCTGTGCTTACGAATAAGTGACCATTACGAGCATTCCGCGTTGGCATCACACAATCGAACATGTCGACGCCACGTCGTACCGCTTCAACGAGGTCTTCTGGCTTACCCACACCCATCAGATAGCGCGGCTTATCCGCTGGCATTTCCGGCGCGATATGATCGAGTACACGCATCATATCTTCTTTCGGTTCACCGACACTCAAACCACCAATGGCGTAACCATCAAAACCAATGTCTGTAAGCCCGTTCAATGATTCGGTACGCAGCTCTTCATACATACCGCCCTGAATGATACCGAACAATGCCGAAGGATTGTCGCCATGCGCTTGCTTCGAGCGCTGTGCCCAACGCAATGACAATTCCATCGATGTACGCGCCTGCTCCTCAGTTGCGGGATGTGGCGTACATTCATCAAAAATCATGACAATGTCAGCGCCCAGATCACGTTGCACTTCCATCGACTTTTCTGGGGTCAAAAGAATCTTTTCACCGTTGATTGGCGAACGAAAGGTCGCGCCTTCTTCGGTAATTTTGCGCAGCTCACCTAAGCTGAATACTTGGAAACCACCCGAATCAGTAAGAATCGGTTTGTCCCAATTCATAAAGTCGTGCAGGTCACCGTGCTGCTTAATAATTGAGGTGCCAGGACGCAACATCAAATGAAAGGTATTACCGAGGCAGATTTGCGCACCGGTAGCGGCCACTTCTTCAGGGCTCATGCCTTTCACAGTACCTGCGGTACCCACTGGCATAAAGGCAGGTGTTTCAACTACACCACGATCAAAAATCATGCGCCCGCGGCGTGCTTTGCCGCTGGTCTTTAAGAGTTCAAATTTCATTTCATCACCGAGTTAAACACGGAAAAACAGTCCGAGAGGCGCAAGTATACCTTAGCCGTTCTGCTTCGTCACAAACATGGCATCGCCATAACTGAAAAAGCGATAACGCTCTTGTACCGCTTCAGCATAGGCGGCTAATACGGCATCACGTCCTGCAAACGCCGATACCAACATGATTAACGTCGATTCGGGTAAGTGGAAATTGGTGATCATCGCATCGATGACCTTGAATTCGTAGCCCGGGTAAATAAATATCGAGGTGTCATCAAAGAATGGCGCGATCAACTCAGAGCCTGCTGCCTGAGCAGCACTTTCTAACGAACGCACTGATGTGGTACCCACCGCAACAACTCGATTCCCCCGCGCTTTAGCCGCTTGAATCGCTGCAACTGTATCTGCGGGAACTTCGGCATATTCGCTGTGCATCACATGTTCTTCAATCACGTCCACACGTACTGGCTGGAACGTACCTGCGCCAACATGCAGCGTTACGTAGGCAAACTCGACGCCTTTGTCGCGAAGCTGCTGTAAAATCTGATCATCGAAGTGCAAACCTGCGGTCGGTGCTGCCACCGCACCTGGTTTCTTGTTGTAAACGGTTTGATAGCGCTCTCGGTCACTGTCTTCATCGGGCCGGTCAATATACGGTGGCAATGGCATATGCCCATGCTGCTCGAGTACTTCTAGCACCGGCTCTGAGGTTAAAAACTTCAGTTCAAACAGAGCATCTTTGCGCCCGACCATTTCTACTTCGACAGCGTTCTCAAGTAACATCCGCTGCCCAACTTTTGGCGCTCGGTTGCTACGCAAATGCGCTAGCACATGATGCGAATCCACAATGCGTTCCACTAGTACTTCAACTTTGCCACCAGCGCCCTGCTCTTGGCTAAGTTTGTGCCCTAGCAATCGTGCTGGTATAACCCGCGTATCATTGAATACCAGCACGTCTCCCGCATGGAGTTGTTCCACGATAGCGGTGAATTGACTGTGCGTTACCGTGCCCGTAGGACCATCGAGACACAACATGCGACTGGCACTGCGCTCGGGTTGCGGATAACGGGCAATCAATTCGTCTGGTAGTTCGAATGTAAAATCAGAAACGTTCATTGCTGGCGGTTCATTCATGTGGCTTGCGGGAGGCGTACTTTACCTGTTTTGTTGCGCAAAAAAAAGACGCACCACGAGGATGCGCCTGAATAGATGACAACCGATCTAATGACCAGTTAAAAGGAGTACGTGACTGCTTCTGCTAATAGATCACTCGCTCCGTCAGAACCTGAACATTCGGTGACATTACGCTTCGAGAAAATGAAGATTTTGTCCTCACCACCTTGCTCTTTGTCACCTGCACCTTCAAGGATAAAGGTAATGTTCTCGCCATTCGGTAACGACCGTAGTGTCCGTCCATAGTCACACAAAGTTTGTGCCATGGTTTGTTCAAATTGAGCAATGCGCTCGGCACGTTGTTGTTCGCGCTCGGCACGGCGGACGAGGACTTTTTGCTGCCGCTCCGCATTAATGGCTTGGAGCTTTTCAGTTTCCTGCTGCACTTCGGTTTCGAGTTCGCGCATATCTTTGCGCGCCTTCTCGAGCTCGCTTTCGATTTTCACCAGCCCTTCGCCATTAGCCGAGCGGCGAGAGAATTCAAGGTCACGGATTTTACGGCTAACATCCCGAATTTCTCGTCCTGATTCACGAATATTGCGAGTAATAGCGCGCACTTTTTCGCGTGATTCATCAGACTCACCGCTACTAGTCCAAACCGAGTCACCGTCGATCACAATTTCCTGTGATTCAATGATGACTTCCATTTCATCACCGAGTGCCTCTAGCTCTTCCAGTGCTTCCAACGAGTCACCGGAATACATCCGCACTAGCTCATCACCATCTTCACCGCCGCGAATTACTTCGATCTGTGGTGCAATACCAGCCATTCCCGGAGTCGGCGGCATTGGTGGGGTTGGTGCTCCATCACCGAAGAACATCCGGAACGAATTGCCACCTACTTGGGTGCGGTAAACCACGCCTTGACCAGCCAAGTAGCTGTAGTCCAAGCCGCGACCAAAGCTAAAGCGGCGCTCGCCCGACTGTTCCTGTTTCAATGAGGTTTCAAAAATACTGTTCATAATTTCGAGTTGCTTGCGTAGCTCGGCGCGTTGCTCCGAATTCGCTTGCGCGGTCATGGCGACCGAACCTACTGCTAATGCTACTGCTGAAGCGACCATTAATTGACGCATAGTTATTACTCCTGAGTGCTATTCATAGGGCTCATCGGATAGCTGGTTTCCTGCAGCCAATCTTCCGAAAATTGTTGTAACTGGTTGGCAAAAAAGACCTGATCATCTTCGCGTTGGGCGTTGACGTAACGAATGAGATCTTCCATGTCGTCCTGGCGTTCTTGCCGATTGGTCGCCAGCACATAATTCACGAGTTGCTGGTTAGCGGCACCGAGTTCACTGCGAAAGTCTTCGCGGAAGTCTTCGCGCAGGTTGCTGGCGTAGTTCGCTAATGTCAGTTGTTGGGCGGCACCGTATTCATTCAAGCGCTGCTCGACCATGGCGGTTAATTTGGCTTCGTCGACGCCACCACCGAAGCTGACTGAGAAACCATCAGCGATGTTATGGATCTGCACTTGGCCAATCACCAACACCATGGCAAATGCCGATGCAGCTAATGAGGTCATAGGCAACCAAGGCTTCTGCCACCACCGTAAGGTATTCTCTGCTGTCGCGCGGAAGGTGCGTTCCCGTGGCCACTCGGGCACTGGTTCATTCACCATCTCATCGGCTGTGCGTTGCAACCATTGTTCAAAATCCTGGTGCTTACTCATACTGCCTCCACCAATTCTTGTAACTTACTCACCGCGCCATACAGGCGCGACTTCACTGTGTTCAAAGGCGTTTCAGTTTGCTGCGCAATTTCCTGCAAACTCAAATGCTGAAAAAATTTCAACTCAACCACCACGCGTTGTTCAATCGGTAACTCTTGCATCGCCCGAACGAGTCGTTGGCCTTGTTGCTGACCGGAATATACTGCTTCGGGGCTGTCCCAATCGGCCGTCGAGGCTTCCTGCTCAAAATCGTAATCGTCTGCAAAAGACTTGCGGCGACGGTAGTGCTCGATGCATCGGTGATGCGCAATAGTCATCATCCAATTCTTGAATGAGCTTTCGCCGCGCCATGCTCCCAGATTTCGAAAAACCGATAGAAACACTTCCTGCATCAAATCTAGTGCATCGTCACGATTGCTCACCATACGCAAGGCATAGTTGTAGACTAATCCTTCGTAGCGCTTCACGAGTTCGAGCCATGCTTGTTTATTATTTTCGAGCGCTCGTTTGACGAGGCGCTGATCAGACGGTGCAAACACAGAATGATTCCCTTTATCACAGCGGCGTATCCGCTAGCTTCAATACTGTAGTCGAAACCGCATCAAAAAAAGTTTTCCGCAGGCAAAAAAAAAGAGACCGAAGTCTCTTTTTTCTATTATCTTTTCACTATTCACCGGCTTTTAGATAACTCCGAAAGAAGCCTTGAGAATATAGAAGAAGATGATCGACATAATCGCACCCGCTGGGAGCGTAACTACCCAAGATACAACGATGTTTCGCACTACGCCCAAGTTCAATGCCGCGATACCGCGTGCCATACCGACACCTAATACCGCACCTACTAGAGTTTGCGTCGTTGAAATCGGAAGTCCGGTACCGGATGCAATGACCACCGTACTAGCCGCTGCTAGCTCTGCGGCAAAACCACGACTTGGGGTTAAGTGCGTAATGCCTTTACCGATAGTGGCAATAACACGACGACCCAGCATCGCTAAACCAAGCACGATACCTACGGCTCCGACTGGTAAAACCCACCAAGCCAATTGCGCTTTGCTTTGGATTTCACCGCCACTTTCAACAATGCTTACCACTGCAGCTAGTGGGCCGATCGCGTTAGCAACGTCATTGGAACCGTGGGCAAACGCCATGGCACAGGCAGTCACAACCATAAGAATAGCAAACACCTTTTCAACGTTGGTGTAATGCATGTCTTTATCAGCAGAAGGGTCAAATTTGATCCGTGAAATTGCATACTTGCCGATAATACCGACCACGATACCTACAGCTAGCGCAATCATAAAGCTCTGGAATGTGGAGAACTCAAGACCTACATGCTTCAAGCCTTTCGTTAGCGTCACAAGCGCAATTACAAAACCGGTTAGCACCATATAAATCGGCACATAACGTTTCGCCATCGCAAACGGATTATCTTGATCGAAAATCAATTTTTGGGCGCTAAGGAATACAAAGTAGGCTAATAGACCCGCAATTAACGGCGTCACCACCCAGCTACCAATAATACCCGCAACGCTACCCCAGTTGACCGAGTCTGCACTCACACCCACTGCAGCAAAACCAACGATAGCACCAATAATTGAGTGCGTGGTTGATACTGGCCAACCAAGCCACGAGGCGATGAGCAGCCAGAACCCTGCTGCTAGCAAGGACGCAATCATACCGAACACCAGTATTTCTGGAGTATCGACAAAGTATGCTGAATCAATGATGCCTTTGCGGATGGTAGAAGTGACTTCGCCGCCAGCTAAATAGGCACCCGCAAACTCAAAAATCATCGCAATGATAATGGCTTGCTTAATAGTTAGTGCTTTGGAGCCGACCGAGGTACCCATGGCATTTGCCACGTCATTCGCACCAATACCCCATGCCATAAAGAAGGCAAATGCAGCAGCGAGAAGAATCAGCGTGAGGTTATACGTAGAAATAATATCCATCGTGAGTCTCCTGTTAGACGCGAGCGAGCATCAGCTCGAAACGCGCACCAACGCGCTCTGCGAGGTCAGCTAAGTCACCTACCCAATCGAGAATCTGGTAGAGGAACATAGCGTCGAGTGGATTCATGTTTTGTTCGTGCGCACGTAACTGGCGACGCAATTGAATCTGCAACACATCGGTGTCTTGTTCGATACCATCCAATTCAGAAATCATGTTATCGACAATTTTGCGTTCGCGGCCGCGGAAACCGGCTTCGAGTAAGTCATCAAATTCGCTGATGGTTTCCTTCGCTTTGTCGGTCGCATCGAGGCAACGCTGCAAATAGGCATCAAAACCTTCCACCATATCGGCTGGAATTTGCATTTCCCGACCGGTAATCAGTCCTGAGATATCTTTGGCTTTATTGGCGATGCGATCTTGCTGCGATACCAACTCGAGTAGGTCGGTACGCTCTACTGGCATGAATAAGCCGCTAGGAAGATTGAGTCGAATTTCGCGTTTGAGGTCGTCAGCGGCTTTTTCTTTACGGACGATTTCTTTGCGGTGGATTTCGGCTTCTTTCCAATCACCTTTATAGACGGCTTGGAAGAAAGGTTTGAGGGCCATTGCACAGTCATGAACCTGTTCAATGTGCTCGATCATCGGTTTGATCGGCGACTTGGCAAACATACCAAGAAACGAATTTGCAGACATAAAAGTTCGCCTTTGTTGCTGCGGATGAAACGTTTTATAAGGGTTGCGAATACTAGCAAAGTTAGCTGTGAACGCAATTTTTTATTGCCGCTTGTCTAGCATCAATAACCCTCGTATTGTAATTCAATCTCTAACCAATGTAAGTGGAACTTTATGTTTGAATGGATTTTATTACCAGAAGCGTGGATTGCGCTGGCCACACTGACCGCTTTAGAAATTGTGCTTGGTATCGATAACATCATTTTTATTTCGATTTTGGTTGGGCGGTTGCCGGAGTCGCAACGACAAAAAGCTCGCCAAATTGGATTGATGCTGGCGATGGGTATGCGCATTGCCTTATTGCTCTCGATTGTCTGGGTGATGGGGCTAACAGAGCCTTTGTTTCATCTATTCGATATGGGGTTCTCTGGGCGTGACCTGATTCTCTTCTTTGGCGGGTTGTTCTTACTCGGCAAGAGTACTTTAGAAATACACCATGCTTTGGAGGGTAGCCATGAACAGAAAACGTCGGGGAAAGTAGCCACGTTTGGTGCAATCATTACGCAAATTGCGGTGGTTGATATCGTCTTCTCACTCGACTCGGTTATTACAGCAGTTGGCCTCGTTGATTACGTAGCCGTAATGATTATCGCCGTTGTAGTTGCCGTATTAGTCATGATGCTGGCAGCCAAGGCTATTGGGGACTTCGTCGATGCACATCCAACCATCAAAATGCTAGCTCTGAGCTTCTTAATCTTGATTGGTTTCACTCTTATGGGTGAAGGTCTTGGCTTCCACGTACCGAAAGGCTACGTCTACTTTGCCATGGCGTTCTCACTATTAGTGGAACTTCTGAATATTCGCATTCGTAAAAATCGCGAACCAGTGCAGTTGAAAAAGCGCATAGAAGAATAAGGCTAGAAGAATTAAAAAAGGCGACCTTCGGGTCGCCTTTTTATTTGCCTAATGGCTTATGCTGCACGCTTCAGTTTGACCTGTGGGCGACGACGCCAAAGCGCGCCACCCAGAGCCATCAAGGCCAGCCAGATACTTAACTGACCACCACTGGATTTACCATCCACACGAATGACTTCAATCGCATCGAC
>NZ_JBLXDX010000004.1:0-257867 GCF_048263735.1 Pseudidiomarina aestuarii | reverse complement strand
GCCTCAAGCGTGGGGCGCATTTTAGAGATTTAACTGCGCCCGTCAAGCGCCTTTTGAGCATTTTGATATGTTTTTTTGCTGACTGCTGGTTTTCTGCGCAAACCGTTGAGAAAAAGAACAAAAAAGCCCACCAAGGTGGGCTTTCATCAACTTTTACAAGCTTGGCTTATTTTTTAGGGCCGCCTTTACCGCCACCCTTACCGCCACCGCCAGTATCGCCGCCGTCGTCGCCGCCGGTGTCACCACCGCCAGAACCACCACAGCCATTTGCAGTTAAGTAATCAACTGCGGCTTTAGCTTGAACAATACCATGGCCATATGCATTATCACGACCAGCCGCACCTTTATCGATAGCCGTTGCTGCGAGTGCTGCTCGGATATCATTATTAGTACATGCGGTATGCTGCGACCAAACTAATGCCGCTACACCAGCAACATGAGGTGTCGCCATAGAGGTCCCGTCGAAGAATGCCCAATCACTATCAGTTACACCAACAGTAGCTGAACTACCGAGTTGACCTAACATAGCAGCGCCATCAGTATCACTTGCACCAACCGCAGGAATTGAAGCACTGTATTCACCTAAAGTACCTAAAACGACGCCAGGTTCATTGTTGAATACAATTGCAGCAGCACCACCGCCAGCTTCACATGCCTGAACTTTTTCAGCGAATGAAATCACGCCGCGCTCAATTAGACACACTGCGCCAGAAGCACCGGCACAAGCTGAATCTCCAATACCACAATCAACGAGAGGACCCGTTGCTGATGTACGTGCAGTTCCGTCCATACCTGTTGCAGCGTAGCTTACGCTGCCAACAGTCAGCTCAACACGTTCACCAGTACCACGTGGGACTGAAGACAACACTGCAACACCTGGGCCAGCCAATTCTACTTGCGACGTTTGCTGAGAAAATGCAGCAATAGTTTCAGTTGAATCTACAGCAGCAACAGATACAACAGAGTCATAAGATGCAGGGTAAGAGTCACGTGTGTTCCCGTCGTTACCCGCAGCAGCGATGCTTAAGATACCCGCGCTGTTCAGCTGACCAAACGCGCGATCTTCAGCACGGTTGGCGCGGCTGCCACCCAAACTCATATTAATAACTTTCGCGCCTTCTCGCGCACACTCATCAGCAGCCGCAATTAATGAAGACGAATAGCTCCAACCTGACGCGCCAAACACTTTAACGATATGAAGGTTCACTTGACCGTTAGGTAATACGCCGACCACACCATCACCATTAGCTAATGCTGCAATAGTACCTGCTACGTGAGTACCATGACCGTTTTCATCTGTATACCAGTTGCCGCTCCCACTATTGAAGCGTCCGGTTACACCGCTGGTTGGTAAATCTGGGTGTCCTAAGTCATAACCAGAGTCAATGATACAAACTTTTACCGCACCAGCGGCAGCATCAGACACTTGGTCAGCCTGCACCTGCACAATGCCGTACGGCAAGTTTGGCTCATACTCAGAACTTAACAGCTGACGTGGAGAATCTTCTTCTACCAACAACACGTTAGGGTTGTTACGTAGGCCATTTAAAGCTTGTGCCGGAACAGTCACAGCCATCGCATCAAAATTAGACAAATCAACATTCTTATTACCGCCGGCACGATTTACCAGTTGCTCAACTTGAGCTTTACTGCCCGGTTTGAACTGAATGATGACCCGCTCTTTATCAGCTGGAGCGGCTTGCACTGCTGTCGCAACAGCAAAGGAGAGTGCGGCGAGCGTGAACACGCCACGTTTCGTATGATTAGACATAAATAGAACCTTATTATTCTTGTTAGAAACCCTGTTGTTCGTCGTACTTAGTTGTTATTTTAACCAGCACCTGAAACATATTGTTACTTTCTGTTACCGACTGCAACCCCTAATTTTGACCTTTTTTGTAAAGCCCAAAATGCGTACAATGCGCGCTCATTGAATTGAGGCACTCATGACGCATCAGGCTATACAACACGCAGATTATCAGCAGCAACTGACCGACAAAGCATCCCGATTAAAGGCACTTATTGGCCCTTATTGCGATGGCGAACCCGAGCTATTTGCATCGCCACCTACGCATTATCGAATGCGAGCAGAATTTCGCATTTGGCATGAGGGCGATGACATGTACTGCATTATGTTTGACCCCGAAACGCGTGAGCGTATTCGCATTGATGAATTTCCGGTAGGAAGCGAGTTAATCAACACGCTCATGACAGCTTCTGTTGACTACATTAAGTCGAGCGAAGCACTGCGGCGCAAACTATTCCAAATCGAGTTCTTAACAACAACATCGCAGCAGGCTTTAGTTTCTTTAATTTATCACCGTCCGCTTGGCGACGATTGGGAGGCGGCAGCTCGAGAGTTGCGCGCACATTTGCAGCAGTTCGCGACGATTCATTTAGTTGGTCGCTCGCGCAAACAGAAAATTGTACTTGATCAAGACTGGGTGCTGGAGAAGCTCACTATTGCCGATCGGGATTACTGGTTTCAGCAGGTTGAAAATAGCTTTACCCAACCTAACGCGGCAGTGAACCAACATATGGTGACGTGGGCGATTGATGCGACGAAAAATAGCACCGGTGATTTGCTCGAGCTTTATTGCGGCAACGGTAACTTTAGTTTGCCCATGGCGCAGAATTTTGAGCGGGTGCTGGCTACAGAGATTAGCAAAACCTCAGTAGCTTCGGCTCGCTATAACTGTGAACTGAACAACATCGACAATGTCACTTTGGTGCGAATGTCTGCTGAAGAGTTTAGTGCGGTGATGGCGGGAACACTAGAATCTCGTCGTGCGCAAGAAGCCGATATTCGCTCATTTGAATGCAACACTGTGTTGGTCGATCCGCCTAGAGCAGGTTTAGATGCGGATACCGTAGAATTGGTTCGCCAATATAAGACGATTGTCTACATATCGTGTAACCCAGAGACTTTAGTAGAGAATATTGCGGCACTAACGGATACTCATGAGGTGCAGCGTTATGCACTTTTTGATCAGTTCCCGTACACACACCACATGGAAGCCGGTGTTATTCTGAAACGGCGTCCGCAATAGCTGCATTGCCGCGAATCAACCGTAAGTTGACCCAATGTGCGGCAATAATCATTGAAGCGCCAAGCAAAATGATGACGGGCTCGCCCATTTCACCGAGGCTATCTTTGTGCCAATAAATCACACCACCGG
This sequence comes from Pseudidiomarina aestuarii, assembly GCF_048263735.1. Taxonomy (GTDB): domain Bacteria; phylum Pseudomonadota; class Gammaproteobacteria; order Enterobacterales; family Alteromonadaceae; genus Pseudidiomarina; species Pseudidiomarina aestuarii_B. The sequence goes on along the minus strand of NZ_JBLXDX010000004.1, from coordinate 254,688 downwards.
CTAACAATAGAGCAATTGGATAGGCCTTCATGTGCTGACGCATACCAATAAACAATGCGACCATGCCAAGAATGATACTGGTGCCCAGAATCACTCGCTCCAATAGCTCTTCTCCAATAAACGACAACCCGATCATCGACAACAACGGCAGAATCACAGGCAGCAACAAGCAGTGCAGAGCGCACAGTGTTGTTACCCACATTCCAGTTTTGTCGATAGATTGCTTGGTCATGGAAAAGTTTTAAACCATCAGCCGTGAATTCGAATGTTATATTATAACATCACGATGCTTGGGGCAAGTCACTGCTCAAATGATTGTCGCGAACTAGGCGCGGTCATGTGCAAACGGCAAGATTTCTTTGATGTGGTGCTTCTGTGTGGCGAGCATGACTAGTCGATCAAAACCAAGTGCAACACCAGCACAACTGGGAAGTCCCGACTCCAACGCGGCAAGTAAACGCGGATCGGCCTGCATGGCAGCTAGTCCATTTTGTTCTCGTTGTTTTTGATCATTCTGAAACCGCTGTGTTTGTTCGGCGGCATCCGTCAATTCAAAATAGCCGTTCGCGAGCTCCATACCGTTCACGAACACTTCGAAGCGTTGCGCCGTTGCTGGGTCATCTGAAGTTGGTGCTGCAAGCGCTGCTTGAGCCAGAGGAAAGTGGGTGATGAAAACAATCGTATTGGTCGGTAATTGTGGCTCAATTACCACGCTCATTGCCAGTTGCTGAAGCGTTGTGAAATCTGTTTCGCGCGCCGCTAAATCAGCAACTTCTGGTCTGTTGAGAAGCTGCTTCTGAAGTTCCTCAAAGCCATTCGAAGCAAAGATATCAACAGCCAAAAACACCTGAAATGCTTCAGCATAAGTGAATGATTGTACTTCGGTCAGATCGAGCATCTGCTGTAAGTAAGCGCTCACCTCTGCAATCAGGTCTACCATGGTAAACCCGACGCGATACCACTCTAGCATCGTGAACTCAGGATTGTGCCGCCGGCTTTGCTCATCATTGCGAAACACTTTACCCAGTTGATAAATACAACCAGAGCCCGCCGCGAGGAGACGCTTCATAGCAAATTCAGGGGACGTTTGCAGGTACCAAGTTCGGCTATCGCCACTCAGTTTGGTTTCGAGATTAGTTAAATGAACATCGGTGACACCGAACCGACTTAACAGCGGAGTATCAACTTCTAAGACTTGCCGCGCAGCGAAAAACGCTCGCGTCTGTTGCAAGAGTGCAGCACGCTGACGAAGCGTTTCCAGCGTTGCGCTTGGGCGCCACTCATCGGCATGCTGCATACTTCAGACCGTTATTTCTGAACGCGTGACACGTACTCGCCAGAGCGAGTATCGACCTTAATCACTTCGCCGATTTGAACGAATAAAGGTACTTTCACAACGGCACCGGTGCTCAGGGTTGCAGGTTTGCCGCCTGTACCCGCAGTATCGCCTTTCAGACCTGGATCCGTTTCAACAATTTCCAGTTCGACAAAGTTAGGTGGCGTCACTGCAATTGGGTTGCCGTTCCACAACGTGAGCGTACAAATATCTTGCTCAACCAACCACTTGGTCATATCGCCCACTGCTTTCGCATCGGCTGCAATTTGCTCAAAGGTTTCGTTGTTCATGAAATGCCAGAACTCACCGTCATTGTACAAGTAGGCTAAGTCGACATCGATGACGTCAGCGCCTTCAACGCTGTCACCTGACTTAAAGGTTTTCTCAACCACTTTGCCGCTGATCAATTTACGGATACGAACCCGGTTAAAGGCTTGTCCTTTGCCTGGCTTGACCATCTCGTTTTCGAGAATGTTGCAAGGCTCGCCGTCCTGCATGATTTTCAGACCGGCTTTAAATTCATTGGTGCTGTAATTCGCCATAGCTTCCTCGTATGCTTTCAAATAAGCGATTTCGCGCGCAATAATAAACCAAAGCGCCGCAGTTTTCAGGTAAAATCAGCGCCGAACCAAAGAATTTTCGAAACTGTTGTGTTTAAAGGAAGCCCGTGACTACCTCTGCTAGCATCTCTATTCGGCCGCAATGGCAGCAAGAACTCGCACAAGCGGTCACGGATCCGCTCGAGTTAGTTCAGCTACTTGAGCTAACGGATCAGGTGAGTACAGATGATATTGCGGCGCGACGTTTGTTTCCGCTGCGAGTCCCCAAGCACTTTGTCAGCCTGATGAGCCGAGGCGACCGCAATGACCCGCTGTTGCTCCAAGTACTCCCTCATGCAGACGAATTTCTTGAGGCGCCAGGTTTTACCACCGACCCACTCGTGGAGCAAGGGTCAACGCAAGCGCTCCTGCATAAGTATGAATCTCGAGTGCTGGTCATCTTTCGAGGTGGCTGCGCCATCAATTGTCGATACTGCTTTCGCCGCCATTTCCCTTATGACGAGCATCATTTCGGAGCGCAAGAACGCGCCCATTTGCTGGATTACATCACGAAAGATAACGCCATTAATGAAGTCATTCTCAGTGGGGGTGACCCGCTGATGGCGACCGATCAACAGCTGGATAGGTTGTTGACCGAGTTAGAAGCGTTACCGCAATTAAAGCGAATACGTATTCACAGCCGACTGCCTGTCGTCATTCCTAGCCGATTGACTCGGAAGCTTGCAGAACGTCTACAGCACAGTCGCTTGCAGAGCATTTTAGTGCTACATGCAAATCACCCGCGCGAGATCTCATCTGCACTTCGTCAAGGCACCCAGCTCTGGGCGCAACACGGCATTACTTTGTTCAATCAAAGTGTGTTGTTGAAGCGAGTGAATGATAGTGCTGAGACGCTAGCCGAATTGAGTGAGGCATTATTTGAAGCACGAATTATGCCGTACTATTTACATCAGCTAGATAAAGTAGCGGGCGCCAGCCATTTCGCTATTCACGATGACCGCGCCCGCTTGATTGAGGCGGAGTTGCGAGCTCGTCTGCCTGGATTTCTCGTGCCTAAATTGGTTCGAGAGATAGCCGGCGAGCCGAGCAAAACTCCGTTATAACTGAATCTTAGTTATTACGTTCAAAGGTGTCGTTAAACCAGCGATCTAGCAGCTTTTTCTCGTAATACAGCTCATCACGTCCACTTTCTTTCGCTGCTCGCATGGTTTGATGGGCACCCATGTCACGCAAATTCACGGACTCTTCATTGAGCACTTCACCCGAGCCATTGGTGTACTGATAGCTAAACTCAATGCGTGGATAGTCAATACGGTCGACAATTCGCATGTAGGCTGCACCACCTTGACCGTAAGTAGGTTCAACACGACCGGTAATATCCAAGTCGGTGACCGTAATGCTAAGGGTATTACCCTCAGGTAATTTCGCGGCTAGGCTTTCAAAGTGCTTTGTGAGCCCTTCAAATAATTGTTCTTGGAATGACGACTGCCGCTCATTCACTGCTTCAATGTCACGGAAATCATCTGGATTTTTGAATTCCACTTTGGCGGTCGCTGCCAACGCAGTCGAACTCATTAACGCCAATGAAATTGCCATCGATAGTGTAGTTATCTGTTTCATGATGTACCTCCTTGGGTAGCTTTCATAAGTAAAGATGCATCATTTGCTACAAATGTGACAGTTCTTTGCATGGCTTTAACGTATTTCTGCCAATAAAAAGGGCGACTCGAAAGCCGCCCTTCTGATACTGCCGTGACAAGGCTTACATCATGCCGCCCATGCCACCCATTCCGCCCATGTCTGGTGCGGCTGGTTCATCTTTTGGGATTTCAGCGATCATCGCTTCAGTCGTGATCATCAGTGAAGCAATCGATGATGCGAACTGCAGCGCTGAGCGAGTGACCTTCGTTGGATCCAAGATACCCATCTCAAGCATGTCGCCGTAGGTGTCGTTACCAGCGTTGTAACCGTAGTTACCTTCGCCATTTTTTACGTTGTTCGCAACTACTGAAGCTTCTGCGCCAGCGTTCATTGCGATTTGACGTAATGGTGCTTCCATTGCGCGCAACGCTAACTTGATACCGACGTTTTGGTCTTCATTGTCGCCACGCAGGTCAGCTAATTTGCTGGCTGCACGAACCAGAGCAACACCACCACCAGGCACTACGCCTTCTTGAACCGCAGCACGGGTTGCATGCAATGCGTCTTCAACACGCGCTTTCTTCTCTTTCATTTCCATTTCGGTTGCAGCACCGACTTTGATTACTGCAACACCGCCAGCTAATTTAGCCAAACGCTCTTGCAGTTTCTCGCGGTCGTAGTCTGAAGTAGTGTCTTCAATTTGCTGACGAATTTGTGCCACGCGGCCTTCGATAGCTGCTTCGTCGCCGTTACCATCAACAATAGTGGTATTGTCTTTGGTGATCACAACGCGCTTCGCGGTACCCAGGTCTTCCAACTGTGCTTTGTCCAGTTCCATACCGATTTCTTCAGAAATCACAGTACCACCAGTCAGTGCCGCGATATCTTGCAGCATTGCTTTACGACGGTCACCGAAACCTGGCGCTTTCACACCAGCCACTTTCACGATGCCACGCATATTGTTGACAACCAGAGTTGCGAGGGCTTCGCCTTCGATATCTTCAGCGATAATCAACAATGGCTTGCCTGACTTAGCAACGCCTTCCAGCACTGGCAACAGTTCACGGATGTTGCTGATTTTCTTATCAACCAACAAAATGAACGGGCTTTCTAGTTCAACTGAACCGTTCTCTTGGTTGTTGATGAAGTACGGTGACAAGTAACCACGGTCGAATTGCATACCTTCAACCACGTCGAGTTCGTCTTGCAACGCTTGGCCTTCTTCAACGGTGATCACACCTTCTTGACCCACTTTTTCCATTGCTTTGGCGATGATTTCGCCGATAGTGGTGTCTGAGTTGGCAGAAATAGTACCAACCTGAGCAATTGCTTTGGTGTTGTCACATGGCTTCGATAATTTCTTCAGCTCTTCAACAGCTGAAATCACTGCTTTATCGATACCGCGTTTCAAATCCATTGGGTTCATACCCGCAGCGACGGCTTTTAAGCCTTCGTTGACGATAGACTGGGCTAATACAGTTGCAGTAGTCGTACCGTCACCGGCTTCGTCATTTGCTTTAGACGCGACTTCTTTCACCATCTGTGCGCCCATGTTCTCGAACTTGTCTTCTAGTTCGATCTCTTTTGCAACAGAAACACCATCTTTGGTGATGACCGGTGCGCCATAAGATTTGTCGAGAATGACGTTACGGCCTTTTGGACCCAAAGTAACTTTGACTGCATCGGCTAACACGTTGACGCCTTTCAGCATCTTTTGACGTGCGGTATTACCAAATTTTACTTCTTTAGCTGCCATGATTCTTTTCCTCTATCAATTCGTTGACGATCTAATCGAGATCTACACTTAGCCTTCAACAATAGCCAAAATGTCCGACTCGCTCATGATGAGGTATTCCTCACCGTCGATCTTCTGTGTCTTCACGCCGTAGCTTTCATTGAACAGCACAGAATCACCGACTTTCACGTCTAATGCTTTGACGTCGCCGTTTTCTAGGATGCGGCCGTTGCCCACGGCAACAACTTCACCACGAGTCGACTTTTCAGCGGCTGAACCGGTCAGCACGATGCCGCCTGCAGATTTGGTTTCTGCTTCCGAACGTTTAATGATCACGCGATCATGTAAAGGACGAAGTTTCATGTGTGATAACTCCTAAACCTAAGTTGTGGATTGATAACAGCGCTCTTTCGAGCAGTTAAAAGATTAGTGCCACAGTTATGGGGGGCATTTTTGCGAACACAAGGTTTTTCAGTAAAAATTTTTTCTGAATTACGTATACTGAACCGACGTAATAAAGACACCATACTAGTTTCTGGCTTCGACGAGGGTCCCTATGACTCAAGCTAACGATACAACACCTGAATTCCGCCTGGTTTTATGTAGTTGTCCAGACAAAAACACTGCTAAAGCACTGGCTGAGAAGGCTTTACGTGCCAAGTTAGCTGCCTGTGTGAACATTTCCGCACCGAGCACGTCTATGTATTGGTGGGAAAACCATATTCACAGTGATGAAGAAGTCACACTTGCGATTAAGACTACCGAAGGTCATATCGTGTCTTTATTTGCGTTGGTGCAGGAAGCGCATCCCTATGAAGTACCAGAACTCATTGCTATTCCCATCAGTGAAGGTAGTTCTGCTTATTTAGCTTGGTTAGAAAAAGTGACTCAGGAAGGTTAAGACATGATGCTCGGAACGGTATTACGCAGTACGTTCATTGCGCTCGCACTAATCGTTGCAGGCCAGATCCTCACAAGCGATGTGAAAGCTCAAGATTTTGGTGCGGGTGACGACCCCTTTGCACAAGAGCAATTCTTACCCGTTGACCAAGCGTTCCAGTTCGATTATCGCCAAAATGGCGCCACCATTACCTTCACTTGGACGGTAGCTGACGGCTACTACTTATATCAACATCGCTTTGCTCCCGATCCGTCAGTCGAATTAGCCGAAGTACCTATTTATCCAGAAGGTGAAAGTCATACCGATGAGTTCTTCGGCGAATCGATTGTGTATCGCGATGCCGTGAGTATTACTTATGTAGTGCATTCCGCTCAGGCTGACCAGCCTTTTACGGTGTCCTACCAAGGTTGTGCCGATGCCGGATTGTGTTATCCACCAACCACCAAAACCATTTATCTCAGCGCTGTTAGTAGCGATGGCTCGACCGCGATTAGCTTCGAAGAAATAGTCGCAAACAGTCAAACCGACGATATTTTTGATCTCGGTGCACAACCGTTGTGGCTGTCATTGGGTATTTTTCTGTTGCTGGGGATTGGCTTAGCGTTTACACCCTGTGTGTTACCCATGTATCCGATTATTTCGGCAATTATTATGGGGTCAGGTCAGCATAAGCAGACCTTGCCCACTCGGCGCGCCTTCACGCTATCATTTGCCTACGTGCAAGGTATGGCGATTACTTATTCCATACTCGGGGTCATTGTTGCCTTAGCCGGGCTAAAGTATCAGGCGATGCTGCAACATCCCGTCATTTTGATCGGGCTAGCGCTTCTATTCGTGGTGCTGGCACTGAGTATGTTGGGTGCTTACACCATACAGTTACCGCAGCGCTGGCAGCAAAAATTAAATGAAGTCAGTCAACAACAACGTGGTGGTGCGCATCGTAGTGTGTTCACTATGGGCGCACTCTCCGGATTGATTGCCTCACCTTGCACCACTGCACCGCTGTCGGGCATCTTGCTATTCATTGCACAAACCGGCGATATCACCATAGGCGGCGCAGTGCTCTATGCGCTCAGCATAGGTATGGGCATTCCACTGATTATCTTTGGCGTGTCCGGTGGCAAATTGTTGCCGAAAGCCGGCGCTTGGATGAACACCATCAAACGGATCTTTGGTGTCATCTTGCTAGGCGTTGCGCTGCTGTTTGTTGAGCGTCTACTGAGCTATGAAGTTGCGGGTTGGTTATCGGTTGCGTTTATTGATGTAGCCGCTATTTACCTGATCATTAGTGGGTATCGTGAGTTGAAACGCTCTGCCGCGCACCTCTTTGCGGTGATCTGGATAGTTCTGGGTGTTGGTTTAAATCAGTATTTTTGGCCAAGTACCTATCATCAAGCGGATTTCGTTGCGGTGGACTCAGTTGCCAGTATTGAAGCCGAGCTTGCCTCCGCCGGCGACAAGGTTGTGATGCTCGATTTGTATGCCGACTGGTGTGTGGCCTGTAAGGAGTTTGAACGCGAAACCTTTGGTGATGAGGACGTGCAAGTCGCTTTCGACCAAATGCGCATCTTACAAGCCGATGTCACCGCCAACAATGCGACCAATCAAGCGATTTGGCAGGAATATCGCGTACTCGGCCTGCCCACTATCTTATTCTTTTATGATGGTGAGGAAATTCCGGGATCGCGCGTCACAGGCTTTATGCCTGCCGATGATTTTCTACAGCACATCGAAAATTGCTGCGAAAAGCGCTGATAAGACCAGTATTTTGCTGCGTAACTGCGATTTTTCACTATAATGAAAAATCACCTGCGAACTAAGTGCCAAAAGTGGACACTAAATAAGCAGTTTGCAACGTAATCGAAATTTTCGAAGAAGATCGCAGCATAATGACGTCAACTACGCCGAAAAAACATCGAATTCTGTTGCTCAATGGGCCGAACCTAAACCTATTGGGAACCCGCGAACCAGAAGTCTATGGTTCCGCAACGCTCGCATCTATTGAAGCGAAGCTACAACAACAAGCGCAGCAGTTGGGTCTTGAGCTCAACTGTCGCCAAAGCAACGCTGAACATCAATTGATTGATTGGGTTCACGAGGCGCAGCAACAAGGCGTCGACTTCATTATCATCAATCCGGGTGCCTACACGCACACCAGCATTGCACTGCGAGACGCCCTGGCCGGCGTCGCGATTCCGTTTATTGAAGTACACCTATCCAATATTCACGCTCGCGAAGCTTTTCGTCGCCATTCTTACCTTGCTGATATTGCCGTTGGAGTCATTTGTGGCTTAGGCGCTCAAGGTTATGAATTGGCGCTCTCTGCGGCGCAGCAACAATTACACGATTAATCTCAACACTGGGGTCACACAAGATCATGGATATTCGTAAAATTAAAAAGTTGATCGAACTCGTTGAAGAGTCTGGTATTGCCGAACTGGAAATCACCGAAGGTGAAGAATCAGTGCGCATTCATCGCGGCTCAAGTGCTCAGCAAGCTATGCCGATGCACTACCAAATGCCAGCACCACAACACGCACCTGCTCCAGCAGCAGCGCCAGCTCCGGCAGCAAGTGCGCCGGTCGCAGAACCAGAAATTAGCGGCCACGTGATGCGCTCGCCTATGGTTGGTACCTTCTATGCAGCACCAGCACCAGGCTCACCTGACTTCGTGACCGTTGGTCAGCAAGTCAAAGCTGGCGATACCTTGTGTATTGTTGAAGCGATGAAGATGATGAACCAAATCGAAGCCGATAAAGGCGGCGTCGTGAAGCAAATCATGGTTGAAAACGGCGAACCGGTCGAATTTGACCAACCTCTGTTTATCATCGAATAAACCCACGCGATCAGGACATTATCATGTTAGATAAGGTTGTCATTGCCAACCGCGGTGAAATCGCATTACGCGTTCTACGAGCGTGTAAAGAACTGGGCATCAAAACAGTTGCGGTGCATTCGACGGTTGATAGAAATTTAAAACACGTGTTACTGGCAGACGAGTCGATTTGTATCGGCAACGCGCCAGCAACAGACAGTTATCTGAATATTCCACGCATTATTAGCGCTGCGGAAATTACTGATGCTGCCGCCATTCATCCCGGCTACGGCTTTTTAGCTGAAAATGCCGACTTTGCTGAGCAAGTGGAAAACTCGGGCTTTATTTTTGTCGGTCCAACCGCTGATGTTATTCGGTTGATGGGCGATAAAGTCTCGGCCATCGAAGCGATGAAAAAGGCCGGCGTTCCTTGTGTGCCTGGCTCTGGTGGTGAACTGGATGACGATGATGAGAAGAATAAGAAAATAGCCAAACGCATCGGCTATCCTATTATCGTCAAAGCCGCTGGTGGTGGTGGTGGACGTGGAATGCGCGTCGTGCGCAAAGAAGAGGAACTCCTGAGCTCTATCAGCATGACCAAAGCTGAAGCGGGCGCGGCCTTCGGTAACCCGATGGTCTACATGGAAAAATTCCTCGAAAACCCACGCCACATTGAAATTCAAGTACTCGCAGATGGCCAAGGCAACGCGGTGTATCTGGGTGAGCGCGATTGCTCCATGCAACGTCGTCACCAGAAGGTTGTAGAGGAAGCACCAGCACCAGGTATCACGCCTGAAATGCGCAAGTATATTGGTGAGCGCTGTGCCAAAGCTTGTATCGAAATTAATTATCGTGGTGCAGGGACCTTTGAATTTTTGTACGAGAATGGCGAGTTCTATTTCATTGAAATGAACACTCGGATTCAGGTCGAGCACCCAGTCACCGAAATGGTCACTGGTATTGATTTGATTAAAGAGCAACTGCGCATTGCTGCGGGTCGTCCGCTGTCCATTTCACAAGAAGACGTAGTGATTCGTGGTCACGCCGTGGAATGTCGTATTAATGCCGAAGATCCAAATACCTTTGTGCCTTCACCTGGTTTGATCACGCGTTTCCACTCACCTGGTGGTTTAGGGGTGCGCTGGGACTCGCATGTATACGCCGACTACAAAGTGCCACCAAACTACGACTCGATGATTGGTAAGCTCATTACTTACGGTGAGAATCGTGATGTAGCAATTGCGCGCATGCGTAATGCGTTGAGCGAGCTTATTATTGAAGGCATCAAGACCAATGTCCCATTACAAAAAGACATTATGGCTGATGAGAACTTCCAGCACGGTGGTACCAATATTCACTACCTCGAGAAGAAACTTGGCATGGGCGGTCACTAACGCCTATGCCATGGATTCAACTTACCGTAGCCGGCTCTGAGCAGGCAGCTCCGCACATTGGGGAGCTGCTTGAAGAGCAAGGCGCTGTTGCGGTGACCTTTCGTGATGCCCAAGACAATCCAATCTTTGAGCCTCCTCGCGGCGAGGCGGTGTATTGGCATGAAACGCTGATCACCGGACTGTTTGACGCCGAGGCGGACTTGAAGCCGGTCATTGCTGCATTGCAGGCAAGCCCCCACTTTACCGGTGGGCTTGATTACAAAACCGATGGGCTAGAAGACAAAGATTGGGAACGCGAATGGATGGATAACTTTCATCCAATTCGTTTTGGTGAGCGCTTATGGGTCTGCCCCAGTTGGCGCGAGATCCCTGACCCTGCTGCGGTGAATATTTTACTCGATCCCGGCATGGCGTTTGGAACTGGTACGCATCCGACCACGGCTTTGTGCTTAACCTGGTTGGATGGCCAAGACTTAACGGGTAAAACGGTCGTCGATTTTGGTTGTGGATCAGGCATTCTCGCAATTGCGGCATTACTGCTCGGCGCTGAACGCGCCATTGGTATCGATATCGACCAACAAGCCTTAATTGCCAGTCGTGACAATGCTGAACGCAATGGCGTTGCGGATAGGCTGGAAGTATACCTACCGAGTCAACAACCTGAATTAGCAGCAGATATTGTATTGGCCAACGTGTTAGCCGGACCATTACAAGATCTTGCTAGTGTGATCAGCGCCTATGTTGGTCCACAGGGTGACTTAGTGATGTCGGGTATCCTCGAGCGGCAAGTGAGTGCAGTTCAGGCTGCTTATGCACCGAGCTTTACCTTCAGTCCAACCCAAATGAGTGCCGAGTGGGCGATGCTACATGCGCGCCGTAACCACGCTTAGAGCCTAATCACAGAACGCTTTTGTCAAGTCAAAAAAGTGCAAAAAAGCTGGGATTTGTACAAATTCCAGCCTTTTCATTTGCACATAAATTCCCTAAAATTTCCCACCCTTGAGTTGCACAGTTTTTAACCGATGCGGATCGGACCTTATCAATTAGATAATCCAGTAATACTCGCACCTATGGCAGGTGTGACAGACCTTCCCTTTCGGCAATTATGCCAAGAGTTGGGAGCTGGGTTGACTGTATCCGAAATGCTTTCGAGCAATCCGCGCGTTTGGAACACCCGCAAATCTATTGCGCGGATGGGCCATGCCGATGAACCCGGTATAAAAGCGGTGCAAATTGCTGGGTGTGAACCTGAATTGATGGCTGCTGCCGCACAACATAACGTTGAGCACGGGGCACAGATCATTGATATCAATATGGGTTGCCCTGCAAAGAAGGTGAATAAGAAGATGGCAGGATCTGCCCTGCTGCAATATCCAGAGTTAGTTGCAGACATTCTGCACGCTGTGGTGAATGCGGTGGAGGTGCCCGTTACGTTGAAAATACGGACTGGTTGGGATCCTGAACATCGCAACGGCGTAGCGATTGCGCAACTTGCTGAACAAGCCGGTATTCAATCGCTCGCAGTACATGGTCGAACGCGAGCATGTATGTACAAGGGCAATGCGGAGTACGACACCATTAAAGCGATTAAACACGCGGTGTCGATTCCGGTCGTCGCGAACGGTGACATTACGACACCTGAACGCGCCCGCGAGGTGCTCGATTACACTGGCGCAGATGCGGTCATGATTGGGCGCGGTGCACAGGGCAATCCGTGGCTATTCCGGGAAATTGCGACTTATTTAGCGACGGGCAAGAAAGTGGCTCCGCCAGCACCGAGTGAAGTGAGTGATGTGGTGTTACGACACGTACACCGCTTACATCAGCACTATGGTGATTTTATGGGAACCCGAATTGCTCGTAAGCATGTGGGCTGGTATTTGCAAGAACAGCAGCCCGCGCAAGCATTTCGTCAGCACTTTATGGGTATTGAGGATCCGCACGAACAACTCGATGCCTTGGCGAATTTTTTTACATTCGGAAACTAGAAGAGATAGAGCGCACCTATGTTTGATCAAAATACGAATCGTGACACGGTTTCTCCATTTACCACTTTGGGTAATAACGCACAGCCTAAGCCATTGCGTGATTCCGTGAAGCAAGCCATCAACAAGTTTCTAAAAGCTTTAGATGGTCACGATCCTGAAGAGTTGTATGAGTTGGTTTTGGCGGAAGTAGAAGCTCCATTGCTCGAAGAGGTCATGACCTATACTCGCGGTAATCAAACGCGGGCAGCGACCATGCTCGGCATCAATCGCGGTACATTGCGTAAGAAGCTGAAAAAATACGGCATGAATTAATGCCCCCTGAAAAAGAGCACCTGTGTGCTCTTTTTTCTTTTGTGCTCCAGTCAACTACACTCTTTATTGCTTTTAACAGACGGTGATTTTTCATGGACCAACGACCGATTCAACGCGCACTGATTAGCGTTTCTGACAAAACAGGTATTGTCGATTTTGCCAAGGCTCTGGTTGCCCGTGGCGTTCATATTCTCTCCACCGGCGGCACCGCCAAACTTCTCCGTGAACATACCATAGCGGTTACCGATGTGTCTGAACACACTGGCCAAGTGGAAATCATGAATGGCCGCGTGAAAACGCTGCATCCTAAAATTCACGGTGGCATTCTGGCACGTCGTGGCGTTGATGAAGCGGTTATGGCCGAGCAAGATATCGCTGCTATTGATATGGTCGTGGTGAATTTGTATCCGTTTGCAGAAACCGTCGCTGCGTCTGATTGTAGTCATGAAGATGCGGTTGAGAATATTGATATTGGCGGCCCAACTATGGTTCGTGCAGCCGCCAAAAATCACCGTGATGTGACTATTGTGGTGAATGCCAGTGACTATGACCGCGTGCTGACAGAAATGGACGCACACGCCAATAGCCTGACTTTTGAGACGCGTTTTGACCTTGCCATTCGGGCTTTCGAACATACAGCCCAATACGATGGCATGATTGCACAGTACTTTGGTGCGCGTTTGCCGGGCCAAGAGAGCCCATTCCCACGCACCTTTAATATTCAGCTCGAGAAAAAGCAAGACTTGCGTTACGGCGAGAACAGCCATCAAAGCGCCGCTTTTTATACCGAAACGAAGCCTGCTGAAGCCTCTGTTGCCACTGCACAGCAGTTGCAAGGAAAGGCTCTGTCATTCAACAACATCGCGGACACCGATGCAGCTCTAGAATGTGTGAAGTCGTTCGCACAACCGGCCTGTGTGATTGTAAAACATGCGAACCCATGTGGCGTTGCCATTGGGGACAATTGCTTAGAGGCTTATCAACGTGCTTTCAAAACCGACCCAACTTCTGCGTTTGGCGGTATTATCGCGTTTAACCGCGAATTGGATGGCGAAACGGCTCGCGCCATTGTTGAGCAACAATTTGTTGAAGTGATTATTGCACCGAAGGTCAGTGCTGACGCCCGTGCCGCCGTTGCTGCGAAAACCAATGTACGGTTATTGGAGTGTGGTGAGTGGTCGTCTGAGCGTCCAGCCACGTATGACTACAAGCGCGTGAACGGTGGCTTGCTGGTTCAAGATAACGATCAAGGCCAAATTACCGCTGCTGATTTGAAGGTGGTTACAACCGTGCAACCGACAGCTGAGCAGCTTGAAGACCTCCTATTTTGCTGGAAAGTAGCAAAATTCGTGAAGTCGAATGCCATTGTTTATGCCCGAGCCGGTATGACCATTGGGGTGGGTGCAGGCCAGATGAGCCGTGTGTATAGTGCCAAAATTGCTGGCATTAAAGCGGCTGATGAGAACTTAGAAGTAGCGGGATCAGTCATGGCATCGGATGCCTTCTTCCCGTTTCGTGATGGTATTGACGCTGCCGCTGCAGCGGGTATTTCTGCCATCATTCAACCGGGCGGGTCCATTCGCGACGACGAGATTATTGCCGCTGCGAATGAACATGGAATTGCCATGGTATTTACCGGAATGCGTCATTTTAAACACTAAAAACTTGTTGGTTATGTGGTACAACAGATTGCCCTTACATGCTTTGCAATGAGGAACTGACCATGAACAAATTCGCATTATCCAGTGTTTTCGCTTTATCCGCGCTCGCTGCTGCTTGCAGCGAAGCACCACAACAGACCGAAGCTCCGCAAGAGCCAACGGCTGCTGTTGAAGAGCAAGCAATGCAAGAAGAAATGATGACCGAAACGGCTGGCTTAACCCTAGCTGACGTTGCGGCAAGTGACTTGCGTTCAGACAGCAACAAAGCTCGTGATGCTTTTCGGCACCCGGTCGAAACGCTCGAGTTTTTTGGTCTTGAGCCAGACATGACGGTCGTTGAAATTTGGCCAGGTGGCGGTTGGTATACGGAAATTCTAGCGCCGTATCTGAAAGACCAAGGCATGCTCTACGCAGCACATTTCCCAGCAGACAGCAGCAGCGATTACTTCAATCGTTCACGCACAGCGTTCGCTGAACGGATTGCCTCCGATGACGCATTTTCAGCTATCACTATGACTGAATTTAATGCCACCGCGGCGACCGAAGTAGCGCCAGCAGGTTCAGCGGATATGGTACTGACCTTCCGCAACTTGCATAACTGGTATATGGCCGCTGGTGAAGAAGGTCTACAAACCGCGTTTTCGACTTTCTACACGGCATTGAAGCCGGGCGGCGTGTTAGGTGTTGTCGATCACCGCTTGCCAGAAGATCGTCCAGATGAGGAAATGTCGAGCTCAGGCTACATGAAAGAAAGCGTCGCGATTGCTATGGCAGAAGCCGCTGGTTTTGAGTTAGTCGGTAGCAGCCCTATTAATGCCAATGAAATGGATACGGCAGATCATCCGCGTGGTGTCTGGACATTACCACCAAGTCTGCGCCTCGGTGATGAAGACCGTGAGAAGTATTTGGCAATTGGTGAAAGTGACCGATTCACTCTGAAATTTATGAAACCAACCACAACTCAAGAGTAACAATAGGCATGAAGGTATTGGTTATTGGCGGCGGCGGCCGCGAACATGCACTAGCATGGAAAGCGGCGCAGTCGCCGTTGGTTGAGCAGGTTTTTGTAGCACCCGGCAATGCCGGTACAGCTAACGAGCCGAAACTATCGAACGTAGCTATCGGCGCTGAAGCCGTCGATGAACTGTTGGCTTTTGCCCAACGTGAGTCTATTGGCCTCACCATAGTTGGACCTGAAGCACCTTTAGTGTTGGGTGTGGTGGATACGTTTCGCGCTGCAGGGTTAACCATTTTTGGTCCAACCCAAGGCGCCGCTCAGCTGGAAGGCTCGAAGGCGTTTAGCAAAGATTTCTTAGCACGCCATCACATTCCAACAGCCGCCTACCAAACCTTCACGGATATTGCCGCGGCGAAAGCTTATGTTGAAGCACAAGGTACACCTATCGTAATCAAAGCTGACGGCCTCGCCGCTGGCAAAGGTGTGATCATTGCGCAAGACCAAGCAGAAGCCTTCGCCGCTATTGACGACATGCTGGAGGGGAACCGCTTCGGTGCCGCCGGCAGTCGCGTAGTGATCGAAGAGTTTTTGGTGGGTGAAGAAGCCAGCTTTATTGTCATGGTTGATGGAAAGACAGCACTACCCTTTGCCTCAAGCCAAGATCATAAAGCACGTGATAACGGCGACAAAGGTCCAAATACCGGTGGTATGGGCGCTTATTCACCTGCACCTGTAGTCACGCCTGAAGTTCACAACTGGGTTATGGATCACGTCATTCAACCGACCGTAGAAGGTATGGCTGCTGAGGGTCATCCGTACACTGGCTTTTTGTATGCGGGTTTGATGATTGCACCTGACGGTACTGCAAAAGTACTGGAATACAATTGCCGCTTCGGTGACCCAGAAACGCAACCGATCATGTGGCGATTACAGTCTGATTTAGTCGAGTTGTGCTTGGCTGCTTGCCAAGAGCAATTGGCCGACCACCACATTGATTTTGACCCGCGGGCAACCGTGGGTATTGTCATGGCTGCGGGTGGTTATCCTGATAACTATCGCAAGGGCGATGTCATCTCAGGATTAGCCGGCGACGATGCGACCACGAAAGTCTTTCATGCCGGCACCCAGCTGAATGAACAAGGCGAGGTGGTCACTAATGGTGGCCGAGTACTTTGCGTCACCGCTATCGGTGATAGCGTCACTCAGGCCCAACAAGCGGCCTACCAGCGCCTCGCCAACATCCATTGGAACGACGTTTACTACCGCACCGACATCGCTCACCGCGCAATCGCCCGCGAGTAACGCCATCCCCCACTCCGTTCAACTAGCACCACGCTAGTTGAACGGAACCTCACTTTCGCATTTAATCTGATCCGCTTGAATAAATAACTTTTAGCTAACGGAGATTAAATGATGCCTTTCAGATTTGGATTAGAAGTTCGCAGTAATTGGCGTCTCGCAGAATTTTTTGTCTTCTTTATCGTTCTTTTATTCCTAATTTATTCATTAATGAAAGGGTTTACGATGAGTGAACAACACTTTTCTGGTTATATCTCTGATTACTACTGCCAACAGGACGGTAAATACCAAGCGAATTTTCACCATGTGATCGTGATTGATGAGCGCCGTTACAGTAAAACACTAAAATTGAATTGTGACGCAGTTTTGAACGTTGATTTACAAAAACCTGTTGAGCTGATTCTCACAAAGAGTACCTTTCTGAGTCTTTCTCAAGCTGGACTCGTTATTTTTCCGTACGATGAGCTTGCTGCTGATACTGAAAATGATTTATATGGACTAGCTTTTATCACTTTAATTGTAGCGCTCTTACTTATCTATCAAGGCACTCTTACCTTCGCCAAACGAACAACCATCAATAAAAAACTCTAAAAATTCGGAGTATCGCTCTGAGCAATTTTGTAACCTGTTGACCGCATACTCCCGGTGACTTTCATTGCAAATGATGAAACCTAGTCCGCAATCATCGTGAGGATAGAGAATCATTTCAGATTCTGGACTTGAGATGAAACCGTGATAGGACAATCCGCCCATTGAGGTTTGATAAAAGACAAAATCTTTTAGAATCGAATCTGAAATGGTCGACTCAAAATGAAACCCATCGCTTATATCGTCAGAAGACTCTAGCAAGATTACTCCACGATCAATCAACCGATTTCGAACTTCAACTTCATTCTGATTTAGTTGAAACATTTCTGCATCTACTTGTAAATCAGAATAAATCCTGAGAGAAGACACCAAAACCGGATGGGGAACAAAGAGATCTATTATCTCTATAAGCGCATTAATGCACCGCTCATCGCCCCAGCCAATTATAGAGTTACAAAACCCTAGAAAGCCGACAGAACTCGAATATGATTCTAAGTTGATGTTATCTTCGATTTGGGCGGCTACCGTATGCGTTTTATCAGACTTCATTCTTAAATCCTCTAAATCTCGCTCGCTTTCGTCACCAAATTGGTTCAACCAACCAGCATCGTGCCGGTCGCGACAAGGAATGGAATCGCAAATACGGTGAGAAGGATGACTAAAAAAATCAAATTCAGAACATAAACGGCATGCCAAGCTCTGTTGGCCAAGAGACTGCGTTCGTCATTTCGTTTATGGAATAAGAGAACTGAACTGATGCCGCCCGTTAGCAGGTAATAGAGAGATACAGGTATGGCTTGAATAAGAAATATTGGCAACGAAATACCAAATCCGATGGCCTCGTTATCGCCGGTGCTGACGTAAGCAGAAAACTCGAAAAGCGCGAATACAAATAGCGTTATGAAAAGAAGCCCCGACAATTGCCCAGCTTTTATGAATAAATCCATTTTCATTCAAAATCCTATCCACATTGCACTTAACGAGTTATCAGAGCTTTATCCACTGGCTTCGCTCACTGAAAAAGGAGCACGACCATTGCGAGTTCTGGTTGATTCCAGAACCCAGTCAGACTACCAGCGCCACTGAAACCCAAGTTTAAAGCTGGATTCTGTATCAAACTGGTCGTCTCCCGGAGTGTATACTTGATAACCAAGTCGCACCGCGGTTTGTGACGTTAATTCATAACGTACTCCAGCTTCATAACTCAATCCTACAGAGCTATTCGTATATGAATTAGAACTACTGTTTTTAGTTTCTAAATTGCTATAAGTCAGTCCCAATTGCCCATAAATGTCTAAATAGTCAGAAAGCGGAAAGTTTTTACCAAAATAGCCGGTAATACTGGTTTTCATGCTAATTTCACTACCACCAGCATTATCTTCGTTGATAGCGGTGCGCAACAACATGCCATACTCGTAGTTCGAGTCTGTCAGCCAACCCAACTGAAGGCCAACTGACTCGTACGAAAATTTATTCCCAGAGTTTAACTTAAGTTCAGATGTCGCAAATACAGGCTCAACATAAAAATCTTGTGCGCTGACGGCGAGAGTGAATAGGCTGGAAAAACAAAGCGAAGTGATGACTGCTATTTTTTGATACATGCTAAAAATCCATTTTAAGAAAACGATTTGAGAGAAGTACATGTGATGACTCTGTCACACGTCATAACTATACGTTTTTTTTAATTTAAATAAACAATAAATCATCATTTTCAACAATAAAAAAGCCCGTGCTGCTGAGGCAAACACGAGCTCTTCGAGACTGGTTAAATAAGCTGATTAATCTTCGACGACGAGATCGTCATCGTCACTACCACCACCGCTGATTTCGAATGCATCATCGGTATAGCGGCTGCGGCCATACATACTGCCCACTTTCGGACGATTAATGCGCGCCTGATATTTGGACCACGCTCGCTCGACCGGTGAGTCGGCTGCTTTTTCGCCACGAGCTACAGCAAGTAATGACTGCTCTTCAGCTGATTGCGGTTCTAGTTCGCCGCTCATCAATGCGGAAATCAGGCTGCCATGTTTAGCCAGCAAATCGCTTTCGCGAATTGAAAAATCTCCCGAACGGGCAAAGCCATACGGGTAATGTTTGAAGTCGTTAAACGGCTTTTTCATAATTTGATCACGGGTCATAGATGTCATGGTGTGCCCTTCCTTTCGACCAACAATATCAAGGAAAACATGGTGCAAATGCCGAACTGCAATTGACAGTGACGATATAGAGGTGAAATGAACGGCTGTCAATATATTTTTATTTTTTTTACAGTACTGGTCGAATGCTAGCCCGATCAAGTAGAGTGCAAAGTAAGAATCAAACAACACATAGGTTGAAGCAAATCATGAAATTATTTGCCATGTTGGGTGCTGTCACAATGGCGCTTGGTGTGATTTTGGGAGCATTTGGCTCACACGGTCTTAAGGACCGACTCAGCTCCGATATGTTGGCGGTTTACCAAACCGGTGTGCAGTATCAAATTTACCATGCGCTGGGGCTATTGTTGGTGGCCGCATTGATGGTGCCATATCCGAATGCCACAGGCTTGCGCACAGGTGGTTGGATTTTGCTGGCCGGTATCATTTTGTTTTCGGGTAGCCTGTATTTGTTGGCGTTAACTGGATGGCGCTTTTTCGGCCCGATTACACCGGTTGGTGGAGTCTGTTTTATCGTCGGCTGGTTATGGATTTTTTGGGCGATGCTCAAGGAGATGTAAGCGCTAGCACAAGCCCCATCACTCGCATATACTAGCGGCTTATTCACTACCGAGCTCATTCATGTTTTTGCTGATCGTTTTTGCTGTTGTTGCTATCGGTGTTTCGTTTATTTGTTCAATATTGGAAGCGGCATTGCTCTCCATCACACCGAGTTATGTTGCCCAGCTCAAATCTGAACGCCCGCGCTTACACCAGCGCTTACAAGCACTGAAAAATAATATCGACCGCCCTTTAGCGGCCATCCTCACGTTGAATACTGTTGCCCACACGGCCGGCGCCGCTGGTGTTGGTGCACAAGTGGGTGTCGTTTTTGGTGATGGCTATCTCGCCATTGCATCCGCCGTCATGACGATTCTTATTTTAGTGCTGTCAGAAATCGTTCCAAAAACCATCGGAGCGAAGTTTTGGCGCAGTTTAGCCCCATTTTTACCCGCAATTCTGAACTTCATGATTCTGTCGCTGCGGCCTTTCATTTGGTTGTCCGATAAATTGACCAAACAAATTGGTGGCGGTGAACCCGATATTGATGTGCGCTCCGAGATCAAAGCGCTGGCGACTCTGGGCAACGAACAAGACATTATTGATGCGGATGAACGTCGTGTCATTAGCAATATTTTGGACTTACACACTATTCGTGTACGTGACGTGATGACACCGAGAACGGTGTGCGAATCGGTGCGTCCTGATGAAACGATTAGTGAGTTCTTGTACCGCGTTAAATCGCTGCCTTATTCGCGTTTTCCGGTCATTGATGCAGATGAAGAGCCACATGGTCTCATTCTGCGTAATGAGGCGTTAGAGAGCGAATCTGATAAGCAGGTTTCTGAGTTAACTCGACCTATCGAAGTGGTTTCTGAGTATGTGGATGTCGAGACTGTCATGACGCAGTTCTTGCAAAGCCGTCAGCATATGGCTGTAGTGTACGATGAGCACGGCAGTTGGTTGGGTTTGCTGACATTAGAAGACATCATCGAGACTATTCTCGGCCAGCCCATTATGGATGAGACCGACACCATCCCGAGCTTGCGGCGTTATGCGCAGCAACGTTGGGGTAAGCGTCTTAAACCAGAGCCAACAAAAAACCCTGAGAGCTAAACGCTTTCAGGGTTTCAGTATTTGGAGCGAGAAACGAGATTCGAACTCGCGACCCCAACCTTGGCAAGGTTGTGCTCTACCAGCTGAGCTATTCTCGCAATGCTTACGTGAGGGCGAAATTGGAGCGAGAAACGAGATTCGAACTCGCGACCCCAACCTTGGCAAGGTTGTGCTCTACCAGCTGAGCTATTCTCGCATTCATTTCGCTGTCACTTTATGTAACGGAGGCGAATTTTACTGAATTCAGTGGGCTTTGCAACCGCTTTTTACGGTTATTGCGCTTGAGTGCTGAAAAAGTGGGCGCGGTAGTAGCGCAACTCTTCAATAGACTCACGAATATCCGCAAGTGCCGTATGCGCTCCCTGTTTTTTAATGCCAGCAGCCACTTCCGGTGCCCAATATTTCGCCAACTGTTTTACGGTACTGACGTCTAGATTGCGATAATGGAAGAAACGTTCCAGTTCCGGCATGTAACGAGCTAAAAAGCGCCGATCTTGGCAGATGCTATTGCCGCACATCGGCGAGCTACCAGGTGTGCACCACTGCGCCAAAAAGGCTAACGTCTCTTGCTCAGCTGCGGCATCATTGAGTTGGCTTGACTGTACCCGCTGCACCAGACCAGACGCGGTATGCGTGCGCACATTCCAGTCATCCATTTTGTCCAGATGGGCTTGTGGCTGGTGGACTGCGCGCACCGGACCTTCTGCCAGAACCGTTAAGTCATAATCGGTAATAATGGTCGCGATTTCGATAATGTGATCGTGATCTGGATCCAGACCCGTCATTTCCAAATCAATCCAAATGAGACGTTCGGCGCTTGCAGGCATAGCAAATTCCTTTCAGTTATCGGTCGAGCCGTTACAATTAAGTTCAGGCGCTATTGTGCTGAATAATGTATGATCCGATCCAGTGTTAAAAACCGCTTTTATTGCAACCATGTGATTCCGAGTGACCAAACAGCGACGATTAAATAAAGGGCAATTGCGCCGCGTGCGCGCCAATCAAACCAAACGGCTGCATCAAGCAGAGTTGGAACGTGATGTAGTGGATGCTACCACAGGTTCGGCTGAATCTGGGGTTGTCATCAGTCGTTTTGGTCAACAAGCCATTATTGCCAGCGAATCTGGTGAAACGGTACGTTGTCACATTCGCCGCACCGTCGAGTCACTGGTTTGTGGCGACGAAGTAGTCTGGCGCCGTTTAGCTCAGCAAGCTGAAGACAGTGTTGCAGCAGTTATTGAGGCAGTGCAGCCACGTCGTTCGTTATTGAGTCGGCCGGATTATTATGACGGCGTAAAGCCGGTTGCAGCCAATATTGATCAGATTTTGGTGGTCACCAGTGTACTACCCGCATTCTCGACGCAAATCATCGATCGCTACTTAGTTGCTTGCGAAGACATTGATATCGAGCCGGTCATTGTGCTGAACAAAGCCGATTTGTTGGCTGATATTGAACCCGAACTGTTGGAGCACATTACCGAAGCACTGGCGCTCTATAAACGAATCGGTTATCGCGTACTGCAAGTTAGCGCGAAAGCGCAACAGGGAATGTCTGAATTGCACCAATTGCTGCAGAATCAGGTCTCCATTGTGGTCGGGCAATCAGGTGTCGGTAAGTCGTCTTTAGTCAATGCGCTGTTGCCAGACATTGATGCCGAAGTGAACATCATTTCGGAGAACTCTGGCTTGGGCCAACATACCACAACGGTTGCAACACGTTATGTGTTACCGCAAGGTGGCGTTCTAATCGACTCGCCTGGCATTCGCGAATTCGCACTCTGGCATCTCGAGCCGGAGCGAGTCGCTTGGTGTTTTATCGATTTTCGCCCATTCTTAGGGTTATGTAAGTTTCGCGATTGTAAGCACATGGATGATCCAGGCTGTGCTCTACAAGAGGCCGTTGCAACAGGTGATCTCGCTGAAGCTCGGTTGTACAATTTCCATCGTATTATTGAATCGATGACGCTGAAGAAGCCGATTCGAGCTACATCTCGAGGTGATAAAACGTGAATTGGGATAAATTCAAAATCCAGTTGCAGTATGCGACACCGAAACATTTGTTGTCGCGACTGGTAGGTAAGTTTGCCGCAGCCCGAGCCGGCTGGTTCACGCAGCTATTTATCCGTTGGTTTATTAAACAATACCGTATCGATATGTCCGAAGCGGTTTACGAAAACCCGCGTGATTACAGCACCTTCAACGAGTTCTTCACGCGCTATTTGAAACCGGAACTGCGCCCTTTAGAAGCCGCCGCTGACGACCAATTTGCGCACCCAGTTGATGGGTCTGTGAGCCAATTGGGTGATATTGAGGACGGCCGTATCTTTCAAGCGAAAGGTCACGACTACAGCCTCACTGAATTACTTGGCGGTGATGTACGTGATGGTCATGCCTTCCGCGATGGTGACTTTGCGACTATTTATTTGGCGCCAAAAGATTACCATCGTCTGCACATGCCCTGCGACGGTGTGTTACGGAAAATGATTTATGTGCCGGGTGATTTGTTCTCAGTAAATCCGCTTACAGTAGCGAATGTGCCTAATTTATTTGCCCGTAACGAACGCGTTATCGCTATTTTCGAAGCTGATTTTGGTAAGTTCGCGATGGTGTTGGTGGGAGCGACTATTGTTGCCAGTATCGGCACTGTTTGGGCGGGTACTGTGACCCCACCAACCGGCCCGAATGTGCATAGTTGGGACTATCCAGCCAGTGGTGACCAAGCCATTAAGTTGCGCAAAGGCGAAGAAATGGGACACTTCAAACTCGGCTCTACTGTGGTCTTACTGTTCCCTGAAGACACCATCGAGTTTGCCGACGATCTCGAACCTGGCACCGTCACTCGCATGGGTGGTGTTCTCGGTAAGCGTGAGTCTGACGATTAAATGTTTATCGTCGCGCATCGCGGTGCCAGCTTTGAAGCGCCAGAAAATACCCTGGCAGCGTTTGGGCGGGCACTCGATGCGCAAGCTGATGGCATTGAAATAGATGTCTTCCCCATTCAAGACGACTGGATAGTCTTCCACGATCGTTACCTACAACGCCTTACGGCAAGTCCCGGTCGCCTGTTGGACTGCTCCTTAGCTGAACTCAAGCAAATGAAAGTGTTTAGTCAGCAATCGATTCCGACACTCAGTGAAGCACTCGAATTCATTAACGGACGCTGCACTGTCAACGTTGAGTTGAAAGGTGCAGACATTGCGCGTGGACTCACCAAGCATCTACGCCATGCCGTCGCCGCCTATAACTTCCAACCGGAACAATTGATTGTTTCAAGTTTCAACCATCATTGGTTACAACAACTCAAGCAAGACCACCCGGAGCAGCGTATTGGTGCATTAACCACCGCCTGTCCTCTCGCATATGCGCGTTTTGCCAGCGAGCTCGAGGCGTATTCAGTCCATATTGATGTTGATTTTGTCACCCCTGAATTTGTCGCAGATGCGCATGCTCGAGGGCTACTGGTTTGGGTATTTACGGTCGATGAACCTGAAGACATTCGCGATTTGAAGGCAATGGGAGTGGATGGTATTTTTACCAATCATCCGCGGCTTGCTCGTAATATTCTGGAGCAATTACCCGTCGCACCGCACGAAAGCCTGCGCGACGGGTAACTCAGCTATTTCGGATGTTTGAGTTCGAGCTCTGCTAGCTCTTGCGCCAATTGTTCAGGTGAGCCTGTGTTGCGCGCCAGCAATGAGTAGAGTGACGGAATGACGAAGATCGTCAAGAATGCTGACAATGCCACCCCGCAGAATATGACCAAGCCTATAACCATGCGACTCTCTGAACCAGGCCCGCTACCCAATATCAGTGGCATTGCGCTCATCAAGGTGGTAAATGCCGTCATAATAATCGGTCGCAGCCGCTGCTGAGCCGCGCGAACTACTGCATCATCAAAATCAATGCCTTGGTCACGTAACTGATTCGCAAACTCAACGATCAAAATACCGTTCTTAGCGGCTAGACCTATCAACATCACGATACCAATTTGGCTATAGATATTGAGACTTTGGTCAAACACATACAGACCAATAACAGCCCCCAAGAAAGCCAATGGCACCATCAGCATAATCACCAATGGATGAATAAAGCTCTCAAATTGAGCCGCCAACACTAAGTACGCTATGAGCAAGGCAAGAATAAATACGAAGATGACCGAGCTACCACTCTCTTTATAGAGCTGTGACTCACCTTTGTAGTCAATTGAGACATCATCAGGAAGCTTCTCCGCAACGATATTCTCTAAGTAAGCCAGCGCCTCGCCAATTGGATAGCCTTCAGCAAGGTTGGCCTCAATGGTAATACTCCGCATGCGATTGTAGCGGTTCAAACGAGCCGAGGTCGCCTGCTCTTCAATCGTCACGAGGTTAGATAGCGGGATCAGCTCTTGGGTAGCCTGTGAGCGCACATAGATGTTATCAATGGCGCCAGGACTGCGGTAATCCGAGCGTTCACCTTCCAAAATAACATCGTATTCTTCGCCGCGATCCAAATAAGTCGTCGCGCGACGTTGTCCTAACATCGTCTCTAAGGTACGTCCGATATCGCCGACCGACACGCCGAGATCAGAGGCTCGTTCTTGGTCGATACGAATCAATAACTGCGGCAAGGTTTGTTTGAAATCACTGTCTAGATCGAGCAGGTTCGGATTTTTACTAGCTTCCTCGATAACCACATCTCGATAAGCCGCGAGCTGCTCGTAGGTGTTTCCTTGCAGCACAAACTGCACCGGACGACCATTACCGCCGCTAATACCGCTGCGCATAAAGCCAAAGGCTCGAACACCGGTCACGTCGTTTAACTTCTTAGATACTTCATCCATTAAGTCGAACGTCGACCAATCACGCTGATCAAAAGGTACTGCACCAACAATCGCCATACCTGCAGAGTCACCCCAACCTGGTGCTCGGATAATTAAGCGGTCGATTTTTCCTTCATCGATATAAGGCAGTAAAATTTGTTCGATTTCACTCATATGAGCGGAGTTTGATTCAAAACTTGAGCCTTCCGCGCCACGCACCATCACAAAGAAGGTACCGCGATCTTCTGGCGGCACAAATTCTTGCGGGATGAGTTTGACTAGGCCGAACGATAACGCACTGGCAGCAACAATCAGCAATACTGCCATGCTTGGGAATGCCAACGTACGCTTCAGCACGCGGACGTAACCAGCTTCGACCCATTTGAACACGCGATCGATGTTGCGACCCAATGCACTCGAACGCTCACGCTTCTTCAGAATTTTCGAGCTGAGCATGGGCGATAAGGTGAGCGCCGCGATACTGGAGAAGAACACAGCCGCCGCAATAGCGAGCGCAAACTCCGTGAAGAGCTGTCCAATATTACCATCCAAAAACGCTAACGGGACGAATACCGAGATCAAGACAAGTGTGGTCGCGACTACGGCAAAACCTACTTCGCGGGCACCGCGATACGCTGCAAGGAGCGGCGGCTCACCTTCCTCGACCCTTCGATAGATGTTCTCCAACACTACGATGGAGTCATCCACCACCAAACCAATGGCGAGTACCAACGCGAGCAATGTCAGTAAGTTGATCGAGAAGCCCATGGCAAACAAAGCAATATAGGATGCGATGATAGCGACCGGTACCGTGAGCGTTGGAATTAACGTAGCTCGAACATTCCCGAGGAATAGATAGATCACCACAATAACGAGACCGATCGCGATTCCCAGTGTGTTGTAGACCTCGTCAATGGAGCCTTTGATGAATATCGACGAGTCATAACTCGGCACGATAAACATAGTTTCCGGTAACGTTTCTTCGATCAAACCTATCGCGTTTTGAACATTCTCAACAACATCGAGCGTATTCGCTTTCGATTGCTTGATAATGCCGATACCAATCATGTTGATACCGTTGCCACGGAAATCGGTTTTGTCGTTTTCGGCGTCCATTTCGACGCGCGCTATTTCCCCTAGACGAACGAGTTGCCCGGTGTCACCGCGAGCGATACTCAGTCGCCGGAAGTCATTCGGTGTTAAGTAGGTTCGCGCCACTCGAACGGAGAACTCGCGGTCAACCGACTCGACCTCACCTGCAGGTAATTCCACATTTTCTGAGCGGAGTTTATTTTCAACGTCAGTAACAGTGATGTTCCGAGCCGCCATCGCGTCACGGTCGAGCCAGATTCGCATCGCGTAGCGGCGTTCACCGCCGAGGTTCACACGTGCCACACCGTCCACAACAGAGAGACGATCGACAATGTAACGATCGGCATAATCGGTGAGTTCGAGTACCGTCATACTCTCACTGCGCAGGTTGTACCACACCACGGTACTCTCGTCGGAGTTCGCCTTGGAGACTTCCGGTGGATCGACTTGCTCAGGAAGATTATCGAGCACTCGTGACACGCGATCACGAACGTCATTGGCTGCAGCATCGATGTCGCGATTGAGGGTAAACTCGATATTAATACTCGAACGACCGTTGCGGCTGCTCGAATTAATATTTTTAATACCCTCGATACCACTGATGCGATCTTCAATGATTTGGGTAATTTGCGTTTCGACAATTTCCGCCGACGCACCGTTGTAGTCCGTATCGATAGACACTACAGGTGGATCAATATCGGGGTATTCACGCAATGGCAGCATTGTGAAACACACAATACCGAAAACAATCAGTAGGATATTAACGACTGAAGCAAAGACCGGACGTTTGACCGAAACATCAGAGAGAAACATGGCTTAGCCCTCCCGCACAGTTACAGTAACGCCGTCGCGTAGCCGCACAATTCCCTCTGTGACGATTTGTTGGCCGGGTTGAATACCGCCTAACACCTCAACAATGCCAGGTTTCCTACGGCCAATTGTCACCTCAGTTTGCGTGGCGATATTGTCATCTCCGACCACATAAACGTAGTGACGGTCCTGCATCGGAACGATCGCCTTCTCAGGAACAATAATAGTTTCGTCGACACTGCGCAGTAGGCTTACACGCAGCAGCATACCGGGCCGCAATTTAATGGTTTCATTTGGGATAAGTGCGCGAACTAAAATAGAACGCGTAAGCGGATCGACACGAGAGTCGATGCCACGAATTTCTCCGGTAAACTCCTCGCCAGGATAGGCGCCACTGCGGGCTGCAACTGTTTGTCCAACTTGGATGCTAGCGAAAAATAATTCAGGGACATTAAAATCTAATTTAATTGGCGTGATGTCATCAAGCGTGGTGATTTCTTGTCCTGGCGATACCAACGAGCCTACGCTGACATTACGAATCCCTAAACGGCCGCCGAAAGGCGCTGTGATACGTTTCTGAGCTAATTGTGTTTCTGCCACTTCGAGTGCAGCAATGGTCTCTTTAACCAAGACATCTTGTGCTTCAAGCTGTTGTTGTGATGCCGCATTGGACCGAGATAAATCAAGTATACGTTGGTACTGCCGATTCGCCTCAGCAAGACGAAACTTGAGTTCTTGTACCCGTGCAGTTTCTTCCCGTGAGTCCAGTTCTACTAATAACTGACCAGCCTCAACTACCTCACCATCGTCAAAATAAACGGCAGTCACGATATCTTGGGCTTGTGCTGTTACTACAATAGATTCGTTAGCTTGCGCGGTACCTAAAGCTTCAATGGTATCGCGGTACTCACTCATTTGAACGGCTTGGACACGCACTGGAACTGCTTCTTGTGGGCGTTCTTCTTCAATCGCTGGCTCGTGAATCAAAAGCAAATAGGCTGCTGCGGCGGCAATGATGACAGCAAAGATGGTCACTGGATTGAAGAGGTTCCGTTTCGACATATAATCCTCGGTTACTGCGCTGTAGGCTTGGGTGAGAATAAACTAGGTTTATTGTAACGCAGCATGCACCAAGGGCAGCCCCGCTTAACGCTCATTAAACGGGGTTTACCGCAAATAAGGATCAACGGTGGTAGGCAGGACTCAATTTATGGACCGCTTCAATAAATGCACCCGCATGATCAGGGTTCACTTCAGGATGAATTCCATGCCCTAAGTTAAAGACATGACCGTGTCCTTTGCCATAACTCGCTAGAATGGTGGCGACTTCTTTTTCAATGCGTTGTGGTGATGCGTACAACACGCTCGGATCCATGTTTCCTTGCAATGCTACTTGGTCTTGAACCAACTGCCGCGCGGCGCCCATATCTGTGGTCCAATCGACACCCAGAGCATCACAGCCGGTTGCTGCCATATCCGCCAGCCAAGCGCCACCACCTTTGGTAAACAACGTGACAGGTACGGCACGGCCATCAGCATGACGCGTTAAACCAGCCACAATTTTCTTCATGTAGGCGAGGCTAAACTCACGATAATCGCGCGGACTAAGTACGCCACCCCAAGTATCAAATACCATCACGGCTTGCGCACCCGCAGCAATTTGCGCATTCAAATACAGGATGACTGAATCAGCGAGCTTATCGAGCAATAAGTGCATGGTTTTTGGTTCGGCAAATAGCATCTTTTTCACGACACTAAAATTCTTGGTGCTACCACCCTCGACCATGTATGTCGCGAGCGTCCACGGACTGCCAGAAAATCCGATCAGTGGCACTTTGCCACCGAGTTCGTGGCGGATAGTACGCACAGCATCAGTGACATAACGAAGCTCTTGCTCTGGGTCTGGTATGCCCAGATTTTCGACCGCGCGGTGGTCACGCAAAGGTCGTTCGAAGCGCGGGCCTTCGCCTGCTTCAAAATACAAACCTAAGCCCATCGCATCGGGAATCGTTAAGATATCTGAGAATAGAATCGCGGCATCAAGAGGGAAACGGCGTAGCGGTTGCATGGTCACTTCACAGGCCAACTCTGCATTCTTGCACAGGCTCATAAAGTCACCAGCATGCGCCCGGGTAGCCTTGTATTCTGGCAAATAACGTCCAGCCTGGCGCATCATCCAAATAGGCGTGCGTTCGGTCGGCTCGCGCATCAAAGCACGCAGATAGACATCATTCTGTAGGGCTGGTTTGCTTAAGCTCATGCTAAATCTCGTCTCGTCGCTGAATGGCGCGCATTCTATCAATCTTCGCCGGTGGTTTCCTGCTCAATTTTCCGTTTGAGGGAATCGATTAACTTATACGCGATGGTTCCTTGCGGTGGCACCCGCGGTAACGCATCAATCGGAAACCAATCGCCCTCTTCCAATTCGAATGGATCGAGGTGAATTTCACCTGCTTCCCACTCAGCGATAAACCCTATCATCAATGAGTGTGGGAAGGGCCACGACTGACTGGCAATGTATTCGATGTTGTTAATTTCCACACCTGCTTCTTCCATCACTTCTCGAGCGAGTGTTTGCTCCAGCGTTTCACCCGATTCGACAAAACCGGCGAGAACTGAAAACAATCCCTCTGGGTGACGCTTGCCGCGTGCGAGAAGTACTTGGTTGCCTTTTCGAATGGCAACAATAATGCACGGTGAAATGCGCGGGTAGCAACGATGCTGGCAACTGTGGCAATGCATCGCTAATTCCCAATCGACCGCTTGCATACGCGTACCACAACGACCACAAAATCTATGGGTCAGGAGAAACTCGTTGAATTGCTTGGCGCGAGCAGCTACTGCAAATAACTCTTCATCACCTTGTAGCAGTATGTCGCGAACGTTGCCAAATTCGCCCAGTTCAGCAAATTGCGTATCGCCGTAGTCGGCCAAAATCAGGTAACAGTTCCGCTCCCGAAGTTCGCCAAGGTAGACCACTTTATAATCACTCAGGTCCGGCATCGGAATTTGATTCAAGATGCCGTGTGGAGGTAAAGATTCGCCTCGTTCGAGGATGATCTCGCCGCCTGCCACTATGAACCACCACGCGGGTTCGTCGGCAGCTGGGCGTTGATACGGTTTATTCATCTGATTCGACTCACAGGTACATGCTCTTTTACGATTATTCTGAGCGAAAACGGTTGACGATAGCTTAGCATCATCAGTATGTTGAACACTATGTTCTGACAGGAGAATCGAATGCTAGAAAGGAACGAGCAAGCAAAGCAACGCTGGGGTGGTGCTCATAAATCAATCGACACCTGGCTGCATGCACGTCAAGACTTGCTAATTGAATACTTTAAGTTAGCGGGCTTACCGCCATACGAGCGAGAGAGTCAGGCATTGCCTGCGCTAGCGGACGTGCGTAATTTTTGCGGCATGCTCATGGATTATATTTCTGCCGGACACTTTGAAATCTACGACCAGATTATTGAGTCAACCGATAAAGCGCCGCAAAGTACGCGTGATATTGCCAACGAACTGTTTCCATTAATCAGCGACACGACGGAAATAGCGCTCGACTTCAATGATCGTTACAGCGAACGCGATGAACGGTCCGATCTGAAGAATTTTGATCGTGAGTTGTCATCGCTGGGCGAAGCGTTAGAGTTACGCATGG
Organism: Pseudidiomarina aestuarii; assembly: GCF_048263735.1. Taxonomy (GTDB): domain Bacteria; phylum Pseudomonadota; class Gammaproteobacteria; order Enterobacterales; family Alteromonadaceae; genus Pseudidiomarina; species Pseudidiomarina aestuarii_B. The sequence continues at coordinate 223,321 of NZ_JBLXDX010000004.1, read as the reverse complement.
AGTTTGAAGATCGTTTATTGGCGGCTCTTGATCAGCATGAATTGCTGGTCGTCGATAACCAATCGTAACAGCCATAGAAAGCCAATAAAAAACCAGCTCAGTGAGCTGGTTTTTTATTTTCTGGGTAACTGATTAGTTACCTTCTGATTGAACTTCGGCAGCTGGCATTTCAGCTTCTTCTTGTTCAACAATATCCAACAACTCCACTTCAAAAATGAGTGTTGAGTTTGGTGGAATCATGCCACCACCAACTTCGCGCTCACCGTAAGCTAAGTTCGCTGGGATCACGAAGCGATACTTGGAGCCAACACCCATCAACTGAACGCCTTCGGTCCAGCCCGCAATCACACGATTCAGTGGGAAAACAGCGGGTTCGCCGCGCTCGAATGAGCTGTCAAATACTTCGCCGTCAATCAGCGTGCCTTCGTAGTGAACTTCGACAATGTCGGTTGCTACTGGTTTTGGAGCATCGTCTGGCGCAGCACTGATGACTTCATATTGCAGGCCTGATTCAGTAACCATCACGCCTTCTTTTTTGGCGTTTTCAGCAAGGTATGCTTCGCCTTCGGCTTGTGCTTTGCCGCCAATCACTTGCTGACGTTGCTCGACAACCATTTCTTGCATTTGCGTCAACAGAGCTTCGGCATCTTCTTGGCTGATTTTTGATTCAGCTTTCAATGAGTCGACAAAGCCTGCAATAACTAACTGACGATCTAAAACGAATTCAGCTTCTTCTTGGTTTGTTAAATTGGTCGCGACAAAAGTACCTACGGATGAACCCAACGCATAGGCCATGCGGTCGCGTTCTTCGGTCGGTTCTACTTCGCTAACTGGATAAGGTTCTGGTTTACTACAGCCAACAATTGCCACTGCTAAAGCAGTCAGAACAAATGGCTTAACTAATTGCTTCATGTACATCTCCATCATTGAATTCTGTATGAGAGTAGGTTGTAATTCGCTGCGGTCACTATACTACACATAAAGAAGGGTGTTTGCCTATGGCAGCTCAAAAAGAAGACGAGTTTAACGAGAGACTTACACAACTGGAAAGTCAGCTAGCGTTTCAGGAAGATGAAATTGCCTCATTGAACCAACTCGTCACCAGTCACAACGATGAGTTGCAAATGTTGCAGCGTAAAATGGCGTTGCTGATAGAGAAATTTCAGCAAATTCAAGAACGTGGTAATGATGATTCGCAAGACCCTGCCGCGGAGATTCCACCGCACTATTGATCAAAAGCGACTGAGCCCGTATAACATGTAGTCCACTTTTCGGAGGATTCATGTCGCAACAACATCCAATCATCGCTGTAACGGGCTCATCTGGGGCAGGTACAACGACGACCAGTCAGGCACTGCGACACATTTTTCGCACGCAAAATTTGCAAGCTGCATTCGTTGAAGGTGACAGCTTTCATCGCTATTCGCGGCCGGAAATGGAATTAGCGATTCGGAGAGCTCAAGAGCAAGGCAAGCACATCAGTTATTTTGGCCCTGAAGCGAATAACTTTAATCGACTGGAATCGTTATTCCGCGAGTACAGTGAAACGGGCATGGGCCAAACTCGCCGTTATTTGCATAACTTTGATGATGCAGTTCCTTATCATCAAATGCCTGGCACCTTTACTCCTTGGGAAGACCTACCAAGCGATACCGATCTACTCTTCTATGAAGGCTTGCATGGCGGCGTAACGGGCGATGACTATGACGTTGCCCAATATGTCGACTTGTTGATTGGCATGGTGCCCATCGTCAACTTAGAGTGGATTCAAAAGTTGATGCGTGACACCTCCGAAAGAGGTCATTCTCGTGAAGCCGTAACACAAAGTATTGTGCGCAGTATGGAAGACTACATTCATCATATCGTGCCGCAATTCTCACGTACCCACATCAACTTTCAACGTGTGCCAACCGTGGATACCTCGAATCCATTTAGCGCAAAAGATATTCCGTCATTGGATGAGAGCTTTGTCGTCATTCGCTTTCGCGGCATGCGCCACGTCGACTTCCCCTACTATTTGCAGATGATTGACGGTTCATTCATGTCTCGCATGAATACCTTAGTCGTGCCCGGTGGGAAAATGGTATTCGCTATGGAATTGATACTGGCGCCGCTGATTGACGACCTCATGTCAAAGAAACGTCACGGCGGCGAACTCGACTGGATCTGCCGCTAACTTCAAGTGAATAGTAAATAGGGAATAGGGAATAGAACTACAAAAAGGACACTATCTGAGCTCTTTTTAGGCTCTGCTGTTCACTGTTTACCTTTCACTATTCACTTTCAGAAAGCCATTGAGTTTGTGCTTGCGCGCCGCGGTCTTGAGCTAGCAGTGGGCGTAGAAACTCAAGTAAGGCTGGAGCTTGTTGGGTCAGTCCGTACGGTGGATTGATGAACAACATCCCGCACCCATTCAGCTTAGTGTTGTCGAGCGGCTCACGGATCAGTAAATCAACCGCATACACTTTGTCTGCTTGTGGCAAGGCCAAGACCCGTTGATGAAATTCACCGATGGTGAGTGGATCTTTGATGGGATACCACACTGCGTAAACACCCGTACTCCAGCGTTTCAGTGCCGCTTGCAAGGCCTTGATGACTTGGTCGAATTCATCGCGCTGTTCAAAAGGTGGGTCAATCAATACCATGCCACGTTTTTGTGGCGGCGGTAACAACGCCTTCATGGCAGCGTAGCCATTTTCTTGCTGCAACACTTTTACTTGCCGTTGCCGCCGAAAATTGACCGCAAGCTCCATCGCATCCAGTGGGTGCAATTCACATAATGTCAGCTGATCTTGCTCGCGCAAATGCGCTTGTGTCAGCCACGGTGAGCCCGGGTACCAGCGCATACTATCGCCGTCATTTAATGAACGCACTGCTGCCACATATCCCGCTAGTGCTTCAGGAACCTCAGACACTTGTAACAAGCGACCGATGCCCTGTTCCCACTCTGCGGTTTTCTGGGCTTGTTCACCGGTCAAATCGTACATGCCGATGCCTGCATGGGTATCCAACACAAACATCGGTTTATCTTTTTGCGTAAGGTAGTCTAAACACACCCATTGCAAAGCATGTTTCAAAACGTCAGCAAAATTGCCTGCATGGTAGCTATGACGGTAGTTCATGAGGTTCGTTACTCAGTTGCCGCTTCAATACTAAAGCTATGCGTCACATTCACTGCAACTTCTAGCATTTTCGCGACTGAGCAATACTTCTCAGCACTCAATTGCACCGCTCGTTCCACATGCTTTTCGGCGATATCCGTACCAGTTACCACAAAATGCAAATGAATATCTGTAAACACCGCTGGCGTCGCATCGGCGCGCTTACCATCCACGTCACAGCGCACAGCCGTCACTTGCTGACGAGTTTTCTCAAGAATAGACACCACATCGACCGATGAGCAGCCACCAGCAGCCATGAGCACCAGCTCCATAGGACTCGCGGCAGTGGCTTTATCGCCATCCATTCGCACGGTGTGGCCGGAGCCCGACTCAGCGGAAAACTCCATGCCTTGTACCCATTTCACTTGCGCATGCATTGCTGCTGCCATCGTCATTTCCCTCGTTCGACTAAAACTTTAGACCTGGCGCAAACTTCTCTGGCAACGTTGAGCGCTCGGCTTCAACGGATGCCACAGGGTACGCACAATAATCGGCCGCATAATAGGCGCTGGCACGATGATTACCACTGGCACCAATACCACCGAATGGCGCAGCACTGCTCGCGCCGGTGATAGGCTTGTTCCAATTCACAATACCTGCACGAATGCGCTTAAAGAAGTACCGGTAGGTGTCTTCGCTGTCACAAAGAATTCCTGCCGACAAACCGAAACTAGTGTTATTCGCTTCGGCGATAGCCGCATCAAAGTCAGAATACCGATACACTTTCAGAAGCGGGCCAAAATGCTCGATATCCGGCATTTCCTCAACGTTGGTGACATCCAAGATTCCCGGTGTCACGAAACCCAGATGATGATCTTTTTGCTCCATTCGCAGCAAAACTTTGGCGCCCGCATCAATTAGGTCGTTCTGCGCACTCACCATGTCTTTTGCAGCTTTGGCTGAAATCATCGCCCCCATAAACGGTTGCGGATCGGCCTGATAATCGCCAATTTCAATGGCCTTGGTCACTTCCAAAAGACGTTGCAAAATGGCATCGCCCTGCTCACCCTTTTGGATAAACAAGCGGCGCGCACAAGTACAACGCTGCCCCGAGGTAATGAACGCCGACTGCACGATGTCATGCACGGCTGCATCGATATCACTGACGTCATGAACGAGCAGCGGATTATTACCACCCATTTCTAATGCCAAGATTTTATCTGGACGGCCACCAAATTGCTTATGCAATACATGTCCAGTCGACGATGAGCCCGTGAAGAACAAGCCATCAATTTGTGGGTGTGCAGACAGCGCTTTACCAGTTTCTACGAGGCCTTGAACTAAATTCAGAACACCATTCGGTAAGCCCGCTTGCTGCCACAATTTCACCGTGAACTCAGCAACTTTAGGAGTCATTTCGCTTGGCTTAAACACCACCGTATTCCCGGCTAGGAGTGACGGCACGATATGACCGTTCGGCAAATGCCCTGGGAAATTATATGGGCCATACACAGCCACAACACCATGGGGTTTATGGCGAATAAATGCTTTCGCACCGGGCATCGGATTCTCAACCGTTCCCGTACGCTCCTGATAAGCGCGCTCTGAAATCGCAACTTTACCGATCATGGCACCGACTTCGGTCAGCGTTTCCCACACTGGCTTACCTGTTTCTTGAGCGATAGTGAGTGCTAACTCTTGTTTATTCGCCTCAAGTAACTCGGCAAACTTTTGACAGATACTGAGACGCTCTGAAAAGTCCTTGTCTGCCCACGCGACAAAAGCTTCACGGGCTGCATAAATAGCACGCTCGACCTGTTCTTCCGTTGCGGCCTTGCCTTCCCAAACCACTTCGTCACGGGCCGGGTCGATCGATTTGAATGAATCACCAGCTCCGGCAACCCACTCACCATTAATAAATAAATTTTGTTCAGACATTCTGTTCTCCAGTTGCAACTGTGAGGCGCTCTTCAATTTCTTAATTAAAGAGCGACGATACGAACTGCATCATCTGCTTTCAAGCGCAGTCCGGCGGCACTTTCCGCATCGATAACAATATGGTCATCGCGCACATGGATGCGTGCTTGTCCCGCGCGAAAATCAGCGACGCGGGTGTTACAAACAATATAAGCCTGACCGTCAGTGACTACGCCAATTTTTACTGGCAGTCGGCGGCTGTCGCGCACGCTACGAATATTTTCCACTTCTACTTCCACGGTTGGACCCGCGTCAAAAATATCGACATAGCCACGGAATCGAAAACCTTCATTCTCGAGCATCCGCAGCGCTGGTCTGGTGTTCTCGTGAACCTTCCCAATCACGACTTGCGCCGCCTCGTCCAATAACTTGACGTAAATAGGGTAACGCGGCATCAATTCGGCCACGAAGGTCTTTTCACCGATACCGGTGAGGTAGTCAGCTTGAGTAAAGTCCATTGAGAAGAAATGCTTCTGTAACCAACCCCAGAATGGTGATTGACCATCGACATCGGATACACCCCGCATTTCTGCAATCGCAAATTGACTGAAGCGCTTTCTAAACTCCGCCATAAACAACATGCGAAACCGTGACAGCACTCGGCCATTCATATTTTTGCGGTAGGGTTCACGGAGGAATAGCGTGCAGAGTTCACTTACACCCGTATAGTCATTACACAAAGTCAGGGTTTCAAGTGCGTTGTAGACATCGAGTTCTTTCGAGTGATGAATGACTTTGCCTAGCCGGTAATGATAGAAGGCATCGGTCAAACCGACCGCAGCCTCAATACCGCTGCAACCGACAATCTCGCCAGTTGCAGTATCTTCCATGACGAACAAATACCCTTCTTCACCTGGCTCACTCACCTGCTCACGCGCAAACGCCTCTTGCGCTCGCGCAATGCGACGACGCAATAGCTTTTCGTCAACAGGCAGTGAAGTAAAGCCATGCCCTGATTCTACCGCACATGTGTATAACGCCGCATAATCTTGCGGCGTAATGGGACGAACCACTAACATAATGTGTCTCCGCTAGCGCTGGGCTAGCTTAACCAACAACTTTCGCGATAGCGCGTTCGAATCGAGCAAGACCTTCGTGAATATCGGCTTCGGGAATGACGAGCGACGGAGTGAAACGAATCACGCTTGGTCCTGCGACCAACACCATCACACCTTCTTCACCACCGGCGTTTAAGAAGTCGCGCGCTTTACCTTCGTATTGGTCAGCAAGTTCAGCACCCAGCAACATGCCTTGGCCACGAATGTCTTTAAAGACGTTGTACTTGGCATTGATTTCAGCGAGCTTTTGCTTGAACATTTTCTCGCGCTGTTTGACACCTTCCAATACTTCATCGGTATTGACGACGTCATATACAGCTTCAGCCACAGCGCAGGCCAGCGGGTTACCGCCATAAGTACTACCGTGAGTACCTGGCTTGAGATGCTCAGCAATGGCTTTCGTAGTTAACATTGCACCAATTGGGAAACCGCCGCCTAATGATTTAGCAGATGCAAGAATATCTGGGGTAATATCCAATTGTTGATAGGCATATAGGCTACCTGTACGACCAAACCCGGTTTGTACTTCGTCAAAAATTAACAGCGCATTGTGCTTATCACACAACTCACGTACGCCTTTTACGAAGTCAGCATCAGGGCTAATCACACCGCCTTCACCTTGCAGCGGCTCCATCATGATTGCGCAGGTGCGGTCAGACATCAGCTTTTCGAGCGCAGCTAAGTCATTGTAAGCAACATGCTCAATACCACCTGGTTTAGGTCCAAAGCCGTCAGAATACGCAGGCTGACCACCCACGGTCACAGTAAAGAACGTCCGCCCGTGGAATCCTTTGGTGAACGCGATAATTTGGTCTTTTTCTGGGCCAAACTTGTCCAGAGCCCAACGGCGCGCTAGTTTCAGTGCGGCTTCGTTGGCTTCTGCTCCCGAGTTAGCAAAGTAAACGCGGTCTGCAAATGTCGATTCAGTCAATTTCTTGGCCAAACGAATAGCCGGTTCGTTTGTAAATACGTTACTTAAATGCCATAACTTGTTGCCTTGCTCGGTCAACGCTTTGACCATAGCTGGATGGCAGTGACCCAAACAGTTCACCGCAATACCACCGGCAAAATCGATATATTCACGACCTTCTTGATCCCACACACGCGAGCCTTCGCCTTTCACTGGAACCATTTTTGCTGGATTGTAGTTTGGCACCATGACCTCATCAAAGGTCGCACGGGTTACAATCATATTCTGTGTCATAAAACTCCCTCTCGCTGTGGGTATTCAAAGATGAATTCGGCTTCAAAAGTGCATCTATTATCGCAGATTTTTTGCTCGCTGTCGTCGCTACAGCGTAGAAAAATCAAGCTGTCACGGGGAGTTAGTTGGTTTTGCACAGGAGCTGCATGAATATGCTGAAAACACAGTGAATGGTGAATAGTTAACAGAGAACAGAAGAGCGAAAACCTGAGTAGCTAGTTCCGCTTTTCTGTTCACTTTTCACTGTTTACTGTTTACTTGCTCTGTTCACTGGCATTTAGCCAGTTGGCTAGTAGTTGGTGACCGTGTTCGGTTTGGATAGCTTCAGGATGATACTGGACGCCCCATATCGGTAGATCGCGATGCCGTATGGCCATGATTTCGCGTTCACCAGAGCTCGTAGTCGTCCACGCATCAACAATCAAAGTGTCGGGAATACTGTCGTTAGCGAGAAGTAGTGAGTGGTAGCGGGCCACTGTGAATGGATTCGGTAGATCATGGAACAAGCCTGCTTGAGTGTGCTCGACACTCGACGTTTTGCCGTGCATGACTGCGCTTGCGCGTATTACCTTGGCGCCAAACACTTGGCCAATGGCCTGATGTCCCAAACACACGCCAAGAATGGGAAGTTTTCCCGCAAAGTGTTCGATAGCGGCAAGTGAAATGCCCGCTTCATTGGGCGTACAAGGACCCGGTGAAATGACGATACCGCTGAGTGGGAGCTGTTCTATTTCTGCTAGCGTCAGTTCATCGTTACGAATAACTTTGACTTCCGCTTTTAACTCACGGAAATAACGCACGACGTTGTGTGTGAAAGAGTCGTAGTTATCGATCATCAACAGCATAGGTTTACTCTAACGTATCGACTGGAATTGCCGCATCCTAGCACTGATTGGCGTGTGGTTGCCAAGCTTACGAGTTGGAAGTCTCGCGACCAGCAGCGCGGCCATCACGCAACCAATTCGTTTCGAAGTCTGCGATGGGTTGCGGCTCACCATACCAATAGCCTTGCGCGTAATCACAACCCAAGCGGCGAAGCTCTTGCGCTTGTTCAGCAGACTCGACTCCCTCGGCTAGGGTCTTCATCCCAAAGATATTCGCAGTAGCGATAATGGTTTGAATAATTGCTTTATCCGCTGCACTGGTCAGTAATTCACGCGTGAAGCTTATGTCGATTTTGAGTACATCGGCTTGGATTTGTTTCAAGTAATTCAAAACCGAGTGGCCGATGCCAAAGTCATCGATTGCCAATGAGAAACCTGCTTCATGAAGCTTGGTGAGGGTTGCCAGTGCCACTTCAGGATCGCGCATAAACGCAGTTTCGGTGATTTCTAATTCGAGTTGCTTGGGATGACAACCAGAAGTTGCAACCTGCTCCAATAATTCCTCGACAAACTGCGGTTGTTCGAGGTCGCGAATAGAGATGTTGATACCCACCCGACCGCGCATTTCCAAACCTTCTTCACGCCAGGTCTGTAGCTGTTGCAGCACGTTTCGAATTACATATTGCGTAATGCGACATATCAAGCCGCGCTCTTCCGCGAGTGGAATAAACTCAGCCGGACTGACCCAACCAAAGTCAGGATCTTGCCAACGCAACAATACTTCTGCGCCAACCAACTCACCAGTTTCAATGTTCAACTGCGGCTGCAAATAGGGTCGTAATGCTGAAGTACGGATTGCATATTCCAAACCTTCCACTAAAGCGATTCGGCGCAAATAGAAGTTATTCAATGCATCGTGATATCGACAGTAAGGCAGATCCATGGTCTTCGCATGGAACATTGCCATGTCCGCACGGCGCAGCAGCACATCGGCGCTGTCAGAATGCCGCGGCAAGGTTGCCACACCGGCGCTAATATTGATCCGAAATTCAGCAGACTGAATTTCATAAGCATGGCTCAGTTGCGCTAACAGTCGTTCAATCAGCGCCTCAATTTCAGCTTCATGATGGAACGTGATAATCGCAAACTCATCACCACCAATTCGCGCTATCAAATCACGGCTACGTACATGACGCTGCAGTCGCTTGGCTACTTCCAGCAGTAACTGGTCACCAATGGTATGCCCAGCCGATTCATTGATTTCTTTAAAGTGGTTAATATCAAACGTGATCACCGACAACGTCTGATCGGTGTTTCGAGCTACCGCAATACGTCCGTCTAACTCATGCATGAACTCAGAACGATTACAGAGACCGGTCAATTGGTCATGTGCGGCTAGATAACGGATGCGATCTTGCTGCTGTTTTAAATCAGAAATATCCGAATAAACAATAATCGCACCGCCATCGGGCAACGGTGATGCACTCACCGACAACCAAACAGAATAAGCACCTTGCTCTAACTTCATGATTTGGTTGGTGACCGGACGTCGCTCTCGCAATGCACGAGATGAGGCAAAATCTTGCGGATCGAGAATGAAGCCGCGTTCGTCGAAGATTCGCCAGTCAGGGTCATCAATTTGGCGATGCGTTAACGCTTCCATACTCTGATTCAAAATTGCCTCAGCCGCATGGTTTGCTTCAATTAACTGGCCGTCCGCATCACAAATCGAAATGCCAACTGGAGCCAAATCGTAGATAGACGAAAGCCGCTCTTCACGTTCCAGCAAGCGCTGATTCGTTTCGCTGGTTTCAGATTGTTGTTGAATGAGGTCTTCGGCAGCGCTTTGGTAGGCATGCAAATTCATTTCTGCTTGGACAGCATCACCGAGTGCTCTGAGCGTAGTGAGTTGGCTCACTGTAAGCTGTCGCACTTTGGTATCGATAATGCACAATGTTCCAACTTGCTCGCCGTTTGGCGTTTGCAGAGGGGCACCGGCGTAAAAACGAATACCGGGTTCATCTAATACAAGCCGGTTGTCTTTGAAGCGGTCATCCTGCGTGGCGTCTTCAACCACCATGATGCCGCGCTGCTGAATAGCATGACTGCAAAACGACAGGCTACGCGGAGTTTCCTGTTCGTTTAGACCACTTCTTGCTTTGAACCACTGTCGATCAGCATCGACGAATGAAACCAGCGCGATGGGAACATCAAATGTTTTGCGCGCTAATTGAACCCAGCGATCAAACCGCGCTTCGTTGGGCGTATCGAGCAATTGGGTTGCACGTAATGCTGCTAACCGGCGGTTTTCCGCCATGCTCGAATCCGATTCACTCATTCATCAAACCTTCAATATTGAAGTACGTCTATATATGACAATTTACATAAGCAAAATAGCATAAAGATATTTCGAAGCGAACACTTATTTGAACGTTCTCAGAGCCTTATGGCCGGGGTACAAAACCCACCGCATCATAGACCTGCCGTAGCGTCCGCGCAGCTCGTTCGGCCGCTGCATCGGCACCTTTACCCATTACTTGCTGTAAATAATCTAAATTATTCCGATACTCTTGGTAGCGCTGTTGAATGGGCTCCAACATTGCCACGACTGCCGCTGCTGTATCCGTTTTCAAATGACCATACATTTTATCTTCGTACTGCGGCACTAAATCGGCAATGGAGGTCCCCGTAGCTGCTGACAAAATCGACAGTAAATTGGATACACCTGGTTTTTCTTCGGTATCAAAATAGATGCGCGCCTGCTCATCCGAGTCCGTAACAGCTCGCTTCAATTTCTTGGTTATCTTCTTCGGATCTTCCAACAAGCCAATGTAGTTATTTTCATTATCGTCAGACTTCGACATTTTTTTAGTCGGATCTTGCAAACTCATGACACGCGCACCCACTTGCGGAATAAACGGCTCAGGTACGGTAAAAATATCGCCATAGAGATTGTTAAAGCGCGTCGCAACATCACGAGTCAATTCAAGATGCTGCTTCTGATCGTTGCCCACTGGTACTTCGTTGGCTTGATACAACAAAATATCCGCGGCCATGAGTGCAGGATAGGTGAACAAGCCAGCATTAACGTTGTGCGCATGCCGGTCAGACTTGTCTTTGAACTGAGTCATCCGATTCAATTCACCCATTTGCGTGTAGCAATTCAAAATCCACGCCAGCTCAGCGTGCTGAGGAACATGCGACTGAACGAAAATAGTGCTCTGCTCTGGATCTAAGCCACAAGCCATATACAGGGCGAGACCGTCGAGGGTGGCATTGCGTAATTGCTCTGGCTCTTGACGCACGGTGATGGCGTGGAGGTCGACCAGCATAAAGAGACAATCATGAGTGCTCTGCATCTTCACCCACTGGCGTAGTGCACCGATGTAGTTACCGATGGACAATTGACCGGATGGCTGACAGCCACTGAGAACAATGGGTTTAGACATGATTGACTTCCTGAATGAAAAAATTAATTAGATGATTTGGTAACCGTGGCAAGTTCAGCGCGCATCGCGTCAATAACCGCTCGATAGTCTGGCTGATTAAAAATGGCCGACCCTGCAACAAACATATCTGCTCCAGCGGCTGCCACGGCGGCAATGTTATCAACCTTAATGCCACCATCAATTTCTAATCGAATGGAACGACCACTCGCAGTAATGCGCTGCCGCACCTCTTTGAGTTTGTCGAGAGTGGTTGGGATAAACTGCTGCCCACCGAAACCTGGGTTCACTGACATCAGTAAAATGACATCCACTTTATCCATCACGTAATCAAGGTAATGGAGTGGCGTTGCCGGATTGAACACGAGCCCGGATTGACATCCAGCCGCACGAATCAACTCCAATGACCGATCGATGTGTGTTGAAGCCTCTGGGTGAAAAGTAATGATAGACGCTCCAGCTTCCGCAAAATCACCGATAATTCGATCGACAGGCTGTACCATTAAATGCACATCAATGGGTGCGGTAACACCGTACTTGCGGAGCGCCGAGCACACCATAGGACCTATTGTCAGGTTCGGAACAAAGTGATTATCCATAACATCGAAATGGACGACATCGGCACCAGCCTCTAACACCGCATCAACTTCGGCGCCAAGTCGGGCAAAGTCTGCAGATAAAATGGAGGGGGCGATTAAAAAATCAGTCACTTTAGTATCCTCATACTTGCCTAAGCCACACGACCGCTGGACAAGGGTTCGCTGTGTTTATTTATGCGCCATTATTTATACGCGATAGTGTACCAGAGGATAGCGCGCTTGGCAGTCAAAAAAATACGCCAAGATACTTGGCAAGATAGGCATTTGCCTGCTACATTATGAGCAATTATTAAACAAGGTTATTTCAATGACTTCACGTTTAGCGTCAATATTGGTGGTTTGCGGCATGATCCTGCTGGGGTCAATGCTGTCTCCGTCGTGGCAAGCCCGCGCCAATAACGTGACGCAGCAGTGTGATGAGCTGTTGAAAAACACCGAGCAAAAGCAAGCATACGAAGAATGCACGGCACTCGAGAAAGAAGTGACTTGGAAAAGTTGGTTCTCGGGACAAAGCCGCTCGACACAATTTCATTTCCTCGATTTATTCGAGTTACTGTTTGGCAATTCTGATACCAAACGCGATTTCGCTCCCAAGAAAGTCCGCTAGTTTTTAATGAGTCAGTGCTAAATGAGTAAGCCAGGCCCTCTCAGTATTCTAATGAGCGTCCTCGCCGCATTATTTGGTGTCCAAACCGAGCAAAACCGTCAGCGCGACTTCGCCAATGGCAACCCCGCCGTTTACATCACCGTCGGTGTTATTTTTATCGTTCTGTTCGTCGTCTCGCTACTCTTAATCGTGAACTGGGTGCTACCTGCTTAAGCAAAAAGCCAGGCAACACCCGCTGAGCAATTAACGCGCTTCAATACCAGAGTGTCGCAATAGCGCATCGACTTGTGGTTCGCGACCACGAAATGCTTTGAACAACTCCATCGCGTCTTTGGATCCACCGCGCTCTAAAATAGCTTCTAGAAAATCGCGGCCGGTTGCTGCGTTGAAGATGCCTTCTTCTTCAAATCGCGCAAACGCATCGGCAGACAGCACTTCAGCCCATTTATAGCTGTAATAACCCGCGGCATAACCACCAGCAAAGATATGTCCAAAGCCATGTTGAAAGCGGTTGTACTCAGGCGGCTGACGCACTGCAACCTCACGGCGTGTCTGGTCCAAGATAGCTTGAATCTGACCACCTCCCTGACTCGGATCAAAATCACGATGAATACGTAAGTCGAACAAACTGAATTCGAGTTGCCGCACCATCTGCATTGCCGATTGGAAGTTCCGTGCAGCCAACATATTGTTGAGCAGATCTTGAGGCAAGGGCTCACCGGTTTCGTAGTGACCTGAAATGGTCTGCAACGCTTCCGGTTCCCAACACCAATTTTCAAGAAATTGTGATGGGAGTTCGACTGCGTCCCAAGCCACACCATTAATGCCCGAAACACCAGCCACATCGACGCGAGTCAACATGTGGTGCAAGCCATGTCCGAACTCATGGAATAGTGTCAACACTTCATCATGGGTAAACAACGCAGGCTTGCCACCCACCGGCTTATTGAAATTGCAGGTGAGATACGCCACTGGCAGTTGCACTTGGTTGGTGGCGGTGATACGACGGACCGCGCATTCAGCCATCCAGGCTCCGCCGCGCTTGCCGGAACGCGCATACAAATCGAGGAAGAACGAACCGCGCGGTGAGCCATCCTGATCAGAAATCACAAAATAGCGGACATTCTGATGCCAAATATCGTCTCGCGGCTGCTCCGTGATGCGCACGCTAAAGAGTGACTCAACTACATGAAATAGTCCCTTAATCACCTGATTTTCAGGGAAGTAAGGACGTAATTGCTCATCCGAAATAGCATACTCTTGCTGCTTCAGTTTTTCGCTATAGTACGCAACATCCCAAGCTTCAATGCTATCGACACCAAACTGTTGCTGAGCGAAATCAACAACATCCTGATAGTCTCGCTGAGCTTGCGGTAACGATTTTGCCGCTAAATCGCTGAGAAAATCTTCAACTTGCTGCGGCGATTCCGCCATTTTGGTTGCGAGTGATAGCTCTGCATAGTTCTTGAAGCCGAGCAATACTGCTAGTTCATGACGCAATGCGAGGGTTTCTGCCATGATTTCAGAATTATCAAACTGGCCAGCTTGTGGACCTTGATCTGATGCGCGCGTGGTAAAGGCCACATACATGGTCTCGCGCAGCGGTTGATGATCGGCGTACATCATTACAGGCAAATAGCTCGGAATATCGAGACCAAAACGCCATCCTTGTTGGTCATGTTCACGCGCCAATGCAGCAGCTGATTCAATCGCACTATCTGGTAAACCGGCTAACTGAGATTCATCGGTAACGAGATAATGCCAGCCATCGGTCGCATCCAAAACATGATTACTGAATTGCGAAGACAAGTCAGCCAACCGCGATGAAATTTCAGCATAACGTTGCTTCTGCTCATCCGGCAACGCAACACCACTCAGTTCAAAATCTCGCAGGGTATCGACAATGACTTTTTGCTGAGCTTCACTTAACTCGGCAAAACTTGCCTGCTCGTGCAAGGTTCGAATAGCTCGATACAGACCTTCGTGCTGCCCTACGAACGTACCATAGTCGGATAGCAGCGGTAGGCAGGCATCATGGGCCTCACGCAGCTCTGGCGAGCTCACCACAGCATTTAAGTGTGATACTGGTGACCAGCTTCGCTCCAGCAAATCATCCACGTGCTCAAGGGGTGCCATGACGGTTTCCCAGCTTGGCGAGGGCGTTGCCACAACTTGCTCAATAACCTGCTTACACGCCGCAATGCGTGCCTCAATGGCAGGCTTGATGTGTTCAGGCCGAATCGACTGAAACGGTGGTAAGTGGTAATCATTGAGCAAAGGGTTTTGACTCATTGGACATCCTCTTGAATAATGCGTGAACTGATTTTGTGCTAATGCAGATGGATCTGAGGGCTTTTACCCCAGATATCAACTCCAGTTCAAGGAAACGGATCTATGTCGACGCCACTATCTTACACCAAACTCATCGTATCGAGTGCGGCCACACTATTTCTGCTTGCTGGTTGTAGCGCTTTGCCACAGGCTTCCGATCCTGCTCCGGTGAAAACCGCAGACAGTGAACCAGCACTCACGCTCGAGCGACTCTACCAAACCAGTGATTTTAGTGCGGGTGGCGTTCCACCTACGCGCTGGCTCGCTGACGGTAGCGGCTATACCACACTGGAACCTGCCGAGTCTGGAGCTGGCGACGACCTCGTTCGGTATCATCCTGAAACGCAACAGCGCACTGTTTTGATCACTGCAGACCAACTGCGTCCGACGGCAGCTGAAGCACCGTTAGCAATCGCTGATTACTCATGGTCAGACGATGGTCAGAAACTCCTTATTTTCACCAACACCAAGCGGTCTTGGCGGACCCACACATTGGGTGATTATTGGGTCTTCGATCGTGCCAGCAAACGCCTACAGAAGCTGGGCGGTAGTGCCGATGCGTCGACATTGCAGTTCGCGAAGTTTGATCCACAAGGAAAGCGCGTCGCCTATGTCATGAAGAACAATATCTACGTTGAAGATTTAGCGACATCTCGCATTACCCAAATCACCAAAGATGGCAACGACACCATAGTCAACGGCACTTTTGATTGGGTGAATGAAGAAGAATTCTTTTTACGTGATGGTTTCCGCTGGTCTCCAGATGGTCAGTCGATTGCCTACTGGCAGTTGGATACTGAAGGCACGCCGCTGTTCACCATGATCAACAATACCGATACCTTGTATCCTACGCTCAAACAGTTCCCGTACCCCAAAGTTGGCGAGACCAATGCCGCCATGCGTATTGGCGTGATTCCTGCCAATGGCGGTGCGACCACTTGGATGAAAGTGCCGGGCAACCCGCGTCAGCATTACTTGGTGCGGATGCAATGGGCTGGCAATAGTGACCAATTACTGATTCAGCAATTAACACGCTCGCAAGCGGTGAACGTTGCGTTCATTGCCGATGCGGATAATGGCAGCGTGCGTGAAGTCATTCGTGAAACGACGGAGAGTTGGGCTGACTACGTTGATGATCCGAAATTCATCAATTCGGGCGCAGCCTTTACGTGGCTGAGTGAGCGCAGCGGTTGGCGGCATCTGTATCGAGTACAACCTGATACCGGTCGTGTTACCGCCATTACTCGCGGGAACTGGGATGTTATTGACGTCTTGCAAATCAATGAAGACCAAGGTTGGGTCTATTTTATTGCGTCACCGGACACGCCGTTAGAGCGTTACTTGTTCCGTGCCAGCCTCGATGGCAGTGGCAAACTCGAACGCCTAACGCCGAATCAACCTGGCACACATAGTTACCAGCTCTCTGCTGATGCCGCCTACGCAGTACATACCTACTCGGCGGTTTCGCAAGTACCTGTGGTCGATATGATCACGTTGCCTGATCATCGCTCGATTCGAGTTATCAAAGACAACGCTAATGTACAGGCCAATTTTGAAGCACTAGACCAAGCACAATTCGAATTTTTCCAAGTGACTGCACAAGATGGTCTTGCGCTCGATGGTTTCTTAATGAAGCCGGCAGACTTCGATCCAGCGAAGCAATATCCGATTCTGTTTTATGTGTACGGCGAACCTTGGGGCCAAACAGTCAGCAACAGTTGGGGTGGCGAACGCTTTATGTTCCATCAGTACCTCACACAGCAAGGTTATTTAGTGGCTTCCATTGATAACCGTGGTACTCGTTCACCGCGTGGCTATGAGTGGCGCCGTTCGATTTATAAGCAGCTGGGTGTGGTAACGGTGCGTGACCAAAACGATGCGTTACAAGAAATGCTCGAGCGCTGGTCATTTATCGACGCAGACCGCGTAGGCATTTGGGGCCACAGTGGCGGCGGCTCACAAACGCTGAATGCCTTATTCCGCTATCCGGAATCATTCCATGTCGGCATGGCGTTAGCACCAGTACCTGATTTGACGTTGTACGACACGATTTACCAAGAACGCTACTCAGGCTTACTGCCTGAAGATGCTGACAGTTACCGCGAGACTTCAGCGATTACTCACGCTGAAAACCTGCAAGGTGATTTGTTGCTAGTGCATGGTACCGCCGATGACAATGTCCATTTTCAGGGCAGCGAGCGACTGGTCAACGAGCTAGTCAAACATGGGAAACAGTTTGAGTTCTTCGCCTATCCGAATCGAACGCATGGTATACGCGAAGGCGAAGGCACGACGTATCATCTGCGCACCATGATGGTGGATTTCTTACAGCAAAACTTATAGATAAAGGTGAAAAGTGAACGGTGAACAGTAAAGCCCCAGCACCAGCCATCTAGCGTATTGGTGTTCACTGTTCACTATTCACTATTCACTATTCACTAATAGCTGAGGTAGTTGGGCGCTAGCGTTGTGCTGCCGTGCTGTTTGAGCCACCGCTCAGACTCCTGATAGTCCGGATCGATAGCCGCGACCTGTTGCCAGAAGGCTTTGCTGTGATTGAACTCGCGCAGATGTGCGAGTTCATGCAATACAACTGAGCGCACAATGGATTCAGGAGCTAACCACAGTTTCCAAGTGAATTTGAGTTCGCCCTTTACCGAACAATGTCCCCATTTGCTAGAGAAGTCAGCCAATGCCCAGCTTTTGGGCTGCAACTTGGCATGGCTCCACTGCGCAAAAAATGCATCTAACCATTGCAAAGCTTGTTGTTTGAACCAAGCTTTCACTTGCTTCTCAATGTACGCACTCTGTTGCGTTACTCGCTGAGGAACGGTCACGACTAACTGCTGCTCGTGGCGTTCGCACTGCCCCTTACTACCCTTTTGAACCGTTAACAGCAGAGGCTCACCCAGCCAGCGAATTTCTTCTCCTGCTTGCCAACGTCTCGGAGTCAGCGCTTGAAGTTGTTGTTGCTGACGGGTGAGATGCTTCTCAATCCATTCACGCTTCTGCTCCACCACAGCATGAATACGACTGTCGGTGACATACCACGGAGCATCCACTCGCACTTCGCCCTGCTTCACTTTAATGGAAACAGAACGGCGCTTGCGACTGCGATTGATTTGATAGATTAGTGTCATCGACTCTTTGTACTCAGTGTTCACTCAGGTTGCGTTGCACGCTGTCGCGAAATGGGCGATCATTGCCGACTTTACCACAATCGGATTCAGTGATTACAGGAGTACACTACATGACACGTCATTTCGACTATCTTGCCATTGGCGCGGGCAGCGGCGGTATCGCATCTGCAAACCGGGCAGCCATTCGCGGTGCGAAAGCAGCTGTGATTGAGGCGAAAGCGGTTGGCGGTACTTGTGTCAATGTGGGTTGTGTCCCGAAAAAGGTGATGTGGTATGGCGCGCATATTGCGGAAGCGCTGAAATATGCGGAAGCCTATGGTTTTCATCTCACCCAGGACGGGTTTGATTGGGCGACCTTAGTCAAACACCGTGAGGCTTATATTGAACGTATTCATGGCGGCTATCAACGCGGATTTTCCAGTAATGGTGTGGACTACATTGAAGGGTTCGCTCGGTTTGTCGACGCCAACACAGTAGAAGTCAATGGCGAACAGATCACGGCTGATCACATCACCATAGCCACGGGCGGCCGACCGCTCATTCCTGATGTTCCGGGAGCGGAGTTAGGTATCGACTCCGATGGCTTTTTTGCCCTGCAAGAACAACCGAAGAAAGCGGTAGTGGTTGGCGCGGGCTATATTGCCGTCGAAATTGCCGGTGTGTTACATGCTCTAGGCACCGATACGCATTTATTGGTGCGTCACGACCGTCCATTACGCCAATTCGACAACGACATTACCGATGCTTTGTTGCAACGTATGGATCAAGATGGGCATCAACTGCATACCCATTGCGACGTCGAAAAAGTTGAGAAAAGCTCAGCAGGCCTGCTCACCATCACCTGTAAAGATGGGCAACAGTTGACTGACGTGGATTGCCTGATTTGGGCTATTGGCCGCGTCCCGGCGACCGATGAAATCAACCTCGAGGCAGCGGGTGTGGAAGTTGGTGAGAATGGTCTGATCCCGGTTGATGAATATCAGAACACCAACGTCAAAGGCATCTATGCAGTCGGTGATATCACCGGTGCTGCACAGCTGACGCCAGTTGCTATTAAAGCCGGGCGTTTGCTCGCAGAGCGCTTATTTAATAAAGATATGGCCGACGCCAAAATGGATTTTTCGCTGATCCCTACGATTGTTTTCAGTCACCCACCTATTGGGACTATTGGCATGACCGAAGACCAAGCGCGTGCCTGTCATGATGATCAGGAAATCAAAGTGTATCGCTCACAATTCGCAGCCATGTATAACGCGATTACACCGCATCGCGCGCTCAGTACCTTTAAGCTGATTTGCTGTGGTCCTGACGAACGCGTCATTGGTTTGCATGGTATCGGCGAAGGTATGGACGAAATTTTACAAGGCTTTGCGGTGGCTATGAAAATGGGCGCAACCAAAGCAGACTTTGATGCCACTATTGCATTGCACCCAACTTCAGCCGAGGAGTTTGTGACGCTCCGGTAGCCGTTACCGCGCATCCAAAGTCATGGACAGGATGCGCGATAGCTGACAATACGGCAGGCCGGTCTCGGTCTGCCACTCATTAAATGCGGTTTGAATTTGCTGCATACCACGCTTACTGAACTCGCTCGCATCGAGCAGCTTGTGATTACGCAAAGCTGTCAGTGTATCTGGGGTGTAAATATACCCATCCCAGCCGAGACGGCGCAGGACATGCTGCGCAGCGGTGCCGCCGAGACGCGAACCATACTTCTTTAAGTACATTTGCAAACCGGCTTGATCATCTGCCGGCCAGTCCGCCAGAAAAGCTCCAAACGAGCCATACTTTTCTGCGACCTCCACAATCATTCGTGCATTCACTGGTACGGTCGCAATCTTCTGCGGATTGCGCACAATTCGCTCGTCGCGGGCTAACTCATCTAAACGCTCCGGCGGGACTTGTTGCCAATAGGGTGGAAAAAAGCCTGCGAATGCCGCATCAAAACCTAGCCATTTATTTTCAATGACACGCCACGCAAAGCCCGCACGAAAGATACAGCGCGTCATTTCTGCCAGTACTTGGCGGTCATCTAACTGCAACAACTGTTCGCGGGATGCAGGTTTTGGCAAACGTTCCCGGAGAGCTGCCTCGCTTCCCTTGCGAGCCAGTGCCCGCTCATAAAAGTAGGAAAACTTTATCGCTGACATTGGTAAAACACCACCTCATGGTCGCCTAATGGATCAGGATGCACCGCCTTCTTCACAAATTGCATCCCCAGCTTTTGCATGACATTGGTTGAACCCACATTCGCCTCAAAGGCAATGGCGGTGAAGGCGCGAATAGCTGGATCATGCTGCTGTAACGCTTGCATCAAGTGTTTTGCAGCCTCGGTAGCGTAACCTTTGCCCCATGCACTGCGACGCAAGCGCCAACCCAGCTCAATATCCGTTTCATCAGGATGGTCACTGAAAAAATGCATCGGGCGCGCCAACACCATGCCAATTGAATCACCACTGCTGGTTTCAATGAGTCGCCACATCCCCCAGCCACGCGCGCTATTTCGATAGGAATACAAACGCGGCAGAATCACCTGCTCAATGTCTTCTGGGGTTGAGCATTTTCCACCGTTGATGAACTGCATCACTTGCGGATCACTATCTAAATCCAGCATAAAACCGGCATCCTCAGCGCCCATAAAGGCATAACTCAACCGCTCAGAAGGTTCAATATTCACGTGCTATCTCTCATTATTTAATGGGGTCGTTAGATTCCGTTACATTACCTTTCTTGACCAATGCTGACCAGCGGGTAATCCTGAGGTTAAATGTAACAAGATACGAGGACAATTCATGGGTGAATTAAAAATCTATCAAGCGCTGATTTTACTGGCATTGTGCGAAGAGAAAGGCACCATGAATGCAAGCTATGTGGGCTATGCTGTCGCCTCAGCACTCCTCACCGAGCTACTGATGTTGGAAAAAATTCAGGTGGATCCAACAGAAGAAAAACCGAAAAAGGCCAAAGTTGAAGTTATCGACTCTTCTCCTACCGGTGATGTTATTTTGGATGAGGCTTTGGATAAGATCCACAACGCCAAGCGTCAAGCCACGCTGCGCGACTGGGTATCGAAACTAGCCGGTATCAAAGATTTGAATCATAAGGTCGCCAAAACTTTGGCTGCAGACAATATTCTCAAAGCTGAGGAAGAACAGATACTATGGCTCTTCACTCGCCGTATCTATCCAGAAATCAATCCTGAACCAGAGCAACGGCTACGTCATGAGTTACGCCGGTTAGTACTCGATAAACCATTGGAGATTGATCCGCGCATTGTGGTGACGTTGTCACTGGCTCGAGCAGCACATTTGCTGCCTCAGGTGTTTAGCAAAGCCGAGTTAAAAGCCAATAAAGAAAAAATCGACGCTATCGCAAATGGCGAAGGTATAGGTAAGATAACGAAAGAAGTGATTGAAGGTATTCAGGTGGCGGTAATGATGGCGGCCATCATGCCGGCGATTACGGTAACTACAACCTAGTGAATAGTTAATAGTGAACGGTGAACAGAACACACCGTTTTTCGATTCTCTGTTCACGATTCACTATTTACAGGAGTCCCAGTGCGAATATATTTGATCATTGCTTTACTGCTGACGAGTTCAGCTATCATGGCCAAAGAGAAAGTCGACGGTATTGGTGGATTCTTTTTCAAGTCTGAGAATCCGGCGCAGCTGGCTGCTTGGTATGAAGAACATTTAGGTATTAAACAAACGCCAACTACATACGAAGAAGAGCCCTGGCAGCAAACTGCCGGACCCACTGTCTATGGTGTGTTTAATCAAAAAACCAAATACTTTGGTGCCGACGATCAGCAGTGGATGATTAATTTCCGAGTGCGCGATCTTGATGCGATGGTCGCTCAATTGCGAGCAGCTGACATTGAAGTCGAGGTAGAGAGCGAAGTCTATCCCAATGGTCGCTTCGCTCGGCTGGCTGACCCAGAGGGAAATCCAATTCAGTTGTGGGAGCCGGCCGCTCCCTCGTCTGATTCAAACTGAAATACAACCTCTAGAGGCTGGTTGAACACTCGCGCAATTCGGAACGCAACTTCGAGCGACGGCGAGTAACGCCGTTGCTCAATAGCTGCAATAGTTTGCCGAGTCACCCCTACTGCATCACCCAAATCGGCCTGCGTCATGTCATCATGTTCTTGACGCAGTTCACGCACGCAATTCGTGATTGGTAATGTAGCCACCTTTAAATACCCCGACGGAACGCGATGATTTGCAATACATACTCAAGTAGCTGGCTAATAATCAGAGATGCTAACACCATATAGAACAATAGATTGCCGTCACCGTAATACAGAAAATGTCCCAAACTCGTGATCACGCCAAAGGCAAATACAAAACCCGCTTTAGCTGAGGACCACAGTGCAATAGAGCGTTCTCTCTCGTCTTTGGGGCGATTCGCATCGCGAGATGATGTTATCGCCAATACAATTTGCGCGACAATGCTGACAAAAATCATGCTCACCACAAACTTGATGACCATCATGGGTGGTGCGATTGCATCTATCGCCAACGACACTTGAACCACATCAATAATAAAACCGCCACCAATAACCGCCAGAACCAGAAACATTACCCACGCCGATTTTTCGGAGAAACTCATGACTCACCTCAATGTTAAATTTGTTTAACATCGTTAGGTTAGATTCTCTTTTTAGCCATGTCAAATATTTTTAACATGAAAAACTAAGATTTTAAGAATTGCTCGGCTAGGTCGAACAGCTTGCTTTTGTCATCCGCGGAATAAACCGACATCAGCTCTTCGCATAAGCGAAACCGCTCAGTGGTGACTTTATCGATGAAATGAAAGCCATCCGTAGTCAGTGCAATAATACGCGAGCGGCTGTCCTTCTTACTCTTAGCGCGAAACACCAAACCTCGGGCTATCAAACGATTGGTACAAGCTGTCAGCGCTCCAGAAGTAATAAACAACTCGTCCAATAATTCGCCAGGTGTTGCAGAATAAGGGGAACCGCGGCGGCGCAATGCTGCTAGAAGATCATGCTCAGACCAGCCAAGCTCATAAGGTTTGAGAGACTCGAGACCAATCTGCTCAAGCCGTTTGCCCACTCGTAGTAATACGCCTACTAAGCCCGCCTCGAGAATCGGTAACTCAGGGCGTTGCTGACGCCATTGTTCGAGCATCACACTCACTGCCATACGTGAACTAGTCTTTGCTTCTGCCATGCCGCCCTCATATCTTTACAAGAAGATTTATTATCTTTATATAAATCCATATTTTTAATGGATTTACAATAGTTGATACTTTGTTACAAAGTAATTCGTCGTGTCTAAAGATGTTACGCGCAATACCAACTATGATACGAGGGATTAATTTCAGCAATTCAAATTTCTGAACCTCAAAGTATAAGAGCAACAAACCATGAAAAACTTCTTCCTACTGAGTGCAGTTGCCACTGCACTGTTGCTGACCGGTTGTGATAGCCGCCCTAGCAATGAACAAACCAGTGCCGCAACCGAGCAAACGGCTCAGCAACAAGCGGCGACCCAAGTACTGAAAAGCCCAAATGATGATCGCGCATATCGCACTTTAATGCTCGATAACGGCTTAGAAGTGATGTTGATTTCTGATCCATCAACGGAAAAATCAGCTGCTTCACTGAGCGTGAGTGTTGGTCTCCTCCATGACCCAATGACGCAACAAGGTATGGCTCACTACTTAGAACACATGTTGTTCTTAGGAACTGAGAAGTACCCTGACTCGAATGAGTACGGTGAGTTTATGACAGCCAACGGTGGTAGCCAGAATGCCTACACTTGGCTTGATATCACCAATTACATGTTCAGCCTGAACAACAATGCCTATGACGAAGCCTTGGATCGTTTCTCAGACTTCTTCAAAGCGCCGAAGCTTTATCCTGAATACACTGAGAAAGAAAAGAATGCGGTCAATGCTGAATGGTCAATGCGCCGTGAAATGGACTTTTTCGGTCAATACAATTTGGCTCGTGGTTTGCTCGGTGATCACCCAGCGAATCGCTTCTTAATTGGTAACCTCGAGTCACTAGGCGATAAAGAAAATAGTAACCTGCATACTGAGACGGTCGATTTTTATAATCGCTATTACTCCGCCAATATTATGAAAGCGGCCATGATCAGTAACCGTTCATTGGATGAACTTGAAGCTTTAGCGAAAAAGCACTTTAGCGCTATTGAAAACAAGGACATCGAAGATCCAACCGTGACCACAGCTCTGGATTTCGAGCAAGTTGCGGGTAAGCGCATTCACTACGTACCGAACGAGGACGTCAAACAGGTGCGCCTCGAATTTATTATTGAGGACAATAGTGACCAGTTCCGCGTGAAGCCGAACGAGTTCATCACCTATTTGATTGGTTCAGAGATGGAAGGTACACCAGCCCATACGCTGAAAGCGATGGGACTGATTTCTAGCCTGAATGCTTATGCGTCACCAACCGATTACGGTAACTACGGCACCTTAAACATCATGCTGGAGCTCACCGATGCTGGTATGCAACAGCGCGAAATGATGATTGCTTCCATTATGCAATACATCGAAAAAATTCGTGCCGAAGGTGTCGATGAGAAGTACTTTGCGGAAATCAAAACCAGCCTCAATAACCGTTTTCAGTTCTTAGAAAAAGGGAATCAATTCAGCTACGTGTCGAATTTGGCTGAATCTATGCAGAATGTTCCTGCCAATTATGCCATTGCCGCTCCGTATGTTTATGAAGCCTTTGATGCGCAAGCTATCAACGCTGTATTAGACCAACTCACTCCTGAGCGTCTTCGCGTTTGGTATGTGAGCAAACAAGAGCCGAGTGACAGTGAGCTGCATTTCTATGACGGTAAATATCAAGTTGTCGATATCAGCGCCGAAGAAATGGCAAGTTGGGGTCAAGAAGGTCAGCTAGCGTTTAATCTGCCAACTGTGAACCGCTTGATGCCAGAAAACTTTGCTTTGGTTGAAGCGAAAGAACAAGCCAAACCAGAAATCGTGCTGGAGTCTGAAGGCATGACAGTATGGCACTATCCGAGCCAACTATTCGCTGACCAACCACGCGGTATTATTGAAATTGCGATGAACAATGGTCGCGCTCAAGAAGACGTGAAAGCAGCAGTATTGCTGGACCTCTGGCGTGACCTGTTCAACCTAGAGCAGAGCGCATTGCGTACTGAAGCGTCAGTTGCAGGTATGCAATTTAACTTTAATACCGGTAGTGGTGTGACCTTACGTGTGTCTGGCTTCACCGACAAACAACCGGTGTTACTGCAGGAAGCTATCGCCAACCTTGTTGTCGAGGCTGACGAGCAGAGTTTTGCCAATGCCGTCGACCGCTTTGTTCGCGGCTTACGTAACCAAGGCAAACAATTCCCGTTCTATCAGGCCTTTGGTGCATACAACAAACTCATTCGTGAAGGCAACTTCAACACCGAGCAGTTGATTGCAACAGCAGAGTCACTGAAACCTGCTGACCTGACCGCCTTCGCCAATGATCAGTTGAGCAACAATCACATTCGTGTATTTGCATTTGGTAACTACGCCCTCTCTGACCTTGAGAACGTCGTGACTGTTGTTGACGCTGCGCTGCCAGCCGAACGTCAGTCGACTGACTACGACCGTGCTCGTTTTATCGCGCCAGCTGAGAAACAGCGCATTGTCTGGCAAGAAAATATTGATGTCGCTGACGTTGGTATGATTGACGTCCATGTACATCCAGAGCCAGGTTTTGCAACGCAAGCGGCAGGTAATGTGTTATCAGCGCACTTCAGCAACATCGCGTTCGATAAGTTACGTACAGAAGAGCAACTCGCCTATGCTGTCGGTGGTACCGCAACAGCTATTGATGAGTACACTGGTTTTGCTATGTACATTCAAACCCCGGTCAATGACGTTGCGACCATGCAAGCTCGCTTCGATGCGTTCAAAGGTGAGTATGAGGAGCGTTTAAATGAGCTCACTCAAGAAGAGTTCGAACAGTTGAAAGCCAGTGCTTTGGTTTCACTGAAAGAGCCACCAAAGAACATGTCTGAAGAAGTGTCTCCGTTGATCAATGATTGGTATCGCGAGCGTTTTGACTTTGATAGCAAGCAGCAGCTTATTGCAGCGGTTGAAGCCGTGACGTTAGATGATATTAAAGGCTTCTATCAACAAACCATGTTGAATCCGGACGCAGCTCGTATCTCGGTTCAGATGCGTGGTACTAAGTTCCTCGAGCAGCCATTTGCTGAATTACCCAACCAGCAGGTTGTCGAGTCTCTCGCCAAGTTCCATGCGGATATGGCAAAGCAGTAATCGTTACCCATGAAAAAACCCGGCCAGTGAAAACTGCGCCGGGTTTTTTGTTGCCTATCGATTCACACTATCGATTTCACACTATTCGATATCTTGCTGCGGCCGGGACGAGCGCACTGCAGGCCGTGACACGGGTTGCACAGGCTGAACACTTGGTTGTGAAACACGTGGCTGCGAAACTGCCGGCTGTGAAACCGCTGGACGCGAGTAGCTAGGCTGCGACACCCGTGGTTGTGAAACCGCTGGACGCGAGTAGCTAGGCTGTGAAACCCGCGGTTGCGATACCCGTGGTTGCGACACTACAGGTGGACGCGTTGGTTGTTGTCTCAATACAGGCTGACTATTGCGAACGCGCGGCTGCACTGCAGGCTCTGCAATACGAGGTTGCGGTGTCTGCTTAAACAGCGGTTGCTGCTTCGGCAAAGGAGTACTCACCTGTGGCCGCGCACGCGTGGGCTGTTCAGTAATAGTCGGCTTCTGTGCCAAACGCGTTCTGACATCTTCCGGTGTGCGTACTGCTGGACGTTGTGTCCGAACCGGTTGTTCGGTGATATCAAACACGTCTTGACGCAAGCGATCATCCGCTACGCGAGTATCGCGCGTTGACAACCGTTTACCCGGATTCTCGGTCACAGTAGGCGTAGTCGATAACTTGCGGCGCTCTACAGTGCGATTCTCCGCTGGGTCACGACGTTCGACAACGTGACGTTTTGGTCCGTCCCACTGCAGGTCGCGACGCTTAAACTTCACCCCACGACGGTGCTCGGGTTCATGTTGCCAGCGACGTCCATCCCGTACGATTTGCCGACGCTCTGGATAACGCTGCTTCGGCTTGTGGTAATGATGGTGATGCACCACAACATAACGCTGAGGCCAATAGAAAGAACTAAAATAGAAAGCACTGGGAACGTGATAGTTAATGCCCCAATAAATGCCAGAACCCACGCTCACATGAAGCGAAGGATAGTGCCAGTAAACAGGTGAGCGATTACGCCACCACCAGTCACCATAGACATAGCGGCTATCGTAGTAAGGCACATAGACCACCTCACGGCGAACCGTCTCAATCACAATCGTCTTCTCTTCGCGCTGCACGTTAATGTGTTCATCGCTAGCGAGATTACCTGCTGTATACGCTTGCTGACGCAGGCTCTGAATGCTGGCCAGCACGGCCTCTTCTTCGGCTAAGAAAGCTTCGCCTAGCGCCTGTGTCCACGCCAGATCTTCACTCATTCGCTTCAACACGTCCGGAGTAGCAACCAGTGCCTTCACACTGGGATCCCACGGCTGCGATTCCACTGCCGTTAACGCTGCGTCCGCATCTAGGTGCTCATAGTCTTGCGTCCAGCGCTCTGCTTGCACCACTTCCAACGGATAGGTCGCTGCAATCAGAATGTGAGAAAGTAACGCATCTGGATACAATGCAATCGGCGCCAACAGTTCATCGACCGTAGCGTTTTCGTAATAAGCCGCATCACGCACGACTTGAGTGGTTTCGGAGCGAACTACTTCGCTACGGGCTGCATACGTAGATGTGCAACCGGTCACTGCCATCAAGCTCAACGCAATGACACTCAGTTTTAAACTTGTATGATGTCGCATAATCATGCCTCCAATCGGCAGACAACAAAACAGCTGTCGTTATGAGTATAGATGCTCGATCTGCGAAAAAGGTCACAATTTCCTCACTTTTAATTGTAAAGGTTATGTAACTAAATATTTTAATGTTGGCTTCCCAATTCTAAGCGAATGACATATAACAAGTTATCGGGAAACATTGGAGTAACAACATGGCCAGCACAGCATATCGACATCAATACACTTTGGTCATGAGTGTCCTTTGGATTATTGGCGTATTTTCGTTCGTTATTGGCACACTCAATGTGGTTGTTTTTGCTGCCTATGAACTCGCCGCTTTCAACTACATCAGCCTGGTCGCAGCAGCGCTCATCGGTGTTTATCACCAACGCCATCGACAATTACGACGCTCCTCTTGGCTCGTGTGTTTAGCCATTACCTTTAATGTCATGATGTTCATGCACTTGGTAACCGGGAATAGTTACTCGGTACTGTGGGTGACTGTAATTCCCCCGATTGTCTTCTTTTTACTCGGCCGCAAAGTCGGCGCCTGGTATACCGCCATTGTGTTTGGCTACACCATTGGCTTCATGGCCTATCAACTTCCTCGAGCGCAGCCTCTGACCATGGGCTTGGGTAGTTTGTTGAATATTATCGAAGTTTTCACCGCCCACTGGTTTCTGTTCCGACACTACGAGAAGTCTCGTGCCGATGCCTATGATGAACTGGAGCGGTTGTCGAATACGGATAGATTGACCGGCCTCGCCAATCGCTTGAGTCTGGACGCGACGCTGTCGCAATTTACTCGTTCAGACAACGATAACTTTGATGAAGCCGCTATTGTGCTAGCTGACATTGATCACTTTAAAACCATTAACGATCGCTTTGGGCATTTACAAGGTGACCGTGTGCTACAGCAGATTGCTCAGCTGCTGCGCCTACAGGTGCGTGAAGCTGATTTTGTTGGACGTTGGGGCGGTGAGGAGTTTATGTTGATTCTACCGAACACCTCGACCACCGAGGCATTCGCTATTTGTGAACAGTTGCGCGAGCAGATAGCCGAGTTGAAGCTGTTTCCAAACGAGCGCACGACAATGAGCTTTGGTGTCGCTAGTTTGCAACCCAATCAAGCGCCTGAACAAGCAGTCGCTGCTGCTGATCAGGCACTTTACGAGGCCAAACATCAGGGCCGTAATCGCACTATTGTGAACTTTTAAGGCTCACGTTAGTTACACGACACCTTGCTGAATCATCGCGTCTGCAACGCGACGAAAACCTGCTATGTTCGCGCCAACCACGAGATTATCTTTCTCGCCAAATTCCTCGGCCGCGTCGCGCGACGATTTGTAGATTTGGCACATGATGGTCTTCAATTTTTCGTCGACTTCCTCAAAGGTCCAACGCTGCATACTGGAATTCTGCGCCATCTCCAACTGTGACGTGGCGACGCCACCCGCATTCGATGCTTTACCTGGCGCATAAGCAATGCGTGATTCCAACAATATATCGGCCGCTTCTGCTGTACACGGCATATTGGCGCCTTCAACTACGCCTTTGCAGCCATTCTCAATGAGCGCTTCAGCATCTTCTTTGGAGACCTCATTTTGGGTCGCGCAGGGAAACGCTAGATCAGCGGCATAGCGCCATATCTTCTCGCCATCATCGGGGTAATCATCACGCGGAGTGTATTCGGCTTTACTGTGCTTCTCTAGATACTTTTCAAGCCGCTCGCTACCCGCTTCTTTGAGTTCTTTGATGGTATCTAAGTCAATGCCATCTTTATGATAAATAGTGCCGCTGGAGTCACTACACGCAACCGGAACAGCACCAAGTTCGATTAGCTTTTCCATTGTGTAGATAGCCACGTTACCAGAGCCCGATACTAAACAGCGCTTGCCTTTAATTTCGAAATCACGGTCTTCCATCATGTATTTAGCAAAGTAAACTGCACCATAACCAGTCGCTTGCGTACGCACTTCAGAGCCGCCCCACAATGAGCCCTTTCCAGTTAACACGCCATCAAAGCGGTTCACGATGCGTTTATACTGACCAAATAGATAGCCAATTTCGCGAGTACCCACGCCGATGTCGCCTGCTGGCACGTCCGTAGTCGGACCAATATGACGATACAGCTCAGTCATAAATGACTGACAAAACCGCATGATTTCTTGTTGCGATTTACCCTTAGGATCGAAGTTTGAACCACCTTTGCCACCGCCAATTGCTAGTCCTGTTAGGGCATTTTTAAAGATCTGCTCGAAACCAAGAAACTTCACAATGCTGCCGTTCACACTCTTGTGAAAGCGCAAGCCGCCTTTGTATGGGCCCAATGCTGAGTTAAATTCGATGCGATAGCCTTTATTGACTTGAATCTTGCCGTTATCGTCTAGCCAAGGAACGCGAAACATAATCTGGCGTTCCGGCTCTACAAGACGCTCAATAATGGCATGCTCTCGATAGCGTGGGTCACTTTCTAGGAGGGGTTCAATGGATTCTAAAACTTCTTCTACGGCTTGATAAAACTCTGATTGAGCTGGGCTGGTTTGCTTTAACTGCTCGATGGTGTCGTGCATGTAGGTCATGTGGGGCTTCCATCCTCTTGTTATGTGCACTCAGCATGCGTGAGTGCCGGTTTCCTGTCAAATGTCCCATTACCTACGTATTGCGCAGTCCATTTAGACCAGTTAAAGTGCTGTTAACAGAACCTTTACAACTGGGTTTATTGAGCAACAAGGACATTGCCGCACATGACTCGCTTCATCCATTTAGCAGTCTTCGTTTTCTATATCGCACTGAGCTATGTTCTCTGGTCGGCTGCCAGTCAACCGTCCGAGCAAGCCGTATCAGCAACCAACGACCCAGTGCTTGAGTCCACACCTGAGCAGCTTGTAAGAAATCCGCTGCAATCTGCTGACTCCAGTCATTCGATCGCGCAGCTCTATGAGCGCCTCGCTGAACTGAAAAGCGTTCGTGACGAACTACAAGCCAGTTCGGAACATGCGACTATCGACGTAGAAGCGTTCACGGCTATGACAAACGACCAACGACGCGAACTTCTGCAAGATGAACTTGCGCAGGGTAAGGCAATACCAAAATCAGCGATGCCTTACCTGTTGGACTATGACACTACGTTCGCGGAACTATACGCACCCAATAGCCGTTTCGCGGACTGGGATTTTGAAGCTGAGCAGACCGAAGTAGCAGCGATGCTTGCTGAGCCTGTGGCTGCCGAAACCTTTGAACGGATTAGTTGCTTGAAAATGACCTGTAATGTTCACTTTGGTACCAATAACTATTCGCAAAAAAGAGGGATTGAGAACGCGTTTAGAAATGCTGTATCGAATCAACCAAACGCCGGTAGGCAGCGTTGGCTTCACAATAAACAAGATTCCAGCGAAGTACATATTTCGTTTGGTCGCAGATTGGGCAACTGATCATGAATCGTTATCTTCTGATCAGTCTCCATCTTATCGATATCATCTGTGTTGCAGTGGCTAGTTTCCAGTATTGGCAATCATCCACAACCAGCAATCCCGCGCAGCAAGCCACCACCCAGACTGAAGTCAACCGAGACTCCAGTGTTGCAAGCGCATCGAGCACTCCCTATCAAGCAGAGTATGATCAAATCAAAGCCAACATTGCCGATCTAGAGGCGGAAATTGCGGATCTGCGTGCAGCAGGTAAACGTCTCAAATCTGAACAAACTGAATTACCGAGTCATCCCCTCGATGACGAATGGAATCAGCAGCGTGACCCGGTCGCCGACTTTGCCGATGATGGCGCTGAAGATGCCGCACTGACTCGACAAGTTGACGATCTCTTTATCACTCACGAAATGTTGCGTGATTATAATTTCCGCAATTTGGAGTGTCGGCAAACGTCTTGCCGCTTCTTTGTGGATACAGACTCAACGAACATGATGTCGATGGTGATGCGAACTCACCGAGCTTTAGTTGAAACGGGACTCCGTTCTGAGCAACCCTATGTGCATTTGGTTCCCAATGCAGACGGCGAATTCGAAATGATTGTAAACTGGGAAAATTAAACCACCCGTGAGTTGATCACTATGCCTTTCAAGTTTGCTGCGGTTGTTAACGAGTGGCGTTCAGCACTACTGATGTCTCTAGCATCGCTAGCTTTGCTGTGGTGGCTGCCCAATCAAGGATTTGGCCCCTATCAAGCCATAAACCCATTTCAAATTTGGCTATTTGTCATTTTCATCACCGGCATTTCTTTGGTCGGCTACGTAGCGGTACGTTTGCTTGGCAGCACTCGCGGGCTGCTGATGACCGGCTTTTTCGGCGGCTTAGCCTCGTCAACAGCCGTGACCTTAAGCTTTGCTCGAATTGCTAAAAAGCATCCCGCCTACTCAAGCACGTTAGCGGCTGGCACCATACTAGCCGCAGGTACTATGTTTCCTCGAATACTCGTTGAAGTGGCTGTGATTAACTCAACATTAGTCGAGACGCTGATAGTTCCGCTTCTGTTGATGATGGTGATTAGTTACGGCGGTGTGATTTGGTTGGTTAAACAACCCGTTGCGAAATTGCTGCAGCCTCAAGAATTACCGATCAATAATCCATTTCACGTTGTTCCAGCACTACAGTTTGCATTGCTGCTGATCTTCATTATTCTCGCAACAGAGTTGGGTCTAGCTCATTTCGGTGACGAAGGACTATTTGTTGTCGCGGCGTTGAGTGGTATTACGGATGTAGACGCTATCACCATCACAGTAAGTCAGCTTGCTTTGACAAACATTAGCGAATCAACGGCTGTTTTGGCGATAATGATTGCCGCCGTTACCAATACGTTGGTAAAGGCGGCAATTGTTTGGTTTATTGCAGGTCGACGGATGGCTTACCAAGTGCTCAGTGTTTTCACTATCGCACTGGGCAGCGGGCTACTCGCCTTCTGGCTGTAAACGCGGTGCAGGCATGGCTCGACCACCTTGCTTTAAGGTCAGTTGTTGCGCAGGACCTTCAGCACTCAGTTCGAATTCCATCTCGATACCAAACTGGTCATTGAATAACACGTTCTCGCCTTCAGACTGCACCGGGAATGCATTCTGCCCGGTTGCTTGAGCAGTCATGCCTGCATCAGTGCGACGAATGGTAATGACGAAGCCGGGTTGCAGCTCATATTCACCCACCAGACGCTCTTGTTGCTCGGCAGTTAGCGAGCTGACATTGCGCATCGCAACATCGTTGCTCACTTTTTTAGCATGTTCAGCCTCAGCGCTATTCACTTGGTAGAAATCGACACCAGTGACATTACCGCTTTCATCTCGAACCGCTTCAAAATAGGCAGCTGAGCCTTCTAGAGCAAACTGATCATTTCCCACAGGGATAACAACTGAAGGCATGCCACCTTGGCGTTGACTCATCAAACGGCCATCTTCCAGCTTCAATGTGCGCTTAGTGTCGTCATTGATTTGGTAGGTGCCTACGAGCTTTTCTAACTCCATTGAACTCATTTCGACTGCAGGCTTTTCAATTGGGAACGGATTCCCTGCAGCAATTGCGGCTAAACGGAAAGCGATGTCTGTTGGGCTGGCAGATCCACCGGCAATGTTCGACAGCACAACGACCGATATTTCCTGCTCTGGCAACCACAGTGCATAGGTACTAAAGCCATGAATACCGCCACCATGTGACAAGGTATCCCAACCACGGAGCTTACCGGCGGCGATTCCATAGCCGTAACCATCGGCAACGTCTTCAGGAGTAATCATTTTTTCGTAACTGGTCGCTGAGATAACGTTGCCGCCATGCAGTGCAACCTGCCATTTGTCCACATCTGCGGCCGTTGCTGATAATGCTCCCGCAGCATGCGGTTGCGTCATACTTAAATGTGGCGCATTAACCGGTCCATCTTCGCTATTATGATAACCAGGGATGCGGCGTGGTGTGATTTTACTATCCGGATAATAGCCCGTATCGGTGATGCCCAACGGCTTCAATAACCGGTTAACAATGTAACTATCCCAAGGCTGCGCAGTCACTTTCTCGATAATCGCACCAAGCATCACATAAGCTGAATTGTTGTAACGCCATTCAGTACCCGGATCAAAATCGAGTGGTAATTCTGCGAACACCTCAATCAATTCGGCAGTTGATAGGTCGCGTTGAATACGGGTATCACTCATATAGCCGGGAATGCTCGTGTAACTGGCAATACCTGACGTATGATTTAACAATTGATGCACCGTAACATCGCCAAACGCTAATTCTGGCCACCACTTGGCAACGGTATCATCGAGTTGTAGTTTGCCCTCGTCAACTAGCCGCAGAATCGCTGCAGCGGTATATTGTTTGGTAACCGAGGCTAAACGGAACACATGATCATTTGCCATAGGGACGGCGAGTTCGAGATCAGCCATGCCAGCCGCCGTCGCATAAACGGTCTCACCAGCTCGTGAGATATGAATGGTGGCGCCTGGCAGGCTCTGTTGATAACTTGAACGCATGACTTGGTCATAGGCACTGGTATCGGCCTGGACGGCAGCAGATACCAAAAGTGTACTAAGGGCGATTGTCGTTAATCCGGTCGAATACGTTATTTTCATTATTTTCTCCCACACCGAGTTGAATTGAGAAAGAGTCTAGTTCACTTTGTTTAAAAGTGTTTGCGATGTTCATGAACAAATGTAAGCAGAAATGAATGCACTGAACTCACGTACTTAATTCACGTACTTAACTGAAGGAGCGATGCAATGTGTGGCCGGATGAATGTGATTGCTGCGCCATTAACAGCATATTTGGGCGAACAGTTAGGTATCCAATTCAAAACGCAGGATAATACAGACTTGCGCCCTACTCAGCGTATTGACACATTGATGTGGAATCAAACAACAGAGTCAATACAACAAGTACCGACACGCTGGGGTATTCAGCCAACTTGGGCTACAAAACTTCTGATTAATGCCCAAGTAGAAACAGCGGCAGTGAAGCCCACCTTTAAGCGCGCTTTTACTCAATCACGCTGTGTGATTCCAGTTTCAGGATACTACGAGTGGCGAACCGAAGAGGGTCGTAAAGTGAAGTACCTGTTCGAAAGCAGTCACAACAGCCCTTTATTCATGGGGGGACTCGTATTCCATGGACAACAGCATCCAGAACTCGTCAGTTTGACGATTGCACCGAATGAAACCTGTGCCGAATACCATCACCGCATGCCATTCTTTGTATCAATCGACGATATTGATTACTGGTTCACCAGTCCCGTCGAACAATTAGAACCGTTATTGCAACCACTTCCGGATTCTGCCATCAAGGTGAGCCAGGCAGAATAACTTAGCGTAAATCAAACTAACGACCCAAGAGGTGGTCAACTAAACTATTGGTAAATAGTGAACAGAGAACAGAAAATCAAAAAGCAAATCGTATGCGCCATTTTTTCTATTCACTGTTCACTGTTCACTTTTAACTATTGAGGAGGTTTTTATGGCACTACGTATCGGTGATACCGCACCTGATTTTTCCATCGACACCACGAATGGCCCCATTAAGCTCCACGAGTGGGCGAATGGCTCATGGGTCTTCTTTTTTAGTCATCCAGCTGACTATACGCCAGTCTGTACAACTGAGATGGGACGGACGTCGCAACTTGCTCCTGAGTTTGCACAACGTAATGTCAAACCGCTTGGTTTGTCGACCGATACGGTTGAGCAACACAAAGGCTGGATTCAGGATGTGAACGAAACTCAGAATACCGTGTTGGAGTTTCCGATAGTCGCTGATAAAGAACTGAAAATTGCGCAGTTATACGACATGATTCATCCGAACGAGAGCGTCACCGCAACCGTTCGCTCGGTATTCATCATCGATCCCAACATGAAAATTCGTCTGATGATGACCTACCCGATGACTGTGGGTCGCAACTTCGACGAGATTTTACGCGTTATTGACGCGTTGCAAACCACCGACAAGCAAGAGGTCGCTTGTCCGGCAGATTGGCGTCCAGGCAATCCGGTCATTATTCGCCCGACGGTCTCGGATGAGGATGCTAAGAAGAAATTTCCACAAGGTTGGACAACTTTGAAACCCTATCTGCGTATTACCGAACTCGACAAGTGATGTATTTTCATACAAGACGCTAGTATTCACCACCGCTCGTGGCATAATCGAGCGGTGGGTTACTTGATGAAAATAGAGGCTCCGTTGAAGTACACATTTGATGGCTTTACGATCGACTCAGAGCAACTCTGCATCGACTATCAGGGCCAATTGCTGAGCGCAGACAGCCGTGTTATTCGTTTGATGATATTGCTCATCTCTCGTTCTCCTGTAGCTGTTAGCCAGCAAGAAGTACTGGAAGCTTTATGGACAGGCTCGGTCGTATCCAATTGGTCAGCATCCCGACTGGTTGCTGATGCGCGAACATTTTTTAAATCCCATCACTATCCGTCGCCGGTCATTGAAACACTGCGCGGGCGGGGTTATCGACTCGCTCCGGAACTTGCCCGACGTATTGCTCAGCCAACTGTTGAGCAGCCACCAACCCAACCGCACAACCCAAATATCCATAATAAAAATGGAGCTTGGTTCACCATAGCGGCTATGTTCTTAGTCGGAATTCTGGCGATTCCGGCAGTGATGACAACCTTTAACTCCGAGGCGACTACCGCTCGGGAAGTGAAATACGGTGAGCCCCTTCAAGTCATCGGTCGAATTCTCTGGGTTGATGATAATCCCAGCAATAATGAGCGCGAAGCAGCATTCTTTGAAAATAAAAGCTTTGGTGTATACAACGTGACAACCACCGAAGATGCTCTGACTCTGCTTCAACTCTATAATTATGATCTCGTCATTTCGGATATGGGACGAGGTGATGACCCTCTTGCCGGCATGCGCTTACTCGAAGCAATGCGTGCCAACGATGATGACACTACCTTTATTCTCTACACCATAGTTGCAAACGATACAATTCGGCGTCTGTTGGTAGAGAACGGCGGTTATGCGGTGATTACAAATCCCGATACGCTGGTTGAAACCGTTGTGAATATGCCATTTCAAACTTCTTCAAATCGTTTCAAAGACAAACCATAAAAAGCGGCACATACTCACTCTGCAGTTTGTTTCACGGATGTGCGAACCACGGATGGCTTCGCCATGGATGGCTACTTTTTTTGAATTGAAATGACAGACAGACATTCAAAATTAAAGGCGCGGCTTCTCACGAATCCGCGCCTTCTTTTTTGCAGCGACATCAGCTAGTGTATGACTATCTATCCTCGAATCAGGATCTGTTGTGGCTGTAGATTTTATTGAAGTTTATGATGACGCGCTGTCGGCTGAGTTTTGTCGCGATTTCATTCAGCGCTTCGATGAGAGTCCGCACCTCACCAAAGGTCGAACAGGTGGTGGTGTAGATACCAGCAAGAAAGTCAGCGAAGACTTGTACCTTAATCAGCATCCCGATTATCAAGATGCCCTTGCGGTCATTCAAGCGGCCACTCGAAAACACGCCGTAGAATATTTTACCAAGTACCGCTTTGCCCTCATTGCGCCCGTAGCACTGCAAATCAAACATCCGCAAACCGGCGAGCCGACCGCTTTAACGCATGAAAATTTTGACGAGATCGCAGCCGGCAATGAAGAGGCGTACATGCAGTTTTTGTATCGCATGGGCCCCATTCAAGCGCAGAAGTATCCGCAGGGCAAAGGCAACTACAATTACTGGCACTGTGAAGTGTACCCAGAGAAAAATAGCGTCGAAGCGTTGCATCGAAGCTTACTGTTCATGTTTTATTTGAATGACGTCGAACAAGGTGGGACGACGGACTTCTATTATCAGAACCGCAGCATTCAACCCAAAGCTGGACGCATGGTCATTGCACCGGGGTACTTCACCCATACTCATCGCGGCACCGTGCCAGAGTCCAACGATAAGTATATTCTGACGAGTTGGATACTAATGAACTCGGGCCAGCAGTTATTTGGTGCTTGAACGAACACCCATGCCAGTGCTGTCATGCACTTTCGCTGTCACTTCAATGCCCTGCCTGACACTTTGAGTCACCACACAAAAGTCCTCAAATTGCGCCAAGATCTTGTCTAGTTGCGGCAATTCGATAGCAGGATTACCCAAGCGTAGGTCGACATCTAAGTGCGTTACCCGCAAACGTCCATCAACACGCTCGGTGGTGGCGGTCACTTGCGCACTCATTTGACCGGGGTCGCCCTTATATTTGCGGACCGCAAACATTAAGCTCGCCGCCATACAATTCGCCACTGCTGCGGCAAGCAATTGACTCGGACTGGGACCCGAACCACTTCCAAGCGGCTCCGGTTCATCAGTTGTGATGGTTCCAAAATCACCAAAATCGACTTCAAATTTATAGCCTTCAACCAACGTGAGATTGACGACACTGGCCTGATTACTCATGTTTTAGTCCTTATTTTTTGGTGGCATAATGGGCGCCCTTTTGACTATAGCGCGAGGAGAATGATTCATGAAGAATCCGCTGTATATTCCTTATGCAGGCCCCAATCTGTTAGAAACACCTTTACTCAATAAAGGTAGCGCTTTTACTCGCGAAGAACGTGCAGCTTTTAATCTAACGGGTTTATTGCCACCGCGCTATGAGACGATTGAAGAACAAGTCAAACGTTGCTACCTGCAGTATTCCAGCTTTGATACCGCACTGAATAAGCATATTTACCTGCGGGCGATTCAAGATAACAACGAAACTTTGTTTTATCGTTTATTGCAGAATCATCTCGAAGAAATGATGCCAATCATTTACACCCCAACTGTGGGTGATGCTTGTGAGCAGTTTTCCGATATTTATCGCAGTTCTCGTGGACTATTCGTCTCTTATGAAGAGCGCGACCAACTCGATGACATCTTGCGTAATGCAACCAAGCGCAAAGTGAAAGTCATTGTGGTGACCGACGGCGAGCGAATTTTAGGCCTTGGTGATCAGGGTATTGGCGGAATGGGCATTCCCATTGGCAAGCTGAGTTTGTATACCGCTTGTGGTGGTATCAGTCCAGCTTACACTTTGCCGGTTTGTTTAGACGTGGGCACCAATAACGAAAAGCTCTTGAATGACCCTATGTATATGGGGGCGCGACACAAACGCATTGGGCAAGCCGAGTATGATGAGTTTATCGAGAAGTTCATGCATGCAGTGCGGCGGCGCTGGCCTGAAGCCATGATTCAGTTCGAAGATTTTGCGCAACCAAATGCAATGCCAATTTTACGTAAATATCGCGATGACTTCTGTTGTTTCAACGACGACATTCAAGGCACCGCCGCAGTTACGGTCGGCACTTTGCTCGCCGCATGTAAGGTTAAAGGTGTGCAACTGAGCCAGCAAAAGGTCGCCTTTGTTGGTGCAGGTTCGGCTGGATGTGGTATTGCTGAGCAAATTATCCAACAAATGATTGCTGAAGGAATATCCGACGAGCAAGCGCGCCAGCAAATCTTCATGGTCGACCGCTTCGGACTGCTGACCGAAGGTATGGAGGGTCTCAGAGACTTTCAAGCCGCGTTAGCACAGCCGCGCTCAGCATTGGAGACTTGGGAACACAGCGGCGACTATCCATCGCTATTGGATGTCATGCACTGCGCTCAACCGACTATCTTGATCGGCGTTTCTGGACAGCCGGGCCTATTTACCGAGCAAGTCATTCGGGCCATGCATCAATATACGTCAGCGCCGATTATCTTTCCATTGTCGAATCCGTCACGACAAATTGAAGCGCACCCTGCACACATTATTGAGTGGACCGATGGACAAGCCATCGTTGCCACCGGTAGTCCCTTTGACCCGGTTAAGTTCCAAGGTCAGGAGTTTCCGATTGCGCAGTGCAACAATAGCTATATTTTCCCAGGTATCGGACTGGGCGTGCTAGCAGTCAAAGCTCGCTCCATTAGTGATGCCATGTTAATTGCCGCAAGCTCAACACTTGCCGAGGCATCGCCGAAAGTAACCGGGGAAAGTGAGCATTTACTTCCAGCCATCACGTCTATTGCTGAGCTCAGTAAACAAATTGCTTTCGCGGTAGCAAAGGTGGCACAAAAGCAAGGTTTAGCACTCGAAATTAGTGACGAAACCCTTCGCCAACGCATCGATAGCCAGTTCTGGCAACCTGCGTATCGAAACTATAAACGGGTCAGCATTTAATCGATTCCAACTAGTCAGCCTTCAACTTTCCTAGTATGTTGAATAGACATGGAAAGTTGGAGGTAGGCATGAGTCAACTGCAGTTCTCGAGGTATTGGATCGGTGCACTAATCTACGCGGCGATGCTCTCGGCTGCCCATGCTCAGACCTCTGAAGCGAACCCGCAACAGCCCGAGAATCCACCACCGGAAATGATCGATGATTTGCGTGACGGTATAAAGAGCTCGGTCAGCGCCACTGCGGCATGGCTCGACTCGTTTTTTGCAGATGAGGTCAATCCAGCAGACTACGACACCGCTTACGGAAGTCTGTCGATACGCCCAGAATGGGACGAGTATGACGGCTTCAAAATAGATTCTAGTTTTCGCGCCAGCGTTGTATTCCCTCATGCCGAACGACAATTTTCAGCCTTCATTGGTCGTGGTGATTTCGACGATATTATCAACAACACCCAAACCACTCGTCCATCAGTGATTCGACGTGATCAAAGTGATGAGGAATGGATGGTTGGACTCGGCTTTGACCCATATGTTGAAGATCATCATAGTTTTTCGATAGGCGCAGGTTTCCGCGGTGGTATCGACCTAGACCCATATGTGCGTGCTCGGTACCGCTTTGAGACCATTCTCAGCGATGCGAGTGAAATCCATTTGCAGTCGGTCGGATTTTGGCGTGATAGCGACGGCTTTGGTATTGCGCAAACCATAGAGCATGACCAAGCTTTCGGGGAACGTTGGTTTAATAAGTTTTGGATTCGCGGCACCTTTGCTGAACGGACCGAGGGTATTCGTTGGCACGCCTCAGAAAAACTCTATTTTATGTACCATCCGGAGCGCGCTATCGGTGGTGAGGTTTGGTGGTACGGTGAAACACGCAATGCGGTACCCATGCAAGATTACGGACTACGAGCGCTCCATCGGAGTCGCTTTATGCGCGATTGGCTCTATGTGGAAAGCTGGGTTGGCTTGCACTGGCCGCGTGAGTTCGTTGAAGAGTCACGTCGACCACGTTGGCTAGTTGGTATTGAAGTTGAAATGTTATTTGGCGACTAGCCTACAGCCATCCAAACGCACTTGCCAAACTCCGCCCACCAAGACCACACGCAATTAATAACACAATCATACCCAATGTATTTTGCCGCCAGTTGTTGCGCCACTCACCCAGTACATCACGATTGCATACCCAGAGTAAGAAGCCTGCCATCAAGGGTAACAATAAACCGTTCGCGACTTGTGCAAACCAGATCACACTGACCGGACGAATACCCAGTGATGCAATACCTACTCCGATGGCAAGAATGGCCAACCAGGTGAGTCGAAACGGCACCCCTTTTAAATTGCGCTCGTAACCGAGAACGCCGCTTAGCGCATATGCAGATGCCAACGGCGCAGTTAGTGCCGAAGACAGCCCAGCGGCAAAGAGTCCAATAGCCATAAACGCTGTTGCGGCATCACCAAATAATGGTTGCAAACCCACAGCTAGATCGGCGGCTCCTTCAATAGTAGCCGCAGTTCCAAAGAATGCAGATGCCGCGGTGGCAACTATCGCAATTGAGATAAAACCGCCGAGCGGTATGGACACGTAAAGGTCGCGTTTAACTTCGCCAAGTTGTTCAGGTGACTGCCATTTTTGTGCCGCAGTAGACGAGTGTAAAAACAAATTATACGGCACCACCGTAGTACCAATGAGCGCTATCACCGTCAGCAATCCACCGGCAGGAATACTTGGAATCAGTAACCCACTGAACAACGCACTCCAATCCGGGTCAGTCAATACAAAGGTCACCACAAATGCAATGCTCATGGTTACCACTAATGCGATCAACACTCGCTCGAGTACCTTATAACTCCCAAGCCATAGCAGCGTAGCCGCCAGCACCCCAAGTATTAACGGCACTAATTGAGCCGGCAAGACAGGGAACCAACCACTTTCGCCCAGCCCGGCAATACCGAGACTGGCTCCGGTGAGATTACCGCCCTGATACACGCTATTGCCAATCACCACGGCACTGAGGACCAAAGCAACCACGAACCAACGAACCAGTGGGTTGGAGATTGCTGCACGAATGTTCTCACCCAGCCCCTGCTGCGTTACGACACCAAGTCGCGCGGCCATTTCTTGCAAAATGATGGTCGCAATAACGGAAAATACCAAGGCCCAAAGGAGTGCATAGCCGTAATTTGCTCCAGCCAAAGATGCAGTCACTACCGTGCCTGGGCCAATAAATGCGGCGGCTACCAGTGCAGCAGGGCCTAACTGTGGTCGAAAGCGAGCAGAATTAGAGCTTTTCATGAGCTATCCTTAACTAAAGTTAATCGACACTAGCACAGCTTATTTCGATTATGCTAGAACCCTAACTAACGAATTTTATCCGATCAAAAAAAGGATGAACGTACCAATGAAAAAAATGACTTCACCCCACTGTGGCACGGTGATGACTCCGCTAGGCCTAGTCTATGTGGGCAGCGATGGCAACGCGGTGACCGAGGTTTACTTTACTGAAGAACCCGTCAATTCAAATACTTCATGTGCAGTGGTTGACCGAGCGTTAGAACAACTCAAAGAGTATTTTGCCGGAGAGCGGCAACATTTTGACTTGCCTTTAGCTGCTGAAGGAACTGCTTTTCAGCAATCGGTCTGGAGTCAACTACAAGCGATTCCCTACGGCCAACTGGCAAGTTATAAGGATGTCGCACATGCAGTTGATAACCCGAAAGGGGTGCGTGCCGTTGGTATGGCCAACAATCGAAATCCAATCAGTATTGTCATTCCGTGCCACCGAGTTGTCGGCAGCAATGGCTCACTCACTGGATACGGTGGCGGTTTAGACAAGAAAGAATGGCTGATAGCACTTGAAAAAGCCCACTCAGGGCCCGAACTTCACGGATAAAGTAAGGAAAGTGCTAAACTAGACCCCAGATGTTAAGAATTAGCAAAAGTAATGCCGAATAGCTAGACGAAACCGAGAAAGTGGCACTTAATGACATCGAGGCAGTATGGACAAGGCAGGAATTCTGCGCTGTTCCCTAAACAGTAAACAAGGAGTCACTCTCATGAAAAAAATTACTTTATTACTTGCAGCATCTACTTTAGCTTGGTCAACCATGGCGTTTGCAGCACCACAAAGCAACGAAGACCCGAAGCAGAATGACAAAGGTCAAGAAACTGCTGAGCAGGTGAAAGCAAAAGCTGAACAAGCAAAATCTGAGCGTGACGCTTTGCGCGAGCAA
Organism: Pseudidiomarina aestuarii; assembly: GCF_048263735.1. GTDB lineage: Bacteria > Pseudomonadota > Gammaproteobacteria > Enterobacterales > Alteromonadaceae > Pseudidiomarina > Pseudidiomarina aestuarii_B. The sequence continues at coordinate 179,804 of NZ_JBLXDX010000004.1, read as the reverse complement.
ATGAAATCCGAAAAGGAAGCGTTGCGTAAAGAGCGTGAAGCTCAGCGTGACAAACTTCAAGCTGAAAAAGATGCAGCAAAAAAGAAAGACAAAGACGCCAAGAAAGACGGCGATAATGGCGATTACTAAGCACTCGTCTTACTCTTCTTCCCTTGAAAAAGAGCCTTCATAGGCTCTTTTTTTATGCAGGCTTTTTTATTTCTAATCAGCTACACTGCAAGCAGTAGAATAAGAATAAGAGACGCTAATGGATCCCAGCGCGCAACTGCCAGCACCGTTACATTTCTGCAAAAATTGTGACAGTGAGCTCATTGGTGAGTACTGTCATCAGTGTGGTCAACAAGACAAGCAATACGTCCGTAGTATGTTTGCTGCGGTCGGCGATCTATTTGGCGAAATAGGTCATTGGGATTCTCGGTTTTATCGTACTCTCGTTGGTTTGATGGCCCGCCCCGGCTTTCTTTCCTTGGAATTTGTTCGTGGTCGACACGCATCATACGTACCACCACTGCGACTCTACTTTTTCATTTCGTTGATTTCCTTTTTAATTCTCACTTCCTTTATTGATTTTGACACTATAAATTCGTCTGCATTTACTGGCCCAGAACCTGTTGCTGTTGAAGGCGAACCCGCGAAAAAGCTGAGTCCGAAAATTGAAATCGGCTGGCTTTCTGAAGCAGAAGAAGCTGAGATCAACACTAAATTGCAATACCTTGCTGATAATCCCAAGATATTGGTGCAACGCTTAGTCTCGTTGGCGCCACAAATGATGCTCTTGATGCTGCCATTTTGGGCCTTATTTCTTAAGTTGATCTACATTTTCAATCGACACTATTATTTAGAACATCTCGCAGTAGCGTTGCATACCCATGCATTTCTACTTATGTCCATCACGGGTCTCACCATACTTTCGGTCAGCATGAGCTCACTCACAGCGCTGACTGGAAATCCGCAGTTTGTGGAAATTGCCGACTGGCTAGAAACATCCATCCTGATCTGGATGGCAACCTACATGTTAATTACTCAGAAACTTTTTTATCAGCAAGGCTGGTGGAAAACACTATTCAAGTTTATGGTGTGTGCGCTCGCTTATATCGTCTTGCTGTTCGGTGCGTTCATCGTGCTTGTCATCTACGGCATTTTAACGGCCTAATTATTTATGCAAAGCAACTCAGCTAATCAAATGCTGCCTATCATCATTATTCCCGCTCTTGACCCTGACCAGCGCTTGGTCGATTTAATCGCCGAGTTACTCGGACAATATCGAGACACCTTTCAGCACCTCGTGGTTGTTAATGACGGCTCCTCGGAAGTTACCGCTTTTCAAGAAGTAGCGAAGTTTGATGCAGTGACTGTGCTTGAACATGAGCAAAACCGTGGCAAAGGCGCTGCGTTAAAAACCGCAATGAAGTGGCTACTCGGGCAATCCATTACCGCAGTGGGGGCAGTCACCGCCGATGCTGACGGCCAGCATCGCCCACACGATATCGCGCGAGTAGCGCAACAACTGGTTCAACAACCAGATACGTTGTGGTTAGGTGGTCGCTGTTTCGATGGCAATGATGTCCCACTACGTTCTCGAATAGGGAATCGTTTTTCACGATTTATGTTCCGTCTTGGTTTGGGGGTGGATGTTGAAGACACCCAAACGGGTCTGCGTGGAATACCTTTTGCTGTGCTTCCTGCGTTACTCGAGTCCGACAGCGATCATTACGAGTTCGAGCTCGATATGCTGATGTTTACCAAGCGGATGCAGTTCCCAATTGATTCTATTCCCATCGAAACAGTTTACGAGAACAACAACGAAGTCAGTCACTTTCGACCTCTGATTGACTCCATGATGATCTATCGGAAATTCATCAAATTTTCAGGAGTCAGCATCATCTCGGCGGTCATCGATTACGGCGTTTTTGCCGTGATCTACGCGTTTACTGGTGAGATCTTGGCGGCGATAGCCGGTGCTCGTTTGTTTTCCGGCATCTTTAATTTTACCGCGAATCGTCAATGGGTCTTTCAGCGCGGTGGGCAACTAAGGTGGGATGCGGCTAAGTATACAGCTCTGGCCGTCGTGTTAGTTTTGCTCAACTATGCCTTTACCAAGAGCCTATTGTGGCTTGGTTTGACCCCATTTGTTGGTAAACCCTTATCTGAGTTTATGGTCTTTTTGCTCAGTTATAAGCTGCAGAAAAAGCTGATTTTCAAATGAAGCCCACTCGTATTCGTTGGCGTATTTGGCATCGCCGTTTAGCTTGGCTGGTTGGCATCCAACTCTTGCTATGGAGTATCAGTGGTGCTTACATGGTATGGCTGGAACTTGACTACATTCGTGGTGCCAGCCATACCAACGCCAAAGGGCAACAACAGCTATTGCTAGAACAAGCGCCGGAGACGATCGCCTCATCCGCACAAGTGCTGGCGCAATATACCGATATAACCGCAATAACGCTGCGACGGCTACCGACTAAGCAGTGGGTTTACCAAGTAGACCGACTCAATACAACGCTCTTACTCGATGCCTTCTCACTGAAACCACTCGTGCTGCAGCCAGCTGACATTGCTGCATTGGCGAACGATTATCGAACGTCAGAAAGTGGTATTGATGAGGCTCCAACGGTTCTACTGCTTACCGAGCAGTTGCCTCAGGAGGTGAGCTTTGCTGAGTTACCACTGTGGCAGGTGACTTACTCAGACCTCTTGAACACAACACTCTACATTGATGCAGCTTCGGGAACATTAATCAGTACGCGACATGACTTCTGGCGCCTCTTTGATTTTATGTGGATGCTCCACATCATGGACTACGATGAGCGTGCTGATATTTCGACGTGGTGGGCGCAAGTGTTTATGCTTCTCAGCTTGGTCTTTATCCTCACGGGGGTATCTTTGTTGCTCCTGCAATTGAGACGGCTAGGGAGACGATTCCATGCGTAACCTATTCCGACTGCACCGTCTGTTAGCGCTTCTCATTGCTGCACAAGTCATCATTTGGGTTGTATCTGGATTCTATTTTAGTTGGCTTGGGCATACCACGCTTGCCGGTGAGAAATATGGAGTCGCTTCAACGCCTCAATTTTTGAATCAGCCACCTGCTATTAGCGTACAATCCATCGCTGCAGCTTACCCTGAGGCTATTTCAATTGCGCTTCATCAGGTTGCCGACACACCTCAATATTCAATCACCTTGCCAACCACAGAGCTCTACATTCAAGCAAATACGGGTGAACCTTGGTCGACTTCAATAGCAATGGCTCGCGCGCTAGCACAAGCGAACTATGCTGGCCCCGGTGTTATCACTACTGAACGTCAGGTAGATCTAGCGACTGCTCTACCACAACAAACTGGCGAAGGATTTGCCTTCACTTTTGCCGACGACGAACAAACGGTCATCTATGTGAGCGCCGACAATGGGGCTATAGCGGGCTATGGGAATCGATACTCAGCCATAACCGATTGGATGTTTCGCTTACACTTTATGGATTACAGCGGTCAGCGAGATTTCAACAATCTATTGAATCGTTCGCTGGGACTCATCTTCTTGTTCTTCTGCTCGTCAGGAATCGTGATTATCGCTCGCCAACTCGCCTCACGTCGGCAGCAGAAGAAACGGAGCCAACAGCTAACCCAACAAGATGCTTAAAAGGTTCGTTGGGTCGGCACTTCAAGCTCGTCGACTTCCATATTCTTTAGTGCTTGCGCTAGCTCTTGTTTGAATCGTTCACGAAAATCATCCGGGCCCACAACTTTGAGATAAGGCGCACGTGCGAGCAACCACTGAATTAGGTTGAGTGTGTATGGCACCGTCACTTCAAGTAACCGGTTAAAGGGCTGGCCCGGGATTTCACTTAATGTCTGATCGGCACCCAACGGCGCATCTTCAATTTCTCGACGGACTGAATTAAAGATGATCGCTTGGAGCCGAAACGGCTCACCGAATCGAAATGCGAGCGCTCCTGATTTGGTATAGGAATCAAGATTAAAGTCACCCACGTCCGCAGCAAACGTGACCGATTCTTGGATGCGACTAATGCGTGAAAAGGGTAACTGCCGAATCCTGCCATCGGCGCGTTGACGAATAATCAAATACGCCACCGAACCGCGATAAAACATCCCCAGAGTCGTCGCTTCGATGGTTTGCGCTGGGTCTCCTTGGTGTCGATGATAATCTAGTGTCACAGCCACTTGCTTGAGGGCAGCATCCTGCAATCGATCATTTAAATCAGTCGCTAAGTTAGGCCCTAGTAAGCGGTGGCCTGCACTGGTCACACGGACGCGATCGAGCCAACGTGACGCTGGAGTATCACGATGAGCCAGTTGCTGGCGGGCGCGCTCGAACAAAGGCTTTACCGCGTCAAAGGTATGCATGGGCCCTAATGCATCGAGTTGCTGTTCAGCAACCACTAGCGCAAGCGCTACGGGGTCTTCAAGCTCTAGCAATCGCTCAAAATCGACGGGGTCTACCGCCCACAGATTCGCCCGGCCCTGTTTACCAGCTTGGTGCAGACCAAAATGCCCATCGAGCGTTTCCAGATCACGTTGAATGGTTCGTTCCGAGACGGCTTTCAGTTCTCGATCAGCCAGCACTTCAAGCAGTTCTGCAACTGTGCGTTCACGCTCGTAGAGCGCGAGTAACATGTAAACACAGCGTAAAACAACTTCTTTATTATCGTTGCGATGATGAGAGGTAGGTCCTGGCATGCTGGAAATCCATGTATACTATGTGTGTTTTGATGCTAGCGGGCATCGCCTAGCAAAGTCAAAATTATGTTATTCTATTGTCCGATTTTGGACTCAAAGGATGTGAGATGCACACGCAAGCCAATACTACGCTGCCAAAACTACCGGGCATGCTGATTCGCTCGTTATTTACTGTTGCTCGAGATGATCAAGCAACAGCCGCAGCGAGCACTATTGCCGGTCAGTTTGTTGCTCCTGCTTTTAGCGCAGAGCAATTGCAGAGTTTTCACGATGCATTCGGTGGCTTTGTGGGTGAAGTGCCATTAACTCTGATGTATTGCTTAGCTCAGCGTGTTCATCTGGCACAGATGCTCGATCCTGAGTTTCCGTGGCCAGCACCCGGATTGGTGCATGTGAGCAACGCACTTGAACAACATGCGCCCATTAGTCCAACTACTGAATTTGTCATGCATGCGGCCATCAAGCTCCCTGCACGTGGACCGAAAGTATCGCCTCGGCGCTTGCGGCCGTTGTTCACTGTGAAGTTTTATCAGGACGATGAATTGGTGGTCACCTGCGTGTCCGAATACCAAGTCATGCCGAAAAATGCACCAAAGCCGACCAAAACGCGTGAAGCTAAGACCGCGACTATGCCCGGCGAAGACTGGCAACAAGTGGAAAGTTGGCGTTTGAGTGTGCAGACAGCGCGGCAATATGCTCGTCTATCTGGTGACTTCAATCCGATTCATTTACATCCATTTTTGTCGCGCTGGTTTGGTTTTCAGCAACCGATCATTCATGGCATGTACATGGCTGCGCGTGCGCAGGCAGAAATTGAGCGCTCAGCGAACCAGGCAGTCAGAAGTATTGATGTGACATTTAAACGCCCAGTGCCGTTGCCCGCGCGAATTTCGCTGTGGCAGCAACCGGCGAACAACCAGCAGCCGGGACGCTATCAAATTTGTGGAGCTGAAGACCACCTGCAACGATTAGAAGGCAGCTTCAGCTTTTAAAGCCAGAACTTAAGCTAGAACTTTAACCAGAACGCGCGGCGAATTATTCGCCGCTGGTTCCTGTCAATTCCAAGACCTCTATAGTATTCGCCTCAATATCTTCATTGCTGAATAGAATTGGACGTAACTGTGGCTCAGATGAGTACAACTCAGTTTGGTCAATGTAGTGATCAGACTCTGGGTTCGATGCTTGCGAGTAAGTCAAAATACCCTCAGCAACCGGCCCATTGTCGGTAAACTCCATCGCAAACTTCCAGCTTGAACCATAGGTAATATGGTAGCCGCCAGCAGCAGCACTCAAGTTTGACCCCGGCAGCAATGGATAGGTATGGCGACGCAGTAAAGTGCCATCATTGCCCATATTGCTGCTGAATACGTTGAAGCCACCTTCGATGTTATTAGAGCCCGCCCACGGCAAGCGAACACCAGACGGTTGACCATTCGGCAAGCTACGCTCAACAAACTGAACAGCGCCTAACGGTGCCGCAACATCTAAGCCCGCGTTAACGATACGCTGTTGTGCTGCAGCAAGTTGTTGGAGCACAGTATCGTTTGCCGCGAGGGTATTCGGCGTATTGGTTGGATCGGCGGCATCAAAACCGTTGACCCACTGTGGGTTACGACGGAACTCCGAAGCAAATTCGCGGAACACCATACCACCCACGCTATTCAAGTTCATCGTACCGTTCCACTGCCCTAATGCATCACATGCAGGCGCAATGGATACCGAACCATTTGCGGTTTGTACGGGTGTATCGCCTTGCGCTTCACATTGCGCCAGCAAGTCACTCAGTACCTCTTCTCCTAACCAGTTCCGGTTATTGGTGAGACGATCCACTAAGTCGGCACGCGTGAATAGGCCATCAACCGAACCGCCTTCAGCAAGGAACTTCTGTCCCATGCGCGAACGATAGGATTGCTGATTACCAGTGGGTCCCCACAATGGTGAGACACCAGAAATAGGCGCAGCCGGGTTGGTCAACCAATAGCTGTCATTGGAGTTTTGAACAAAGTCAGTGCGGTTGAGTTGCGGCGCTTGTTCAAATGGCACTTTGCCATTTGGCATGAAGCCACTGTCATCACCCGGAAATATGGGTAACCCAGTAGCACCTGTTAATGTTTGATACAGTTGATTGCCACCCCACGCCTGCAGCGCTGCAGGTGCAATGTTGGGTACCGAGCTACCATCCGTGAAGAAGGCTTGACCATCTGCAGATACGGCCATCGTATTGTTAAATACGGTACCCATATTTTCCGCGAATGTCGCTTGGAACTCTTCCATGCTTTCCGCTAGGTTCATACCAAACCACTGATCAAACAAATCGAGGTTCGGCAAGTTCGCATCAAATAACGCATAAGCGACTTCTTGGCCAGTAAATGGATCCGTGCCCCAAGGTAACGCACCCGGAACCACGATAATCGGACCAAACTCACTGTGATAGCTACGCTTCTGCAAAGTTGCAAATGTACCCGGACCTGTAGCCACCTGAATTTCGTGGAATTGCTCGGTCATCGGCACTGGTTCACCGTCCAATAAGTAGGTCTTACGATCTGGGTCGTTCGGATCCAGCGTTAAGCGGTGAATAGTAAAACGCGATGCTGTCGAGAAGGTATGCGTCCATGCCATGTGCTCGGTCATACCAATATTGACCACGCCCGGCATACCCGAAAGTGAACCACCAACAACTTTCATCTCACCCGGTACTTCAACACCGAAACTCCAGAAACGCTGGTTCCCTGTATAGGGGAAGTGCGGGTTGGCAATCAGCATGCCTTTACCAGTGGCACTTAAATCGGAGCCGATAGCCCAACCATTCGAGCCGGCTTCGGTTGGATTGGTGTCCGGAATGGTTACATCAGCTGCGTCAAACGAGCCAAGATCAAAACTTTTCCCAGTCGCTTTGTTCATTGCACCCATCATTTGATCAGGTGGTGTTGCGAGGAACAATGGACCGGTAAAGTTGGCAGCACCTGGCAACAGTGCAACACCTTGCGCATAGGTGAGGAGGTCAACTGGCGTGATGGGTTGCACCCACGGCTGGCCCGCACAAGCAGGATCTATGTTGTCAACGCCGGTATCAGCTAGGTAACGATTGTAACCACTGGTATACCCGCTAATCATCGCTTGTGCTTCTTCGCTGATTTCAGCAAGTCCAGCCTCTGCGTTCGCGCGAATTCCCAAGGTTAAATAACCAAAATCATTCAGCAAATTATCCGAGTCTCCAGAGCCTGGAACGCGGTCAGGACCGAAGTATTGCGAGCGCTGTGAGTTAAACTTAATCACCTGATCCGCGAGGATACAAATGTTGTCACGCGCGAATGCATAGCCAACGCCGTAGCCGACACTTTCTAGGTTCTCGGCTTGAACGTACGGCACGCCATAATCTGTCCAGCGTACTGTTGCTTCTAGATTCCCATTCGGAGCAAACGCTACCAGACCAGATGGTGGCGGCGGCGGTGGTGGTGGTGGAACGACTTCATCGTCATCATCGCTGCTGCCGCAGGCTTGTAAAGCAAATATTGAAGAGGTTACGAATAGCGCCGCCAGTAGCTTGCGCTTAAAAATAGGAGTGTCAGACATGTGCATACCCTTGTTGTTCTGTATTTTTTATTTTCGTTACAAAAACAATAAGAGTATGTGCCTTACTGGTCGGAGCTGCAAGTTAGTTTGCCGCGTCTACTCTGCGGTTACCCTTAATTTTAATGGTGTTGGTCGTATTTTTCGCTTTACCCTTGGCGCTCGCAGAAACGGTTTTATTCAAACCAAGGATTGTCGACGTAGCGCTGAGGCGGCGCTGGCGGACGCCGTGCAGGTAAACTCCAACCGCCGAAGTGATAGCGCAGATACAGCATAAAATTGTCGGGCGTAAAAAACTCAGAACGCTCTAGTGTGGTGCTGAAACCCACGTACCAATGTGAGTTTACCTGATACTCCAGAGTGGCCTGATAGCTTCTACCGAAACCGCCACCTTTACCACCCGCGAACGTTGGCTCGATTCCGGTAATTGGCGCTAAAGCTTCCGCTTGCGCCTGCAATCCTGGATTATTCGGGAAGAAATCGGAGTCAGCTAAGCGCGTCGACGATTGTCCAAACGAAGCCCGAAACCGATAGGACAAACGTTCATAGCGACCATAAAGTGTGATCGGGATGCTTAACGAGACATAATGTTTAGGGCTGTAGTAGCCGCCTTGACCAAACGTAGTTTGACTTTGATCGTTGGCAAAGCCCCAGCTCAACCCGGTCAAACCAAGGTCCACTGCGAAGGGTTCCGTATCGTACACGGTCGTGTAGAGTCCAGAATACGCATACCATTGGCGATTACTTTTGGTGGCATCACCATGAAACCAGTTTAAACCTGCATTAGCCCACCAGCCCCAGCCAGTTCCTTGATCCCAATTCATACTAAAACCAAGATTATTGCGGGTCACGGGACCCCAATCCTCACCACTGAATGGATCGGTAATACCGGAAAAGTTCACCAACCCTGAGGTGAGTATGCGTCTCTGTGCCTCAACACCCCAGCCGAACTCGCCCACATCACCGCTATAACTTAACCCTCCGACCCAGGCGTAATCGTGGAATCCCCATGGACTAGTGCCAACATCAAATTCCCATGCATCCCAACGAGCACCAACACCAAAGGCGACGCCTTGTTCTTTGGCCTCAGGTTGAATGCCACTCGGGCAGCCTGATTCACAAATCAGCCCAGTACCAAAGCGATTGCGCCAGAAATTGTCATCGAGGTCAGCAGCACCAGCATTGGCGCGAATCGGATCCACTTGAATAAACCATTCACCGGTTGGGTTATCCTCCATTGGCACGGTCAAACGAACGATAAACGAATCCGTGTTCAAGGTTGAAATGCCAGGTGTACTCTCGCGTTCAGCGCGCTCATAACCTAACCACAATACCGCCTCGCGGCGATCACTCAGATCTTCTAGGCGCGTTGTTGGAATGTTTACAAAGTCGCCACCCACTGACTGTGTTCGCGTATTTTGCACAGCTGCAAGACGGCGATCGAGCAAACGTTGTTGCAATGCGATGACGCCCTCACCACTCTCGCTGCCCGGCAATTGATCCAGTTGAGCTTGTGCTTCCGCAAATTCGCCAATTCGTTCTAAGAACAGGGCATAAGCAAAATAACTATCCGAGTCTGGATTCACGTTTAATTGCTGCAAGTAGAGCTCGCGAGCTGCTTCGACGCGTCCAGCTTCTTCTAATGGGCGGGCGGTGTCGGCAACATCCCAAGCGCTTGGCAGTTCAGGCTCGGGTGGAGCGCTTATTGGTGTTGGTTCGGTTGCTGCGATAATTTCGGATTCTGTTGTCGGCTCTTCAGTACGCTGGTCACTCGCGATATCTCTGGCATCACGCTGTTGTTCGGCTTGGTCCGCCACCTCCTGTTGCTTCGACTGCTCGGCAATGAGCTGACGTCGTTGTTGCGTCAGGTCACGCTGAAATCGCTGTACTTCGGCATGGTTCGGAAAATAGCGAGCGAGCTGTTGCACCGCTTGTAGCTCAGACTGACTCGGAGTCAATGTCGGGAGTACACGTAACCACAGACTCAAAGCTGCATTTCCGTATATTGAATCTAACGTTAAGCCAGTTAGCTGCTGTAGGTCCGGCGTTGTTAGCAGGCTCAAGGCAAGCTTTTGATTCAAAATGGCTAGGGTAGTCGGGATATGCTCGGGATAACGCTGCTGCAGTTCAGTCATACCCTTCAGGGCACGTTCTCGCTCACCTGCACGCGCGATAATCTGCCAATACTCAAGTGCTAAGTCAGCGGCTACCGGTACCTTAGCATACACTTCAGGGAGTCGCTGCGCCGCCTCATTGGAGCGCCCAGCAATATCCAACAGGCGGATTTCAGCCAGCACTTGCAACTGTTCATCGGTCAGTTCGAGTGATTGCTTTAAGCGGATGGTCTCGATACGGTTCGGTGCATAGCGCTGCATTTCAGCAAGTAGCGCCTGTGCGGCTGCACGATCACCTGCTTGTAACGCAGCGTTAGCGCGCAACTCCAGCACCAGTGGGTGACGAGGCAATACTCGTTCCAACTGCTCGAGGGCACCTTCAAGCTGAAAGGTTCGGCCGCGCTGCAACCACAATTGAACCCGTTCTTCGACAAGGCGTAATGACTGTCGTTTGGCAGGATCACTCTCTGTTGCGGACCACGGCGTTGACGTTGATTCGATGTTTTGTGATTGCGCGATCGGATAGCCGCTCACACACAGCAAACAGACACTCAACTGCCACCATTTAGTCATGACTTGCACACCAAGCGTGTTGCCAGTTTACTGTCAATTGACCCGTCTCGGTAAACTGGTAGCACTCATGCACTCCAGTTCCGAACAGCAATAACATCGTGGTGTAATAGCTTTCAGCGTAACGCTCTGGTTCAGTTGCTACAATTCGAGCACGAGCCAGTTTCGCGGCAGTTGGGTTCGAGCGGTCGAGATAAGGCAACAAAACGGCACTAAACCCCAAATTCCCGGTTCCATGAAAGGCTGGCTCCAACCAATCGACACGTTCAGGAATGCGCCCGCTTGCCGCAATCTCTTGTGCCAACGCACTCGACTGATCCAATAAATTGGCATAATCACCGTTCCGATCAGCTTCCAACGCTAACCAAAAATAGCTTCGAATGGCGTCGTAATCCGCGCTAGGTTCGGGCTGATCCGCGGTCAGCACAAAATCAAAGTCGAGTTGCAACCAATCAGCATAGAGACCATGCGGGTGCATGGCATAGATTTCCGCACTCGAGACATAGATATCCTGCCAGTCACTGACCCCCGTGGCTGTATGTAAACCGTCCAGCATGGGTAGTGCCAAATAGCTCGGATTGACTCGCAAGGTCTGCGCTGACTCATCTACAAATCCAGATGGCGCTGGTAACAAAACTCTCCGACCAGCGACCTCAATGACTTCATCCCGTATGATACGATCAGCAACTAACTCGCCCAAGGCACTCAATCGAGGCTCGTTCCACAAGCGCCCGGCTTCCAACAACGTATAGGCAATAAAGAGATCAGCATCACTGGCTGGATTACTATCAATGACACCCCAGGTATCATTCTCATAACCCCATAACCATGCCGGCAATTGCTGAGTGATGTCACCTTCACTTAAATTGTCTTCCGTCCACTGCAACAGCTGATCAAAACGCGCTCTATCATTCGCAACCAACGCAAAGAACAGCGCGTAAGACTGCCCTTCCGAAGTAGTAATGGAGCGCTCATCCGAGCGGTCAATCACGCGTCCCTGCTCATCCATAAAGTCAGTCACTAAACGTTGATAGTGATACTGAAATTGCAACGCTGAAACCGGCGGCTCGGGCGCAGGCGCCTCTTGGCAACTGGCTAAGCATAGCCCCACCAAACCAACGAGTCCGGCTCTGATTCCCTGTTGCCAGCGACTCTGCATATTATTTCTTCACAACCCGTTGTTGCGCACGACGTTGGAAAACTCTCACAATGCTCAGCGCAAGAATAAGAACCGCCAGCAGCGCCAGTAACGTTACCACCATGGGGTACTGCGCCAGATGATAGGTAAAACGCTTCCACCACGACAGCGAGCCAACATAGTAGGGTTGAATGGTGTCGTAGCTATCCACTCGCGCAGGCGTTAACACTGCCATAAACCCATTGAATTGATCGGTGCTGCTGGAATCGTTGAAAGCCGCTCGCACTCGCTCCAAATAGGAATCCGTTGTTGCAGTAATGGCGATGACTGAATGCTGCGCCGAAAATGGTGATTGAAAACCCACTATCGCAGCACTTGGGCCACTGTTCTGCAACGCCAAATCGGGTTGATACAGAAGATTGTTCTGGCCGCTCAACGCATGACCTTGCAACTGCGCTTGCAACGCTTCGTCGCCAAATCGGTCGAGCCATTCGCGCAATGTGCTCGAGCCGATAATCAAGTAATCATGTTCATCACTAGGCTCAATTTCAGCAACGGTAGTGACCGTCAATTGGGTTGCTGGATGACCGGTCGCAGCACTCATTTTAGCCACCACCGACATTAGCGTTTGAACAATATCATCGGTCAACTGTGCTGGCACCACAACTCGCGTCTGCGCCAAGTCATCATATTTGGAAAATGGGAAGCCTGTTTTCGCAAACAAATGAACGTCCGGCAGTGCAACGTAATGATCGTAGCCACGCAAATCAATCAATGAGTTTCCATCAACCGCACCTCGAGCATTCTGCAGCGGCATAACACGACAAGCGTCACTCACCGAACCAAAACTGAATTCAAACTGAAGCTGATTAATGGCGCCCAACTTGAATGAAGGTATTTGAACGTTATTTTCAGCAAATAGACCACCGTCAATCAGCGGCACCCGCACTCGTTCCTCGGCATTCTCGATACCTGCCTCGGTCATGGTAAAGCCTTTGATGAACTCGTTATTCACGCTCACGAGCATACGGCTTTCATCACGGACAATCGGCGGCGTATAGCGAAAACGCAGGTCAATAGGAATGCCGTACTGTTGCCAGGTAAATAAATCCGGTGGCAAACGCAACTCCAATTGAATTGGTGACCGATTCGAGGCGCTTCGTTCCAGTTCACTTGGATGGTCCACTAAGTCGGCAAAACGGACTGGCTGATCAATTGGAATCCAGCGCGGTGCAGCATAAGCCTCGCGAGGAGCTAATGGCATTGGGTTAATGGTTGCGCTGGCACCGCTCAAACCACGGTTACCAGTCACGAAGGTTGCTGTAGCAGCACGCAGTGCACTGGCTTCTGGAGCTGCAACCACCAGTAATTTATAGGTTGGATACGCAGGGTTATCGATAATTTCGACTTGCGGTTCAGTGACCTGCGGATAGTTACGTAGCGCCCATGGTCGCTCGCCGTTCGTGAGCATCACAATGGCGTGCCTACGCGGCCACCGCAAGCGCCAGTCTTCATCCCAATCGGGTTCGTCGACGCGCATACGCTGCACTTCCAGTTTGAGTTCTCGCCAGTCAGCGAGCATACCGAAATAGGACGCCATGATTCCTAAAGCTTCGGTCTCTTGCAGTTCGGGCTGCGGGGGCAAAATGAATTGCAATGACGCGCTGCCGAAATCATTTTTATCGAACCAAGGTTCTGGAAAAAAGGCTAATTCATCGGCTACTTTTAGCTGTTGATAATCGAGCTGTAATTCACTGTTACGGAGGATTTCAAACCAAGCAGATGGTGACGCCGAAGTACATTGCCCGACATTCACTTCACTCAGCAATTCAAATCTGAGTTCATTGTATTGTGCGAACAAGCGCGGATCTAAGCGCAACGTCACCGATTGATTGTTTCCCGCATCACCCGCCCGCAGCGGGATAACGCCCGTGACCTCGTTGTTCAACAACACCCGCACTTGCGTAACCACATCAATAATAGCGGGTGATGTTTGATAGTTCAGACGCAACGTAGCGCCAGTGACAACACGGTCAAGCCGGCCACCAAAGCCAATCGTCATTTGCGAGTTAATACCGCTGATGCGCAAGGGAGCTTGTGTGGTCATGCTGCCAACCGCATAACGCTCAGTCCAGCGTGGCAACTCGGTAATCGGCTCAAAGCGCTCTAGTGCGGTCTGGTCGTTATCGTTATTCCGCTGCTGCGCTGCAACTGGCGCTGCAATAAAGGTCATAGCGACCCATAGGCATGCCAGCATGTTGGCTTGTTTAAACGCCCAGTGATTCATCTTCCTCTCCTGTACCCGGAGCTTGCGGGAGCACACTCATGATGACTCCCCATCCACGATTGATCAAACCGAGTACCGGAGCCAATGGCGGTGCTAAGCGCACAGCCAAGTTCTGATATCCTCGCAAGCCGATCCCTAAAATTTCACGCAAACTTGATAGCGGTTGATCTTTCGTTTCGTTGAATCGCCAACCGACCCATGCGTCTGCGCGGGCGAAAGTAGCCCGTAAAAATGCTCGCTCCGCAGCACTGTCTGGAAACTCAAAGCGCACGCCAATGGTCAAGCCACGCATACTGACGACTCGAGCTGGGAAACCGTGCCGAGTAGTGCCATGGTGCATGACCACATGAATGGAGTCGCCAGGCGCTAACGGTAGCTCATCATAGAATCGAATACCGGCTCCTGAGCTGGCAAAGTCAACCAACTCGGCGGCATAGCTGTGTTCGCTCGCGGTCATGATGCTAATAGGTCTATCGACGCGAATTCGATGCGAGGCACGTATCTGTTTCGCTTCCTCAGCTACCGCTAATGCGCCACCAAGAATAAATAGATTATAAGTTATCCACAGCAGGTTCAGAGACACTGTGAGTAATTCATCCCGCGGGCCATAGAATAGAGAATAGATACCAAAACCGGCGCCAATGAGCGACAGACCGATCAGAATCAAATAGGGTAGCGAGATGTTGAGATCGAAATAATCTCTCTCAATAGTGCCGCCCTTCGCGGTGACGTTGAACTGTCCGTGCTTTGGAGCAAACAGCGCCACCGTTGTTGGCCGCAAAATATACCAAGCCAGAACCGTTTCATACATTTCCGCCCAGAACGAATGCCGGTAATTACCCTGCGCTCGCGAGTTCGCTAAATTGGCATGAATCAAATGTGGTATGGCATACATCGCAATCATCACTGCGGGTGCAAAAACGATATAACTGTGCAGCAGCAAAAATGCTAACGGCGCCAGCAAGAAGATGGTTCGTGGAATACCATTCAAGAAGTACAACATGGCATTCGCATAGCAAATACGTTGGCCCCAGTTGAGTCCCTTCCCACGTAATGGATTATCCAATCGAAAGATTTGCGCCATACCTCGCGCCCAGCGAATGCGCTGACCAATGTGCGCCGACAAACTTTCAGTGGCGAGACCAGCTGCCAAAGGAATGTTCAAGTATGCCGAGTTGTATCCCAACCGATGCAACTTCAAAGCGGTATGTGCATCTTCCGTCACTGTTTCAACCGCAATACCACCCACTTCTTCGAGCGGACCACGCTTTAAAATGGCACACGAACCGCAAAAGAAAGATGCGTTCCACATGTCATTGCCATCTTGAATGAGCCCGTAAAATAATTCGCCTTCGTTGGGCCGACTGCGAAATACCGAGAGGTTACGTTCAAAGGGATCAGCAGAGAAAAAATGATGCGGTGTTTGCACCAGTGCCAACTTAGGATCTTGAAAAAACCAGCCCACCGTCAGTTGGAGAAAGCCACGTGAGGGAATGTGGTCACAGTCAAAAATAGTGATGTAGTCACCCGAAGTGATTGTCAGGGCATGGTTTAAATTTCCGGCCTTTGCATGACTGTTGTCCGCTCGTACGATGTAGCCGACACCCACTTCTTCGCAGAATGCCTTAAAGTCGGGTCGTTTGCCGTCATCCAACACGTAAATATTCAGTCGATCTTGCGGCCAGTCTATTGCGGTTGCCGCCACCACGGTGCTGCGAACCACGCTCAAAGGTTCGTTATACGATGGAATATATACGTCCACCGATGGCCACACCGAAGAATCAGCCGGTAGCTGTGCGACTCGACGCTCCAGCGGCCACACGGTTTGAATATAACCAAGGACTAAAATCAGCCACGCGTAGGATTCGGCGATGAGCAGTAAAATACCCAAGGACGCATCAAACGGGATATCCCAGTTGATAGTTTGCGTCACCCGCCAGAATAGATAGCGCGTACTTACAATCACCGACAGCAACACCATCAGCAACATAGGGATGCGGCCCTGTAAATTTCGCACCCACAGCGCCAAAGCCCAAAAGAACAGCAGCATTAAACCTTGGTCGGTGGCATCCATGGGTAACGAAATGACCAAGGCAACCAAGAGCGCTGCCCCAATGGTGATAAACACACGTAGGGTCTGCGATGGAATCCATTCGCGTGATAAGACAGTCTGGAAAAATCGCTCGAAGCCTGACGTCGCAAATTGTACGGGTTTATTCGCTAACTTACGGTGTTGCCAGGGATTTAATCGCTGCAGAATGGATGTACGGTCACTATTGCGTGACAAGCCATCCGCTCTCTCTTGTTGGGTTTTGAATAGCAGCAACCAAACAGCCTGCAGTGCCAGTCGAATCGGGTCCAACCAACGTGGGCGCTGAAAGTTGACATGAGGGAACCAATAATTCAGCCGGAGCCGCTGGTCAGCATGATCGAGTTGCTCACTCGCATCGGTGTTGAGCAAAATCACTTCGAGGTGTAGCCAAAATAAATAGGAAAAGGCTGCCAAGCGCGACTGCTTACGTCGCACCTCTCGCCATTGTTCCTGCCATTGCGCCAGCCACAACATGGCTACTGCACCTCTAGCTGGGCTTCGAGCCACTCGGCAATAGCAGCAAACTCAACATTTGCTTGCGCACCGAGAGTAAAATCAAATGTGGTTTGTTGGGTCGCCAATGCTTCCGGAATATGCTGATCACGCTGAATAAATGTCGGCACCAACAAGTGAGGATCCAGCTCACGGCGCAACAAGTCCGCAATATCGCGGCTCAATTCAAGATGCGGCGCACACTGGTTCAAAAGCATCGCATGACGCAAACCTTGATGCTGAATTTGCGGCCACGTAATTCGCGAAAAATAACGCAAAGCTGGGTAGACACGGGGCTCTGGTGTCAGCACGTGCAGCATAAGCTCAGCATGTGTTGTTAACCAGTTGAGGATGGTTGACTCAGAATTCGGCACGTCAATAAACACGATGAGCTCTTGCGGCGATTCAAACCGCTGCAGCAGTTGGTAAAGCCCCTCTAATATACCTTCAATGTCAGAGCGGTCAGGCTGCTCATCAATCTCACCATGCGGCAAATAGATGAGACCATTGTCAGTTTCAAATGCAGCGTCACGCAGATCTTCCACTAATTGACCGGAGCGAAACAAACCGCGAGGATCACCAATTGGCATCCCAAAGTGTAGGCGCAGGCTATTGGTTGCACAGAGGTCTAACGCAATAACTGGGTGCTTTCTGCGCCGCATTGCATGAGCCAGATTGGCGGTGATGGTTGTTGTACCAGCACCGCCGAAGAGCCCTTTGACTGCAATCAACTTCATGTTGATTCAGCCTCGCTCTCAAACTCCTGCTGTGCGATGGGCTCAGCAAAGAGCCGCCAACGTTTGCGAATCGATTGGATACGGTCAGTCTCGACCACTTCTTGATAGTCGACAGCGAGTCGCTTTACTTGCGTTTGCAGTCGCTGAATATCTTCAGCTGTAGATGCTGTCGTGTGGACGCGCCAGATCGATGTCATCGTAATTCCTCGCCTATACAAGTTCCGCGTGAACTTGAGGTAGCAGTATGAATTAAATATTTAAAAAGTTAAATAAGCCGTTACAATAAGGTTAGATCAAAACCCGATGATTGAGACGTTGAATCGTTGGGCTCCACTCTTTAGGTGACGCTTATGCGCATTGAGTTCGACAATTTTATCGACGGGCTCGAACATCAGATTCCAGACATTGAACCCGGTCAGTTGCATTTGGTTGTTGTTGAACAACTCGAGTGGCTATCCCGGTTAGTTTGGCATGTGTGTGCACAGCAAAGCTTACTTTATATGGTCGAGAGTCATCTACCTGAAGACCATAGATTAGATCTTTCGAGCTGTCGCAAAGGCAGTGATATAGCCGAGTGGAAACCCGCTAAGCACTATACCCATGAGGGATTCGGTAGAGCACTGTCTAGCCTTGGTAACAGCTACGATGTCATCTGCATGCAATTTTCTACGCAGTCCAATTCGGCATTATTGGAATTTATGCTAAACCAAGGTGGATTGCTGACCGCGCGTCGCTGGGCTCGCAATCAGCAAAAAATTCTTCTGGTCATTCTCGATGGTGACAAAGACGAGCCGCAGTTGCGCTCATTTCTTGCTGCCAACGCCTGCCATTGCCACAGCTCAAGCTCCATTTATCAGGGCCAACCCTACTGGCGTTGGGATATCAGTCATTGGTTTGATGGTGCGCACGTCATTCAGCGAAACCTGCGACTCGAAGCTCAACCTGAGGGGCGCTTTGCCGTTGTTGAAGACCCGAGTACTAACACTGAGAATTACTCGCTACAAAGTGAGCAAGCCCCAGTTTACTATGTGAATGGCGCACTTGATGGTAGTGATGTCGCTCCTATTGAATGGTACATGCTGGATCAGTCAGATGAATGGCTGGATCATTTAACACCGATGAGCGATGACGCGCTGATCATCGGCTATTTTCGCGGGCAGACCATGCAGCGGCTGCTGCGTGACGTCTATGAGGTTCGCAAAGTTTGCGGCCCTTACGTACGTTTATACATTCGTGAACGCGACCAAGCGATTCGGCATCATGATGAGCGTTTGTTGATGCAAGCGGGGGCAACTATGGTGTTGCCATTTGGCTTGCGCTTTAGTCAGGTCGTCAGCCTCGTCGAAAACTCGGTTGATTGGCGTTACAACCGTCGGTTACCTGAACATTTCGATGAGTTAACCGACCAGCTCGTGCCAGAACACTTACAAGGCTATTTGCCAGCTCATGACTTTGCCGAGCAAATTGTTTTCCTCTCGCAACTGGCTGAGCGCCAAGGTGTCGATTTTACGTTGGTACGAGCCAAGCCGGGCTCTGGCATGACCTGTGTTGATGTCTTAAAGGCATTTAAACATCGCCGTGAAGGTGATTTATCGAGCAGTGATGGGCACTGGGTTTACTTCTTCTTATTTGCCTGCCGCGCCGCTGATGCAGATAGGGCGTTAACATTTTTGTTCGGATTGCCGGTGCAAACATTGTTGCGTGAAGAAGAGCGCATGCACTCGGTCTATTTGATGCAAACCACGCGTGACCAATTACTCAGCAAGCCCCGAATACCCGATTTCAGTGAACAACTCCAACTTGTTGATGGTACGGTAGAGCGTGATAGTGAAGCGTATGATCGTTTCTTTCCAAGCCCGCGCCCTGCCAAACCGGCAAAATTACAGTGAGACTCGTATAATGCCTGATGACCAACTCAGTTTACTGCTCACCCTCACATTTGTGCTTGGCTTAGTAGCCGGTCTACTGCTATCCCTTACGGTACGCCAAGCATTTAGCTGGGTGATGAACCGCATTTATCAATATCGCTACGTGCGAATTCGCCGTGTGAATCGTTCATGAAACAACCGAATTATTATATTCGCCATCGCGAACAACTGCTCAATCGTGCTGTTTTCAGTTGGCCGGGGTTGGGGGGGTGGAGTTTCTACTTTCTCGTGAAAGTGGGTCTTGCCTATTTCGACTTCGTTCAAGTTGCGCTGCTGTATAATTTTACGCTGATCGCTGTGCTAGTGGTGCCATTACGTTACGTTTGGCTGCGCATCTTGAGGCAGGTCCTCGCTATTCCTGCTGGTATTGCGTTGCTCTATTATGAGAGTTATTTACCGCCATTCAACCGACTGCTCGAACAATGGGAGCAGGTCACTGCGTTCAGTTGGCAGTACATTCTGGAACTATCAGGTCGTATCATTCAATTTGAGTACATCGCGATTCTCATCGTCAGTTGGATAATCTATCTGTATATGGCTCGCACGCTCAGAATGACTATGATTGCTATTCTGGGTCTGTTTAGTTTGGTCTGGTTTTCACCATCGGCTCAGCAAGATTTAGAGGTGGTCGCCAGTTTACCTGCGGGAACTGCTGATGCACTTCCTGGCGCCCGCCGACCCTCATCTCCAGATGAGTTTTTGACCCAGTTTTACGAGGAACAAGCGCAAATCTTGTTCGATGCGACGGTGCAGCTCACACCTGATTTCGATATCTTAGTCGTCAATATTTGCTCGTTGTCTTGGGATGATCTTGCGGTTGCAGGGCTCGATCAACATCCACTGTTTAGCAACTCAGATATTGTCTTGGACAACTTTAACAGCGCCACTAGCTACTCAGGTCCTGCTGCGCTGCGCTTACTACGAGCACAATGCGGACATGCGCCGCATGACGACTTGTTTGAGCCTGCACCACAATGTTTATTGCCGCAACGTTTAGCGGAACACGGTTTCCGATCAGAACTCTTGATGAATCACACCGGCGAGTTTGATAATTTTCGTCAGCAGCTCCATCAACACGGTGGCCTACCGGCGGAAAATGATGTTCCACTCGGTGATACTCCAGTAGCGATGACTGGATTTGACGAACAACCGATTTACGCGGATTTTCCGATCCTCTCCAAGTGGGTATCAGCGGCTGTGGACAGCTCACAACCGCGACTAGGCTTTTACAATACCACCAGCCTACACGATGGAAATCGAGTGCCTGGATTCACAGGCAATAGTCTCGAAAGCTTCCGTTTTCGGGCACAACAATTGCTCGATGACTTACTTCAGTTGCAAACAGATATTCGCGCCAGCAACAGAAATGTGCTGTTGATTATTGTTCCTGAGCATGGTGCTGCGCTACGTGGCGATAAAATGCAAATTCCAGGCTTACGCGATATTCCGAGTCCAGCTTTAACGCATGTCCCCGTACTCATCTCGCTATTTGGCGAAGATATCAATAATCAGCGGGTGGCACCGCAGCGCGTTTCTCGAACCACTGGTCCAAGCGCCGTCGCCGCTGCTATTGTTGGTATATTAGAGCAACAACCGTTTCAGGGTGGTGCCTACGATCCTGCAGCGATAGCCGATTCGTTACCGGTTACCGAGTGGGTCGCTGAAAATAAGGATGTCAAAGTCATGGATTACAACAATCAATACATCCTGAAGCTTGGCAATCAATCGTGGATTCGCTATCCGGGCGCGACGAAATAAGTTAATCGAGTGGCTTTTTGCGCAGTGACTTAATATCACCGCGCTTTTTCTTGCTCTCGATGCGGCGTTTCTTGCTGGCTTTTGTAGGTTTGGTCGCAATGCGTTTTTTCGCCACGCGACCAACACTTTTCACTAACTCGATAAACTGTTCCAGCGCGAGTTCACGATTCGTTAGTTGGCTGCGCGTTTCCTGACATTTAATGATGACCTTGCCACTCGCAGTAATACGATGATCGGACTTAGCGAGTAGCCTTTCTTTATAAAACTCAGGTAGTGACGATGCGCGGATATCAAAGATCAGTTGTGCGGCTGTCGACACTTTATTGACGTTTTGCCCACCAGCGCCACTTGAACGAATAAACTGCCATTCAATTTCAGCATCTTGAATTTCAACGCGTTGAGAAATCGTAATCACTTAGAGTCCCCCACTTCGCTCGATGCGTCTGAGTACTGCTGTTTCCACCACCTCTGGAGTGGCTGCCACAAGCGTAAATTGCTGCTTCGCTCG
Organism: Pseudidiomarina aestuarii; assembly: GCF_048263735.1. Lineage (GTDB taxonomy): Bacteria > Pseudomonadota > Gammaproteobacteria > Enterobacterales > Alteromonadaceae > Pseudidiomarina > Pseudidiomarina aestuarii_B. The sequence goes on along the minus strand of NZ_JBLXDX010000004.1, from coordinate 157,915 downwards.
CGTAATGCCGGTATAAATAAGCTCCTTGGTCAACACCGGACTGTCTCGATCTGGAACCACCAGCACCGTGTGCTTGAACTCTGAGCCCTGCGACTTATGCACAGTCATGGCATACACAGAATCGACCTGACTGAGACGACTGGGCAGCAACCAGCGAACTGACGCTGGTTTTGTTTCAGAACTCTTTGTTTCCGACCCTTTCGTTTCCGACCCTTTACTTTCTGACCACAGCGCCACCCGCAGCGGCTCATCTGCTGCGCGTTGCAGCACCACGCCAATATCGCCATTGCGGACGTTCAGACTGTAATCGTTATGAGTAATCATAATGGGCCGACCGTGATACCAAGTTGGTAGTATACCGCCACGTAAGGCTTCGGCATGTAACCATAGCGCAAACTTTTGGTTCAGTTCGCGCACGCCCCATTCACCTTCTCGCACCGCCGCTAATACCTGAAATTCAGTTAATTGCGTCAGTAATTCTGCTGCCCAGGCATCAATTTCTGCCACGTCATCCGGTCGATTCGCAAGCAGCGCGAGAAAACCAGCAAAACCACGCTCGATAAACTGACGGAACCTCTGATCCCCAGCAGCACGGACTGGAAAATACTGAATTTCATTCGCCTCTTGCTCTCCAGCTAACCAACCCTGTAACCATGCTGTCTGTTGCTGATTGACCTCATGCGCGAGTTTGCCGATACCCTCTTCCGCATTAAACCGGCGACTGGTTCGCAACATGACGACGTGCTGCAAATAAGGGTTCGATGCACCTGACTCTTGCATCGCTTCGGGTATGCTTTGGCCACTCACACGACCAAGCCAAGCGGACAATTCCGGCGCATACGCACCTGCATCGGCGCCGCGACAGAGTTGTCCCAATACGGCACCTGCTTCTACCGATGCTAACTGATCTTTATCACCCAGCAATATTAGCCGTGCACCGCTTGGCAGAGCGTCAACAATAGCGGCCATCATCTCGACATCGACCATTGATGCCTCATCGACAATGAGTACATCTAACGCCAGCGGGTTCGTGCGGTGATGACGGAAGGCTCGACTCTGCGGCTGGGTCCCCAACAATCGGTGCAACGTAGTCGCTTCATCTGATGCTGGAAACTGAATTCCGCTTTGATTCAGTTTGGGGAGTTCTGCGCGGATAGACTCCGTCATTCGTGCCGCAGCCTTGCCTGTCGGCGCTGCTAATTTGATTCGCAACGGCTGTGCACTTAGGGCTTGCAAGGTCGCAATCAGCCGGACCACCGTGTAGGTTTTACCGGTACCTGGCCCACCCGTGATAATGCTAAACAAACTGCGTGTTGCTAGCGCACAGGCCATGCGTTGCCAACTGATTGTGCTATCTGGCTCACCGAACAACTGCGTTAATAGGGTGCAAAGCCGATCCTCATCGGGATTCGTTGCGGTTTGCATCAACTGCGCCAGTCCGTGTTTGATGACTTGCTCATAGCGCCAGTAGCGCCGCAAGTACACACAGTCACCAGCCAGAACTAACGGGGAGTCCTCGCCTTGAGTGGCAGCACTATTCGCGAGCTGTTGTAGCACCGCTTCCGGTGTCCCTAATCGAGCGATTACATCTTGTGGCGATGTCGCTTCTCGAGCTAGAGGTGAAAATGAATGTTCCGGCGGTAACGCCAATACTTGCCCTGGATATTGCCAACAATCGCGAACATCCAACCGCGGGTGACCGCGCCCAAGTTGATAACTCGTCAGGCCTGCAATAACAGCACTGACTTCATCGTCAGTCGCTCGCATGACGTAGCGTGCCAAATTCATATCGATTGCACGTATCCAGCCACAGGCGTACCACTTTTCTAAGCTTTCCATCAACGTCATTGGTCGCTCCCTGCCGGTTTCGCACCCGCGAACAAATCATCCAATGCCTCAATCAAAGCCCACGGTGGACGCTCAAAAAAGGCACCACCTGTTTCATGACGATAGCCACGCATAAACAAATAGACCGCACCGCCAACGTGCGTCTCGTAATGATATTCCGTACCTAAGCGAGCACGTAGCAACCGGTGTAAAGCCAGCGTATAGATAACGTATTGGAGGTCATAGCGACTCTCAATGATCTTATTCCGCATGGCTTCAGTGGAATAAGCGGAAGCATCTGTCCCCAGATAATTGGACTTATAATCGGCGACGTAATAGCGACCTTCATGCTCAAATACTAAGTCGATAAAGCCCTTCAACATGCCGTTCAGTTGCGTTGGTAACACACTTGGACGATCAGCTTGCTGCAAGGTATGTTTCTTGACGAGGCTATCAATGGCCGTTGCAGACACCTGTTGCGCTGCAAACCAAAATTCAGGCTCCGCCTGATAAACGGTCAAATCCGCCAAAGTCACAACACTGCCGTCAAGCTGAATAGGAGTCGTTAAATAGTCCCCCAACCAATCCGTCAGCACTGCCTGATGTTCTAACCAAGGCGCCATAGTTGCGGATTGTTCCACCAGAGCCAGCGGGTTCTGTTGAACCGCAGCAAAGCCCTGATGCGCCGCTGCTTCCAACAAGTTATGCAAGAAGGTTCCTGCCTGCGCACCTTTTGGAAATGCATGCATTTCTCGTGGAGTTTGGGTGCTCGCTTCAACCTGTTCTTCGAGAGCACGAGCACGCTCAGCCTCTGTTGCATTCTGTTGCTGGGTGGTTTCAGCAGTCGGAATCCAATCACCATAAGTCAGCGCGCTATAGCTCGCCAGCCACCAGCGTTCTAACTGACGCTCCGCTGGGAATGTGCAAACTTGAGCGGCTAGCCGTTCGGCCTGTGCTTGCTGATAAATCGTTTTTGTAGGGTCATTGGTTACCGTTGCGAATGCTAAACCTTCGATGTGCAAATCTGCTATCCCATCGGTTCCCTTTAACTCAGCATCATCACCCACCAGTAACGTTGCCAGCGCACTTTGCGACCACTGCGGGAACGGCGCGATATCGACGTATGTTGCGTACTGAGCTCGAGTCAAAGCGACATATAATTTCCGTACATCTTCTGCGAGTCGCTCATGCTCGGTTCGAGCCACGCCGGTTTGATCATCTTTGCTAAAAACAAACTTTAATAGCCCTTGCTCGTCATGGTAAGCGACTGGAAAGTTTGATTTGCCGGGAAATGGTTTCGCATCGGCAATAAAGGGCAGAAATACAAGTGGATACTGCAGCCCTTTAGATTTGTGGATGGTAATAACTTGTACCAGCTCGCTATCACTCTCAAGTCGGACTTGCTGTTCGGCCGAGTTGGTTTGCTGATTTCCTTCACGTGCATGCCGAATATGATCTGCCAAATAACGCAGTAGGCCAGCCATACCGTCTTGCAGCGTAGACTGCTGCTGTAACAGCTCAGCTATGTGCAACACATCGGTCAACTGGCGCTCGCCATCGTCAGAACGTAATAGTTGTGCGGGTACTGAAAAGTCATGCAAGCAGGCATGCAATACCGCAAGTACGCCCTTCTGCTGCCACAGTTCATGATAGATAGTAAATCGATCGACCATAGCATCCCAAGCCATTTCATCAGTCGCTAGCGCGTCAAGGTCGGTCAAGCTTAAACCCAGCAGCGCGGTTGCTAACGCCGTGCGGATTCGCTGCGGTTCCCGCGGATTCGCGCTGGCATTTAAAATGTGGAGAACGTCGATTGCGAGTGGATTCGCAAAGACCGAATCGCGGTCAGATAGATAAACACTGCGCACACCACGAGCTCGCAGAGCGTCGCGGATCTTTTTCGCTTCCTTGCCGTTCGCGACCAAAATAGCAATATCACTCGGCCGCACTGGGTTAATGGAGCCATCAGCTTGCTGGAAACCACAGGTTGCATCACTCAATAGATTCACAATCTGTTCGGCGCAGCGCGCACTGACAGCTCCCCGCAACTCCTCTTTGTTAGGTTTGCCACTAAGTTCATGGACAAACGCTTCCAGTGCCGGCGCTTCGTTGCCTTGTACGACCCAAGCGTCCTTGCGCCCATGTGCCGCAACGGGTCGAAATGGCACCGGATTATCCGCAGTTGTCGCGAATCGAAAGGCTCCCTGAGGAGTCTGTTCCGCATGCTCGAAGAGCGCGTTAGTCGCCGCTACCATGGCTGCTGACGAGCGGAAGTTTTTCGCAAGCGTGTAATGTCGTCCAGCGGTTGCTGCTCGGGCTTCGAGATAACTATAAATATCCGCGTAACGAAACGAATAGATGGCCTGTTTAGGATCACCGATGATAAACAGTCCGGTGTTTGGGTCATTCTGAGCCAACCGATACACGGTATCGAAGATGCGATATTGCACGGGATCGGTATCTTGAAATTCATCAATCATCGCCACTGGAAACTGAGTGCGAATGACCGTGGCAAGTTGCTCGCCTTGAGGTCCGGACAAAGCATCGCGCAAGCGCGTTAACATGTCATCAAAACCCATTTCAGCTCGTTGCGCTTGAATCATTCGAAAGCGCTGGCGTAGCCACTGTGCAGCATGCTGCAAAAGCGGTTGGCCGACATCAGGCAACTGCTCAACCGCAGCATATAAATCTTCCAGCAAGGCAAAATTAGGCATATCGGCTAACTCGACCTTCGCTGCCTCGCGAATACCCTCCTCGCTCAAACGCCGGCGCGCCGCATCGGTCAGTTCGGGAGCCAATAAGGCGTCACCACGATCCAATGAATCCACCCAGGTTTCCAGAACCTGAAGCCATGCTGCCACATAATTGCTCTTAACCTTGTGGCCATTGAAATGTTTGGCCACGAGATGACGTTCCAAAAACTCACGCAGGTCATTCACAAAGGAGCGCCACGGCAGTTGGTGATGCTGCTCTCGGAGCCGCTGCTCCGCTTGAAAGCGCTCAGTAATGATGTCGGTAGGAGACTTAGCATCGCCAGCGTCACTGTCTGTCAGAGGCGCTTGAATGAGTCCTCGAGTCGATTTGAGTAGCTCTTCTGGGTTACCGAATTTGTTGGTGAACAGCAAATAATGGGCTTGCTGCTCAGCCCTTAAAGACGCGACAAAGGTCCGCCAATAATCTTGTGCAACCGTTAACCATAGCTCGTCATTGTCGGTGTTCAGTTGCTGCGTAAATAAGCTCCCCGTTGAAAACGCATGTTCTCGGAGCATCCGGTTACACCAGCCGTGGATGGTATGAACTGCGGCTTCATCCATCGATTGTGCCGCAAGGTCTAAACGACGGGCTAACAGGGCCCATTGCGACTCAGCATAATCTGCCCGCAACGCCTGTAAAAACTCATCGTCGATATCAATTTGTTGACGAAAATAGCTTGCCGCCTCGCTCAAGCGAGCCCGAATGCGATCACGCAGCTCTTCGGTTGCAGCTTCCGTAAAAGTCACCACCAAAATATCTTCCGGCCGCAACGCCGAAGTCCGCTCAATACCTTCTCCATGACCGAGAATCAACCGCAGATATAACGCGGCAATGGTATAAGTTTTGCCTGTTCCCGCGCTCGCTTCAATCAAGCGGCTGCCATGCAATGGGAATGTCAGTGGATTCAGTAAGTCACTCATGACTGTTCCTCCACTGCGGTCGCGCCAAATAAAGCTGACAATAAAGGTAAATACAACTGCGGTGCAGTGTTCAAAAAGGCTTCATCTTGGATCAACTGGCTATAGGTTGGGAACAATCGGCCACTGTAAATCGCTCGCTCAACCCGCGCAGGAGAGAATTGATTGCTCTCTTCATAAAATTTGGCAGCTTTCTCATGATTGACTTCAGGCTGTTGCTGCTGAATCAGTTCATCCATTTGCTTATAGCTTTGCGACCAGCCCTCGAATATGGTTTCAAAATCTAACCCGATAGGTTGTTGCAAAGCTTGATGCGTGTGGCGTAATAGCAGTTGCAAATAGTTGCGAGCAACGTTGGCATCTAAAGGCTTCAATTCCAGAATTCCGACCTGGCCTAAGACCAATGTGGTGGTGGGTGCTTCTTGGTTGAGGAGCACATGCTCGACCCAAGCAGCCAAAGCGTAATGCGGACGACCTTGCCCTTTGCTATCCACCAACTTAGACGCCTTCACCAAAATCGATAAGCGCTGACCAGAGTCGTTCACTCGAACGCGGCGCGCTATCGATTCCACGCTGACACGTTGCTGATTGATGCTGCATTCGGCTTGGAGATGTTGCATTGGCAGGGACTCGGGATAAGCCGTAAGCCACTGTAATAACACCTCCGCATTCGGAGCCAGTAAGTGTTGAAAGTGCGTCGACATCGTTGCGCCCGCGGCACCAGCGGGTAGGATTCCAGCGCGCACATAGCGCTCCATTTGATGATTGAGACTTGCTTCCCAAGGCGCCTGTGTATCTTCGTAAAGACTATCCACCAAAGCATCAAGCAAAGGCTCGTGCAACTGGTAAGTACTTAAACCATCCAGCGCGAAGCGTTCTTCATCTTCCACAGTGGCATCACGATCACCGAAATACACTTCAAACCGCAAGTTGAATAAGAGTTTCGCTGGTTGCTCGAGTGCAGCGGCTAAGTGGCGCGCGGTAAATGCACTGTCATAGTACCAATCGGATAGCGGTTGAGTTTGAGCGAGTTGCTGCTGTACGTCATGCACCAAACGCCATTCATGGGCATAAGTGAACGGTGCCCTGCTGCTCGGCTCACCGCGCTCGAAATACTGCCAGCTAAAGGGTTGTAAACCATGCTGCTGAATCAACTGCTCTGACTTAAATTGTGGCCAACATTGCTGCACATACTCCAACAGTTGACTCACCAGTACCGATGGCGGTCGCTCACTATTGTCTCGAATACTGCGCCCACACCAACTGATGTAGAGCTTCTCACGAGCGGACAATAATGCTTCGAGAAACAAATAACGGTCATCATCACGACGTGAACGATCGCCCGGTCGATAATCTCGAGCCATCAAATCAAAATCAAACGGCTTTTGTGAACGTGGATAATCGCCATCATTCATCCCCAACAGGCAGACCCATTGAAAGGGAATGGCACGCATCGGCATCAAGGTAGCGAAATTCACACTACCAGCCAGAAACCGCTGTTGCAGACTGGCTTGATCAAGCCGGCTGAGCCAGCTTTCAATCACCACCGTCAAATCAATCGGCGCAGTATATTCTGCTGCCATGGTCGCTTCGGACCATGCAGCTAGTTGCTCATGAATGCGGCTTACCAGTGCAATATCGAAATCCGACTCGGGTGCGAACAAGGCATCCACAAAGTCACTCAAGAGCGCCTGCCATTCTGCTGCAGAGCGAGCGGCTTCGCTCTGCGTAAAATAATCTTCAACCGTATGAAGTAACTCTGCCAAAGCTCCTGCTGCTTGTGCTTCTAAACCGGCGACTTCAACATAAGGCTCGGTTTGACTCCAAAGTGACGGTTCCGCATGAGTCGTTGAGGCACCTACGGCATACCCCAGCAACATCCGTTGCAAGCCGAACAACCATGAGTTCCGCCCCTCATCAGCCGGCACTCCTAACGCCTCCCGATGCTCGGCATGTAGTGCCCAGCGGATACTGGCACCATCAATCCAACGCTGTAATAGCGGCAACCACTCGGGTTGTAATTGAAAACGTTTTTGCACTGCAGGCACTTGCAGAATATCAAGGAGTGCACTGGCGGTAAGCCGCTGATGGCGAATCGTTACCAGGTATTCCAGCGCAATCAGCATCGGTTGCTGATGCCGCTGGCCTTGGTCAGCCAGAGTATAAGGGATATACCGCGGGTCTTTGCGATCCAACTTACCAAACACGGCATTAATATGGGGCGCATAGCGGTCAATATCAGGCACCATCACCATGATATCTCGCGGCCGTAGATCGGGATTTTGCGCAAAAGCGGCGAGTAACTGGTCGTGTAACACTTCCACTTCTCGTTGTGGACTGTGTGCGCTATGAAAATGCAGCGACTGATCATAAGTCGGCTCGGTATCACTACCCAGTTGAAGCCGCTCTTCTGCGGATCGTAACTCTAAAATATCGAGTTGGATCTCCTGCAGTAGTGAAGTCGGTGGCGCGCCGTCAAAGAGTTCAAAACTCAACTCTCGCAACGACTCACTTTTCTGTCGTGTCTCATCAAACTGATCGAGCAGGCGAATATAATCTCGGCCTTGCTTGCCCCAGGCGGCTAGTAGCGGATTGGAGAGTGCATGCAGAGCATCTTCATGCATATCTGCCTGCATGCCGGGCTTAAATGCATGCCGCCGTTGCTCCAAGCGCATCAACTCGTGGCCATCAATAATATCGGCCCAGTGATAACGACAGGGGTTATGCACGCACAGTACAATTTGCATACATCCTTTCAAGGCGTCGAGCAGCTCAAGTAACTGCTGGGGCAAACTCGAAATCCCAAAGACGATAACGCGCGGCGACAGCGCTTTAGGACGAGTAGCCGGCGTTAATTGCCGTGCGGATTGAATAAACTGTTGGTGTAACTGCGCGCGATTATTCCATTGCTGCGCGCCAACATCTTGCAGCAACGCACGCCATAAAATTGGCTGCCAATTGTTCTCAGCATCCGCTTGTTGCGTTCCACCACTCGCCCAATCAGCCAACCAGTCAGCACGATACATTTGATATTGGTCGAATAAATCAGCGAGCCGCTCAGACAATTGATACCACTTGCGTGGCTCGTCGCTGTCACCGAGATATTGTACCAGCCCCTGAAAGTCGTCGGGTTGCTGGTGCAACAAATCAGGCAGTAAGCGGAGAATTCGCCAGGTCAAACGATCTTTGTCGAAGGGCGATGTGGTGGGTAGCTCGTCACCTAATACAGCACGGTAGGCTTGCCATTGAAATCGTGCAGGTAAGGTCACGTCCAACATGGCCGCGATGCCCGCCGCTTCGGCCAAATGAATCTTCAACCACTGCGAAATACCATTCGACTGCACCAACAGGGTTTCATTTACTAAAGGGGGTAGAGGATACGTCCCTGTGAGGCGCACAACTAAATCGGTCAGTTCCTCTAACCTATGGCTGTGCGCGACGATAAATCCTGGTGTCAAATCACTCATGCGGCATCCTCTGTTGCATGACGTCATCCTATCGAATCATGCTCTCCGACACTAGCATTGCTGCACGTCGGATTGTGTCGCATTGAATTAATTTTTACGTTGCAGTTGAATCACATTGCCATCGGCTAACACTAAGTCTAGTTCACCTGCAGCATCGAGTCGAAAGCTCTGTACCTCGGTCAATTGACGGAACCATTCATCTTCAACTGCCATGGCAGTCTCATCGCAAAGCATCTTCGTCGCAGCGAGCGGATTAAACTGTAACCCCTCACCGGTCAGCTGATAAGTTCCACGATACCGATTACAGCCCGCAAAGCCGGCCACATTGGACTCAGGAATAAATTGTATAGTGGGCGCTTGCTCCGACGCTGTCTGTGCTAATTGCCACGTAACACCCTCCAACAATTGGCGTGGGTCACCGGCACAACCCGCTTCTTTTTCACCCTCACGCCCCAGATATGCCGTATAGGGATAACTCTGCCCACTCATCGAGTCTTGACAGTATTGATCGAGAATCATCAAGTTTAGGCCGTCTTCAGCGGCAATGGACCACGTCATTATCGGCTCATCTTCCACTAACCGTGGCGCCTCTACTGTTAACTCTTGCTCGGAACCCGGCTCTCGCATTGTCAGTGTTTGACCGGTTAGGCTAGCAAGCCAAAACGGCTCGTTGCCTCGCGCACTGAAGGAAGTGGGTAAGGTTCCTTCTTCGATACACAGGGGAAACGGTTCGCCATTGATAATCAGGGTTGCCTCATTTCCTTTGCTCCAGAACTCAATGGCAAAGTCATCATCACGATACCGTGCACCCGAGGCAGATATGGTCTCTACCAACGCATAGCTTTGGTCTGGTAACTGAATATCTAATCCAGTATCCGTAACCGTCGCAGTCAAGGTCAGCGCCGCACATTGATAAACGGTGCTCGGCTCTACCAAGGGCTCTGGTTCTGAGCACCCGATCAATATGAAACTTACGCTAAAAGGAATAATGACCTTCTGCCACATTCAGACTATCCTTATTGCTTAAACTCGGTTTAACACTGACTCTGAGAACTCATGGAGGTTCCCATGCTGCGCCGCCTTCTCACACTATTTATCATTGTTGTCAGCGGTCTCGTTATGACTGTAGCGCATCCCAAACAAATCTCAAAAATTCCAGAATCACTTCAGAATATGGCCAATATCCGAGTTCCCGTACCCGGGCGAATTTCTGCTGGCCCACCAACCGCTGAACAACTCACCGCCTTTGCGGCTGAAGGCGGAGAAGTAGTCATCAATCTGCAGAGTTTTGAAGAGCTTCAAGATATTCCTGAAGCTTCTTGGGCGGCAGAGGCGAATCTAGACTATTTCCACATTCCCATAGCGAGCGGCAATGATTTAACCCGTGAAGCCGTTGCTCAATTTGACCAGATTGTAACTGCCAACCGCAATCGACAAATGCTGATGCATTGTGGCAGTGGTAATCGGGTAGGAGCCATGATTGCCTTGCGCGCAGCATGGCACCAAGGCGCGACAGCTGCAGAAGCCATTGCACTGGGTGAGCAATATGGGCTCGCCAGTCTGAAGCCACGCGTCGAGAGTCTTCTGAACGAGTAAATTTATGCTATAATCCGCGCGCAATTTTGACCTCGGATTTGCGATCCGAACCGCCAAAAGGAAATGCTATGTATATTTGCGCTGCACTCTACAAGTTTGTGGAGTTGAATGATTTTGCCGACTACCGTGAGCCACTCTACCAATGTTTGGTTAATCACGAAGTCAAAGGCACCCTGCTTCTCGCCCGTGAGGGTATCAACGGTACTATTTGTGGCACTCGCGAAAATATTGATGCGGTACTCGCATTTATTCGCAGTCGCTCCGAATTTGCTGATATCGAACACAAAGAATCACCCAGTGACACCCAAGCTTTTTATCGCACCAAAGTGAAGCTCAAAAAGGAGATCGTCACTATGGGCGTCGACTGGGTCGACCCAAAGAATATTGTCGGCACCTACGTCGATCCGAAAGATTGGAATCAATTGATTACCGATCCTGAAGTACTGCTGATTGATACACGGAATGATTACGAATATGCAGTCGGCACCTTTGCCGGCGCTGTCAATCCGAATACTGAGAGCTTTCGCGAGTTCCCTGAATATGTGAAAGACCACCTCGATCCAGAAAAGCACAAGAAAGTTGCCATGTTCTGTACCGGTGGTATTCGCTGTGAGAAGTCTACGGCCTATTTGAAATCACAAGGGTTCGAAGAGGTGTATCACCTCAAGGGCGGCATCTTAAAATACTTGGAAGAAGTGCCCGCTGAAGAGAGCACCTGGAATGGTCAATGCTTTGTTTTTGATCAGCGCGTGACTGTTGGCCACGGCTTAGTGCAGGGTGATTATGACCAATGTTACGCCTGTCGTATGCCAATCACCGAAGCCGAAAAAGAATCTGAACACTACCAAAAAGGTGTGAGCTGTCCACATTGTTTCGACAAGACTTCTGTTGAACAAAAAGAGCGCTTTGCCGAGCGTGAAAAGCAGATTCAATTGGCTAAACAACGTGGTGAAGAACATATCCGCGATGGCAAGATCGATGAACTCAATCGGGTTTAATCGATTTTAATGGAACTCCTTGTTGTCTATACTAGTCTATATTGGTTAGATAAATTGACCTATTAACAAGGAGTTCTGTATGTCACAACTGAATGTCATTGGTCTTGAGCGGAATAACGCAGAAGTGCTTGCTGAACGACTCAACGAGTTACTGGCCAACTATCAAATCTTCTACATGAACGTGCGCGGCTTCCACTGGAATGTGAAAGGTCGAGACTTCTTTGAACTGCACGTTAAATTTGAAGAAACTTACAACGACTTATTGCTGAAAATTGATGAAATTGCCGAGCGCATCTTAACGCTAGGCCAGCGTCCCTTGCATGCTTACTCGACTTATATCAAGAGCAGCACCATTCAAGAAACGAAGGATATTCACGACGGCCAAGCCTGCGTCCGTGAAGTGTTGGAAAGCTATAAAACAACGATTCGCCTGCAACGAGAAATCCTTGACTTAGCGAACCAGTCCGACGACGAAGGTACGTCCGCTTTGATGAGCGACTACATCAAAGAACAAGAGAAAACTGCTTGGATGTTAAATGCTTACCTTGCTTAGTAGCTAATCACAGAAGTTTTGCTATGCTAGATACGTAGTACCCTAACTCTCTGATAAAAAAGGAAGCTAAGTATGAACAAACTCGTAGGAATCGTGTTGTTAGTGGTTGGAATTATTCTGCTGTATTTCGGCTATCAAGCATACGACTCAGCAGCATCTGAAGTTTCTCAAGCTGTAACCGGTGAAACAACTGATGAAGCCATGTGGTATCTGATCGGTGGAGCGGTTGCGGTCGTGATTGGCCTGTACGGCATCATCAAGGGCAAGTAACCGAACTAATAGTGAATAGTTAATAGATAATAGTTACTAGCGAAAACCACCAGTTCACACTGGTGGTTTTTTGTTTGTCGATTCACGGTTACCTATTCACTGTTCACTGTCTTTTTGGGGGTTTGGAAGCGTTAGCGCTCGTAGTCCGGCGATCATTCCTAAAACAATCAATAAGCCCAACACCACACTGATGCCCGCAGCTGATTCCAGTGGGCCGAGCAGAATACCTAGTAATAATACTAAGCCGATCACCGTATTCGAAACCGCAGTGAATTGCGCTCGGTTGTCTTGAGTTGCCATGTCGACTAAATAGGTTTTTCGCCCCACGCGTGCTCCATGATGCGCTACCGCTGCGCTGAAGATGAGTAGCGCGCCGACCCATTGGAAGCTCAACCACTGATCCTCAAACTGGTACATGAGCAATGTTGCTAACATCACCAGACAAGACATCAATGCCGCAGCCGCCATGACGTGATGGCTCGCTCGGTCGGACCAACGTCCCCAAAAGCGTCCAGCGACTAATCCGGCAAGCCCACTCGCCAACATCATGCCGCCGAGGGACGTCAGAGAGCCATCACCGCTGCGCTGAATTACCACCACAATATAGGGAATGGCAAATGCTGATGAAACCAATAGCGCTCGAGTAAGAACAAACTGACCAAACTGACGATCCGTCCACAACAGTCGGAGTGAGCGCACTGCTTCGGTCAACGCATTCCCGCCGCCACTCGTTGCACCCGGCACTTCCGGAACTTGCGCATACACCAGTGCTGCAGAGGCCCAAAGTAGCGCGGCAAAACCAAGTAACCCAGCGAAGAGCCATGGACTCCCATCGGTCAGCCACTGTTCATCGAATACCTGCGGTGCAAATAGGATTACGCCTGCAGTGAGAACTGACAATAAACCGGCTGTGGAAGCCGCTAAACCGGACATCCTTCCGCGTCGGGTTTTGGAAATAGTCTTACCTTGCACGTCTTTAATCGCCACAGAGCAGACGCCCCGCGCGATACTAAAGACTGCCAGTAAAATAACTATTGCCCAGCCCAGAGTCTCGCCAGAGAGCGTCAAAACAGTCACGAGCATACCGATTAATGCCGCGGCTTGACCGAAACTTCCTGCTACCCAAAACCATTTGCGGATGGGCGTTTCACGCAGCTGCTGTGCGACAATCAATTGTGGGAGTAAAGCCAAAGATTCACGCAACGGCACTAAGGCCGCAATAAACGCCGCTGGAGCGCCTAAGCTCGACAATAGCCACGGCAAGACCAATCTGGCACTGACGAGGGAATCACCGAGTTTGGTGAGGGTTAGAGCAATGAGGTGAGCAACGAACGCTTGCGGCTGGTCGGCACAAGCACTGTCTGGAATGTCTTTACAGACTCGAGCATCTTCATCATCAGCAAGATAGCCATACATGCGTTCGACTAAGTCTTGGTCGTCCGTGTTGCTCATCCAGCCTCCGTTCAGCGCATTTGTTGCTGCAAATTATGATGCAGTTCGTACCATAGTTGACTGATCGTCTCGACTAGTCCCAACCAGTCCAGCACGATGTCGCGATTAATTTGTACACCAGCTTGGGCTTCATAAGCGTTCAAAAAGGCCATTTGTTGACGCGCATCAAACTGGTTCACTTGCATTGAGCTCGCTAAATCAAAGTTGCGATCACCCATGCCTGCATATTCCCAATCAATCACCAATGGTGGTTCGGACACAAACACATGATGGTAAGCCAAGTCATTGTGACAAAACGTCGGGTGCGCGCCAAAACCTTCAATCAGTTTTTTATAGGGCTGCAAGCGCTTTTGAAACTGCCGCGCGCGCTCCGCGTCAAACTTTGCTAAGCCATCACAATAATGCTTCAACCGCAGTCGGAGCGACCACACTGGCACTTCTATTTGTAAGCGATGAATATGCGCACTCACTTCAGCCAAATATTGAATCCGATCACTGACACCTAACTCGGAATGAGCCAAGTCCGCTGCGTCAATGAAAGGTTGCAACATAACGCCTTGTGCAAGATCAAAATAAATCACTTCAGGCGCTAAAGCATGCGCGGCGAGCTGACGCTGAACTTCGACCTCTTGCGCGCGATCAAGACCATAAGGGTGGTCGTAACGAAAGTGTTTGAGGACATAACTACCGCTGGTGGTATTGATGCGATACACATCATTCGCAACACCGCGCAACAGGGGCGCAGTGCTGATCACACCATGTATGGGTAAACTAGTAAGCCATTGCTGCTGCATAAACTGCCATTGTTATTTACGTGCTTCGCGCTGCCATTGCCACATCGCGTAGAAAACTAATCCTACATAAATGACATGGAGCAGCGCCGTTGCGACAAATCCTTGTAAAATAAACAAGTAAACATACGCACAATCAATCACCAGCCAATAATACCAAGTTGCGAATTTTTTGCGCGCCAGCAACCAAGTTGCGACAACGCTAAAAACCGCCAGATAGGTATCCAGCCAGACTGCCTCTGCATCAGTGTACCTAAGCAACAGCATTGCGACCAGCGCGGCGACTACCGACCATAGTAGAATAAGCTTGATGTGTCCGCGCCAACCCAGTTCAATCATTGCTACTGAGGCAGGAGCTGGTGACCGTCGCCATTGCCAATAACCATAACCAGCCATGCCAATGTAAACAACGTTGAGCGCCGCATACATATACAGTTGAGCGTGATACATGAGAATCATATAAATGGTGCAGCTAATAGCAGCGGCCGGCCAACACCAAAGCGACTGATGCGCAGCCAAAACTAAATACGTCACCGCTAAGACCACCGCGAGTAACTCCCACGGTGAACTTAGTGCCAGTTGTTCAAGTAGCCACTGCATTAGAATGCGTATCTTGCAGTAAACCCAATGCGGCGCGGCTCGCCGAACTGCTCGTATGTGCGAGCGGCGTATTCAATTCTCGGATCGTTCCCAAAGAAAAAGCCTCGTATGCCATAGGTCTCATCGGTCAGATTACGCGCCCAGGCACTCAAATTCCAGCCGCCCACTCGCCAATCGATCCGAGCATGCAGCAACTCAACTGCCTCAGCGCGACTGAAGTGTGAATCTGAGTAGTAGTAGCCGTCTTTAGCATCGACTTGGACGACTGCCGTCACCGCATCAGAAATGTCGTATCTCAAACCGACATTCGCTTGGTAGTTCGGCGCATGAGCTTGATCACGACCAGTCATGTCAATGCCGTCTTCGGTAACAAATCCATCAATCTCAGTATCCAACCAAGCCAGCGTTGCAAACCAATTAGCAGCTTCGGTCCATTGATAATCCCACTCAACTTCAACACCGGACACACTGCCGCTGGCAGCATTTTGTAGGTAGCCCACGAACGATTGGTCGCGATTGATCCAACCTTTCAGTTGTACGTCATCTCGTGCTTGAACGAACAGCGCTGAACGAAGTGCCATCGCCCCATCTGCTGATGCCCACTTATGGCCTAGCTCTAAACTAGTGAGTAACTCTGGCGCAAAGGTTGATCGTGCCTGCAGAAACTCTCGCAGCTCAGTGAGGCTGGGATCTTGTGCTTTCCCCAAAGCCTCACCATTGACGCCACCAGGCTTATAACCACGAGCCACTGTGGCGTAGTAAAGATGGCCTGCCTGCCCTTGATAACTCAAACTCAGACGCCCCCCCCACATAGTGGCATTGGGCTCTTCAATCACACCATTGCTGTCGGTGTACGGATTGTCATAGCGTTCACCGCGTAACCCTGTGGTCAAAGTCCAATCACGGTTCAAATAACTGGAAAGCTCGCCGTATACAGCCAAATGGCGATTATCGTAATCGCTGAGGAATCGGTCTGGGCTCCCCAAGTCAAAGTTGAAAAAATCACGCTGTAAGCGTTCGTCACGTTGGTAACGATATAGGCCAACAACCCAGTCATGCTCTGCGCCTAACATCTGAACAGGTTGGGTACTAAGCCCACGAAGCTCCAGTGTATGATCTTGCCGATCACGCTGATAACTATCAAAAGAAGAGTACTCCCAGCCCGGCGCAATGCCCACGAAACTCCAGTCCTCGTCGTAAGAATAGGTGCTTTCTGCATCCAGGTATGAATACGACACCAACCACTCACTCGACTCAAAGCCAGTGTAGGTGAGTGCCGTTCGGGCGGCGAAACTACTTAAGTCATCTTCACCCGGCTCATCCGACAAGGTTTGGCGAGTATTATCGAGCGAAAAAGCGTCATAACCATTGTCTTGTGACAGCGCGTGCACGGTCGTTTGCAAATCCCAGTTTTCTGCGAGATCACTAAACACGTTCAGGCGTGCCATTCGCTCCGAGCGACTCTGCGTGTCGTCACGTTGTAAGTAGACGTTTTCGGTAAAGCCATCCGAGCGCTGCTGGTAGACACTAAATCGTGCAGTACCAAGCGCACCTAGTTCACCACCAAGGGCTAAACCGCCCTGTCGCTCGCCATAATTACCGATGCCTAAGTGCCAGAGACCACTGAACTCGGCTTGTGCGCGCGTGCTTTCGAGGACAATCATGCCAGCTAGGCCATCCGCGCCAAAACGGCCACTTTGTGGACCGCGGTACACTTCTACCTGACTGATATCAAACAGCTGTGCCGCTTGCCCAAGTCCGCTGTAGTTAATACCGTCAATGAGCAAACCCACAGATGGATTGATTGGATCAACAAACTGACTGCGCTCACCTATACCACGAATTTGAATAAATCGAGCACGTGAACTGCCGCCGGAAAAATTCACATTCGGCAGTTTATTCAAAACGTCTTCGAGGTGAGAGGCGCCGCGTTCAGCAAACTCGGCATTAACGATAGCCGTGACGCTAGTAGGCGTTTCATCGATGGTGGTGGCGCGATACTCTCCAGTAATCGTGATGCGCTCAAGAATGTCAGTCGGCTCTGTTTGTGCTTGCACAGCAGTCGCCGAGAAAGCACTGGCCAGCGCTAACGCTAAGGTCGAAAATTTCAATTGAGACATGGATTATTTCCTTGTTACTGCAAAGAGAAACAATCCGGTTGGGCAGGTATTACAATGGAGTTTGAAAGCTACCATCCCTACGCCAGTATTAACCGGATCAGGTGCAAAGGGTTCGCATTTTGCATCTCAGCCCGTGCGCATAGCGCTTGGGCACCCCTTGGTAATGCCGCAGCAGTATAACAAAGCCCTGCTGCTGATAAAATAGACGAATTAAATAAAGGCTAGCGCATCGCCATACAATTGATTCAATGGCAGCCCGTTGGCGTGGAAGTCATCACGAATCACACGAACCATTTCAAACCGACCGGCAACGTAAACATCGGCTTCGCTCAAATCACTTTGTTCAGCGAGAACCGCATGATGCACAAGTCCAACCGCACCTTTCCACTCACCATTGACGTTTTCGACGACGGGCCGATACGAAAAATGCTCATATCGCTCAGCCAGTTCGAGTAACTGCTGATGGAAATACAAATCAGCGCGTTCACGGCCACCCCAATACAAAGTGATTGGACGTCTGGAACCGGACTGCAGATGTGATTGCAGTATCGACCAGGTATAGGAAAAGCCTGTACCGCCAGCCACGAGGATTAGCGGCCGATCATTGTTGGCTTGATAGAATGCGTTGCCTAATGGTGCTTCTACGGTAATCGTCGTTTGCGTTTGTAGTCGTTCCATCACTTCAGTCGCATAACGGTTGTCCGGATGCGCACCAATATGTAACTCGAACAATTCAGGATTGCTCGGGCAAGACGCAATCGAAAATGGGCGTTTGTCGCGTTCACCCATCACCACCTGCAGATACTGACCGGCTTCAAATTTCACTGCTTGTGGTGGCTCTAAAAGTACCCGATACACCATGGGTGTGAGCGCATCGATACTGACAATACTGCAAGTCAGTGTTTGCATCATGATGATTTTCCTTGCACTGGCAAAATGTCTAGCTCGTCCCAAAGTTCATCGACTCGGGTTTTAACTGCTGGATCCATAACTATAGGTACACCCCATTCGCGGTCGGTTTCACCGGGCCATTTGTTGGTGGCATCCATACCCATCTTCGAACCTAATCCGGACACTGGCGACGCGAAATCGAGATAATCAATCGGCGTGTTCTCAATCAATACCGTATCACGCGCTGGGTCCATGCGCGTAGTCATGGCCCAAATGACATCTTTCCAGTCGCGAGCGTTCACATCGTCATCACACACAATCACGAATTTGGTGTACATGAATTGACGCAAGAAACTCCACACGCCCATCATGACGCGCTTCGCATGACCCGCATATTGTTTCTTCATGGTGACTACGGCAACGCGATACGAACAGCCTTCCGGCGGCAAATAAAAATCTACGATCTCTGGGAACTGCTTTTGTAAGATCGGCACAAACACTTCATTCAGTGCCACACCCAGAATCGCTGGCTCATCGGGTGGACGACCGGTGTAGGTGCTGTGGTAAATCGGTTTTTGGCGCTGAGTGATGTGCGTCACCGTGAAAACTGGGAAGGAGTCCACTTCATTGTAGTAACCCGTGTGGTCACCGTATGGGCCTTCTGGCGCCGTCTCATCCGGTGCAATATAACCTTCGAGAATTATTTCGGCATGCGCTGGCACTTGTAAATCAGAGCTTAAGCACTTCACTACTTCGGTTTTTCCGTCGCGCAGTAGCCCAGCAAACGCATACTCGGACAAGCTATCTGGTACCGGCGTCACCGCACCAAGAATGGTAGCAGGGTCGGCACCTAGTGCCACAGCCACAGGGAAGTTTTTGCCCGGGTTCTGCCGCTTGAACTCTTGGAAATCGAGTGCACCACCGCGATGGGATAGCCAACGCATAATGAGCTTGTTCTTACCAATGACCTGCTGGCGATAAATGCCTAAGTTTTGACGTTCTTTGTGTGGCCCGCGTGATACCGTCAGCCCCCACGTAATGAGAGGCGCAACATCACCTGGCCAACAATGCTGGATGGGTAATTTCGTCAAATCGACATCATCACCGCTATAAACGACTTCCTGACAGGGTGCTTTTTTGAGCTGTTTCGGTGCCATGCTCAGCACTTTTTTGTACACCGGCAGCAGGTTTAAGGCATCGCGAAAACCTTTCGGTGGTTGCGGCTCTTTAAGAAAGGCAAGGAGCTGTCCAACCTCACGTAACGCAGCGACCGACTCCTGCCCCATGCCTAATGCAACACGCTCAGGCGTTCCAAACAGGTTGGCGAGAACTGGGATACTATGGCCTTTTACATTCTCGAATAGGAGCGCTGGACCACCCGCTTTGAGCGTGCGATCAGCTATTTCTGTCATTTCTAGGTAGGGGTCGATTTCGTGCTGAATACGCTTCAGTTCACCCCGTTTTTCGAGTAACGCAATAAAGTCGCGCAGATCTTGATATTTCACGCAGTCTCTCGTGTATTAAACAGCTGAAAACTGCGCGCAGTATACCTACTTTTACGGTGAATTTCAGCGCTGCTGAAAGTTTAGTCAGCTTCGCGAACAAGTCTCACGTAACGTTGAATTTCCGGTTTATCGTTGAATTCAGTGCCATCGTAAAAGTCGATGTAGCGACCGAGTACAACAGTGTCGACATCTGCTGAGTCCGGCGTATGCGTCCAAAACGGTGCGCTGGGTGTTTGTGGAAACAGCTCCGGTCGAATAGCTGGATCAACGCAGGCATATTCGACAATGGTTGCGAGCTCTTTCACGTTGGGTAATCGCCAGTCAGTATGACCCGCTAGATCAAAGTCATCTTGCGCCTGTAGTGCTTCGCTCCAACTGCTCACCTGAGTTGCTGCTCCAACACAAGCGTTAGTGCTGGTATCAAAGGTTTGGCCATAGATACAGACAGCCCAGGTCAGGCCCGTTTTCATATCCAACAAGGTACCGTCGCGATTGTCGTAGAATTGTTCCACTTGGGTGCTGGCACGAATCGTATCGTAAAAACAGGCTGCCGATGCTGACGTAGCAGAGAGTAACGCGAGAGCTACAGCGCTGGTCTTAAGAATGCGTTGCATACTAATCTCCTTATTCCTGATACGCGACAGGGTTGCGGGCCGCACGGATACTGTTGTAGTCATTCTTGTTGCACAGCATACGACGGGCAGTTTGTACTTCGAGACACCACGCTGAGCTGTTTGGATCAGCTGCTGGTGTTGAACTCATTAAACGCACCGTGCCATCGCCATTCGGAGTCATCATCGCAACGTCAGGGAAGAACAAATTATCTTGTGATTGATCGGCCTGATATATCGCAATACTTTGCAACTCATTAATAGTTGGAAGTCGCCAGTCATCAAAACCACAATAACCGTCAACATTCAGATAATTTAAATAATTCTGACTTGAACAACCCAAGGTCTGAACAACAGGATCTACTGCTGGAAGGATACACTCGCTGTTTTCATAGTAAATTGGCTCTATGTCGTCAGGAACTCCGGGGAAACCACTTTCAGGCGTAAAAGTTCCTCGATTTCCAGCATTATTCGTGTCGTCGTCATTGAACCATTTGTAACGGTATGTTGGATTAAAAATCAGATTATTCAATGCATCACCCTCAGCCCACACCGCATAGACAGTGCCTGACAAGTTGTCTCGAACACATGAAAAGCTGGTGGCATTTTGTGGAAGAGCGTTGCCCGAACTATCGAGCTTGGTCAAATTCAAGTTGCCGGCGCCATCTGCATTGTTGTCAACGGCAGCGGTTGTGTCGCGACCATAATCAGCATCTTGGTTTGGGTGTTCTGCATCAGGTGTCGCGGCACTAAAGTCACCACTGTTGTAGTACTCGACTGCGCCGGTGTCAGCTAAAATCGCATCGCCGCGAATCACAATCGTTTGAGTACTGAGATCCGGGGTAGTATCGGCCTCACGTACGTTAGCAAACGCCAGTATCACACTCTCACCGCCTTCCTTAACGTCATCGGCAATCAACGTTAATGAAATTTGTTGCTCTAGTGCGCCTGCGGGAATGGTAAATGAGGTCTCCTCGAGGGAGTAATCGACTCCAGCTGTAGCGGTACCGCTCACATCCAAATCAAAGGTAACGTCACTCTCAGTACCATTCGACAAGGTCACAGTTAAACCCAACGTACCTGCTTGTTCAGTCGTCTCGAAAATGGATTGTTCGAAGGCGAGTACCGGACGCGGGTCATCATTCACTATGGTCACTTGCACTCGCGTCGTACCTAAGGTCAGCCCTTGGGCATTGCTAAAGTCGACAAAGAAGTCGCGATCGTCGTTGAAGACGGCATTAGAAATAATTGGGATGGTAATGGTTTGACTCGATTGGCCTGCGGTAAATGTCACCGTACCACTGGTGTCTTCGTAATCTATTCCAGCAAGGCCGCTGGCATCAGCAGTTGCATAGTCAAAGGACACCGAAGCGTTTGCGGTCGTAGATAGACTAACCGTAATAGCAGCTTCAATGACTTGATTTGGATTACCTTCATTGACAGTCACATTACTTGCCGTCGCAGTGGGTGGTGTAGAGCCTGAACCGCCGCCATCACCTCCAGTGTCGCCGCCGCCAGTATTGCGTTCGCCACTGCCACATGCAGCCAGCGTGAACGCCAAGCTAAGAATCGCTAAGTAACGTAGACCAGCAGTCATATGCTTATTTCCCTGTGCTACAAACTAATAAATTAATAACAAGTATTAATGATAGTTGACGTAAGACGCAAGGGAAATTAGCGGATATCGCACAAGGAAAGGAAGATTGGAGAGGAAAAGGAGCATCGACGCTGTCAATGCTCCCTGTTAATGCGAACTATCGATTAGCTCTTCTGACGCTTCATCGCCTCAAAGAATTCATCATTCGTTTTCGTCATTTGCAGCTTATCGATCAAGAATTCCATCGCTTCGGTTTCACCCATTGGATGAACAATCTTCCGTAGAATCCACATCTTCTGGAGTTCTTCTTGGGTAGTCAGTAATTCTTCCCGACGCGTACCCGAGCGATTAAAGTCGATAGCTGGGAAAACTCGCTTCTCAGCAATCTTACGATTCAAGTGCAACTCCATGTTGCCTGTTCCCTTGAATTCTTCGTAAATCACTTCATCCATTTTCGAACCAGTGTCGATCAATGCAGTAGCAATAATCGTCAAACTGCCACCTTCTTCGACATTTCGTGCTGCACCAAAGAAACGCTTCGGTTTATGCAACGCGTTGGCATCAACACCACCAGTTAAAACCTTGCCTGAGCTTGGAATTACGGTGTTGTAAGCACGCGCTAAACGCGTGATGGAGTCCAATAAGATGACCACGTCTTTCTTATGTTCGACCAAGCGTTTTGCTTTATCGATAACCATTTCTGCCACTTGCACGTGACGGCTGGCTGGCTCGTCAAAGGTCGAGGCAATAACTTCACCTTTTACCAACCGGTGCATTTCAGTTACTTCTTCTGGACGCTCATCAATCAGCAGGACCATCAGTACGCAATCTGGATGATTGGCAGCAATCGATTGTGCAATATTCTGCAGCAATAAGGTTTTACCTGCTTTGGGTGGCGCAACAATCAAGCCACGTTGGCCTTTCCCAATAGGTGATGCTAAGTCGAGGACTCGAGCCGTAATGTCCTCAGTTGAACCATTCCCACGCTCCATCCGCAGACGCTCGTCGGCGTGCAAAGGAGTCAGGTTTTCAAAGAGAATTTTATTACGGGAGTTTTCAGGCTTGTCGAAGTTTACTTCGCGAATTTTAAGCAGGGCAAAATAACGCTCACCCTCTTTTGGCGGTCGGATTTTACCCGACACCGTGTCACCCGTACGCAAATTGAAGCGACGAATCTGACTCGGAGATACGTAGATATCGTCTGGACCAGCCAAGTACGATGAATCTGCTGAGCGCAAGAAGCCAAAGCCATCTTGCAAGATTTCAAGCACGCCATCGCCGTAAATGTCTTCACCGCTTTTTGCATGTGCTTTCAGGATCGCAAAGATAATATCTTGTTTGCGCATACGAGCCATCGATTCGAGGCCCATTTCGTCAGCTAGTTTTACAAGCTCATTGACTGGTTTATTTTTTAATTCAGTTAGATTCATATGGAGGGTACGGACTTATCTGTGGCCAAAAGAAATTAGGGTTTGATTTCGTTAAACGCTAGGAGTCTACTGCACGGTCGCCAAAAGGCTGACAACCTGAAGAAAAGATTTAATGAAAGAAAAGTACCACCGAAACACAGAAACGTCCAGTTTTTCAGCAAAAAAGGTTGTTTTGCCGCAACAAAACAACCTTTTTAAACAAACTGGCCGTTAATCTTAGATGTTCTGGTCGAGGAACTCAGCCAACTGCGCTTTTGACAACGCACCGACTTTGGTTCCAGCAACTTCACCGTTTTTAAACAGCAGGAGCGTCGGAATTCCACGAATACCATACTTAGGTGGTGTTTGGTTATTGTGGTCTACGTTCAGCTTACCCACTGTGATTTTATCGGCATACTGAGTCGCGATGTCATCGAGGATTGGTGCAATCATTTTACATGGTCCACACCACTCGGCCCAAAAGTCGACCAATACCGGTTTGTCTGAATTGAGAACATCGTTCTCAAAACTGTCATCACTTAGCTGAACAATTTTGTCACTCATGATAATCTCCGCTGCTGTAATTCGCGTGAAATAATAGATACGCTATTATTTCTGTTTTTGAATGTTAGCGCAAACTGATATGCTTACGCCATGAGTAAAACACACTTAACAGAGACACGCTTTGCTGATCTCGACCTGCATCCGCAGGTACTAAGCGCATTGCAAAACGCCGGCTTCGAAAACTGTACGCCTATTCAGGCTCTCAGTTTGCCTGTTGCCCTGACTGGAAAAGACGTTGCTGGTCAAGCACAGACGGGAACCGGGAAAACCCTGGCCTTCCTCGTCGCTACTTTTACCACCCTATTAAATAAACCTCGCGAGGGTGACAAACGTTATCCACGTGCAATCATCATGGCACCTACGCGTGAACTTGCCATTCAGATCGCCAACGATGCTGAATTATTGGCTAGTCACTGCGATATGCGCCTCGGCATCATTTATGGGGGCGAGGGTTACGAAAGTCAACGCCAAGCCCTAGAAGAAGGTGTCGATATTTTAATTGGCACCACAGGCCGACTCATCGACTATTGCAAACAAGGTATCTATGACCTTGATAAAATTGATGTTGTCGTACTCGATGAAGCCGACCGGATGTTTGACCTTGGGTTTATTAAAGACATTCGCTACATGTTTAATCGTATGCCGAAGCCTAAAGATCGGCAGAGTTTATTGTTCTCGGCGACGTTGTCGCAACGGGTGCAAGAACTGGCTTACGATCACATGAATTCGCCGACCAAAATTGAAGTCGAGCCGTTACAAAAAACGGGCGAACGTATCAGCGAAGAACTCTTTTATCCGTCGAAGCAAGACAAAATGAAGTTATTGCTGACATTGATTGAAGAAGATTGGCCAGAAAAAGCGATTGTCTTTGCCAACACCAAACATGTCTGCGACAAGCTCTTCCAATGGCTGGAAGCCGATGGACACCGAGTCGGATTATTGACAGGTGATGTACCGCAGCGGAAACGACTGAAAATTCTCGACCAGTTCACCGAGGGTGAGTTGGACTTTTTAGTCGCCACCGATGTCGCCGCACGCGGCCTGCATATTCCAGAAGTCAGTCACGTCTATAACTACGACTTGCCAGATGATTGCGAAGACTATGTGCATCGTATTGGTCGAACTGGACGCGCTGGAGCGAGTGGTAAAGCCATCGCATTAGCTTGTGAGGAGTACGTTTATAACTTGCCAGCTATCGAGGACTACATTGGTCACAGCATTCCCGTCACCAAGTATGCTCCGGAAGCCTTGTTAACGGATATCAAAACACCTCGACCGACAGCTCGACGCCGCACCCGCGGTGGCAAGCCTAGCGGCAACCGTGGCGGACAACGCGGTGGTCAGCGTGGCGGGCAACGCAGCGGTGGCGGAAACCGCTAGATGCAGAGGACGCCAAGGCTGGCTGCCATTGACTTGGGCTCGAATAGTTTTCATTTGATTCTAGCCCAAGCAACTCCTCAAAAGGGCTATCAAGTCTTAACTCGGCAACGACAAAAGGTTCGCCTTGCCGATGGCCTCCGTGAGGATGGAACGCTCGACGAAGCGGCCATCCATCGCGGTATTGCTTGTTTAGCAAGCTTCACTGAACTCCTTCGTGATATCCCCGACCAAGCGGTCAAATGTGTCGCTACTGCAACGTTACGCAAAGCCTCAAATCGTGATGACGTGTTACGACAGTTTGAAGCGACCTTAGGTCATTCTATTGAAATCATTTCCGGCGAACGCGAAGCAGAACTCATTTATCGAGGCGCTACGCAAAGCCGGGCCCAGCCCAATGCGCAGATGCTCGTCCTTGATATTGGTGGCGCCAGCACTGAAGTGATTGTGGGTACTGGCACGCAACCGCACCGGTTGAAAAGCTTAGATATGGGCTGTGTGGTTTGGCAAAATCGCTTTTTTGGCGACGGTACCATTACCGCGGCAGCTCTCGATGCCGCGCAAGCAGCGGCGGCTCAAGAATTAGCTCCCGAACTCGACGCCTTTCTGCAACATTCCTGGCACCATGTGTGCGGCGCCTCGGGAACGTTTCGTGCATTACACGATATTCTGCATTCGCAACAGCAGTCGCTCATCCAGGGCGACTGGCTGCAACAAGTACGCAGCGCCTGTATTCAAGCAGGACATTGTCGTAAACTCGGCAACGTTGGCGTTCGCCGTGATCGGCAAGCCGTGTTTATGGGTGGATTCTCGATTTTATTGGCATTAGCGGATGGCTTGCGGTTGGAACATATAGAACTCGCGCAAGGGGCCTTACGCGAGGGTTTAATGACTCAATTACTGACCCGACTGTAACCGTTCAGCCGCATACTTCGCAAAGTAGGTGAGGATGCCGTCCGCACCTGCGCGTTTAAATCCTAACAGCGATTCCATGATGACATCCTCAGTCAACCAACCATTCGCAATAGCAGCCTGCATCATGGCGTATTCACCACTGACCTGATAGGCAAACGTAGGAACCTGAAACTCATCTTTCACCCGGCGAACGATATCTAGATACGGCATTCCTGGCTTCACCATCACCATATCAGCGCCCTCTTCAATATCCAGAGCAACCTCATGAATGGCTTCATTGCTGTTCGCAGGATCCATTTGGTAGGTTTTCTTATTGCCGCCTTTCAAATTTCCGGCTGAACCGACCGCATCGCGGAATGGTCCGTAGAATGCCGAGGCATATTTGGCTGAGTACGCCATGATTTGCACATTGTGGAAACCATTCGCTTCCAATGCCTCGCGGATAGCCCCAATACGTCCGTCCATCATGTCGGACGGTGCGACCACATCAGCACCCGCACGAGCATGAGATAAAGCCTGTTTCACCAACGCATCAATCGTGACGTCATTCAGCACATAGCCATCGTCGTCAATAATGCCGTCTTGACCATGACTGGTGAACGGATCGAGCGCAACGTCAGTAATCACACCAAGCTCAGGCACTGCCTCTTTGATAGCTCGCACCGCACTTTGCGCCAAGCCTTCATCATCCCATGCAGCCTCCGCAGCGAGTGATTTCGCAGCCGCTGGCGTCACTGGAAACAGTGCTACCGCAGGAATACCTAAAGCATGAATGGTTTTACACTCAGCCACGAGCAAATCAATCGATAAGCGCTCTACACCAGGCATCGACACGACAGCTTCGCGCTGCTGCGTGCCGGGCAATACAAACACTGGATAGATTAGGTCGGCCGCTGTTAACTGATTTTCGGCAACTAAGCGACGGCTAAAATCATGACGACGCAAGCGACGTAATCGCCGCATAGGGAAATAGCTCACGTGGAACGCCTCGTTATTTAGTTCAAACTGAAAATATGCTGTTAATAGTACAACATTCAGCGTGAATTGGCTTGCTCGGGTTGGTGAATTTGGGTGGTCACTTTGACGATATCTCGGCCCGAATTCTTCGCTCGATAGAGGGCATCATCGGCAGCAGCGAGCAGTTGCGTAGGCTCTTCGTACATGTCCGGTTTAGCGATGGCAACGCCAATACTGATGGTGATCTTCATCTCGCCTTGATCGGTTTTGAAGACATGGTCGCGTACGGCTTGACCAATTTTGACGGCAATTTCACGCGCACCATGCTCGTCCGTATCTGGCAATAGAATGACAAATTCCTCGCCTCCATACCGGTACACAGTGTCGGTTGCACGTTGCAATTGAGCAACCAGAACCCGCGCCAATTCGACCAGCACTTGGTCACCGCAAAGGTGACCGAAACTGTCATTCAGTGGCTTGAAATGATCGATATCGAGCATCATCAAGGTCAAATCTCGACCGGTGCGCTTGGCACGGCCAAATTCTCGTTTAAATTCTTGATTCAAGAAACGCCGGTTATAGAGTCCGGTCAAACCATCTTCATTGCTCTTTTGCTCGAGTTCTTTATTGGCAGATTGGAGGCGTCCCATTACTTGCTCAAGCTCTTCGGTACGTTGCGCGACCATAGACTCTAACTGCGTGTTTAGTTTTTCTTGCAACGCCAGCTGTTCCACTCGGCTTTCGTTGAAACGCAAAGCCAACACCCAGCTCAGTAGCAATACTTCAAACGCTGAGGCCGCCATAATGGCGTAACGTTGCACAAACACCGACTCAAAGAGGCCTAAATAGCCCAAGGCATTGATGGTGATGGCAAACAACAAGCTACCTAGCGCTAGGGTATAAATACGAGCGTAGGTGAGCCCTCTAGTCCACAATGAAATACCGGTTGCTAACAAGTAAATACAACTGGTGACTGCGAGTCCGAGAACGTAAGGGATCAATGTCGCGTAAGGCAGAAATATACTCAGTACAAACGTAATCGAGTAGATACCAATGAAGAGCTGTAATCCGCGATGCAGTCGTGGACTGCGCTGAGCAGTCTGCAACACACCAGCGGTGACCAAACTGGCAAAAATGAAGACCACACTACCTATCATCGTTACGATACGGTCTTGCAACCAAATCCAGTTGGGCCACAAATACTGATAACCGGTGCCATCGAGTCCCGCCATCAATAAGCCAATACTCAACGTATAGGCCGAGTAATTCAGGAAGCTGAACTCACGGGTGACCAAATAATTAAAGAAGTTATAAACCACCATGCAGAGCAACAAGCCGAAATAGAGTCCTGTTGCTGCCACTTGGTATTGTTGTGCCTGCATAAATTCGGCTGGTTGCCAAATTTCTAACGGAAACCGTAACGAACTCTCGGTACGAACTCGCAGATAGATGGTTTGCTCCGCTCGGGATGCCATGGGTATCACGAAGTTTTTGTTCAAGATAGGGCGCTGCGCGAAGGGCAAATTATCACCCACCAGCAATTGATCAATAATGGCGCCATTCTGGACAAAATAAATATCGACGGAATCAAGAAGTGGATAACCAAGGTACAGAATTCGATCAGAGCGACTGGCTGCCACGTCGACCTTGAACCAATAAGCCTGGGGGGTATAACCAAAGGAGACGGCTTCACCTTGCGGAATTTGCTGCCAAGAGGAACGCTCACTCGCCAACAACTGAGCAAACGAAGTCGTTGCCGTTTCTGGTTGGTAATAAATTAGCGGCTCTTCTACCGCCGCCTTGGCGGCAGGAGCAAGTCCAAGTAGACACACCAGACCTAACAAGGCCCAGAGTGCTCGAATGGCTGTCATGCTATCCCTATTTTTGAAAAAAGTTTTGGCTATTTTGCCAAGTTTGCGCAGCGAACTCGCTCACTTCCTGTTGTCTCAACTGCGCAACAAACTCACCTATATGCGGCAGATATTCTGACGCATTATAGGCTGGTCGCGGTCGCAATGTACGCGGTAACAAAAATGGCGCATCGGTCTCAATCATTATCTTATCGGCCGGAATCTGCAAAACTGAATGTTGCAAATCGCGCCCACGCCGTTCATCACAAACCCAACCTGTAATGCCTATATAACAACCAAGTTTCACGTAACTGGCAAGTGCTTTTTCGTCACCCGTAAAACAATGCGTTAAGAATCTAGGAATTCGCTGTTGAAATTCACTGAGGAGCTCAACTTGAGGTTCGTGCGCATCGCGTTCATGCAGATACACTGGCATTCGTAATTCCGCAGCCAATTCGAGTTGCGCACGAAAAACGCTCAGTTGAATGTCCGGCGGCGAATAATTCCGATTAAAATCGAGTCCACACTCACCGATAGCGCGGGCAGCCGGATGCTGCGCAAGCTCGCGGAGTTGGGCAATATAATCGTGGGGAGCGGTTGCTGCATCATGGGGATGTACACCAACCGTGGCAAGGAGTTGTTCGGGATACCGATCACACAGGGCGAGTGCTTCGCGACTATGTTGCACGTCGGTCCCAATCACTAAAATTTGTTCGACACCGGCTTGCAGCGCTGCTGCAATGTAATCTTCGAGCTGATGAACGAGTTTGCCGTTCGTCAGATTAGCACCGCTGTCGAACCAACGCATCATTAGTCAGCGCGTTGAACACGAATACGTTTGTTGATGTCGGTACGCCCTAAATAAAAGCTATTCAAAACACCGCGCTCAATAAAATATTCAGCATCATTCGGTAATTGATAGGACGTGCTGTCCATTTGCTTCCACTTTTGCCCATTGGTCAACACAATCACCCAGCGGCCATAGGGATCTTGAGACTTCTCCGCAATAGACACATACATCATGTCATCAACGACGCGATTCTCTTCTTTATACTCTTTACCGAAACGATCTTCAGGCGTTCGTGTAGCAGTTTGCTGCTCGGTTGCACTGACCTGGTCTCCAGCTGCCAGCTTGTCGAAACAAACAAGACGCTGAAGTGGGTTTTCGATTTGCGCGCACACAGCTAACTGTTCAGAACTCACGCTTTGCGCTTGCGCTGCAACAGTGAAGCAAGCTGCCACAGCAGTACTGCCAATTACGCTGCTGAGTGATACACGTTTTACCATGATGTCTTAATCCTGTTCTGCATTTGGTTGTGGACGCTGATATAGACCAGCGATCACGACTCCAAGTTCAAAAAGCAACCACATTGGAATCGCTAAAAGTGTTTGGGAGATTACATCAGGGGGTGTTAAGAACATCCCCACAACAAATGCTCCGACAATGACATAAGGACGCTTTTGACGCAACGCCTGAACACTAGTTACCCCACTCCAACAGAGCAAAATAATGGCAACAGGTGTCTCAAAAGCAATACCAAACGCTAAGAAAATAGCGAGCACGAAATCTAAATAACGTGCGATATCGGTGGCTACTTGCACGCCTTCAGGCGCAGCGCCAGCCAAAAAATTTAGGGCCAACGGCAGCACGATAAAGTAGGCGAAGGCAATGCCAGCGTAAAACAGCAGCGTACTACTGAGCATCAACGGCAACACTAAGCGTTTTTCGCGACGATACAATCCCGGTGCAATAAACGCCCATACTTGCCACAACAACAGTGGCGCCGATAAAACAATCGCAGCCACTAAAGCGAGTTTAAAGGGCGTGAAAAAGGGCGTTGCGACGTCGGTTGCGATCATACTCGAACCTTGCGGCAAACTCGCCAACATGGGTGCAGCAACGGCCGAATATAAATCGTTGGCAAATGCTGCCAACGCCAGAAAAACGACGAGGACAATTAGGACACCGCGCAAGAGTCGCTTACGGAGTTCCAACAAATGGTCGAGGAGTGGTGAATTACTCATCGGCATCTGGTTTCTTAGCATAGGGACGTTGCACTTGCGATGCGGCCTGCTGCAATTCGGCTATCGAGCGTTGTAATTCAGGTGATAATTTTTCGAGGTCACCTTGCTCAGCTTGTTTCAGGTGATCATGAAGTTCTTTGATTCTCAATTCATGATTGAGCTCAGCTTGCACGCGGGTACTATAAGACCGCACGCCAGAGACGGCACGCTGCATAGCACGCAATGCATGGGGAAGGCGTTCCGGGCCCAACACGATGAGCCCGATGACCGCAATGAGGATCAGCTCCCAGAAGCCGATATCAAACATTGCTTAATTATCCTTGCGGTCTTCCGGAAGTTCTTTCTTTGCGCTTTGGTCTATCTCATCGTCAGTTGACGATTTCTTGAAACCTTTTACCGCGGAGCCAAGATCACTGCCGATGTTGCGCAAACGTTTGGTGCCAAAAATCAGCACGATAATGACCAAAACGATCAGTAATTGCCAAATACTAGGTGCCATAACTTGTTCTCAATTCGGTTTATATGTTGCTGGTTAACGGGAACGTCGCCCGCGCTGCCAGCCGAGTATACCACTGAATACTAGCGCAAGTGCACTGCATCCTGTTAACCAAGGACTCTGCTCGGTTGCGTAAAATAGACTCGTGCTAACAATCAATGCGGCGGTAATGGCACCGTACCATACCCGCTGGGCAAAACGTTGCTGATGGGCCTGAAACTCAGCTAATGCAGAACGTTGCCACTGTTGCTGCTCACGCTGCGTGCGCAAATAGTCGTACAACAGCGTCGGCATTTCTGGTAATTTCTCGGCCCAGAATGGCGCGTTTTCTTTGACCGAACGCAACACGGCACGCCAACCTAACTGTTCTTTCATCCAGCGCTCGAGGAATGGCTTGGCGGTTTTCCATAAATCCAATTGTGGATACAAAGTACGCCCTAAGCCTTCAACATACAGCAAGGTTTTTTGCAGCAGCACTAACTGCGGCTGCACTTCCATCTCAAAGCGGCGCGCCGTATTGAATAGGTTCACCAGCACATGACCGAATGAGATATCTGCCAGCGGCTTATTGAAAATCGGTTCGCAAACCGTGCGTATCGCCGATTCAAACTCTTCAATATTAATGTGCGCTGGGACCCAGCCAGAATCAACATGCAGCTCCGCCACTTTGCGGTAGTCACGATTGAAAAATGCGAGAAAGTTTTCTGCCAAATAGCGCTTATCTTCGCGATTCAATGTACCCACAATACCGAAGTCGATACCGAGATATTTCGGGTCATCTGGATTCTCACGACTGACAAAGATATTGCCGGGGTGCATGTCGGCATGAAAGAAGCTGTCTCGGAACACTTGTGTGAAGAATACTTCAACTCCTCGCTCAGCAAGCAATTGCATATTTACACCAAGTGCATGCAAGGTCTCAACATCGCTCACTGGAATACCGTCGATACGCTCCATTACCATGACCGATAAACGCGAGTAATCGCTATATACCGTTGGAATATAAAGCAGGTCCGAATCTTCGAAGTTGCGGCGCAGTTGCATTGCGTTGGCGGCTTCGCGCAGTAGATCGAGCTCGTCGAGAAGTGTTTTGCGATATTCCTTCACCACTTCACGTGGCTTGAGTCGGCGCCCATCAGGTAAATGTTTGGCTAACACTGACGCCAACGTATCCATGAGTTTTAAATCAGCATCAATCGCTTTGCGAATATCAGGCCGGATAACTTTGATGACAATGTCTTGCCCAGCATCGGGCCCATGTTTCAAAGTTGCCGTGTGTACTTGAGCAATCGATGCCGAAGCCAGCGGCGTGACCACAAAGTTATCAAACTCATCGTGGATGGATTGAATATCCAGTGCACGTTCAATCAACGCTTGGGCCTGCTCACCAGGGAAAGGTTTTACTTTATCTTGCAGCTTCGCCAACTCATTGGCGATTTCAGGATCAAGCAAGTCACGGCGGGTCGACAACATTTGGCCAAACTTAATCCAAACCGGTCCCAATGACTCCAATGCGAGACGTAATCGCACGCCAGCTGACTTGTCACGGTGCCGATTCGGCATCCAGAACAACAAATAACGCAAAACGCGGATCGACCAAGGGAGCCACTTCGCAGGAATCAGTTGGTCTAAACCATAACTTAAAAAGGTTTTGGTAATGAGATACAACCGTTGAATTCGCATTGCCTAACCCCATTGTAACTGTTTAAGTGAGCGTTCCAGCCGGTCCAGTTGCGCACGCAACTGCTGGACATCCGCACGAAACATCTCAAATTCGGTGCGACTCGGTGCTAACTGCTTTTCTTCAATAATAGCGTCGCGTACCCACTGCTTTTGATCGGCGTGGAACTGCTGTAACCAGCTCTCACTGCGCTGCCAAAATTGCAGCAGCATTTGCGCAGGTACATCGCCAATGCGTTGTGAGAGTACTTCCGGCCAATCTACATCTAATTCTGTCACAGCTTTGCTCAGCGCTTGCGCGAGCATGGGGTCGCCCTCGATATCCAGAGCATCGGCCTTAATCAACCGCGTAATGTTGGCGCTATCACGCAATTCGGGAAGCACAGCCAGACGCGTGACGATATGACACTCGACTGGATCCGAATCGACCCAACTTAAATTAAAACCATCGCTGGTTACGGTGACCGTGAGTGGTGCACCAAATTCTTTCAAGGTTACCCGCAGGCGTTTGCCCACCAATGGCGCAAGCCGGCTTGGTGTAGCAGCATCCAATTGCAGAATATGATTGAGCAGAGCTTCAGCAGCGCTAGTGGGTAACACGGTCCACAACATTAGAATTTGAATCCTCGGTGCAAGGCAACAATGCCGCCCGTCAAGTTGGTATAAGTCACGTTCTCATAGCCCGCGGTTTCCATCATCCCCTTCAATGTTTCTTGATCAGGATGCATGCGTATGGACTCAGCTAGATACTGATAGCTTTCAGCATCGCCAGCAATCACTTGACCCATTTTGGGGAGGATATTGAAGGAGTAGAAATCATACATCTGTGACAGCATCGGCGGTTCTGGCTTGGAAAACTCTAGCACCAACAAACGACCGCCTGGCTTCAATACGCGATGCATGGATTCCAGCGCCTTTTGCTTATCAGTGACATTCCGCAGACCAAAGGCAATGGTAATAATGTCGAAGGTATCATCTTCAAACGGAAGCTCTTCGGCGTTGGCTTGCTGGTAACTCACGTTACTAACAATGCCCAAATTACGCAGTTTATCTTTCCCAACTTCGAGCATGGCTTCATTGATGTCTGCCAACACGACTTCGCCCGTGGGGCCTACGCGGCGAGAAAATTGCGCGGTTAAATCACCGGTACCACCAGCCAAATCGAGTACCTTCATGCCGCTGCGAACACCACTACAATCAATGGTATAGCGCTTCCACAACCGATGAATACCAAATGACATGACATCATTCATCACGTCATATTTTTTCGCCACCGAATTGAATACGTTGGCGACTAAGCCTTGTTTGGCCTCTTTGTCGACCTGCTGGTAACCGAAATCGATGGTGTCTTTGGACTTGCTCATACGGATGCCTTCATCTTTACTGCGTCGAGAATTGCTTGCTAGTGTACTGCATTTTTACGCTTGGGCGTAGTGATCGCGCCGCGGGAGCCAGCGCTGAATCAATGCGTCTGCTGTCTGCGGGTGGTCCTGCCAAATTTGCTGTGCGAGTGACTGTACATCGTTCAATAAATGGCTATGTTTCATTAAATCCGCCACTTTCATGTCGGTTAGTCCGGTTTGCTTCTGACCGAGCAACTCACCTGGCCCTCGCAACTCGAGATCCCGTTGCGCTATCACAAAGCCGTCATTGCTATCGCGCAACACGCTCAGACGTTGGGTAGCAGTCTTCGACAGCGGCGCGTGGTACAACAACACGCAGTGACTCGCCACTGCTCCGCGTCCGACTCGCCCTCGCAATTGATGAAGCTGCGCTAACCCGAGACGTTCTGGATTTTCGATAATCATCAAGCTCGCATTGGGTACATCAACACCCACTTCTATGACCGTTGTGGCGACGAGCAAATCAAGTTCATGCCCTTTAAAGGCTGTCATCACTGCTTCTTTTTCAGCGCTTTTCAGGCGCCCGTGAACCAAGCCGATCCGCAAGTCTGGGAGCGCTTCCGCCAATTGCGATGCAGTATCCTCTGCTGCTTGACACTGCAATGCTTCAGATTCTTCAATAAGCGTACAAACCCAATAGGCTTGGCGACCCTCTTCTTTACACACTTGATGCACTCGTTGGATCACTTGGTCACGACGCGTATCGGGTATTGCCACTGTAGTAACTGGCGTACGCCCCGGCGGCAACTCGTCAATTACTGAGGTCGACAAATCGGCATAGGCAGTCATTGCTAACGTGCGGGGGATAGGTGTCGCGGTCATGATCAGTTGATGAGGTTGGTAGCCCTGATCAACGCCTTTCTGACGCAATTCAAGTCGCTGATGCACACCGAAGCGGTGCTGTTCATCAATGATCACCAGCGCCAAATTGTGATAGCTCACCTCGGCTTGAAACAACGCATGCGTTCCCACCACAAACTGCACTTGGCCAGCTTTGATCGCCGCTAAATTCTCTTGTCGCTCTTTGGCCTTTTGCTTACCTGCCAACCAGCCAACTCCAATCCCAAGCGGCTCCAGCCATTGGCGAAAGGTCAGCGCATGTTGCTCAGCGAGTATTTCAGTGGGCGCCATCAGTGCCACTTGGTAACCCTGTCCAATCACGGTCAACGCACTTAGCGCAGCAACCAACGTTTTACCCGAACCGACATCGCCTTGTACCAAGCGCATCATGGGAATATCCGCCGCCAAATCCTGCTGTATTTCTTGCACAACGCGTCGCTGCGCTGCCGTGGGCTCGAACGGGAGTTGACTCAAAAAGCGCTGTTGGAGTGCCACATTGGGGATCAAGCTGCGGGCTTGATGGGATTGTTTCAACGCTCGCAACTTGAGCAGACTCAGTTGATGAGCCAGTAATTCTTCGGTTGCTAAGCGCGTCTGTGCGGGGTGTGTACCTGCCTGCAGTTGTTCCAGACTGGCATCTAACGGTGGGCGATGTAGCGTGCGAATCGCCGCTTCGAGTGACATCCCCTCCGGTTGTAGTGCTGACGGCAATAATTCCTCTAATGCCGTGGGATTCAGATAACTCAACGCTTGCTCACTGAGTTTGCGTAACGTGGCTTGCTGCACACCCTCAGTCATTGGGTAGACGGGCGTCAACGACTCTTCAGCAAATTCGGGAGCCACTGCGTCAGCCGCGAGCACTTTGTATTCTGGGTGGATCATATCCAACCCATTGATTCCGCGCCGCGCTTCGCCAAACAATTGCAAGCGAGTACCCTGCTCAAACTGTTTCAGTTGCGCTGCGCTGAATTGAAAAAACACCAGATTCAGCACCGCGCTTGCATCTTTCACTCGTACGCGCAGCATGCGGCGCTTGCCATACAGCACCTCAGCCTTGATCACCTCAGCAATCACGGTCGCTGCGGTTCCCGTTTGTAGTGCTGCAATAGGATAAATGCGGGAGCGGTCTTCATAGCGCAGCGGCAAATGCAGCAGCACATCTTGCAGCGATTCCAGCCCGAGCTTAACTAAGCGCTCTTGCAGCTTGGGACCAACACCTTTAAGCGTGTTGAGTGGAATACGGTGCAATGCGCCGTTCATATCGACTGCCCCGTTCGCATGAGCCGCCACCACGCCTCGTCGGCAACAATTTGGCCGTCTTCGGCAATGGCTGGATAAGGAATGTTGCGTTGCTTACAAATGCGCGCGAACAGCGGATGACCACCCTCAAACAGGACGCGTTGGCGCTCCGATTCGGCGAGCCTCGGTTGCTCGTAGAGACCGGCATTTACGCGCTGTCGTTGTGCTTCATACAGCACAATGGATGCCGCTACAGAAACATTCAACGACTCCGCCATACCCACCATTGGGATCACGATTTCTTGATCGGCCAACGCGAGTGCCTCCGCTGTCACACCGAAGCGCTCTTGGCCCATGATAATGGCGGTAGGCTGGGTGTAATCAATCGCACGGAAATCGACTGCATTTTCCGATAAATTGGTTACTAGGACCTGCATTTTCTGCGCTTTTAACACCTCAATTGCGGTGGCAAGCTCAGTGTAATGGTTTACCTTGACCCATTTTTGACTGCCCATGGCAGTCCCACGAGATAACTTGCCTCGCTTGTCGTACCATACCGCATGAATTTCATGAATGCCGACCGCATCAGCCGTGCGGATCACAGCCGATAAATTGTGGTTTTTGTGCACGCTTTCCAGACACAGTGTAAGATCGGGCTGGCGAGCATCCAGTAATTGATTGATTCGCGCAAGGCGCTCAGGTGACATAGGGTGCAGGTTCCTTTCTGTCATGATCTATTTATCAGGGAAGTATAACGATATGCGTGAGTTATCCCTAGTCTTTCGCCATCCTGACTTTTATATCCTGAATAAGCCAGCGGGCGCACCCATGCACGCCAATGATCACGAGGCTGGCATTGTTACCCAACTCGCCGAGCAATTGAATGAGACGTTATTTCCCGTACATCGACTGGATACACCGACCTCAGGCGCATTACTTGTTGCCCGCTCTAGCGCTTCAGCAGCAGCCCTCTCAGAGCTATTTGCTCGCCGGGCTATCCGCAAAACTTACCTAGCCATTGCGGCGGGGAAACCGAACAAGAAGCAGGGTTTGATTAAAGGTGACATGGCGAATGCAAGACGCGGCAACTGGCGTTTATTGCACACGCAAGAGAATCCTGCGGTGACACGCTTTTTCAGCTATTCCCTCAAACCGAGCTACCGGTATTACGTACTGCATCCGGAAACTGGTAAAACGCATCAACTTCGGGTTGCTCTGAAAAGTATTGGCGCACCTATTTGCGGTGATACACGTTATGGCGGTGAAGCAGCCGACTATCTGCACTTGCATGCTTGGCAACTTCAGTTCGATTACGCCGGAGAATCGTTCTCTATCAAAGCCCCGCTGCCTAGCTATGGTTTATTCAGCGAACTACCTAACCCGCTCCAAACAGACCCGACTGACGAATAGTTGCCGATTTCTGCGCCCCTTGCCATACTGAACTCTTGCGATATCACCCTAACTCCATCACAACGAGGTGTTTCATGTTTCGATTGTCACTTGTTACTGCGAGTCTCATCGCGGGTCTCTCACTTCCGGCTCAGGCGCAAGAGCCTGTCACCATTTCCGCTGAACTCGAACAGAAAGTGATCGAATGGCGCCGCGATTTTCATGAACATCCAGAACTCAGTAATCGCGAATTTCGCACTTCCGAAAAAGTCGCGGAACATTTGGAAAGCTTGGGTTTAGAGGTCCAAACCGGAGTCGCTCACACCGGCGTCGTGGCGATTTTGAAAGGCGGTAAGCCAGGGCCTCTGGTTGCGTTACGTGCTGACATGGATGCACTACCCGTTGTTGAAAAGACTGATGTGCCGTTCAAATCAACCGCAGTGTCCGAATATCGTGGTCAAGAAGTCGGTGTCATGCATGCCTGTGGACACGACTTGCACATCGCGATGTTGATGGGAGCTGCCGAGCAATTAGTAGCAATGCAGGATGACCTAGCCGGCTCGGTTATGTTCATTTTCCAACCCGCTGAAGAGGGTGCGCCAGTTGGTGAAGAGGGCGGTGCAGAACTCATGCTGGAAGAAGGTTTATTTGCTGATGCTAAGCCGGAAGCTGTATTTGGTATTCATGTCTGGTCGGCAGGCAATACTGGCACCATTGGTTACCGCGAGGGGCCATTGATGGCGTCATCGGACCGCTTTGAAATCAACGTCAAAGGTCGCCAAACTCATGGCTCGCGCCCGTGGGGTGGAGTCGACCCGATTGTTGCCGCAGGCCAAATCATTGCCAACACCCAGAGTATTGTTAGCCGTCAAATTGATATCACGAAAGCGCCAGCAGTATTGAGCTTTGGTATTGTCGAAGGTGGCGTGCGCAACAACATTATTCCTGATGAAGTATATCTGGAAGGAACAATCCGTAACTTTGATATGGATAACCGCCAGCAAATCTTCGCCGATCTAAAACGTACTGCGGAACACACAGCTGCTGCCAGTGGTGCAGAAGCGCACGTACATATTGACGAAGGCTATCCGGTCACTGTGAATAACCCAGAATTAACGCGGATGATGTTGCCGACCATTGAGAAAGTAGCGGGTGCAGAGAATGTGAAAGTGAACCCATTGGTCACAGGTGCGGAAGACTTTAGCTTCTACGCATTAGAAACACCGGGACTGTTTGTGTTCCTCGGTATTACGCCAGAGGGGCAGAATCCAGCCGAAGCACCAAGCAACCACTCACCGTTCTTCTTCGCGGATGAAGCAGCGCTGAAAACGGGTACAGAACTCTACATCAACTGGGTGGTCGACTACGCCGCCCAGCAGTAAAAAAGTCCCAAAATAATAAAACCGCTCTGAATTAGAGCGGTTTTATTTTACCTAATCAGTTCCGTCTTACTTCCTCAAACGAAACCGATTAACCATCACATATAAAGCTGGCAGCACTACCAACGTCAGTAATGTCGATGAAATAATCCCTCCAATCACTACTGTTGCCAGTGGTCTTTGTACTTCAGCACCAGTCCCTGTATTCAACGCCATCGGAACAAAGCCGAGACTAGCTACCAATGCAGTCATTAAAACAGGTCGTAAGCGATTTCTTGCACCATCGAATACTGCATCAAACAGGGATTTCCCCTCATCTCTTAGTTGTTGAATGAACGACAACATCACTACACCATTGAGAACAGCAACACCCGATAGCGCGATAAAGCCTACCGCAGCTGATATCGAAAGTGGCATCCCACGGAATAATAAGGCCAAAATGCCTCCCGTGAGTGCAAGTGGTACACCTGTAAAAATGATTAATGCATTCGTCAGTGAATTAAACGCGCTGTAAAGCAAACCCAAAATCAACAATAGCGTCAATGGGACTACTATAGATAAGCGCTTAGAAGCAGACTGAAGTTGCTCAAAAGTACCGCCATAGTCAATCCAATAACCGGCAGGCAGCGGTAATTCACTCTCTAACTGCTGTCGAATATCCGCTACAAATGATCCGAGGTCACGATCAACCACATTTGCGCTCACAATCATATTTCGTTTGCCGCTTTCGCGGTTTATTTGATTAGGTCCTTCTGTAAGCTCAATAGTGGCTATTTCTCCAAGTGGCACAAATTGGAGTTCAGGGTTGCTCGCAGCAGGAACTGATACCGGCAACATCCGCAGCGTTTCAATGTCCGCACGCCATGCATCGTTCAACCGCAACATTAATCGAAAACGCTTGTCACCCTCGTAGATGACGCCTGCCTGAATACCCCCCACGGCACTTTGCACTGAACGCTGCACATCATTAACTGTCAGCCCCAATAGAGCAAGATGATCACGCTGCGGCGTAACTGATAGTGTTGGTAATCCTGTCATTTGCTCCGCTCGAACATCGGCTGCACCGTCCACATCGTTTATAATAGAGACGGCTGCATCTCCCAATGTTTTGAGCTGGTCCAGATCATCACCATAGATACGCACTGCCAAATCTGCACGAACGCCTGCGATGAGCTCGTTAAAACGCATCTCGATAGGCTGAGTAAACTCATAATTATTGCCTGGAATCTGTTCAACAATCATACGTAAATCAGCGATGAAATCCTCTTTTGTTCTCGATTGATCACTCCATTGCTCCCTCGGCTTTAAGATAAGAATTGTGTCGGCCACACTTGGGGGCATTGGATCAGTCGCAACATCAGGGGTACCAATTTTAGAAAATACACGTGCTACTTCATCAAGCTTGGCAATTTCTTCCTCAAGTTGTAATTGCATCTCGACAGACTGCTGCAATCCCGTACCAGGGATCCGCATTGCATGCATAGCAATATCACCCTCATCTAACTGTGGTAAAAATTCGGCTCCCATTTTGGTGGACTGATAAAGGGCGACGACAAAGATACTGAGTGCGACAAGTATCACTAACAGCGGTTTTTTGAGAGAAAATGTTAGGAGTGGTTCGTATACGCTTCTCGCCCCGCGCATGATTCGATTTTCTTGATGGCTAACCTTACCTGTCACAAAAATTGCGATCGCAGCGGGTACAAAGGTCATCGAAAAAATGAGCGCTCCCAGTAATGCGAAGACTACTGTAAACGCCATTGGATGAAACATCTTCCCCTCAACACCACTTAAAGCAAATATCGGCAAGTAAACCAACATAATAATAAGCACACCGAAAACGGCAGGATTAAAGACTTCTCGGGTGCTATCGAAAACTTCCGATAATCTTTCCTTCGTCGTCAGTATTCGATTCAATCTCTGCTGCGCTAAACCCAGGCGGCGGAGAGCATTTTCTACCACTATGACAGCACCATCGACGATGATTCCAAAATCAATCGCTCCAAGGCTCATTAGATTCCCGGAAACTCGATTAGCGGTCATACCTGTGATTGCAAAAAGCATGCTGAGAGGGATAACGAGAGCGGTAATTAGAGCCGCTCGGACATTTCCTAGTAGTAAGAAAAGTACGACGATAACTAATACTGCACCCTCGAAGAGGTTCTTTTCGACGGTTGCGATAGTCTTCTCAACTAAATTAGTCCGATTGTATACCGGCTCAACTACTACTCCGTCAGGCAGGCTTAACTGAACATCTTTCAATCTCGCCGCCACAGCTTCGGAAACGATGCGGCTATTTTCACCAATCAACATCATCGCTGTGCCTAATACCACCTCACGACCATTTGATGTTGCGGCTCCCGTACGAAGCTCCTTACCATACTTTACTTCAGCTACATCTTTTATCCGCACAGGTGCATCATCGCGTTTCGCGATTACTACATTTTCAATGTCTTGTAGCGTTTTCAATTGTCCCGGCGAGCGCACTAACCATTGTTCTCCGTTGCGCTCAATGTATCCAGCTCCGGCATTTTCGTTATTCAGTTGAAGCGCCGTAAAGACATCTTCTAAGGTCACTTTGTAAGCAATCAGCTTGCCGGGCTCTGGTGCTACCTGATATTCACGCTCATAGCCACCCACTGTATTGATCTCAGTAACACCCGGAACCTTCACCAGTTGCGGTCGTACCACCCAATCTTGCAGTGTACGTAATGACTCGGATGTATATGGCTGACCGTTCTCATCCCTCGCATCAGGTTCCGCTCTAACAATGTAAGTAAATATCTCTCCCAACCCACTAGCAATAGGGCCTAAAACTGGTTCGATACCTTCAGGCAGTTCACCGCGAACACTCTGTAGCCGTTCACTTATTTGTTGCCTAGCCCAAAAGATATCTGTGCCTTCTTCAAACACGACAGTGACTTGAGACAAACCATAGCGTGAGATTGAGCGGGTATAATCCAACTCAGGAATACCTGCCATTGCATTCTCAACCGCATAAGTAATACGTTGCTCAGTTTCTAATGGCGAGTAACCGGAGGCTTCAGTGTTGATTTGTACTTGCACATTAGTAATGTCGGGCACTGCATCAATGGGGAGTTGAGTAACACTGTACAAACCTATACTTGCCGTAAAAAGCGTTGCAGCAATAATCAGCCAACGTCTTTCAATAGCAAATCGAATTAATGCGTTTATCAT
The DNA here is from genome assembly GCF_048263735.1 of Pseudidiomarina aestuarii. Classification (GTDB taxonomy): domain Bacteria; phylum Pseudomonadota; class Gammaproteobacteria; order Enterobacterales; family Alteromonadaceae; genus Pseudidiomarina; species Pseudidiomarina aestuarii_B. The sequence goes on along the minus strand of NZ_JBLXDX010000004.1, from coordinate 115,245 downwards.
AATGTCACCTCCTAATGATCGTGGCTTGCGCCATCTTTCAAGACATCCGCTTTCAAGATGAAGCTATTTCCATAAACATAAGGAGTGTTTGGCATTAGACCGCCTGTCACTTCAATATATTCGCCATCACTCTCACCGAGTTCGACCATACGAACCTCGAAAGTATTGCCGTAACGAGCAAATACCACAGGCATACCGCGAAACGTCTGCACAGCGTCCTTTCGTACTGCTAGATCGACGGTCTTTTGACTGACGCTTACATCGGCCTGCACATGCATTCCCGGCCGCCAGTGCCCTGACAGGTTTTTAATCAAAACTCTGGCTCGTGCTATGTGTCCACCAGTCATTTGCGGTGCAATGTAGATTATTTCTCCAAATACGTTCTCATGTTGGTGTAAGTCAAAGACTTTGGCCTGCTGACCAACTTTGAGCTTTTCGATATTTTCAGGAAATGCAGATAGCTCTACCCAAACACTAGACAAGTCAACGATTTCAAAAATAGCTTTGTCTGTTGCTATTTCTCCGGCATTCATGAACCGTTCCGTAACCTCTCCAGCTATTGGACTGACTACATCGTAGCTCACTCCGCTGGCGGAATTGATAATACGTGCTAACGTTTGGCCAGCTGAAACTTGATCGCCAACATCGACGAATATATCTGCAATCTTCCCTGAATAAGTTGCTTGGATATGCGCAATTTTTTGGTTGACCGGTGCAATAACACCGAATAATCGTTCCTTAAAATTTAACGTTTTAGCGCTCGCGTCTTCAACCAAGATGCCTGCTTTCTCAATGACACGATTGGATAAACTTGTTCTGCCCTCAAACGCTTCATAGTGCCACGAACTTTTCTGACCACGATAGCTAGCAGTTACTGAGACCTCATACGAATGAGGCTCTACAACAACTTCATTACTGACCAAATAATCTTTTTCAGTAGTGAATGAAAGAGCGTCAGTCACATCGCCAAGACGGTGCAACTTTATATCTAACTCGATCTGATCGGGTTGCAATATCTCACCTTGGTAATATGCATAAACGCGCATTTCTGGCGGGATCCCGGATTCAAAAATGGTGATCTCTACAGCAAATCCATCGTCACTTAACAACTTACCTCCATTCGGGCCTTCTATCGTGACTTCACTGTGTTGATGTTCTTCACCTGTACTTGCAATACTCGATTGTGAAAATGCCCAAATAAAAATGATTAAAGCAATTAATAAAAAAGAATGTTTATTAGTCATAGCGCTGATTCCAAAAATACTTGGCCAGTCATTCGCTCAAGTTCAAGAATATCTTGGTACATGGCGTGACGACGGGTGATTTGTTCATATTCCAGTTGTGCTAATTCTTGCTGCGCATCAAGCACCACAAGCAAACTATGAATGCCTGTCATGTATCCAGCTCTCGTTTCACGATTTAGCTGTTGTGCTAACGGCAATAGCTGCTCCTGAATATCCTCTAGATATGTGTAGTTCGTTTGCAGACGAGCATGAATAGCTCTAGCTTGCATTCGCAATTGCTCCCGGACGACACGCTGTTGCATCAAAATCAATTCACGTTCGGCCTTATTTGATTGAATTACGCCTAAATTAGGATTCGTGAGCTGAAGCGGCATCGACGCTTGAAAGACCAGTCCTGATTCATCGAACTCATTGTTATAGCGAACGCCAAATCCGAGCGTAAGATCGGCAGTCGACGCTGACTCTATTGCACTCGCTTTGGCCGCTAAAAGTCGTTCTGAATCTAACAAGCGCAGATATTCGGGCGCCTCGTTCACTGCCGTGTCGACCTTCGCTTTGGTGGGTAATTGAATGCGTTGAGGGAGTTTACCTTGAACTTCAACGAAGTCAGGTTCTGTTGCCCACATGGCGCTCAGTTTCGTGATAGCTTCGGTTAGATGACCGCGAATTTCGTCATAGTCCGCAATTAATTGACTTTGTTGCAGACGAATTCGCGTCAACTCGGAAGAGGGTGCAACACCAGCCTTGATCCTATCCTCAGCAATTACTAATGCATCAGCAATTCGTTTCTGTTGGAGTTGATTCCAAGTGGCAATTTCTTGTAGCCGCAAAACGTTGTAAAAGCGCTCAGTCGTTTCTGCAAGTACTGAGATTTTTGTGTATTGGAACTCGGCATTAATCTGGCGTTCTTGGGCTGAGGCGAAAGCCAATCGTTGCTCTCTTTTTCCGCCCAGCTCAACTAATTGACTGAATGACAACGTAGCTTGTATAGCATCAACTCCTGAATTGGCTCCACTTAAATTAATGTTCTCAAGTTCCACTCCAACCGTTGGATTAGGTCGCAGCGACGCTTGTAATTTTTGCGCTTCAGCCATTCTCTGTTGATAAGGATATTTTTGTAACGACGGACTACTTTGGATTGACCTTTGAAGGGCTTCACGCAAAGTGAGTTCGCTTGCAATTACAGCACTGGGAGTCAATTGAATGAACACCATCGCTGCAATCACGAAATTCAATAATTTCATGATTCATCTCCATGATTAATTTATTGTGCCTACAGCACACTACTTCAGGGTGATGATTATGCGTTTGGTGGGGGAACCGGTGGTTGGTTAGTCTTACTTACGAACGATGTGTCGATATGAGCGATAGCGAGTGTGGGACCATATGAATTCTGAAACGTGATTGAATAACCAGTGATACAACTAACGTGGGCATGAAAATTATGCTCGTGATCAGAGCCCTCAATGTTATCGAGGATGTTTTCATTTGTATCGTTGTGAGAATGCTCGTGAAAAGAATAGTCGTACGTATGCTCTCCGTCTGTTGAATGCCCAGCCGCAACCGCACACGTAAAAAAGGTGTGCAGTAAAATGACGACAATCATAGGCCAAACTAGTCTCGACACGTTCTACTCTCAAGTTTTCTCACTGAGCGGGCGTTCAGGTTAACAGAAATAGCTTCTCGTGCTCAACTAAAGCTGGTGAACGCTCGCTCAACAAATCAACATTTATTCAAGTAATTACTTCTGCAGTTGTTGGCGAATGACCTTTTTGTCAATTTTGCCGACACTGGTGCGTGGTAAATCATCGACCACACTGACCGTGTCAGGTATGGCCCATTTTTCAATCACGCCTTCATCAATAAATGGCTGTAAATGCTTCGCCACCGCCGCTTGATCAAGTTGTGCGCCACCTTTTACGGTCAGCATGGCGTGTGGCCGCTCGCCCCACTCGTCATCAGGCAAGCCAACGACCGCGGCAAGCTCAATATCTGGATGTTGTGAGATCAGATTTTCGATATCGAGTGAGGACACCCACTCACCACCAGTTTTGATCACGTCTTTGATGCGGTCTTTGATTTGCAGTGTGTAACCACTATCAATCGAACCTACATCACCGGTGTGTAACCAGCCATTTTCCCACAGCTCTGCGCCTTTTTCTGGCTCGTTCAAATAACCTTGGGTCAACCATGGTGTGCGCACGACCACTTCGCCCATATCCTCACCATTGTGGGGTAGGAAGCGACCCTTGCTGTCAATAATTCGCATATCGACAAAAGGTACTGGCTTGCCCGCTTTGGTGCGGATGCGAACTTGCTCTTCGAGCGACAAGTCGGCGGAATCCAGAGGCAACCAAGTGGTACTCAACAATGGACAAGTTTCCGACATGCCGTAACCGGTATAGACTTGAATGCCACGCTCAAGCGCTGCTTTCGCCAAGCCTTCCGTAAGTGCACTGCCGCCCAACAATACCTGCCAACCACTGAAGTCGATGGCTTTGGCTTTCTCACTACTTAATACCATTTGTAAGATAGTGGGTACGCAATGGGAGAAGGTGACTTTCTCGGTTACAAACAACTTCAGCAATTGTGGTGGGTCATAACGTCCAGGATACACCTGCTTCAAACCCATCATGGTGGCGACATAAGGGACGCCCCACGCGTGCACGTGGAACATCGGGGTAATCGGCATATACACACTCGATGCTTGCAATAACTGCATCGAATCGTTCATGGAGGTGGTCGCCGCCAGTGCCATGGTATGCAGGACTAACTGCCGATGTGAGAAAAACACGCCTTTCGGATTACCAGTCGTGCCCGTGGTGTAGAACGTGGTGGCAATGGCATTTTCATCAAAATCTGGGAAATCAAATTCGGGTAATGCTTTGCTGAGAAGCGCTTCGTACTCACCTATAACCTCAAACGGAGCCTCTGGGGCTTCAGCCGCATCGGTGCAATGGATATAGCCTTTGACTGTTTTCAGTTCACCCTTCACCTTGTCAATCAAGGGTAAGAAATCATCATGTACCAGGACGAGATCGTCCACTGCATGGTTCATGGTATAAACAATTTGGTCCGGTGCTAAACGCACGTTGACGGTGTGCAAAATCGCACCAATCATCGGCACTGCGAAGAAACACTCCAGATAACGCGGGTTATCCCAGTCTAAAACTGCAACCGTATCGCCTTGTTTGACGCCCGCTTCAGTTAAGACATTCGCCAAACGTTGTACACGCTCATAAAACTCAGCGTAACTGTAACGCTTGCCATTATTACCACCAACAATCTCGTTGGAACCGGCATAACGCTGGCTGGATAATAGGAGCTGCTTGATCAGCAATGGATACTGGTGGGCATCCGCTGTTGGTTTAATTGTTTTTACCGGCATGCTTCATCCTCGTTGTTCTGTCTGCAGAAAATAGTGAACAGGTAACAGTGAACTGAAATGCCAAAACAGCTCGACACCTCACCTCTCGCTCATGTTCACTCTGTTCACTGTTTACTATTCACCATCTCTTACTAGTATTTTCGGGTGACCTCGTACAGGTCGGTTCGGCGATCTTTGAGATTCGTCACCGAGCCTTCATGATGTAAATAACGCAATTCATCTAAGTTCAGATCGGAGAAAATCAGTTGTTCTGTATTGGGTGTGGTCTCAGCCATCGTTGCGTCATAAGGAAACGCAAAGTCTGACGGCGAGAAAACAGCTGACTGCGCATACTGCACATCCAAACTTTCCACTTGCGGCAAGTTACCGACACTGCCGCAAATAACCACATAGCATTCATTCTCGACTGCCCGCGCTTGTGCACAATGGCGAACGCGTAAATAGGCATTGCGCGTGTCGGTCCAAAATGGCACGAATAGTATCTCTAAGCCTTCGTTGGCCATTAGACGACCGAGCTCTGGGAACTCAACATCGTAGCAAATCAGCATGCCTACTTTACCGGCATCGGTGTCGAACACCCGAACCTCATTACCACCCTCAATAACCCAGTCGCGCTTCTCATGCGGCGTGACATGAATCTTCCGTTGTTCTTCAACGGTACCATCACGGCGACATAAATAGGTCACGTTAAAAATGGTGTCGTCTTCGTCCAGCGGCATTGAACCGGTGATGATGTTGACGTTGTAACTGACCGCCATATTCGACATTTCTCGTTTGAAACGCTCGGTGTAGCCTGCTAGGAAACGTATAGCATCCTTTTGCTGACTCTGGTCCGTTAACCCCATGAGCGGTGCATTAAAGAATTCCGGGAAAATGGCAAAGTCACTTTGATAACTGGAAATGGCATCCACAAAGTACTCCACCTGACGGAGCATTTCTTCAACCGAGTCCACCTCACGCATTTGCCATTGCACAGCGCCCACTCGAACATTGCGGATACGACTACCGAGAATATTGTCCGATGGTTCGTAAAGGAAGTTATCCCACTCCAGCAGCGTAGCGAAACCAGCCGAGCGCTTGTCCTCGGGTAAATACTTACCAAGGAGTCGTTTTACTGTGAAGTCGTTCGCAAGTTGGAACGTTAAAATCGGATCATAGATTTCACGACGATGAACCTGCTCAATATATTGGCCCGGTGTCAGCTCTTCCGCATATTTATGGAAGTTGACGATTCGCCCACCCGCCAAAATGGCTTTCAAATTCAGCTGTCGGCACAGCTCTTTGCGAGCGTCATACAACCGTCGACCTAACCGGTAACCGCGATAATCTGGGTCAATCAGTACATCCAAACCATAGAGCGCATCACCTTTGCGGTCATTCAGGATATTTTCGCGTGCGTCCATCAAGTCTTCATAGGTGTGCGGGTTCGAGAACCGTGCGTACTTCACCTTCATGGTCAGCGCGACACCGACAATCTTGCCGCCATCTTCAAGACAAATCTGACCCTCTGGGAATTCTTTGATCAGTTTTAAAATGGTGTGTTCGCCCCAAGCACCACCAATATCTGGATACACTCGATCCATCAAACATTTCAGTTGTTCATAATCATCACGGCGCAAATTGCGCAACTGCAAGTGGAGATCATCAGGGCTCATAGTTTTCCTTAATTCGATTTCAGCGGTCATCTGTGCGATAAAGTATGACGTACTTGTATGGAAAGGCAACCGCGCTGCAATTGGTGAATTTTGTTTGCATCGCCAAATTAAGACATATAAACTTCTGGACGTCTAAATAATAACAAGCTCATTGCACAGGATCTTTTATGACACAGCCCGCTCGCGCTAGTGCCAAGGCTCTTTTGCCACTTGGTCTCTTTCTTACCCTATTCCTCGGTACCGGAATCTATTTTCAACTTAGTGGCGTTGACTATGCGTTCTATCAATTAGCGAGTCCAGTTGCGATTCTACCGGCTATCATTCTTGGCGTGCTGCTAAGCAAAGAGGCTTTCGAGGAGCGCATCAATACGTTTGTGGCTGGTGTTGGTGAGCGCAACATTGTCACCATGTGCCTGATTTATTTATTAGCGGGCGCATTCTCAACGGTCGCTGCGGCAACCGGTGGTGTAGACGCCATGGTCGCCTTAGGATTACAGGTCATTCCAGCAAGCTTCTTATTACCCGGACTCTTCATTATTGCTGCGGTAGTAGCCACGGCAATGGGTACGTCCATGGGCACCTTAGCCGCATTAGCCCCAGTTGCACTTGGGTTAGCGCAAGCCGCCAATATTGACCTCGCGCTCATGGCTGGGGTGCTGGTCAGCGGCGCGATGTTCGGTGACAACTTGTCTATCATTTCCGACACCACCATTGCTGCAACGCGTACGCAAGGTTGCGAGATGCGTGATAAATTCAAAGCCAATTTGAAAATTGCATTGCCCGCAGCAGTACTGACGATTCTTTGGCTCAGCACCTACGACACCGGCAGCGTGCCACCCGAAGCACCCGATGCAAACTATTGGCTCAGCTTGCCCTACTTCCTCATCATTGCACTGGCGGTGATGGGACTGAATGTCTTTGCGGTACTGACCATAGGTATCATTTTGGCGGGTGCATTTGGTATGGTCGCCGTCGGCTACGAATGGGTCGCCTTCAGCAAAGACATCTACGAAGGCTTCACCAGCATGCAGGAAATCTTCTTGCTATCGCTTCTGATTGGCGGACTCTCCGCGTTGATTCGTCAGCAAGGCGGTCTCGCGTTCCTTGCAGGGACGGTGGCGAAAGTGACTAGCGCGCTGTTTAAGCACAAGCAGCAACGCGCTGCATTCGGTATTGCTGGGATGACCGGACTCACCAACTTTGCGGTTGCGAATAACACGGTCACTATTTTGTTATCAGGTGAGGTCAGCAAAAAACTCGCGGAAGATGGTGATTTGGCACCACGCCAAAGTGCGAGCTTACTCGATATCTTTGCGTGCGTGGTCCAAGGTGCGTTGCCGTATGGTGCTCAAGCTCTGTTGATGGGCGCTAGTTTTGGACTATCGCCCTTACAAGTCAGCTTACATACCGGCTACTGCTTTATTCTGGCAGGGGTATCTATTGCGATGATTATCTGGCGCAAGCCACTAGAGAGCCGCACGCCAGTCACGACCAGCGCCTAATTGGTGCTGGGAAGCTCCATAACGCCATCGATTTCAATTTGGGCGCCCTTCGGCAACCCTTTGACTTCGATGGCCGCTCGAGCGGGATAAGGCACTTCGAAAAACTCAGCCATCACTTCATTGACGACTGCAAATTGACCTAGGTCAATCAAATAGATTTGCACTTTCACCATATCTTGCAGCTCGCCACCGGCAGCCTCACAGACCGCCTTCAAGTTTTTGAACACCTGCGTGGCCTGCGCACGGAAATCGTCACTGATAAATTGCATGGTTTCTGGAACCAGCGGAATTTGTCCTGACAAATACACGGTGGTACCAATTTTAACGGCTTGCGAATACGTACCAATTGCGGCTGGCGCATTTTCAGTGTTGATAATCACTTTAGACATGATGAGTTCCTCAGCTTACTTGCGCAGGCGAGACACGCGCTGAACATCCGGCATTTTCCGAATGTAGCGGATCACGTCTGCGAGTTGCTTCCGATCGTGGACCGTCAGAGCAACATCGATATAGTAAATATTGGCATCGACTTCTTCAGTTTTCAGGCCATGAATATTACAGCCTGTTGCTGAAATAGCAGACGTCAGTTTAGCCAGTGCGCCTTGGTGATTGACAATTTCTACGCGCACTTCGGTAATAAATTCGGCTTCTGGTTTGTTATCCCACTGCACGGGGAAGTAACGGCCAGGCTCATCTTCGTGCCCACGCACGTTTTTGCATTCACGGCGGTGAATCACTAGTCCTTTGCCGGGGCTAACGTGCGCAATAATGTCGTCGCCCGGAATTGGTCGGCAGCATTTCGCGAAGCTCACGAGTAGGCCTTCCGCACCTTTAATCGCCAGCGTTTTATGATTCGTTGTGGTGGTCGCGGCGTCATCCTTCAATTGGGATAACTGACCCATCAAACGCTTCGCGATGGCAATCGACATCATATTGCCCAGACCAATTTCTCGCAGCAATGCCTCGCGTGATTCCACTTTGGTTTCTTTGATAACGCGCTTGAATTCCTTCTCTGGAATTTCGTCAAAGTTCGTTGAACCCAACGCGGCACGCAAGAGACGTTCACCTAAGTGCTCAGCTTCAAGAGTTTCTTGGCCTTTCAAATACTGTCGAATTTTCGCCCGCGCTTTACCCGTTACCGCAAAGTTCAACCAAGCAATATTCGGGCGTGATCCGGGTGCTGTTTTAATCTCAACCGTTTGCCCAGTTTCTAGCGGCTTACTCAGCGAAAATACGCGGTTATTGACGCGCGCACCAATGCAGGTGTTACCAATATCGGTATGCACCGCGTAGGCAAAATCAACCGGGGTAGCGCCTTGTGGCAGCTCAATAATGCGCCCTTCCGGCGTAAACACATAAATTTCTTCGGGGAATAGTTCGGACTTCACGTTCTCAATGAACTCGAATGCATTCCCGGTACTTTGCTGTAATTCCAGCAAACTTTGCATCCAACGCCGTGCGCGCACTTGCGCTGTGGTGCCTGAACTTTCTTCGGTTTTATACAGCCAATGCGCGGCAACACCACGATCAGCCATCAAATTCATTTCTTCCGTACGAATCTGCACTTCCACTGGAATACCATGAGGGCCTTTCAAACTGGTGTGCAACGACTGGTAACCATTCGACTTGGGAATGGCAATGTAGTCTTTGAAACGAGTCTCAATGGGTTTGTACAAATTGTGCAGCGCACCCAGCACGCGGTAGCAGGTATCGACCTCGTCGACGATCACTCGGAAGGCATAGATATCCATGACTTCTTCGAACTGTAATTCTTTGTGCAGCATTTTTTTATAGATGCTGTAGAGGTGTTTCTCTCGACCAATCACACGCGCATGTATCGACACTTCTTGCAGGCGCTTTTCAATTTCTTGCTGAACGCGTTCGACCAGCTCTCTGCGGTTGCCTCGAGCCTTTTTCACTTGCGATTCCAACAAGCGCGCACGCCATGGATACAGCGCGTGGAAGCCGAGCAGCTCCAATTCATTCTTAATGTCGTGAATACCCAAACGGTGGGCTAGCGGTGCATAGATCTCTAACGTTTCACGCGCAATGCGGCGCCGTTTGTCTGGGCGCAAATTACCGATGGTCCGCATATTGTGCGTACGGTCTGCGAGCTTGATGAGGATGACCCGAATGTCGTGCACCATCGCCATAATCATTTTGCGATAGTTTTCGGTTTGCAGTTCTTCTTTGGAATGAAACTGTAACTTGTCGAGCTTCGACACGCCTTCCACCAACTCAGCGACAGTCGCGCCAAATTGTTCGGCTAAATCTTCTTGGGTAAATTCGGTATCTTCAATGACATCATGCAGTAGGGCCGACATGATGGTTTCATGATCCAGCCGCATATCTGCCAAAAGTCCGGCAACAGCAACAGGATGGGTAATGTAGGGTTCGCCAGACTGGCGTTTTTGCTTGCTGTGAGCCACTGCGGCCAATTTGAAGGCCGCAGCAATTTGCTCTACCTGATGAGGTGGAAGGTAGTCCGTAAGTTGCTGTCGGAGGCCTTCAAACAAATACACCCGAGTTACTCAATACCACGCAGTGCATCAACCGCTGCTAATTCATCAGCGTCTTGTTGTGCCATTTCACGGCGCTCATCGGCATCTAGACGTTTCGCGTCAATTTTGCCTTCTTCAATTTCACGTAAAGCAACAACAGTCGCTTTCTCGTTATGCTTCCACGGCACCAAAGCATCTTTGCCTTGGGTGGCTAGCTGACGGGCACGACGTGACGCGACCAAGACTAAATCAAAACGGTTGCCAACACGGTCGACAGCTTCTTCAACAGTTACGCGAGCCATTACTTACTCCAGCACTTACAAATGGGTCAGGAATTATACGGATTTAGCCGTCATTCGCCAAGAGATCTTTGAGTTTAGCTGCATGCCGTGCTTGCTGCAACGGCATTCGATGGCGTCGAGCCAGCACAATATGCTCAAAATCTGCCAAAGTAGCGTTAAACTCGTCATTCACCAGCAGGTAGTCAAACTCATGATAATGCGACATTTCTGTCTGCGCTTTTGCCATGCGCTGCTGGATGACGGCATCACTATCTTGTCCGCGAGTACGTAAGCGCTGTTCTAATTCAGCTAAACTCGGCGGGACAATAAAAATCGACTGTGCTGCCGGATAAGCTTCACGAACTTGCCGCGCACCCTGCCAATCGATGTCGAGAAACACATCAACACCCTGTTGTAAGGTTTCTTCGATGACCGTCCGCGAGGTTCCATAATAGTTATCGAAGACTTTCGCCCACTCATAAAACTCGTGGTTATCGATTTTGGCTTGAAAGCGTTCAACGGAGAGGAAATGATAATGCACACCGTCTTGCTCGCCAGGTCGCGGCGCGCGGGTGGTGCAGGACACCGACACTTGCATGGAGCCATCATTGTGGCGTTCCAGCAATGCACGGATTAAACTGGATTTACCGGCGCCACTTGGAGCGGCTACGATAAATAAATTTCCTGGGGCAGTGGCGGTCGATGCTGTCATTAAATATTACAATTATGTCGCTTGCTAATGACGCTAAAGCATAGCATGGTGAGTGCATGAGACAGAAGGAGTTTTGTGATGGGTACTGGCTGGATTATTTTAATCGTTGTCGTTCTGTTGTTTGTCTATTTGATCGGCATTTACAACAAGTTGGTGCGTTTACGTAACCAATTCGAGAACGCTTTCGCACAAATAGAAGTGCAATTAAAACGTCGTTATGACCTGATCCCAAACTTGGTTGAAACCGCAAAAGCCTATTTAAAACATGAACGGGAAACTCTCGAGTCCGTGATTGCGGCTCGTAATCAAGCGGCAGCAGCCTTACCGAAAGCAGCGAAAAACCCGAGTGATGGTGCGGCAATGGCACAATTAGGCGGCGCTGAAGGTGCGTTGGGTTCCGCTTTAGGTCGCTTGAATGTGGTGATGGAAGCCTATCCCGATTTGAAAGCCAACCAGAACATGATGCAAGTCTCTGAAGAACTGACGAGCACAGAAAATCGTGTCGCGTTTGCTCGACAAGCGTTTAACGATGCAGTCATGACCTACAATACGTATCGGCAGTCATTCCCGCCGGTCGCTGTTGCCAGTTTCTTCGGCCACAGCAAAGATGCGAGCTTACTGGAGTTTGCCGATAGCGCTGAAATTCAAGCGGCTCCGAAAGTACAATTTTAGTTCTGAAGCCACAGCAGAAGAGCCACTATGGTTAACTTTTTTGAACACCAACAACAAGCGCGCCGAAACACGCTGTTGTTGGTGTTTTTATTTGTACTCGCTTTCTTCCTCATCATCGGCCTTGTGGTTGCTCTTGCGGCAGTAACTATGGGCGGAGTGACACAAACGCCCGGTAGCACAGACTATGTCGTGCAGTGGAAGCCTCTCGGTATTATCGCTGCGGCTGTGGGCGGTGCCATATTGCTCATCATGATGGCGAAGTGGGTCACATTGAAGCCAGGCGGTCATGTGGTGGCCGAACAACTCGGCGGTGTTCGTATTGCGCCCGATTCCCAAGATCCGGTTCAGAGACGTGTCCTGAATGTCGTCGAAGAAATGGCGATTGCGGCCAACATGCCGGTGCCCGCCGTCTATATTCTTCCGAACGAAGCTGGCATTAATGCATTTGCTGCAGGTTATGAAACCAAAGATGCCGCTATCGGACTCACGCAGGGCTCCATCGAAACCTTTTCGCGGGAAGAACTGCAGGCAGTGGTAGCCCACGAATTCAGTCATATTCTCAATGGCGATATGCGTCTCAATATTCGTTTGATTGCTGCACTTGCCGGTATTCTGGCGCTGGCCCATTTTGGCCGGATTATGCTGCATTCGGCACGCTTCCGCTCACGTGGCCGTAATAACAACAATATTTTACCGCTGGTGGGCATCGCGCTCATGATTATCGGCGGCGTAGGTGTGTTCTTTGGCAACATCATCAAAGCAGCTGTCAGTCGTCAACGTGAATATTTGGCGGATGCCGCAGCGGTTCAATTTACGCGAAATCCCGAAGGTTTAGCGGGTGCCCTGCAACAAATTGGAGCGCGCCAGCACGGAAGCCGTGTGCAGCATCAAAATGCTGATGAAGTGGCGCATTTATTTTTCGGCCAGGCATTGTCGAAGTGGTTCAGCTTGATGGCCACACACCCACCGCTGGATAAGCGCATTAAACGAATTCAACCGCGCTGGAATGGTCATTATCCAGAGCCACGCCAAGCGTTTGTCGAGAGCAAAGCAGAGCAAGTCGCAAAACAACCGAAGCCTTCTGCACTAGACCAGCTAGCACTACTAGCCCTACCGGCATTACTATTGGAGAGGGCCCGCTCACCGCAACATGCACCAGAATTGGTTCGGTCCCTAATTTCCAGTTCGATGGATACTGCCGCGAGCGATTTGGTGAACGAACTTGCTACGCTGGGGCCGTCTCAGCAGCTCGCACTGATTGAGTTGGCTGTACCTGCGTTGCGTCTTGCACCAGAGTCCAAACGCATTGCGTTGATTCATGACCTACAGTTGCTCGAACACAGCACCGACCTCTTCCACTGGTGTCTGTATCAACTGTTGGCTCGGCAACTTCTTCCCAAAGGTGCTTTCAAGGATACCTTAGAAAACAAGCTAGCCTTGGACACCACCTGCTCTGCACTACAGCAAGCCGAAGCAGGCGAAAGTGTTGATTATGCGCAGCTCAGCGCCGCAATAACCACTATCAAACGCTGGTCTCCGCAGCAGAAGCAACGTGTTGTGGAAGGTTGGACTGCCATTTGTACCCATGACGGTGTTATTTCGACCACCGAAAAGAAATTAGTCGCTACTTTGTGCGCATGCATTGAATCTCCACTACCAGACACCATGTTTGAGTAGTCCCTTTTATCTTCGCAACGAGCTATCGTTATAGAGATCCATAGCGATAGTCTGTGCGTAATAATCTCAAATACTAAGTAGGAGTCTTTATGGCCAACTCGATCCCGAGCGAGCTAGCACCATTATTTCAGCCGTTTCAATGCAAAAGCTTACAGTTGCGCAATCGCGTTGCGATGGCACCAATGACGCGTAGCTTCTCACCTGGCAACGTACCCAACCCGAAAAATGTTGCTTACTATCAGCGCCGCGCTGAAGGGCAAATCGGCCTCATTATTACTGAGGGAACCGAAATCATGCATGAAGGCGCTAGCGGTTATCCGAATGTTCCGCACATATACGGCGACGAAGCGATGGCCGGTTGGCGACAAGTGGTTGAAGCGGTGCATGCGGCGGGTGGTCAAATCATCCCACAACTTTGGCATGTCGGTTCGGTGCGTAAGCCAGAATCTGAAGATGCGGCACCAGCATACAGCCCGTCTGGTCTGTTTGCGCCTGGCAAAGCGAACGGTAAAGCGATGACAAAGGCTGACATCGATGCCGTCATTCATGGCTTTGCAGAGTCTGCGCGGTTAGCCAAAGAAGTCGGTTTCGACGGTGTTGAAATTCATGGTGCGCATGGCTACTTAGTCGATCAGTTCTTGTGGGCGGGCACGAACGAGCGGACCGACGAATACGGTGGTTCCTTCGAAAATCGCGCACGTTTTGCTATTGAAGTTGTGCGCGCTGTCCGTGCCGCAGTCGGCGAAGATTTTGCGATTGTGTTCCGTTTTTCGCAGTGGAAGCAGCAGGATTACACAGCGCGCCTGTGCGAAACACCAGCCGAGCTTGAGCAATTACTCAAATGGCTAAGTGATGCTGGCGTGGATATTTTCCATGCTTCACAACGACGGTTCTGGGAACCAGAATTTGAAGGTTCTGATCTGAACTTGGCTGGCTGGACTCAAAAACTCAGTGGCAAACCAGCAATTTCCGTCGGTAGCGTTGGGCTCACTGAAGACTTTATCAGCGGCACCTTTGCTTCCGACAAGCCTGCTGTTGAAAAGTCAGGTATTGAAGAACTCACAAAACGAATGAGTGCTGGTGAATTTGACCTCATCGCCGTGGGTCGTGCGCTGCTCCAAGATCCAAATTGGTTGCTGAAAATGCGTGATGGCCGCGATGACGAAATTGAAGCATTCAGCAAAAAATCATTGACCGAACTGGTCTAAGGTACTCCTAACATGCGACACCGCGTTGGTCTTATTTGGTTCCAAAACGACTTACGAGTTGATGACCATCGCGTGTTGTCGCAAGCCGCATCAGAATGTGATCAGCTAATCTGCTGGTTTCCAGTTAATCCACAATGGTTTATCCCGAACCGTTATGGCATGCGTAGCATAGGTCCGGCACGCTGGCTATTTTTACAAGAGTCTTTACGGCAGCTCGATTTAGCATTACGCCAACGTGGCAATCGCCTGCTCATCACTTACGAGCCACCGCTCCAAGCATTGGCAGAGTTAATCAGTCGTGGTCACGTTGATGTGGTGTATCGCTCGCGCAACGCTGGTTATTACGAAAATCAGTACTGGCAACTCGCGCAGCAACGCTATCCCTATTTAACATTCATCGAAGATGATACCCATACGTTGTTCGACCAAGCGCAGTTGCCATTCCAATTGAAGCAGCTTCCTGAGTCTTTTTCGAAATTTCGTCGCTTGGTTGAGAGACCCGATCTGCGCGTTGCCATACGTCCGCCTTTAGATGCACCGAAGCAACTGCCGACGGCACCATTACGGGCCAGTGATTGGCGTTACTATGATGGGAAACCTATGGCACCATTGCTGCCGGTGGAACAGCCCGTTGTGCAAGGCGGGTGCGAGGCCGCTCTGAGCCATGTCAGTACCTATTTTCGACATCGTCACGCCAGTACCTATAAAGAAACGCGTAACGCACTGGACGACTGGACTTCTTCTACCAAGTTCTCGCCATGGCTAGCGAATGGTTCGCTGTCGGTCCGCCGACTCAATCAGCGCTTACATACCTATGAACGAGAGCATGGAGCCAACGATAGCACCTATTGGATTTACTTCGAGCTGCTCTGGCGCGAGTACTTCCAATGGTATGCCCACACTCACAAACAGCATTTGTATCGCTTTCAAGGCATTAAAGCGCAACGTCCAACCACCAGTTTCTATGGTGGCCGCTTACAAAAATGGTGTCAGGGCAATACGCCCTATCCCATCGTGAATGCATGCATGAAGCAACTCAATGCCACTGGCTATATGTCGAATCGCGGACGGCAATTGGTCGCGAGCTGTTTCGTGCATGAATTACAGCTCGATTGGCGTTACGGCGCAGCTTACTTTGAACAACAGTTGGTGGACTACGATGTCGGCGCTAATTGGGGTAACTGGCAATATCTCGCTGGCGTGGGTGCCGATCCACGTGGCCATCGTCAATTTGACTTAGCCAAACAAACCCGCCAATACGATCCAGATGGTAGCTTTATTGAGCGCTGGGATGGTGCGGTGAATGACGGTCCGCTCGACCATATTGATGCCGCCGATTGGCCGATTAAAGACTAGGATTCCAAGTGAGTGTTGCGGTAGTTTGGCTGAAACGTGATTTACGGCTAACCGATCACGAACCTCTGCGACGTGCTATTGCCTCTGAGCGCCCGGTCATTTTGTTTTATTGCGTTGAACCAGACGTTGTCAAAGCGCCGCACTATGATGCCCGTCACTGGCGCTTTGTGTGGCAATGTCTGGATGACATGACCGCCGAGCTTGAATCCTTCCAGTTGTCGCTTTACCGAGTCCATGGCGACGTCCATCAATTACTCCAAGCATTGCATGACGCAGTCGGCATTGATGCACTGTACAGTCATCAAGAAATTGGTTTGGAAGTCACCTATGCTCGTGATCGTGCCGTAAAAAGCTGGTGCCAAGAACAGCACATACCATGGCATGAAAGCCAAACCGGCGCCGTGATTCGCGGCGCCAAAGACAGGCGTGAATGGGATTCACGCTGGAAACAAACCATGCGTCAGCGCATTCAACCGACTCCGCTGGCAGATGCTCAGCCATTCAAAGGCACCTTACCTGATTGCTGGGAAACCTATGAACCACCCACATCGTGGCTGACGCCAGATGATAACTTTCAACTTGGCGGTAGTAAGCAGGCGTGGGCGACGCTCGAAGATTTCTTTGCCGGACGTGGGAAGAATTATCCATATCACATTTCAAAACCAGAGGGCAGTCGGCTGAGCTGTTCGCGGATGTCGCCCTATCTTGCCTGGGGCGCTATCAGTTTGCGCGAAATGTACCAACAACTGTTGCGGCAGTGGCAGGTTCCCGGATGGCGCAAAGCACTAGTCGCACTGGCTTCTCGCGTGCATTGGCACTGTCATTTTATGCAGAAGTTTGAGAGTGAATCGGATATGGAATTTCGTCCGATAAACCGAGCTTATGAAGCCTTTCCTTATCGTGATGATGAACAGGTTGGTGAGCACTTACTGGCGTGGCAAGAGGGGCGAACTGGATTTCCGATGGTGGACGCTTGCATGCGTTGCTTGCATGCAACGGGCTACATCAACTTTCGCATGCGCGCCATGTTGGTGAGTTTTCTCTGTCATCATTTGCTGATCGACTGGCGTCGTGGCAGCTACCATTTAGCTCGGATGTTTCTTGATTTTGAGCCCGGCATTCACTATCCGCAGTTTCAAATGCAAGCGGGAGTCACCGGCACCAATACCATTCGTATTTATAATCCGGTCAAACAGAGCCAAGAGCATGATCCCGAGGGTTCCTTCTTGCGGCAGTGGCTACCAGAATTAGAACAAGTTCCCGACGAGCTCATTCACACGCCGTGGCAACTCACTCAAATGGAGCAGGCTCTTTATAATTGTCAGCTCGGAAAAGATTATCCAGAACCGATTATCGATTTAACCGAGCGCGCTAAAATTGCCCGTGATCTGCTGTGGGGCTATCGCAAACAGTCATCGGTCAAAGAGGAAGGCAAACGCATCGTGCAAACTCACGTCCGCCAAACCAAATCATAAATAATGCATCTTCTATTCAATGGTTTGTAGCCACTGAAACAGCGATTCGTGCATTTCTTCATCTAATTTTAAGATCTCAACGTGCTGTCTACCGAGCACGGGCTGCACTTGGATATGAGGACGAGACTCTGCAAGCTGCTGATACACCTCAAACGGAGCAACAGGATCGACGTCACTCACATAGATAAGTGTCGGCACATCGAGTTGGGGAATATAAGTCAGGGTATCCGCGCCGCCTTCCGGTACCTCTGCAGCCACTAGTGCATCTGCGACTGCTTCGCGAACCGAATCTTCGGGCAAAAGCTTACTGAACCTCGGCATCATCATCTTGATGACGCTGAGTGTCGAATCATCAAACTTAGCCATAGGTGCAAACAATATCGACGCATCAACGTCGTCTCGCATAATTGCTAGACGCGAAGCAGTCACACCACCCATCGAAACACCGGCCGCAATAAGTGGCTGCGGTAATTCGCGTTCGGGTAATGAATCTAACAGCGCGGAGATAAATTCAGCATCGTGATAACCAAAACTCGGTTGGTCGATACTCGAACCACCGTGTCCCTGCAAATCTGGCACGATGACGTTGAAGCCCATAAAGCGCAGATACATTGCTTGAAACATCCAAATCGACTTATCACCACCGTACCCATGCGCCAAAATCACCGAGCCACGACGCTCAAATGGAAAGTCTTCGCGCAGAAACTTCACTTCATCAGATGTCTCCACACCATTGATTTCCAGTGAATAGGTAAACCGCAACTTGTCATTTTTTTCATTGTCGAGTGACTCAATAAACCAGTAATCCGTGCAACCTCCTAAATGAGGTAGACAGAAAGTGCGCTGGTTGATATTCATTTCCTCATAAAATTTGGGCTGCAGATCAAACATATCTACTGGCGGCACACGTTTAAGCATATTCCGCTCAACAATAGTGGCGCACCCACTCAGACTTACGAAAGTTACTACAAGAAATATCAAAAAACGTGGCGAAAAGCCCATGCACTATTCCGTTATTATTTTGTTAGTTTCTGGAATAGTGCATGGTACTGGATAACTGGGGATCAAACTAGTGCTTGTTCGAGATCGGCGATGATATCGTCAATGTGCTCGATGCCGACACACAAACGAATGGCCTCGGGGCGGACACCAACCTTGAGTTGCTCGTCCGCTGATAGTTGCCGGTGTGTGGTTGATGCGGGGTGACAAGCGAGTGATTTAGCGTCACCGATGTTGACGAGTCGCTTAAATAATTCGAGCTTGTCGTAAAACTTGACACCGGCCTCGTAGCCACCTTTTAAGCCAAAGGTCAGTAATGATGCTGGCAAGCCACCGCGAATGTACTTTTGCGCGAGAGCATAGTGACTATGCTCGGGAGAACCAGCGTAGCTGACCCACTCGACTGCTGGATGTTCGCGTAAATACGCGACTACTTTGGCGGCGTTGTGACAATGCCGTTCAATGCGCAATTCGAGTGTTTCGAGTCCTTGTAGAATCAAGAATGCATTGAATGGCGACAGGGCTGCGCCAGTATTCCGTAACGCTACCGTACGCACCCGTGCAATGAATGCGGCGGCCTCAAAGGCAACGTTATACACGACACCATGATAGGCCGGCTCAGGTTCGTTGAACTGCGGAAACTTATCGGCGTGTTTGACCCAATCAAAGGTGCCGCCATCGACCACAATGCCGCCGACACTGGTGCCATGACCGCCGATGTATTTAGTTAATGAATGCACCACAATATGCGCACCTAATTCGATGGGCTTGCATAAAATTGGGGTTGCTACGGTATTGTCTACAACGAGCGGAATACCCGCTTGTTCTGCTACGTGAGCGAGCCCTGGGATATCCGCAACGATGCCGGCGGGATTCCCGATACTCTCGCAGAACAGAGCTTTGGTATTGGCATCTATCAACGCCGCCAAAGCTTCTGGACTATCCGAATCCGCAAACCGAACTTCAATACCAAATGACGGTAGCATGTGCGCAAATAGGGTATAGGTTCCGCCGTAAATTTGCGGCGTGGTGACAATGTTATCGCCTTGCTTAGCAAGCGTAATCAGAGCGTACTGAATAGCCGCCATACCTGATGCAACCGCCAGCCCAGCAATACCACCTTCCAACGCTGCTACTCGCTGCTCCAGCACATCATTGGTTGGATTCATAATGCGACTATAGATATTACCGGGTACCGCCAAATCAAATAAGTCAGCACCGTGCTGAGCATTGTCAAACTCAAAGGCGACACTTTGATAGATAGGAGTGGCAACCGCTTTAGTTACTGGATCAGTAGTGTAACCGTGATGGATTGCCAGCGTCGCGGGACGATAAGTCGAACTCATAACCACTTCCTAATTAGATGTTTATACGTTTAGACGTCTATAATAATCAAATTAAGATGAGGTGCAAGTCGTTTTTTAAAGATGCTGCAAAATGTCGAGTAAATCGGTGTGAATGCCAGCAGCTGTGACTTCAGGACCAGCCCCAGGACCTTGTATGAGCAACGGATTGGCATTGTAAAGCTCGCTGCGAATTACAAAGTTGGCGTTTCCTGCAGGTAAACTAGCATAGGGTGATGATGGGGTAATGGGCTCGAGACGCGCCCAAGCGTGTGGTTTTGCATTAGCATTCCGCTCAACGGCACCGATGTAGCAGAATTTCTGTGCGGTTGGATGCGTGCACTGGCGCCAGCGTTCAAATTCAGCATCAAAATGTTCAAGGTGCTGCCAGAATTCCTCGCTTGAAAGTAGTGCGAGTGAATCGGGCACTAAGCTCTGCACTTCAATTTCATCCAGCTCCAATGACCAACCCGCTTCACGAGCTAAGATTAGCAGCTTACGCGCGACATCTAGCCCACCCAAATCACTGCGCGGATCAGGTTCGGTGAGCCCTTGGTCTGCTGCTGCGCGCAGCCATTTTGACAGCTGATCACCCGGTTGATAGTGCTGAAAAATCCACGATAAGGAACCGGAAAAATTACCTTCAATACCGAGGATAGGGTCGGCCGAATGCAGCCGCTCCCGAATAGCAGATTGGATCGGTAGACCCGCACCAACTGTCGTGTTGTAACGCCAATGACGCTGGTATTGACGACTAATACGGCGTATCTGCTCATAATAGGTGCTTGAACTAGCGCCAGCATACTTGTTGGCGCAGACAATGTGCGCACCCGCTCGAAGCCAATCTGCATAACGCTGACCCACCGCAGATGAAGCGGTCAAATCAAGCACGATCACTTGTTCATGCTGGCGACTATGGTCACGAATATCTTGATCAAGCTGGTTAAGAATATCGCTGGAATGTTGCCAACCTGCGGCAGTGAGTCCTTGGGAAGGCACACTGTTCTTATCGAGATGAACGTATTGCTGTGATCGATAGAGTCCCCGCACAGACGCCTGAAACGGTAACGGAATAGTATCCGCATAACGGGCAAGCCAGGCTTGACCTATAGTACCAACACCCACCACCAGAATTGCTGTCGGCTGCAAGCTCATGAGTGCTCCACCGGCAAGTGCTTGATAAAATCACGGCAAAAGCTGGCGTAACTCGCTGTGTCTTTAATAAATCCATCATGACCATAGCTCGATGGCAACAGATGTAAGCCGGCACAGCGCGGCAATCTCTCAGCAAGTTCATTCAGTACTTGTGCGGAAACCAATTGATCACTGTCGAATCCAACGAGCAATGTCGGCACACTGATTTCAGCTGGATCAATGCGATACTCATCGAGGGCGGGGCCAAATGCCGTAAAGAAATTACGCGCCCGCTCTGGTGCTTTAGCCACAGTTTGTGCGGACCGAGATAGAATATAGTCGACTGCCGAGGCTCCTTGTGGGTGATAGGTATCCATGCCATCGGCACTGCGATAACTCAACATGGCCAGAGCTCGCGCTAATTGAACCCCACGTTCAGGCTGCCCGGCTTGTTCAGCTAGTGCAATGTACTCTCGCTGCAGTGCGCGCAACATGAGCGCTTGCGCTGTGGGTCGATGCGCAGCTCCAATAATGGCTAAGCCACCTACTTCTAACACCCCCCTGCGCGCTAGCTCCAGTGCTACCACGCCACCGAATGAACCGCCGACAATAGCACGTAGTTGCCGAATACCAAGTTGCTGCAACGCTTGCTCAATGAGAGCGGCATGCCCATCAACACGCTGCGGGACTGGCGTAACCGTGCTATCACCGCTGCCACCCGCATAATCGAGAGAAATCACATTAAGACCAGATGGAATCGCTTCAGCTAGCCCTTGCCACCAGCCAGAGCCGGAGCTCGTGAAAATGTCACGTCCACCAGAAATTCCACCGAGCACCAGCACAGGAGTTCCGGAAATGGAACCATAGGTGCGTAACACCAATTGACCTTCGGCGAGTTGAATCGAGTGGTCTTGAGAATGAAACGGAACATTTTCAAACACGGTTGTGCGGCCTTCAAAGCAGTGCTGGCGGATGCTGCACTGTAACGAGGTTTACCCCACCATGTCAATATGGACGTTTAGATGTCCATATGAGATGCCGTTTATTCGCGGTGAGTCACATTGCGTTTGTTACGCGACAGGCATAGTTTAAAAGGACGCATCATCCGAACCCTAAAGGACGTCAGGTATGAAAAAACTAGTTTCAGCTATTGCTATCAGTACTGCATTAATGAGTGCGGGATTTACCGCAACCGCCAGCGCTGAAAAAATTGCATTGGTCGGCGGCCGCCTAATTGATGGCACCGCTGAAGTTCCCATTCATGACAGCGTTATTTTGGTCGAGGATGGCATCATTCAAGAAGTCGGCAATCAAGATTCGTTACCAGTTCCTGAGGGCTACCGAATTGTCTCCACTGAAGGTCATGATGTGCTCCCGGGATTATGGGAGAGCCATGCACACATCCAGTTAGTTGGACACTCCAACTACAAACATTGGCAGGCTAATTATCGCGACCGCCAAGTCAACGAAATTATGCCAGCAGCGTTGGTTCAGTTGCTTCTTGCTGGGGTGACCAGCGCTCGAGATTTAGGCGCACCACTTGACGACACTGTCGCTATTAAAAAGCGTTTAGCCGATGGCGAAATTCCCGGACCGACGCTTTATACCTCGGGTCCATTTTTGCAGGCTGAAGTTGATGATTGGCAAGGCCATTACCGCTGGGAAGTGAAAAGTGTGAGTGACGCTCGAGCAAAAGTAAAACAACTCGACGAAGCTGGCATGGAAATCATTAAACTGATCGACCAAGACGATATGGATCGTGACGTTGCGCTAGCCATAGTTGACGAAGCACACAAACGCGGCATGAAAGTGGTCGCGCACGCTCACAAGCCGGATGAAATTCGAGTAGGCGTAGAAATCGGCATCGACAACTTTGAACATACCGGCCTGACAACGGCACCAGGCTATCCGCAAGATGTGTTGGACACTCTGGTCGAACGCACTGCCACCGGCATATTTGATGGGCTGTTGTTCTGGACACCGACGATGGAAGGGCTTTTTACCTATCCAGATTTGGTGAGAAATCCTGAACAGCTCGATGACGCATGCTGGAAGCGCGGTCTGCAGCCAGACACCATTGCCGATATCGCACAATCAATTGAGAAACCCGGCCACTTGGAATACTCGCAGCTCACTCCGGTGCGCACACCAACCATCAAAAACAAAATCCGTCAGCTGAAAGAAACTGGCGTGATGATGCTGATTGGTACAGATGTGGGTATTCCAATGAAATTTCATTGCCAAACGACGTGGCATGAAATGGCAGTATGGGTGCACGACCTAGGTTTTGATCCCATGGATACCATTCGCGCAGCGACCTATTGGCCGGCAGTGATGATGGGCGTGCAAGATAAATATGGCTCCGTTACCCCGGGCAAAGTAGCCGACATCATTGCTGTACGTGGCGACGTTTTGAAATACATGAATATTATTCGTGACGTCGATATGGTCATGAAAGATGGTGTGGTTTTCAAACAAAATGGCGTTGTTGACGAAGCATTACTTGCCAACTTTGGTAAAGATTAACGTTAGTCGATTCGAACTACGCAATTACGGCCGGCCTGCTTGCCCTGATATAGGGCACGGTCGGCCCTTCCTAACACGTCTTGATAGGTTTCATCTTGTGGATGAAATTGTGTCACACCACAAGTGACTGTGACTCGAAGCTCGCCCTCGGTGGTCATAAATAGCTCTTCTTCCATCGCCTGTCGCAACCGTTCTGCAAGTCGCTCGGAATCGTTTAGTGATGTATTCGGCAACATAATTGCGAATTCTTCCCCACCCGTGCGCGCGGGTATGTCCGACTCACGAATAGATGCCTTGACCACCTTACCTGCTCTTTTCAGCACTTCGTCACCCGTCATGTGTCCATATTGATCATTGACCTGCTTAAAGTGATCAAAATCGAACGTGATGATGCTGCAGACTGAGTTGTCATCACGCCGACGTTGGCGGAATCGATTTTCAATCATGTCCGTGAAATAACGCCGGTTGAATAGTCCAGTCAAAGAGTCACGAATGGACTGTTCACGTAACAGTATCTCGAGTTCTTTACGCTCGGTAATATCCTGCACGGTGCCGCCAAGCAACTGATGTCCATCTGTCGAGGTTTTTGAATAAGCCCATTCACGTACCCAGCGCACTTGCCCGTCAGGACGGATAATTCGGTGATCGATATCATGAATGCCAGTTTTCTTAGCGCGCTCCTGACTCTTGTCCAACAGTGCAAGATCGTCCGGATGCACAAGTTCGCGGAATGCTTTGACGCAGGGAGAAACTGTATGCGGATCTAAACCAAAAATTTCGTAAACCGTCGCCGACCACATTAACTCGCCAGTTTCTAAATTCGCTTCCCAATAGCCCAGATTGGCAATGCGCTGCGCCGCTTCTAACTGCACCTGACTGCGCTCTAGGTCAATCTCAAGGCGTTTCCGATCGGTCACATCAATAATGAGCCCATGCCAAAGGGTCGAGCCATCATCGAGGCGCTCCGGTATGGAATGTCCATACACCCAAGATTCCTCACCATCCAGTACAACGCGATATTCACATTCCCATGGTTGTAAAGTATCCCGTGACTGTTCAACAGCAGCAAGAACACGGTCAAAATCACCTGCATGGATGACGGCAAACACCACGCTTGCATCAGCAACCACTTGCTCAGGTTTTACGCCATAAACAAGTTCGATTCCCGCTGAGGCATACGGAAAGCTCATCGTGCCTTCGGTATCCATTTGAAATTGATACAACACACCATGCACGTTGTCGGCAATCTTTGTCAGTCGTTGCTCAGCTTCATGTTGCGCCGTCACATCGGTCAGCGAGCCGATAAATTCGATAAGTTCACCTGACTCGGCGCGAACTGCGCGAAGCAAGTCGTCCAGTACCACGAGATGGCCGTCCGCATGTCGGAATCGATAACGCTGCAGCAAGGTATTAGGGTAGCCTTGCTCTTGCCAGTGTTTGACGGCTCGGCGAACCCGATCGACATCATCCGGATGCATACGCTGCCAGAATAATTCGTTGTTTGGGGAGTGCCAGTCTTCGACGGTATAGCCCAAAATTTTCTGCACATTTGCAGAGACAAATACATTCGTCCAAGGCTCCCGACTCGTTTGCGAATAAACAATCGAGGGTAGAGACTCCAGAATGAAACGCTGACGCTCTTGTGCTTGTCTGAGATCTTCCTCTATACGTTTAGCTTCTGTGATATCGATATGCGCACCGCAGATCCACTCTGGCTCACCCGACTCAGTATAGGTTGCTACTTTGCCACTATCGCGAATCCAGACCCAGTGTCCCTGCTTATGCCGCACGCGAACTTCTAGCTCATAGAATTGAGTGGTACCGAGGAAATGTTGCTGCAACGCTTCATCTGAGCGCTTTAAGTCGTCTGGATGAACAAGGTTAATCCAAGTTTGAATTGAGATAGGCTCTAACTCAGCGAGGGTATAGCCAAACATGTCTGCCCAACGCTCATTGAAACGGGTCTCGCCAGTCTGCTTGTTCCACTCCCAAGTACCCACCTGAACACCCGTCAGGATGGCTTGTAAACGAGCAGATTCAGAACCCAGATAGTCGTTTGACATGAATGTCTTCGCTTCTACTTATAATTCGAGAGATACTTAACTAAACTATATTCTTCAAATGTAAGCAACAATAGCGAGTTTTGCCATGCCAAGTTTTGATGTTGTGTCGGAAATCGACAAAGTAGAACTAAAGAATGCTGTCGATAACGCCAATCGTGAACTTACTACACGATTTGATTTTCGCGGTGTCGAAGCAACTTTTGAGCTGAATGATTTCACGGTCACGATGACCTCAGAGTCTGACTTCCAAGTACGTCAGCTCCAAGATATCTTCAACAATCACTGTGCCAAGCGAAATATCAGTCTATCCGGCAGTGATATTGATGACGAGCCCACGCATAGCGGCAAGCTTTATAGCTTGAAAATTGTGTTTAAAAATGGGATTGAGCAACCACTTGGCAAAGAGATCATCAAGCTCCTGAAAGAGCACAAGTTGAAAGTACAGGGTTCTATTCAAGGCGACAAAGTTCGAGTAACCGGTAAAAAGCGCGACGATTTGCAACAAGCTATCGCCATGCTTCGCCAATCAAAAATTGAATTACCTTTGCAATTCGAGAACTTTCGCGATTAGAATAACCTAACATTAGTTATAATTTGGGCGATACTTAACATGGATTGGCGTACCTTTATTGAAGCAATGCCTGGAGTGGTGTATCGCCTAAAAAAACACCCTGATGGGCATTTCAGCCTCCCCTATATCAGCCCACTTATTGTCGAATGGTTCGGCATTCCAACCACCACATTGGAGCAGGATGCTGAATCTTTGCTTGCGTTGATTCATGAAGACGACTTCGATGAAGTCATTGCCTCTAGTGTACATTCTGCACTGAACAATACCGATTGGAATCGTGAATTTCGAATGGTGAAGCCAAGCGGCGAAATCATTTGGCTTGAAGCCTATGATCATGGGCGCACGCTGGATGACGGTAGCCTCGAGTGGACCGGTTACTTGAATGATATTACAGAGCGCAAGCGGCTCGAACGAAAGTTAGCCGCTAGTGAATTGCGTTTCCGAACCTTTGTCGAGAATGCCAACGACATTATCTATACCGTTTCTGCTGAAGGTGAAATCACCTATCTCTCGCCTAATTGGGAAAAGCTATTGGGTTATTCCATTCAAGACTCTCTAGGCACATCGTTTACTGAATTTGTCCACCCTGATGATGTGAGTCGGTGCTACCGGTTCCTCGAGTCTGTGCTTGCCGAAGATCATAAATATGAATCCGTCGAGTATCGCGTCCGGCATGCGCGCGGATATTGGCAATGGCATACTAGCACTGCCTCCATGGTGACAAGTGAAGATGGTCTTAACAAATATTATTTGGGTATCGCACGAGATGTCACTACGCAAAAGAAACAGATGGAAAAGATAGCCAATATGGCGCATCACGACATGTTGACTGGATTACCCAATCGGACGTTTTTCGGTGAAACGCTTGAGCATAATTTGAGCCGCGCTACACGAAAGAAACGAGCATTAGCTTTACTCTTTATAGACCTCGATCATTTCAAGCCAGTGAACGACAATCACGGTCACGCAATTGGTGACGAACTGCTGATTGCCGTCGCCGGACGTTTGCGTAAATGCCTCCGCGCTGGTGATGTGGCTTGTCGTGCAGGCGGGGATGAATTTATTGTGTTGCTTAACGACCTCGACCCGCTCGACCAAACTCAGGACTATGCCGCCATGATTGCGGAACGAATTCGGGAAGAGCTTGCCGAGCCATTTGAGGTTGACCAATTACACTTATCCGTAACCGCGAGTATAGGTATAGCCTCGTTCCCACATCATGCGCAGAAGTTGGGCGATCTTCTTCGCGCAGCCGATCAAGCCATGTATCGAGCCAAAAATGAAGGTCGTAACTGCGTCCGGATGGCTCACTCTGAAACCAGCGACTCCTAACACGAATGCTTTGCCCTCTTTGTCATCACTCACCTCTCGAATTAGTCGTTAAGGAAACCAAAGGTGCGCTAGTTGGGCGTGAGTTCTAGCGCTGCGAAGTATGCTATCTCATCTCGGTGCCGCCCGAGTTTCAAATAGATGATGTAGAAGAGAAAGCACTCTATGACTTACATGAAAATGATTCGGACGACTCGAGTTATCGCGGGTTTCTCAATCGAATAGCCCAACCGCTTCTCAAACTCCTCCCCGAGTCAGCACATGGACTCGATTTCGGCAGTGGACCTGGACCAACACTGTCAAACATGCTCGAAGATGCAGGCCATCGGTGTGCCTTGTATGACAAATTCTATGCAGCGGACGAAAGTGTGTGGAATCGTCAGTATGACTTTATTACCGCAACCGAAGTATTTGAGCATTTACGTGAACCAGCCGTCGTACTGGAGTCTTTGCTAACGCATCTAATGCCACATGGATACTTGGCACTCATGACGCAGCGTTGGATCTCCGAAGACAGATTCAAAAACTGGCAATATCGCAACGACCCAACACACATCATTTTTATGCATGAAGAAACCTGTCATTGGTTGGCAAGAGCCTACGGGCTGAGTATTGCGTACCTCGCACATGGTGTTGTGATCTTCCGCAAGACTGGTGAGCCTGCCAGAAAACCAGTACTATCAAACGATTCCCATTGATTGATCGAAAAAGGTAAGTTCGCATGACCGAGCACTGGCAAGCACGCCGTTCTAATGCCCCGCTACAACGTCCCGGTGACTTGCGCAACGCATGGCAGCGTGATCGCGCTCGAGTACTGCACTCGGCTGCCTTTCGGCGCTTACAATCCAAAACCCAGATCATGAATGTCGGTGAAAATGATTTTTATCGAACTCGCCTCACCCATTCGCTAGAAGCGTCGCAAATTGGCTCGTCATTGATCAATCAATTGCAGCACGTTTGCAGCGCTGAAGAGCGAGAGCTACTGCCTGATTTGAATTTAATGGAAACCTTGTGTCTTGCCCATGACATTGGTCATCCACCTTTTGGCCATGGTGGCGAAACAGCGCTTAATTACAAGATGCTGCCCTCAGGTGGTTTTGAAGGCAACGGTCAAACCTTTCGGATTGTTGGCAAGCTTGAAGCTTATCATCCTGAACATGGGATGGATTTGACCCGGCGTTCGTTACTGGGCTTATTGAAATACCCAGTATTGATGCCCGAACTACCGCAATCTCCAAAGCACGATAAGCCAGGCAGCTTGTCACAATGGAAACCGGCGAAAGCGCTGTTTGCCTGTGACGCCGATCTGCTGGATTGGGTGTTGGAGCCACTGTCAGCGGCAGACCGAGAATTATTTCAGCAAGTCGATACACTCACCAAAGCGCCGTGGCAGAAATCACGGCACAAGGCGCTCGATGCATCGATGATGGAACTTGCTGACGATATTGCTTATGGCGTTCACGACTTAGAAGATGCAGTTGTTACTGGCACTTTGAATGAAAAACAATGGCATCAGCATATGGATTCTGTGGTGGAGCACCTCGAACCAGCGCTGGCAACTCTGATGCATAAACTGGGCCGGCAGCTCTTTGCGAGCGCGCACCATGAGCGGAAAAATGCGATTGGTGCTTTGGTGAATATTTTTGTGACTGCGGTGCGCCTAGAAGTGGTGTTACCTGAGGCCGAAGAACCATTGATTCGCTACAATGCAACCTTGCCAGAGAGTGAGCGCTTACTGTTAAACAGTCTCAAAGCAGTGGTATTCGAACATGTCATTAATCAGCCGTCGATTCAGCAGTTGCGCTGGCGGAGTCAGAATATGCTGTTGGATTTATTCGCGGCATTTCATACCGAGCCTGAGAGATTGCTACCTCGCAACACTCGCGGTCGCTGGCGTGCAGCAATGGATAACCAAGGTGCTGCAGCCGCGGATCGGATTCTCTGTGACTACATTGCAGGCATGACCGACGATTATGCTGAGCGCATGTATCGCAACTTATTCCTGACCTAGTACAGCTGCGGTGACATGACTACGGCAGCGGTCGGTAGCCCATCCAATCGGGCTCTAAGTGCTGCGAGCCGCCATCATGAACCAGTCGAATATACCAACCGTCGAGTAGGTCGATCTGCAGACAGTCATCGACCTCCAGTAGGTCATCTTTGTGAAACTCCAGCGCGTTAGCCAAGCCTTGCTTTTGCACGCTGGCTTTACCTAATTGTTTGGCTTCATCAGCAGACTGAGCGACCACCAAAGTAAAATCGTGAAACTCCGCAATACGGCCCGGATAGTAACCGCCATAGTTCACGAAATAGAGCTTCTTCGATTGCTCCACAGGTTCGCGACTAAGCTCCACCCGATAGCCGTCAATGTGATGGATCTGCATATAGCTATCCATATGAATACCCTGCTGGCTGCCAAACCACTGCTGCCGCAACTGCGGGAAGGTCGCCTCAATCGATTCACCCACTACAAAACGTACATCGTGCAATTCAATGTTTGCCTTCGGCGCGGTACCGCCAACATAGACTAAATACAACTGCATGCTTTATTCCTCAGAAGTGGCAGCTGAGCTGCGCCGAATACGATGCCAAATCAAACCAACTACGATTAAACCGATACCATAACCCAACACTGTTAGCTCGACGAATGCTGCTAGTGATAAGCAAGAAAGTAAGCCAAGAATAGAAATCCACCGCGGAATAAACCGCAAATCAGCATTCACTTTTAACGCAGCTAGATTCGTCAAACTGTAATACACCAATACGGTAAACGCGCTGAATGACCACGCAATTTGTAAGTCACCAATAAGAACCAGCACCAGCATTACCGCGGCGCTAAACAAAATGGCGGCAGGTGCTGAGGTTCGCTCTGCATTCAAATTCGATAATGAGTCCGGAAGGTCTTTTCGCCGTGCCATCGCTAAAACAACTCGTGACACACCAAGGAGTAAATTCAACACCACGCCAGCCATCGCGACAACCGCACCGACTGCAATAGCAGAGTAGAGCCAGATAGGCGCTTGCTGGGCTTTTGCCAAATCAGCGAGTACCAAACTGTCCGCTGTACCCAATGGAAAATTCAGTAATGCCACACCAATAAATAGGTACAAAATAGTCACTACAAGTACGGTCGTGGCAATAGCGCGAGGAATGGTGTGGCGCGGCTCAGTGACCTCTTCGCCCATGGTAGCTATACGCCCATAGCCGGTGTAAGCAACGAACAATAGTGCAGCAGCAGCGAGAACATCACTCCATTGTTGCGGCTCTTGTGCAGCATCAAGTGCGGCCGTTACCGGCTCTAACGTGAAACTGTAACCAATAAAGAGAACTAGCGCGCCAACTGCAATAGCAACTAGCACCGCGTTCGCTCGATTCGAGCGCTTCAAACCGCCCATGACGAGCGCCGCCAAAGCTGCTAATACAGCAATGCTTAATCCAATTTCAGCATAGCTAGACCAACCAAACGCATTCGCTACGGTGGTTCCGATAGCCAAAGCGGCGGTGGCGGCAGACGCACTTTTTGCCAACACGAATAACCAGCCTGCCGTAAAGCCGAGGTCGTGATTCAGAAACCGATAGCCGTACTCGTAGGTACCACCACTCACTGGATGTATCGCAGCCAGTTGAGCGCTCGATAAACCATTACAAGCCGCGACTATTGCCGCTAAGGCAATAGCCCATACTAAATAGCTACCTGCTAACTCTGCACCAAAACCGATACTGACAAAGGCGCCAGTTCCTACAATTGAGCCAAGACCAAGCAGAACTGCTCCGGGCAACCCTGTCGTTCGCTGTAACTTCGAATGTTCCATTATGACTCCGTTTTAGGTAGCAACCAGCGCGGCTCGATAACTTGCGGTAGCCGTTCGCGCACATGGCTGACAAAGGTATGTGCTGCGTAACTTTCGTAACGCTCGCGATGGCGTACCAAATACCAATAGCTCTGCAAGGGAAACCCGCGCATCGACAACGTTGTAACGTGCTCTGCTCCATGCGCTAACGGATGCTCGGATATCACCGCAAGCCCGAGCCCGCTCGCCACACCAAGCCGAATGGCCTCATTACTTTCAATTTGCATGGTTTGCTGCAATCCATAGCCCTGACTACTCAACCATGCTTCAAACAACATTCGCGTTGCAGAGCCCGGCTCACGGATCAAAAAGCGCTCGCCATGCAGTTCTGGAAAGGTAATGGTTTTTCCTGCTGCCCAATGATTCGGCGGCGCAATCAACTGCAATGGATTTCTCACCAGCGGTTCAGCTTCAACATCGGTTCCTGTGGGCGGATGACTGAACCAATACAGATCATCAGCCTGCTCAGCAAATCGTTGTAATACGGTACCGCGGTTCCCAATGTTGAGGATCACTTCAATGTCGGGAAATTGCTCGGCAAAGCTACTCAGCAGTTGCGCCACCAAATACTTTGCCGTGGTCACCAAGCCTATGCTTAGCTTACCCGTTTCACCACCTCGATAGCGCTGCAATTGCAGCTCAAGATCATCGAACCGACCGAGCGCATCGCCGGCCGCTTGGTAAAAATATTCGCCTGCGGGAGTCATCGTAACGCCTTCACGATGACTCTCAAGCAACGGCTCACCAACAATATCACTCAAAGATTTCAATTGTAGTGACACGGTGGGCTGGGTCAGGTGCAACTGCCGCGCGGCTTGCGAGATGGAACCCGCTTGCACCACTGTACGAAACACTTGCAGCAATCGAAAATTAATTCGCCGACTATC
Source organism: Pseudidiomarina aestuarii (assembly GCF_048263735.1). Lineage (GTDB taxonomy): Bacteria > Pseudomonadota > Gammaproteobacteria > Enterobacterales > Alteromonadaceae > Pseudidiomarina > Pseudidiomarina aestuarii_B. The sequence goes on along the minus strand of NZ_JBLXDX010000004.1, from coordinate 82,871 downwards.
CACGTTCAACACCTATATAGATAATTATCTATAGTTAATCACATTAATATTAATTATTAAATATAGATCTATTCACGCATAATCACGCCGCATCATTCACTTGCGACTTTATCGAGGGAAAAGGAAATGCCAGATATTGTGATAGCTTTCTTTGCTTTAGGTCTGATTGCGGGCGTACTCAAATCTGACCTAAAAGTACCTGCATCAGTCTATGATATTTTGACTATTTTATTAATGCTGAGTATCGGTATTAAAGGCGGACTCTCGTTACACGGTAGCGGTGATTCGATTCAATTGAGTCATCTTGGACTGATTGCCTTACTCGGGATTATTATTCCGATACTGGTCTATCCCATCCTCAGTAGAGTCGTACAGCTAAATTCTGAAAACGCTGCCAGTATTGCAGCGCATTACGGTTCAGTCAGCGCAGGTACCTTTGCAGTTGCGTGGGCATTAGCTGAAACCGCTGGACTACCTCTAGCCGGTGACACCACGTTGTACTTGGTGATCTTAGAACTACCCGCAATTATCCTTATGCTCGCTTTCTATCAACATCGCCAACAACAACAAAGCACAGAGCCGACCTCACTCTGGTCAGTATGGGTTGAAGCCTTAACCAGTCGCGGCGTTATTCTGCTGTTAGGTGGCGTCATCATAGGTGCACTGTACGGACCGAAAGGACTGGCACCGATTGAAGGAATTGTCATTGATGGGTTTAAAGTGCTGCTCGCACTCTTCCTTTTGGAAATGGGTTTGTGTACCGCACGTATTTGCACGCCGCTGCCACTGCAGCATTGGCGACTTATTCTGTTCGCGGCTCTCGCACCGTTTGCACTCAGCTGGCTCGGTATTGGACTCGGCCTATGGCTAGAACTCCCGCTTGGAAGTGTGCTCGTGCTCGGTGCATTGACTGCCAGTGCATCCTATATTGCAGCGCCGGCAGCCATTCGTGCGGCCATAAAAAAAGCCGACATAGGCATGGCTATGTTGGCTTCTTTGGGCGTTACATTCCCAGTCAATGTGCTTATACAACTACCACTGTTGACCAAGTGGCTGAGCGGTTAATGCCGCTCAGTCTTCGGTGTGAACGTGACGATTGACGTCAATATTGCCTTTAGTGGCGTGGCTGTATGGACACACTTCGTTGGCCTTTTCGACTAACGTTTGTGCTTGGTCATCAGCCATGCCTGGTAAGTAAACATGCAGGTCAACGGCAATTTGGAAGCCACCTTCACGTTTGCCGATACCGACATTCGCGGTGAGCTTTAAGCCATCGGGCAACTTAGCTTTTTCTTGTCCTGCAACGTGCTTCAACGCACCGAGGAAACACGCTGAATAACCAGCAGCGAATAACTGCTCTGGATTCGTTGCGCCACCTGGTCCGCCGAGCTCTTTCGGTGGTGCTAGTTTTACATCAAGTAAGCCGTCATCCGATTGCGCGCGACCTTCGCGGCCGCCCGTTGACGTTACTGAGGCAGTATAAAGTGCTTCCATCTGTTTACTCCTGTAAATAAGCAAATTGAAAATCAAACGATGCATTAACCTTAGCAGATAAACTCTTGCATGCAAGGTAATCAGTGTATTTAATAAGCAAAAAAGGTCTTTACGTTTGGTTACACTTTAGTGAATACTAAAATAAGACTTAAGGAAAGGAATGCTAATGACTTCTCGAGTGACATTGCCGCTCAACGAACAACTCTGTTTCGCTATGTATTGCGCAGCAAACTCTATCACCCGAATGTATCGTCCCATACTCGAACCCTTCGGGCTGACCTATGCACAATACGTGGTCATGCTCGCGCTATGGCATGGCGGTAAAATGCGGATGGGAAATTTGTCAGCCGAAACCCAATTCGACTCGGGCACGCTAACGCCTTTAGTTCGCAAATTAGAGGACAAGGGTCTGCTGCAACGCATCGCATGCCAGAATGATGATCGCGTCAAATTTGTTGAATTGACCCAAAATGGCGCAGATCTAGAGCGACGTATGAGCGGTGTTGCCGATCAGATGCGCTGCCAAATGGCACTCACTGATGAGCAAATTGCATACATGCGAGAACTCTCTCACCAATTGAAGCTTGGCTTTACTGACGCTGAGTATGCGTCACAGCGAACCGCTCGAATGAAATAGCTTGTCAGAGAACGCCAGGGTTTAGCTGCCAGATGCTGTAGTTTAATGCCGCAGCAAAGGTCACCCACAGCAAATACGGAATCAATAGAATCGCAGCCGCGCGGTTCACCCGCCAATAAGCCGCAATAGTAATGAGTATAGAGCCCCAAAGAAGCATAATTTCGACATAGCTAATCGCTCCGAGATACCAAGCGAAAAATAGCCAACTCCACAATGCATTGAGGCCAAGCTGAATAAAGTTGATTTTCAAAGGTCTGGTAGCGACACCTGAGAACCCATGCTCACGCCAAATCAACCAAGCGGCTATACCCATTAACGTATAAAGCGCTGCCCATACTGGGCCAAACAACCATGCTGCAGGCGCCCAGTCAGGCAACATCAGCTCGCGATAAAATACTGGGGCATTGGCTGAACCGATACCGCCGACAAAGGCAACTAAATACGACAGCGCGAGCCATCCAAACAAACCACCTACTTGCTTCGCTAACGACATGCTTTACTCCGAGAGATAGTGAACAGTGAATAGTGAACAGTAAAAACTTTCGCTTCAGTTTAGTCCAAGCTATTCTGTTTACCATTCATTGTTTTATGTTTTCTATTCACTATTCACTATTCACTGTGTTTTTATGAATCATTGGTTAATGAAAACTGAGCCGGATGAGTTGGGCATCGATGATTTTGCGCATGAACCGCAGCGCGATTTCATGTGGGACGGTGTGCGCAATTACCAAGCGCGCAACTTTATGCGCACGATGCAACCGGGTGACCACGTAGTGCTCTATCACTCATCCTGCAAGCACATTGGCGCAGCTGGCATCGTTCAGGTAACCCGTGCTGCTTATCCGGACCCTGAACAATTTAATCCAGAATCAGCGTACTACGATCCAAAAAGTTCACCAACGGAACCGCGTTGGGATGCCGTCGACTTGCGCTTTGTCGACAAATTCTCTCGCATTATTCCACTGACAGAGCTGAAAACCTTGTCGGAGTTGGCTGACTGCGCGTTGGTACGCAAAGGTAATCGACTTAGCGTGATGCCATTATCTGTAAATGAATATAAAGCGATCCTTTCCACTACCAACCGTTGATTCGTGACCAGCGAGTCGCTTGTGTATGGCGATCATCGCTCACTACATACTCGTCAAACTGGCTGGCGGTGGCACAGGCATGATTTGGTAACACACAAATTTTGGTACCAATGGGTAAATCGGGTAATGCAGCCTCGCTGCCTTCGCGTAACATCATCACACCATGCTCTTGACTGGTATTGGCGACGATAAGATCGGGATAAACCTCGCCATCAAGGGCAGTTACCACGCCATAACCTTGGTCTACCGCCTGTTTGGCTGTGCCACGATCACGTGACAGCGCCATCCAGCCCGCATCACAAAGAATCCAGCCTTTATCGGGGCGATGACCAATAACAGTTGCCACCACACCAATCGCAATATCTTCCAGTGCACAGACGTGAATGCCTGCCATTACCAGATCTTGAAAAACATAGACGCCCGCTCGCACTTCGGTCACACCCTCGAGATTCTCGGCATAGTGCGCCGTTGGCGTCGACCCCACACTCACCATAGATACCTGCATACCCTCGGCACGTATAGATTCAGCAGTGCTGACAGCGGCTTGGCGCTCGACTTCAGCAGCTGCAGCCTTCTCGGCATCTGTTTCGCAGTGATACGAGCCACCGGCATGCAATAAAACGCCGGCCAGGGCATTCCCCTCATGCAATTGGCGCGCAATGACGAGAATGTCTGAATCACCAGGTACCAGACCTGCACGATGACCATCACAATCCAATTCAATTGCCGCACGTATACCCGTATTCCATTTCTGATTTGCTGCCAATACCGCTTCAGCCTGAGCTGTGCTGTCTAACAACACAGTCACCTTCACTCCTTGTTGCATCAATGCTGCCAGTGGCTCCAACTTGTCTGGACTGATACCTACCGCATACAAGATGTCGCGATACCCGCAATCCGCAAAATACTCGGCCTCTTTGATAGTCGACACGGTGATAGGTCCAAGCGGCTGCTTGCACATCAATTCTGCAATGGGTGCTGACTTCGCTGTTTTGACATGCGGTCGCAGCGTCACTCCAAGAGCATCCATTCGGGCTTGTAACCGGTCGATGTTACGCAACATACGCGGACGGTCGAGCAGTAAATAGGGGGTACGAATCGCTGTCAGTTCCATGGGGGCCTCATATCGAAGTGCAGATAACAGTGAATGGTCAATAGTTAACAGAGCGCTTTTCGATTCACTGTGCACTGTTCACTTTTTTCATCTATACTAACTATATTCATTTGCATATATCGGAGTTGCTATGCGCCTTGACACTACTGCCGAAATTTCCGCTGCTATTAGAACAGCTCGTGTTGCACTGGGCTGGTCTCAAACCGAACTCGCTGAGCGAGTCGATACCACGCAGGCCGTCATCTCAAAAATTGAGAACCAAGGCGACGGTCGCGTCAGTACCTTATTGCGAGTGCTGGCTGCGCTAGAGCTGCAGATGATCGTGCTACAACAGCGCGACAGCTGCCTCTGGGCAAAAGTTAAAAGCTAGAGCCCGGCTGCTGTAAAAACTCGATTTCCGCTGCCGTCGATTCACGGCCAAGTACTTGGTTTCGATGCGGATAGCGCCCGAATTCCTCGATGATCACTTTATGTTTGTGCTCAAATTCAAGGTTATATTCGAGCCCCGGTTGATCAAATAGCCGCACAGCTTCTTCATGAATAGCGAGTGATTCACTGTGCATGTAGGGCATATACATAAATGCGCGTTGCAGCGTCGGCAATTGCTTATCATGTCCACCTGCCACCGCCTCTTGCGCCAGCGCCAGTGCTAATGAATCTGCTGCAAACGCACGGGCGGAATCACGAAACAAGTTACGGGCGAATTGATCGAGCACAATAATTTCGGCTAAACGCCCACGCGAACTCTCTCGCCACACCCACAACTCTGCCGCAGCCGCCTTTTCATAAGTTGCGGCAAAGCGCTTTTTAATAATGGCATCAACGTCAGCGTCCTTTTTAAACCACTGTTGCTGAGTCAGTTCTTTGAACCAAAAATTCAGTACTTCTGTGGCTGTTACCGCCATGCTTGATGAGCTTGCCATGCTTTATCCTCGCTCTTCCATTTCTTTCGTCGTACTCTTTGCCATACTAGTTGTCATACTAGCATGAAAAATAACAAGGAGAATTCCATGCGTTCCCTCTCAATGACTTTGTATTTTGCTCTGCTTTTCACACTACAAGGGGTCAGCACTGCTGCTTTAGCTGCAGAAGCCACTCACTCCAATCGCGCAGATGCAGTTGCGAAAACTGTCGACCATTTTCTCTATGGTGCCAGCGTCAATGACAAGATCAGTCATGGCGCGTTTTGGGCAGAAGATCTCACCTACACCAGTTCCAGTGGTATCCGCTTTGGGCGCGAACAGTTAATGTCGGGCATGCAAGACGCTGTGCGGATTCCAGATGATGAAGTGGACTCTTGGTACACCTCCGAAAACCTAGAAGTAAAGTGGGCGGGCGATGCTGCCATCGTTAACTTTACGCTGGTTGCTACCGCCGCCGACGGCAGTCGTCAGGAATATCTGAATAGTGGTGTATTGGTTGAACGAGATGGACGTTGGCAGGCCATGAATTGGAATGCCACGCACAAAGCGAACCCGACCGAGTAAGCGTTAACGCAACTGGTGGTGATGTCGCTTAAAGCGGCTCGCCAACCAGCGGTAGACAAAGCTGAAGCCAGGATACATGGCAATCACGCGGCCACTTTTGCTTTTGTACCAACTGTTACAGCCACCGACTTGCCATACCGTATTGCGCATTTCGCGGTGAATCATGTCAGTGTACTCTTCTTCCGCAGCAGGCTTCACTTCAATACTGGCTGCGGGCGAATCTTGCAGCTCCTGTAAACAGCGCAGAATGTACTTCATTTGTGATTCGATAATAAATAGTGCTGAGGTATGCCCAATGCCTGTATTGGGTCCAGTGACCAAGTACAAATTCGGAAAACCGGGCATGCTGGTGCCCAAATAGGCACGCGGAAATTCTTCCCAGAATTGCTCTAATGTCTTGCCATCACGCCCTGTTACGCGAAACGGAATCGAACCGTCGGTGGCTTGATAGCCCGTTGCATACACAATAGCGTCGAGCTCAAGTTGAGTTCCCTGCGCGGTTTCGATACCCGTGCTGGTGATGCGAGCGATACTATCGTTGCGATCATGCAGGCTAACATTATCCCGCTGCAATGCTGGATACAGCGTACTCGATACTAAAATGCGCTTGCAGCCAATAAGGTAATCGGGTGTCAGCTTTTGCCGCAACTCAGGGTCTGGAATGGATTTACGCATAAAGCGCTCGGCTTCAGACTGACCGATAAAGCGCATCAACCGCTTTGAGTATTTAAACGCGATGACCCGATATTCCAGTGCCCAATAAATAGTTTTGCGAAGCAAATGGTACATCGGTTTCCACTTCAGCAACGTGCGCGCTACTTTGCCAAATTTCCAATCGTGCCGCGGCAACACCCAATGCGGTGAGCGCTGAAAGACATGGAGCTCCTCAACCTCAGAGGCGATAGCAGGGATGACCTGAGCGGCACTAGCGCCACTGCCAATAATGGCTACCCGCTTCCCCTTGTGATCGAAGTCATGGCTCCATGCATTGGTATGGAATTGCTCGCCTTGAAAGGTGTCTTGCCCGGGAAACTCGGGTGTCAGTGGTTGACTGAGCGGCCCTGATGCGCTGATGACACTGCGCGAACGGAAAATATCGCCAGCTTTGGTTTGAATCTGCCAATGGTCATCACACCAGTCCAACTGCTGAACATCTTGTCCAGTGCGTGTTTGCTCCCGCAGACGATACTTTTTAATGATTTTATTGGTGTAGTCCTCGAGCTCAGGTTGCTCGGCGTACATCTGCGTCCATGGGTAGGGTTCAAACGAGAGTGAGTAGAGCGGAGATTGCACATCGACAGCGGCGCCGGGATATTTATTCTGGACCCAAGTGCCGCCCATAAAATCGCGGCGTTCTAAAATGAGAAAGTTATTCAGTCCGCGTTTACGTAAGTTAATAGCAGCTATTTGGCCACCAAAACCACTTCCAATAATAACCACGTCGTACACGGAAAATCCCTGCTCAATCAGCTCAAGTGAACCTCATAGTAGCAGGGATTTTCACCAGTTCGAAGTGCTTTAGTCAGTGCGTCGACGCTGCCGTTTATTGCGACGTTGCCACCAAATATACCCCCCGGTAATCGATAGCAGCAACGGCAGTAAACCGACAAAACTATACAGAGCTTTCACACCTAATCCGCCCCAACTGCCAAAGTGCAAACGCCGAAATGCATCCAGCGTTTTCATACCTGCACCTTGCTCATTCAAGTTGTAGGTACTCAAAAAGTCGCCAGACCATGCATCGTAGTTGGAGACACTGCCATAATTGCTCAGCAGCGGGTTTGCTGTGGGGGCGCGTCCAAACACTGTAAACGGTAACTCTGGCTCAAATGGAAACAGCACGTAAGTTGGTTTGAAACCCTCAATTCGAGTCTGACTGTCGGCTACCAGCTCATCAATATTGACCGAGTCGGAATAGAGACGTTCAGTCATGATGTGATGCTCTTGCCCACCGCCATGTTCAGTCCATTCTTCGTAAAAAATTAACCCGTTGTAATACACCCCGGTGATACCCAGCACCAGCAACACGGGCGAAGCAAAGGTACCCGCCATTTTGTGCAAGTCACTGAACACGACCAACAATCGGTGGTCCCAGCGCAAGGTGAAAAAGCGCGCCCAGAACCGCCGATACATGATCAGCCCAGAGATCCCCATAAAGAGCAAAAATAGCCCTAACACCAGTGTAATTAACAGACCAAAGTGTTCCGTCGCAAAACTAAAGTCCAAGGTCTCTAAGTCATTCAGTAGCAGCGTGTAATGCAGCTCCAATAGCCAGTCGGTTAAGTAGTGACCGGGCTCTGTTGGCAGACTCCGCAGTTCACCTGTATACGGGTTTAAATGAACTTTGTGCCAGGCATCCGTGCCCTCTTTAATCACAAATACGCGGTCCGCTTCATCATGACCCGCTGGAAAGATTTCCCAGCTTCCAATTTCATAATCAGGTAACTGCTGATTCACTCTGAGCTTCAGTGTATTCAGGGGCAAACGTGGTTCGTCGCTTGGTGCTAAAGCAGCGACATCCGGCAGCAACCAGCCGTCAATTTCTTTCTTAAAAACCAGAATACTTCCGGTTAGGCATATAAGCAGAAAGGGGACCATGAAAATGATCCCCAGCCAGCCATGCCATTTATGCAAGCTTTTGCGCATGGTCAATAACTCTTAGAACAAGTAGGTGAGTGTCGCGGAGTAATTGCGCGGCGCACCGTAATAGCCTTGTGCCCAGAGCAAACTATTGATGTATTTTTCATCCGTTGCGTTCTGCACGTTCAAGGTTAGGCTGAGCGCTTCACTAAACTGATAGTTCGCCATGAGGTTTAAGCGGCCATAGGCCTCTTGCGTGGTCACGATATCTGCGCCAGCATTGGCATAGGTATCACCCACCACACCTTGGAAGCGTGAAATGGTGTCTTGCCACAAGTAGGTTGCGCCAAACTTCAGGTTTGCGATTGCCGCTGGCTGATAGGTCAAAGACGTACGGAATAAATTCTCCGGCGTATAATCTTTGACCAATTGATCACCATCAATATCGAATGCCGATGCAGAAATGGTGCCCTGCAAGCCTTGCATGATTTGACCGGTAAGTTCGACTTCAAAGCCTTTGCTGGTGATGCCATCTGCCGCACGGTAAACCTGCTCCGGCGCGCCCGTATTCGGGTTGGTGACGGTGCCATCGCTAACGCCCAGATTCACCTGCTCAACATTGAAGTAAGCTGCCGATAATAGTGCCGCACCTTCGAACAATTCAGTTTTAAACCCAACTTCTGAGCTCTCACCCGTCAGTGGTGGTAGGTGACGGAAGTCGCGGTCACGCAGGTTCTGAGCTTGGAACGTCTCGGTGTAGGACGCATAAACTGTGGTTGCTGGCGTCAACGCATAAGTTGCGCCGAAATAGGGAATAAACTCATCCGCTGCACTCGACTGATCGACGCCGTAGCCAATTCCGTTGCGTTCAAAGTCGTTCCAACGACCACCCAGGAGTACCTTAAAGTTATCGGTAATTGCGAGTCGCGTTTGCGCGTAAAATGCTTTCTGGGTGTTCTCAATAGCGCTGCCATCTTGGCCATCCGTGAATTCTGGGAATGGTGTATTACCAGTCCAGTCCTCCAGCGCGGGCATGACTGGGAAGCCGTTGCCGGTATGGAAATCATAAAGCGATACATCGACATAATCGAGACGCGAATAATTAGCACCGACGACGACTTCATGCTCTTGTCCCCATGCAGAGAACGAGCCGCTGACGTATGCATCGAAAGTATCTTGTTCGTCGTCTAAGTCATATTCGCTACCGTAACCAATCAGGCCTAAACCAGTATCAGGATCCAAACCGATGGCTGGATCAGCCAAATAGGTATAGAACAAGAAACTATCTTCGTCGGTGCGTACTCGGTTGTATGCTAAACGCAGAGTCCACATATCCGAGAGCGCAGTCTCAACGTCAATAAAGCTGCGACTTTCGCGGACATCCCACTGCGACCAGTCCGCTGCAATATTGGTCGACACATCAAAATTAGTCGGCGTGCCGTCACCATAATAGAGGGTTAACGCACCCCACAGGTTGCCGTCGGTTTCGCTGTTATGTTCGCTGTGGCCGAAGGTAATCAAAGTATTGTTCGTAGGCGCATAATCAGCGACCAAATAGACCATTTGCGTTTGATTAGCATAGCGGTCGAGATACGATTCGCGGTCGTCACCGACCACTACAATACGGCCACGGAATGAGTCATTGAACGCACCTGAAAAATCACCTTCAAGACGCTTACCACTCCATGAGCTCAAACTACCACTGACCGAACCACGGAACTCAGAGGTAGGCTTCTTGCGCACTAAGTTGACGGTTGCCGATGGACTGCCGACACCAGTCATGACGCCGTTAGCACCATGAACGATTTCAATTCGTTCATACATTGCTGTATCGAAACGCCCGTGAGAATTGCTATTAATTAGTGGCAAACCCAAACCATCCACTTGGAAATTATTCAGCTCAAAGCCGCGTGATGTGTAGTAGGTACGATCGGACTCGACTTGCTCGACATTCACGGTGGCCGAGTTCTCAAGAGCTGAATTCAGATCGGTTAACGCGAAGTCTTTTAGTTTTTCAGCCGTAATGACGGTAACTGTTTGCGGAGTCTCTTTGATACTCAGGTTCAACTTGCTTGCCGACTGTTGGTCCTCTGCCAAATAGCCACTTTGCTTATGACCTAAAATTTGCAGACGTTCCATGGCCTCGTAAGTTTGGGGATCAGCATGCGCTTGGACAGCAAGAACTGCAGAGATGGCGAGTGCAACACGAGATACAGCTTTCACAGATAATTCCTTTAATGGTGACAACGATGGCGCAAATGATAATGCAAATGCGAACGATTCGCAATACTGATATTTCGCTTTCTGTCTGCCACAAAAAAAGCGCTAGCAGCTCAAGGCAACTAGCGCTTTTTATCAATTAGAATATCTGTTTAGCTTTGGGTGTTCGGCACAATACGTAATTCAACACGACGGTTCTGGGTACGACCTGCTTCAGTTTCATTGCTGGCAACAGGCTGCGACTCACCAAAGCCTAAGGTTGTTAGACGACGGCTGTCGACGCCATTACCATTCAGTTGATTACGCACCGCAAGTGCGCGATTTTCTGACAAGCGCTGGTTGTATTCAGCTGACCCGGTGCTGTCGGTGTGGCCTTCAATCACCAAGGTTGTTTTTTCATAGCGCTGTAGCACTTTACCAACGTCCGTTAGCACCGGCGCGAAGCTTTGCGAGATCACTGAACTGTTAGTATCAAAAGTGATATTGCTTGGTAATTGCAGACGAATGTTGTCGCCGTCACGGATGACCTGAACGCCACTACCAGCGAGCTCTTGGCGGAATTCCTCTTCCTGTTGGTCCATGTAGTTACCTACAGCTGCACCGGCGAGCGCGCCTACAGCAGCACCCCACACATAACGGCTTTTGTCATGGTCACCTGTGCCTTTACCAATCAATGCTCCAGCAACGGCTCCAATAGTGGCGCCTTTCTGGGTATTGCTCCAACCACTATTCGCACACCCAGTGAGGGCAAGCGATGCGGTAACAGTCGCTATAATCAGTTTGTTCATGTGAAACTCCTTACTTGCGTTCAATCCATAGAACTTGACAAAGTAAAGATAAAACTAGCACAGCAACGGTTCACGCAATCAGTCTTTACTCCAGATTTACTCGTTTTGCTCGATTAGTCGGCAAGCCATAAAAACATACCACAGCGTTTGTTGAGCACGGTCGGTCGATAAAACTGATCGGGAGCTCGTTGAGTGAGTCCATAACACACGTGAAGTGGTATCAAATGCTCTTCACGCGGATGACAAAAGCGTGCAGCAGGTGCCTGTTCCCAGTTAATCAGTCGCTTCTTACGTTGCTCGTGACTGAGCTCTGATGATGTCAAGGTTTCGACCAACCAGTTCTCAAACGCCACATTTTTGGCATCACTTTCTGCTGAGTCGGTATTGAAAAACTCTCGCATATTGTGAAAGGAAAAACCTGAGCCTAACACCAGAATATTGCGATCTCGCAGTTGCGCTAACGCCTCTCCGAGTTGCAAATGCTGTTCCGCGTCTAATGACCGCATCAGCGACACTTGAACAACTGGAATATCCGCCTCCGGGTAAATCAGCTTTAGCGGTACAAATACGCCGTGGTCCAAACCGCGCTCAGCATCGAGTTGTGGCTGAAAATCCGCAAGTGCATCCTGAATTTCCACTGCCAACTCTGGCGCACCTGGGCTTGGATATTGAATGGAATAGGATTCCGGCGGAAAGCCACTATAGTCGTAAAGTAGGCTTGGAGACTGCGCCGACGTGATGGTCGGCTGTTGAGCCTCCCAATGGGCACTGATCACGATAATAGCTTCGGGTTTGGGAAGCTGGCGGCGCATGTCCGCCAGCACCTCAAGCATTTCACGATGACGCGCATCACCTAGTAAAGGTAAAGGACCACCGCCGTGTGAAATAAACGCTACGTTCATGATTACTTCTCGCTTAATGCTTTATCGACCGACCAATTCCCTGCGCCTTGTATTGCCAGAGCGACACTGGTGACCAAAAGAACGAGCGCAAATTCGTAGCCGTTATTCGCCATAAATAAGCCGTTTTCAAAGTGCACCGTAAAGATTGCCACTAACATCGTGAAAGCAGAAACGATTGCCGCCGGACGTGTTAACAATCCAATCGCTAGCGCTAACCCACCAAAGAACTCAGCGGAACCTGCTAGCAGTGCCATAATGTAACCGGGCTCCAAACCAATACTCGCCATCCACTGACCGGTTCCCTCTAACCCATATCCACCGAACCAACCGAATAGTTTCTGCGCACCATGCGCAGCTAAAATGAGACCAACTGGAACGCGTAATACAAATGCCGCCCAACCTGCGTTGGTACTCAATACTTTTTGAATAAAATTGTTCTTCATAACTAAATCCTCTTAATCATTGATGAAAGGCTGTTACCGCAAGCATGAGCAATACTTTACTATCAACATTACTTATGATTAATATGGTCTGTATTTTAATATTAGCAACACTATGTTGTTAATTGGAGGATTTGTGGATCGGCTCGATGCTATGCGAACGTTTATTACCGTAGCGCGGGAGGGAAGCTTCACCAACGCTGCAGAGCGCTTGGGTATGTCGCCACAGCTGGTGAGCAAGTATGTGAGCCAGTTAGAAGCACATCTCGGCGTACGCCTCCTCAACCGCACCACTCGCCGTGTGAACCTGACTGAAGCTGGAAGACGTTACGAACTCAGCGCACGACAGGTTCTACAAGATATTGATGACCTCGAGAATGATCTGGGTGATTTGCAATCGTACGCTACTGGGCAACTAAGAATTAGTGCGCCGGTGTCCTTTGCCATAGCTCACTTAGCGCCGCTGCTTAGCGCGTTTCAAGAACAGTATCCTGCGGTAACCTTTGATGTGCAGTTGAATGACCGCAAAGTCGACATCGTTGATGAGGGCTTTGACTTAGCACTGCGCATCGGCCAACTCAGAAGCTCTTCATTGATTGCGAAACGCTTGGCGCCGGTGCGATTAGCGATATGCGCGGCTCCGGATTATCTAGCCAAACACGGCACGCCAAAGTCCCTAGAAGATCTCAAACAACATAAATTGCTGCATTACAATCTTATGGAAGACGACACGAGTCCATTGTTAAAGGCTTGGTTACAGCATCGACACACACTTATCTCAAATAATGGTGATGTTTTAACTCGTGCAGCAATTGCTGGTTCTGGTCTGGTAATTCAACCTACGTTTATTGTCAGCGACGCATTGGCTGCTGGAACTCTGGTAGCAGTGCTGAGTGACTACCTACCTGAACCATTGGCACTGTATGCCGTATATGCACATCGCACGTTGCTCGCCAGCAAAGTCCGTGCATTTCTCGATTTTAGTGCCGATTATTATGGCGACATCCCACCCTGGGATCATGCGTTTACAGGAACTTCAACATGACTCGAACGATATTTATTTCTGGCGCCGCTGCCGGCATAGGTCGCGCTACGGCTCTCTATTTTGCGGCACGTGGCTGGCGAGTCGGCGCCTTTGATATTAATGAACAAGCTTTGGGTGGCATGGCTGTTGCCTATCCCGATAATATCGTAACTGGGCAGTTAGATGTTCGCTCCGCTGAGTCTTGGCAGGACGCTCTCGAGCAATTCTGTAGCGACGGCACTCTGGATGTCTTGTTCAATAACGCCGGTATTCTAGTATCTGGCGATTTCACCGCCTCCGCAGCCATGGACCATGCACGGCTAATTGATGTGAATTGTAACGGCGTGATGCATGGGTGCCATGCGTCTTTCGAGTATTTGTGCCGTGGCCGGGAAGCTCGCGTTATTACCATGTGCTCTGCCAGCGCGATATTCGGTCAACCTCAACTAGCAAGCTATTCGGCTAGTAAGTTTTTTGTCAAAGGCATGACCGAAGCCTTGAGCCTCGAGTGGGAACCACACGGCATCCAAGTGATGGATGCAGCCCCATTATTCGTCAAAACCGCCATGGTTGAGGGTCCTGAAACCCCTGCAATGCGTAAGCTCGGCATTCGCTTAGAACCTGCCGATATCGCCCTCGCCATATGGCGAATGGCGCACTACAAAGGCAATAAAATGCATTGGCATATTGGTATGCAAACCAAACTCGCGGCACTCGGCGCAAAACTTTCCCCGCACTGGGTCAACCGTTGGGTCAATCGCCGCATCACCAGCTAACACGACATGTCTTACATCATGTGTTCATCGAGGTGGCTGATTTCGAGAAATTGCTCTTTGGATAGACGTTTGAAGTTGATAGAGCCCGTGGTATTGGTCAGAAAGCCATAATAGCGTCCAAATAAGTTCTTAATCTGGCCATCTTGCTCCGTCTGGCTCCATTCTAATTCCACAATACCATTGAAGTTCCAGTCTGACGCATTAAGAAAGTTAGAGTATTTATAAACCAAAGTTCCTTTGTTCGAGAACGGATTGGTGAACAGCACTTCCTTAGCTTCAAAATAGCGTTCTGGCGGTGACGAACACAGCCAGCCCCGAATTCTTAATTTGTTCCCACATTTATCAATCCGAACCACACGCGGAATTGCATAATTTTGATTATCATCTTTGACATCTGGACGGACGCGATCCATGTAAATCCAATATCCAACAAAGCGCTGAATCCCCTGCGCTTTGCGGTAACTTTCGAGCAATCCCAGCAAAACAACACTTAAACCCGCGGAAAAGACCAACGCTTCGTAGAGCTCGATTTGAAACATCTCACCCAACACTGCGTTATTTAGCTTTTGTACTGGGAAGGCCAACAACAACGTTGCTGCAATAACTAATTTGACGAGCTGTTTGAAATTCTGTTCGCTGTAGACAAGTGAGCCAATCACTCGATCCCAGAGTGATTTTTTAGAGTCTGTTCCGGCATATTCGACAAGTACAAACTGAGTACTGTTTTGACTGTGATCTTGAACATTAGCTTGCAGCAAATGGAGTTCATTCAATTCACCGGCTCGACGTGAACACAGCACAGCCGTAGAGTCGGGGAACTCACCTTCTTTCAGTGCCCGTGCAGAACCAGCCGTATCTTCGTATTCACGTTCCTCATAATCGCCCAACACTTCCTGCATTGTCTGCCGACATTGCGTGAGCGCTTGAATATGCGAAGCGACGTGGGTGACTTGAGCAGGTGTAATCGAGCTATCTTTTACAAACAAACAATGTCGAATAGGAAGGATATGTCGGTTCTTTAATGTCCACTCGTCAGAGTAAAAAGCTTCATTAGTTTCTTGAACTTGACCACCTACAGTATTTTGGGTGGCTACTACGCCAAGATCGACCGTTTTCGATTTCAATGCCTGCGCTACACGAGCAGACGACACCAATGAAATAAGTTGGTAGTCCTCAATGCCGGATTCTGTCATCAGATTTATAGCGGCTTCTTCGCTATAACTACCCGGCACTCCTTGGTATCCAATTTTTACTGTGGCCATCAATGGCGCCCTATTGTTGATGAAAATCTGAGTTACATCTTATGTATTCGGCACCTTAATTTCTAGACCGACTTCAATCGAGTGCTAGCCCCCAGCGCAGGGATGTGCGTTTGACTGCCTCGACGTTCTCGGTGGCGAGAATTTTTATCGGCGTAGTTTCGAAACGTGCTTCTAGATCAAGGTGCTGCTTCAGCCATGCCACCATAGCCTCACCGGAATGAATGGTTTTGGCACCACCAAAATAGGTTGAAATGCTGTCTGCTAAGAGCGGGAAATGCGTACAGCCGAGTAACACAACATCGGGCGTCTCTAGTCCATTGAAATAATGTTTGAAGGCTTCCTCTAGAATTGGCCCTGCGTAGATTTCTTCTTCTACCATAGGCACAAACAGGGGCGTGGCCATAGCGGTAACATGTTGGAACCCAAGGTCAGCAATGCGCTGCTGATAGGCATTCGACTTGATGGTTGAGCGTGTGGCAATAACCAGAACACGAGCTGAAGACGGCTCGGCTGCAAGCTGTTGCAGCGCCATCACGCCGGGTTCAAGTACGCCATAAACCGGCTTGTTGGCGAACTTCTGCATGGCTTCTAAGGCAGTCACACTCACGGTGTTACACGCAACCACGAGGGCATCGACGTCAGCGCCATTGAAAAACTCGACCGCTTCCAATGCATACCGCGTAACCGTGTTACTGTCTTTGTTGCCATATGGCACGCGCGCGGTGTCACCGTAGTACAGAAGCTCACTGAAGCAGCCGCTTTGCTGCAATGATCGAGCCACTGTTAGACCACCGACACCACTATCAAACACACCCACTTTCATTGCTAACGTCGCTCCATAACATGACTTTTGTCTCGGCTAGTATATGATAAATAACGTCCGACAGCCCAGAGCAAACCACAGAGATACCCATGAACGTAGAACTCATCCAACATCCGCTGGTAAAACACAAACTCGGCCTCATGCGTGAGGCAGGGATTTCAACCAAGAGTTTTCGCGAGCTCGCCAACGAGTTGGGGAATCTTTTAACTTATGAAGCAACCAGCGATTTTGCGTTAGAAACGCACACCATTCAGGGCTGGAATGACACCCCAATTGAAGTTGAAAAGCTAAAAGGGAAGAAAGTGACGGTGGTACCTATTCTGCGTGCTGGTCTTGGCATGTTGGATGGCGTGCTTGGTATGATTCCTGGGGCTAAAGTCAGCGTGGTCGGCTTGTATCGCAATGAAGAAACACTGCAGCCCGTTCCCTATTTCGAAAAATTAGTGTCGGATATCGACCAGCGTACCGCGCTGGTAATTGACCCAATGTTGGCGACAGGCGGCACCATGAATGCCACCCTAACCATGTTGAAAAACAAAGGCTGCACCGATATTCGCGTGCTGGTTTTAGTCGCTGCACCAGAAGGCGTTCGAGCGGTCAATGCGGAGCATCCAGATGTCCGCATTTTCACCGCAGCAGTTGACTCACACCTCAATGAGCACGGCTACATCATGCCCGGCCTCGGCGATGCAGGCGACAAGATTTTTGGCACCCGCTAACGTATGAACTGAACAGGTATCAGCATGAAAACGATTGGTTTGATTGGTGGCATGAGTTGGGAATCAACTCAGGTTTACTATCGGCTGCTGAATCAGCAAATCCAAGCCGCACTTGGCGGCCATGCCTCAGCTAAGCTAGTGCTTTACAGTGTGGACTTTGCGGAAATTGAACGCTTACAACATAGCGGTGATTGGGCAGCGACTGCCGTGATTCTGGCGGATGCTGCGCGCGCGCTGGAACGAGCAGGCGCTGATTTCATTGTTATTTGTACCAACACCATGCACAAAGTAGCCGATGAAGTTGCTGCCGCGGTTCGTATTCCATTGCTACATATTGTTGATGTGGTGGCGGAACGTTTGAAGCGCGATGGTGTTAATTTGGTTGGTCTGCTCGGCACTCAGTTTACGATGGAACAAGATTTTTATCGGCAGCGCTTAGAGCAACAGGGTATTCGTGTTCTCGTGCCTGAACTCCCAGAGCGCCAGCAAATTCATCGGATTATCTTTGACGAACTTTGCCATGGCCAATGTCATCCAGAATCCAAAACAACCTACCTCGCTATCATCGATGAACTTGCCCGCGTAGGTGCTCAAGGCGTCATTCTTGGCTGCACCGAAATTGGCATGCTCATTAACGGCTCTGATACGACAGTTCCACTCTACGACACCACCACCATTCACGTGGATGCTATAGTCGCGGCAGTACTCGCAAACTAGCTTTAGGCTGTTCATTGCGAGAGCTTGACGCACAATGTGGTTGTGCATAAACTATGGATGGTTGGAAAGCTTTATGGCAATCAAGTTTAGAGATATGTGGCTTGAGTTATTTTATGAAGCAAGCGAAGGCAATAAGAGAATTCCAAAGCAAATTGAAAGTACGTTGTACCGGAAGCTACAAATTTTAGACGCAGCAACTCAAGAATCTGACTTGATAATTCCGCCAGGTAATAGATTCGAGCATCTTGCAGGTAAACTACATGGCTGGTGTTCTATTCGAGTCAATCGACAATATCGACTTATTTTTCAATGGCAAGACAAAACAGCAATGCAGACCTATCTAGATCCCCATAGATATTGAGCGCTAAGGACAGATTGTGAGAACAACAAAACGACGACCTGTGAGTGTCGGTGAAATGCTAGTGTCAGAATTTTTACGACCCATGAATATTGAAATTTGTGAACTCGCTCAAGCAATGGGTGTGCATCGTAACTCATTAAGCAGAATAGTTCATGACAAAGGAAGCCTTACTGCACCGATGGCTATCAAGCTTGCGGCAGCGCTTGGTAACAGCCCTGAATTCTGGTTAAACATTCAACATGCTGTTGAGCTCTGGGATATTAAGCATAACGCATATAAAAATGAAGCTAAAAACGTTACGAAATTACTTCCTCAACGTGGGCAGCATCAAACTTCATCATAATTTAGACTAATACTTGGGTAAGTAGCGGAAGCGCGGTATTGATTTTCCGTCTACGGTGACCTGTTCGACAAACATGTCGAACGGGCGCACCCACAGTCCTCGGTCACCATAAAGAAGACGGTATAGCACTAACCATTCTTCAGTTTCAGAGTGCCGCACCACATCAATAACCTCGTAGTGATTGCCTTTGTAGTGCTCGTATTTTCCGAGTTTGATGCTGGGTTTCATTCTGCTTGCATACTCTGTAACTTGCGGGGCAGGCCAGCGACCTCCTCTTCCTCGCGCAATGTCAGGACTTCACAGCCATCGGCCGTTACTAAAATAGTGTGCTCAGTTTGGGCAGAGAGCTTTTTGTCACGGGTGATCACCGTCCAACCGTCTTTCTTCGTTCTTATCTTAGCAGAGCCCTGGTTGATCATCGGCTCGATAGTAAAGGTCATGCCCTCGCGCAATTGCACGCCCGTATTCGGCAAACCGTAATGAGTAACCTCAGGCGCTTCATGCATTTCTTGCCCGATACCGTGCCCACAATATTCGCGTACAACGCTGTAACCATGCGACTCCACATACGTTTGAATGGCACTGCCAATGTCACCTAGGTGAGCGCCCGGACGTACCTGTTCGATGCCTTTCCACATGGCTTGCGTGGTCACTTTGACGAGCTTCCGCGCCAGCGGCATTGCGTCTGGCAACACATACATCTTGCTTGAATCGGCAATGTAGCCGTCTTTCTCCAGCGTGATATCAATATTCACAATATCGCTGCTTTTCAGCGGCTGATTGGCCTTCGGAACCCCATGACAGACCACCTCATTCACCGACGAATTCAGCACGTACTGATAACCATACTGACCTTTGCTCGCTGGACGCGCTTGCAGGTCATTCACAATATAGGCCTCAACCAAATCGTTGATTTCCATCGTTGTGATGCCCGGCTGGATCTTTGCATCCAGCATCTTGAATACTTGCGCGAGCAACTTACCAGCATGACGCATTTTCTCTTGCGCCGCGGCATCCTTAATCATGATTTCTGGTTTCATGAATCTCTCTGTAGTTAACGACTAGCACGCTTAAATTGCACGATTTCAACATCGTTCCCATCTGGAAATTTCGCGCGCAATTCCAGCGTCCCGCCAAGTGCCTCGATGTAAGAAGATAAAGTACTGATCATCGTATCAGGGCGCTTTTCAATCTGCGAAACATTTGGCTGAGCTATACCGAGCACATGGGCGAGCTCAACTTGGCTTTTCCCACGCATTTTTCGAGCTTCTGATAATGACATTTCAGCAAGTAAAATAGCTGCCTTTTCACTTGCAGCCGCCTGAACTTCCAGCTTCATTTGTTTACGTAAATCATTTAACGTCTTAGTCATCCTACAACTCCAGTTGCGCCTCAATAGCCTGCGCTTTTCAAATACGCAGCAAGTTCTTCTTCTGCTATTCGAACCATTTCTTTATAGAATAGTTTGCCTCTAGATCCATCTTTTCTTCCGCCACACAACAAAACTGCTTGCCGCTTCGGGTCGAATGCATAGAAGACTCGATAGGGATTACCTGAAGTCTGAATAATTAACTCTTTCAGATTCTTGAAACGCCGAGTTCCCTTAATTGTATCGGTATATGGTCGCTTCAAATGCGGTCCAACAACTTCAAGAACCTCGACCATTGCTTGAACATCAACTTGCTCTGATTCACTGAGTGCCAGAAACCATCTCGCGTAGGTATCTGAAACAATAACCTTCCATGTCATATTTGAACTCTGCTTAATAAAAATATAATCAATAAAATATATACCGTCAAGCGTATATTGCGTGACGCAAGATATCTAAGGTAAACATGCCAGTATTGTTCGTGCTTAGTATTCAAGCTCGAAAATGGAAGGGCGGATAAATCGGTAAGGTATATTTAGTCTGTAAGGCTGGCTCAAAGAATTATTCTTAATTCTTTGTTTTGTATATTTTTTCTGTAATTCGAATTTAGTCTAGATAGCGGTTGTAAGTCTGTTGAGCTAGCGACATACGACAATCGACCAACTACAAAATCAGATTGCAACCTGATCAAATGAGGATTTATAGAGCGTTAAGACTCGCTACAAACGGTCACTTTAACGCGCTGGCCGCGAGTGATTTCGCCGACGTGCTCGAAGCGAATGGGGAGCCCCATAGCTGAAAATAAATCAGGCCCGTCTTGTAGATGGAAATGGAGATGTGGCTCGGTTGAATGGCCAGTGTGGCCGCAGTTGCCGATGCGCTGACCTTGCTGTACGTGATCACCAACTTTGACTGGTATTGTTCCTTTGACGAGGTGTGCGTAAAAGCCGTACTCACCTTCAGCGTGTTTAATGATCACATGATTCCCGGCAAAGTGACGACACAAGAAGTCAATGACGCCAAAACCTACGAACGGAGCTGGTCCAATATTGTCGACTATGGCAACGACTTCGCCATCAGCCGCAGCAAGAATCGGCTGGTTGTAGCAGAAGTAATGATTGAGTCGTGCACCGCTGTGATTATGCCGACGGTATTCCGCGTCAGCCTGCACAAAGTCATAAGCGTACCTTTGTGTCAGTACATCCCAAGAGTGAGAGGTAGCTTGCGTTAAGCCGCCATTAAATACGAGCCATTCACCCTCGAACGGCAGTCGATAACTCACCTTGGTTTGATACTTAGCAATTTCCTCTTCACGTCCTTTCATGCGTTTCGCGATGCGAGCCTGCCCACCGAGTTGCTTGAACTGTTGAATCAATTGCCAAGGATTGAGCGATGACAACAATAGCGTTGGATAAAACGTGAGTAGCATGACGTAACGTGAGACGTGCCGTATTGGACCAGAAGTTGGCCAGCTCTCCGCAGGATGCGGCTGCCGCTCTGCTTTCGGGACTCGAATAGTATTCAGCCAACCCGCGATCACAAAGTACAGTCCAAGGTAGATCACCATCGTCCAAATTCGCGCCAGCTTGTAATCAAACAACCCACGCACGCTATAGTCGATCACAAACATGATGAGCAAGGCGGCAATCATTGGTGAGTACCAGTTGCTGAAACGATGAGCCCAGTGCTGCTTTTTTGGTTGGGTCTCAGTGGTCATGGTTGCGCCCTGTTGCTGGAAAGTGAACGGTGAATAGTGAACAGATATAGAGACTGTAGGTAGGTTGGAGATTTGGAGCAATGGTTTGGCGTCAGTTGATTTGTGAGCATCAAATATTGATACTATGATTATCATTATTTGATACTTTTGAGGTGTTATGTCAGGAGCTTCCTTTCATCCGCTGGTCATTGATCGTTGTTTAGAGCTCATTAAAGCGAAGCTCAAAGACAACGGAGTGACGTACCAAGATATCGCAGCGCTTATGGATGTGTCAGAGAACACCGTCAAACGCATGCTAAATCAGGACGACATCAGCTTACAACGACTACTGCTGTTGGCTGATTATTGCCGCATTGATGTCACCGACCTACTGCAAGCAGCGCAGCAAGGACATGGTCAACACCACTACTTTACCCCACGACAAGATCAGGCATTCGCCGACGACTCTGTGCTCTACGAACTATTCGTGCAACTGTTCTTCTTACGCATGACTGCGCCGCAAGCAGCTGAAAAGCTGGGACTAAACCAAGTCACTTTGTATCAGAAATTGCGTTTGTTAGAAGATGTCGAACTAATAGAACTCGGTGTAGCTAATCACATTCGCTTCTTGGTCGAGCCACCCCTTGGTTTCGCTCCAGATAGTTTGGTTCTGCGTCGCAGCATTGCTGAGCACGTTCAACGTGCAAGTGCACACTTACTACAACCCGAGCGTGATGCCCGCGAATTGTTGCTGCTCAAACCGCTTCATTTACCACCGAAAGCACATCAACAACTGTGCGAAGATATTATCGCACTGGTCGACAAATACGCCGAATTCTCCGAGCTTTATCAAAACGAAACCGATACCGGGTACGCTTACGAACTCGCGCTCGCGCTGCTCCCCAACCGCTAATCGGGCAAGTAGGCCATCAGGTCACCCGGCTGACAGTTCAGCGCGCGGCAAATGGCTTCCAGTGTACTGAAGCGGATGGCTTTGACCTTGCCGGTTTTGAGTAACGACAAGTTGGTCATGGATACTCCCACCCGCTCCGATAACTCGGTTAACGACATCTTATTCTTGGCTAGCTCAACGTCGAGATTGATTTGAATACTCATTCCGCGATACCTCCGCGCACGTTAAACCACCTCAACTGTTTGTTCGCCACGCCAAAAATGAACTGCGAGAAGCAGCATTAACACTGGGAACAAGAAGATATTGGCGATGCCTAGAATTACCGTGAATTGGAAGACAGCCATGATCAACACGCCGCACGCAAACACTTTCATTAGCATGCTGAGCTCAGCGAAGCGAAGCAATAATGCGATTGCGAAAACGAAGGCTACTGCCGCATACAAGAACAGAATCACGAGGCTGGCAATCAATACGAATTCAATCAAGCCGTCACTGTAGCTGGCTAGTAGCCCCAGAGACAATGAGATATCTACTACTACCGTCAGATGAAATAGCGCGACTAATGCTGCCATGACTAGCAGTGCCACCGCCGCTAAACCACCCTCAATTTGGTCCTTGAAAGATTGTCGTAGCGCCAAGTACACAAACACTTCAAGTGCACCAATAATCACAAACAACACATCCCAAGCGTCAAGCGTGGTGATATTTTCGAGAAAGCCGTTTTCATAATTGTCGATAGCGAGGCCGAACACACCCAGCCAATAAATTGGGAACAAGATAGCCAACGCCAATGCTGCCATACCCGCCCACTGATAGAAATTCGATTTCATTGTCTGACTCCGGTAAGTAGCGCCAGTGCTCATTGCACCATGCGAATACCCACAAGATAGATCTAGTTTCAATGATATGCAACGAATATTTTATGTTTATCGTAAAATAATGACAGCTGAGTTAGTTATACCCAGACGAAATGGTTGGCGTCGAGTTCGGTTTCGCCATGAAAGCGGTAAGCAACTAACTTGCCGTGTTGGCCTGTGACCGTCCAGTCAACGCAAGCAATGTGAGACGACTGTAAGCGAGGTTCTCCGCGCATCCAATAATGACCGACAAACAGCGGCTTCTGATTGTCGTAACCAGGTAATGCACTGGAATCGATATTCGCATTTGGGAGTGATGACGGGTCACCGACACTGATCGCTAAATCGCGATACCGCTGACTATCAGTACGCCACCATTGGGTTCGGATTGCTCGGCGTTCGTGGCCATCTTTATCATGGAAGTATGTCCCATCTGGAAGGGATGTTTCCCACCCTTTGCATAGTGTTTCAATAGCGTCGAACAGCTCATGGCTCGGAGTAGTTGCGGATTTCCAAGCACTTTCTAATAGAGCGCCGCGAGAGTCCAAATAGCGATTGAGAACGGCTAACGACTGTTCATGCCAGCAGGCATGCACAACCCGCAAATCAGGTAGGTCTAGGTAAAGTGGTAAACGGCGAAACCACTCAATGGAGCTGGCATACCATTCTGGAGCTTGCTCAGCCTCTTGGAGAAAAGCTTGATGCTGGGCGCGATTCTTCTTGGTGTGCGGCCGCAGTGGTTGACCATCAGCATCCATAGTCGCCCACGCCACCGCATTAAATTCGTGATTCCCCATAATAACGAACGCTTCGCCGGCTTCATGCATCGCACGTATAATGTCGACGCTGCGGCGTTGATATGGCCCGCGATCGACCAAGTCACCAACCGAAATCAACTTGCGCTGCGGATGTCGCCAAACACCATCGGCATTTTGATAACCCAGCTTTTCTAACAGTGACTCGAGGCGCTCTGCATGACCGTGCACATCACCAATAATGTCGTACATAGGCACTCCTCTTTTAGACATTTAAGCAAAGTAACCTAATTATGCGACAGATTGTGTCGGCTATTTTCATCTCTCGTAAAACGCATCACGATGATGTGACATGAAAGGGAGATGGCTCTGTACAAGTCGCACAGTCATATCGGTGTGAATTCCTAGTGACGAGTATTCACCTAGTTCGTCTGATATTAGAATCCTGCCTTTATCGTTGAACGTAATGAAATGGAGATCAAACGCTTTATCGAGATTTGGTGTGAGAAGTAAACCGTTGTATGGATCCAGCCTTTCCTGATGACTCGACTTTGCCCAGGGTTTGATATGCGAGGCCATAAGTAGAGATAAATTTGAATACCCCGTGACACAGCATCCTTTCCACTGCGCAATAAGTCGCTCTCGAAACTTGCCTTGACCCCGACGAGCTTGAACAAGCGTTGCTTTAGTCGTCTCAGGAATCGTATCGTCCTGTTCGATTAGAGCAACATCATGTTGAGATTGCGCATCAGTTAGCTGATCCAAATAGGCCTGATACAGCTTTAATGCCGCCATATACATCTGGCCACCGCGCTTATTGTGCTCAACAAATGCTTCAACACCATTCGCTCGGTTAATGATGCGGGAAAGCTCGAAGTAATCTTGAATAGTTAGGATGTTCTGTTTCGTGACACCACTATTGGACA
The DNA here is from genome assembly GCF_048263735.1 of Pseudidiomarina aestuarii. Classification (GTDB taxonomy): domain Bacteria; phylum Pseudomonadota; class Gammaproteobacteria; order Enterobacterales; family Alteromonadaceae; genus Pseudidiomarina; species Pseudidiomarina aestuarii_B. Next base: position 57,580 of record NZ_JBLXDX010000004.1, on the reverse strand, counting down.
GCCAATTTGAGATGCTATTTTTAAGAGCGCCAGTATAGTTTTTAACTGTTTTCTCTGACTTACCTATAGCTCTCGCCCACAGTTGGAAGCCTTCTTCATGAGAGTCTAAATTCAGTGCTAAAGCGGCTCTCAACTGAACTGCCGCGATAGGGTCTTTCATAAACTCAAACAGCTCTGCATCAACAGAAACGTGCTCGATAGTGGCGTGAATAGAGGATTCAGACGGTGTTTTTATCTTCTCATATTCATCTTCTCTCCCTTTTCGAAGATGATGATGCCAAAATTGAGAGGATCGCAAATAGAAGAATGGATTGACCGCATTTAAGCTATCACCGGATTTTCGAAGCCGTTCAAAGTGCCAAGCGAAGCGATTCTTCAACGTATCGTTGAAATAGAAAACGTTCCACTGAATAACACCATCAGCGACCAAATCCATTACCGCAAACAACATACAAATTTTATGAGGGCTGGTATTACCCTTTGAACGATTGGGACGAACATCCTTGAATTGCTCTATATATTCTTCTAGCACTTTCAAAGTTTGATTCCTTTTCTGTTCTTTATCTATTTCCGAAACACCAATGTTTGCCAGCGCACTTGCTGACGCGCTAGCTGGTCATGGTTAAAGGCCGACTGCAACAGTTCTAGTCCATTGTCCTGAGCCCATTCAAACATTTCATTTTCATGCTGCGGATAACTCTGACGGCCGTCATCAAAGCCGCCATGACGGAGGGTCACAACGCAGATCCCATTAGGATTCAGTAATTGAGCAATTCTCTTAAGGGATTGGCGTTGCTGTTCTGGCGTAAGGTGCATCCACACTGCGCTCACCAAAATCAGATCGAACGTGGTAGTCACTTGTTTGAGGTCTGGCAGCGTGTCATCAAGCCAACTAACGTCTGCTGACTTAGATTGACCTATGCTCCGTAGCTCTTGCACTGGCTCAATAGCCGTCACTTTCAGACCCATTTGAGCCAATGCTAAGGCATCACGCCCAGATCCCGCACCAATATCGAGTGCACTGCCGTGCTTGGGCAACCAACGCAGCCAATCCCCGTGCACCTGCTCGAAGCTTAAACTGTCGTATTGTTCCGCAAGCTTGGCGGCATTGTCTGCGTAGAAATGAATACTATCCATGTGAACTCATATTGCGCACTTGCCTGTGCGAAGATTGATGCAAGCGCTAATAATTGGTAGCTTCAGCTTAGCCACGTTAGCGAGAACTGTCATGCCCATTTTACAAACTGAACTCAGACTCCGTCCCTATCCACGCGGATTTCACATCATTACCGATGATATTGAACGGGCGCTACCTAACTTACACGAAGTGAAGGCCGGGTTACTGCATGTGTTTATTAAGCACACCTCAGCATCGCTGACCATCAATGAGAATGCTGACCCAACCGTGCGCACCGACTTCGAAAGTTACTTCAATACTATGGTTCCGGAAAACGCTCCGTACTATCGTCACACCTGCGAAGGACCAGACGACATGCCGGCACATCTTAAATCTAGTTTGCTGGGTAGCTCGGTCACTGTTCCACTGACCGATGGTCGTTTGAATATGGGAACCTGGCAGGGCATTTACTTGTGCGAGCATCGCGACCATGGCAACGCGCGCACGCTGGTGCTCACTGTGACCTTCTAACTATTCAGTTGCGAAAGCTACTAGCGTAGTCCTTTCACTTTTATGAGCTAAGTTCCAAGACAACAATAGATTTGCCTTGTTGTACCCCACTTCTTAAGCTCATATGTTTATGACCAAATAGGATGTGTTAACCATGGTTGACACCTTTCCGGGTGTTAACTATAGTTGGCAAAACTAATCAAAGAATAATCATTTTAGGGCAGAGCAATGAGAGTAAAACTTAGCCGCTGGGAACCCGAAAAATATCTTGATAGCCACGAAGCGATACATGCATACCTCGAAGCATGTATTGAAGAATCGGATGGAGATCCTTCATTTATCATTCATGCTTTAGGGGTGATTGCGCGGGCTAAAAATATGAGTCAATTATCACGCGACACGGGTATCAGTCGCGAAGGCTTGTATAAAGCATTCTCAGAAAACGGAAATCCAACTTTCGCAACCGTTGCAAAGGTTGCAAAAGCCCTGGGTTTGAATCTGACACTAGAAGCAGACAGCCGATAGCAGCCTGGAGGAACCAGCATGAACGAAAAGAACTCGGATAAAGAAACTGAAGCCAAAAAATCAAATCACACAGCTGGCAGCGGTATCGCTATAGGCGTCGCTCTGGGTGTAACTTTCGGGATTGTGTTCGACAATCTTGCGATTGGTATTGCGATAGGTTTGGCTCTCGGTGTTGCTTTTGACGCTTCGGCAAATAGCCGCACGCCGAAGGGATAATCTCTTTAAACGTCCTTTAGATAAGGTCGGACTGGCTTTTATCTTTCCCGAAATAAACAAAAACCGATTGTGTTAAAGTTCTTGCAATTAGTTTTAGAAGAGTGAGATTAGAACGCATGGCGGAGCAAAAATCAGAAAACCCCATTTGGAAATATCTATTTGTCGGACTCATTATCGGTGCACTGTTTTCCTTTGTCTTCGACAAATTCCCGACGTTCATGATTTTGGGTATGGCAGCAGGTTTAACCTACGGAGTCATTGAGAAAAGTCGCAACAGCTCGAGTAAAGAATAAAAGCCACACTACAAGGACGTACCATGAAATCGCTTCTACCAATGATACTGGCAACCCTGCTTCTAGCGGGGTGTGCTAGCTCACCGCAACAAGCTAATGATGAGGAACTCACAAAGAGTGAAGCCGAAGCGTTAGTTGCAGGTTTAATAGCAGAGGATGCTGACGAATCCGAAAAATACATTTATCAATTTCAGCATCGAATTCTGCCAGAATGGACGCATCATTCTGATGGTCAATTCTACGACGAACTAAGAGCTGGCGATGACTCATATTTTCGCGAGGTTGCCACTGAAATTTTGGGTGAAGACTACGCCAATTCAATTGAGATTCAATCCATCGAGAACGAAGAAGCAGTACTCATAAACTTTCCTGAACCCAAATCGTTCACCCATTGTTACGCTGTCCTTATCCTCAAGAATCCAAATGTTGAAGGTGCTGTAGATACGTTCCAATACATCACATTGGAAAAGACGCTTCCGCACGACGATCATCCGAGACTAGCAGTGCTTGGAAACTGGAACGCAGAAGGCAGTCATGGCAACTTTGGCGCCCGCACCTATACCGATGCACAAACTTTCCTTGAAGACGTGCTTTACGGCAACCGCGAAATGTATATGAGCTCGACCCCAGCAAGCGCCAGCGAGAACAACTGAACATTCTCATGTGAGGATAATTTTATGATTATCACATCCGTTGCAGAGCAAGACGATCTTGATCAATTAATTGACGACGCAACAATGAGCCACTTACCCATGTTTATTGTTGGCAAGACAAACAATGGTGTTCTCATTGCCGAAGATGATTGGTACGCGATTCAACAAACTCTACTCATCGAATCTTTGGTGGAATTAAATCAAACGCTCAAAGAAGGCATGCGTACACCAATTGAGCAATGTTCGAATAAACTAGATTGGTAAACCCCTTGCTTATGAGCAGAGTTATCCCGGTAACAAATAATAATACTTAAAAGTTCTATAAGTTGATTAATTGAGCTAATTAGGCCCTTTAAGAGCTATAAATATGCTTACATAGTTTATCGACCAGACCTTGGCTCAGCAGTTGTTCAAGTACTGCTTTGGCGGTAGAGTTGATGCCTCGGTTTGGTATTTTGAAGGGACAACAATGACGTACATTGAAGAGTCACTCTCCACGGATGAGAAAGTGGAGCACATTTTTAAACTACACTGGTTTGCCTACGTGCCCATGTATTTGTGGATTTTGTTGGCGTTGGTGACCTTTGGCGTGACGCTGCTGATTGCGCTGTACGAATACTTTCGCCTGAAGAACATTGAGCAAGGCGTGACCAACAAGCGCGTGATCAATAAGTTCGGCATTATCAGTCGCAAAAGTGATGAAATGAAGTTGAAATCGATTGAAACCGTCGAAATTGACCAAGGCATTATCGGCCGTATTTTTGGTTACGGTACGGTGCGCGTGACTGGTCGCGGTACCAGTGATGTGAAATTTATTAAAATTGATGACCCACTGCACGTGAAACGCTGCATTGAGAGTATTAGCAACCCGATAGGGTAGTTCCTTCATTTGATTGGCAGGTGTTATAGGCTTTGTTTCGATAGAGCCAAGATGGCAGTAAAGCATGCGCTTTCGCCTGCTTTACGACCGACTCTTGCGCATGTGAATCGCTAACGAACCTTTTTACAGCGAAATCATAGTGTCCCGTTATGGCGCCATTGGGCGTGAGAATGGCCGAACTCGAATCGGTTAACCACGCGTAATTATTACCAAATTGCATCATTGCGCGATTTGCTGGTGGAGCCTCATCGCTCGATAAATCTTGGCCTAAGCTTGGCGTGAATGATGACACTCCCGCAAGTGATATGACCGTCGGTAACAAATCAATCTGGCTTGTAATCGCGTCGACCATTTTGGGTGCTATTGAGTGTCCAAGAATCAATCCAGGAATATGAAATTTGTCGATAGGAACTAGTTCATCGCCATACACACGAGTGTCATGATCAGCAACAATGAGGAAAATCGTGTCTTCCCAGTAGTTACTTTGTTTGGCTTGCTGAATGAATTTACCGAGAGCGTAGTCCGCATATTTCACTGCATTCTCCACACTCTGCTGGGGCTGGTTGTAGAGTTCAATCGTATTGTCTGGAAACTCAAAAGGTTCATGATTCGAGGATGTGAAAACTAAACTAAAAAATGGTACGTCTGTCTCGGCTAGTTCACTAAAACGTTGATGTGCCAATTGAAACAAATCACCGTCGCTGGCTCCCCAACTACCAACAAATTGTGGGTTTTTAATGCTCTCAATTCCCAGAGTAGACTGGAAGCCATTGCCAGAAAAGAAGCTCTGCATATTGTCAAAATGGGTCTCCCCACCATATAGAAACTCCGTAAAGTAACCATGTTCAGCGAGCAAACTTGCCGCTGTATAAAAGTTTCGCTGTGACAGTGATAGTTTCACGGTACTCCGAGCCGGTGTCGGCATGAAGCTCGAAATAACCGCCTCAATACCACGAACCGAACGAGTTCCAGTTGCATACAACCGGGTAAACCACCAACCTTCTTGCTTAAGTTGCTCCAAATTTGGCGTAACCGGAATACCACCTAAACTCTCAACAAATGTGGCGCCCAAGCTCTCCTCTAATATGACGACGATATTCTTAGGCTTAGAGGTAACCACTGAAGCTTGATTAAAATGAAGCGTCGGATAGCTAGTACTTGGAAACTGCTTTCCAGCTAAATGTGGTTGAGCCTTCACTTCCGTTAAAATTTCAGCAAGCAGCATATCGCCGTAGATAGCGGTGGCATCGGCCTCGTGACGCAAATTGTAAAGCGCATACTCGACTGAATAGGCCGAGTTAATGATCAAATCATTCACCAGTGCATCGGACGTAACTGCGAAAAAAGCCGGATTCGCAGGGCGATGCGCAAGCGTTGAACGAATTCCCACAATCTCCAACACAACCAGCAAAGGCCACAACATTAAGGCAGCCCGAAAACTGAATGTCTTACTCGTTTGCCGCGCATGGAGGTATCGGGCAACTTTAACTAAGAGCACCACACTCAATGCGAGTATCAGCGTGCTTGCAATGACCCAAAACTTAAACCCACCCCAAAGAGTGCTGAATACCTCTTGTGGGTATCTCAGGTATTCAATAAACAATCGATTAGGGCGCAAGTCATATTGAAGTATGAATGCAGGTGTCGCCGCTTCCATGAATATAAGAAAACTTAGCGCTACCACTAGCCAACTAACCTGAATTTTGAGCCATAAATCCTGCCCGAATTTGTTGGTCAGTAAGGGTGCCATAAGCAAAATGGGTAGCGTCAAATAGCCCATCTGAATAACATCGGCTCGTAACCCAAGTGCAAGCAATTCAATAACATTTCCAGCAGCCGACACGCGATCCCAATGCCAGATAAATAGGAGCCCACGGCTCATACTTAAAATGACGAGACCCAATACATAACCAATCAGCAACGTTTGATAAGGCTTGTATGCTGCATAAAGAAATTTCTGGTGTTGAATAAGGCGCATCGTCATCTAACCACTCGAACTAAGATGCCGCTAGCATAGAAAGTGAACCTTAAGGTCAACTTAATATTGCGCCAATAAACTGCTTTTTATTTGTGAGAGGTAGTTTATGAAACTGAGCCAGAAAGGATTGCGAGCAGCATGGCTATGTGGAGTGTGATTCTGTGGCCACATTGAAAAACTCATTCCAACGCCCTCTGACTGTGATGCTTGGATTCGCAGCTCTCATAATTGTACTGGAAGTTTCCGGTCTAAAATTCGACCTAGCGGAGACTTTTTTCAGTTGGGAAGGCGAGCGGTGGTCATTACGTAATCACTTCATTACGAAGACCATTTTGCACGAGACAGTTCGGTGGCTGAACATAGTTGCGGTGCTGGGTCTGCTGTTGGTAACCGTCTATCAATACATCGGGCGACCTTTTGCCACGGATAAACATCGTTATGCCCTGCTGCTCATCTCAGTACTTTTCTCGTTTGGACTAGTGAACTACTTCAAATATATCTTAGGAATGGACTGCCCGTGGGATCTACAGCAGTTCGGAGGGAGTCAGCCCTATGTGCCACTGTGGCAGTTTCGACCTGAAGATCAAGCGGCAGGCCGCTGCTTCCCCGCCGGACACTCTAGTATTGGCTTTGCCTGGATAGCTTTGTACTTCTTTTGGCGCCAGCGGTATCCCCATCGAGCCCGAAAAGCATTCGTCACCGCTCTTATTATCGGCTTTATTCTGGGTCTGTCTCAGCAATTGAGAGGCGCACACTTTTTTATTGATGATGTCACCACTGCATTCATTTGCTGGTGTATTCCCGCCATTATTTTTCACATCGGAGACGCCAATGCGAGTGTTCAACGCTAAATCATTGAGTTGGTCCATTGTCGTATCGGCTTGGCTCGTAATTGCCTATTCACGCCCATTACTTAGCGCGCTTGAACAATATCAAGCCGGTGCGCTGCTGCAACTCAAAATTGGCCTCTTGTTGTGGCTGTTCTATGCAGCATTTTTATCACTGAGCCGCGCGCTGGGTTGCTTTAAAGTGGTTGCCATTGCACTCATTATGATTGCGGCTCCAGTGAGCTTTTTCATGCAACAGTACGGGGTTGTTATCGACCCTGACATGTTAGTTAACACTATCGAGACTGATATTGGCGAAACTGCTGATCTGCTATCGCTCGCGCTGTTTCAGCACCTCTTTCTTCTCGGCGTACTTCCGAGCATTCTGATTTGGAAATTTGATTCATCGACAACGCGCTGGTCAACCCAACTGGGACAAGGAGTCTTAGCATCAACTTTGCTAGTGGCGGTCATGAGCACTATGATGTACACCAATTACGATGACTTCGCGTCATTATTTCGGAATCACCGCGATATCAAGTATCGGATTGTTCCATTTAATGCGATTTCATCAACCGTTTCGGTGATTAAGCAGCACTTCGATGTGCCGACAGAATTTGTGACATTAGGCACAGATGCGGTGCAAAGAAAATCCATGTCCAAACCTAAAGTGATGGTTGTGATTGTCGGTGAAACCGCTCGCGCCGACCATTTCTCTGTGAATGGCTACGCTCGGTTAACTACACCGAAACTGAATAGACTGGCAGCCAGCGGACAAATTCTTAGCTATACAAATGCGATTTCCTGCGGCACCGCCACGGCTATATCCGTGCCCTGCATGTTCAGCTTCGCCACTGCAGAGACTTACAACGATACCGTTCGCTCATCTAGTAACGTTCTCGATGTGTTGAAACAGGCGGGCATTTCGGCCACCTGGATTGAGAATAATTCTGGTTGTAAGAATGTCTGTGACCGTATCGAAACGACGGTGCTCGACCAGCAAGGTTGTGCAGAGCTAGAGTGCTTCGATAATGACATGGTGACGCGTTTATCAGCGCTTCTGCAAGAAACAGAGCGCGATCGAGTCATTGTTTTGCACCAAATGGGTAGCCATGGTCCGGCTTACTATAAGCGCTCGCCTCAGTCGCTCAAACAATTCCAACCGGAGTGCGAGAGTGCTGATTTGACCGCTTGTAGCAAGGAACAAATTATCAATGCCTACGACAATAGTTTGTTGGTAACCGATGCCTTGATTAGTGGTGTCATCGAATTACTGCAAACACGCACCGACATTGATGCGAGTATGATGTATGTGTCTGACCACGGCGAATCACTGGGCGACCATGGTATATATTTACACGGTTTGCCGAATTGGATGGCGCCAGCTGAACAGCGTCAAATTCCGTGGATTGTATGGCCGACTAGTCACTTTAAGAATATGACCGTAGACAACCAACAACCGGTGAGCCATGATTATCTTGCTCATACATTGTTAGGCTTTTTCGAGGTGGAAACCGCGTTATATGACCATCAGCTCGATTTAATTGACTCCACAGGAAGTGTGAACATTGCGCATACTACTCCTTGAAGACCATCAGTCGCTCGCCGAAGGCATTATCCAAGGCCTTGGACGAATGGGGTATGTGGTCGATCACTGTTTGACGCTTGCGCAAGCGGACGCCGCGCTAAGTACTGACCGTTTTGACCTCGCAATCTTTGATTTAGGACTCCCGGACGGACGTTCAGTCAGCTTAATTAAACAGTTACGAAAAGCCGGCAACCGATTGCCTGTTATTGTCCTCACAGCCTTTGACGATCTTGAGAGCAAGCTATCCGCATTGAATGAGGGAGCGAACGACTATGTTGTTAAACCCTTTGAATTGCGTGAGTTAGAGGCTCGTATTCGAGCGCAGCTCCGAAGCCAAACACAGCAAGTCAATGACACCGTGACCTGTGGTGAACTGACTGTTGATCTCGCCGCGCAGCAATGCCGTGTTGGTGAGCAGACTATTCACCTGACTCGACTCGAGTGGCTCATCATGAAACAGCTCGCACTTCACCTCGGTAAAATTGTCAGCAAAGAGCAATTGGAGAGTGCTTGTTACGGCTGGGGTGGCGACAATGAAAGTAACTCCCTAGAAGTTCATCTGCATCATCTACGTAAGAAATTACCGCCGAATACTATTCATACTGCTCGAGGCTTAGGTTACCGACTCAGTGAGTCAAAACCATGAGTAAATGGTCCTTACGACGCACCTTAATCATAGGTATTAACTTAGCGGTAATCGCTGTATTAATGATCACCACATGGAATATCTATCGGGATATTCTGCACGAAATTGATGAAGTTTTTGATGCGCAAATGGCGCAAACGGCGAAGTCGATAGCGTCTCTATATCCGGTCGATGCGCTCGCTGAATCTAATCCACAAGAAATCCCACTTTCGAGTTTTTATGACTTAGGTGAAGTAGACGATGGCTCACTCGAACGTGGTCAGAGTGGGCATAAATACGAGCATAAGATTGGCTTTTTTGTCACCACCGAACAAGGGCAACCCCTGGCATATACTGAGCAGGCGCTCGCTTTTGACTTTACCGACAGACGCGCTGGTTATCATGACGCACAGCACAGCGGCTACACCTGGTTCGTTTACAGCTATTACTCTGTAGCAAAATCTATTTGGGTACATACCTTTCAACGCGAAGATGTGCGCAGTGAGCTCAGTGGTTATTTAGCTCGCGATCAGTTGTATCCATTGTTGTTGATGTGGGTACCGATTAGCTTGATTGTGTTGTTTATCGTTTACTTTGCGCTCAAGCCCATCAACCAGTTGGCGCAAGACTTACGCTCGCGTGAGGTCGACCAACTTCACCCTATCACCACTGAATTGCCGCAAGAACTTGAGCCTATTCGTACCGCCGTGAATATTTTGTTGGCACGAGTCGACTTGTTTTCTAAGCGTGAAAAGAGATTCATCGCAGACGCCTCACATGAATTGAGAACCCCTTTAAGCGCGATTAAAGTGCACGCTGAGAATGTTCAGCATGCTAGCGACCCTGTGCAGGCTCAGCAATCAGCGGCAGCCATTATTGAATCCGTCGACCGCATGTCGAATTTGGTAAATCAGCTACTCAGTTTAAATAGATTAGATAGTTCTGCCGCACTAACAAACTCAGCATCGCTACAGGTCAAAGAGATTGTGATGGCTGCAATTAATGGTCTACCGAGTCGTGATGTCGAACGCTTTCAGTGGGATATCAATGTTTCAGATTTGTCCGTTCAGGGGAATGAATTGCTGTTAGTCAGTGCAATTTCCAATCTGATTGCTAACGCCATGAAATTCTCACCGTCCGAGAGTACTATTTCGATTCGAGGGCAACAGACAGCGTCACATATTCTTCTCTCGATCACCGATCAAGGAACAGGCGTGCCGAAGGATGTTCTGCAGCATTTGGGCGACCGCTTTTATCGACACCAGGAACATTCACATATTGAAGGCGCTGGATTGGGTCTTTCAATCGTCGCGAAAGTCATTGAGCTCCACCGTGGAACACTGAAATTTAAACAGGCAGAATCGGGCGGGTTATTGGTCGAAATCGAGCTACCAAAAGTTGAAGCTTGACGCGCTACTTGATCCGCAGCGCGTCAACACTGTGACTTCTTTTACGAAGCTTTTTTGTCAGCGATGTAGTCGTTGACGAACTGCTCGAGGATATTTAGCGGTACTGGACCGTTGGCTAGCACGACATCGTGGAACTCACGAATATCGAAAGCATCGCCCAGCTCAGCTTTGGCTTTTTCACGCAGCTCAACAATCTTCAACATGCCAATTTTGTAGGCTGTTGCTTGGCTAGGCATGACGATGTGACGCTCAACCATTTTCACAGCATCGGCTTCTGCGTTTGGCGTATTGCTCACGTAGAAATCAATACCTTCTTCACGCGTCCACTGTTTGTCATGAATACCCGTGTCGACGACCAGACGCACCGCACGCCACAACTCCATCGCTAAGCGACCGAAGTCTGAGTATGGGTCTTTGTAGAAGCCATACTCTTTTGGCAGCATTTCGGTGTAGAGTCCCCAACCTTCACTGTAAGCCGTGTAACGACCGAACTTACGGAACGACGGAATGCCTTCCAGCTCTTGCTGAATCGCAATTTGCATATGGTGACCCGGAATACCTTCATGGTAAGCCAAAGCTTCCATCTGGTAAGTCGGCATCGACGCCATGTCGTACAAGTTAGCGTAGTAAACGCCTGGGCGTGAACCATCCATCGACGGCTGCTGATAGAACGCTTTACCCGCTGACTTCTCACGGAAAGGCTCGACCGCTTTCACAATCATGTCGGCTTTTGGCTTAGTGATAAACAACTCGTCTAAGAAGCCACGCATGGTATCGATGTACGCTTTCGCTTCATCAAGGTAACGCTGACGACCTTCTTCAGTATCTGGGTAGATAAAGTCTTGGTTGTTACGCATGTACACGAAGAATTCTTGCAGCGTGCCTTCGTAACCTACTTGCTCCATGATGCCGCGCATTTCTTCATGAATACGCGCCACTTCATCCAGACCAATTTGATGAATCTCATCAGCGGTCAAATCGGTGGTAGTGGTGCGTTGCAGTGCGTTGTTGTAGAACGCTTCGCCGTCTGGGAATTTCCACGCGCCGTCTTTGGTGGTGGCTTGTGCTTCCAACTCCTTTACGGTCGCGATAAGGCTGTCATAAGCGGGCTTCACTGACTCAACGAGTGCAGTTTCAGCAGCACCTTTGAGGTTGTCGAACTGCGCTTGCTCAATATCCAGCTCATCAATTTTCTTGGTGAAATCGGCTAGCAATACACTTGGCTCACCGTCATCAAAAGGTGCACCACTGATCAAGTTTTGGCTATCACTGATCACATACGGGTACACAAACTTCGGCGCGATAATGCCTTTCTCAGCACGAATTTTGAGATTCTCACTCAGCTGCTGGAATAGCTCTGGTAGGCCATTCAGACGCGCAATGTAATCTTCAGCGTCATCCACTGAGCTAATGCGATGTTGGTTAATCAACAGTGACGCGACGCTCGAATGCATACCGAACATCTGATTCACTGGATAGTTATAATGACGCCATTGGAAGTCAGCAATTTCTTGCTCTAACTCTTGCTTCATCAACATCCAGCTCAAGTATGTTTGTTCGTCTAGCTGGCTTTCGTCAATGGCTTCTACTTTCTCTAAGTTGGCTTTCGCAATAGCGAGCTCTTCTTCGGCTTTCGCGTCCGAAATGTCGTCCCACTTATCTTGGTCATCTTTGATGCCCAAGTAAGACTGATACATAGGGCTGCGCATCACCGCATCCATGAAAATATCTTCAAACAACTGATTCGCTTTTTCCGATTCAGTTTGTTGCTGCGCCTGTTGCTCAGCCGCGGTCTGCGCTTCAGTTGCTGCGTTCGTTTTCGGTGCTTCCGAACATGCCGTCGCGGCCAATGCCAACGACACCGCCAGCGCAATGCGCTTCATATCAAACATGGTGTTACTCCTGTTGTTTTTTATTCTAGTTAACCGTGCCCACAGCATACCAAATCACGACAGCGGGGGGATCATGTTTCGTAGCCGCTCGATGTCTCCAACGCTCACCTGGTTTTGCCGAAAATAATGAGGCCACTCCGCGACCAGCTGACTCACTTCATCAACAATTTTGCGAGCCTTGAAGTCTTGCAATCCAAATCGCTTAGCTTGTGACAGCATGTTTTCCTTAGTACCTTCACGACCATAATCACCAATACCCAAACTATGTTGCCGACTGGCATTGATAGGCAGCACGTCATAAGCCGGGGCTAGTCGCCATGCCTGTTGCGGAGGAATATGTTGCTCGTGAAAATCGAGAGGTATGAGCCAGGCATGGTTGCGTGCATGATCATCGGTATTGCCAATCAAGACATTGAAAACCATACGGTAGTAGAGATCGATAGCATCGCTCGCCTCAGCACTATGCTGACGTAACAACTCAGCCAGTCGGCCATAACTGTACCAAGTTTTGAGACTTAGCTGACTGATAGAACTTTGTTGCAACAACGTATTGGCGCTCAAAAAATGATGACTCACAGCGCCAGCATTGCGGTCAAAGCGCTTCACAAGGAAAACATCTTCAGTTGCGCTGTCATCCTCACCGGTACTGATAACTTCTGAGCTTGCAACGTGAACTGCACCAAGTTCGTCGAGCATGCGCATGGTGGCGTGTTCAACGCGGGCCACATTATAGAGATCATCCGCTTTGTTGAACTTCACGAGGTATTCTTGATCTTGGTGGGTGAGCAAGGTCTTTGGGCGTGCGCCTCCCATCGATGAGCCGAACACGAAGGCTTGTCGCACTTCATCCGACACTTCCTCGGCAGCGAGAATGGCATTTTTCCCACGACGAAGTAGTTCAAGATCGGCAAGGGTGTTGGGCGATAGCTTGGGCTTGGTTCGTTCGCGCGATAGACTGAAGCTCAACGCGCCGACTCCCATGGCGGCACCCGCTATCAAAAACTCTAACTCATTCTGTGGCTGTGTGCGGTGTAGCTGCGTAATGAGTTTGCGCCCCCACGAGTCAGCCCCAGCGTCACTCAATACTCCAAAAATACCTTTGTTGATGGTGCAGAGGTGTTCGGTTTCCGTGAGCGGCAAGTGAATCGGATCGATTGCAAATGCGTTGGCCCGCGCCAAATATGACTTGCCGTACACAAACGTACCCACCTCAGTCCGTGTGTTCAGTGACACCCGCCCACACAACACAGGCTCCGACTCTAACCCCTCTATGAATACATAAGCTTCAGAAGTCATTGTCGAGTCCTTGCGGTGCAGTCGAGCCGTCGCGCTTACGTTGTGGCAAATCACTGACCATTTTGAGCTGGGTATCTGCTAAAGCTAAAAACGCATCGAGCTGCCCCAATAACGCCAACGCCGTAAACAAAGTTTCCGAGTTGACCGGCACACCTTGCTCCATGCGCGAGACCGTTTTCGGACTGCACCCCACCCGCAGCGCAAACTCCTGTTGGTCCATGCGCTGCGCACGATGGCGCTTGATCAGCTCGCCAAGAAGCTCGTGAAATTCATCGACAGCTTGCATATCTCGCCCTCTTCATCACACTTCCTGCTTTCATATTAGTATAATTTGACTAATTAGCAATTAATTGGGCTTTTTTTACTTATTATTGGAACAATCAAATATCAAATCACACAAAGTAAGGTGTGATGTTGCCTAGCTATCAAATACGTCAGGCCATTTTCCGAATAATTGATTCGAATTCGCGGGTAATCTCCAGTTGCTGTGCAGCCAATACTTTGAAATGGTCACTGATCATGTCGTGACTCGATACACGCTTCCAAAAAGCAATAGCGGCGGGAAAAGCTGCTTCCCAACAAATGCGTGGAACACTCGGGTGGATGCTTATTGCATATGTTGTTGCAGGCAAATCACCGGTGCTTTTGGGGGCAAAATGCATCGGTAACATGTCGTAAATCGGAGCGAGTTCGTAGGGGCGGCCGCCTCGATTCACACATGAGATATTGCCGAGGTGCATGTCCGAATTCGCGATCAACTGACCGAATGCCCAGCTTATCTTGCTATGTGTAGCTGCTACTTCAGAAATAATATTTTGTTGATGCAGCAAGTCAGCGATAACTGGCCAAGGTTCATTGGCTTTTCCGACAAACTCGAGATCGAGACTGGTCCAAGAAATCACTCCCAAGCGACCACCCGTATCGGTGCGATCAAAACGTCTCGATGCAAGCAGTGTTCGTTGGTTTACTTGAAAACTCCGACTGGTTGCTGCGATATTCGCAATACTTTGGTTCAGTGCCGCGCTAGCCAGCGCCTCAGCATGTAATAGATCCGCCCATCGGTTTGCGGGTGAATCAATCTCAAGCTGTTTCACCTGACCCGAGAACTTGATCAGACACTCTCCTTCATGCAATCGTGCAGTGAACTTAGGTTGTTCACCTTTTGCTGAGGAATCAAAATGCTCGCCTCGAGCAATTGCGTCGGCTCTCGTACCAGCCTCTGCATCACTCATCATGGAATCAGGAGCTGCGTTTAACCACCGAGTATAGGCTGTGTCACCAATCAGTAAGTTCCCCACATGATCCTGAGGGTAGCTTGCAAGAACCGAAAGTGTCGTATCCTCCGACCAACGGTTAGGATCAGAGTCGACAGGCTGCCCTTGCGCTCGAAGCTGTTGCGCAAACGAGCGCCCCAAGAATCCTTGCGGACGCATATCCGTTACCCACCAAGGCAATGATTCAAAAAACGTCCACTCAGACTGTTGCTTGTCGGTAGTGTCACTCTTGCGAAAATATTCAGCCAAATAACTATCCGCTGGGTACACCACATGAAGATGAGCTATTTTTTCTGCCTGACCATGCTCGTCCACACGATAGATCGGCAACACATCTACGTCAGCTTTAATTGCGGGGGTTGGCATCGATAAACGCCGCCTTAAATACCAACGCGTCGAACGCCCGTCTCCCGCTTTGATGACCTTCGGGCCCATAGCATTCAAGCGGCGACTCACCGTAGTAGCATCTATATCAAGGCGACGCGCCAGCTCTGCCGCAGACATCGGACCGGACCTTAATATTGAAATAATGTTATCGTTTAACTCTGGCATCGCATCATGAACTCGCTGTTGAGTATTTATTGATATTAAATACTGCTATTAATGCATGGATAATTATGGGCTTTTTCTAATCATATACCATTGTGTTATATGCATTATTTGATAGACCTTATCTGTATGCCGCATGCATTTATGCATTGATTAATAGTTGTCGTTTAGATGTTATAGCAGAAACGTTTAGTCAACGCCAATTTGATGCCAAGCTCCCTTCGTTTCGCTCTAGCTAGCTGCCTTAACACCGCTGCGTTGTCGATAAACAGCGCATCTGGAATATCGGAGACCGTAACTTTCTTCGCCATATCGTTAAACCCCAGCCGAATAAATCACCGTAATTGGTGAATATATGTGTTGGTAGGAAGCTCTCCCTGTTTATTCACTGGTAATGGTGATTAATTGCTATGGGGATGAGCCGATTAGAGCTTCTATTCGGCTCATTATTTGAGCCGAATAATAGACTTGAGTGGTTCACTTTTTAGTTTGCCTTCCTTAAGAGTGACGCCGTGTTCAGTGGTTGTTTCCAAAATGGAACTAACCACTTCTAGCTCCGGCTTAGAGCTTTCTTGTATTCCGAAACACCGTAAATTTTTTACGGGTAATTCCGTATATTTTGTATATGCTGTTCGTATGATCTGAATCACAGGAAATCAGCATGAACCAAACGAAAGTTACTTTTAGCATCATGAAGCCAGTCGCTCGGGCACTCGAAAAAGCGATGGCAAAGAATTTTTTGAAACGCGATCCTTTTCTTAATCATCTCATTTCGGTCGAGCTTGCTCACATATCTGAGGCTTTGGAAGGACGTAAAAATAGCACTACCGCTCGAGCTTTTATCGACAAGAGTTTAGATAAAAAGCGAGCGACCGTTGCACTAACAGTTGTCTTAGACAAGTCGGTTGCCGGACGTCTTAGCAGTATTACCAAGAAACATGTGGTTAGTCGCGATGCATTAATAAACCGCATTTTGCTGTTCATGCTATTCGGGCACAGCCAACTCCTTAAACTCGAAATACAACCTCTCGCTCGAGACGTTGAATCGTTTGCTAATTACGCAGAGGGTGTTCCAACATCTCCCGTGAGCGCGCTAGCTTACATCATGGACGACCCGCTATTCCTCATTCGCGAAGATCTTCGAGCTATTGGAATGAATATGTATCTGATCGATTTGGACAGTGTAGCTGACGGATTGAATGCAAAAACAGCCTGCTGCTTAGAGGACAAAGATCTGCCTAACTCAAACCCTGAACTCGATGAATTATTTGACGACCCAACAATCTTTGATTTACCAGAGAGGATTCCTAATGAATAAATCAATACATTGCTCCAAACGTCAGCAAAAGCGTGCTATTCCGAATCAAGCGCTCAGATGGTTACAGGAATTTGGTGACTGCCAAAAGGCTCACGGTGGATTAAATAAGCGATACTTCAGCAAGAAAAGCATTCGAGAACTTGAGAGTGAAGTTGGCCCGCAAATTGTTGGGCTGTGCTCTAAGTACTTAAGCGTAGTTCTCATTGAAAATGACGATGGAAAAATCGTTACTGCTTATTGGCAACACTGAGGAGACACCGAGATGATGCATCACTATATGCGTGCGGCGAATCGTGGCGACAACGCATACGACCCTCATCCCTGTATGGTTGAAGTAAAGAATTCTAACCTTCAGTTGTGCAGCGATTTTCTTCAACACGCTCAAAAACGTAAGAAAGGAATGCCGAATATTCACTTTAGTGTGGCTTTGAATACGATCTATCGGTGTATAAGCGATAATATCGAGCCCAACACCAGCGATGTTTATCACGTCATTTTCAAGCGGCGACGTATTTACCGAGGTAAATCAGCACTTGGCGGACATACTGTTCGACTACTATTCTTTATTTATGACGGGCGAGACAAATCTCTTTTCTTCACAGGCTTCTTGCGAACCCGAATTCGGGAGTCTTGGCAGACTTTAAGTAATCAAGAAATCCAAGACGGAATCTCGATAGTCAAAGATGGACAAATTTGTCCTCCGACGTTAGAGGTTTTACGCCCGCCAAATACGGAGTCATCGGGAAGAATCGTATGAATGCTACCTACAAATATTGTGACAATCGACAGTGCCCACTATGTGCGGTATTCATTGCTAGGCGTAACCAAGATAACTCAAGTTATTGGATACCCTATGAAAGCTTCGGACCTGACCGAATATACAGTAAAGATTTGGACAATCTGAAGGTTGTGATTCGCGAGTCGAACTTCCCATCACTAACTGGTTACTACATAGATTCCGAGAATCGAGTCTATAAAAAAATGACACCTATTGGTGAAAAATATATCGACAGCCCCTCTCAAAAGCTCGTACAACACCTTCGAACCGGTGATTTAGCTCGCGAATCAACATTAGTTTGCTGTCAGTGTAGATTCGAGAAATCAGGCTGGATTGGTGATGAACTGATGTGTGATTCATGTCACACACCCCTTGTTTGCTCGGATACGCTAACTTCAGCCTTCGTCAAAAACCACAGCACTTGCCCAGGCTGCAAAACCGGGCAAATATTAGAAATGCCCGTGACTGTAGAATTCTATAACCCGTTTCCTGATATGTATTCCTGATTGGCTCCGAACCAAGTATCACTCGATATTTTGGATCTGAATATTGATCACGCAGAAGAAAGCACTTTACTTTCAATATCTTAAATCACAAAACCCAATAATATCTCAGGACTTACTACCCAATATACTCCCCATACTCTAAAACCACTCAACCGAGACGAATCGAAAACACCACCAGCCTCTCACCCCTTCTCTGATTCAGCGAAGTAATCTCTAACTCCTCTAAATTGAGACCGACGTGGCCTCAAAGCTGGGACCTCTGCTTCCAGGTCAGCAATCTTCAAAGGTACCTATTGAGACACCCAACCGGCCAAGAGAATTGTCGTCAACTGGTCATCCTAATTGTCGCCGAACATCCCCCCGGCAATCGAGGGGTGGGGCTGCGTAGGGCCGTGTGACCCCATCCTGCAGCGTGACCTGATTGAGTCAAGGCCGGGTTGTCATGCAGGCAGCTTGGCTGCAAGGAGTTCGACCTTCTCGATATTGGGCGGAGAACTGAGCAAGGTAGCGGCGTTGGCCATCAAGGCCGCGGCGATCTGGCCGTTCAGATGTGCCTGGCGACCTGCCTCATCGGCAAAGGCATCGAACACACCGAACGTCGAAGGGCCAAACTTCAATGCAAACCAGGCAGTGGTGCCGGATTCGGCGTTGGCGAGCGGCAGTGCGCTGGCCAGGAAGTCGGCAAGCGCAGCCTCCTGGCCGGGTTTGGCTTCGAGGCGAACAAACAGGGCGAGCTTGGTCATATTGTAATCCTTTGGGTAAATGGTTTAGGTGAAAGCACCGACGAGCCTGCAGTCTAAGTCTTCATGACAACCATTTATATAGACAAAAATGACAACTTTGATATCATTATTGCCATGAAACTTCATATCCTTGTTTGTGATGGCGTGTTTGATCTGGGGCTTGCGGCGCTCACCGACACAGTGGGCTTGGCCAATGCGATGGCGGGCTCGCTTCCACAGGCTCCCGCGCACATAGAGCTCACGCTGGTGGGCGTGCGGCGTCGCATCCGAACTGCGCAAGGCTTGACGGTCCCCGTGGTCACTGCGCGTGGTGTGCCGGAACCAGACGTCGTGCTCGTGCCCGCGTTTGGTGAAAAGATGCCTGACACGCTCTCGGCTCGGCTCACACGCCCCGACGTGCCCGATGCGGTCGCCGTGCTACAGCAGTGGTCCACCGCTGGCGCGCACCTTGGTGCCGCCTGCTCCGGTAGTTTCTTGCTTGCAGAGAGTGGCCTGCTTGATGGGCATCGTGCGACGACGTCATGGTGGCTGGGGCCGATGTTTCGGCAGCGCTATCCGAACGTCACGCTGGACGAGTCACGCATGATCGTGAACTCGACACGCTTCACTACCGCGGGTGCCGCTTTGGCCCACGTCGACCTGGCCTTGCGCATCATCCGGGGGCGCAGTCCGGCGCTGGCGGCCCTGGTGGCACGCTATCTGCTGGTCGAGGCACGCAGTTCGCAAGCCGAGTTCGTGATTCCCGACCACCTTGCGCATGCCGACCCGATGGTGGAGCGCTTCGAGTCCTGGGCCAGAAGTCAGCTCGCGAAGGGGTTCTCGCTGGCCGAGGCGGCCAGCGCCGCGGGCACAAGCGAGCGCACCTTGGCGCGGCGGCTGCAAAGCGTTTTGGGCAAGACACCGTTGTCGTATTTCCAGGACCTGCGCGTGGAGCATGCCGTCCATCTCTTGCGCACCGGAAACGCGAGCGTCGACCAAGTCGCCGCACAGGTCGGGTACTCGGATGGGGTGACCCTGCGGGCCCTGTTGCGCCGCAAGCTGGGCCGGGGTGTCAGGGAGTTGCGACGCGGTGGATGACCAGAGGCGTTTGGTGTATGTACAGCTGGAGACCGCCGGGAAACTGACGCAGGCCAAACGGCGCATTTGGACAAACTGACAAAACTACTGCCCGCCACGGCCCCACAGAATTTAACTTAACGATTCGTCCAGGAAATCCAGCAGCATCCGCACTTTTGGGGATAAATGCCGGTTATGTGGATAAATCGCCCAGATTCCATCGTCGGCTTCTTGATAATGTTCCAGCAAGTTCATAAGTTTTCCACAGGCCAATGACGGCTGAACGTAATAATCGGGAAGTTGCACGATCCCGATGCCTTTCAGGGCCGCGTCCAGCAACGCCCAACCGCTGTCGCACTTCATGTTGCCTTTAACGCGAACGTTGTAGGGCTTACCTCGGTCCTGAAAGCGCCAGTAATCCAGATTGCCTTGCAAACAATTGTGCCGGTCCAGTTCCGAAAGCGAATGCGGCACACCATAGGTGGATAAGTATTCCGGCGAGGCGCACACGTATAAGGTTCGTGACGACAACCGCTTGGCCATCATGGATGAATCTTCCAGTTTTCCCAGCCGAATCGCCAAATCGTAACCGCCACCGACCAGATCCAACTTCTGGTTGGTCAGATTCAGCTGCACCTCCAACTCCGGGTAGCGCAGGATGAAATCGTTCACCAAGGGGGCGATCACCTTCTCGCCATAGGTCACCGGTGCGGTCAGCCGTAATTTTCCCTTGGGGATAAGTTGCAGGTTGGTCATGGCCCGCTCGGCCTCTTCCAGACCATCGAGTACCTGGCGGCAATACTGGTAGTAGGTTTGGCCGGCTTCCGTCACCGAAACCTTGCGGGTGGTGCGATACAGCAGTTTGGTCGAAAGCCGGGATTCCAGTGCGCTGACCTGCCGGCTCACCTGAGCTGTGGAAATGCCCAATCGTTTCGCCGCAGCGGTAAAACTTTCCGCTTCCGCGACCGCCACAAACTCACTGACCCCTTCCCAAATAAACATGTTCAGTTCCTTGCGTTACGACTTGGGTGAGCTTAGATACAAAATGCCGCCAGCAAACAAAATACGGTTCATTGTTACTATACAGTAAAGGTGATTTGCTTAATTGGCCGATTATCTATCTTAAGAATAATAATACAATGATCCCATCAACATGGCAGAAGAACCTGCCGAAGCCCGACAAAATCTGGAGCACACAACATGACTCAGACCATCAAATCTAAAGCCGCTATCGCCTGGGGCCCGAAACAACCTCTGTCCATTGAAGAAGTGGATGTGATGCCGCCTCAAGCTGGCGAAGTACGTATCCGGGTGATCGCTAGCGGTGTGTGTCATACCGATGCGTTTACCTTGTCTGGCGAAGATCCCGAAGGCATTTTCCCGACCATTCTCGGCCACGAAGGCGGCGGTATTGTTGAGTCGGTAGGCGAAGGCGTTACAAGCCTGAAAGTGGGTGACCACGTTATTCCGCTCTACACCCCTGAGTGCGGCGAATGTAAATTCTGCACCTCTGGTAAAACCAACCTGTGCGGGAAGATTCGTGAAACCCAGGGCAAGGGCCTGATGCCAGACGGCACCACTCGTTTCTCGTTAAACGGCGAGCCGATCTATCACTACATGGGTTGCTCAACCTTCTCCGAGTACACTGTACTGCCCGAGATTTCTCTGGCAAAAGTGAACAAAGAAGCGCCATTGGAAGAAGTGTGCTTGCTCGGTTGTGGCGTAACCACCGGCATGGGTGCGGTGATGAACACCGCCAAAGTAGAAGAGGGCGCTACCGTGGCCATCTTCGGTATGGGCGGCATCGGCCTGTCGGCGGTGATTGGTGCCACCATGGCTAAAGCCAGCCGCATCATTGCTATCGACATCAACGAGAGCAAATTTGAGCTGGCCCGCCAGTTGGGCGCGACCGACTGCATCAACCCGAAAGATTACGACAAGCCGATTCAGGAAGTGATCGTAGAACTGACCGACGGCGGTGTGGATTATTCCTTCGAGTGCATCGGCAACGTAGATGTAATGCGTTCAGCACTGGAATGCTGCCACAAAGGCTGGGGTGAGTCGGTGGTTATCGGTGTTGCGGGCGCCGGCCAGGAAATTTCCACGCGTCCGTTCCAGCTGGTGACCGGTCGGGTCTGGAAAGGCTCTGCCTTTGGTGGCGTGAAGGGCCGTTCCGAGCTGCCGGGCATCGTTGAGCGGTACATGCAAGGTGAATTCAAGTTGAACGATTTCATCACCCACACCATGGGGCTGGAAGATATCAACAAGGCGTTTGATCTGATGCACGAAGGCAAGAGCATCCGTACCGTTATTCACTACGACAAGTAATGAAATCTGGTCGCCTGCCAGTCAGGCGGGCGACCGTTTTGTTGAGAGGTTGCAATGACTATTGAAAATCTGAGCAGTAATAAAAGTTTTGGTGGTTGGCACAAGCAGTACAGTCATCACTCCGAGACGCTGAACTGTTCGATGCGGTTTGCTATCTACCTGCCGCCGCAGGCCTCCAATGGCAAAAAGGTGCCAGCGCTGTATTGGTTGTCCGGGCTTACCGGTGTGGTTCCGTATCTTCTACAGGACGAACTCGTGAAAAGCGGAGCCGATGAACAGCCTGTCGCATCAGTCAGGATGATGATTGATATATCTCGTCCGAATTAGTCCGCCCGGCCAACGGGCGGATATACTATCAGCTCTCGTACACAAAATTTCCCGAGGATGCTATGAACACACTTTTTACTCCCCTGAAAATGGGCGCCAGTGAATTGGCCAATCGGGTCTTCATGGCCCCCCTCACCCGCGTCCGTGCCGACGCTGATCACGTTCCCACGGATATGATGGTTGAGTATTACGCCCAGCGTGCCTCTGCCGGCCTGATCATCACTGAAGCGACCATGGCTATTGAAGGCAATTCGGCCTTCTGGCGCGAGCCCGGTATCTATTCCGAGGCGCAAGTTGAAGGCTGGAAGAAAGTCACTGATGCGGTACACGCCAAAGGTGGCAAGATTTATCTGCAAATCTTTCACGGTGGCCGCGCCTGCCACCCGGCGTTAAACAATGGCAAGGATCCGGTAGCGCCCAGCGCCATTGCCATCACCAGCGATGAAGTGCACACACCGGAAGGTAAGAAGTCCTACACGGTTCCCCGCGCACTGGCCGACAGCGAAATCCCGGCCATCATCGACGGTTTCCGCACCGCCGCCGAGAATGCCAAGCGCGCCGGCTTTGACGGTGTTGAGGTTCATGGCGCCAACGGCTATCTGCTGGACCAGTTCCTGCGTGATAGCTCCAACCATCGAGGAGGCCCCTACGGTGGCCCGATCGAAAATCGCGCCCGACTTCTGCTGGAGGTGATTGAAGCCGTATCCGGAGTGTTCGGTTCCGAGAACGTCGGTGTTCGACTGAGCCCCCTCAACAGCTTCCAGAGCATGAAGGACAGTGATCCGGTCGGTCTGGTTACCTGGCTCGCCAAGCGCCTGAACGACTACGGCCTGGCCTTTGTTCATTTGATGCGCAGCGACTTTTTCGGGGAACAGCAAGCGGACGTCATTACTCCGGTCCGCGAACACTTCAAGGGCAAGTTGATCCTCAACATGGGCTACACCGGTGAAGAAGCAGAACAAGCCATCGAATCCGGACTGGCCGACGCTGTCGCCTTTGGCGTGCCCTTCATTGCCAACCCGGACCTCCCAGAGCGCCTGAAGCTTGGCGCCGAGCTCAACGAAGCAGATCCGGCGACTTTTTACTCCCAGGGTGCGGAAGGGTATATTGACTACCCTTACCTTGAAAGAGTTAGCTGAAGCATAATGTCGAAAGGGGGCTGTTAGCCCCCTTTTTCGTTGCGGCGACTTCTCTGGCCGGTTAGACCGCTTTCAGGTGCCGCCCGCAGGGCGAGGTGGTCCATCCCGAGGTGCCACCGGCTGACTGATAACTGCGGCTCGTGGACAGATACACCAGGCTGCTGTACGGTCGGTCGCTCCTGTCGATACCTTGCTCCGTAATCTCCTCGGGGGTAAAGCCGTAGGCACCGAACTCCACTGAGGTGTTCTCAGGCTGGCCCGGCACCACAAAACGCTTCGTCAACTTGCTTCTACCAAGGTGTCCGTTTTAATTGGGGGCTACTACACCAGTATCTCAGCAGCACAGCACTGGTGCGGCTCTTCGGTTTTGCATTGCCGGCACAGTCGAAATAAGTCCAGGCCAGCGCGAAGAGGGACAAGCCGCCCATGGCCGCGTTGTCGGTACAGCGCGCCCGCCAGTAAAGATAGGCCGTCAGCGCCCGATTCAACGCGTAGCTCAGCGCGAAATACGTCCAGCCTTCACCGCCCACGTCGGGAATCGCCGCCGCGATGGTCATCATCGTGACAATATTAAGTGCCATCGCCACGCGATGCGGCATGTCCGTGGAGATCTACAGTGAGTTATAGACCGAACTGTCTGCCCAGGCATAGAAAATCGCCAGGAACAGTCCCGTAAACACCCAGAATCCTTGCCACCCCAGATGATGGGACAGGTAATTCCCCAGAATGAAAATTGTCACCACATGGACCAGGTCGAAGAAAAGTTCCACCCAGTGCACGCGGTCGTGGGTTTCATCGACATCCATGTAATGGCGCGGTCGCCGCCAGAGAAGATCGCTAATGACCATACACTACACCTTTTTCTTGTTGTTCTGGCGGTGAATTATGCGCCGGCCAGAGACTAGCGGAAGCTACGAACTGTTAATCAAGTTCGACCACGATTTTACCAATCTGCTGATTTGACTCCAGATAGTGATGCGCTGCCACTATCTCTTCAAATTTAAAGCTTCGATCAATGACAGGCTTGAGTGTTCCTTCGGATAAACCCGAGTGGATAAATTGCTTTGCTCTGCGAAAACGCTCGATGTCTTTTATAACTTCAGTAAACACATACCCCCTAACTGTCAGACTTTTACGAAGTGCTATTTTTAAGGGAAAAAGGGTTGTTTCGGGACTTAATGCTCCGTGCACTATTATTGTTCCTTCAGGGCTCATTGCTTCAGCAATTTCAGCTATCTGCGGCCCACCGACAGCATCAAATGCGATTTTTAAATTGTTTGCTCCCAAGATGCTTCTCAAGCTATCCAGTAGCGGTTCTTCTTGGGTTGCAATCACATGGGCCGCGCCAGCCTTGAGCACAGCAGCCTTTTTAGCTCCTGTTAGAGTTGTAGCGATAGCGGTACCCCCCAGAGAATTCACAATTTGAATCGCAGCCAATCCAACACTGCTCGATGCGGCGGTTA
Source organism: Pseudidiomarina aestuarii (assembly GCF_048263735.1). Lineage (GTDB taxonomy): Bacteria > Pseudomonadota > Gammaproteobacteria > Enterobacterales > Alteromonadaceae > Pseudidiomarina > Pseudidiomarina aestuarii_B. Next base: position 32,290 of record NZ_JBLXDX010000004.1, on the reverse strand, counting down.
TCAGTACTGAATCGCCTTTTTGCACGTTAGCAATTTCGACCAAAGCGCCATAAGCTGTCAGGTACTGCATCCAAGCTGCTGCGCCTTCAGCAAAGGTTAGCCCTGCTGGTTTGGGTGCCACATATTCACTTGGTACGACAATCTCTTCTGCGTAGCAGCCATTCTGAGAAAGCCCCATCTGAGGGACAATACAAACCTCTTCCCCAAGGCGTAAATGATTCACCTCTTCCCCGACTTCAATAACTATCCCGGATGCTTCATAGCCGATTCGCGACGGGAAGTCAGCCTTTTCTATATAGTGGCCTCGCCTAAACATGGCATCAGCACGATTGAGCCCAACAGCTTTGACCGCAATACGAACATCAGTGGCCTGCAAACTTGGACTCGCCAGCGAGTCAATAGTTAATACCTCGGGGCCACCTAATTCATGGAAACGAACAGTTCGAATTAGTTTTCTTGGGTTCATATGCATCCTCAACAATGACTTTTTAAGCAATTACATCAATAACGACTTTACCCATGGACCCCAACTCTACGGCATTATGTGCATCCATTGCCGTGTCTAGGGAAAAGCGTAACGGATCGAGTAGTGGCTTAATTTGTCCAGCTTCAACAAGAGCCGTAATTTGCCGCAGAATGTCACCATGATGTTTGCGTCCCTCTCCGCTGAGCTGTGGGTGTAACACAAAAATTCCTGACAATGTTGCAGAACGTATTGACGACGGTGCGAGGTTATGTGAGCTGAATGCAGCACAGCTTAAAATATGGCCGTAATGTGCAATGATACCTAATGAGGCATCGAGTGCAGAGCCACCGACAGTGTCGTAAATGATATCGAATCCTTTGCCTTGGGTGTATGCGTCCATGTAGTCAGCAGGGCTTGCAGTGTGATAATCAATTGGCGTGGCACCAAGCGCCTTGAGCAGTTGTTGTTTTCCAGTCGATGCAGTGGCATAAACGTCGGCACCTAAAGCCTTAGCAATTTGCACGGCTAAATGCCCAACTCCGCCAGCTCCACCTTGGATAAGGATTTTCTGGCCCGCTTTAACATTCGCCTTGTCAACCAAACCTTCCCAAGCAGTAAGTGCAACCAGAGGTAAAGCCGCAGCTTCACGCATGGACAAATTTTTCGGTTTGGGAGCAAGTAACTCAGCATCTACGTTGGCATATTCAGCCAATGAGCCTTGCAATCCTCGCACTCCGCCAGTCAGACCATAAACTGCATCGCCTATTGCAAAGTCGGTGACGCCGTCGCCGACAGCAACAATTTCTCCAGCTAAATCGGTGCCAAGTACTGCGGGTAATTCCGGCATGGCGTAAGGAGCGATACCTTGGCGGATCTTGTAATCAATAGGATTGACTCCACTTGCAAATATTTTTACTTGCACCTGACCTGCTGATGGAGAAGGTAAGTTAATCAGGGCATCCCGGAATACTGTACCTTCTTCATAGCTATCTAATATCAAAGCACGCATTTGTCTGTTTAACGCTGTCATCAATAACCTCACAAACTGAATATTCAGCGGGTGGTTAAATCACCCGCTGGTTAATCGGTCTTTTATTAAACGAATTAAAACTCTTGAACAGTTGGGCGCAGAACAATCTCGTTGATATCCACATCCGCAGGCTGCTCAATTGCGTATGCGATAGCACGAGCAACAGATTCAGATGGAATTTCATTTTGCTGATAAAAATCTTTTACAAAGGCTGCACCCTGAGTATCTGAACTTCCATGTTTTAATTCAGATTCAACTGCACCTGGTGAAATGATTGTTGAACGAATTTTACCCCCAACTTCATGGCGTAAGCCTTCGGCAATAGCGCGAACAGCGAATTTGGTTCCGCTGTAAACCGTGCCGCCGGGACTGAATACTTTGATACCTGCTACGGAAGAAATATTGATAAAGTGGCCTGTTCCCTGAGCCTGAAAGATCGGAAGCGCTGCGGCTACTCCATACAGCAGACCTTTAACGTTGATGTCAATCATGCGATCCCATTCGTCAACTCGAGTCTCAGCTAACGGTGCAATCGCCATTAACCCTGCATTATTGATAACCACATCAACTTTACCGAAGCGCTCTTGTGCAAGATTTACAAGGGCCTTCACTTCGTCCAGGCTAGTCACATCTGTCGCTTGAACCGCAACTTCTCCGCCCGCTGCGCGTATGTCAGCAGCAATAGCTTCAAGCTTATCGATGCGTCGGGCACCTAAAACAACAGATGCGCCAAGGCTGGCTAAATGTCTTGCCGTGGTCTCGCCTAAACCGCTGCTACCACCAGTGATAACAACGACCTTACCGCTGATGTTATTTGCTAAAACACTGCTCATAGTTAATATCCTCAAATAAGTCGAATGACGTTGTCTAAATAACAAGCAAAGTATCCCTTACCTTTAAAAACCAATAAATGGAAACGTTTTTATTTGACAATTCCATAATTTGGAATAATATTTGTGTATTCATATCAAACCTGAGTGTGACTGTGATGCTTAACAGATTGGAAATGCTCCGGATATTTTGTACTGCTGCTGAGTCTCGCAGCTTTAAAGAAGCGGCTAACCGTCTGGGAATTTCTCCTCAGGCAGTGACGCGAGCAGTGAAGGAGTTAGAGCGATTGCAAGGGGAGCTTTTATTTCATCGAAATACTCGACACATACAAGTGACCCTAGTTGGAGAAAAATTTGCTTTGATAGCAAAAGAACGCCTGCGCGCTGTAGATGAATTGTTTCAAACAAGCGCCCCTAACTCGGGTAATGAATTACAAGGGCGGGTTCGTATCGCAGCTCCTGTTGGTTTTGGTCATAAGTGCTTAATGCCAGTATTACTGGAACTTTCAACAATACATCCTCAACTGGATATAGACCTGACACTCAGTGACGAGCGCGTGGATGTAGTTGACGAAAAAATAGATATTGGGATTCGTATCGGCTTCATGAGAGATAGTCGATTTATTGCCCGCCAGCTCACCAAAATTAATATGTATGTCGTGGCTTCGCCTGACTTAATAAATAGAGTGGGAAGGCCTGCGTCTATTGAAGAACTAAACCACTTGCCGGTTGCAGGGTTAGTAGATCGCAATACGGGAAAGCTTTGGCCATGGGTTTTTTCCATGGACAGACAGTGGACGCCATCCATAACACGTTTTCGAAGTGCCGACGCCGAAGCTGAATTAATGGGTGTACAAAATGGACTGGGGTTTGCTCAAATTCCTGACTTTTTGGCCCAAGACTTATTACGCCAAGAGAAACTTGTTAGAGTGTTAGAAGAGGTCGAGCCTGTGCCTTGGGATTTATATATTTATCGCCCTCAACGTGGTCCAGTACCACAACGTGTTCGATTGGTTTTTGATCACTTGGTGTCAAGATTGAGTGTCCGCTAATGGCACATAAGTAATATTCATAAAGTGCGAATACTACATTAGCTCACTTTATTGCAAAAAAATCTTAGCGTCAGCCAACGAGCAGTTCGGATAGCCTTCCGGCAAGGTGATGGCCTTGCGCTTACCCGCGTATGTATATCTTACAAACCATGACGCAGTACCTTGTTCAATTCTGAAATAGAGCCCATCACCCACACTTTTCCGAACGTCCTCACCGGCTCTAACAAGTGCTTTGATCTGGCTACTGTTCATGACTATCTCCCAGGTGGTGACAAAACCAAAAGATGGAGACCCTATAAATTATTTGTCACCACCTTTGTCACCACAATATAGCGGACAATCACGAACATTGCATTACCATTAGAAACGAAAAAGGCCGCAATGACGCGACCTTATCCAAACTTAGTATACTTAACAAAACTTAACATGACTTTATTCTATATTTTGGATCTGCTCGCGCATTTGCTCGATGAGCACTTTGAGGTCGACGGCGGCGGCGGTGATGTCGGCGTTGATGGACTTGGAGCCGAGGGTGTTCGCTTCGCGGTTGAACTCTTGCATCATGAAGTCGAGACGGCGGCCACAGGCGCCACCTTTGCGGAGGATTTTGTGGGTTTCGGTGACGTGGGCGTCGAGGCGGTCGAGTTCTTCGGCAACGTCGACTTTCTGCGCCAGCATAACCATTTCGGCTTCGAGGCGCTGTGGGTCGAGTTCGACTTTGGCTTCTTCGAGGCGGGTCATTAGGCGCTCACGCTGCCACTTCATCACTTCTGGCATGTGGTTGCGAACAAATCCGGCACGCTCGGACACGCCTTCAAGGCGCTCTTCGAGTAAGCGCTGTAATGCGGCACCTTCGCTTTCGCGGTTCTCGATAAATTCTGCCAATGTGGTTTCAAAGGCGGCGAGTACGTCGGCTTGAATGGCATCCATGTCGTCTTCTTGCTGGGCAACCACACCTGGCCAACGCAACACATCAATGGGATTCAACACGGCACTGGCTGACTGGTTGGCGACCCAATTCGCGGATGAAATGACGCTTTTAGCGAGTTCTTCATTGAGGTTGAGCGAGGTTTGTCCGCCTTGTTCAATGGTCAAACGCAGTGAACATTCCACCTTGCCACGCTGCAATTGCTTCCGCAGACGTTCACGCAAGTTGTTCTCTAGGCTACGAAATGACTCCGGCAACCGGAAGTAGGTTTCCAAAAAGCGCTGATTGACCGAGCGCATTTCCCACACCGCATTGCCCCACTCGGCTTTCATCTCATGCCGCGCATAACCGGTCATACTTTGAATCATTGATCTTCCTTATAAACTTTAACTGCGCGTAGTTTAGCACTCTTCGTCTCGCGGTACAGTAGGTCGATGTCTGACATCAATATACGGTCGCACAAGTCTAAAACTGGTGTTCAACTAAGTTAAACATTTTAGTTATCATCAGGTGATATTTTAATGGGTGTGGATTATACTCTCGAAACGCTGCTGGATTTGGATGGCGTCGTGATCTACCAAGAGGCTGGTTACTGGATATTTATCGAGGCGAAATCAATCAATGCTAATCAGCGAGTGCCTCACGGTATTAAGTATTCACTGACATTGCATGACTCTACCGGAACTCGAGTACTTGGAATGGATAACGCCCACCCCATCCCTAAAGCAACGACATTCGGGAAGAAGCCCAGATTCAGTGATCATATTCACACAGCTAACGGACGCGTTATTCCCTATGAGTTCATAAATGCTGGCAAGTTACTTCAAGATTTCTTTGATTTAGCAGATTCGTACATGAAGGAGAAACACTAATGTCTATTCTGCACATTGGCGTGAAGTCGCAAGACGAGATTCGTGCTCGACTCATTGCTATTGCCAAGGGCGAGTTAAAGCCCTCTGAGAATGAGCCTAAAGTTTGGTTTCCGTCGATTCGCTCGCTTGCGGAAATATTGTCCGACCAAAATCGTGAGCTGCTTAAAATGATTGCGCAGAATAATCCTCAGTCGCTCAAAGAATTAGCAGTGCTTTCTGGACGTGCGCCCAGCAATCTATCTCGCTCACTGAAGACCATGGCACATTACGGTTTGGTGAAAATGGAGAGGCATCAGAAGGCAATGAAGCCTATTGCTGTTGCGACAGAATTTCAGATCCACATCTGATATAATCGCGCCCACTTTATTTCATCGCATTAATTCACAGCCAAAGAAGGAGCGCAGCATGCGTCCAAGCGGTCGTACTTCGCAACAAATTCGCCCGGTAACCATTACCCGGAATTACACGCGACACGCCGAAGGCTCGGTGTTGATTGAGTTTGGCGACACCAAAGTGTTGTGCACGGCGAGCGTCGACAAAAGTGTCCCGCGCTTCTTAAAAGGTAAGGGCCAAGGTTGGGTCACAGCTGAATACGGCATGCTGCCACGGTCGACGCATACGCGCATGAATCGTGAAGCGGCGCATGGCAAGCAAGGTGGTCGCACAGTAGAAATTCAGCGCCTGATTGGCCGATCGTTGCGTGCCTGTGTTGACCTATCGGCGCTTGGCGAAAACACCATCACGATTGACTGTGACGTGCTCCAGGCCGATGGCGGCACCCGCACAGCCTCAATTACCGGTGCTTGCGTGGCGTTAGTGGATGCATTGAACTGGATGCGCAAAGAGAAGCTGGTGAAGTCGAATCCGTTGAAAGGTTTGGTCGCAGCTATCTCGGTAGGCATGTACAACGGCACGCCAGTAGCTGACCTTGATTACCCAGAAGATTCGAAAGCTGAAACGGACATGAACGTAGTCATGACCGAAGACGGCAAACTGATTGAAGTGCAAGGCACTGCTGAGGGTGAGCCGTTCTCGTTCGAAGAGATGAATGAGATGTTGGAGCTGGCTCGGCATGCGATACGCGAGCTGATGGATCAGCAGCGGGCAGCATTGGCATAAAGACAGTTAATAGTGAATAGGTAACAGGTAATAGCCAAGCCGTGAATAGGTAACAGTGAAGAGATGCAAACAGTGGGGTGCTGTTATCTGTTCACCGTTCACTGGTTACTCTAGTATCAGAGGTATTGATGAAAACATATCAGAAAGAGTTTATTCAGTTTGCGCTGGGGCGCGGTGTGCTGAAGTTCGGCGAATTTACGCTGAAATCAGGGCGAGTAAGTCCTTACTTTTTTAATGCTGGATTGTTTAATCAAGGCTCTGATTTGGCGCGGCTGGGTCGCTTTTATGCGGCGGCGTTGCAAGACAGTGGCGTGGAATATGACTTGCTATTTGGTCCGGCGTACAAGGGTATTCCCATTGCCACGGCGGCAGCCATTGCCCTGTTCGATACCTACCAAAAAGATGTGCCTTACTGCTTTAATCGCAAAGAGAAAAAAGACCACGGTGAAGGCGGCAACTTAGTTGGTTCGCCGCTGCAAGGTCGCGTGATGTTGGTGGACGATGTGATTACCGCAGGCACGGCTATTCGCGAGTCGATGGAGATTGTACAAGCCAATAACGCACAACTTGCGGGCGTGTTGATCGCGCTAGACCGCCAAGAGAAAGGCAAAGGCGAACTGAGCGCGATTCAAGAAGTGGAGCGTGATTACGGCGCAACAGTCATCAGCATCGTGTCACTGAACGACGTAATTGAATTTGTGCGCCAAGAGCCGGAATTCGAGCAGTATCTGCCAGCGGTAGAGGCGTATCGCGCGAAGTACGGAATAAGTGACGGTAAATAGTAAATAGTGAACAGTGAATGAAGAGATTTTTCCTTTCACTGTTCACCGTTCACCGTTCACCAAATTCGTTAGAATTTTTCTGGGGTTTCCAGCGCTATCCCTACTCGGCCATTCATGACCTGACATTCGCCGCCTGACACTTGTGAGCGGGTGTTGTCATCGGCCAATACCGTCAATCGATATTCCCCCTGCAGCAGGTTGAACTGCTTGCGATCACGACACAGCAACCGCATTGAATCGATCATGCCGCGGTCATCTAAGAAGCGGGTAGTGGGTTCGGCTTGGATAATCTTGCCGTCGGTCGCAAAGCGCACAGCGTTGATGTCTTGGTCGCTGATGCGGCCCGATGCGCCAGAAGTCAGATAGTGGAAGGTCGACGCCACAGCGTTATCAGCTTGCTGCGCACCCACGGCGAAGAATACGCCACGCTCACCAATCACGCGGAACTCATTACGCAATACGTTTACTTGCAGGGCAGTCGTTTCATCCACGCCAATCGCCATTGGGGTGAAGGTTTCCGCGGCTAGCCGCAGTAACCGAGCTTGCCGGCCACGCTCAGAAAAATGCGTGTCCAAAATGGCGTATGGGAACAAGCCGATACCACCCAATGGATGATAGGTCAGCGTATCTTGATTCATGTCACGTGGGCATGAATCGTTGTTGTTACAGCCCGGCACGGGCGGCTCTGCGGCACGCGCGCCAGCCTTCAAAGCCTCTGCAGAAGTCCCGTTGGTAATCATCGACTTCGCCGTCATGACGGCAGTACCTGCACTGGTACCACCCACTACAAAGTTACCGCTACTTACCCGCGAGTAAATTTCGGTCAGCAATGGCGACGGCTGGCTCAATGGATTCAACAGCGCCTTACGAGTCAGGTTCTGATCGCCACCATTGATAAACACCGCATCGACATTCTCAATCATCTCGATTCCGGCGCCAGCACGCTTACAGAAATCTACTTGCTGCTGGTATTTCTCCGCATGTACACGGCTGCGATCCCAAGCCCCGAATTGCTCTTCACGGATCTCGTTAATGGCATCACATTTGCCGCTGCGCTGCGCTTCATACACTGCCGCGTCAATCGGCAGCCACTGTGCTTCTGCACCAAGCTCAGCAAATAAGTTCACGTAGAAATCGACCGCGTCATAAGGGTCACGCGCGGATGCGGTGATTACTGCAATGCGTGGCTTGTCGTCACCGCCAGCAACAGTGCCGCGAACCTTCGCCGCCTGCGCCACAAATTCCTCAAACACACCAACGGCTTCTTTGTTCAGCGACTCGGCAACATTCACTTGTTCTTGCATGCCCGCAGGCACTGGCATTTCCAAATGATCGAGGATTAAATTCCACTCCGAATCACTCAAATTCTCATATAAATATTGCGTAGCGCGGCGTGTAAACTCATCCACAAACACCCGCTCTGGCAGAATGTCTTCATTCATTCGCTCACGAATAATCTCAAGCGCTTCACGCACGTCATCACGTGTTTCGCGACGGTTAAACGGCCAATAATCATCATCCAACAAAGGTTTGGTGTATTTATCAGAGAGGTTGATATAACGGTCGACTCGCATCACTTCATTGTCGATCCAACCGCCTTCATCACAATTATTTGCTGCCATACTCGAGCACACAGATAGCGCACCACCAGCAAGTAACAATTGATAGTCTGGGCCACTACGCTCAGTCTCCGCAGCTTGCGCCATAGCCAGCATTGGCAAGCACGCCAGCGCTCCCGCGACACCCTTCATTACTTTCAAGATATTTGAACTCATTCGCTTACTCCCAACTACTGTGCGTCAATCTCAGACCATCAATAAGACCAGAAGTTTATCATTATCTGCTGCCGGCTGCCCGATTCATGCGCGTTTCAATGAGGATGAGCAGATCAGTTATAAAGCGCGCGCCTAACTGGTATAATGGCGCTGCGCGTACAATCGTGTGGCGCCTTTTTTGTTGTAAATAGAGGTTCATTGGTGTCGTATTGCACTCGATTGCTAGTTCTGATCATTGGGGTCATGAGCGCATCGCTCTGGTTAGCGAGCGTGACGCCTGCGCACGCGCAAGTGCCATTCGTACCGCCAAAGAATGAAGCCGAACGCCCACCATTCCCAATTCAGGAAAATACACTAACGAGTCAGGGGCAAGTGCCGCCTATTCGTGATGTGGTGTTTCGTCGCCCCGAAGATGGCCCGTTTACCAATTATGTTCGTGAGCTAGTAGAGCAAGCCTATGCCAACTTGGGTATTCGTGTTGGCTATGTAGATATGCCACGCACGCGCAGCTTAGTCGAAGCAAACAGTGGCCGTATTGCCGGTGAGCTGGGACGATTGCCAGGTCTCGAGAACGAATTTAATAATCTCATTCCGGTACCCTTTCCGTTATTTTCATTTGAAATTGTGCTGGTTGCCGACCGTCGCAAATGTGGCATTTGTAATCTCGACCAGGTCGACAGCATTGCCTATATCAGTGGTATGCAGTCGGTTGAGTCTATTCTGAATGATTATGATTATCCGAATGCGACCGCCACCGCCCAAGATCTCGACCAGCTACATCTAATGTTCGAGAATGAGCGCGTGCAAGGTATTCTGCTGAATGACTTTGAAGCACGCCAATTGGGCTATTACAACGATCGGCATCTGATTGTAGTACCCCTGTGGCAGAATGAAGCGTTTCATTATTTACATAAGCGCTATGAACACATAGTGCCATTGCTCACCGCTGAATTTAATCGGTTGCAGTTAGACGGCGAAATTGATCGAATTTCCAGACGCAATAGCGTGACCCCCTTTGCAACCAGCCTACCAGAAGATGAGGAACTCTCGTTTGAGATGGTCAGCGCAACGTCTGGCTACTGGCGTACCTACACGGACTTGGATGGTACGGGTAAATATTGGGATATTATTCGCCGCGTTTTTGCGCCAATAACGAACGAGCTCAACATCAACACCAATACCTACTTACGCGCAATTTTTGGTCTGAGCGACCAACGCTTCGATATGTTAGTGGGCACTTACGCACAGCATCAGCCCCGTAATGCCATAGTCTCGCGGTTGCATTTTGACTATGACCGACCGCTGTATGTGTTCACACTGACTGAGGCGGATATGGCAAAAGTGCGCAATGGCACGTTAGAAAAACCAATTTGCCATGTCGCTGGCTATCAATACGGGGATTTTCTGCCAGACGGGCTCAACTACTATTATGCTAATAGCAGTTTAGATTGTTTTGCGATGTTGGATGAAAGTCGCGCGGGCGCAGTCATCAATTATCGTGAGAATTTGCCTGATTGGAACAACACGCCGTATGAACGGTTGCTGATCCACAACAGCTTACCGATTCATGTGGCCTTTCAAGATACGCCGCGTGGACGCCAGTTACGGGATTATTTTGACCGCCGTTTTCGAGAGCTCGTTAGCTCAGGCGAAATAGCGGAAATCTATGCAGAAGCGGAGCTCGAGCGTTCTAAACTTGGACTCAGCATCCGCCCGCAAACTGCTGTTGCCGCCACGCCTCAAAACTAATCACTGCGACCGCATTGGATAAATTCAGCGATCGGTTGTTCGGCATCATAGGAATACGGATCCGAAACTCTGGGGTGAATTGCGCCAAAACAGAATCGGGTAATCCACTGGTTTCAGAGCCAAACAACAACACGTCATCTGACTGGTAGTGCGCGCCTGCATAGGAGCTGCTGCCTTTGGTCGTACAAGCAAAGATTCGACGGTTACCCATGGCTTCTTTGAAGCTCGCATAATCTGGATAGCGCTTCACATTACTCAAATCATGATAATCGAGACCGGCCCGGCGTAACTTCTTTTCCTCAAAGTCAAAACCAAGCGGTTCGATAAGATGCAATGAGCAGCCATTATTCGCACATAGTCGAATGATATTGCCAGTATTGGCGGGCATTTTGGGCTCATGTAGGGCAATGTGGAACATCTGCTGAACAACTCCGATCACTCATAGTGCCCAATTTTTGGGCATGAAATTTCGTTTTTTCGACGCGAGCCAGTAGAATAGCAAACTTCTTCAAAAAGACGAGCACGAGCATGGCAGAATCATCACGGGATTACAGTTTTTGGGTCAAAATAGCGACCCGCGCTTCTGTATCTGTGGCGTTGATTCTGATCATCGCTAAAGGTACCGCTTGGTGGCTGACCGGCTCTGCGTCTATGTTGGCATCACTCACCGACTCGTCACTGGATACCTTGGCGTCGCTATTTACCTTTTTTGCGGTGCGCTACGCGTTGGTTCCCGCCGACAAAGAACATCGCCACGGTCATGGTAAAGCGGAAGCTTTAGCCGCCTTTATTCAATCTATTTTGATTTTCATTTCGGCTATTTTGCTGATTATCCACAGTCTGCAACAGTGGAGCGCTGCCGAGACGGTACAGCGCGTTGACGCAGGGATCTACGTCTCAATTCTAGCGATTGTTTTGACCAGCGTGCTGGTGACCTTGCAGCACAAAGCCATTCAGAATACGAGCTCTGCCGCTATTGCTGCGGATAAATTGCATTACACCTCTGACCTACTATTAAACTCAGCAGTTATTGTGGCGCTTGCCTTGAGTGCTTGGAATTTATGGTGGGCGGATAGTGTCATCGCCATTGGCATCGCAGTGTATTTACTGTGGAATGCGGTGCAAATTGCTCGCGGTTCATTGCACACATTGCTGGACCGTGAGTTGCCTGACGACGAGCGCCAGCTCATCATCAAGACCATCCGAGAGACAGCAGGCGTGCAAGGCTTTCACGGATTGCGGACTCGCTCGGCAGGACCAACTCGCTTTATTTCCTGCCATATTGAACTTGAAGATCACCTGACGTTAAAGCAGGCTCATGATATTGCGGATGACACCGAGCATCGGCTGCAGGACCTATTTGAAAGCACTGATGTGTTGGTGCATATGGATCCCCAAAGCATCATTATGGATGCCACTACCCCATCACCTACTGGCTCGCCACGGCTGAATATTAATCGGCCTTAGTCGCTTGTTCCGCTTCTTCAATTAGCACCTTCAATGCCTGCTGCCGGTATTCATCGGCTTCAATAAAGAGCTCATGACGAGCTTTTGGCACTTGCACCAATCGTCCTTGTGGTAATACCTCGAGGACGCGCCGGTGGGACTCATTATCGACCACGGTATCGCCACTGGACTGCACAATCGTCACTGGAATGCTGATCTTCGAAGCTTCAGCCTCCACTTTCGTGCAGGCGCGCAACGCTTGCACCACCCACGCAAACGTTGGCCCACCTAATTGAATACTCGGATTCTGCTCATAGATATGGCGGAACTTGGCGTAACGTGCCGCGCTATGGGTTAAATCATTGCGAGCAAAAGGGATATCCTGATAGTCGGCGCGCGCAGGGAAATACCACGGCTTATCGGGCTGCAGCCACTCGTTGAGCCGTAAACCAAACTCAGCAATCGAGAGCGCAAGGCTTGCCGGGATTGGATTCGAGCGAATACCAAACATTGGTGAGCTCAACACTGCCCGCGCGACGCTGTGTTCGTGTCGTGCTAGGTATAAAGCGGCAATCGCGGAGCCCATGGAATGACCTAATAAGGTGATGGGTTGGGCGGTAAAACGTTCGCTAACATCATCCATAAACGCGGCAAAATCACTGATGAACGTATCGAACTCACGAATATGCCCACGCTGTCGAAACGCCGATTCCCGGTCCGACTCACCTTGCCCACGATGATCAAGCAGCGCCACTGAGTAACCAGCCTGCGCCAGCTCCCACACTAACTCTTGGTATTTGATGGCGGCTTCGATACGTCCGGGACTGACCACAATCACACCCTTCGACTGCGGCAATGTCAGGTAGTAAGCGTAGAGGGTAATGCCGTTGGGACGCTCGATAGCCGTGCGTTTAACATTGTTGCACCAAAATGGTGCAATGACGGTATCGTAGAACGATGACCAAGTCGTGTCGCTATCGCTGGGCTTAGTTTCCGGCATCTGGGGCTCTCTAACAGAAGGTGAAAAGTGAACAGTGAACAGAGTGTCCTTTCGATTATCTATTCACCATTCACTATTTACCATCTTTTGGCAATGAAACACACACCTCAAGTCCGCCATCGGGATGATTTTGTGCGGTAATTTTGCCGCCGAGCACCAGCGCGGCGCGTAAGCTCAGTGCCATACCCAGGCCAACGCCAGCTTTGTGGTGACGCGAGGGATCGCCACGGAAGAAAGGTTCAAACAGCTTTTGCAACTGCTCCTCTGGCACGCCTTCGCCAAAGTCACGTACAAAAATGTGGTAAAAGTTACCGGCTTTTTCGCAGCGTAATTCAATTAGTTCGGTGGTGTATTGCAGCGCGTTGCGAACAAGGTTCTCGAGAACCAAGCGTAACAGCTCGCTATCGCTGGACAATACTGGCCAGTCACCATGTTCAGGGGCTTTGGGTAACACATGCACGCGGCGACCTTGCTCGGCATCCACATAGCTCAAATCGGCGGCCAGTTGTTCCACCAGCTCACGCGTATCCACATCAACGCGGGTCAATTTCACCAGTCCATTCTCGAGCCGCGATAACGACAGAATGCGCTCAATAATGGTACTGAGCCGTTCTAAGTCACGTCCCATTTGTTGCAGGTGTGGATTGTCCGTCGGCGTATCATCGTCCTGTGACAGCATCAGAGCCACTTGCATCCGCGCCAGCGGCGAGCGCAGCTCATGTGACACATCACTGAGTAACCGCCGCTGGGCATCGCGTGAAACAGCGAGGTCACGGGCTGTGGTGGAAAGCGCGCGGGCAAGCTCGCCCAGCTCATCGGAACGTTTCGGAAGTCGGTGTAATTGCGGTGATTCGCTGCCCTTGGCAATTTCGCGCGTTGCTTGAGTCAGGCGCTTCAGCGGCCGCACCAACCACACACCCAACACGATGGAGATTAAACCACTACCAATCAGCAATGCGGTGGTTTGTGCTTCTTGCGCTTCCTGTTCCGACACCACCTGCAGCCGCCGCTCTTCCAGCGTTAATGGCCGCACCAGCAAGATCCGTCGCCCGTCGTTTTCAAAGGGACCAATCAGCATCTGGTTGTTGTAAGGGATCTGCTCTTCTTGGGCAGCCTCGAGCTGACGCAGCACAAGGCGCTGCATACTGCTACTGATATTGCGTTCGACCTGCAGCCGTTCCTGACCTTGCGGCGCGAGGGATGCCACTACTCGGAAGTCACCGGCCAACAAACGACCAGGCGTCAGGGATGCAAAAGTTTGGGAGTCACTGAGCAGCGGCGTCAGCGTATTTTGGACATTAGCAGACAATGGCTGTGGCTCAACGGGTTTGCTGAACCACAATGCCAATAAGTAACTGCTACTCGCCACACCAAAAAACAACAACCAAAAGAGGATGAGGAGGCGTAGGCTAAGCGACTGATACCAGCGTGTCCGCACGTCAGTTCGCTTATGCTGAAGCTAGTGCCATGAGGCGATATCCACGCCCACGCACGGTCTGGATCCGCTCTGGATTATGGTGAATTTTCTTACGGATGTTACTGATGTGAACATCCAAGCTGCGATCAAATGGAGCCAATTGACGACCCAACGCAGCGACAGACATCTGGTCTTTACTGACCACTTGGCCACCACCTTGCACCAGCACACGCAAGATATCGAACTCCGTTGGCGTTAGCTCTAACACCACGTCATCCACTTTGGCTTCATTTTGCATAGGGTCAATGTGGAAACCGGCGTGCTCTAATGGCTCTGGTGTCACCGAAGTGTTCGGCGTACGACGTAACAAGGCTTTCACTCGCGCAACCAGCTCTTTGGGATAGAATGGCTTCGGCAAATAGTCATCTGCGCCCAATTCCAAGCCCGCAACACGATCGTCGTCATCACCACGTGCAGTCAGCATCAACACTGGCGTGCTACGTGACTGCTGGCGTAAGCGTTGGAGCAGCTGAAAACCGTCGATACCGGGCAACATCACGTCCAATAAGATCAGGTTGTAAGAACCGCTTAGTGCACGTTGTAATCCAGTCTCGCCATCAGCAGCCAAGGTCAACTCGTAACCTTCACGAGTGAGTATCTGTTCGAGCATGCTGCTCAATTCAGCATCATCGTCGACTAATAGTATCTTGGTCATAATTTTGTCCTGCGCTCGTTGCATAGGTTTTCTCTTGACCTTAATTATGTAAAGAAGACTTCGTAAAGGGCAGCCCATTTACGTTAATTTTACGTCGCTAGTCAGCTTCCGGCATCAGTTGTTGTACTTTGCGGGTCAGCGTATTGCGCCCCCAACCCAACAATTCTGCGGCTTGCTGCCTATGGCCAGCGGTCGCTTCAAGCGCCTGTTTTAAAGCTTGTGCCTCAACTTGCGTAACGATGGTGTTAACGATATCGGTTTCGCCAGCAACCAAACGCCGCTCAATTTCTTGTGCGATGGCGGCCTTCCAATCATCACTCACAACTCCAAAAGACTCGTTGGTGACATGTTCAGGAAGGTCCTGCACATCGATAACCGCCCCAGGCGCCATGACGGTTAGCCAGCGACAGGTATTCTCCAATTGCCGCACATTGCCCGGCCAAGCCGAACGCTGCAAAACCTGCACTGCTGCTGCGGTCAACCGCTTGGGCTCGCCGCCAAGTTCGCGGGCCGATAATTCTAAAAAGTGACGCGCCAGCTGCGGGATATCTTCACGCCGTTGCTCAAGCGTTGGCAACTGCAAACGAATCACGTTCAAACGATGGAATAAGTCTTCACGAAATAAGCCATCTTTGACGCGCTGCTCCAGTTGCTGGTGCGTTGCTGCAATAATCCGGACATCCACTTTAACCGGCTCATAACTGCCCACCGGGTAGAACTGTCCTTCGGCTAGCACTCGCAATAAGCGAGTCTGCACGTTCAGCGGCATATCACCGATTTCGTCGAGAAACAGTGTCCCGCTATGGGCTTGTTCAAAACGTCCACGGCGGCGTTGCGTTGCCCCGGTAAACGCGCCTTTCTCATGACCGAACAACTCGGACTCGACCAGCTCACTGGGAATCGCAGCCATATTCAGTGCAATAAACGGACGCTGTCGCCGCGGGCTGTGCTGATGCAAAGCCCGAGCGACTAACTCTTTACCTGTACCAGATTCGCCAGTGAGCAAAACTGTGACAGAGGAATGCGATAACCGTCCAATGGCTCGAAACACATCCTGCATTGCAGGCGCATTGCCGATTAAGCCCGACATCGCCTCGTCATCGGCATTGACCACCGGAGTTTCTGTCTCTTGCGATTGATGTTCCAGTGCCCGCGTGACCGTGTGCACCACTTCATCGAGATCAAACGGCTTAGCGAGGTATTCAAACGCACCGCCTTGAAACGCATTCACTGCCGAATCGAGATCAGAATGTGCCGTCATGACAATGACTGGGAGCGACGGGTAGCGCTGCTGAATGGTCGCCAGAACTTGTAAGCCATCTTCGCCGGGCATACGGATATCGGTGAGCAACACGCCAGGTAATACAGCGGCTTGTTCCAGTGCCGAATACAACTCACCCGCACCGCTGAAGCTTTGCGTTGTCAGTCCTGAACGTGACAGTGCACGTTCGAGCACCCAACGAATGGAGCTGTCGTCATCGAGAATCCAGACGGCTTGTTGACTCATGCTGCATCCCTCGCTTGGCCATTGCGTACCCGCGTTTCAATATAAGGGAGATAGACGGTAAATTCGGTGTGTCCGGGTACGGACTCCACATCAATTTTTCCGGCATGCTGATGCACGATGGTTTGCGCAATCGACAAACCTAGTCCAGTGCCACCCGCACGACCGCTTACCATGGGATAGAACAGCGTGTCGCGCAGTTGCGCTGGAATTCCCGGACCGTTATCACTGACACTCACCACGGCACAGTGCCGATAGCGCTTGCCATAAATGGTTTGCTGGTGCGCGATGCGCGTCCGCAGCGTAATCACCCCATCGCTCTGATTAACATTGTGTTGCGCTTCAATGGCGTTCATCACAATGTTCAGTAACGACTGTTCGAGCCCTTCCGCAGCCATGGTCAGATCCGGCAAACTGGGATCATAATCCCGCTGCCATTTCACGGTCTGCAGTTGTTGTTCGGCGCTCAATTGCGCCAACTGAATAACCTGCTCAAGCACCGCATGCACATTGTGTGGCTGCCGTTGTGGCAGACGGTACGAACCCAACATACGGTCCACCAAATTACGGAGGCGATCGGCCTGCGACATAATTAAATCGGTATATTCACGCAGCGCTGGGTCAGGCAATTCACTTGCCAAGAGTTGCGCGGCACCGCGTAAACCGCCGAGCGGATTCTTAATTTCATGCGCCAACCCACGGATCATGGTTTGCGCTGCCAGCAATTGCTGTTGCTGGGAATTCTCTTGGTTTATTTTACGAATTTGGTCCACTTGCCGCAGTTCTAACAATGCATAGTGTTCACTCTGGCTTGGACCGTTCGCCATAGGCTGTGCACTAAACTCCACCGTGACACGCTGGCCATCATGAAATGCGAGGAGCACCTCACTGTCCGAGACGCTTTGTTGTTCGGCGAGCGTTTGTTGCAACACCGCTTCATCTAAGGAGCTGTCAGCAAAGAGGCTAAAGAAGGGCGCTTCGCGCAAACGACGGCGACTGCCATCGAGCAAGGTCTCAGCCGCGGCATTCATATATTGGATCTGCAGCCGTGAATCGAGTACCACGACAGCTGTTAAGAGTTGGTCCAGTAACGCGTGTCTATCGTCAACCATTGCCGCCACCTGCAGCAGGTGGTCGCGGTGCGAGTATGGAGGCGCGTTGCACGTAGACAACGGTAATATCGGTGCGCGCTAACTCAGTGTCATCTGGCGCATACACACGAACCTGCAAGCGTCTCTCACCACGCGCGACATCACGTAACGTCACTTCAGTGAGTGGGCCTCTGTAAATGGGCTGCGTGTCGAGGTATAGCTGGTAGATCGGTCGACCCTGCAAACCCTGTACATCAGCTTGCCAGCGTACTTTGAACTCGCCATTGTTCGCGCGAATCGCTTCTTTTTGTTCTGGACTGGTAATGGCAACCGTGGCCGTCACCTCAGCCAGCGGATCAACAACTTTAGCGGGTTCTTGCGGGGTAGTAACTGGGGCAGTCTTCGCAAATTCAGTAGCGGGAGCCGCATCCACGTTAACAGTTTCGGCTCCCTCTAAAGGTTTATCAGTATAGGTACAGCGTCCGTCTGCGTCGCACTTTTTATAAACCTGCCCCTGCGCCGTGCTCAGCACAGCGAGGGTCAGAGTCAGTATAATCAGCGCGTTTCGCACCATCAGCTTTAGTCCATACAGTGACGTCTATTAACAAGAGTAATAGAGGTCAAACTCAATTGGGTGCGTAGTCATCTTCAGCTGCATAACGTCTTTCATTTTCAGCTTGATGTACGCATCAATCATATCGTCAGTCATGACACCGCCAGCAGTTAAGAACTCGCGATCTTTATCCAACGCTTCCAGCGCCATTTCTAATGAATGACATACGGTTGGAATTTCTTTCGCTTCTTCTGCAGGCAAGTCATACAAGTCTTTATCCATAGCATCGCCAGGATGGATCTTGTTTTTGATACCGTCGAGACCCGCCATCACTAACGCTGCGAAACACAGGTAAGGGTTAGCTGATGGGTCAGGGAAACGTACTTCAATACGACGTGCTTTCGCGCTCGCAACTACTGGAATACGGATTGACGCAGAACGGTTACGTGCCGAGTAAGCCAACATGACTGGAGCTTCGAAACCTGGGACCAAACGCTTGTACGAGTTGGTGCTTGGGTTAGCGAATGCGTTGATAGCACGGGCATGCTTGATGATACCGCCAATGTAGTACAGCGCGGTTTCACTCAAACCACCGTATTGGTCACCAGCAAACAGGTTTTTACCGTCTTTGCTGAGTGACATGTGCACGTGCATACCTGAACCGTTGTCGCCAACAATTGGCTTCGGCATAAAGGTTGCGGTCATACCGTATGAATGTGCAACGTTGTGCACCACATACTTGTACGTTTGAATTTCGTCAGCTTTCTTCACCAGCGTGTTGAAGCGGGTCGCCACTTCGTTCTGACCAGCAGTTGCCACTTCATGGTGGTGCGCTTCAACGACTAAGCCCATGTCTTCCATCACGGTACACATGGTGCTACGGATGTCGTGCGCAGAATCCACTGGTGGTACTGGGAAGTAACCGCCTTTCACACCTGGACGGTGCGCTAAGTTACCGTCTGAGTATTCTTTACCTGAGTTCCACTTGGCTTCTTCTGCTTCGATTTTATAGAACGAACCGCTCATGTCGGTATGGAAACGAACGTCGTTGAACAGGAAGAACTCTGGCTCGGGACCAAAGAATGCGGTGTCAGCAATACCAGCGGCTTGCAAATAGGCTTCAGCGCGACGAGCGATAGAACGCGGGTCACGGTCGTAACCTTGCATAGTGTCTGGCTCAAGGATGTCACACACTACGTTCATAGTGACTTCGTCAGTGAACGGGTCTAGCACCACAGTGGTGCAATCTGGCATCAATACCATGTCGGATTCGTTAATGCCTTTCCAACCGCTGATAGAAGAGCCGTCAAACATTTTGCCTTCTTCGAAGAATTCTTCGTTAATTTGTGACACGGGAATAGTCACGTGCTGCTCTTTACCTTTGGTGTCGGTAAAGCGTAAGTCCACAAATTTCACGTCGTTGTCTTCAATAAATGCCATTACGTCTTGCGGTGTAGACATGAGATCCTCCACGAATCGATGCGTCTGAATTGATTTGTACAGTATAGCGGAGCTTTCACTCCATGCTGGCCTGCGCCTTGTTGGACAGGATATAGCAAAACCCGTGCCAAAGTTATAAGTAGCTTTATATCAATGGTTTACTGCTAGAGCAGGGGTCGCAGCGCATCTAATTGCACCATTATAGTGCAAACGGCTGCACCATGCTAGTGCGAAGGGATGGTGAATAGTGAATAGTGAACAGTGAACAGTGAATAGAAAACTCTACTTTTCACTGTTCACTGTCTTTCCTGTTACCTATTCACCGTTCACTGTTCACTGTCTTTCCTGTTACCTATTCACTGTTCACTGTTCACCAGCTCTTTTCAGGAGCGAGGCGTAGAGTAGTGGGATCACCACTAGCGTCAGCAGGGTCGAGACCGCGATACCGAACACTAGGCTCACCGCGAGACCATTGAAGATGGGGTCGTCGAGGATGAAGAAGGCGCCCAGCATGGCGGCGACTCCGGTCAGGATGATTGGCTTGGCGCGAACGGCTGCGGCATTGATCACCGCGTCATTCAGAGCCATGCCGTTGGCCACGGCGTCACGGATGAAGTCCACCAGCAGTATTGAGTTGCGGACAATAATGCCGGCTAAGGCAATCATGCCAATCATTGAGGTAGCGGTGAATTGTGCGCCGAGCAACGCGTGCCCCGGCATGATGCCGATCAGCGTTAGCGGTATGGGCGCCATGATCACCAGCGGCACCATGTAGCTGCCGAAGTGACCCACGACCAACAAGTAAATAAGCAGCAAGCCAACAGCGTAGGCGAGACCCATGTCGCGGAACGTTTCATAGGTAATTTGCCACTCACCATCCCACTTCACGGCAGCGGTATCCCAACGGTCGGGCTGGCTGATGAAGGTTTGTGGTAAGTCGATGTTGTCGGTGGCGGCGAATAAGCCGTACAGCGGACTATCCACAGTGCCGGTCATATCTGCCATCACATAGGTTACGGGACGCTGATCTTTGCGGTAGCGCGCCTGTTGCATTGGTACTTGATGACGCTCAACCACTTCATGCAGCGGAATCATCTGCCCATGCTGGTTACGAATGCTCACTGACTGTAGCGGTGTTATCTGACCTTGCTCGGTAGCCGGCAATTGCATGACGAGCGGCACCAACTGAGTTTGATTCGGCAGCGCCAAATAAGTCAGCGGTTGACCCTGTAACGCGGTGCTGATGAGTTGTACGACCTGCGCCGGATTCACGCCCAGCAACGCTGCTCGGTCATAGTTCACCGACCAAATTTCCTCTGTGGTTGCGGCGACCAGTGTACTGTCGAGATCCACAATGCCGTCAACTTGCTGCAATGCTGCCATGACTTTTCGCGCAGCACTCTCGCGTTGCTCGGCCGATGGACCGTAAACCTCCGCGACAATCGGTGCCAATACTGGTGGCCCCGGCGGCACTTCAGCCAAGGTTAAGGCCGCGTCATGCTCTGCAGCGAGCGGTTGCAGCAACTCACGGATGGCGATTGCAATTTCATGGCTGGAGCGGTCGCGCTCAGACTTGTCGACCAAGGTCACTTGCAGATCACCTTGATGCGCATCACTACGCAAATAGTATTGGCGCACTAAACCATTGAAGCCAATAGGTGCTGCGGTACCCGCATAAATTTGCGTCGCCGACACTTCAGGAATACCGTCGAGTCGTTCTGCCATGCGCAGCAATACATTGTTGGTTTGCTCCAGTGGTGAACCCTCAGGCATGTCGAGCACCACTTGAATTTCACTTTTGTTGTCAAACGGCAGCATCTTCAGCACCACCGCTTGAATCACGGCCAGCCCCATCACCAGCACAATCAGTCCAATCAGACCGAAGCCCAGGGTATAGCGCTTTTTGCGACTGCTTAGCAGGGGCTGCATGATGCGTTGAAATAAGCGTTGCAGCTTCTCATCCTGCTCATGCTCGCTGGTGTGCAACGAGTCCGTTTTGCCGAGGAGTCGTTGCGCTAACCAAGGTGTGACGGTGAGCGCAATGATCAGCGACAGCAGCATACCCAACGAGGCATTGATGGGGATTGGGCTCATGTACGGACCCATTAAGCCGCTGACAAAGGCCATCGGTAACAGCGCGGCAATGACCGTAAAAGTAGCCAAAATAGTGGGTCCGCCCACCTCTTCAACCGCTTGCGGAATAATGTCTTTGAGTTTGCCCCCACGCCCACGATGTCGGTGAATATTCTCGACCACCACAATGGCGTCGTCGACCAAAATACCGATGGAGAAAATTAGCGCAAACAAGGACACGCGGTTGAGGGTAAAGCCCCACGCCCACGACGCAAATAGAGTCGTGGCTAAGGTCAGGATTACCGCGCTACCGACGACCACAGCTTCTTTGCGACCCAGGGTAAAGAGCACCAACAACACGACCGACAAGGTGGCGAACGCCAACTTCTGAATCAGCTGCGATGCTTTGGCGTCAGCGGTCTCGCCGTAGTTGCGCGTCACATCCACATTCACTTCAGTAGGCAACCACTGCGCTTGTAATGTACTCAGGCGAGTCAGCACCGCCTCGGCGATTTCGACTGCGTTCTCGCCCGGCTTTTTGGTAACGGTGAGCGTGATAGCTTGCTGGGCTTCAGATTCGCGAGTACGCGTCCACACATACCGCGTTGGCAATGCACCATCGGTGCTTAGCTCAGCCACTTGACCAAGCCGCAGCGGCTTGCCATCAACTACGCCAATGACCAACTGCTCCAAGGTGGCGAGGCTGTCAATAAAGCCGCCTGCTTGAATGGGAATACGCATGCTTTCTTGCAAGCGATAACCGGCTTGCGCACTTTGGTTGTAGGATTGCAGCGCTTGGCTCACGGTATTGATGTCGAGTCCAGCGCGCGCCAAAGCGGTCGGGTTAAGAGTCACCGTGACCTGTTCTGGCTCGGCACCAATAATGGCGATATCACGCACACCGTTCACGTTTTTCAGCGGCGTCACTAAGGTATCGGCGACCGACTTCAGATCGAGCTCGTCCGCCGTGAGGGTAAGTCCAAGAATGGGTACATCATCAATACCCTGCGCTTTGACTAACGGCGGGCTCGCTTGCGGATTGGCATACTGCCACTGAGCCACCACATCAAAGAGTTCCACCAACGCGGTTTGACGGGCCACACCCACCTCAAACTGCACGGTGATCAGAGCCTGACCCGGACGCGCTACCGCATAGACATGTTCAATGCCTTGCATGCGTGAAAATGCCTGCTCCAGCGGTAACACGAGCTGTTGCTCGACTTGTTCAGCACGAGCACCTGGCAATGCCACCATCACGTCAGCCATGGTCACATCAATTTGCGGCTCTTCTTCACGCGGTGTGATGAGCGCCGCAAAAATGCCCAACAACAAGCCGAATAAAGCGAGCAGCGGCGTTAAGCGTGAGTTCAGCGCCCACTGCGCCATGCCGCCGGCAATACCGAGACGGTTACTCATAGCTGATGACCTCACCCGCATTCAAGCCACTCAAGATTTCAACTCGACCGTCGTAGGCTTCAGCCACTCGCACGGCGCGCCAGTCACCACTGGCGAGTTTAACCAGCGTCAATTCACCCTGCTGGGTAATGGCTTCGGCTGGCACACTCAAGCCTTCGTATTCGCCAGTTTTAACACTGACGCCTAACCATTGACCGGGCAACAATTGCAGGTCTGCAGGTAACGTCAACCGTAACCGCACGCTGGCCGAAGCTGCATCGACTGTAGGAAATAATTTGAATTGAGTCGGCTCTATCCAACCGTCTTGGGTTTGAATACGGGCACTGGAAAATCGTTCTACTGCGCGCGCCAGTGTCATCGGCACATCGACATGGATGCGCAGAGTAGTGGGGTCAAAGCCACTCATTAGTGGCGTGCCTGGCTGCACGGCTTCACCGGGCTCAACCAGCCGTTCACTGACCACGCCGCCGTACGGCGCTTTGACTGAACTATACGATAATTGCTCACGCGCTCGCGTGACTGCGGCTTGCGTTGCCTTGACTTGCGATTGGGCATTTTGGAGCGCCGCTTCAACCCGATCGAGCTCGGCTTTTGGCAATAAGCCATCGGCAACGATACTGCTGATACGGTCGTACTCACGTTGCGCTGCCACCAAAGTCGCCTGCGCCGCTGACTCTTGCGCCAGCGCTTGCGCGACTGCTTGATACTGTTCGGTTGAGGTGATGTTCACTATGGTCGCACCGGGCTCGACGACATCACCAATATCGACGAGCACTTGTTCCACTCGCCCCGAAGTCTGCGCCGATACCGTTGCCGCGTTCGTCGCTTCAACAATACCTTGCAAGCGCACAAAGCTCTCAACTGTGCTCGTCTGTACAGTGGTCTCTGCCGCGTGAATTGGCAGTGCGAATAATAGAAATGATAAGCCAGCAAATTGACGCATAACATGTCCTCAAACTTGTTGATGACATGTATTTTAGAAGATTCTAAATTAAAGGCAAGAAATACCCTCCTGTGAAAATAGCACCGCAACACAAAAAACGAATTGCGGTGCTATTACGGACATCTAGATACCAAAATCATCGTAGCGAACTTGCTTCTCTGCCACTCCAAGTGCGGCCAGCATATTGCGCGTGGCCACTAACATCGGTGGCGGTCCGCAAACATAGCAATCAATGTTTTCCAAGTTCTGCTCTCGTAAGAATTTACGTGCAACATCATGAACAAAGCCAACTTCACCGCTCCAACCAGAAACATCGTCGGAAACGACCGGAATATACTCAACTAAAGATTGTTGAGCGAGGTTTCTAAACTCATCGAGATAGCATAACTCCGATTCACTTCGCGCCCCGTAGAAGAAATAAATGGGTCGAGGCGTCGCCTTTTTTAACTCGCTTTGGATGAGCGCTCTCAGTGGCGCAATACCAGCACCACCGCCAATAAATATCTGGGCTGTGTGGCTTGGGCTGTCATCATTGAGTATAAAATCACCCATTGGACCGATAGCATTGATGGTATCACCGGCAGCCATCTCACATAAATAAGTGGAACCAAAGCCAGGCGGAATTCCTTCATTTGGCGATACCATTTTGCGGACATTAAAGACCAATTCTTGATCTCCCGGAGCTGTCGAAAATGAATAATTGCGGCGCACGCCCCAGTCACTCTTCAGCTTCTCTGACGGAATAATGAACTGCATAAACTGGCCTGCTTGATATGCAAATTGGGTATCACTTTGATTACGAAACGTTAGCTCGAAGATATTCGGTGTAAGGGGCCGACTTTTGACCAGTTGAAGCGAATGCTCTTGCGGTCCATTATCGCTCAAGTGAACTTTTGATTTGCCATTTGTACGATGTTGGCAACTCAATCGAAATCCTTGGTCTAATTCCCGAATCGTTAGATGTTGACGATCTAGTTCACTGACTTTTGGTGGATGGTCAAAGAACTGAACTTTACACAAACCACAGGTCCCACCACCACCACAAGCACTTGCTATAGGTTGCCCAGTTTTCTGAAAATGCTCTAAATAGGTAGGCTTCCGAACAGGATTCAAATCGCCGCGTGCTAAATTACGGCAGAGTAAAATCAACCCTGACAGACTGAACCAAAGTGTCACAATACCTGCTGTTACAATAAGCAGATGATTAAAACTACGTTCTCCACTGTAGTCCATAAAATGAAGTTTGAACGCCCAGTCTGCCAATACCCACGGAGAGTTGCGGTGTGCAACCACTTCACCTGAATCAGCATCAACATAGATTCGAGTATTAAGATCATCGTCAATATTGACTTTGTAACCGGATGCATCCCATTCAACCACCTCAGAACTGCCGTCTACACGCTCAACATTAATTAACTGACCGGGACCAGAGTATGATGCAAAGGCAATTTTTGCTGCTAGCTCTGGAGTCGTTTGCCATACATTGCCCGTCTGTCCATCGATATAATGTTGACCCGATTTACTGTTCACAACAAATTGAGGAATATTCAAGATCGAACGTAGTTCAATTGCTTCAATGTGACTAAAACGCGTCATTAAATCGGTCTGACTAACATTCGAATTATTTACCAACGGATTGGGGGTGTGGTCCATATGATGATATTGATTGCCCGACATCGCATGATGCCCGGTCAACGAAAAGTAAAAGCCACTAACAATCCAAAGTACAATCTGAATTAGAATAATCAGACTAGTCCACCGGTGCAGCCATTGTAGGAAGCGCATCATTGGCCTACCTCCGCAGTCTTCGGCTTACGGATCGTGAAAAATACCAACACGGCACCCGTGATCATGAAAACAAAATTAAGAATAATAAAACTTCTGAGTAGCCAACTTTCTATATCCACGCGTTCTTCGTAATCCATAATGTGCATCATCCACATAATGTCAAAGCCGCGCCAAAACGTGTGCCGCTTTGTCACTAAATCACCAGTATCTGGCGAGAAGTACAAACTTGTACTCCCAAAATCATCGAAATCAACCCGCCACACTGGCAGTAAGTCTGGATTTAGTTCGGTAGGGGGATTTTCCGTCAACCATTGCACTCGCTCGGCAGGTTGATCACCAAGGTTATAGATATTTTCGGCAATGCCTCTAATATCTTCGCTATCCAGTTTTACCGGCTCCAAAGTCTGCGCATCGAGTAGTAGCGAATTGTGATGTAAATTCACTTTATACACAGGCTCCGACCGCTGGTTTAGCCAGATAGATGTCAATTGAATTGAGCTCGCATCTGGATACAAGTCTTGAACATCCGCAAAAGACTTAAATTCGTTCGTATGATGCATGGGCGCAGAAGTGTCGCGAACTAAATGGTCGCCATGAATGAAGCTCAGCTCAAAAAACACCATATAGCCGCCACTGATGCTCCAAACAACCATCTGTAAACCAACCAAAATAGCTAGCCAGCGATGCCATACTCGCCAACGACTACTGGGTATTGATACTGCCATAGTATTATTTCTCCACGAGAGATAAAAAAATGCTGCAAGATGCTTGAACCACACCTTGCAGCACAACCTCCAGGGTTAGAACGCGTAACGCACTTTTACAAATAACTGACGACCGAGTAAGTTGTATGTCATGGTGTCAGTATTCGCATCCGTCCAGCTTTGAATGAATGGTGGCTTTTTGTCGAACAAGTTATTGATTCCACCAACCAGTGTTAGGTTTGAATTTACAAAGTAGCTACCCTGTAAGTTGTGGTAGAAAACACTTGGAGCATGGTCGCCTACATCACCCTCAGCTGCGTTAATGTCATCGGCACCACCAATATACTGAACATTCCAATGCGCCTGCCAATCATCGCTTTCCAAAGTTACCGCCGCATTAGAGCGCCAGTTTGTATAGCTTCCGCTACCACCGGTAATATAGCCTGCATATTCTAACGAATCTGCACCTGCGAACGGAGTTACCGTATACTCGTCTAAGTAGCTCACGGTCCAGTTGAAAGAAGTGTCTAGACCAGCAATAGCGGTTTGGTAAAACACTGCTCCATCTACACCTGAAACTTCCTCAGTTGCTGCATTCGTTGGTTGAGCTGACAGAAAGTTGATTTCGCCAGTTAGGCTATCCCGTGTGAAGTGCGAATCGTCACAGAATGGATGAGATAGATTGTCCGATCCATAGCACACCGAAAGTTTAGTTGAGCCAGGGATGCGTTGAATCGCATTCGAGATATCAATTTTGTAGTAATCCAAAGTCAATTGCAGATTATCAACCAACGACGAATCCCAGACAAAACCTGTGGTGAAGGTCTTAGCATCTTCTGGCGCCAGATTTGGATTTCCACCAACCGTTGTTAATACAGTTGCTCCGAGCTGCGTATAACCTGCTGGCACACCATCTGCCTCACAGTTTGCTGCAACAACAGAATTCTTGCCAGGTTGATCCCAGCCATCGCATGGATCAGTTGTGGTTAAGTTACCTTCAGCAACACCGCCAAATAACTCCGGAATATTAGGTACACGGAACGCGGTCGAACGCGTCGCGCGGAACTTGAACTGATCATTTACTTGCCAATGGAAGCTTGCTTTGTAGTTGCCGTCGCTTCCAAATGTATCGTAGTCGCTGTAGCGATATGCCAATTCCAAATCCATTGACTTCGCAAAATCTCGGTCGCGCAGAATTGGCAAGGCTGTCTCCAAGTACACTTCATTCACTGTGTAGTTGCCAGCTATGGGGTCGGCTTGGTTGGTGTTCATAACGCCCGCGACAATCGACGAATCAGGGTTCCGCCACCCTTTTTCTTTCCGATGTTCTACGCCAAAGGCAACCGGCATAAATCCGGCAGGCAATTCAAGTAAGTCGCCAGCAATGTTCGCTGTTAACGAACGCTGCTCATTACCGCCCTCATCCATAGTTCGGAACATGATGTAGTCAATTGCTGCTTGATCAAAGCCGCCGTAACCGAGTAAGTCTAAGCAAGGAATACCGCTCTCTCCGCACTGCGCGGGGTCAATTGCACGACCAAGTCGTTCCATGTTCGCAATATTTGTCATCCCATCGATAGCTGTATTGCGGCCATAGTTGTAGGCTATTTCCCAGTTCCAACTGTTGCCCAGCATTCCATTCAATCCGGTCACGACTCGCCAAGTGTTAACTTCTTGGAAAAACTCTCGTGGTCCAGCTTCTGCAAGTCGACGACTATCCAATCGGATGTCTTCACCAGTAGGATTATCTGGATGATCCGCGCCATACGTAATTCCACCCACAGTGCCGGCCGTAGCTAACTGATTTGAACGTCGATTATTGTATAGCACTTCGGTAAATACATAGGTGTCACCCGCTAATCGATAATCTGCAAATGTCGAAAAATTCCAGTTGGTAATTGGATTTACAGAATTTAACTGCGAAAAGAAGTCAAAATTGTGCTTTGCAGGATCATAAGCTTCATAGAAGTCGCTATCGCCACCTTCCTCTTGATTAAAGTTAATACGAGAACCTGCATCTGGACCCGAAAGAATAGTCGCTCGGCCACCAATAGTACTGGAACTACCAAAACAACCAAGTTCGCCTGGCGCTACTTCTGCCAGTGCGCACCCTGCTTGGTCGGCCATGTTGACCGCATCACTCGTTCTATAGCCGATAGTGGAAACCATACGTCCACGGTCGTTACTTGCGCCAAATATAACGTTCAGAGACTTATCTTCACCATCGCCTTCATCCGTTGCACCTGCTCGTGCTTCAACGGTGAAACCATCGTAGCTTTTCCGAGTGATAATATTAACAACGCCTGCGACAGCATCGGCCCCATAAATTGCAGATGCGCCATCTTTGAGTACTTCGATACGTTGGATCATCTCAAGGGGAATCATGTTCAAATCAACACTGCTATTCGCGCCAGTACCACCGTTGACGATGCGTCGACCGTTCAGCAGCACTAGGGTTCGATTGATACCTAGTCCGCGCAGATTCACTTGCGCAGTACCATATCCGTTGCCGGTCCAGTACGCATTGCTTTGACTTCCTGCGAAGCCCGCAGAAGCCGACATACGTTGAAGAATAACTTCCAAAGATGTCACTCCGGACATCTCAATATCTTCGGCTGTGAAAACTTGCACCGGAGCGGCACTTTCTGCTTCAGTTCGCTGCAAGCGCGAGCCTGTAACGGTTATACGTTCTGCTGCATCGACCGTGGATGTTGAATCGACGTCTTGCGCATGAGCTGGTGCAAAAATGGCCGCGGCGATTGCCGTCGTGAGGCTAGAAATAGCGAAATGTCTCATAGTGTCACCTGAATTTATTTTCATAATTGTAATTACATGGGTAAGACAGCGACTCTACAGCTACATGAGTTGTCTATACATCTCATAACATAGCTTATTTCATTAAAGTGTAAAGTAGGGAATTTACGGGATAGCCCAAAATACCGGCGTTTTAGCGTAGTTGTATAGTCAACTAATGCCAATATTTATAAGATGATATAGCTATAAGAATGAGGAAAATACTCGAAAATTAGGATTAACACAAAAAAAGTTGTCGATATTATCAAATTTTTATTTGGATAATATTTCTGATTAACAGAATAGGAATTCATCAATAAATATCAGTAAAAATAATCACATTAAGCATACATAAATTTCCCGTAGTGACATCTCCCATACGGCTCTGCATACTTGTTGCCTGTGCACCAGTTTTAGGAGTAGTGGTAACAAACGCATTTCGCTTTCTTTCTGGTAGCTCCACGAGTATAATACGCCGCTATTTTGACCAATCGTGGTTCCCACCTCTGTTTTTTAGGCTTTTTAATGACAATCCAAGCAACTGAACTTTTAAAATTGCGCAATATCGCCATCATCGCGCACGTTGACCATGGCAAAACAACTCTGGTTGATAAGCTCCTCCAGCAATCTGGAACGCTGGCAAGCCGCGGTGGTAACGAAGAACGCGTGATGGATTCGAATGACCTTGAAAAAGAGCGTGGCATTACGATTCTTGCGAAAAACACTGCGATTAATTATCGCGATTTCCGCATCAACATCCTTGATACTCCGGGACACGCCGATTTCGGTGGTGAAGTTGAGCGCGTATTATCAATGGCTGACTCAGTCTTATTGTTGGTTGATGCCGTTGATGGCCCAATGCCACAAACGCGCTTCGTAACGCAAAAAGCATTCTCACATGGCTTGAAGCCGATTGTGGTGGTGAACAAGATTGACCGTCCAGGCGCACGTCCTGATTGGGTTGTGGATCAAGTATTCGACTTGTTCGATAACTTGGGCGCGACCGACGAGCAGTTGGATTTCCCGATTGTTTACGCATCTGCGTTAAACGGTTTTGCTACCTTGGATTACAACAATCCAAGCGAAGACATGACTCCGTTGTTCGAAACGATTCTCGAGAAAGTATCACCACCTGAAGCTGACCGCGATGGTCCGTTACAGATGCAGATCTCGCAGCTGGATTACTCAAGCTACTTGGGCATTATCGGTATTGGTCGTATCAAGCGTGGTTCGATTAAGTTGAACCAACAAGTAACGATTGTCGGTGCTGATGGCTCCACCCGTAACGGCAAAGTCGGCCAAGTATTCGGTTACTTAGGTTTGGATCGTATTGATACCGACAAAGCGAGCGCTGGAGATATCGTTGCCGTGTCTGGTTTAGGCGAATTGAAAATTTCTGACACCGTGTGTGCTGCCGGTTCTGTGGAGGCGTTGCCTGCACTGACTGTTGATGAGCCAACGGTCACCATGACGTTCCAGGTCAACACCTCACCGTTTGCCGGTAAAGAAGGTAAGTATGTTACTTCACGCCAAATCTTGGAGCGTTTGACCCAAGAATTGAAGCACAACGTTGCTTTGCGTGTTGAAGAAACAGCAAGCCCAGACCGCTTCCGCGTGTCAGGCCGTGGTGAATTGCACTTAGGTGTTTTGATTGAAAACATGCGCCGTGAAGGGTTCGAATTAGCAGTATCACGCCCTGAAGTTATTATGCGTGACGTTGACGGCGAGAAGCACGAGCCGTTTGAAACGCTGACCGTCGACATTGAAGAAGAGCATGGCGGCTCAGTCATGGAAAAGCTTGGCTTGCGTAAAGCTGAGATGACCAACATGACTCCAGATGGCAAAGGCCGTATGCGTATCGACTTTATCGTACCAAGTCGTGGTTTGATCGGTTTCCAAACTGAGTTCATGACACTGACTTCAGGCTCAGGTTTGATTTACCACACGTTTGACCATTACGGTCCGGTTAAAGCGGGCACTATCGGTCAACGTATCAATGGCGTATTGATTTCAAACGCTACCGGTAAAGCATTGGCCTATGCCTTGTTCAACCTACAAGAGCGTGGTCGTTTGTTCTTGGGTCACGGTGAAGAAGTGTATGAAGGCCAGGTTATCGGCATTCACAGCCGTTCGAATGACTTGACCGTGAACTGTTTGAAAGGCAAGCAGCTGACCAACATTCGTGCCGCAGGTACTGATGACGCGTTATTGCTGACTCCACCTATTCGCATGTCATTGGAGCAAGCACTTGAGTTTATCGATGACGATGAGTTGGTCGAAATCACGCCAAAATCTATCCGTATTCGTAAGCGTATGCTGACCGAAAACGAGCGTAAGCGCGCTAGCCGCGCATAAGCAACGCTAATCCCATGGGATTAAAAAAGGCGACCTTCGGGTCGCCTTTTTATTTGCCTAATGGCTTATGCCGCGCGTTTCAGTTTGACCTGTGGGCGACGGCGCCAGAGCGCGCCACCCAATGCCATCAAGGCCAGCCAGATACTTAACTGACCACCACTGGATTTACCATCCACACGAATGACTTCAATCGCATCGACATTGACCGTGAGCGTTCCAGTTGCTTCACCTCCATTGCCGTCACTGACCACGTAACTCACTGTAGCCGTGCCATCAAAACCTTGGCTTGGTGAGAAGCGAACTTGGTCGTCACTCGTAATAGCCGCAGAGCCACCGGTATTCACCGATACCTCAACCAGCGTCAGCGAGTCGCCATCTGGGTCACTGTCGTTCGCCAGCACGTTCACGGTAATCGCAGTACGGTCATCGGTTGAGGCGCTGTCGTTACC
>NZ_JBLXDX010000003.1:0-513328 GCF_048263735.1 Pseudidiomarina aestuarii | reverse complement strand
CCCTTGCGGAATAATTTTTTATGACGGTAAACTGCTGCTTTTGGCGACTTCATCGTCTGCCTCAAGCGTGGGGCGCATTTTAGAGATTTAACTGCGCCCGTCAAGCGCCTTTTGAGCATTTTGATATGTTTTTTTACTGACTGCTGGTTTTCTCAACGATGTGATTAAAATTCGTATCATTCGCACGCCACGCAAGCATCTGCTAGGATAATTGACGATGAGTTTTGATCAAAAAGCTAACAATTTAAGAGGTATTGGATCATGAATGGCGATATTCGGAGTTATCGCGGCGTCGAGCCTCAGTTCGGGGAACACGTCTATGTTGATCAAAGTACGGTCATTGTCGGTGATGTGAGGGTAGGTGAGCACTGCTCGTTCTGGCCCTTCGTGTCAGCTCGCGGCGATGTGAATACTATTACAATAGGTGCGCGCACCAATATCCAAGACAATACAACGCTACATGTGAGCCGAGTCAGTGAACGAAACCCTGAGGGGCATCCGTTGATTATCGGGGAGGATGTCACCGTCGGACATCAAGTCATGCTACACGGATGTGAAATTGGCAATCGCGTTTTGATTGGTATGTCAGCCATTATTATGGACGGCGCGGTTGTTGAAGATGATGTCATTATTGGCGCGGGTAGCTTAGTTCCACCAGGCAAACGCTTAAAAAGCGGACATTTGTACGTTGGCAGCCCAGTCAAAGAGCAACGCCCATTAACTCAGGCAGAGCTAGATTTTCTCCCGGAGTCGGCGGCCAACTATGTGTTGCTAAAAGAAGACTACTTACTCCACGTTTCCCCAGTGTAAGTCAGTTAATGAAAATCTCGCGAGCGATTACTCCGCAATCCAAATGCGCTTAATCGCTCCGTTTCATCTATTAAGTGTCCAGCAATAACATGGACGACCTCACCATGAATTTCGACGATACCCTTTACCTTTAATAATTGCGCGGTGAGATAAGCCTGCCGGAACTTCCGAGCCGTAGCCAACCAAATCACAATATTCATGTTGCCGGTTTCATCTTCAAGCGTGAGAAAGGTGACACCGCTACTGGTTCCTGGCCGCTGTCGACAGGTTACAAAACCAGCCACTTGGACCACCTGTTGATGACGGCATAAAGCCAATTCACTGGCGCGCTTACAGCCTTTCAGTACACCTTGTTCACGTAGCAATGCCAGCGGGTGTCGTCGGACACTGACGCCCATGGTTCGATAGTCAGCGGCAATATCTGCACATTCAAGAGGCGCGGCAAGCGTATCGATGTCGGTGGTGACCTCATCGACACCGGCAAATAGTGGCAGCTGTTCCACTTGTAAGGTAAGACTTTGCCACTGACTTTGATAGCGGTGCCCACTGATGGTTTGTAACGCATCAGCGGCAGCTAGTTCTTGTAATGCAGCAGCCGACAACCCCAACTCGCGGACTTGCTCCAACGAGCGAAAGCCTGTTGCCGGTCGTTGCTGCAGTAATGCGCGTAGTTCTTCTTCACGCAACCCTTTAATGAGTCGCAAACCTAAACGCAGGCCTAATTGCTGTTGCATAGGGATCAGTTGGTGATCCCAGTCACTCTTTTGAATATCAACCGGTAGTACCGCAATATCATGCCGCCGCGCATCTTGAATCAGTTGGTCTGCCGAATAAAATCCCATCGGCAGACTATTCAACAGAGCGCAATAAAACGCTGCCGGATAATAGTACTTCAGCCACGCTGAAGCATAAGCAAGGTTGGCGAAGCTGGCTGAATGTGACTCGGGAAACCCATACTCGCCGAAACCGCAAATTTGATGATAAATGCGCTGCGCGAACTCGCGGTCATAGCCGCGCTGTAACATGCCGTCGATTAATTTATCTTCGAACTGCTTTAACTTGCCGCTACGCTTCCAATTGGCCATGGCTCGACGCAGACTATCCGCCTCACCACCTGAAAAGCCCGCAGCAACCATAGCCAACTTGATGACTTGCTCCTGAAAAATTGGCACTCCCATAGTGCGCTCGAGTACTTGCTGCACGGCTGGACTGGGGTAGGTAACTGGTTCGATGCCAGCACGGCGACGTAAATAAGGATGCACCATGTCACCCTGAATGGGTCCGGGCCGAACAATAGCAATTTGTACGACCAAGTCGTAGAAGGTTCGCGGTTTTAGCCGTGGCAACATATTCATTTGTGCGCGCGACTCTATTTGAAAGACACCAATGGAGTCGGCTTTTTGGAGCATTTTATAGACTTTGGGATCTTCCGTTGGAATGGTGGCTAACTGATAAGATTGACCATGATGCTGATGCACCAACTGCAACATTTTTCGAATTGCGGTCAGCATGCCCAAGGCCAGAATATCGACTTTGATTAGCTTCAACGCTTCAATATCATCTTTATCCCATTGAATGACTGTACGCTCGGGCATACTCGCATTCTCTATAGGGACCAATTCAGATAACGCTCGCGAAGCAATCACAAACCCACCCACATGCTGTGATAAGTGGCGCGGGAAACCACGGATCTGCTCAATCAATTCGAGTAGCCAACGTCCCCGAGGGGTTTCTGTCAGACCTGGAATTTGCTCCTGCAATTGCTGTTGCCATGGCGTGTCATGATCACGACGGTCAATGCGACTCAAATAGTGGCGTAATTCCTGCTCACTATAGCCGAGAGCTTTACCGACATCTCGTACCGCACTACGTAAACGATAACAAATCACGGTGGCAGCCAAGGCTGCACGATCACGACCATACTTCTGATAGATATATTGGATAATTTCTTCACGCCGCTCGTGTTCAAAATCCACGTCAATATCAGGTGGCTCATCGCGCTCTACGGAAACAAAGCGCTCAAACAAAACATCGATCTGATCCGGATTCACCGCCGTGATATGGAGGCAGTAACACACCACTGAGTTAGCCGCCGAACCTCGACCTTGATAGAGAATGCCACGCTGCTGTGCATACTGAACGATGTCATGAATGGTTAAGAAGAAATATTCATAACGCAGTTGCGCAATGAGCGAGAGCTCCTTTTCAAGCTTTTCTTTGACATCGTCACGCAACCCTTTGGGAAAGCGTTGTGCAGCGCCAGCATAGGTTAACTCACGTAAATAGTCAGTCGCGGTGCGGCCCGCAGGAACTAGCTCGGCTGGATACTCATAACGCAATTCACTGAGTTCAAAACGGCATTGATTCATGACGTTAACTGCCGCTTGACGCCACGCCAGAGGATAGCAGTGCGCTAATTCCTGTTGGTCACGCAAACGAAATTCTTGGTTCGGCAGGAGCGCCTGACGCACCGTCGCCAACGGCTGCTGTAAACGTATGGCTGTGAGTACGTCATGCAATGGCTGCCTTTCAGCAATGTGATAGTGCACCTCACAAGCGGCTACGATAGGCAGCCCCGTTTGTTGCTGATACTGTTGATAGCGACGATAGCGCTCCACATCATCAGCTTGGTAATGACGGCTAAATGCCAACCATAAACCATGCTTCTGAAATTGTTGCTGTAGTGGCTTACTGTAAAGTTGTACCGCGTTCGTATCGAGCGGGCGCCACAAGCATAAGCACTCCTCGAGGTGCTGCATGAAGTCACTCGCATGCACTTCATAATGTCCTTTCGGACAGCGTCCTCGCGCTGTGGTGATCAGCTGGCATAACTGCGCGTAACCGCGCCGATTGCACGCAATCAGAATACAAATACCAAGCTCTGGCACCTGAAACTCACTACCGAATAGCAACTTTAACGGTGTCTCCCGCGCTGCTACATAAGCGCGGACAATACCAGCTACCGAGCACTCATCAGTAATGGCCAGCGCTTGGT
The DNA here is from genome assembly GCF_048263735.1 of Pseudidiomarina aestuarii. Lineage (GTDB taxonomy): Bacteria > Pseudomonadota > Gammaproteobacteria > Enterobacterales > Alteromonadaceae > Pseudidiomarina > Pseudidiomarina aestuarii_B. The sequence goes on along the minus strand of NZ_JBLXDX010000003.1, from coordinate 509,523 downwards.
AACCCAGCTGGACTGCGGTTTCAATTAACTCATGAGGATGTGCGGCACCGCGTAAAAAGCTGTAATTGGTCAGACAATTCAGCGCAATAGGCGGCGTCCGATCAACTGAACCAACCATGTAAAAACCACCCTTGAGGATCATGGTAAATCCAACCTTGGCGCTGGAATGCATCAACGGCAATGAAATAATCACGAACGCATGGCTGGTCATCCCACCAACCGCTTTGCAAACGCTCAGGCCCCCAATGGACTTGCCATTGCCGCCGATCAATCGGTTGCGCCTCGGGCAATAGCCAGACCGGCCGACGTTGCGATGGCTTTACAGCTGAGGCCGTGGCTTGACTGCTGCTCCATGCGTCCAAGCGATGCGCATGCTCAGGACGCCAGTCGGCCTGCACTTGCGGAACCTGAATAGCATGCTCGCCCAAACGTGCTTGTAAGCGACTCACCAACGCAGCTACCGCAGGCAATTCTTGTTGCACTGGCAGTAAACTATTGGCATGCGCCTGGCGGTTCTCTAGCTCACGTACTCGGATACTCAGTTCCAACGCCGGGAAAGGAAGTACTTGCCGCTCGAGATGTAATTGGCACAACTGCAACATATCGCGCTGCTGCCAAACAGCATGCGCGAACTGAATCACCACCACGGTTGGCGCTTGATCGCGATGATATGCTTGCAAACGTAAGCTACGCGTACTGAGCTGCCGCCCCTGCAAAAACACTTCTAATTGCTGTAGCAAGCGTTTCAATGCAAAGACGAGTTGGGGCCAACTGGCGACTTCACTGAGTAAATCAATGCGCTGATAAAATTGTGCCGGTGGTCGGTAATAGCGCTGTGGCGGCGAAAAATCCCCACGCAACTCCGCTAGATAATGTGTGATGTCCTTGCCGAAGCGAGCACCTAAAGCGCTATTACTACGCTGTAACAAGCTTCCTAAAGTGGTCATGCCAACATCAAGTAGACGTTGCTGCGCACGAGTCTCTAAGCCACTCGCCTGTATGGGTAACTGCGCCAGCGCTGCAGTGGTCACTTGCGGATCAGCGCTAAGCACACTGACTTCTGCTTGCGCCAACAGACGTGCAGCTAATGGACTATAGCCACTCGCCCAGTAGTAACGAATAGGAGCTTCTTGTAAGCGTTGTTGCAGTTGCTTCTGCAATGCCTGCCAACCGCCATACAAACGCAATAAGCTACGCACTTCAAACAACAGCCCTTGAGGTGGCTGTAAGGCAATTTGCGCCACATCTTGATACAACAACTGCGCCAACTGCTGCAGCAACCACTGTTCACGGTTGTGCTGGTAGTCACGACAAATAAGGTCGGGTACTAAAGTGGTCGCGGTAACCATGGCCATGCCACGCTGAATGCCTGCCGTTTGCGCCGCCGCATTTAGCTGAACCACGCGCGGGCCCGTAGCGCCCTGTTGCTGCAATAATACTTGAGGTTGTTCGCGTTCATTTTCGGCCTGCGCGGCTAACTGCTCATCTAACAGCAAGTAGGGAGCATGCACATACAACCAGCCATTCACTCGCGCACTCATAACACCAACCGGGTAGTCCCTGTGACCGCATGAGAAGTACTGTTATGCGCGGGCTTCTTAACTAGCCGCCGTTCTGGAAATAAACGTTGTAAAGCACAAGGGAAAGGCGGCAATGGCCAACCAAAACGGCGCTTCAATACTTCTATCTGCAACTCATCTTGCCAATGTAGCCGAAGTCGATTCACATAAGCTCTCGCCTCAGGCTCTTGCTGGCAATCCGTAAAAATAAACACCAGTTGTTGTGCTTGCTCCGTGACTTGCTGCAACCGACGCACTTGCGCGGCATTAAGCTGCGGCAACCACGCGAGTATCAGTCCAACACTTTGCGACTGAATACATTGCTCCATAGCCCACAGCGCCTTGGTGTGATCAGTTTCTTGAATACACCACTGTTGCTGTGGCACTAAGCCTTGGCTTTGCAAACCAGGTGCGTAAGGCTGAGCGGGTGGATTAACCCAAACGTGTGGGCGCTCATTCGAACGTTGCAGCAAAGGCAATACCAAACCTAACTCGCCACGAAAGCCAACTTCAATTTGAATTTCATTCACACTCCCACGCAGCCAACCACCACCGAGTTGTGCGTTGAGCTCCGGCCAGCCGCTATCTAAAAAATCGGTAGAGGCTTTCTGTAACGGCGTTTGTTGCCCTTGCCAGACCCAGCCTTTTTGCACCAATTGCTGCAGGTTTGTTGCGGTTGCGACCATAGCGATTCACCCCTTAAAATACTGTACATATATACAGTATAAATTAGCTGTTTTTTTCTCTACTGGCAAGTAAACACGAATGACGTATCATAGAAATTCGTGTCATCTGCGTAGAGAAAGCTATGGGAACCAAGCTCTTACTTCCATTTCGCCTGATCATAAATTTTTGTTTCGGTGCCTTAGCCACAGCGATTATCGGCAGCGCCATTATTGTGATTGGTATTCCGAAGTTGCTGCTCCCTATCCCTGTGGTTCAACGCAGTATCTCGACGGCGGCAAATGCACTCTTTCGGGTGTGGGGCTATGCGATGTCACTCATGTTTCGTTTGACCCAACCGATGCGCTGGCACATTGAAGGGGATACGCTGCTGCACCGTGATCGCTGGTATATGATTCTGTGCAACCACCGCAGCTGGGTCGATATTGTCGTATTAATGCATTTGGCTTGCCGCTATATGCCCATGCCGCGCTTTTTCTTGAAGCAACAGTTGTTTTGGGTACCCGTGATCGGACTCGGGTGCTGGACGCTAGATATGCCATTTATGCGGCGCTACAGCCGCGACGTTATTGCGCGCAAGCCACATCTGCAAGGCAAAGATATTGAGACCACACAGCGCAAATGCGAGAAATTTCGCCACATTCCCACTACCGTGATCAACTTCTGTGAGGGCACTCGATTTACCCCTGAGAAGCATCGCCAGAAACAGTCGCCTTACCAGTATTTATTACCGCCCAAAGCTGGTGGCACCGCATTCACTTTACAAACAATGGGGCAACAGTTTGATGCCATTTTGGACATCACTATTGTGTATCCGCCAAGTGACCGTCCAACCGTGTGGAACTTGCTTACTGGACAACTGCGTGATGTTTACGTGCATGTTGAAACCTTACCCGTTGAGCAAAGCTTGATTGGTGACTACTTTCAGGATGAAGCCTATAAGAACCATTTTCAGGACTGGTTAAATAAGCGCTGGGAAGTGAAGGATGAGAAAATAAAAACGACGCTCGCTAAACTAGCAGAGCGCCGTTCTTCATAACACTAGCGTGCCTGTTACTGATCGAGCTCGAGCAAGTAACTGGCTAGGCTCAAGAAATCGCCTTGGAAATCTTCAGTACCCTGAAACCCTTGTGGGTTCATTTTGTACTTACCGTTGACGATAAAAGTTGGCGTTGCATTCACGCGAAGGTTACCCGCATCACGGTCCATTTTATTCGCCATGCCGCGTACTGAGAAGCTGTTCATCGCTTTCTCAAGTTCCTCAGCAGACATATCGATAGCCGCGAATACTTCCGCCAAATCTTCTTTGCTATTAATCATGTCTTGTTGCACAAAGTTGCGATTGAAAATGGCTTGGCCAATTTGATCTTCTTTGCCCAATTGCTTCGCGACTACATAAGCACGTGACATATCAACACCCATGCCAGCGTAATTGATGAAAGACACATGCGCCTTGTCAAAAGCATCAGGGAATTCTGCTTTCATTGCTTGTGCAATCGGCTCAAAACGATAGCAGTGCACACAGAAATAAGAGAAAAACTCACGAATTTCTGGCTTATCCGTCGCCTTTTCCGAGACGATGTCATAATGCACACCTTCTTCAAATTGTTGCGCTGCCACGGGAAACATCATCAAGGCAACTACCGCAAACAATAACTTTTTCATAAGGATACTTCCTGTTCTTAAGCGTTAACGATTAAAGTTCGGCTGTGCGCCAATTGGCTCATCTTGCAATACGGCGAACTGCTCTTTTAAGGTTAAAATCTGTTGTTCCCAATAGCGTTGCTCAGCAAACCATGGGAATGCCCGGCGAAAAGCTGAGTCATCCCAGCGCCGCGCCAACCAAGCCATGTAGTGTAAGATACGAAAAGTGCGTAAGGGTTCAATTAAAGCCGCTTCATTTTCATCAAACTCACAAAACATTTCATAACCGCTCAGCAGGGCATCCAACTGCAAGGCCCGCTGATGGCGGTCATCACCAGCCAACATCATCCACAAATCTTGTACCGCTGGGCCGGTTCTTGCGTCATCAAAATCGACGAAAGTCAGCTCTTGGTCGCGTATGAGCATATTGCCTAAATGACAGTCCCCGTGCAATCGTTGCTGCGCAAATGCCCGAAAATCAACGTCATGTACGGCGGCGGCGAGTGGTTCGGCAATCGCAAAAAAGGCTTCATGCAGGTTCTCAGGTAACAGAGGTGACTGGCGTAAAGTAACCAGAGCATCCGTGACATACTCTTGCCGATTAATGCTCAAACGTTCCTTAAACGTGCCCTGCTGCGCCACCGCATGTAATCGCCCAATTTGCTGGCCAATTCGCTCGAGTTGCTCTAAGTCACCCGGCTCAACCGCACGCCCACCAATACTTGGAAACACGGTAAAACGATAACCGTCATACTCATGTAAGGTTTTGCCGTGCAATTGCAGTGGCGTGACTACCGGCACTTCTGCTTCAGCCAGCTCAGCTGTGAACTGATGCTCTTCTAAAATCTGCGCGGTGGTCCAGCGAGCCGGACGATAGAACTTGGCGACGTAACGACGCTGATCATCGGCAATAAACTGATACACCCGATTTTCATAGCTGTTCAGCGCCAGTAACCCCGACATAGGGTCAACACCCACGCTTTCTAAAGCGTTCGCTATTACATCGGGTGTTAGCCCAGTGAAACTAAAATCTTCATTTTCATTATTCATAGATGAAACTCGTTGTGTGCTCTTGCTGCACGGTTCCATCTGGATTCGTGACTTTGAACGTCACCGACTGCACCCGCTCAGTCACCTCATTTGGATTCACCGCTAAAGTGACCGGAACGGTCGCAACCTCACCACCTGAAATAGTCAGTTGCGTTTGACCCGTTAACGAGAAGTCGCTGAAACCGCTAACTGTCACGGTAAAGCTTTCTGGTAATTGTGATTTGTTCAAAATCTTTAAGGTGTAGACGTTCTCAACCCAACCATCCATGTTGATAGAATAGAGTTGATTGCGGTCACGTAAGGTATCGAGCTCAAGCGGCACCCGAGTGGCAATGTCCCAAACTAGTAGGGCGGTCATCGCAATCATTACCGTAAAATAGCCAATGGCTTTCGGCCGCAACTTGCGCGTGCGTCCACCTTGTAAATTCCGCTCTGTGGTGAAACGGATCAGCCCGCGTGCGTAGTTCATTTTGTCCATCACACCGTTGCAGGCGTCCACACAGGCACCACAGTTGATGCACTCATACTGCAAGCCGTTACGAATATCGATGCCGGTTGGGCACACTTGCACACACAAGTTGCAGTCAATGCAATCACCTAACCCAGCGGCTTTCGGGTCAATCTTGCGAGCGCGCCCACCGCGCGGCTCACCACGGTTCGCGTCATAGCTGACGGTCACCGTATCGCGGTCAAACATGGCTGATTGGAACCGAGCATAAGGACAAATATGCGTGCACATGATTTCACGCATCCAGCCCGCATTGCCATAGGTACAAAAAGTGAAAAACAGTACTGAAAACGTTGCCCAAAAACCCGTTTCCAAAATGAAGAATTCAGCAAACAGCTGACGGATATCGGTGAAATAGCCAACAAAGATAAGTGCAGTAAACAGCGCCACCAACAACCACGAGGTGTGCTTCGCGACTTTTCGCATAACCTTATTGGCATCCCACGGGCGACGATCCAAGGTCATGCGCTGATTGCGGCTGCCTTCAATTTTTTTCTCAAACCACATAAAGATGAAGGTCCACGTGGTTTGCGGGCACATGAAACCGCACCATACGCGGCCATAGAGGGTGGTCACAAAGAATAATGCGAATGCGGCGACAATGGCTATCCAGGCAAGAATGGTTAGATCTTGTGGCCACAACGTCATACCGAAGATGCGAAAACGCTGATTACCGATGTCCAGCAGTACTGCTTGTTCTCCGTTGAACTGCAGCCAGGGAATGAGAATAAAAAGCGCGAGAAGAATAAAACCAAAGCTGCGCCGAAACCATTCAAGGCTGCCTTTGACGTCTCGCACATAGATGCGATTACGCGGCGCATAATGATTGTCACGCTCATTGGGATCGGGCCGATGAATTTTAACCTGGTCGGCAGCCAGCACCTTCACTTTCTGTTCCATCACAGTACCACTTCAAGTGCTTCGATACGGGTCAGTATATCGAATTTCAAAGGCTTTATTGAGAGTTTTTATCACCATTCTCTTTGCCTCTGGTATGCAGCCAAGCATTGGGATCGCTATCGCCAGCTATGGCAGCAACAGTATCGAGTAGAATATTGGTACCAGCTTCGACATCATGCCAGTGTGACCACTCATCGGGGGCGTGGCTCACGCCATTAATGGAGGGGATAAAGATGAGTCCAGCGTCCGTTACCTCAGACATAAACTGCGTGTCATGACCGGCGCCACTGGGCATCCGTAAATAACTATAACCACGCTGCTTAGTTTGCTGTTCAATTAGGTCAACGAGACGTGAAGAGCAGGGTTTTGGAGCTAACCAACTCACTTGCTCGTATTCGAACATGAGCCGATGCTTTCGGGCAATTGCAGATAACGCTCGACGGCATGCATTCGCGAGATCGGTCATGATGTCATTGTCCATATCACGGCCGACTATCGTAAATATGGCTTCGCCAGGTACCGTGTGCGGATGCCCGGGCTTTAATTCAACTTTACCCACCGTAATCCGCGATTTATCCGTACCGTTTTCAGCGATGATGCGCTCGATTTCGTGAGCAAAATCCGCCAGTCCCATAAAAGCGTCACTGCGCATATCCATGGGTGCGGTGCCTGCGTGATCCGCTTTACCTTTTAAATGGACAATCCATTTAAAGACTCCGGAGATCCCCTCAACGACACCAATTTGTAGGTCTTTTTGAAAGAGAACGGGACCCTGCTCAATATGTAGCTCCACAAATGCTTTCAGTCGTTCGGTTGGAATAGCAGCTTCGAGCGCCTTCATCACGTCGAGTCCTTGCGCTGCCATGGCATCTTTTAAATACACGCCGTCTGCATCGTGTGCTTCTTGCAACCAATCCGGGGTGAGCTTACCGCTCATGGCTTGCGCGCCCAACATACCGCCAAAACGCCCTTCCTCCTCAGCGGTGGCTACGCCCCAGATAGGGGTATCGAGCTCTGGCTGGTGCTCGCGCATGGTTTCAATGACTTCCAAGGCAGCCATCGCGCCTAACGAGCCATCGAAATAGCCACCCGCCGGCACAGTGTCAATGTGAGAACCCATTAAAATCATCGGTTTGTCACGCGCACCGATGCCAAAAAAGACGTTGCCCGCACCATCCATGTAAGTATCGAGATCAAGACTGCGCGCACGCTCCATCAGCCAATGACGCCCCTGCATGTCGGCATCAGAAAAGCCGATACGGTAAAACCCTCGGTCGTCTGGGTTGTAACCAATTTCATTGAGGTCGTGAAGGTTTTGCTGGAGGCGTTCGAGATTGATCTGCATGAATGTCCTTGGCTGAGCTAGCAATAGCAAGAATGTCTCTAGCCTAGCAAAAAAAACCCGTGCTCGCAGGCACGGGTCCAAGGTAACAACCAGATCTCAGGGAAGTCGAGACACACTATAACGGGCAGATGTGACAGCCGTGTGACAATACCCAGACAAAAAATAGGCAAAAAAGGAATAAAAAAAAAGGTGCCGTATGTAACGACACCAGGGGGCACTATCAGTGTGGGGGAGTGCCTAAATTCAGGGATAAGAACAACATGAACTTCACTATGAACCAGAGTATAAAGCTCCGTTCTGATTTGTGAAAACGAATAAAGAGGATTATGATAATCGAAAATACCAATTAAGATTGTATCAACACATCAAGCGAGAGAATCTATGAGTAAGTTGCCCAGCCTAAAAAACCTCAGCTATTTGCTCGCACTACATCAACACCAAAATTTTAATCGTGCGGCACAAGCCTGTCATGTCAGTCAATCGACACTGAGCAGCGGCATTCAGAATTTAGAAGAGCAATTAGGTTGCCAACTCATTGAGCGTGATCATAAATCGTTCTTATTTACCGGCATGGGTGAGGAGGTAGTCGATCAGGCTCGCCGAATCTTGACCGCAACCGAAGAGCTGCTGTATTTCGCGCAAAGCCAAGGCAAAATTATGGAAGGCCCCCTGCGAATGGGCTGTATTCCAACCATAGCGCCGTTTATTCTCGGCGACTTAAGTAAAAGTTTGCAGCGCAACTACGATAAGTTGAGTTTAAATATTCGTGAAGATACAACAGCAAACTTACTGCACTTGCTTCGTAATGGTGAGCTCGATGTGGTCGTTCTCGCACTCCCCATGGATATCCAAGGGAACCAGTCCTATGTGCTTGGGCGCGATCCCTTTAAATTGGTGATGCACAAACAGCTCGCAGAGTCGTTGCCAGAGCCGATCGATTACTCGCAGCTACCCGACCAGTCAATCTTTCTGCTGGAACGCGAACATTGTTTAACTGGGCATGCTGTTGCAGCTTGTGAACTTGCCGAGTCGGTGAAAATCAATCCGTTTACGGCAACGAGTTTACACAGCCTAGTGCAAATGGCTGACGCCGGTCGTGGCGCCACCTTTATCCCGCAAATGGCCATTGACCGCGGTATTTTGAATGGCACTGACCTAGTGGCTCTGCAGCCCAAAGGACAGCAAGCGAGTCGGGAAATCGGTTTAATTTATCGACCGACGACTAATCGTCGTCAAACGTTCAGAAAACTTGCGGAGTGTATCGCGGATTTGCTACCGGAGCGATTGCTCCAGTAGCAACAAACATAGTTGTGAAACGGTTATGGAGCGGTGCGAGTGGTTAATTCTTGTTGAATACTCGCTTGATCTGGTGCAGTACGCGATTCCACTTGCGCTTTGCTCAAATCAACCGATGCACCGACTTCTTTTTCGATAATTTCTTGAAGCTCATTCGGTGTCAGATTTGGATGTGCTTGAACGATACGCAAACCGTCATCTTCGCCATCGACACTCGTCGAGTTTGGCAAGTAAATAGTTCCGTTATTAAAGTCCACGGCAAACGCAATCACGCCAGGTACTAAGAAGAATAGCAAGCCGATGCCGTTTAGTGCAGCGACACCCGCGTCAATTTGGCCACTCACTTGACCTTTGCGCTCTGGATAGAGAATGGTTCCGCAAGCGGCTAAATGAGTCGCAATAACTGCTACGGCAACGCTCTTAACAATACGATTTTGCATGGTCGTGCTCCTTTCTTGTTATCAGGAAAAAACCGACGTCGAATCGAAACGCACAACATTACTCGATAAGTCGTCTACCTTACATACTCGGACATTGAACGAATTTATGCCAAGTATTACGTAAAAAATTTAATCCATTTAGTGATTTGCCCTATATTTACAATCACACTTATGACTGTATTCAGCAAGGAGTACCTATGAAGACCACACCAATTCTCAGTAGTTTATTGGCAGCGGCGGTAGCAGCATCAATCGGCACAGCGCAGGCTGCGACTCTCGAGACCGAGCGCTATTCTATTGAAGTGAATGCATTAGTTGATGGTTTGGCTAGTCCTTGGGGCATGGCATTTTTGCCTGACAGCAGCTTGCTCATCACCGAGAAAGGCGGCGCACTGAAGCACGTGAAACTCGATGGCACAACACGAACCTTAGACGGCGTCCCTGAAGTTGTGGCGGTAGGTCAAGGTGGCCTGCTTGATGTCGCGATCGACCCTGACTTCGCCGAAAACCAATTGGTCTATTTAAGCTACTCTGAGGCAGATCCGGCTGGTGGTGACGGTAACAGTACAGCCGTTGCTCGCGGCCAACTCGGTGACAATGGTCTCGAAAATGTTGAAGTTATTTTTCGCGGAGCGCCGAAATATAACAGCCGCCAACACTTTGGTTCACGTTTAGTGTTCTCACCTGAAGGTCACCTGTATATCACGCTCGGTGATCGTGGTTCACGTATGCAAGACGCCCAAACGCTCGATAATCACCACGGTAAAGTGGTTCGTATTTGGCCAGATGGCGGCGTCCCGGAAGACAATCCATTTGTCGATACCGACGGTGCATTACCTGAAATTTGGTCATATGGGCATCGGAACGTGCAAGGCGCGGTATTGCATCCTGATAGCGGAGAGCTATGGACAGTGGAACACGGCCCGAAAGGTGGTGATGAAATCAACATCCCTGAGGCTGGCAGCAACTATGGTTGGCCAGTAGTGACCTATGGTGTCAATTACGACAACAGCATCATTACTCGTGAAACGCACAAAGACGGAACCGAACAACCGTTTTATTACTGGGTGCCGTCTATTGCTACCTCCAACATGATGTTCTACACCGGCGATGCGTTCCCGCAATGGCAAGGCGACCTCTTTGTTGGTGCGTTACGCGGTCAACAAGTAGCTCGCTTAGATATGGAAGATGGGCGGATCATGCACGAAGAAGCGCTGCTCACTGATCGCATCGGCCGTATTCGCGACATTGAACAAGGTCCAGATGGCTATATTTACGTTATTACCGATGACCGTAATGGCTCATTAGTTCAAATCAAGCCTGCGGAGTAATTATGCGACATGTCCTGATAGCACTGGCTGTTGCCGGTGCTAGTAGTTCTGGATACGCTCAACAACAGGCCGATGAAGTGATTGTGGTGACCGAAGCAGCGCCACAACCACAACGTAATACGGCGGCTGCAGTCAGCAATCTTAGTACTGATGAGCAATTGCCTGGATTGCGCATTGATGCTGGCGAACTCCTGCAAGGCATCGCTGGAGTACAGAGTGACCAGCGCGCAAACTATGCGCAAGACACCCGAATTACATTACGCGGTTTTGGAGCCCGTTCTGCCTTTGGCGTACGAGGCGTATTGTTGCGTCTGGATGGCATCCCATTATCGATGCCTGATGGGCAAGCACAGACATCCAGCATCTTGCTCGACGAGGCAAATAACGTGCAGGTTTTGCGCGGCCCCCTAGCGAGTATCTATGGTAACGCTGCCGGCGGCGTCATTGATTGGCGCAGCCAGACTCCACAAGTGAGTCAACTACGTGTGGATGCATTAACTGGGGCAAATTCGACGTCGCGCTGGCTGTTGCAAAATGATTGGGTAGGTGAACGCGATGCGATCCGTGTGGTTGGTGCTCGGCTGCGAACCGATGGCCCGCGTGACCAGAACAGCGCTGAGCGCGATCAGTTAGCACTACGTTGGTATCGACAACTCACCGACGACATGCGGCTGACTGTCCGTGCCGATGACAATGATGCGCCATTACTCCAAGACCCTGGCTCGCTCACCCCTGCCGATTGGCGCGCTGATCCTGAGCAAACATTCGGTGGTGCAAGTCGCTTCAATACCCGGAAATCGATTCATCATCAGCAAGTTTCAGCCACAGTGCTTGGCACTGGTACCGAACGCCAGTGGCATGTCAGCGCTTGGCGCGGTTGGCGTGACATCGAACAGTATCTGCCATTTCCTGGCAGTGACCTCACCAGTTCAGGTGCAGTCATTGATTTGCGCCGAGCGTTTACGGGAATTGATGCGGCCCTGACCATGCCGCTCACCAACACCGTGAAGTTAACCTTTGGCGGAGCTTGGGCAGACCAAAATGACCGTCGCTTTGGTTATGTGAATGACTTTGGTAGCCGTGGCGATGTTCGTCGTGATGAACTCGGTACCGTCAACAGCCAATCTTTGTTTACCCTTGCCGAGTGGCAACAGACCGAAGCGCTCACCTGGCAAGCTGGGGTGCGCTACAACGAAGTCGACTTCAGTGTTGATGATTATTTTGTGGTGTCTGGCGTGAATCCAGAAGACAGCGGCGCATTGTCGATGCAAGCCACCAGTTGGAGTCTCGGTGCGAATTACCAGCTCAATGATGACTGGACTGTATTCATTGCTCGCGGGCGCGGGTTCGAAACACCGACATTGACGGAACTGGCCTACCAAAATAATGCCACCGGTATTAATGAAGACTTAGGTCCCGCCAAGAACCAGCAGTGGGAAGTGGGGATTAAATGGCAACGTCCCGAACTGCGCGGACAGTTCAGTGCATTTCAAATCGATACCAGTGACGAAATTGTAGTGGACCAAAGCAATGACGGTCGGACTACCTACGTGAATGCCGAACGCACCGAGCGCCGCGGTGTTGAGCTGCAAACCGATTGGACCTTGAGTGACACGCTGGATGCACGCTTCTCCGCTACTTGGCTCGATGCAACCTACAGTGATGGCAATCGCTTACCGGGTATCGCCGAGCAGCAAGCCTACGGACAGCTCAATTGGCAACCGTTACCGCAACCACTACAATTCAATCTGGTGGTGGATTACCGCGGCGATGTGGTTGCCACCGACGACAACACGGTCGTGGCACCGAGTCATGCACTGTGGCACATCGCGGCACAATATGAACACGCGAGTGCGCAGTGGACATTGGCGCCATGGTTGAAGATCCACAATGTAACCGACCGCGACTATGTTGGATCAGTTGTGGTCAATCAAGGAAGTGGCCGCGCCTTTGAACCAGGCGTCGGCCGTGAGCTGCAAGCGGGAATTCGCATCACCCGCCGATATTAATCATTCCGAGACGCTGGCTCGAGACTATCGAGCCAGCGATACAAGGTACGACGCGTCACACCAAGAATTTTAGCGGCCTGTTGCTTATTCCCATTAGTATGAGCCAATACTTGCCGAACATAGTCCTCCTGGACAGCCTGCAATGACGGCCAGTCACCATTTCGAGGAACGAGTTGCTCCACGTCTTGCTGATGAGAGTCCTGCATTCTCGCGGGCAAGTGTTCAGGTTTAATCGCTCCCTCACTGCAAAATGTGTAAGCGCGCTCAATGGCGTTTTGAAGTTCTCGCACATTTCCCGGGAAGCGGTACGAAGTAAGTGTAGCAACTGCGTCAGCACTGAAACCCTCAATAGGTTTTTCCTGCTGCGCTTGTAATTGGGCGAGAAAATAGTCCGCTAGCAACATCACATCATCACCACGCTGGCGCAGAGGCGGCACCTGAATGGCAAAGGTCTCTAAGCGATAAAACAAATCTTCGCGGAACTCGCCCGCTGTTACTTTAGCTTCTAAGTTTTGATGGGTCGCAGCAATAATCCGCACATCGACTTGAACCTCTCGATCACTTCCTACAGGTCGCATGGTTCCCTCTTGTAAGACCCGCAGTAATTTTGCTTGCAGTGCCAATGGCATCTCGCCCATTTCATCAAGCAATAAAGTGCCGCCGTTGGCTTCTTGTAGTAAACCAGCTCGAGCCTTCTGAGCACCCGTAAATGCGCCGGCACTGTGACCAAAAAATTCGCTTTCCATCAGTTCGGCGGGAATACCTGCGCAGTTCACGGCAATAAATGGCTGTTCCGCGCGTTGACTCCCTTTATGCAATGCACGAGCGACTAATTCTTTTCCCGTGCCGCTTTCACCCAAAACCAAAACACTGCCATCGCCTGGTGCTATTTGCTCAATATCCTGAAACAGCTGGCGCATCACTCGGCTGGCACCAAGAATGCCACCCGGACCGCGCTGCTCTGAGGCGCGTGCGCGGCGATAATGCTCAACTTCGGAGCGCAATTGGTGATATTCCAACACGCGTTTCACACTAACCAGCAAATGCTCTAAATCGAGAGGCTTGGTGATAAAGTCATCAGCGCCTTGCTGCAAGGCTTGTACGGCTTGGTCAACCGTGCCGAAGGCGGTGATGAGAATAAAAGGCAGTGGTTGGGGCTCTTGCTGCAACTGCTGCAGGAGCTCCAAACCCGACTGCCCTGGCAGACGGATATCACTAATCACTAAGCTAATGGCAAGTTGCGTTCGCTGTGCTTGAAAGTCTTCGACACACTCAAACGGGTGTACCACAAAGCCTTCACTTTCGAGCTCTTCGTGCAATAACTCGCGTAATCCCGGATCGTCCTCGATAACGGCTAGCTGCAAACCACGTTTCACTGCGCACCTCTTTTGTCAGACGATGGCTGCCAACGTGGCAATGTCAGTGTTACTCGACAACCTCCTTCAGCAGAGTTCTCCAATGCTAAAGTCCCCCTGTGATCCGATAAAATATGTTCGACTATTGCCAAGCCAAGACCCGTTCCTTGTCCCTGTGCCTTATTGGTTTGAAACGGACGCACAGCGGCTTCTGTTGTTAAGCCTTTCGCTAGTCCTTCGCCATCATCCAACACCTCAATACGAATCGCTTCCTTGTCGGCAACAGCAGTCACCTCAACTTTATTCTGTGCAGCCTGCACTGCATTGCGTAGTACATTGACCAGAGCCAATTCGAGTCGTTGAGGATCGCCATACACTGACAGATCGGCGTCGACTCGCGCGGGAAGCAACTGTGCTTGCTGCGGATCCATTTCAAAACCAATACTGGTGTAGGCCTGCTCGAGCCATTGCTGAACCGGCAATGGTTGCGCTGTGGTTATTGGGGTTCGGCTGAAGGCTAAAAGTTGTTTAACCATGCTGGTTAGTCGCTGCACTTGACCACGAATAGCGCCGAGTTGCCGTTGTGACTCGGTATCCTCATGAGCTTGCTGCAGTCGTCTTGCTCGCCCATCAATCACTGTTAAGGGTGCACCGAGCTCGTGTGCGACGCCACTGGCAACTTGTCCAATAGCCGCCATCTTTTCACTAGCTTGGAGTTGTTGGTTGAGTTTTGCTTCCTGTGCCTGACTCCGCTGAAGTTCAGCTTCTGCGGCGGCTATCGAATCCAGCATTCGATTTAGGCCTTGTGCCACTTCACGTAGCTCTTCAGGTCCGTCAGTGTTGGCTCGATGTTCGCGTTCGCCCTGCGCCACTCGGCGCATGCTTGCCACTAATTTATCGACATGCTGACCAACCGCTCGGTAGTGACCGAAAATCAGGATGGCAACCGTAGCAATCGCCAGAACTAACCAAGTAATCCAAGCGATTTGCCGAAGTTGACTGAACGAGCGCTCAAAGTCTTGCGCCTTGCGGGTGATTTGCAGCAGCCCAATAATTTGACCACCACGATCTTGAATAGGAAGGAATTGCGAGAATACATCGCGTCCAGCGACCTCACGATAACTGTCTTGTTGTTCCCCTGTGGTCACCACTTGCTCAGCCAATAAGCTTTGACTAAGGTCTGACTCGACAATACCAGCTGAGGCAATGAGGGCGCCGTTAACGTCATACACAGACGCACCGTAGACTCGTCCAATACTAAACACCGAATCAAGGTTCGCTCGAACTGTGGTTAAGTCGCCGCGGATGAGCGCATCACTAATCGGTAATCGTATTGCCCGACCGATTAATTCGATATCTCCGCGTAGCCGCGCATCTTCAACCTCTGCTGCCTCGTCCAACCCAAAACTAATCGCAATACCAGTTAAAACCAGTAAAGGCAGGACCACGTACAGCAGCAGTGTTCGCTGTAGTCCGGACAAGACACGATAACGAGGCGTGTAGTTGTGTTCCGATGTGTATCTTTTTGTCACATTTGATCCAGTAGTGATACGTATCAAAAGTATACACAAAGATTGATTCTATTTCACTTTGACTAAGATACCCAATTAAAATCAACAACTTAAAAAGTTGGCATGGTGCTTGCTCTAGTATCAGTACATTTTTTAAAGAAGGAGACGCAATCATGCGTAAGACTTTAACTACATTAGCTATCGCCGTTGCTTTAGGTTCTTCATCAGCTGCATTTGCGGCACCTCAGCAAGGTAACGCTGCAGCACAAGCACCGATGCAACAACAAGCACCAGAAATTGATGTTTCTGACAAGCAGTTGGAGCAATTTGTTGACGCTATGACGTCAGTACAGGAAATCAGCGGTAAGTATACGGAGCAATTCCAAAGCGCTGAAACTGCGGAAGATGCACAAGCTATTCAGCAAAAAGCTCAGGAAGAAATGATTGAAGCGGTCAACGACTCAGGTTTGTCTGCCGATGAGTACAACACCATTGTGCAAGCGGTACAAACGGATGAAGAGTTGCGTGCTCGCATGCAGGAACTGACTGAATAAGTTCCTGAACAGGAAACAACGTTCTTCTCTGGTTGTTCCTTGAATAGCGAGTTCCACACCATGGAGCTTTCCTTGTTTGGCCAGCAGTCCCTCGCTGGCCTTTTTTTTGCCTACTCGATCAGGCTTTCAATTGTTTAATGAGCTCCGCGGCAACCGCTTCAGACGATGCTGGATTTTGTCCCGTAATTAAGCGCCCATCAACAACCGCCAATGGCTGCCAATCCGCAACTTTTTGGTAGTCACCGCCCAAATCCCGTAACCGATTCTCAAGCAAAAATGGTACTACTGCAGCTAAGCCAACCGCTTCCTCTTCAGAATTCGTGAAACCACTGACTCGCTTGCCTTTCACCAGCGGTTCGCCTGATATATCTTTGGCATTAACAAGCACCGCTGGCGCATGGCACACAGCAGCTACTGGCTTCCCTTGCTGCCAGAAGTTCTGAATTAAACCAATCGACTCTTGGTTGTCGACCAAGTCCCATAACGGACCGTGCCCACCTGGATAAAACACCGCATCAAATTCGTTGGCGTTTACTTCCGTGAGTTTGAGTGTGGTAGCAAGTTGGTCCAATGCAGACTCGTCTTCAAATAAACGAACGGTCGCGTTCGTCTGCGCATCGGCTTGCTGGCTGTTTGGATCAATGGGAGGTTGACCGCCATTTGGTGAGGCTAATGTAATTTCTGCGCCAGCGTCCTTAAAAGCATAATAAGGCGCTGCAAACTCTTCTGCCCAAAACCCTGTTTTATGTCCACTGTCGCCTAATTCAGAATGCGACGTCAAAATCATTAAGATTTTCATGGGTTACTCCTATCGGTCAGTGATTAAATTGCAGTATGCTCTTTACTACATATGGACGTTCAATAGCGATTCAACCGAGGAAGAGATCACAATGACCATTGCCTGGCGACATGTCGAACCCGCCTATCAACGACAGTTACAGCTCCTGAGCCTCATTGATATGGTGCTGATCAGTGCCATTTTTTTGCCTATTTATTATTTTAATCGCACTGCGAGTTGGTTTGATTCACTCTGGATAGTTGGCGTTATTTGGACTCTGGTCACTCTGTTCTTTACCTTTTTCTGGGCCCCACGGCGCTATCGCTTTACCGGCTATGCTGAAACTTCTGAAGCCTTGCACCTACGCCGCGGCGCCTTATGGCGCAACTCCCGCGCGGTGCCGCTAAACCGCATCCAGCACGCCGAAGTTCGACAGGGTCTGACTGATCGATTCTTTGGTTTGGGGCGCGTGGCGGTATTTACAGCAGGTAGTGGTGGTGCCGACTTGAGCATTCCGGGGCTCGCACTCGCTGAAGCAGAACGAATCAAAGCGGAACTGATGCAAACCATTGCACATGAACCTGAGCCGCTAACCGATGCGGATGAGGCTCAGCATGACTGAGCTCGTTTGGCAAAGAACACCTTTGGTCACCGTGGTGTTCTTTTTGCTGAAAGCCTTTAAACAACTGGTGACGAACTTTTCAAACTTCATCCCTTTACTGACGGTGATCCTAGTCAGTGAGCAAAAGTGGCTGCCCTATGCGCTAGCTGGCGGCTATGTGGTGTTTACCATCATCAATGCCATTTTGACGCATCGATTCTTCCTGTTTGCGGTCACGGATGACGCTGTGCATATTCGCATGGGCGTATTTAGTAAGAAAAATCTCACTCTGAAATACGACCGTATTCAGCAAGCGGAACTCCATGAAACTTGGTATTTCCGTCCACTTGGACGCACAGTGCTGCGGGTAGATAGCGCTGGCTCAGCGGGTAAAGAAGTCGAAATCCCAGGACTGAAAGTTGCGTATGCCTTGGAGTTGCGCCAGCAAATGTTGGCGCAGACTGTTCGCGCTGAGACCAACGAGCAGGGTGAGCAGATTGATGCCGTTGATAGTGAGCAACAGACCTTTAGCGTCGGTGAACTGATTCGCGCAGGTATTATCGATAACCGTGTATTCCTCTTACTGGCACTACTGCTGTATCCACTCAGTCAGCTCGACGACTTTTACGACCAAGCCGGTGACTGGTTGGTTGCTAACTTTAGCTTTCTACAAGAAGGGAATTGGTGGGTCTACGGCGGAATCGTGACTGGCTTTATTGCACTGCTTTTTATTGCTGCAATATTCCTGAGTGTGGTGCAGTACCATAATCTCACCGTTTCAGTTCGCAATAATCGTTTTCAGGCGCGCGGCGGACTGCTGAGTATTCGGACGTTAAGTTTTCGCTACCACAAGCTGCAGAAAGTGCGCTTTCATCAGAATTTGCGGGCTCGCCTATTGGAGCGCTCAACCCTGCGAGTAGGGCAATTACAACCTATGGCTGCAGGCCAAGGACAAGCCAAAACCCAGTTCACCATCCCGGTTTTGAAGCCAGAGCAAGTGCAACAATGGCGTGATTGGTTGCGCTTACCCGATAGCACCCAAGCTACATTCCGCCGGTTTTCACAGCTGACTCTTATTTCACCAGCGTTATGGTTAGCTATTCTCTTTGCCGTGGCTGCGGTTATTTTTTACTTCCAAGCGGATTCGTTTGTCGTCGCGCTGGCGGTGATTACTGCCGTATGGCTGTTACTTCAAGCTTATACCGTAGCGCGCTGGCACTACAAAACCTACGCTGAAATAGATGGCTGGCTGGTGGTTCGCCGTGGTGTGTTTGGTTGCCGTGAAACTTGGTATCCACTGTATAAAGCTCAACATATTGATGTTGCAGAATCACCTTGGTTGCGACTGCTTGGTTTTGCGGATGTCAAAATTCATACGGCGGCAGGCTCGGAAACATTGGAGTACTATCCATTGAATCAAGCACTCGAGTTACAAGCCCGCTACGTGCATGCCGTTGCTAGCGACCGGCGGCGTTGGATGTAACTCGCCTAATCGGCATCGCGACACAATTCGTCGGGCAATTCAAACTCAATGGTGGTATGCGCCAGCTCGAAAGGTTTGAGTTGCTCCGCAACCTCCTTTTTCAAGGCCAGTTGTTGAGCAGCGGTCAGCTCACCACGCAGCACCAAATGCGCAGTACACACGTGATGCTCACCGTCGAGTGACCAGATGTGCAAGTGATGCACATCAGCCACTGGCTTTAGCGCCCGCAACCGTTCCTCAATGGCCGGATACAACGTTGTATCCGGTGTTGCTTGCAAGAAAATTTTAATCGTCGAGCCCAAAGCTCGCACCACATTAACCAGAATGAACAGAGTAAACGCGATAGATAAGATCGGGTCGAGAATCGGCAGGTCCACAAACATCAGCACAATAGATACGACAAACACCGCGGCCCAACCCAGCACATCTTCGATTAGATGCCAGTTCATGACCCGCTCATTCAGTGTTTTGCCTGCGCTCAGTTTGTAAGCTGCATAACCATTAACCAGCATGCCTAACACGGCCAGCCACAACATGCCTTGTGCATGTGGCATGACCGGGTCCCACAACCGCGGAATGGCAATCGTTAAAATAACGATAGAGCCAATCACGAGCACAACTGCGTTGATAAATGCGGCAACCAACGAGAGCCGGCGGTACCCATAGGTGAGTGATTGGTTCGCGTCTTTTTGCCCAAGCTTTTGCAATAACCATGCGCTACCTAGAGCTAGACTGTCACCTAAATCGTGAATGGCATCAGCCATAATCGCAGTAGAGTTGGTTAAGATACCGCCAATAAACTCAATAATGGTAAAGCACAAATTTAAGACAAAGGCCCAGCCAATGCGCCCGCTAGCGGCATCATGATGGTGATGATGCCCACCATGATGATGGTGATGATGTGAGCTCATAGGTCTCCTCGCTGCCACTTGGCTGAGTCAAAAAAGATGCAATAGTTTGTTACGCTTACTATTCGCAGATGTGAAACATTCGTGCCAGTATAAAACTGACAGTGGGTATTCGTACATGGCTATGTACCTACCTTTTTAGGAGTGAGTATATGTATACCGAAGACGACTTATCCAACGCAGTACGCGAAGGCGTTGTACCGGAGGCAACTGCGGACGCTTTTCGCCATTATGTGGAAAAAAATCGCTCGACCTCTATTGCGGATGAAGAGCACTTTCGACTGATCACGGGCTTTAACGACATATTTGTTGTGATTGCCGCGGTGCTTGCACTCGCTGCATTGTGGACTTTAGGGAATACAATTGCACCTTGGCTTGGTGGTCTCTTTGTGCTGACCGCAGGTTGGGGTATGGCGGAATATTTCACCCGCATTCGCCGCATGGCACTGCCGTCTATTGTTTTCCTCGGCGCTTGTTTGATCGGTGCGTTCTTTGGCACCTTGATGAGCCTGATGCCAGTATTTGGTCAAGAGGGACCTCAAGCACCACTGGTTGCTTTTATTGTTGCCTCGCTTGTGGCCACCGCGCATTGGTTCCGCTTTCAAGTGCCCATCACGCTCGCCGCCGGAATTGCTGCCGTTATTGGCGTCATTATGTCGCTACTGGCAATGACTTTTGCGTTTTCCGATACGTTGTTGAAGGTGGCATTGTTTATTTCAGGGCTCCTGGTGTTTGCACTCGCGTTAAAGTGGGATCGCTCCGATCTTGAGCGCCAAACGCGCCGCTCTGACGTGGCTTTTTGGCTGCATTTGCTTGCAGCTCCACTGCTGGTGCACCCGATCTTTAGCACCCTTGCGCAGGGAGACTTCACTATTGGTGTCACCCAAGCCTTGATCACTATTGCGCTGTATTTGGTGATTGGTTGTGTTTCGTTGGTCATCGACCGCCGAGCACTCATGGTCTCAGCTTTAGCCTATGTGATTTATGTGTTCAGTAACGTTTTGAATAGCTTTGGTATCGTTGACTTGGGTACGGCTATTATCGGATTGGTTATCGGTACAGGCCTATTGTTGCTCTCAGTGTTTTGGCATCAGGTTCGCGCTGGACTCGTTAACGTTCTGCCACAACGGCTAACGCTTCAATTACCACCTGCATAAATAGTCAATCGACTTTCACGCAGCCGCGCCTCCCACTCGACTGGGGAGGCCGGTCTGCCGAAGTGGAATCCTTGATATTTGGCACAGCCCATTTCGTTTAATCGCCGAGCCTGTTGAGCCGTTTCCACGCCCTCGGCAATCACTTCCAGCCCCATACTCCGACCTAAGCCAAGAATAGTGCTGACAATAATTTCATCGTTGGTGTCGGTGAGAATGTCACGAATAAATGATTGGTCGATCTTCAATTGGTAAATCGGTAATTGCTTCAAATAAGACAATGACGCGTAGCCGGTTCCGAAGTCGTCCAATGAGAAACGAACACCCCACTCGTTGAGTTTGGCAATACGACGAACCGTATTTTGCACGTCCTCGATTAACATACTCTCCGTGATTTCCAGCTCAAGCAGTGAGGCATTCACATTAGGTTGCTGAATAATGCGTTTGATCGTGTCGACAAAGCCGGCATGGCGGAACTGCTTCGCACTGATATTCACCGCGACGGTGAGATCACGTAGGAGCGGATCTTCTTGCCAGCGCTGCATGAGGCGTGCAGCCTCACCTAACAACCACTCGCCCATAGGTACAATCAAGCCAGTTGCCTCAGCCACTGGAATAAATTCACTGGGTGGCACATAGCCGAGTTCTGCGTCAGACCAACGCATTAATAGCTCAACACCGGTGACATGGTGCTGGCTGTCGACCTGGGGCTGCACGAAGAAATGAAAATGATTGTTTTCGAGCGCATTGCGCATGGCTGACTCTAAATGCACGCGACGACTAACGTTTTCTTGCATGGACGGATTGAAGAAGCGAATGGTATGCGGACCCTCTTGCTTGGCATCCGCCAAAGCTAAATCGGCATTCCTAATTAATACCTCAACGCCACCTTCGGTGTCTGAAAACATAGTGACGCCAATGCTGACTGAAGTGACATATTGCTTGCCGTCTATTTCAAAAGGTTCATGCAACACTTCAATCAGCGCATGTGCCCATTGCCGCGCATCAAGAATCGCTTGCTCACGATCACCATTGAGGTTTTCCAGCACGACCACAAAGTCATCGGCACCCAGCCGCGCGGCAGTGTCTGCCTCATCAATCAGGCGTTCCATTCGGCGCGCCACCTCTTGCAATAACTGATCACCGAATTGATGCCCGAACGCGTCGTTCACCACTGAGAAATCATGCAAATCAATGGCCAATAGAGCGCCTTCGTAATCGGTCCGCTGCGCATTCGCGAGGGCATGCTCTAACCGGTCTAACAGGAGTCGACGATTCGCTAAACCGGTAACGGTGTCGTAGAACCGTGCGTGATTGAGCTGCTCCTGAATGTGCAAATGCTCACTGATATCTGTAGAGATACCACTCAGCGCATAGACATTCCCGCGAGCGTCCTTCAATGGAATTTTGGTTGATAAGAATGTGCGCTTTTCACCTGTAGCCGTGACGTTGGTCTCTTCGTCAGAAACTCGCTCGCCCTTCTCAATAACGCGCAAGTCATTCTGGCGTAAATTCGCACACGTCTTGTCGTCAAAGAAGTCACTGTCCGTCTTACCAATAATGTCTGTTTCGGTGGTTTGCAGTAAGTCAGCCACCATTCGGTTCGCATATTGGTAGCGCAAATCTCTGTCTTTAATATAAATATAGGCCTCAACACTGTTAAGAACTGTGCTGAAGCGATTTTCCGAAAGTTGCAACTGAGTGGACTTTACGTTCACTCGGCCCCTCAATGTCCATACAAACGCTAAGGTTCCAGTCAGTGCAAGACCGATAATAATTAAGGCTGCAATGACATATTTTGGAATGGCTGTGGGTGCCGCATAAAGTCCCCATCGCTCTAAAGACTGATTAAGCGGTGAACTCGAATCGAGTTGCCATGCTTCCAGATAGCTGTCGATTATGGGTAACAATGGTTCTGCAGGACCACCGCGAGAAGCGGCAAAATAGAGCCTCGAAGGCTGAAAAATGACGGGTGTTGAAAATAGCTCTAACTGTCGAGCTCGCATGTCGCCGAAATGATGATTAGCAGCAACTAAGTCAGCTCGCCCCTCAATAACCGCTTGAAAGCCCGCTTCAAAACTAGTGACGCTGACCCAAGTTGTACTTAAATCAAAGCTCTCGGTTAAATTACGCAAATACATGTCCTGAACCGAGTCTTTCAAAACCGCAACGCGCAAGTCATCCAAATCCAGCAGATTGCGAACGTTCACATCATTTGAGCCATACAACTGTGACCAGCTGCGTAAGACGGGCACCCGATGAAAAGCAAACCGACGGTCACGCAGTTGGTCAATCGCGACATCAGGCATCAGGTCAATCTGCCCTTGTTCCAGCATTTCCAAACATTGCTGCCAATCACAGGGAACTGGCTCCAGTTGAAAACCTTCGCGCTCAGCCACTGCGTAAATGACATCACCAAAAATGCCAGTCATTTCGAAGTCGGTGTAACTTAATTTAGGTGGATTTTCATACACGCCGATACGAATCACCGACGTTGATTGTGCATACACTGCGCCTGCGCAAAATAGTCCCATAGCGACTACTACTAGGCCTTTAATTTGGCGTGAAAAATAGCAGCGCAATCGCAGATCCTTTTTATAACTCATGTAGCACTAAGTTATAGCATATGTTGACTTTTTTGCTGCTGAAATTATGTAAATAGACTAGTCTATATCGGGACTTAATTACTCAGCGGAGCTCTGAATATGTGGAAATGGATACTCGGTATTATCATTCTAGTCATCGTGTACTTACTCACATGGCCTGTTGCGATTGAACCACAAGCGTGGAGCGCGCCTCAGAACAAAGGCTACACCGGTGTATTCGAACAGAATTCGAAGCTTGCTTCCGTTGAGGTCGAGTCTCTTGGGGTCGAATCCGGCCCTGAAGATCTGGCACAGGACGCCCAGGGAAACCTCTACATTGCCGTCAAAAGCGGAGCTATTTTGCGGCGTGCTTTGAATGCCAGTGAATGGGAGGTTTTTGCGCAAACCAATGGTCGGCCGCTCGGTATTGAATTTGATCGCAACCAAAGACTACTGGTAGCAGACGCTTACCGTGGGCTCTTGCGAATTACCAATGATGGCGTAGTGGAAACGCTGACCAATGAGGCAGAAGGCATCCCGATTCGCTATGCGGACGATGTGGATGTGGATGCTGAAGGCATGATCTACTTTTCTGATGCATCGACCAAATTTGGTGCCGAAGCCTTTGGCGGAACTTATGAAGCTAGTTTGCTCGATATCATGGAGCACGGTGGGAACGGTCGATTGCTCCGCTATAATCCAGCCACCAACAACACCCGCGTATTATTAGAGGGATTGCAGTTCGCCAATGGTGTAGCTGTAAGCCATGATAGTAACTACTTACTTCTGGTGGAAACCGGACGATATAGGGTTCTTAAGTATTGGCTGAAAGGTCCGCAACAAGGAACTATGGAAATCATTCTGGATAATCTGCCAGGCTTTCCAGACAACGTGAATCGCGGTAACGACGGTCGTTATTGGGTGGGCTTGGTGTCACCGCGTAACGATTTCCTCGACAATATGGCGGCATACCCTGGCGTGCGTAAAATTGCGCAACGCTTACCGGCTTTTTTGCGCCCTAAAGCTACGGACTATGCGCATGTGATTGCTATTGATGGCAATGGCAAAGTATTGGAGAACTTGCAGGAACCCGCCACTGACTATCCGCAGACCACAGGTGCAATTGAAGTAGGAGACTACTTGTATTTGACGAGTTTGAAGGCGCCAGTTTTAGCTCGCTGGCGCATTATTGGGGCGTTAGAACCAACGTCGAACTGACTTGCAGTAATCGACATAAGGCTCACCAAATAATTTGGCCATTGCTCGTTCTTCCGGCTCAATTTGAAAGCGGTTGATGAACAGAATGAAACCAATGAGCCATGGCCATGCGCCAATGTGCTGAAGATGAATAGCCCAACCAATTAAAATGAGTAACATACCCAAATACATCGGATTGCGTGTGAAACGATAAATGCCACCCGAAACCAACTGCGTAGATTTATCCAGATTCAGTGGGTTCACGGTAGTTTTCGCCCGCCGAAATTCGACGACTCCGGCAACGGCTACCAAAGCGCCAACCGCCCAAAAGGCACTCGCTGCGCCCTGTAAATCGGTAAAGTGCCAAGCTTCCATCGGGAACCAATGGCCAGTGAGCCACATCAGTAATCCAACGATTACCATGACTAGTGGGGGTGGTATTTTGTGTTCCATTGCGCTGCCTCGTTTGGTTACATCTTATGCACTTTCGTTCACTGAACCCTGTGCTACCTCATGTTATACTCAGTGCCGTTATGTCGCACAATACTATTGAACAAAATCAACAAGCCCAGCCACTCGATCACCTCGATTCCGTGTGGTTATTCGGCTATGGATCGCTGATCTACAAGGCCGACTTTCCTTACCTACAGCGTCGGCCTGCCCGTATTCATGGCTGGGAACGTCGCTTTTGGCAGGGTTCTCATGATCATCGAGGAACTCCTGAGTCACCTGGTCGAGTCGCTACCTTAATAGAAGCGCCGGATGCCAACTGCATTGGTATGGCCTATGAAGTAACACCGGCAGTGTTTGCGCATCTCGACCATCGCGAAAAAAATGGCTACCTGCGGTTTTTTACGGAGTTTGAATGGCTTGACGATGGCCAGTCGGTTGAAGGACTCGTTTATGTAGCAGGTCCCGATAACGAGGCGTACTTAGGTGCTGCAACTGAAGCGGAAATCGCTGCACATATTGCACGTTCTGAAGGCCCGAGCGGACCCAACAGTGAGTATTTATTAAAACTTGCTGAAGCGTTGCGCGAGCTCGAGGCGCATGATGCGCACGTGTTTGCCATTGAAAGCGAACTCCGTGCGCTACTTGAGTTCGCCTAAGCTTTCTTCACAAACTCGGTTTTCAGCTTCATTGGTCCAATGCCATCTACTTTACAGTCGATGTCGTGATCACCCTCTTCAGTCAGGCGAATATTCTTCACCTTAGTGCCGACTTTGACCACCAAAGACGAACCTTTTACTTTTAGGTCTTTGATCACGGTCACGGTGTCACCGTCCTGCAGCTCATTGCCATTAGCATCTCGAAATACCTTTCCTTGAGTCGCAGGCTCGTTGGCGTTCCACTCATGTCCGCACTCCGGACAAATGAGCAACGCGCCGTCTTCGTAGGTGTATTCAGAATTGCATGCAGGGCACGCGGGTAATCCACTCATCACGACTTCCTTGTTGGCTTTTCCGAGATATAAATAGTGATGGTGCCAGTAATGACAACCGTTCCATCTTGTCGATAACCGTTCACTACCACAGCTAAGTCGCCCACGTGCCAGCCGTTTGGATCAGCTTCCGCAGTAATACGAATATCGCTATCAGCTTTCGCGGTGTAATTTACAGTCATGCCTTTTGGGATCCAGCGCAAGTGCTTCGGAATTGAAGCTTCGGCAACTGCACCCATCGCCATTTCTAGCCCATTACACAACGCGATAGCGTGCACGGTTCCAATATGATTTTGCACCGCTTTGCGTTTAGGTATGGTGAGCTCACAAAAATTCGGTCGCAACTCCGTAATCAACGGTTTGATGCTTTTAAAATAGGGCGCTTTGCTGGCAAACAGCCGCGAAAAAAGCTGCCTGCCAAACGGCCACTTCAAGACTTTGTGATGGAGCTTTAAGAGATAATTATCAGTCATACCGGCGCTTAAATGTTGAGAAGCAAGAAGCCAAAACCAATGCGGTTTTGACGATGATTATAGTCCAACAAAGATTCACCATAACCGGAGAATATTTGGATGTAGAAGCGCAAGCCGTCGGGTTTGCTTTGACTCACTGGGCGCGTGTAATCAATTTGCCACGATCCGCGACTCAAACTTAAATACGGCGATGTGCGTTTGAGACTGTAAGTACTCGTGCCATTGATCCACGAAAACGTGTTTTCAAAATTACCGCGGTAATTCACTAAATCTGGATTATCGTCATCATCGCCCGTTTCATTCACTCGTAGCTTATAAGAACTTTCCCAAATGACATCATCATATTCCGCTACACCGCCGAAATGGAAATAGTTCCAACTGCGGCTATCGGGCTTGCGCTGACCATTCGATTGATGGGCAAAACCAAATTTACCCATGCGAATTCGCGCTTTACCCGGCAAGAAGTCGAACTCTTCCGTTACCGGTAATACATAGAAAATATCCGGATTGTAATCGGTGCTCCTAAATGGAGATGAATCGTCCGAGTTATACATTTGCCACAAGGATGTTTGTGAATAAGCCACCCAAATATCGCCATTTGGCAGGAAGATATCCTCAAAAATCTTAGTCCGTAGCGATAACTGGAGCTTAACCTCGTTAGGCTTATAATTTTCGATGCGCTCTGAATCACCGCGTGTCGGTGAAGTTGGTTGCTTATTAATGTCCGAACTATGGTGCACCGGAAGGATGAAATTGGGGCGGTATGTGCGCAGCTCATAGACACCACGCTTCTGTTCGGCTCCAAGCTCCCAAAATGTCCCAATCAAGTCATTAACATCAATTTCCTCTTCCAGCTCCTCAACACCATCAAACTCGGTGCCGTCGTCGCTTGCGTCTTGCGCGCTCACTACAGATGCCTGACTAATGAGGCCGGCTGCGAGTAACCCCAGCCAAAACGAACGTTTCATAAGAATTCCTTTTTCTTCAATCCTATGTTCTATCGGTCGACGACATAGCGGTTGACCAACTGGGCGCCGCAAAGCTTCGACGGTGTATAAAATCCACCGGCAGGTTGATTACCGAGCACATGCATTGCGACATCGACGGCTCCACGACTGGTTAGCTTATAGCCATTCAATACTTCTAGACGCAGTGTCTCAACTTGGCCAGCTTGATTGCGAGCTTCTCCCCATACGTGAGTCGTCGCATTTTCTAATTGCTTCTGATCAGGACCTGCAGGTTGTTGCTCAATTTTCTTCTCGAGCCAGCGCTGGACTGGTTTCATGCGCAACAACCAGCGAAACCAATTCATGCGCTGCAAACGTTTCACCAACCGTGGTGAGGCTGGAATGTACACCTCAATATTCGGAATGGCCGTGGTGTGGTATGCCGTCGAAACATCGCCCCACGGAATGGTCATTGCCAATTTTTCGCCACCACCAAAATCAATTTTTCGGGTGCGATAGGCCAGTGGCACCGAGGTGATCTTGCCATCCTTCCGAACAGCGCCGCCGTCACCGAGTTTACGCGCACTGGTTTTTGCCGTGCCTCGGCTCATACGTGACGCGGAATCAAAGCCCAACGTCAAATGCGTTGCATCATGCATTTTTTCTTTAAGTTGAGCGGCAACACAGTCGGTTGGAATCACATCGAAACCGACACCTGGACACAACACAATACCTGCACGAACCGCATCATCATGCCGGCTGTGTGCGTACTCGAATACATTCAACTCACCGGTAATATCGAGGTAATGCGTTTTGGTTTGCAGACAAGCTTCAATCATCGGCTTGGCGGTGACATCAAATGGACCCGCGCAATGAACAACCAAGTCAACATCAGCCAAAGCTTTCTGCAATCCCGCAGTGTCGGCTAAATCAACCACACAAGCTGGTAACTGATGTTGTTCAGCCAATGCCTCAATGGCTGCACGATTACGGCCCGCTAACACCGGCTGCTCGCCTAACGTCTTGGCATATTGCAATACCAATTCACCCGTGTAGCCATTAGCTCCGTATATCATCCATTTCATGGTTGCGCCCTTTGTTGTTAAGTGAAGGTTCAGTGAAATTTCGGTGAAGTGGTTATCTTAGCAGGAAATATCTCACTCATAACTTATAACGCGAAGATCCATAGGATTTTTACGCAGTAAGTTACACTAGTCATCTATCAGTTTGCGTTTGGAGTACCAACACATGCGTCCAATTGTGATCATGCATGAAAATGAAGAATGGGTTGTGCCTCTGCATGCAGCGTTTAAAGAACGCGGCGTGGAAGCCAAAGAATGGTTTTTAGATACGGGTGTCGTGCCGTACGACAGCGTTCCTGATGATGCGGTCTATTACAATCGCATGAGTGCTTCGTCGCATACTCGCGGACATCGCTTCGCCCCCGAACTGACCCGCATGGCGCTAACCTGGCTCGAGAAAAATAACCGAACAGTGGTCAATGGGACGCCTGCCTTGGCACTCGAAACCTGCAAACTGTCTCAGTATCGTGCTTTAGAAGCGGCTGGACTGCATGTTCCCGCGACTCGGGCAGTAGTGGGCCGCGAACAACTTGTTGCAGCAGCTGTTGCGTTTGATCACTGGCCACTTATTCTGAAACCGAACCGCGGTGGCAAAGGGCTGGGTGTAGCGCGCTATGACTCCGTTGCTGCGCTCGAACAATTCGTTAATAGCGACGCCTATGCGGAGCCACTCGATGGCATTTGGTTGCTGCAAGCCTACGTGCGGCCACAGGCGCCTTACATTACGCGTGCAGAATTTGTAGGTCGGCGCTTTGTGTACACGGTGCAAGTGAATACCGAAGATGGCTTCGAGCTATGTCCTGCCGATGTTTGTGATATTGGTGATGCGTTTTGTCCCACAACCGAGGAGCCAGCAGCTAATGAGCACAAGTTCACATTGACTGACCGTTACAATGAGCATGACATTATTCGTAAACTGCAGGGCTTTTTAGAGCAGGCTCAGGTTGACGTGGCTGGAATTGAATTCATCGAAAGCGAGAGCGGTGAGCTCATGGTTTACGATGTGAATACCAATACCAACTACAACAGTGGTGCGGAACAGCGTGCAGGTGGTGAGCGCACGGGTATGGGCGCTCTGGCTGACTATCTTATTGATTTAGCGAGCGCAAAGATCGAGTAAACATCCTGCAAGCTGACTGCCATTGTCTATACTGAAGGTGAATCAACTGATCATCACGCAAAAACCATAGGAGGTTTTTATGCAAATTTTCAAAGTGATTAGCCTAGCCACTGTTGTTACTTTGTCGTCATTGGCACTAGCGGGTTGCAGTGAGGAAGACTCGCAACGCGTGCAAGATACCACCAGTGATGCCGCTGAAAAAATGGAAGAAGCAGGTAAAGCTGCTGCTGAATACGCTCGCGGAACTGTTGATGAAGCTGGTGATTACCTGAGTGATGCAGCCATTACTGCACGTATTAAAACGGCTTTAGCCGAAGCTGAGCAAGTTAGTGCGATGGATATTAACGTTGAGACTATCAACGGTAATGTTGTCCTAAGCGGTGTCGTTGCTACTGATGCCGAACGTGATTTAGCCGAGCAATTGGCTGAAGGCATTGAAGGCGTCGAGTCAGTGTCAAACGACATAGAAGTTCGAAACTAAGAGTTCTCCCTGGGAGCCCGCTTCGGCGGGCTTTTTTATGGGCGTTCCTCGAGTGTTGGCATCGCGTATAATATCAACACAACAACTTGTCCAAACGGCACAATTAATAACAACTGCCACCACGGGCTATGACCACCATCGCGCAAACGCCTCGTTCCCACTGCTAACAATGGCAGCGCCAGCAATAAAGTAACCACGCTCGCTAGCACCACGTTCATCAAATCCGCCACGCCTACGGTTATCAAAACGAAAAGGAAGAACCACCAATACTGTGACCGGCGGCTGGTACCATAAAACTCGGCATAGTTAATAAAGCAATGCTCAATAGCCTCGCGAAAGGTCGCTGGTTTGGCCGCTTGCTCCGCATCCACTATTAGAGTCGACAACTCTACTTCAAATACCGCCGCCAACGCTCGGCCCGACTCCAGCGCTGCTACCCCACCTTTTTCCAAACGCTGAATGGTCCGCAGGTTTAATCCGCTCGCCTCGCTCAGTTGTTCTTGCGACCAACCTCTCGCGATTCGGAGTTGTTTAATCTTGTCGCCGTCTAGTCTCATCTACGTGTTCTCAATTATCCCCAACTGGACTTATCTTATGCCAAACCAGAACTGCGCGTGACGACTTTATGCCGTCACGCTCCCGACTCCATCCCGTCATTCCACAATTCTGAGATTGAAAGACACAGCTCGACGCCCCCTCGAGACCAGCTATTCCTACGTTTTACTGTTCACTGTTCACTGTTCACTGTTCACTCTTAACTTAGCACATAATCCCACTTGCATACCTAGAACTACAATGTATACTTCCTCTATACATAACAGTACTAGGTATAAACTATGAATCTATCGAAAGACTTAATGGCTGCATCCTCGACACCTCTGGTGTTAGCCATTATTGCCGAGGGCGAGACCTATGGGTATGAGATTGTAAAGCGGGTCGAGGAACTATCCGGCGGCGCGTTGACTTGGACCGATGGCATGATGTATCCGCTCTTGCATCGGCTTGAGCATCAAGGTTATTTGCGCTCATTGTGGCGCGTGGCTGACACCGGTCGTAAGCGCAAATACTACGCCATCACGCCAGCGGGAAAGCAGGTCATTGTTGAACAGCGCCAACAATGGGAACTGGTGAATGAAGCGCTGAACAAGGTGTGGAAAGAATTTAACGAGAAGATGCAAGGGAGTGATGATCATGGCTACCAACCCGCTTAAAGCTGATGCTTTTGATCTCGAAAGCAAAATTACCGAGTGGAAGAACTTTTTAGCACAGCGAGCCGTCATTAGTTCGCAAGACATTGATGAGCTAGAGGACCACTTACGTGGCCAAATAGAACATTTGGGAAACTCTGGGCTTGATGATGACGAGGCATTTTTGATTGCTGTGAAACGGGTTGGCGATATTGAGTCGGTCTCTCGTGAGTATGCCGAGGTGCACTCTGGACGCTTGTGGCGCAATTTAGTGTTAGCGCCACAAGGTGCTGGCGCGAGCTGGTTCAACCTAGAACTAGCCATCGTGTTATTGCTAGCGGTTTGTGCCGCTATAGCTTTTAAGCTACCAGCGGCTTTTGGCGTGGTGTTTGAAGACCCTTCTACGCCAATTTATGCGCACAATTTGCCATTATTTTGTTTGCCATTTCTAGCGCTGTATTTTGTTTGGAAGCGCCAGCTCGGGAAACAGGGGCTATTGGTGTTAGCTGGTATCGTCACCGTGCTAGCGCTGGCAATGAATGGCTTTCCGTTTGAGCCACAAGGTTCAACAGAAATTCTGGCAATGCTGCACTTACCAATTGTTATGTGGTTTGCGGTAGGGGTGATGTACAGCGGTGATTGGTGGCGCACCCAGTCACGGCGCATGGACTTTATCCGCTTCTCCGGTGAGTTTGTTATCTACTATGTACTCATGGCACTCGGTGGCGGTGTTCTTACTGCTTTCACCATTGGTATGTTTAGCTTTATTGGGTTTGACGTGGAGTGGTTTGCACAGGAATGGATTCTGCCAGCTGGCGCTATGGGCGCAATTATTGTGGCGGGCTGGTTAGTTGAGTCGAAGCAGGCTGCCATTGAAAATATGGCTCCAGTACTAACGCGAGTGTTTACACCGCTCTTTACGCTGCTTTTGGTTGCCTTCTTGGTCACCATGCTAGCCACCGGGAAAGGCTTTGATGTGCAGCGCGATGTGCTCATTGGACTCGATTTGTTACTCATTTTAGTTTTGGGTTTGGTGCTCTATGCCGTATCTTCTCGAGATCCGGGGGAACCCGTGGGTTACTTTGATGTCCTATTGCTGGCGTTGATTGTGTCGGCTTTATTAGTCGATGTGCTGGCGCTCATTGCCATTGCAGGCAGAATATTCGATATGGGTTACACCCCGAATCGTGTTGCCGCGCTGGGCGAAAACTTGATTTTGCTGCTAAGTTTAAGTGGCTATTCATGGCATTACGTTCGCTTTTTGCGCCATGAAACTGGGTTTAATGCCATTGAACGTTGGCAAACGAACTACATACCCGTATATGCCATTTGGGCTGCTATTGTTGTCTTTGCATTCCCACCATTGTTTGGGTTTGCGTAGATTAAAACCGGCTTTTAGTAGGATTCTTTGGATTAGGTCTTGAGGGAGAACAGCCAGGGAGATTCTGCTAGAAGATAGGGGCATCGCTTGCGGTGCCCCTATTTTTTTGTTTACCACAACAATTAATGAAGTTGGTCGCCTTTGCGCCTGCGTTTGTCGGCGTACATACGCTGATCGGCAATATCCAGCAGTTGAAGAAAATCAGTCCCATCAGCAGGTAGCTCCGCACCACCTATGCTCGCTTGAATAGATAATGAATGGCTCTGAAAACTTAAAGGCTCAGTCAGTGCTGCGTGAATACGCGCAGTAAAAGTACCTAGCTGATCACGCTCACCGAATGGTGTCAGGAGCACAGCAAATTCATCTCCACCAATTCGCGCCACAGTATCAGTGCTTCTTGTAGCTCCTTTCAATCGCTTCGAAAACTCCAGAATCATGGCGTCACCTGCTTGGTGGCCCAATACATCGTTCACTTGTTTGAGGCCATCTAAGTCAAGCATCAACAACCCTAACGAATTATATCCGAGCGACTTGTTCTGATGACAGTTTCTCAAATTGTCCATAAATAGAGAGCGATTTGCTAAACCGGTCAGCGAATCGTGCGTTGCGCGGTGGACTAACTTTTCAATATCGTATTTGACCGAGTAGTACATGCTCGCTGCTACTAAATCACACAGCATTCCTATCGCTTCAACGTCATCGTCAGAGAAGTTATTCACATTGATGGACATGGCTTTCAGAACGCCAACAGTAGTGTCTTGAAATGTCAGCGGTAAGACGATCATGGAGCGCAGGTTCATCCGCGCACAGGCTGCCTTATCGACGCGATCATCGGTCAAGCAATCAACACAATGTAAAATTTCGCCGGTTCGCACACATTGGCCAGATAGACTTGTCGACATGTCCAGCCGTAAGCCCATATGCGGCTCTGCAATGCCTGCAGCTGCGCGGTAGACCATTTGCCCGTCTTCAGCTAATTCAATAACAGCCCCTTCGGCGGTCACTAATGACAGAGTCTGTTCAACCACATGCTGCATGACCCGACCTAAGTCGAGCCCAAGTTTGGCTATTTCAGACTGAATTTTAATAACTTGCTTGAGCTGTTCTCGTGAGGGCATAGTTGTTCTTTGAGTCGGTCCCAGCGCTCCTAAAACTTACGCTTTTTGGTTTCGATATCTCAACACTATGAAACACCTCACTCTATTTCGCAAGCTAGGCCCGTTCTTACTAGGAGGCTCTGGTACTGACAGGCATGTTCGTTTACCCATTGAATTCCGCAGCGAAGGCATTGACCGTCTCAATGGACTTCAGGAGATCCTCATTCGCCGCTTCGAGCTGCTTGAGTTGCTCGTCGTCAAGATTCCCATAACGCTTTAGGACCTCAATTTGATCGAGATTATTTTGATAGCGAGCAACCAGCACTTCGGCCGAGATTCTCTCCGTACCCGGTTCAACCTGACTAAAGTTATTTTCCAGCTCCTCCCGATTCAGCGGCTCTAGGCTCTTCATCTGAGCCATCACCATATTGACCGGAAATTCACCAAATTCGAGATTGTCTAACTCACCATTCTTGTCCTGCATAATTAGATCTGTTAGCGACGCATTGCCCATAATCAGGCTGCCATCGAGCATCTCTTGATGCTCCTCAGGACCATATCCAACGCGGTCATACCACGTATTCAAAACCTCGGGATCATCAACCATTGCAACAAACTTAGAGTTCATGTCGTCACGATGTAATTCAGCACCTGCTGCAACAAAGCGATTAAAATGATCAGCCGATAGATTGCCTTGCGAAAACATAACGGCCATACCCATTGGACTCATGGCACGATTCCCACCAAATTCGAACAGCCGCTCATCAATGCTGATGAGGCCACTGTCAATCAATAGCAATGTATTCTCGATAACAGCTTGCGAATCACCACTGTACTTCATTAATGCCGACATCAATTCCTGACCACTCAGCTCAGCTAGAGCGGCAAGTTCTTCTGGAATTTGTGCTGTTGGTGCCGCTTCTGACGCTACTGCAGTTTCGCTCGACTCTATTTCAGCTGCCGGCGACGCCGTCACTTGCTCCACTGCGCTAGCTGGGCTCGAAGGTTGAGTTTCCGGTGAAACTACTGCTATCGGTTGCACGCTGTCACTGGTCAGTGAGATATATATCCCAACGGCCAACATCAACGCGACTACTACACCTACTACTGCTTTCATTTTTTACAATTCCTGTAATTTGTAGAGCTACTCACCACTATGAGTACTAAGTATCTCTTTAAGTTCTTCTAGCTCGTCTTTGTATCGCTCGTTCGCAGCTATGACCTGTGTTCTTTGCTCTTCTGAAAGCTCTGCGTACTGAAGCAGAATCTCAGTTTCATCAACGCTATTTTGGAGTCTTGGTATCAAAAAAGACTCGGCCATTTTTAGTTCTTTCTCATCTGCTGCTGCAAGTTCGTCTTTAAGTTCTTGTAGTTCAAGTGGGGCAATTGCTTGAATTCGTGTGATCGACCCCGCGATCGCATCGCTCGATAACTTTATGCCATCAAGCTCACCCTTTTTATCCTCAAGAATGATCTCTGCAAGAGTCAGGTTGCCATTTTTTAGCGAATTGTTCAGCAACTGCTCATGATCCTCTGGACCAAAGGCTGCAGTTTCATACCATGCTTCAATCACCTCAGGATTATCCAGACTCGCCATCATCTCTTTGCTGAGCTCGTCATTCTGCAACGTTACCCCAACATCCAAAAACCGATGGAACTGATCCAGTGTTAGCTGACCTTGTGACAAGCCAACGGCCAATAAAAATGGCGTCATCGCCTGACTATTGCCAAGTTCAGCGATACGTTTATTCACATCAATACGGCCGCTTTCAATCATCACGAGCATATTCTCAATACTGCTATCCAAATCACCGCTATGCTGCAATAGAGCCATCGCAAATTCTTGACCTGACAACTCAGCGATACGGTCGAGCTCAGGATCTTCTTCAGCCGCGGCGTCTGCGCCCTGTAACCGTTCGGTAGATGCCACCGCAGCCTCATTCTCAGTTCTCGCGGCGGCTGCCGCGGGCTGTTGTATAGAAATATTGCGAGCTTCTTGCTCTGATGCACTATCATCCATCCACAAAATATAGACTCCAACGACCAACATCAACGCGACTAAGATTCCGACAATTACTTTCATCTTGGACTTTCCCTTCTAATCTATTCGGATTTTCATATGTTGCGAACTTGTTGAAAGTTGACCATACCTGATTCCACCAGCGAAAGGCCAGTGGAAATCAGGAATAATCAGGAATATTGAGGAATAATTAGGAATTATTCGGCTGCGTAGGCAGCCATGACTTCATTGCGGCGGAAAAAGGGTAATGTCCACGGAGGATCGTAGCGCGCCAGCTCTGGAGCGGACAATGGTTCCAGTTCACGCTCGGTGAGAAATGCCATCAGCTCTGCCGTTTTCTTTGCGACTTTTTCCTCACCAGCGAGGCCAGAAAACTGAATAACAGCATAGTGTTTTTCAGGGATTTCGCGCAATTTCACCGCGTCATTATTCGGAGCAGGCAAGGTTTCCATGGTGTACAGACTTGGCATGACAAAATGCACACGCCAGCGACCCTCTTGCTCTTCCATGGTTACCGGAGCTGTCATGCTAATTTTTTGCGACTCTGGTTCCATTGTTACTGGTGCGGTCATCGGAATTTCCCGTGAGCCACCAGCTACAGCTGTATTATTGCCAAAAATATAGTCGGCTATCAGACGAAAGCCGCGGCCAGAAGCATCATCCATTGAACCGTCAACCCAGGTTTCAGCTACGATCATGGGCTCATACAAACGCAGCTCAATATCACCAAACTTGCCGACCACTTCGTATTTCGGCTCTTCTGTCGCCATTGCCGTGCTCACCATAGTTAGCGTTATCAATGCCATCAACCAACGTATCAGCATACCTTTACCCGTTGCTACAATTGTTCATGGTAGACAATACGTTGCAGCAGAGATCTTAGCTCAACTTAATTCGCAACTTTCGCTTGCTTGGCAAAGTGTTCTCGGGCTTCTACCAAAACTTCCTCCATGGCAACAAGGTTACTTCGCTCTAAATCTTTTGCATTATCTAGATCGTTCCGCTCAGCTAAGGTCAAATCGCCATATTCTTTGAGCATTTCAATCCGAGCAATACTGCCGTGCTGATGAGCAATAAACGCCTCAAGCATAGAGTCTCCGTACTCAAAGTTTTTTAGCGAATCTAATAATTTGTCCGTATCTGCAGGTTTTACACTCCTGTATTCGCGCAAATAACTTTGAACTGCACTTTCAGACAGATGTACCTGATCAAAACGGCCACCTTTATCCTCCCATACCAACTCAGCTAGGTCGGCATTTCCCCTAATCAGTGCTTGATCAAACATCGCTTGATGGTCTTCGGGACCCAAACCCGTTTCATCGTACCAAGTTGCGAGAATATCTTTATTCATGACAAAACCGATGACATCCTCGGTGTAATCATTACGCTGAAGCGTTGCGCCTAAGTCCAAAAATCGTTGAAACTGTTCTGTTGTAATGGTGCCGCGGCTAATTTCAAATGCCATCCAAATGGGTGTGTATATCTCGTTTCCGACTATCCATTCTAACGGTTCATTAATGCCTAAATGTTGCTCCTCTATTAGGGCCAACAACACATCCACACGTTCAGTGAGATTTGGTATCGATCTTACGAGTGCAATGTTCAATTCTATACCTCGAAGATCCGCGAATGGCATCAAATCTACCTCTTGGATTGAGGGTTCTGAAGGCTCGACCGATTTTGGCTTGGCCATTATTGATTGCTCTTTTTGCACAACCGGCTCTGCAATCTGCGCGGTGGTAACCACTGGCTGCTCGGGCGTGTCAAACCACCAAACAAAGCCAATTGCTCCAATCACCAACACACTTAGTACAACAATCCATTGTTTCATAGGCATCCCTAACCGAACCTCATCACTATCCGATATCTTTTCTCATTAGACTACATCAACATTATTCAGCTTGCAGCGGGCGCTGGTGAACGGCGGTGTCGGTATATTGTTGGAAGGAGGTGACTTTGCCGTCTTTGAACTTCCAAACATGTGCGAAAGGCGCTTTGAAACTTTTCCCGGTAGCTTTGTAAGTGCCACTATATTCGCCGAGCGCAATAACTGTTGCACCTTCGGATACGAACTCGCTTGGTATAGCTGCGAATCCATCCCACTCGCCGCCAAGCTTCATAAAGACGTTGTCGAGAACCGCTTCAGGACCAATGAAAATACCCCCATAGGGACCACCCTCAGCTTCTACCCAGCGAATATCTTCTGCAAATCCTGCTAATACAGCAGGGATATCGCCCTTAGCGAAGGCTTTGTAGACGTTCTGTGCTAGTTCTAAATTATTAGTCATATTTACTCCTATATCTGTCCGCCATGCTAGTGCTTATCGTGCGCAATGCACCTCTAACTCAATCTCAACCATGAATTCAGGCAATGCCAGCCCTTTCACTTCAAGCCAAGACCCGGTTGGAAAATGATTTGTATAGAGCTCGTTGCGATAAGCGGATGCCTCTAAAAACTTCTCCATATTCGTAGTGAAAACGTTTTCAACAGTGACATCGTCGAAGGTACAACCAAAGTGTTCCAGAATTTTCTGCAAGTCCGCATAGACATTCTTCATCTGCTGTTCAATATCATCAACAGCAGTAGGATTTCCTTGGTCGTCCATGCTGACAGCACCAGAAATTTTGATGTCATTCCCGATGCGCAAAGCATGGGTATACCCGTAAGCTTTCTCCACCTCAGGACGTAAGTGAAAGTATTCTCTAGCAACCGACATAGCTATTTCTCCAAGCAGGTGCGACATGCAACCGTTTGAATGACTCTAGCAGCTATCGAGGGATTTACCTCATTTGATGCCTGAGTTTAGGGCGCGAGCTCGAGACAGACTCTACGCAGACAGAACGACGCGGTTACGGCCGTCACGTTTACCGGTATAGAGCAGATCATCTGCACGTTTTATGAGGGCTTCGAGATCGGTTTCACCGTCTTGTGCGACGGCAATACCTACAGTGATGCTGAGCGTCAGTTCGCCCATTTCATCTTGCAGAGCTAATGTCGCGATACTCTCTCGCAGCCGCTCGGCGAGATGCTGCGCATCATTGGCAGCAGTATCGGGTAGGGCAACCACAAACTCTTCACCGCCGAATCGGCCAATGACGTCCGTGGGGCGCAAAGACTCCGCTAGAGATTCAGCAATCTGCTTCAACACGCGGTCACCGTGGGTATGACCCAGGGTATCGTTGATTTTTTTGAAGTGATCGACATCGACCATGAACAAGCTGAAGGGAATTTTTTCAGTGGCTGCGCGCTTAAGCAATGTGCCAGCTCGCTGCATAAAGTAACTGCGGTTATTCAACCCCGTGAGCGCATCTTTCTCCGCAAGCTGCCGTAGCTGGGCTTCGAGTGATTTTCGCCGCGCTATTTCAGTTACCAGATGGTCATTCTGCTCACGCTCTTCTCGCAACAAAGCGAACTGTTTTCGCTGTAGATTTTCGAGCCTCAGTAGCGCGGAAAAACCCACTAAGTTCGCCATGACTAGGAGTAAGCCGATCCGCAATGTTACGGCCCCGGTGACGCCTGCAAACTCGACCGCGGCAACCAAAAAGCCGATACACAGGAATAGACTCGCCAAAGTCGCGACGGTCAATAGATTAGGGATGAGTAGATAAAATGCCGTGGTTGCCACTGCAACCGCTGTCACTTGCGAGCCCAGACTTTCTGGCCGCAATGGAACAATCAAAATAATACCTATGGCAAGTATCCACAGTGGCAGGGCGTGTAACCATGGCCTTTCTGAATAACTCCCCCAACGAGCAATAAAGAACGCCAGAATTACGGTTAAGCTGACCACCGTAATACGCATGGCAACTAACAGATAGTATTCTCGAGTCAGGCCCAGTAAAAAGTAGTCGGTAATGGCAAACATGCCAAAAAGGGAGGCGGCAAGTATTAGTGCCAGACAGGTGTCAAAACGAACCTGCGTTTGAATGGATTCTCGATACAGTCGCTCTTTCTGGTTGTCTCTAAATTGGCCCGTCAACCAGTGCACATTCTCGGGCTTTTTCGGTAGTACCAAGCGTAATGCTTCCCGTCTACTTTTTCTTATGTGGTTATCCTAATCCAGAACCCGCGCAGATGCATCCATATCCTCGTGCAGCACACGAATGACTGTCACCTCTGTTTTTGATACCCGGTAATACACGCCATGATGTTCTAATTGCAATCTGCGGTAACCTTTCGCTACATGATCATAAGCTGAGCCAAGCAACGGATGCCTGCGAAGCTGATTCATTCCAGTTTCGAGCCTATCAAGGTATGTGTCCGCTTGAACTGCACCCCACATTTCATAGGTATATGACCAAATGGAGATAAGGTCAGATTCTGC
The DNA here is from genome assembly GCF_048263735.1 of Pseudidiomarina aestuarii. GTDB lineage: Bacteria > Pseudomonadota > Gammaproteobacteria > Enterobacterales > Alteromonadaceae > Pseudidiomarina > Pseudidiomarina aestuarii_B. The sequence continues at coordinate 469,077 of NZ_JBLXDX010000003.1, read as the reverse complement.
CTTTGGCGTTATATTGAGCTTCAACACTAATCCGTTGCCTTTGCTCGAGCTCGACCCGCAGCCTTTATCTCCTGCATGTTTAAAGGTTTTGTCTCGCCACTTGACTCACCATCTTGGAGCGCTTGACGCAATGCATTAAGACGCTCTTGTGACTGTTGGTCACGGCGAATTAAATGCCGGATATATTCACTGTCATTACCAAAATTTCCGCTTTCAATCTGCGTTTTCACCCAGTCGTCTTGATGCTCAGTTAGTGTAATTGTTTTCCGGTGCATGCCCATCATTAAGCTCCTGACCATTGGCAGTATGATATTATCATACTCAATTTGTGGCGAATGGGGAAACTGATAATGTTTCTGATAGAGCCTTTGCAAACCATCAAAAACACTAAGAATATGCTTTATGCGGTGACTTCCCATAGTTTCTCAACTTCTTCCAACAGGATTTGTTGAGCTGCTTGTTCGGCCTCAGAATTCGCAAGCAAGTCCAAGAAGTAACTCACCGGGCTGTTGTTCGAGATGCTCTCCATATATAACGAGCGCAGCGCCGCATCAGTAGTTCTTGGAATTTCTGACTGCCCTTTCTCATAACGAGCAATTGTTTGTTCAGATACACCAAAACGAGTCGCTAAAACGCGCTGAGATAAATTCAATTCAACCCTTAGAAACTTAAATTGCTCATGCGATAACGGCTTCTTACTCTCAACGACGAGTCGTCCAATTTTCTGGTGAAGCCCATTGATATCATCAATGCTGACAAACTCATCACCGTCGACTCGGTCAATGGAGTAACCATTTTTGAGATACACATTCGACAAACCGCTTTCAATGTACTGATACATTTTGCTTTCCTACTCAATCCAAACGGTCACGACCACGGCAGCAGGGTCATCTCGGAAGTTCTCTATAGCCAAGGTAACTTGGATGATAGTTCCTGCCGCCATCCCACTTATATTAAGCTTCCAATCACCGTTAATTGCTTCAAAGGGACCTTCCCGAAACACTGAATGTCTGCTTTTCAGAACCGTCAGTATTTGCCGAGAAGTTATCCCTCGCTCAATCATTCTCATCTTTACGTGGCGACTCCACCGAATTTGCCCTGTATTGTTCTCTGCGAGATCAACAAGGATTTTACGCGCCAACGTCTCAGTGAGAGGGTGATCAGCCGATCTTTTTGGCTTATTTTCTTCCATGAATCACCTATCAATTTGATACCATTCATTTTGATAGGCATGTGAGATTCTGTCAAGATGGAGAAGTCTCACATATCATAGAGAATTAGCTGAATTACGGGGATAAATTGTCACTTCCCTGCTAATCTTCACTAATGGCTGAAATTGAGACTCAACATGTCTAAGAATACAAGCATTAGTCTTGGTGACCACTTTGATCAATTTGTTGACCAATTAGTTGCGAGTGGGCGTTATGCATCGACCAGCGAGGTCATTCGCGCTGGACTGCGCAAACTGGAAGAAGATCAGGCGAAGCTTGAAACTCTCAGATCTCTATTGCAAGAAGGCATTGCTAGCGGAACAGCAGAATATACTTATGACTCACTCATGGCAGAGATTGATAACGAGCTCGGCAAATGAGCTCGCATCGACTTTACCTGCTTTGTTGATTATATACGCTTCGCAATCAGATCAGCTTTTAATAATCCACCTTTAGTTAGAAGCTTCGCTGAGAAATTCGGGTTACGGCGAGACTTAAATGCTTCGTATATTTTCTTTAATCCCCCGGCCTCGAGTAGAGAAATATTCACCTCGGTATCGAGTTCAGCAGATTCTATAAAATCGGTTGAAAAGGTCGGAGCTATGATAAGGACTTGCGATACGCGCTTGCCAGCTGACTCACAGCGGTTTACATACGCTTTGATCTGGCGCGACGTTGTGGAATACTTCGCAAAATCACCGTTCTTACAGGTCTTGGCTTCACCAATTATTATATCGTCTTCACTGATTGATATAAGGATGTCTGCTTTGTCTTTTGCAGTATTGATGGAACGACGAAGATCCTCGTCCACATCGAAGCCTAGCTCCTCAAAGATTGCTTTTGTAACCTCTTCAAACTTGACACCAATATCAGCCTCGGCAATCTCTACGTTTTGTTGCCTCAGCATTGCCAAATCACGACGAGCTAGAGCTTCATAATTCTCAATTAGCTTATCCGTTGCATTTGCAAACGCTTCAACAATAACTTGACGCACATCTCCTCGGCGAGTGATGTCCATTGATACTTTCAGCGATTTCACTTCATCATTCGTTAGAGTATAAAGAATATCGTAAGGTGTGATTGAGAGTGCTCGTAAGCGTTCTACCTCGATTTCGATATTGTCCTCTAATTCGAATTCCGTGCGGAGCAATTTGATAATATCTGGTTTGTGCTTTGTAATAGTTTCGAATAAAGCTTTATAACCAGTGGCAGAAAGCACGTTAAATTCTCTATCCGACGAAGTGTTTAGCGCCTGAATGATCAATTCGCAACGCTCCTCAAGAGTGCTCCCGAGCTTATCAAGCTTTAGTTGTAAATCACTAATAAGCTGCTTTAGCCTCTCTTTTCTCTCGTTAACTTGAGCTTTGTCGTTATGAAGGTCCTGCGATAGTATTTGTGTTGCCGACAAACCCATTTTAAAAATTGAGGTGATTTTTTCCTTACGGTCAACACCACGGATTCGCTTATCATGCGCCTTTAAAATATTCGAAAGTTCGGCATCAGATAAGGTTCGGAGAATGCGTAAAATGTGCTTATCGGCTAACTGTTTGCCTTGGATGCGATGCAGCATCACTACTATTTCATCAGGCACATATACCGATTGCTCCTTCTTACTAATGAACAGTAACCCAATCTCTCTCAATTGATTCAGGCAGTCTTGAACTCCCGACTTTTCAATCGGATGGATCAAATGTTCAATTGCTACCTTATCTTCAGCCGTTACATCTAATTGGTGAGCAAGAACATTCAAAATGCCTCGCTCTTCATCCGTAATTTTGGCTTCCCTATTAATATTTTCGTCATTATGAAATGCTTCTTTTAAGCAGGAGTAATAAATTCCAAGCCTTTTATTTTCATCAAAAATCCCGGGGTCTGAACCCGCAAAAATAATTTCTTTGAGTTTTTGGGAGTGATCATTGATGGATTTCCATTCTTTAGCATACAGTCGTTCAATCCATGACACTTGCGCCACACAATTGCCATCGCGACTTAGAATATTTATTAACAATGATGCTTGAGTGCCGCTCAATGCGAGTAATCGTTTTACTTCTTTTGTAAGAAGCGGGAGCGCCAATTTGAATAACTGGGTTACTTCACTGCTTGGCGCATCTTTAATTTGCCCCTCAAAATTACTAATTCTTTTGGCGAGAACTTTGTCGCTCTCGCTAGCCTCAGTACATACACGATCCAAGAAATTTATGAACTTAGATTTTTCAATTTGATTTACAGCAGAGAGAACATTCGAAAGTTTCATGCAGGTACCGCTCCGTGGCTTGATTATTTTTTACACAATCACGATAACCCATGAACAGCCAAATGCAAGTATGACGTATAGTACGACTAGTATTTTGTCGTAATTTAAGCAAAACGATTTAATGCAAAATTATAAGTAAAAAGGGCTCGTTAGAGCCCTTCTTGTTATTCCACGGTAACGGATTTTGCTAGGTTGCGTGGCTGGTCGACGTCGGTGCCTTTGATGATGGCGACGAAGTAGGACAACAGCTGCAGCGGGATGGTGTAGACGATTGGCGCAATCAGCTCGTCGCAGTGAGTGACGTTGATCACGCGCATGCTGTCGTCGCTCGCGAAGTGGGCGTCTTTGTCGGCGAACACGTACATGATGCCGCCGCGGGCGCGTACTTCTTCGACGTTCGATTTCAGCTTCTCGAGTAGCTCGTCATTGGGTGCTACCACAATAACTGGCATATCAGCGTCAATCAGCGCCAACGGGCCATGTTTGAGCTCGCCTGCAGCGTAGGCTTCAGCGTGTATGTATGAAATTTCCTTCAGCTTCAACGCGCCTTCCATTGCAATGGGATATTGCGAGCCACGGCCTAAGAATAAGCTGTGATACTTGTCAGCAAATTCAGGTGCAAGTGCTTCGATTTTATCGGACAGTAATAGGGCTTCTTCGAGTTTCGCTGGCAGGGCTTGCAGCGCTTTGACAATGGCTACGCGGTGTTCGTCACGCATAGCGCGAGTCTGACCAAAGGCAAGCACCAGCATCAAGAAACCAACCAACTGTGTGGTGAATGCTTTGGTTGAAGCAACGCCGATTTCGGTGCCTGCACGGGTCATATAGGCAAGGTCTGATTCCCGCACCATGGATGACGTCGGCACGTTACAGATAGTTAAGCTGCCTTTGTAACCGAGCTGTTTCGATAAGCGCAGCGCGGCCAGGGTATCGGCGGTTTCACCCGACTGCGAAATGGTGACCAACAAACTGTTTGGATGCACATGCGACTGGCGATAGCGGAACTCAGAAGCGATTTCGACATTACAAGATACGCCTGCCATAGCTTCCAGCCAGTAGCGCGCAACCATGCCGGCATGATACGAGGTGCCACAGGCCACAATTTGGACGTGCTGGATGTCTTTGAGTAGCTCTAATGAGCCATGACCAAAGGCGTCTTCCGATACCATTCCATCAACTAAGCGTCCGTCCAGTGCATTTCGCACTGCAACCGGCTGCTCATGAATTTCTTTCAGCATAAAGTGGCGATAGTTGCCTTTACCACCGGCGTCGTAGTTGCCGTCAGACTCAATGACTTCACGCTCAACACGCTCGCCAGATTGGTCGTAGACTTTCACGTCCGTGCGCGTTACATCAGCCATGTCACCCTCTTCGAGGTACATGAACTTACGCGTAACCGGCAGTAAGGCCAATTGGTCAGAGGCAATAAAGTTCTCGCCAATACCTAAACCAATCACCAGCGGGCTACCTGAACGAGCAACCACTAAACGGCCTGGCTCACGGCAATCCATAACGACAGTGCCATAAGCGCCGTCGAGCTGACGCACCGCCGCTTGCACCGCAGCAAAGAGATCTTGATGGGTTTTCTGTTCATGGTGTACTAAGTGACAAATCACTTCGGTGTCCGTATCCGACACAAAGGTATAACCCAAGCCACGCAGTTTCTCACGCAGCTTGTCATGATTTTCAATAATGCCGTTGTGGACGACAGCAATACAATCCGACGAAATATGTGGGTGTGCATTTGCTTCAGTAACACCGCCGTGGGTTGCCCAGCGCGTGTGAGCGATACCAGTGGTGCCATCTAGTGGCGAATCACCGACTGCGTCGCGTAACGCTTGTACTTTGCCCGTACGACGAACCGTTTCAATGTCACCATTGGCATTGAGTACGGCTAAACCCGCAGAATCGTAACCTCGATACTCTAAGCGTTTTAAGCCTTCCAGCAAGATGTCGCTGATCCGGCGTTCTGAGGTTGCGCCAACAATTCCACACATATCGGTTTTATCCTTTTTTCTGAGGCCGTTGCCAGCCACTAATATTCCGTTGTTTACCACGAGCAATACCGAGCTCGCCGTCTTCAATATCTTTGGTTACTGTTGAACCTGCACCGACAGTCGCGTGTTTACCCACCCGAACCGGTGCCACCAACGAGGTGTTCGAGCCAATGAAAGCGCCGTCATCAATTTGAGTAACTGATTTGTTCACGCCATCGTAATTACAGGTAATAGTACCTGCACCCACATTCACGCCCTCACCAATTTCCGCATCACCCAAGTAAGTCAGATGGTTGGCTTTTGAGCCTTTACCCATGCGGGTCTTTTTCATTTCGACGAAGTTACCCACTTTGGCACCTTCAGCTAACACCGAACCCGGGCGCAAGCGTGCATAGGGGCCAACTTCACAATGCTCTGCAAGCTCGGCTTCTTCGACAATGCTATGGGACTTCACTCGCGAATGCGCTCCAATGCGACAGTTGCGCAGGATACAATGGCTTTCGATAATCACGCCTTCGCCAAGTTCCACTTCACCCTCAAAAATAACGTTCACATCAATGACCACGTCATTGGCAATGCTGACGTTGCCACGTACATCCACTCGGGCAGGATCGAGTAACGTAGCACCATTGAGCATCAGCGCTTCGGCTTGGCGCTGCTGGTAGGCACGCTCTAACGCCGCGAGTTGGAGGCGATTGTTTGCCCCTTCAACTTCATGAATATCTTGTGGTTGCGTTGACGCAATGGCGACACCTTCGGCGGCCGCCATAGCGACGATATCCGTGAGGTAGTATTCGCCTTGCGCATTGTCATTCGACAGCTGACTGAGCCAACGTTTAAGTGCTTTGCCCTGTGCGACCATCATGCCTGTGTTCGCTTCTGTGACTTTTAATTGCTCAGGACTCGCGTCTTTTTGCTCAACAATGCCCGTAATATTGCCGTCTGCATCACGCAAAATGCGGCCATAACCGGTAGGATCCGGCAGGGTGACAGTCAGCAAAGCGAGTTCAGTTTCTGCGCCTGCAGCGATCAAAGCTTCCAGGGTTTCAACGCGGGTCAAGGGAACGTCACCATAGAGAATAAGTACTTGCTCATCATCATTGAGATGCGGAAGTACTTGTTGCACGGCATGCCCAGTGCCTAACTGTTGCGCTTGTTCAACAAAGTTAAGCTGTTGGCCTTGCAAACGCTCCAAAAGAGCTTCCGCACCGTGCCCGTAAATCACATGAATGGCGTCCGATGCCAAGTTTCGAGCGGCGTCAATCACATGCTGCACCATGGCTTTATGGGCAACCGGATGTAATACCTTGGGTAGCGCTGAACGCATACGCGTGCCCTTGCCAGCGGCGAGAACCACTACACTCAATGCCATGAATCCTTCCATCAATCAGTTGTGAATCAGAATGCCCTATTCTAGCGGGATTACAGAAAATTAACAGGCGAAAAAAAGACCCGTAAGCGCGAACTTACGAGTCTTTTCATATTTTTAGCGTTTCGGCGATTATTTTTTGATTTTGCGAATAATCTGCAACTGCGCCAACGCCCGTGCCAATTCTGCTGCCGCTTCTGCGTAACTCAGATCAGAACTAGAATCTGCAATTGCTTCTTCAGCATGTTTCTTGGCTTCGAGAGCTTTCTGTTCATCCAGCTCATCACCACGAACTGCTGAGTCAGCAAGCACCGAGACGTTGTGAGGCTGCACTTCCAGCACACCACCAGCAACGTAGATGATTTGCTCCTCGCCACCTTCTTTCACAATGCGCACCATACCTGGTTTGATTGTGGTTAGAAGAGGGGCGTGGCCTGGGTAGATACCCAGTTCACCTTCGCTACCGGTCACTTGCACGGTCTCTACTGCGCCAGAGAACAAACGTTCTTCGGCACTGACCACGTCAAGCTGTACAGTTTTAGCTGCCATTTAAACCTCCCGGTTCTTACATTTTCTTGGCTTTTTCGGCCGCTTCTTCGATGCTACCAACCATGTAGAACGCTTGCTCTGGCAGGTCGTCGTAGTCACCGTTTAAGATACCTTTAAAACCAGCAATGGTGTCTTTCAGCGACACATACTTACCTGGCGAGCCTGTAAATACTTCAGCAACGAAGAATGGCTGCGATAAGAAACGCTGAATTTTACGAGCACGTGATACGGTCATTTTGTCTTCTTCAGACAATTCGTCCATACCCAAAATAGCGATGATGTCTTTCAGTTCTTTATAACGCTGTAGAACTGACTGAACGCCACGCGCTGTTTCATAGTGCTCTTTACCAATAACCAGTGGGTCCAACTGACGTGAAGTTGAATCCAGTGGGTCAACCGCAGGGTAGATACCCAGTGACGCGATATCACGAGACAATACAACCGTCGCATCTAAGTGAGCGAAGGTGGTTGCTGGTGATGGATCGGTCAAGTCATCCGCAGGTACATAGACCGCTTGGATTGACGTGATTGAACCAGTTTTGGTTGAAGTGATACGTTCTTGCAGTACACCCATCTCTTCAGCAAGAGTTGGCTGATAACCTACTGCTGATGGCATCCGACCTAACAAAGCAGATACTTCGGTACCAGCCAAGGTGTAACGGTAGATGTTATCAACGAAGAACAGAACATCGCGGCCTTCATCACGGAATTTCTCCGCCATGGTCAAACCGGTCAACGCAACGCGTAAACGGTTACCCGGAGGCTCGTTCATCTGACCGTATACAAGGGCTACTTTGTCTAATACGTTGGAGTCTTTCATCTCGTGATAGAAGTCGTTACCTTCACGAGTACGCTCACCAACACCGGCGAATACAGAATAACCACTGTGCTCGATAGCGATGTTACGGATAAGCTCCATCATGTTTACGGTTTTACCTACACCGGCACCACCGAACAGACCAACTTTACCACCCTTCGCGAACGGACAAATCAAATCGATAACTTTGATACCGGTTTCCAGTAGCTCAGTTGCGTTTGACTGCTCTTCGTACGAAGGTGCAGCACGGTGAATCGACATGCGTTCTTCTTCGCCGATAGCACCCGCTTCATCAATCGGCTCGCCCAATACGTCCATGATACGACCCAGTGTTTGCTTACCCACTGGAACCATGATTGGTTCGCCAGTATTTTCAATAGTAATTCCACGACGCAGACCGTCAGTAGTACCCAATGCGATTGTACGCACGATACCGCCACCCAGCTGCTGCTGCACTTCGAGGGTCAAACCCTTGAGGTCACCGTCGGTCACCTTCAGCGCGTCGTAGACCTTTGGCACGCTTGATTGTGGAAATTCGATATCCACAACCGCGCCAATTATTTGCACGACCTTACCTTGACTCATGACATTTCCTCTAACTCTAAAATTCTTGCAAGCTTCGCCTTAAACCGCTTCGGCGCCCGATACAATTTCCGAAATTTCTTGGGTAATTGCTGCCTGACGTGCTTTGTTGTACACCAGTTGCAATTGATCGATCAGGTCTTCGGCGTTGTCGGTAGCGGCCTTCATTGCCACCATCCGCGCTGCCTGTTCACTGGCGATATTGTCCACAACACCTTGATACACAGTCGCTTCAACGAAACGACGGATCAATAACTCTAAAATTGGCTGTGGATCTGGCTCGTACAAGTAGTCCCAGCTACCTGACTGCACCTCATCGCGAGACTCGGCTTTTGGCAACGGTAGCATTTGCGCTATCGTTGGCTCTTGCCGCATGGTGTTCACAAACTTGTTGTACACCAAGTACAGGCGGTCGATTTTGCCTTCATCGAACGCATCTAACATCACCTGCACAGTCCCGAGCACATCGTTCACGGTTGGCTTATCGCCAAGCCCTGAAGTTTGCGCCAGTAAACGGCCACCAAAGCGTTTAAAGAAACCCGTTGCCTTGTTGCCAATAGCTGCAAAGTCAACTTCAACACCATTGTCTTGTTGTGATTTGGCATGCTTCACGACCGCTTTAAATTCGTTCGTGTTCAAGCCACCACACAAGCCACGGTCGGTTGAAATGACAATGTAACCCACTCGTTTCACGTCCCGCTCCGTTAAGTACGGATGACGATATTCCAAGTTTGCATGGGCAACATGGCCGATCACCTTGTAGATGCTGTCCGCGTACGGGCGGCTAGAAGCCATCCGCTCTTGCGCCTTTTTCATCTTAGACGCCGCGACCATTTCCATCGCACTGGTGATCTTCTGAGTATTGTTAATACTCCCGATCTTGGTTTTTATCTCTTTACCGCCGGCCATGATAAATCTCCTGTTAACTCAACGACGTGTGGCCTCAGCAAGCTGAAGCCACGTTGCGCTTACCAAGACTGCGTTTTCTTGAAGGTTTTCAAACCTTCGTGCAGTTTGGCTTCGATGTCGTCGTTATAGTTGCCAGTTTTATCAATATCAGCCATCAGGTCAGCGTGCTCGCTACGCATGTACGAAATTAACGCACTTTCGAAGTCGAGGATTTTGTCCTGTGCCACATCTTTCAGATAGCCTTTTTCGGCAGAGAAGATAGACACAGCCATATCAGCCACGCTCATTGGCTCATATTGGTTCTGTTTCATCAGTTCGGTGACGCGCTGGCCATGCTCTAACTGAGCACGTGTTGCTTCGTCAAGGTCAGATGCGAACTGGGCGAATGCTGCTAACTCACGGTACTGAGCCAATGCCAAACGAATACCACCACCCAATTTCTTGATGATTTTCGTCTGTGCTGCACCACCTACACGAGATACCGATACACCGGCGTTCACAGCTGGGCGAATACCCGCGTTGAACAAGTCAGTTTCTAAGAAGATCTGACCATCGGTAATAGAGATTACGTTGGTTGGTACGAAGGCCGATACGTCACCCGCTTGGGTTTCGATAATTGGCAGAGCGGTTAGTGAACCGGTTTTACCTTTCACTTCACCGTTAGTGAATTTCTCTACGTAGTCCGCGTTAACGCGAGCTGCACGCTCAAGCAAACGGGAGTGTAGATAGAAAACGTCACCCGGGTATGCTTCCCGACCTGGCGGACGACGTAATAGCAATGAGATTTGACGATAAGCAACAGCTTGCTTCGACAAGTCATCATAAACAATCAGTGCATCTTCACCGCGGTCACGGAAGTATTCACCCATGGTACAGCCAGAATAGGCTGCTAAGTATTGAAGTGCTGCAGACTCAGAAGCAGAAGCGGCAACCACAATGGTGTTTTCCATTGCGCCATGCTCTTCTAACTTACGTACAACGGCTGCGATAGTAGACGCTTTCTGACCGATAGCGACATACACACACTTAATACCAGAATCTTTCTGGTTGATGATGGCGTCAACTGCCAAAGCGGTTTTACCCGTTTGACGGTCACCGATAACCAGCTCACGCTGACCACGGCCGATTGGAATCATCGCATCGATTGACTTATAACCAGTTTGTACTGGCTGGTCGACCGATTGACGCTCGATAACGCCTGGTGCGATTTTTTCAACAGGTTCGAAACCATCTGCATCAATAGGACCTTTACCGTCAATTGGAGCACCTAGGGTGTTCACGACGCGGCCTAATAATGCACGACCTACCGGAACTTCTAAGATCCGGCCAGTTGATTTAACTTTTACGCCTTCTTGCAGGTCCGCATATGGACCCATAACCACGGCGCCGACAGAGTCGCGCTCAAGGTTCAAAGCGATAGCGTAACGATTTCCTGGAAGCTCGACCATCTCACCTTGCATACAGTCGGCTAAGCCGTGGATGCGGATGATACCGTCGGTTACCGAGATAATGGTACCTTCGTTACGAGCTTCGCTGACCACTTCGAATTTCTCAATTCGTTTTTTGATCAGCTCTGCGATTTCATTTGAATTCAGTTGCATGCTCAAGTCCCCAATTAGGATTGCAGTGCGTGTGCAAGGCGATCGATCTTGCCGCGCACCGTACCGTCGATGACGGTGTCACCGGCTTTGATGTATAAGCCGCCAACAATGTTTTCATCGACAGTGCAATTCAGCTTAACTTTGCGTGAAAAACGTTTCTCTAACGCTTTTACGAGTTCATCCTGCTGCTTTTTCAATAATTTAGTCGCTGAAGTAACATCAACAACGACTTCTTTTTCGTAATCAGCACGTAACTCACCAAACAAGGCAAGTACCGCAGGTAACGCTTTCAGACGACCATTTTCAGCCATCAAACGGACAAAGTTCTGACCATTTTCATCAAGCTGCTCACCGCACACTTGAACATAAACGTCAGTTTTCTTTTCCAGCGTTTCAGCGCTGCTCAGAAAAGTAGCCATAGTTGCGTCCGTTGCAACCGCAGCTGCAAACGCAATCATGTCGTTCCACTTTTCTAACGCGCCGTTCTCTACTGCAAAATCAAAAGCTGCTTTTGCATAGGGGCGAGCAACCGTAGTCAATTCTGACATTTGCACAAACCCCTTTGGTTAGAGTTCAGCGACCAGTTTTTCAACAATGTCGCTGTGGGCGTTTTTATCAATTTCGCGCCCGATAATTTTGCTTGCACCGGCAACAGCTAACACAGCTACTTGCTTGCGCAATTCTTCACGTAAGCGATTCCGCTCTGCTTCGACTTCTGCGTGACCTGCAGCAACAACTTTCTCGCGCTCCTGCTCACCACGTTTCTTGCCGTCTTCGATGGTCTCGTCCGCGCGTTTTTTCGCTTGGGCGATGATATCGGCAGCTTGCGCTTTCGCTTCTTTCAGTTCGTCAGCGATTTTGGCTTGCGCCAATTCGAGGTCTTTCTCGGCACGTTCGCCCGCAGCAAGACCGTCAGCAATTTTCTTTTGACGAGCTTCAATCGCATTGTTCAGCGGTGGCCAAACAAACTTCATGCAGAACAGCACAAAGACGATAAACGCGATTAATTCACCGATCAGGGTCATATTAATGTTCATAGACCCACCCTCCTATTCGTTCATTGTTCGAAAATGTGTATCGAGCCTTACAGAACGAACAACAGGACCATGGCGATACCAACACCGATCATTGCTACCGCATCGATCAGACCTGCCAAGATGAACATTTTAACTTGCAGTGAAGGAGCTAATTCTGGCTGACGTGCACACGCTTCCAGGAATTTACCACCCATGTTACCGAAGCCGATAGCAGTACCGATTGCACCGAAACCGATCAACAGAGCAACTGCGATAAATTTAAGACCTAACATTAGTTCCATTGTTTTCTCCAATAAAAGTTAAGAGCTAAAAGTAAAAGTTAAAACACGTAAAACAAAAAACTTAGTGGCTTTCCGAGCTAGCCATACTCAAGTACACAATCGTCAACATCATGAAGACGAAGGCTTGGAGTACGATGACTAGGATATGGAATACCGCCCAAATGAAGTGCAATGGCAACTGCATCAGGCCGACCGCACCAATCAAAATAAAGATTAATTCACCTGCATAAAGGTTACCGAACAAACGCAGTGCCAGTGAGAACGGCTTCGCGATAAGGGCAATCACTTCGAGCAAGAAGTTAAACGGAATCAGAAGAATCTGCACAAACATGTTGCTTGAACTAAACGGGTGTAACGTCAATTCTTTGATAAAGCCAACCACACCCTTAATCCGGATGTTGTAGCCAATCATCAGCATAAACACACCGATAGCCAGCGCCGCAGTCATATTAATGTCTGTGGTCGGTACAATCTTCATGTAGACGTCATGCGAGTCCATGCCGAAGAATGTGGAACCGATCCAACCGGCAAATGACGGCAGGAAATCAACTGGAATCAAGTCCATCAAGTTCATCAGGAATACCCAGACAAAGATGGTGAGAGCCAGTGGGGCAATGAGTTTACTTTTGCCATGGAAGGTGTCGCGCACGTTGCCCGCCACAAATTCAACGATCATTTCAATGAAACATTGGAATTTGCCAGGCACGCCCGTATCGGCCTTTTTCGCCGCGCTACGGAACAACATTAAGAATAAGATGCCCAGTCCAATCGACCAAGCGAGGGTGTCAATGTGCCATGCCCAAAACCCTGCATTTTCACATGCCTTATTGAAAACAAAGCTGCCGTCATCAGCGACACACATCTTTGCGTTCGTTAAGTGGTGTTGGATATGACTCGTGAGTGTTACCTCTTCTGCAGCCATCTTAATTTCCCACAATTTTAAGTTGATTTTAAAAACAAAATCGGTGCTAGCCACTGCACAAACAAGGTGATGATGTAACCGCTCAAAACCGCACTATACGGGAGCGTGGTAAACACCAATAAAGCCACCAGCAGGGCCACGGCAAGGGTCAATTTAATCGCCTCACCTGCAAAAAAGTTCGACACAACCTGTTGTGCTGCACGCGCGCCGCCTGAAGCAAATGCACGCCATGCGAAGAGTGCGGTTGGGATCATCACGGCTATGCCGCCGCCAACCACGCCCCAGAAATAAAGATACCCATTAATGGGTTGCACTAGCGAGAACACACACGCCAATAAAAAAATCGCTCCAGCTTGCACACGAAGCAAGCGAGCAGCGAGCTGTTTTCCAGTGCTATTAATTGTATTCGTCACGGGCCTAAAACCTCGCTGAAAAGCCCGCGATAGTATAAAGATTTGCGGTTTAATTGCAAACTTGTTAGCTGTCTGAAAGCTGCAAATGCTGCAAAATTCCGTCGAGCTCGTCCAAATTGCTGTAATTAATTACAACTTTACCTTTGCCTTTGCGCCCATGGTTGATTGCAACGGCTGCGCCAAGATGTTCACTTAAACGTTGTTCGAGGCGCTGAATGTCGACATCCGGTTGTTTCGGTTCAGGCTTAGGTTTGCCCGGCTCTAACAAACTACGGACTAATTTTTCTGCTTCTCTTACGGTCATGGCCTTGGCGGCGATCACTCGCGCAGCGTCACTTTGCGCGTCGCCTTGTAACGCCAGTAATAATTTTGCGTGCCCGAGTTCAATGTCGCCACGCTCAAGCAATGTTTTGCTCTCTTTTTCAAGATTGTTTAGGCGTAATAAGTTAGTGACCGTAGCCCGAGATTTCCCCACAGCATCAGCGACTTCTTGATGAGTCAGCCGGAATTCATCCAACAAACGTTGCAATGCGGTAGCTTCTTCCATGGCATTGAGATCTTCGCGTTGAATATTCTCAATCAGTGCAATGGCTACTGCTGCTTCATCAGGAACTTGTTTGATGAGCACTGGCACTTCACTTAAGCGGGCTAATTGAGCAGCGCGCCAACGTCGCTCTCCAGCAATAATTTCGAACCGTTCATGGCTGATTTCACGTACAACAATCGGCTGAATAATGCCTTGTGCCTTTACCGATGCGGCAAGATCTTCAAGTGCTTCAGGTGACATATCTTTACGGGGCTGATACTTGCCGGGTTGCAACCACTCGATAGGGAGTTTGCGTAGGTCACTTTGTACCGGTGATTCGGTTTGCTGTGCCTCGTTGGACTCCGCATCACGTGATTGCTTATTGTTGGTTAGCAGGGCATCCAAGCCGCGCCCTAATCCTCGTTTTTTCACAGACATAGCACTGTTCTTCCTCAGGCTTCAGCCGTTGATTCGGCTTTCTTTTGTTGTTCTGCGCGGCGAATCAATTCGCCAGCCAACGATAAATAGGCTTTGGCACCCGTTGATGATTTATCGTAATACATGGCCGGAGCACCAAAACTTGGCGCTTCTGCTAAGCGCACGTTACGCGGGATCACAGTTCGGTAAACCTTGTCACCAAAATGCGTTTTCAATTGTTCAGACACGTCATTCGCAAGGCGATTACGCGGGTCATACATGGTGCGTAAAATGCCTTCAATGGTCAGGCGTGGATTCACTGCTGATGCAAGACGTTCGATAGTATCCATCAAGGCGGTTAAACCCTCCAATGCATAATATTCGCATTGCATCGGCACCAATACTGAATCAGCAGCAGCCATAGCATTCACGGTCAGCATGGACAGTGAAGGAGGACAATCAATAAAGATAAAGTCGTACTGATCTTGTACTGGTTTTAGTGCATTGGTGAGACGTTGTTCGCGAGCAAAGGCCTGCATCAATTTGATATCGGCCGCAGTGACATCTCCATTGGCAGCAATCAAATGATACTTACCGTTGGTTTCTTTGATAATGACTTCGCTGGCAGGCTTTTCGTCGACCAATAATTCATAGGCAGTGTTTTCGACATCGTATTTATCAATGCCGCTACCCATAGTAGCGTTGCCTTGCGGGTCGAGGTCAATCAATAGCACTTTGCGCCGAGTGGCGGCCATGGAGGCAGCCAAATTTACTGCTGTGGTCGTTTTACCGACCCCACCTTTTTGATTGGCTATGGCTATGATTCTTCCCACCGGTATAACCTCTTATTTTGCTTGGCTTGCTTTAATTTGCAGCTCTAATCAATACCAAATGACGCTCGCCATCGGCTTCGGGAACTTGCAGCTTTTCTAACTGCTCGACCACAAACCCAGCTGGCAATTGGGCCAGTTCAGCGGTTGGGTATTGTCCCTTTAAGGCGTAAAAGCGCCCCTGTTCGGTTGGTAAATGATGACACCAAGTGAGCATATCATTAAGCGAGGCAAAGGCTCTACTTATCACGCCATCAAATTTCTGTTCAGGCTCAAAATCTTCGACTCTGCTTTGCACTGCAGTAACATTAGTTATTTGATTTTCATGGCAAAACTGGCGAATAAAACGGATGCGCTTACCCAGTGAATCTAACAATGTAAAATGACAATCAGGCATAATAATGGCGAGCGGTAATCCGGGTAATCCAGGTCCTGTGCCAACATCAATAAATCGCTGTCCTTGGAGGTAGGGTTTGATCACAATGCTGTCGATAATATGCCTGCTCAGCATCTGCCGAGGATCACGCACCGACGTTAAGTTGTAAGCCTTATTCCACTTGTTCAACTGTTCGACTAACGTCAGCAACGTTTTGGCTTGTGGGGCCGAAACAGGCACCCCTGATTGATCAATCAAGCGCGTTAAAATATCTAGCATAAGGTTTCTATTATGCGCTGCGGCGCAACAATCCTTGTTTTTTCAGATGGACCAACAACATCGAAATAGCAGCGGGAGTAATGCCTGAAATTCGTGCCGCTTTACCCACTGTCTCTGGCTGATGCTGGTTGAGTTTGGCCACTACCTCATTCGATAAGCCTTTGATTGATTTGTAGTCAAAATCAAGCGGAAGCTTAGTATTTTCATGACGTTGCTGCTTCGCAATTTCATCCTGTTGACGATGAATGTAACCAGCATATTTGGTCTGAATTTCAACTTGTTCAGCAGCTTGCTGATCTGTTAAGCCTGGTCCTAACGCTGGAATAGACATCATCACGTCATAAGTCATTTCTGGACGGCGCAGTAAGTCTTCACCATTCACTTCACGCGTGATCGGCGTTTTGACATGCAGATTCACACTTTCAACAGCGGGATGATCTTTATGGATCCACAAGCTGCGCAACCGTTGTTGCTCTTGCTCAATGGCTTCCATTTTCTCACTGAAGCGTGCCCAGCGAGCATCATCAACCAAACCTAACTGACGACCTTGCTCGGTTAACCGCATATCCGCGTTATCTTCACGCAATAGCAACCGGTATTCAGCACGTGACGTAAACATACGATACGGCTCTTTGGTACCCAGTGTTGATAGGTCATCAATCAGTACGCCCATGTAGGCTTGATCACGACGTGGTGCCCAAGACTCTTTGTCTTGCGCTTGCAAAGCTGCATTTAAACCCGCCACCAAACCTTGCGCACCCGCTTCTTCGTAGCCAGTGGTGCCGTTGATTTGCCCAGCAAAAAACAGTCCATGAATATATTTGGTTTCGAGTGATTGCTTCAGATCCCGTGGATCAAAATAATCATATTCGATGGCATAACCGGGTCGGGTAATGTGCGCGTTCTCAAATCCTTTGATGGAACGCACCAACTGAACTTGTACATCAAACGGCAAGCTGGTTGAGATACCGTTTGGATAGACTTCATTGGTGGTTAAACCTTCTGGCTCAACGAAGATTTGATGCGAATTCTTATCCGCAAAGCGCATTACTTTGTCTTCAATTGACGGGCAATAACGCGGCCCAATACCTTCAATCACACCAGAGTACATGGGCGATCGGTCTAATCCGCCTTTAATAATTTCATGTGTTTGTTCGTTGGTATGAGTGATGTAACACGAAATTTGTTGAGGATGATCGGATCCGTCACCCATAAACGAAAATACAGGTGTCGGCGAGTCACCGGGTTGTTCTTGCATGACTGAAAAATCAATCGTTTTTGCATCCACTCGTGGTGGTGTACCGGTTTTTAGTCGATCTACTCGTAACGGTAACTCGCGGAGACGCTTGGCTAAAGCATTCGCTGGTGGATCACCGGCTCGACCACCCTGGTAATTGTCCAGACCAATATGAATTTGGCCACCCAGGAAAGTACCTACAGTTAAAACAACGGTTTTGGCAGAAAACTTTAAACCCATTTGGGTCACTACACCGATCACGCGATCGTTTTCAACAACGAGATCATCACAGGCTTGCTGGAATAAACTCAGATTTTCTTGATTCTCGAGTTGTTCACGAATAGCTGCTCGATATAACACACGATCAGCTTGAGCTCGCGTAGCACGTACTGCGGGACCTTTAGAAGAATTGAGCGTTCGAAATTGAATACCAGCGCGATCAGCTGCAATAGCCATTGCACCGCCTAATGCATCGATTTCTTTGACTAAATGACCTTTACCAATACCGCCAATAGCTGGATTGCAGGACATTTGGCCTAACGTTTCGATGTTGTGCGTGAGCAGCAATGTTTGACAACCCATGCGTGCTGCAGCCAATGCGGCTTCAGTTCCGGCATGACCACCGCCAATGACAATGACGTCATAATGTTGGTGAAAGTTGTGCTGGTTACTCATAGTGATTCGTCTCGGTGTCTCAAAAAATTTAGGATCCTAGCAAGGATCACAGAGCCGTATATTTTAGCGTGAATTGATCCAGATCAAAACGCTTAAATGCTGCGGGATTGTAGTGGGTTAGATCTTATAAAAGGTTTTGATCTTGTTTTTGATCTTTTATTACTACTACTACTAAGGAAAGAAGTTCTGTGGATAAGCGTTTGTAGCGCTTATTCAGCAAGGATCACAACGATCTCATTCCCTGTGATCAGATGATGATCGTTCCCGTGATCAAACGGTGGATAAGATCGGTAGTTATCCACAATGATAGTTATACACAGAGTTATCACAGGGGAGTAAACAGAGCTTAGGGGATCTTAAACAGAGGTTATACACATTTACGACTGTTTATTATTTAACCATGTGATTAGTTTAGGAAGCCATTCTGCGGCTTTTTCTTCTGGATCTTCCGTTGCCATATCTATTTCGAGGTGTTCAACCGCGCGTTTGGCATGCAGCTTATCCAGTAAAGCATCACAATCGCGACCCGCTGAGCAGAACGTGTCATAACAGCTATCGCCAACAGCAATAACGGCAAAATTAAGTTCATCAAGTTGCGGCTTTTCAGCATGTATTTGCTCAGCAAAGTCCAACATTGAGTCAGCATATTCGCCGGCACCATGACTAGCCACACAGCATAACCAGAAGGTTTCTTCGGTACTTTGCCGTAATGCTTCAAGCAAATCACTGTAGTCAGGCTCGTAATGCAGGCTGGTGGTGAATCCTGCTTGCTGCAGTTGTTCAGCGATTTGATCGGCAAGGTATTCGGTGTTGCCGGAGGTGGTGGCGACTAAGATGTCGATATTCATGGTGCTGTAGCTACCTTATTGCGACCGAGATGTTTAGCTTGGCGTAAAGCGTCGTCAGCTCGAACGAGTGCGTGCTGTACTGTTTCATGGGATTGAAATTCAATGACGCCAAAACTAGCTGTTAAAGGTAATTGTAGCTCATTGACTTGAATAGCGGGTAAGTCACGTTTCAATCGCTGTGCGGTGGCTTCGGCTTCGTTTAAACTCTGGTTAGGCAGCAGAACAAGAAATTCGTCGCCACCAAATCGACCCACTAAGTCATCTTCACGAATTAGTTTTTTGATTGCTTGGGCTGCAGAAACGAGAGCTTCATCGCCAACCGAGTGGCCATAGGTATCATTGATAGTTTTGAAGTGATCGAGATCGAAAATCAACAAGCTTACAGGTTGGTGATTGAGCACCTGTCGTTTCAGCACTTTTTCGGTGCATTCGATAAAGTGTTGGCGAGTGATGATACCGGTTAACCCATCGGTGATATTCTGCTGATAGAGTACTTGATTTTGTTGCGCAAGATTGGGGACAGCCATGCCAAAATAGGCGTTTGCCGCAATCACACACAGCGCAAATTGATAAGTGATTGCTGAATCGCTCATACCCAAAATACCCACCCATAAAGCTATCGCGAGGCTGGTTAGAGCTAAACTCACAGTGGCGCGCATAGAGCTTTCGGAATATACGATCCACATTTGCGGCAAGCTCAAGAAAAAGACGGCGAATGCCAGTGCTGGATTTTCTAATGAGCTATCTGCAATCATCACCACCGCGAGTAATAATTGCAGCACCACTAGCTTAAACATGAACTGACTTTTCGATGTTACTTTCGACGCTTTTGTCTGTTGATAAATACCTGTCCAATCTGTCAGTTGAGGCCAGATTTTCATGATGACAATAATAAATATGGGAGCCATCACAAAAGTGCCAGCTAAATCGCCAATCCACCATGGTAGCCAGGTTGTCATAAAGTCTATTTCGAGCTGCGGATCAGCTAAATGTAGAGCAATAATGCCAGAGAATGTGGCCAATAAAGTTGTTACTGCTCCGACTAGCAAAAATATATAAATCTGTTTAGGAAAGTTTTGGCGATGCTCACGCTGCAAAAAGTAACCACACAGGGCGCCGCCGAATCCGTAAGCAATAATATGAGCTAATCCAAACCATAGTGCGCTCGTTAGCTGCTGCTGAGTCGAAATGACGTTGCTATCGAGCCAATACATCCAAAAAGTTGATAAAAAAGAAGCAATGAAGACCGGTACTAATGCTCGCCAACCGAGTAATAGAAATGCTGCAAAGCTTAGACCTGCTGGTGGAAACCAAAGGCTCGCATGGGGTTGATATTCCATGAGTACAGAAAGGCGCCAAACCAATAACCACAGCGCAATAAATAAACTATAACGAGCAAGCGATCGGGGTGTTAGTGTCATTGGTACGTACAAGTTGTTGGTGAAAAAGGTGTAACTCTCGACAAAGTGTCACTTTTTCATGTTTAACGCAATAGTAGGTATGCCATCGAATTGTTATGCTCCAAAGTAATCATTTTTTGTATGACCTACAGGTTCCCTTCATGAAAAATTCGACTATTTGGATTAGCGCGAGTGTGCTGATCGGCGCTTTTGTCATGCCGTTTACGGCTAATGCTGAGTCAGCCATTCAACAAACCAAAGGCAGTTATCAAGATAAGTTTCGCCAATTGGATGAAACGTTACCCACCCCGAATGTGTATCGCAGTGCGGCGGGTGAACCTGGGGAGAATTACTGGCAACAGCGAGCAGACTACGATATTGATGTCACATTGAATGAAGCAGCGCGCCGAATTGATGCTTCAGAAACCATTACGTATCACAACAACTCACCTTACACCTTGCGTTACATCTGGATTCAATTAGACCAGAACATCTTTCGCAACGACTCCATGGCAGAGCGCAGCAGCACATTTTCAAGCAGACCTGAGCAGAACCTGAACGGCATTGATAAGCCAGCACGGATCAGTCTAGGGCAGTTGCGTCGGCAACAGTTTATGGCTGACAACGAGCTCGGTTTCGAAATTAAGAAAATCAGTGATAGCCGCGGTCAAGGCATGGATTTTGTGGTGGTGGGTACCAAGTTACGACTGGATTTACCGCAGCCATTAAAGCCTGGGCAAAAAACAGAATTCGGCATTGATTTCGGTTTCAATATTGTCGAGTCCGATGCGGTTGGCGCGCGTTCGGGCTATGAGCACTTCCCTGATGACGAGCGGGAAGGTGGAAACGACATCTTTTTAATGGCGCAGTGGTATCCGCGAGTGACCGCATTTACCGACTATGAAGCGTGGACCAATAAAGAATTCTTGGGTAGCGGCGAGTTCACTATGGAATTCGGCGACTTTGAAGTTGAGATCACCGTGCCGGCTGATCACATTGTGTCAGCTTCAGGTGTCTTACAAAACCCACGTGATGTGTTGACCTCAACACAACGAGAGCGTTTAGACGATGCGAAAGGCGCTGAACGTCCAGTGTTTGTAGTGACGCCAGAGGAAGCTCTCGAGAACGAGAAAGAAGCCACTGACGAAATGAAAACATGGCGTTTCGTTGCCGAAAATGTCCGTGATTTTGCCTGGGCTTCGTCGCGTAAATTCATTTGGGATGCACAAGTGTATGAGCAAGGCGGCAACGTCATGCCGGAAGTGCTGGCGATGTCGTTTTATCCTAAAGAAGGCGGCGAGCTATGGGAGAAATATTCGACCGCTTCAGTGATTCACACTATGGAAGTGTATTCTCGCTTCTCATTTGATTATCCCTATCCAACCGCTCAGTCAGTGAATGGACCTGTTGGCGGTATGGAATACCCGATGATCACCTTTAATGGCCCGCGTACTGAACTTCAAGATGACGGCAGCCGCACTTATTCGTTAGCAGAAAAGCGCTTTTTGATTGGTGTGGTCATTCATGAAATTGGACACATCTACTTCCCAATGATCGTGAATTCTGACGAGCGTCAGTGGACGTGGATGGATGAAGGTCTAAATAGCTACTTAGATGCAGTTGCAGGGCGTGAATGGGATCCTGATATTCCTTGGGGTGTTGAAGCGCGAGGCATCATTGATTACATGAAGTCGACCAACCAAGTACCCATTATGACGCAGTCAGATAGCGTTCTAAATTTGGGTCCTAATGCTTACACCAAACCCGCAGTTGCTTTGAATATTTTACGTGAAGTGATTATGGGCCGAGAGCTGTTTGATTACGCATTTAAAGAATATGCGCGCCGGTGGATGTTCAAACGACCTACGCCAGCGGATTTCTTCCGGACCATGGAAGAAGCTTCAGGTGTCGATTTAGATTGGTTCTGGCGTGGCTGGTTCTATTCAACAGACCATGTCGATATCAGTTTGGACCGAGTCTACAAATTACGGATGGATACGAAAGATCCGGATATTGATTGGGAACGTCGTCGTCAAGAAGAAGCGAATAAGCCAACGTCACTGTTCGTGGAACGTAACCAAGCCGAAGGCCGCAAAACTTGGGTTGAATTAAACCCAGAAGTGACGGACTTTTACGATGAGAACGACGAGTTTACGGTAACCAATAAGCAGCGTAATGCTTATCAGAGTTTCTTAGAGAAGCTTGAGCCGTGGGAACGTCGCGTATTTGACCGCGCTGTGAGCGAAGATAAAAACTATTACGTTCTAGATTTCAGTAATTTGGGCGGACTGGTGATGCCAATCTTGCTGGAATGGACTTATGCCGATGGCACCACGGATTCGATGCATATTCCTGCTGAGATTTGGCGTCGCAATGCGAAGAACGTCAGCAAGCTGATTGTGACCGACAAAGAAGTCACTGACTTTGCAGTGGATCCACAATGGGAAACAGCAGATGTGGATATTGCAAACAACTATTATCCACGCCGCATTATTCCGTCGCGCATTGAGGCCTACAAAGGCAATTGGCCGGCTGACCATATTCGTCGCGACTTGATGCAAGAGTCGAAGTCTAAGCTGAAAACTGATGATGAAGAAGATAGCAAAGACGAAACCGAGAACGACGATCAATGAGAGTTTTGATAGCGACAGCTCTTGTTCTAGTGATGATGGGTAGTGCAACTGCCCATCAGCTAAAAACCGCAGTAACAACGGTTTTGTTTAATGAACGAACTGGCAATATTGAGGTAATGCATCGCTTTAACTTACATGATGCAGAGCATGCGGTGGGCGTGTTGTTTGATGCCAAAGGCGCTGATATTCATGACAACGCAGAAACGCGCGAGCAATTTGCCAGTTATGTCATGGAGCGGTTTCAATTGGCGACACTTGCAGGTGAGCGCTTAGTGTTAGCACCGGTTGGTCAGCAAATTGATGGCGCTAATATCTGGGTTTATCAAGAGGTTGCTATTCCAGAGTCGCTGTCTGGCCTCAAGTTAAAACACCAAGCACTGCAAGATATCTGGGCGTCGCAGCAAAATCTGGTTAATATTGAAGGACGTGGAACGCTTCAAAGTCTGACATTTCAAGCTGCGGATGACTGGCTCGAAGTGTCATTTTAGGCTGACACATGGGGCGTAGCCTGTGAGCGTCCCATCTTTCATTCGAACTCGGAGTCAGCAATATGATACGCATTGCGATAGCTTTTCTGATTGCGTTAGTGGTTGCCAGCATCACCGCATCAATTATCCAAACCCAATTTAATATCGCTGCGCTGCAGGATTGGTCTGTTGAGATTGACTTAGCGCTGCGCAAAGAAGCCACTTTTCACGATATTCTAAATTTTTCACCGACGTTCGCGATTATTCTCGGAACTTCGCTGCTTTTTTCTCTCCCCATAGCCTATTTTATTGACCGTCGGCGCCCGAATCCGGAACCGATTTGGTTTTTAGTGGGCGGAGCGGTTGGGTTGTGGGTTGCCTTTATGATTGTCGATGCATTACTCCCCATGCCAACACTGATAGCTGTGAATCGAACGATTCCGGGCTTGCTGAGTATGGTGGCGTGTGGTGGCTTCGCAGGTTATTTGTTTGCCAGAATCAGCAAGGTCAGCGGTCATTCGAACCACCAAGGTGAAGGAGTAACAGCATGAAGGCACTATCACTGAGTGTGTTGAGTCTGGCGTTTTACGCTGGAGCGGCGTTCGCGGACGAAGAGATTACCTTGTCAATAATTGCGGATGATTTGAATCAACCCTGGGGGTTGGCACAGCTTCCTGATCAAAGTTGGTTAGTCACAGAACGAGGTGGCCGACTCGTACACATCGACGCTAGCTCTAATGCGACACAAACTGTCGCGCTTAATCTACCTGACTTGTTCGCTGAAGCTCAGGCTGGACTTTTTGAGGTGTTGCTGGCACCAGATTTTGGGCAAAGTCGGAAGGTCTATTTCAGCTATGCCTGCGGCTCCGCGCCACAGAATACCACCTGCGTGAGTGTTGGAACGTTGAATCAAGAAGCCACGGAAGTGAGCAATCTTGAATTGATTTTTAGTGGCACCGATAAAGAGGGCGCAGCACATTACGGTGGTCGAATGACGTGGCTGCCGGATGCGACCTTGTTACTGACACTTGGTGACGGTTTTGACTATCGCGAGCAAGCACAAAATCTGGATAGTTACTTAGGCAAAATAGTACGCATGAATGCCGATGGCAGCGTGCCTGAAGATAATCCGTTTAAACACAAAGAAGCAGCACCGCTAATCTACAGTTACGGCCATCGGAATGTGCAAGGCATTGTTTATGACGCTGAACGTGATGCGGTATGGCAGCATGAACATGGCCCTCGTGGCGGTGATGAACTCAATAAAATTGAGGCAGGCAAGAACTACGGCTGGCCGTTGGTTACTTACGGTATTGATTACACGGGTGCTTATGTAAGTCCCTTGCAAAATTTGCCCGGCACCGTTCAACCACTATTACAATGGACGCCATCGTTAGCGCCCGCTGGTCTAACCCTACATCAAGGTGATTTGTGGGTAGCGCACTTGGCAGGTCAGCGCTTACAGCGTTTTCGCTTTGTGGATGGCAAATGGCAACAGCCACAAGACTTCCTACAAGAACGCGAGACACGTTACCGCGCAGTAGCGAGCGGCAACGATGGCCGGCTCTACATCCTGGAAGATTCACCAAAAGCCAAACTAATCGCTTTAACCAGTGAAAAGTGAATAGAGAACAGTGAACACAAAACAATAGGTTGGGTGGGTGTTTCGGGCATTTCTGTTCACGTTTCACTATTTGCTGTTCACTGTCAAAAGGAGTATTTATGCGACTGATTTTGATTCTGTTGAGCGTGCTTGCGTTCAGTCCTGCCGCCAATAGTTACGGTGGCACTGGGCATGCCGTGTTTTGTCAGATGACTTATGAATTGGTGTCGCCGGCAACTCGTCAACGTCTTGATGCGATGGTCGCAGAGCACCCGGATTACGACTCTTTTGGCGCAATTTGTAGTTGGGCTGATCACATTAAAAGCGATGACAAATGGGATTGGGCAAAACCCCACCACTATGTCAATTTCGCTCGTAATCAAGCGCAAGTTACAGCGGATGCCTGTCCACCACAGGGCTGCATCTTGTCGGCTATTCAGCATCACTACAGCGTGTTGACCAACAACCCAGAGAGCTGGGATGCACTCGCGTTCCTCGCCCATTATATCGGTGACTTACACCAACCCATGCATGTCAGTTTTGCAGATGACTTAGGCGGCAATCGCGCCAATCTGTATTACTTTGATGAAGAACGGAATTTGCATTGGCTGTGGGACACCGGCATGTTATTGCGCCGCGAAGGAGAGCCACCACAGGCTAAAGCCGATAGTTTGGGTCAAGGTTTAGAGCCGCTGCCGCTATTGCAATACAGCGAGGATTTGGTGTTGGGGTGGGCCAACGAATCGGCCGCGATTACTCGCCGAATCTATTCTGATTATGCACCGCAACAACGCTTAGGAGAGAATTACACGGCTCAATATGGACCTATTTTAGAGCAGCGGATGCAAATGGGCGCGCAGCGTTTAGCCGCGCTCCTCGATGGTATCTATCAAGATTAAGCTTTGGAGTTAATGCGCTGCGGGCGAGTGGGTTGATTACCGTCGGAGCCATACAGTTGGCCGCCACCACTGGCATCGCGCAGAATATTGAGCATGTGTTGGTTGTGGTGTAACCGATGCTGAATGAGCTCGCCATTCAGCTGGTTCATTTTTGCCACACGCTCTGCAGCTTGCAGTAAGGTTTCCCACGTATCGATACAGCCTGCTTGTTGAGCAGCTTTGCGCGCACCTTTGCTATCAGCAGCAAATCCAAGTTTGTGTTGCGCAGTGCGGCGTTGCTCTTCGGCGGTTTCGATTTCTTGCTGAAGTGCCGTTTTGGCTTGTGCGATACGCTCGAGTTCAGCGCCATCAATAGTGCCGGCACTCAACATCGACTGCTCTTGTTCAAGCAGTTGTTGCAAATTAGTCAGGCGAGTAATTTGTGCGTTTAAATGCGTCTGTAGTCCCATAAATCCTAATCAGTGTTGCTGGATGATTCAGTTAAACTTTGCAACAAGGATTCGGCTATTTGGTCAGCACGCATGGTCAGTTGGCCGTCACGAATCGCTTGTCGAATAGAATCGACTTTCGCGGTATCGATATCTTGGCTCTGATCTTGCGGGAGTTGACTAAAATGAGTGACGACGTCCGCTGAACTAGCTGATTGGCTAGACTCAGTCGAAGGCGCACCCGTTTTCGCCGAACGGTTCGATTCCGTTTGGTTGGTACCGGGCAGTGGCTGAAATCCATTCACTTTCACAGGAAATACCTCACTCATTTATGTCTACCTGAGTTATCGGCAGTACACCACCAAACTTTAACCGAATGTGCAAAAAATTCATAGTTATCTATAGATAGTTCTCTAGAGAGACGGTCATGATGCAGGTACCGCACGTCCAGGACCTGTCACTTTGACCGATAGTAAGTTCTTGTTTTCTAGTCGAACGCGAATAATCTCATTCACGCCTCCTGCATCAAGCGCCTGACCCTCTTGGCGCAACTCAAATCCAGCACCTGAGGCAATCACGGTAACGTTTTGCCCGCGCTCTACGACAACCGGCGCTTGTAAAAAACTTGCTTGAATGACCGTGTCAGCAACCAAAGAGCGCCGCGCTTGCTGACCAATAATAAGTTCAGGATCGCGCACTGCTTGGTGTGGTAATCGCGTCAGGTCACCTTGTACGGCTTGAATATGTTCAGCGGTGATGCGAGCGCCTGCAGAAACCGAGTCGGCGAGAACATAATAGGTTCCCAACAGAGTGATGGTCACGGGCACATAATGCGGTCGTGGGGAGTCTTCACAGGTAACTGATACCAGTGCTCGACCGCGACGCAACTGCGCATCCTCTGGAAGGGAAAAACTCGTAACAACGCAATCATTCAACTGCTGCTTGCGTGCGTCGGACCAACTTAATGTCAATTCGTAGTCGTCCGCTAACCGTTGTAACGGCATGGCGAGTTCCGACCGCAATTGGCGTTCCCACTGTGGCATTGCAGGCACAGGTGGCGTGCTCGCGAACAGCGCAGCGCTGTGCAAGCTCAAACCAATCAGTAGCAGTCGGCTTAACTTCATGATCACGGATCTCTACTTATACCCTAGTGAAAGGCCAGTATAACGACCTCAAATTTTCTCTAATCGCAGAATTAAGGGTAAAAAAGGCGCTTTTTTGTCCCTTTGTCTTGTCAGCAGCGGGTCTAGTCTAGACCGTGAGAAAAAAGCGATCGAAATGAGGATCGCGAGGATCGAGGATACCGGGATGATCGATAAACTGAGTCAGTCTCTGCAGTTTCACCAACAAGCGCTGTCGCTTCGGCAACAGCGGCAAGAAGTGATCGCGAATAATATCGCCAATGCAGATACACCCAACTTTAAAGCACGCGACATTAACTTTAGTGCCGAGCTGCAACGGGCGAGTGCGTCAATACAAGGCACCACGCAGCCGACTAAAACGCATGCGGGTCATTTACAGCTGGGTGCTAATAATACGGTCACGGCGCAGTTGCAGTATCGCACGCCAACACAATCTCGATTAGACGGGAATACCGTCGACATGGATATCGAGCGTACTCAGTTCCTCGACAATTCACTGCGCTATCAAGCCGATATTCAGTTCCTTGATGATCGCATCAGTGGCTTACGCAAAGCCATGCAACCTGAACAATAACGGAGCATATGATGGCGACTAACTTCTCCATTCTCGATATTGCTGGCTCAGCACTGACGGCGCAATCACAGCGCATGAACGTGTCGGCGAGCAATATGGCAAACGCGAACAGCGTTGCCGGCCCTAATGGCGAACCTTACAAAGCGAAGCAAGTAATCTTTGAACAGCAGCTGCAAAACCAAGGTGTTGGTGGTGTGCAGGTGCAGCAAGTGGTTGAGTCGGAAGCGCCAGCGCGGCGCGAGTATCAGCCAGGACACCCACTGGCAGACGACCAAGGTTACGTGACCTTACCCAATGTCGACCCCGTTGCTGAAATGGTCAATATGATTTCGGCGGCGCGGTCTTATCAGGCCAACGTAGAAGTGCTCAATACCAGTAAAGAATTACTGATGCGCACGCTCTCCATCGGCCGCAGTTAAGGAGTAAAACATGTTAGGCAATACCATTGATGCCAATGTTGTGACTCAGGCCAACCGCGGTGGTGGACAAGTCGCTTCGAATGGCGAAGAGATGCGCAATAACTTTATGACCTTGTTGGTCGCACAGCTGAACAACCAAGATCCATTGAACCCGATGGAAAACAATGAAATGACTGCGCAGCTGGCCCAGATCAATACCGTAAGCGGTATTGAGTCACTCAACGACACCATGCAGAACATAAATGGCCAAATTGATGCGCAACGTTCACTCCAAGCCGCCGGCTTGATTGGCAAAGCTGTGCTAGTGCCAGGGGATCGTTTGCTGGTTGGTGAAGCGGGCGACACCACGCCATTTGGTCTGGAATTACAGTCACCGGTTGGCGAAATGACGGCCAAAGTTTTCAACGAAAGCGGCATGCTCGTACGCACTTTTGATTTAGGGTCCGCCAACAGTGGCTCTCATTCTTACACCTGGGATGGCTTGATGGATGACGGCACCGCCGCTCCTCCAGGTTCTTATCGATTCAGTGTTGAAGCCGTCAATGACGGTAAGTCAGTCAGTGTTGAGCAATTGAATTACGCTCAAGTGCTGGCAGTCAGTAACTACAAAGACGGTCCACGACTTGATCTCGGCGGTATTCTCGATCCAGTCCGACTCGAAGATATTCGTCAAATTATTTAAGGAGCTCATTATGGGTTTTTCACAAGCACTCTCAGGTTTACGCGCTGCGGCCATTAACCTTGACGTTATTAGTAACAACGTAGCCAACTCACAAATTGTTGGCTTTAAAAGTTCACGTGCACAGTTTGCCGATATCTATGCCAATGCTGAAGTTGGTCTAGGTACGCGCCTTGCTGGCGTGGTTCAGGATTTCAGCGACGGTAACATTGAAACCACCGACCGCGGCTTAGACTTAGCGGTATCGGGCAAGGGCTTCTTCCGCTTTGAAGCGGCAGGAGAAATTATTTATTCGCGCAATGGTCAGTTGACTATGGATCGTAGTGGCTACTTGACCAACGCTTCAGGTGCACGCTTAACCGGTTATCCTGCAGGTATCGATTTCGGTGGTCAGCCACAAGTCATGCAGATTCCATCGGTGGGCTTGCCTGCTTATGCAACGAACTCGATCGAAGCCACATTTAATATGGACACACGCTCAGCAATTGTTAACCGTGGAGCGATTCCTTTTGATCCAGCCAATGCGAACTCCTATTCCTACACCAACAGTGTGACTTTGTATGACTCATTAGGTACTCCGCATCAGAGCCAGATGTACTTTACTAAAACCGCAATCAATACCTGGGAAGTGCGGCTTGTGCGAGACAACGAAGTTGCGCCTGAAATTGGCCAACTGACCTTCGATGGAAATGGTTTGTTGGATACAGTTACGGGACTAGATGCATTTACTTTTGCACCACCGAACGGTTCGGATCCAATGACTGTAAGCATGGAGCTTGAAGGTTCGACTCAGTTCGCTAATGAATTTGAACTAGCTGAAATTTTCCAAGACGGTTACGTTTCGGGAACATTGATGCAGGTCAATATCAATGAACTTGGCGAAATTGTTGGAACCTACTCGAACGAACAAGAACGGGTACTAGGTACTATCGCATTGGCAAACTTCCAGAGTTTAGAAGGCTTGCAGCCGGCGGGTGATAACGGTTGGCGTGAGACCACTGAATCTGGACAGCCGATTGTATCGGTGCCAGGTCAGGGCCAGTTCGGCAATATTATGGCCGGTGCAGTGGAAGCGTCGAATGTTGATCTGACGCAAGAGCTGGTTGCCATGATTATTGCACAACGTAACTACCAAGCTAACGCACAAAGCATCAAGTCTCAGGATGAAGCCCTGCAGACCACCATGCAGTTACGTTAATAGTTAAACAGTAAACGTTAAGAGGAACAGCTCATGGATGCCATTTTATATACAGCCATGAATGGTGCGCGGCAAACGCTGGACGAACAGGCGGTGGTGACCAATAACCTCGCCAACGTATCGACTAGTGGTTTTCGAGCTCAGCTCGCCGCCGCGCGCGCTGTTCCAGTAAACGGAGCTGGCGTTCACGACACGCGAGTGGCCGCGGTTTCTGCAACGGGCTTGTTTGATACAAGCTCTGGAACGGTGCAAACCACCGAACGTGATCTCGATGTGGCAATGCAAGGCAACGCATGGCTGGCGGTGCAAACCCCAGCCGGCGAGGCCTACACCAAACGCGGTGACCTGCAGGTAAACGCTGAAGGTCAAATGACCGTCGGCGGTATGCCTGTGTTAGGTCAAGGCGGACCCATTCAGGTGCCGCTCGGTACCTCTCTGTCTATTGGCAACGATGGAACCGTTTCAGGCATCGGCATGGGTGGTAATCCGACCGAACTGGTGCCACTGGACCGTTTGAAATTGGTGGATGTCACTGAACCGCAGCAATTGATGCGTAGCGAAGATGGTTGGTTTCGTAGTCCGGTGAATGCACCGTTGGCGGCATCAGAGACAGCGCAAGTTCGCTCTGGTGCGCTCGAAGGCAGTAACGTCAATGCCATTGATGCAATGGTTGCCATGATTGATAACCAGCGCCGTTATGAACTCAATATGAGCGTGATTAATAAAGCTGACGAAACAGCGCAGCAGGCCAATAGCCTGTTGTCTGTGCGCGGCTAACGGGAGAAAGCCATTATGATTAAGTCATTATGGATTGCAAAAACAGGTTTGACTGGACAGCAACAGCAGTTAGACGTGATCACCAACAACTTGGCCAACGTCAATACAACGGGGTTCAAACGCTCACGAGCCGTGTTTGAAGATTTGTTGTATCAAAATATGCGCCAACCTGGCGCAATGAATAATGCGCAAGACGCGCTGCCGTCAGGTTTGCAAGTTGGTACTGGTGTTCGCGCCGCAGCAACCGAACGCTTGCACACTCAGGGAAATTTAAGCAACACCGAAAACTCCAATGACTTGGCGATTAACGGCAAGGGCTTTTTCCAAGTGTTACTGCCAGATGGCAACATTGCTTACACTCGTGATGGCAGCTTTCAAATCAACCAGGACGGACAAATGGTTACCGCCAGTGGGCAGCCACTCGAGCCCGCTATTTTCCTGCCTGCCAATGCGTTGAGTGTCACCATTGGTGAGGATGGTATTGTCTCGGTGAAACAACCCGGTATCGCTCAAAACCAGCAAGTGGGACAAATCAGTCTTGCTACCTTCATGAATGATGCGGGCCTAGAAGCCATAGGCGGCAACTTATACGTTGAAACAGCATCATCTGGCGCGCCAACTGAAGCACTGCCTGGCGTCAACGGTGCAGGTCGCTTGTATCAGGGATTTGTTGAAGCTTCTAACGTGAACGTCGTTGAAGAAATGGTCAATATGATTCAGACCCAGCGCGCTTATGAAATCAATAGTCGTGCGGTTCAAACCAGTGATGAAATGCTGGCGCGGTTAGGACAACTCTAAGATGAAAGCGGTAGCGGTGAGTCTTCTCGCACTTGGATTGGCAGCATGCAGTAGCGTGCCTGAGCCAGTTGTTGTCGAGCCCTATGAAGAGGTTTCGATTCCGGATCTGCCGCAAGGCGAAGCCAATGGCTCTATTTACCAAGCGCAACAAGGTTACGTTCCCCTATTTGAAGATCAGCGCCCGCGTCGCATTGGCGACATTCTGACGGTGGTGTTGGAAGAGCAAGTTAGTGCGACGAAAAGTGCTTCATCGAATGCGTCCAGAACCAGCAATGTTGGCGTGGATTTAGAAGGTTTGCCAGACGCACTGGCAGAACTTGCCGAATACGGTTTTGCCGTTGGCAGTAACAATGACTTCAGCGGTAGTGGCGGGTCCAGCGCCAACAACCGCTTCTCAGGAACGATCACGGTCACGGTGCTGCAAGTGCTCCGCAACGGCAACTTACGAATTCGCGGTGAAAAACAAATTGCGATCAACCAAGGCACTGAGGTCATCCGCTTCTCGGGCATTGTGAATCCGCGTCAAATTAATCGCAGCAATACCGTGATGTCGACGGCAGTAGCTGACGCGCGCTTGGAATACATGGGCGACGGCTATATCAGCGATGCGCAGCGGATGGGTTGGTTACAGCGCTTTTTCAATAAAATCGCACCGTTTTAAGAGGATAGATTCGTGCCGAACATACAATGGACTCGTTTGATAGGAATAGCACTGCTACTAAGTATGCTAAGCATGCCCGCCGCAGCTGAACGCCTCAAAGATATTGCGAGTTTTGCCGGTGTGCGCAGCAATGACCTGGTGGGTTATGGCTTGGTGGTTGGACTCGACGGTTCGGGTGACCAAACCATGCAGGCGCCGTTTACCGGTCAGAGCATGACAAACATGCTGAATCAGCTTGGTGTCACTATTCCTGCTGGAACCAATATGCAGTTGCGTAACGTTGCAGCGGTGATGGTCACGGCAAAACTTCCAGCTTTTGCACAACCTGGACAGCAGGTCGATGTGGTGGTGAGCTCTATAGGTAACGCGCGGAGCTTACGCGGCGGCACGTTACTTATGACACCACTGAAAGGTGCAGACGGCAATGTCTATGCTCTCGCACAAGGTAACTTACTCATTAATGGCATTAGTGCTGAAGCACAGGGTTCGTCAGCGGTGGTCAACCATCAAGCAGCGGGCCGCATTAGCGCGGGTGCCACCATTGAGCGCAGTGTTGAGCTTGATTTAGGTCGAGATAACGGCCTGCTGACGTTGCAACTCGATGAAGCCGATTTCACGACCGCATTACGGGTTGTTGAGCGAGTGAATGAGTCCTTTGGCTTTAAGGTAGCCAATGCAATCAATGCGGGCGTGATTCAACTGCAAGGTCCGCAAGATCCGAACAATCGCGTCGCGTTTATGGCGCAGGTTGAGAACATTGAGGTCAACCCAGGTCAGTCGACCGCTCGCGTGGTATTAAATTCGCG
The DNA here is from genome assembly GCF_048263735.1 of Pseudidiomarina aestuarii. GTDB lineage: Bacteria > Pseudomonadota > Gammaproteobacteria > Enterobacterales > Alteromonadaceae > Pseudidiomarina > Pseudidiomarina aestuarii_B. The sequence goes on along the minus strand of NZ_JBLXDX010000003.1, from coordinate 435,463 downwards.
TACGGGTTCTATTGTGTTAACTGGAAATGTCACTTTGCGTGAAGCTGCGGTTGCACATGGCAATCTGGCGGTCACTATTCGGTCACAACCGTTGGTAAGCCAACCCGCACCATTCAGCCAGGGCCAGACCGTTACCGCAGATGCGGCGGATATCGACATTATTGAAGAAGAAGCCTCGCTACTTGCCGTTGAGGGAACACAACTCATGGACGTGGTGCAAGCGCTGAATAGCTTAGGCGCTACTCCAGCAGATCTGATGGCTATTTTACAGGCGTTGAAGGCATCGGGTTCGTTGCGTGCTGATTTGGAGATTATCTAATGAGTAGTATTCCTGGGTTAGCCTTCGATTCACAACAGCTGAATGATTTGAAAACCGCCAGCTCGAAGCGGCCCGATCAAGCCGCAGAAGCGGCGGCAAAGCAATTTGAAGCGCTCTTTGTTGGACAGATGATGAAGTCGATGCGCGCGGCAGGCGGTGAGTCTGTATTTTTTGATAGCAATGCCATGAAAACCTACACCGAAATGTTCGACGCACAGCTATCTAACGAATTAGCGAGCAAGGGTATCGGCTTGGCCGACACACTGCTGCAGCAGTTGCAGAAAACCCCAAGTAAATAAGCATTTCGCGTAAAATTGCACTTAAGTTTTGGCGGTTGATGCCGATAGCTAAAGGTATCAGCAGAAGGATCAGAAATGAGCATTTTTTCGATTGGATTGAGCGGGTTGTCAACAGCACAACAAGCGCTTTATACCACCAGTAACAACATCACCAACGTCTATACGCCCGGTTATAATCGCGAGATTGTGATGATGACCGAAAGTAACGGCAACGGCGTACGCGTTACTGACGTTCAGCGTCAATTCAATCAGTTTGTCGCGACTCGGTTAAATGCAGCGGCAGGCACTTTGTCTTCTTTAGAAGCCTACCAAAACGAGCTCGGGCAGATTGATAATCTGCTGTCTGATGAGGCCGCTGGTCTCGCCCCAATGATGCAAAAGTTTTTCTCCAGTATGAGCCAAATGGCCAGCAGCCCATCTGATCCAGCATCGCGTGAAGGGGTGATGGGTGCGGCACAAACCATGGTGGCGCAATTTCGCTCGCTAGACGAATATGCGGAAGATATTGGCCGGAGTGTAAACCAGCAGTTAGAAGCAGAAGTAGAACTGGTCAATACCTACACGCAGCAAATCGCAGACTTGAACCGAGAGATTGTGTTAGCTCGTGGCTTCGATGGTAAAACGCCAAACAATTTAGCGAATCAACGTGATCAACTAGTGCACGAACTCAGCCAGCGCATCGATATTCGTGTCAATGAGAATAGTTCTGGTGCTTATAGTGTGTCGTTGTCGAGCGGCTTACCGTTGGTCAACGGTGAAAGCACCTATCAACTGACCGCACGTCCTGGAGCCAATGACCCTACCCAAGTGATGGTTGGTTATACCGATCCAGCTGGCAACTTCAGCGAATTACAAGAGCGTAACTTCCAACGCGGAACCTTGGGCGGCTTGATGGAATTTCGGCGTGACTCACTGGATAAACTCCAAAATCAACTCGGTCAGCTGGCGTATAGCTTTGCGACTGCTATGAATGAACAACACACCCAAGGATTGGATTTGAACCAACAGCCGGGTGCTGAGATGTTTAGCATCGGCTCGCCACAAGTGTTTATGAATGCCAACAATACGAGCACCGTTACGGCCACTGCGACTATTACGGATAGCGATGCGTTGCTGGCGACGGGCTTTAATGTGCGCACCAATGATGATGCGACATTCACGGTCACCCGCGCGGACAATGGCCGTGAAGTGGCCGCTACCTTTGATGCAGGCACCAATACTTTGAGTTTCGCCGGTGTCGAAATGACGTTAAGTGGCACCCCCAATACCAACGATGCATTCCGTGTCGAACCCTTGAAAGGTCTTGCCAGTACCTTCTCATTTGAACTGAATGATGGCGCTGAAATTGCTGCCGCGCAGTCAACTGGCAGTGGCGACAATCGCAATGCACTCGCAATGCTGGAATTACAGAATCAGAAAACAATTGGTGGCACCGCTACGTTTAACCAAGCCTATGCAGGCATGGTCAGTACGGTTGGCAACAAAATGAGTGTTGTGAAGGCTAATTTAGCTGCGCAAGAAGGGCTGACGTCTCAGCTCGAGGCCTTGCAGCAGTCGGAATCAGGTGTGAACTTAGATGAGGAAGCCGCAAATTTAGTCCGCTTCCAACAATATTATCAAGCCAACGCCAAAGTGATTGAAACGGGCACCACGTTGCTCGATACCATTTTAAGTCTTCGCTAAGTGAAGCACGGAGTGTGACATGCGCATCAGTACGTTAACTATCTACAACCAGAACACCACAGCTATGAATCGGCAGCAGGCTGACTTCATGAAAGTCGGTCAACAAATTGCCAGTGGTAAGCGCGTGGTGAATATTTCTGATGACCCGCAAGCTATGGCGCAAGCACTGAATGTCGGTCAATCGAAAGCAGTGACGCAACAATACACGGATGCGCGAATTGGTGTGCGTAACGCTCTAGGCCAAGAAGAAAGCGTATTGAATAGCGTGAGCGACATTTATTCGCGCGCAAAAACCCTAATGGTGCAAGCGTCTAACGGCACTTTGAGTGACGGCGACCGTGATGCGGTTGCGAGCGAAATGCGCGGCTTGTACGAATCTCTCGTGGGTCTCGGTAACAGTCGCGATGGCAACGGACTTTACTTATTTGGTGGTTATGAAGATGGCTCTGCGCCTTTTATTCGTAATCCGGATGAAACCGTTGAGTTTGTCGGCAGCACTGATGTGCGCGAGCAGCGTATTGACGGTGACCGGACTATGCCGATTGGGCATAGCGCTAATGATGTCTTTCGCAGTGTGCGCGGTGGTACTAATTATTTAGCTTCTGCGGCGGCAACCAACCAAGGTTCGGTGACCTACAGCAGCGTGAATGTGATTAATTCTACTGATCCGAACTATGGTGATACGTTTACCATTGATTTTGGCGGCACCGCAGCAGCACCGACTTATTCCATCAACGGCGGCGCAGCAGTGGCTTATACGGATCCTACCGATATCCAAGTGGGCGGGCTGCAAATCGAATTAACGGGTGCGCCGGAGCCTGGTGATCAAGTGACTATGAGCCCAGCTGCAGCAGGGAATACCGATGTATTCCGTACTTTTGAGAAAGCGATTGCTGCACTTGAAACGCCTTCAAATACGCCACAGGCGGGTGCTGCATTACGCAACACATTGAATACTGTGATGAACGAGTTTGATAACAGTATGGATAACGTGTTGACGGTTCGTGCTGAAGTGGGTGCGCGTCTGAATGAGCTCGATACTTTAGAGACTATCGCGTCCAACCGGATGCTGGCTTATGAGCAAACGTTATCGTCACTGGTTGACTTAGACTATGTAGAAGCGGCGTCAGAATACAGTATGCGCATGGTCGGTCTACAAGCAGCGCAGAAAGCGTTTGTGGATATGAAAGATCTAAGCTTGTTCAATATGCTTCGTTAAAACCTATCTTTAGAGTGTGGCGACGGTCTGTTCGATCATCGCCAATCCCATTCTAAATAACTTCTGCATATAACCACCCAAATCGGTCATCAACACCATCAATAGCACCAAACCCAGCAATAAAGACATCGGGAAACCCACTGAGAATACGGTCAGCTGTGGTGCTGAGCGATTGAGAATGCCTAAAGTGAGATTCACAATCAATAACGCTCCAAATACTGGTAGTGCGAGCAAAATCCCCGAACTAAAGATAACGGTCCCGAAACGAGCGATCAGCTCAAACGCTCCGGCGTTGAGTCCGAGGCTTCCTATCGGCAGCGTAAAAAACGAGTTGGTGAGGATTTCGATGAGGATCAAGTGCCCATCAATGGCTAAGAACATCAAGGTTGAAAAGACATAAAGTAACCGCGATAGAATCATCGTATTAGCGCCACTGTCGGGCGAAAAGAAGGTCGCAAAGGCGAGACCCATCTGTAAGCCGATAAACTCACCAGCGGCTTGAATAGCGGCGAAAATAACCTGCATCACAAAGCCAATTGCCACACCAATAATAATCTGCTCCAACATGATGCCGAAGCTCGCCCACGAGAAAAGCGGCACATCAGGTAGTGCCGGCAACATGGGTGCAATAATAATGGTGAAGATAGCGGCAAGACCCAATTTGGTCATGTTCGGGAGACTACTGTGACTCAATACCGGTGCAATGAGGAGCAGACCACTAAATCGGCAGAACGGCCAGAGAAAGAGACTGATCCAAGCCTCAAGTTGCGCGAAGGTTACGGACACCATAGCCGTGACCTACTGAATCATCATGGGGATGTTGGTGAATAGGCGCCGAGTAAAGTCGATGATGAGCTGCAACAGGTAGGGACCGATAGCCACGAGCACAACCACAACACCCAAAATTTTGGGGATGAATGACAAGGTCATTTCGTTAATTTGTGTCGCCGCTTGGAACAAGCTGATCAGGAGACCTAGTAGTAACGCTGTCAGCAACAAAGGCCCCGCCAGATACAATGTCACTTGCATGGCTTGATAGGCAATCGTCATGACTGTTTCTGGTGTCATGGTGCCCCCTACACGTAAAAGCTATTGGCGAGTGAGCCAATCAGCAGTTGCCAGCCATCAACCAACACAAACAGCATCAGCTTGAATGGCAGCGAAATCGTTGCAGGTGGAACCATCATCATACCCAGTGCCATCAGTACGCTGGCAACCACGAGGTCGATAATCAAAAACGGGATAAAGATGGTGAAACCGATTTGAAACGCGGTCTTCAATTCACTGGTCACGAATGAAGGCACCAATACATGAAACGGCACTTCTTCGGGGCTAGCTATTGGCCCGACATCGGCAAGACCGGCGAACAAAGCGAGATCGGGCTCGCGTGTTTGCGCTAGCATGAATTCGCGCATGGGGCCGGAAGCGAGTTCGATAAAGGTCTCAAAATCGATAGCGTCGGTGCTGAACGGCACCCACGCTTTATCATAAATTTGCCCGAATACCGGTGCCATGATGAAAAACGTCAAAAACAGTGCGAGACCCAGTAGTACTTGATTCGGCGGTGCTGATTGCGTACCCATAGCGGTGCGCAGCAAGCTCATGACAATGATGATCCGAACAAATGACGTCATCATCAGCAACATCGCTGGCAAGAAAGCGAGGCTGGTCAGGAATAGTAATGTTTGCAGTGATAACGACCATTGTTGGCCGCCATCTTCAGTCGGGGTGGTCACGACACCGGGAATACTTTGTGCCAGTGCATCCAGAGGAAGTAACAGCAGCATACTGGCAAGCAACAACCATCGCATCATGAGTGCGAGTCCTTGCGGTTGCCGGTTTGTTGGCGAAACGCCTGTTGTAAGCGGGATTTGAAATCACCTGTCGGAGCTTCGGGAGTGGCTTGTGGTGGCATTTCATGGAGTTTATTGACGCTGCCATTCGCTACGCCGAGTACCAGCCAAGTATCACCGGCCGATACAATCACAACTCGTTCACGACTACCGACCGCAACGCTACCGACCACCTTCAATTGGCCTTGAACTCCTTGATATTGTCCGCTGAGTTTCCGAAAGAGCCACGCACAGAGCAAAATCAAACCAATAACAAACAACAGCACAAGCATAACTTGGCCAGCGTAGGCCATGCCGTCAGTACTTAATTCTGCCGCTTGTGTGGCTGCATTGGTGGTCATGTGGCTGGGCTCTTATCGATTCAGTTTTTGCACACGCTCAGATGGCGTGACAATTTCGGTGATGCGAATACCATATTTGTCGTCGAGGACGACTACTTCACCTTGAGCTATTAAATAGCCGTTGATGAGAATATCCATTGGCTCACCGGCTAGGCCGTCCAGCTCAACGACGGAGCCTTGTGCCAGCTCCAGCAGCTGTTTGATGGTAATACGAGTGCGGCCAAGCTCGACGCTAAGCTTAACTGGAATATCCATAATGATATCCAGATCATTCAATGAGCCACCTTTCGCGGTCGAATCGAGCGGCTTGAATACATTACCAGCATCGCCTTCAAGCGGTTGCGTTTGCTCTTCTTCGGCCAGTGCATCAGCCCATGGGTCTTGCTCGTTTGGCTGCTCGCCAGTGTGTTCATTAGAATCGTTTGTCATAGTCTGACTCCTGCGACTGGAACGGGCTGGAGAACTTTTGATTCTCCAACACTTTGGTCACTTTTAACGCTCGGTGTGAATTGACGCTACCAAACTCGCATTCGAGAACCGGTAGATTATTCACCGTAGCGGTGACGTTTTTCGGTAATTCAATAGGGATCACGTCCCCTGGTTTAAGCGACATCACTTGTGGCAACCGCAACGGGATATCGACGAAATCAGCAACCAAATCAATGGAGGATGATTGGAGTTCCTGGCTTATGCGTTGGCGCCACAGTTTGTCATTCCCGCCGCCTGCATCAGCACGCAAGTTCGTGAGCTTGTCGCGCAATGGTTCAATCATCGAATACGGCATACAAATCTTAAAATTACTTTCTAAGTTGCCGACTTCGAGGTGAAACGTGGTGTTGACGACAATTTCACTCGGAGAACTGGTGATAGCCGCAAATTTGGGCTGCATTTCACTGCGAATAAAGTTGATATCGAGCGGGTAGACTGAGCGCCAAGACTCTTGATAGGCGTCAATAGCCAGGTTTAATACGCGTTGAATAATGCGTTGCTCAGTACCGGTAAACTCACGCGAGTCATTGCGGGTAATGAACCGTCCGTCGCCACCAAACAGGTTCTCGACAATCATTGATACCATGGCATGTGGGAATACCACGAGGCCGGTTCCACGCAGCGGTTTCATGGCGATGATATTGAGATTGGTTGGCGTTGGAATCGCGTCTGCGAAATCACTAAAACGCTGATAGCGAACAGATTCAACCGTGATGTCGGCGTTCCGCCGCAAGAGGTTGAACAAGTTCATGCGGAATTGTCGCGCAAAGCGCTCGTTAATAACCTCTAACGTATGCAGTCGTTCACGGACAACACGATTTTGGGAACCTGGGTCAAAGGGACGCTGCTCTTTCCGATCGCGGGTGTGCACTTCGCCGCCAGGGCGAGGCTTCGGTGAGTCAACCACGACATCATCGTCGGCGTCGCGTTGGCGCGCCTTGCTAGGCTTCTCGTCCGGTTGACCGGCAAGAAGTGCGTCGAGTTCGTCTTGAGTTAAGTCGTGGTCTGCCATAAGTCCTTACTGCACAATAAATTCGGTAAATAACACGTCATTGATGGCAATTTCTTCGTCACCTTTGTACGGTGCTTGCAGCGTTGCTTGAATAGAAGCTGCTAAGGTCTTTTTGCCATCGGAATTCACGATGTTGTCTGCATCTTGCCCAGACAACAGCACCAGCAAGCGGTTACGAACTTGCGGCATGTTGGTCAACAGTAATTGCTTCACCTTCTCATCTGGTACTTCCAGCGTTAAGCCAGCATAAAGCAGACGCGGGCCAAACTGATCGCTGCGTAAGTTCACAGTAAACGGTGAAATGCTGACGAATACCGGCTCAAAAGCTTCTTGCTCTTTTTCCATGACTTCGCCGTTGGCTGCTGCTAGGGCAATATTCCGTGTGTCCATTAACAAGTAGGTATTGGCTCCGGCTACCGCGATAGCGAGAAACAATAAAACATAGATCACTAAGTTGTTGCTGCCGCTTGCTGGAGCGGGAGTATCCGATTTACGCGCCATTGTTACTTATCCTCTGCATAATTGTTCAGCGTACTAGGTGCTAGGCGTAGAGATCCAAAGTTCCCGCTGGCGCTTTTGAGGGTGCCACGGGAGTCGGATCATTATCGGTGTTATCGGCCGCAATCAGCGAATCTGAAGCATTTTCGTGCTGACCTGCCTGATGACGCTCAGATTGCTGTCCAAAGTCTCGAGCAGACTGGCTACCCACGTGGGTTTGGCCAAGATCGATACCTTGGTTCGCCAAGGCTTCACGAAGCTGCGGCAGTGCTTGCTCTAACGCTTGCCGAACTTGAGCGTTACCAGACTGAATAGACAATTGTGCGGCGCCATCGTCGACTTTCATTTGCACCATTAGCGAGCCAAGTTCAGCGGGATGCAACCGCAGTGCAACGGACTGATCGCTCTGCAAAACTAACTGTGAAACTTGCTGGCTTAACTGTTGTTGCCAAGCTTGAGTGCCTAGCTTCGCTGTTAATTGCGGCGCCGTGCTTGCAGTGTCCGCAACAAAAGACTGCTGACTCATTGAGCTTGATTGCGCGACAGATTGTGTCGCGTTCATGCTGTTCGGGTTCGCACCGTCGGCAATAGTGAACTTCGCTGATTCAGTAACAGGCAGTTCTTTTGCTAATTGAGCGGTGAGCATTTGCTCCTGCGGAGTCGCAGCAGTGGCGTTCTGGCGCATCAGTTCTGGTGCTTGCGGCAATTCAATAGCCAAGTCTGAACGTTGCGGCATCGGCTGTGCGGCGGCTGGTGTTAACGGTGGCGGAGGCTCAGCATGCGACGTTTGTGTTGGCATCGGAGCCACTTTGACTGCAGCTACTTGCGGTACTGGCGCAGTAGCTGAGGACACCACTTGCTCGACTGGTGCCGTTGGGTTCGCTTTGGTCGGTGCATGATTCGTGAACTTTAGCTCACCCTCATTAACTTTGGCTTGTGCCGCTGCCTGCATTACCACTTGTGTATTCTGAGTGGTTGAAGTGGCTGTACCGGAAACAGCTTTTGTTGCAACTTCTGTAGCAGTTGCAATCTGCTCAGCGGTGAGCTTTTGCGTTGTGGCAGTGGCTGCTTTAGCGTGTTCTTTCATCACCGGTTGTTCAGCATTAGTTTTCGTCGAAGCAACCGCTACCGCTTGAGCTGGATTCGTAACCGTAGCCTTCAAGTCTGTAGTAACTTTATCTGTCTGACTGGTCACAACCGGTTGTTCGGTCATGGTTGGCTGCCCAGCTACCGGCTTGCTAGCATTCGTTGGTGCAAGTTGTGGTGCTGCTACAGCAACTGCTTGCAGAGTCGATGTTGCATCGGTTTGCGCCGGGTCGATAGGTTGCTCAGTCATTAACGGTGCTGGTGCAACGCTGGGTGCCGGCGCTTCGTCGTTGAACAGAGCCATCCACTTCGGACGGTTGTGCAGTTGCTGTGTCGATTCAACTGGACGATCAGAGGTTGATGCCGCCGATTGTTCACGTGGCGTTGTCGTTGCGTTCTGTAAGGCTGATTCGGCTGCTTGAGCATAGGTTTCAGCAAAACCCGATTGAGCACTGCTTGAGGCTGTAGGTGCTGCGGGTTCGCGTTGCAAGAGCTGTTGAATATTGGTCATTGATATCATGCCTCCCACTCCTTACCCATTGCCCGCGCCGACAATACGGCGTGCGGTAAGGTTGGTTGTAAATTCATCGGCGAGGCGCTGTTCAGCCCGCACCCGATCACGCATGGCACGACTCGATTGTCGGCTTTGTAGCGTGTTGAATGACTGTAATTTTTGCTGCTGTTGTTGCCAGTGACTTTGTGATTTGTCGAGCCGCTGATCTTGCTGCATTAATGTCGCTTCTGCGCGTTCAATGGCATCTTCGAGACTGGTCAGAAATGCACGAAAGGTTGCGACAGTTGCAGGTGCTAAACCGTCTAAAAGTTGTCTTTGTAGTTCGGTTGCGTAGTCATTGCGATAGCTTTTTAGCATTTCTAATTGTTGTGCAATGCGTTGCTTATTGTGACGTTCGGTAGCAAGTAGTTTGGCCGCGTCATCGCGAGCCGTTTTAGCCTGTTCCGTCAAATAGCTGAGCGTAGACTGGTTCATGACTGACCTCCAATCACTGTTGCCAGTGCTTGTTGTGACTGGCTAAGCTGACATTCTTCTTGCATGCCCTGCTGCAAATAGCGTTCAAGTTTCGGGAAAAACTGCACTGCCTTATCGAGCAATGGATCGTGGCCTGGGCTATAAGCACCAACACTAATCAGATCGCGATTGCGCTGATAAGTAGAGAACAATTTCTTCAAATGCTGTGCGTGTAACACTTGCTCTTGGCTCACAATCGAAGGCATCACGCGGCTGATTGAGGCTTCAATATCAATAGCTGGGTAATGGCCGGACTCAGCGAGTTCACGTGACAGCACAATGTGGCCATCCAGAATAGCGCGCGACGAGTCTGCGATAGGATCTTGCTGGTCGTCGCCTTCAGTCAGCACCGTATAGAATGCAGTAATCGATCCGCCATTTGGTTCACCATTACCGGCGCGTTCAACTAAAGCGGGCAATTTGGCAAACACAGAAGGTGGATAGCCTTTGGTTGCTGGCGGTTCACCAATGGCGAGGGCAATTTCGCGTTGGGCCATGGCATAGCGTGTCAGCGAATCCATGATCAGCAGCACGTGTTGGCCTTGATCACGAAAATCTTCAGCTAAACGCGTGGCATAGGCAGCTCCTTGCAAGCGCTGCAGAGGCGTTGAGTCAGCCGGAGCTGCTACCACTATAGAGCGAGCCATGCCTTCTGTACCCAGAATGTGGTCAATAAATTCTTGTACTTCACGGCCCCGTTCACCAATCAGCCCCACGACAATGACGTCTGCTTTGGTAAAGCGTCCCATCATGCCGAGCAGTACCGATTTACCCACACCAGAGCCAGCGAACAAGCCCATGCGTTGCCCACGGCCAACACTTAACAAGCCGTTGATGGCACGAATGCCAACATCAATGGGCGTATCGATAGCCGCGCGTTTGAGCGGATTAATGGTTGCCCCATGGAGGCTGCCAAACTCACAGCGCTCTGGTAGTGGTTTACCGTCTAGTGGGCGCCCCGAGCCATCTAAAACACGGCCGAGGAGTGCGCGACCAAGTGGGAAACGACGATGGTGATCATCACCGCTATTCAAAGGGAGAACCCGTGCGCCCGGTGTAAGGCCTTGTACACTGTCAATTGGCATCAAAAAGGTTTTGTCACCCGCAAAGCCAACCACTTCAGCTTCAATGCGTTGCTGATCGGTCACAATCATGCAGGCACTACCCACGGCCAATTGCACACCCACAGCTTCCAAAACCATACCTGTTGCGCGCACTAAACGACCACTGGCTTGCCACGGTGCAACGTGACCGACACGGTCCGATACACTCGTTAAAGCGGCTTGCCAGCTGTGCTGTAGTGATTTTGCTGCGCTCGAGGTCGTCATGTTAGGTACGGCCTCGCAATTGTTGCTGAATCAGTTGCCATCTGGTTTCCATGCTGGCATCAAGCTCTCCGGCTTTGCTCACCACACGGCAACCGCCGCGAGTCAGCCGAGGATCTGCTTGTAACTGCCAACGCGCGCGCTCAATGTCAGCGCTCATATGGCTTTTGACGAGCTCGAGGTCATCTGGGTGCAAGTGAACAATGGCGGGGCTATACAGAGTTTCGTCTTGCTGCAACAACTCGCGAACAATCTCTAGCACCGCTTCAGGTTTCTCGGTCAGCGCATCACCTGCCAGTTGACGTCCGGCTTGCAGCGCTAAATGCACCAGGTGCTCGGCAACCGCTGTGTCGACTTCACTCAGTGCTTCTTCGAATGTTTTAACCAAATTCTGTAATGGCGTGACGGCGGTCTCGATATGCTGCTGCAGTTCTTGCTGAGCCAGTTCCTGACCTTCCGCATAGCCTTGGTCATAACCTTCTTTGTGACCCGCTTCGCGTCCTGCAGCGAGGCCCTTGCTATACGCTTCTTGATAGGCTTGTTCGCGTAAAACACGTAGCTCAGACTGTTGCTCAAATTCAATGTCAGTAGCATCCACATGAACCCGCGGTGACTGCGTTTTACGCGTGGTTAAGGCACCGAGACGCCAGCTCTGCCATTGCTCTGGGTCGTCGGCAAGTTGAGGAGCTGCAGGAGCATCATCATTGACTTTGGCGGCTACGCTGAACGGCTTAAACATAGGTATCGTCTCCGCTGTTGAGCATGACTTCGCCACTGTCGGCTAAACGACGGACCACCGCCAAAATAGCTTTTTGTTCGGCTTCAACCTGCGACAAACGAATGGGCCCACGGGTTTCCATTTCTTCGCGAATAAGTTGCGCTGCACGTTGCGACATATTGCGTAAGAACTTCTCGACCAATGGTTCTTCGGCGCCCTTGAGCGCAACCACCAAGGCAGTTGTTTCGACTTGTCGAAGCACCACTTGAATACTGCGGTCGTCGAGATCCAGCAGGTTCTCGAAAAGGAACATCTCGTCGACAATTTTTTGTGCCAATTCGTCGTTGTAAGCGCGGATATTCTCCAGCGCCGTATCTTCTTGGCCTGCACTGAGGAGGTTAAGAATTTCTGCTGCTGTGCGAACCCCACCCATTTTGCTGCGCTTCAAGTTCTGGCCATCAAGCATGCCACCAAGAACTTCAGTCAGTTCTTGCAGCGCTGCTGGCTGAACGCCAGTGAAGGTGGCAATGCGGAGCACGACATCGTTGCGCAAACGTTCGTCGAACAGTTCGAGCACGCCTGCTGCTTGAGAGCGGTCAAGGTGAATCAAAATGGTCGCAATAATTTGTGGATGTTCATCGCGAATCATTTCCGCGACTTCCGGCGTGTCCATCAAGTTCAATGCATCGATACCAACGCCACCATGGCGCTGGTCAAGGACATCTTCAATGAGACTGCTCGCGCGCTCATTACCTAACGCTTTGGTTAGTACTGAACGAATGTAATCGTCATAGCGGTCCATGGATGGACTGTTGGTGACTTCAGTATGAAAATCATCCAACACTATCTTGATATCGTTGTGAGACAAGTCACCTAGTCGCGTCATTTCCTTACTGACTTTCTGGATCAAGGTCGGCGGGAAATGCTTGAACACTTCTGATGCCGCTTCTTCTTCAAGCATCAAAAGCATAATGGCAGCACGGCGCATGCCGGTCATAGGCGTTGCGTTAGGAGTTGCCATTAGCGTCATCCTTACTGATCCAGTTCTGTAGAATCCGAGCCACTTGCTTCGGATTCTCAGAAGCGTGTTGCTTGGCTTTGTTCAAAGCGCGCGTGTAATTCGGCTGACTACTTTTGTCCGGCCAATCCAGCTCTTCTTCATCGGCCGGGTCGCTGCCACTGGCTCCGCGGCTGCTGCGGCGTTGGCCATCGTCATCGTCATCATCACCTACTACAGCGCGAAGGTTGCCGCGTCCGTTCGTACGGACTGAGCTGGTGCCATTGGATTGAGATTCTACTGGCGTTTGCACGTGGCGGTTAATTAGCGGGCGCATGATCAATAGATAGAACAGTAAAATTCCGAGTCCTGCTGCGACGTACTTGCCAATGGTGAAAGCCAGTTGTTGAGTAGCAGGATCTTGCCAGCCGGACACTTCAGATTCTGTATCTTCAATGACCGGCATGAAGCGGCTATTCACAACTTCAATTTGGTCACCGCGTTCTGCACTAAAACCGACTGCTTGACGCACCAAGCGGTTGATATAATCGATTTCTTCATCACTGCGCGGTACCCAACTGACAGTGCCTTCTTCGTCAGTGGTTTGACGATGGTTCACAACAACAGCAATGGAGATCCGTTCGAGTTCACCACGTTCATGCTGAACATGTTCAACTAAGCGGTCGACTTCATAATTCACCACTTGGTCTTGCTGCATGGTGTTATTGACTGCATTACCGTTGGCAACCGTGCCGGCATTATTTTCAGCGTCAGCAGGGCCGGCTTCGATTGGAGAGGCGGCGACACCAGGCGGTGTATTGGACAATGCGCCAGGAACGCCAGCAGCACCATCGGTCATGCCTTGCATGGACAGGTTGCGTTGGATACTACGAATCGCGGCTGTTTCCGGAGTTTGATTCGGGGTGTAGCGCTCGGCAGTTGCTTCGCGAGTCGCAAAGTTGATACTGGCGGCTACTTGCGCTTGGATATTTTCGCGACCCAAGAATGGGGCGAGAATGCTTTCAATACGTTCTTGGTAAGACTTTTCAACTTGATGAATGTAACTTAGCTTGGTTCCGCTCAGTGCATCATCGCGATTGTTGTCTGACAGCAAATTGCCGTGTTGGTCGACGACAGTGACACTGTCAGGGGTTAACTCTGGAACACTGCTGGATACCATGTGAATAATGGCGTTAACTTGCCCGTCACCCATTGTGCGACCGGTATGCAGGGTCAAAACGACCGAAGCTTTGGCGGGTTCGCGCTCGCGCACGAATACAGAAGCTTTCGCCATTGCCAAATGCACCCGAGCTTTGGCAACGGGGCCTAATGACTCCATTGAACTCGCAAGTTCACCCTCTAAAGCACGCTGGAAGTTCACTTGCTCAGCGAATTGGCTGATTCCGAAGGCCTGATTGTCCATTAACGAGAATCCGGCGTTGCCACCTTGGGGCAAACCCTGTTCCGCTAATTGCAGACGGAGTCGGTGTACCTCTTCAGACGGCACCAACAAAGTATTGGTGCCATTCAATTGATAGGGGATTTGGCGCGCTTCGAGTTCATTCACAATGCGGCCGCCGTCAGCTTCACTGAGGTTGCTATACAGGACTCGATATTCCGGTGCGCTGACCCACAACGACAATGCGATAATGAGCCCAAGAAAGGCAGCGCCGCCCAATAGCAACGGTACCAGGCTGCTCGCTTTGAGCTTCCCGATCCATTGGTTGGCACTGTTGCCAGCGCCTGCTGTAGCTGTCTGTGTTGCTTCCATAATCGCTTCTTGCAGAGACTTTTCTGATTGCTATTATGCGCATGCGGGGTCAAGTCAAAGGGGAGAAAAAGCAACTTTTAGGGCGTTATTTAATCCATTCGCTTTAAGTTGAGGCTGATACATTAAGCTGCGATAAAAGTGGAGAAAACCCATGAGTGTTCCAGCTATTCAAACCGCATTAGCACAAATGCAAAGCCTGCAAGCGCAGACCAGAGCTGAGCCTGCTACGGCTCCAGCTACCGTCGAAAAAGGTGGGTTTGCCGGCGAGTTAAAGCAATCCATCGAGCGCATTAACGAACTGCAGCAAACCGCAGCAGCAAAGACTACAGCTTTTCAGTTAGGCGACCCTAACGTCTCTCTGAATGACGTCATGATTGATAAGCAGAAAGCCTCATTGGCTTTTGAAATGGGCGTGCAGGTTCGCAACCGCCTAGTCGGTGCTTATAAAGAAATTATGAATATGCAGGTATAAAAAAGCTGCTTACCGTTTTCACGAGTAAGCAGCTGAGATGCGTGTTACGAACGCATGGGAGATGATAAAGCTTAGCCCAACAGTGACAACACGCCCTGTGGAACCTGATTCGCCTGAGCCAATACTGAAGTACCAGCCTGCTGCAAAATCTGTGAACGAGTCATGTTGCTGACTTCTACTGCATAATCCGCATCTTCAATACGTGAACGCGCAGCTGACAAGTTAGCGACGGTAGTGCTGATATTATCGATAGCTGACTCAAGACGGTTCTGCACCGCACCCAAGTTAGAACGAGCGCCATCTACCGATGCTAAAGCAGTATCAAGCGTTGCTAAGGTTCCAGTTGCCACGTCAAAACCAGCTAATGATGCGTTGTAGTCTGTTGAGGCTAATGTTGCAGCTTCGATGGTAATCACTTGACCATCATCTGCACCCACTTGGATATCAAAGTCAGCTGAGCCGTCGGTTGCGCGGTCAAATAATGCGTTACCATTGAATTCAGATTCATCAACTACACGTACGATTTCTGCGAGACGCTCGTCTACTTCCGCTTGAATAGAAGCAACATCATCAGCTGAGTTAGTGCCGTTTTGCGCTTGCACGGTCAGTTCACGAATACGCTGAACGTTATCGTTAATTTGATTTAAAGCGCCTTCAGCTGTTTGTGCTAACGAAATACCATCGTTCGCGTTACGTTGAGCCTGAGATAAGCCGCGAATTTGTGAGGTCATTTTGTTCGCGATGGCTTGACCCGCAGCATCATCTTTGGCGCTGTTGATGCGTAAACCAGACGACAAACGCTCCATCGAAGTTTGCAGTGACGACTGAGACTTCTGCAGATTTTGCTGACCAATCAGTGAGGTAATGTTGGTGTTGATGACTGACATAATTACGTTCCTCTTGAACCATTGTTCTGTTGTTACCAATGATTATCGGCACGTAAATAGACAACTTTAGAAAAAATTTTGAAAAGGATAAAAAAATCAGCCACCCACAAGTGGATGGCTGATCATTAAGGTCGATTATCAAGCTATTGGAATTAACCCAACAGTGACAATACGCCCTGTGGTACCTGGTTCGCCTGCGCTAATACTGAAGTACCTGCCTGTTGCAAGATCTGCGAACGGGTCATGTTGCTTACTTCTACAGCATAGTCAGCATCTTCGATACGTGACCGAGCAGCAGATAAGTTAGCGACCGTGGTGCTGATGTTATCAATAGCTGATTCCATCCGGTTTTGGATCGCACCGAGGTTTGAACGCGTGCTATCCACAGCTGCAATAGCTGTGTCTAGTGTGGCAAGCGTATCAGTACCAACTGCAAATGCAGCGAGGTTATAGTCGGCTGAGTCAGCGACTACAACGTCAATCGTTTGTGCGTCTTTAGCACCCACTTGAATTGTGAATGTAGTGTCGGCGCCAGCTGTGAACAATGCATTACCATTGAACTCAGACTCAGTTACAACACGAGAAATTTCAGCTAAACGCTCATCAACTTCTGCCTGAATCGAAGCAACGTCGTCTACCGAGTTGGTACCGTTTTCAGCCTGAACTGCTAACTCACGAATACGCTGTAAGTTGTCGTTGATTTGGTTCAATGAACCTTCAGCAGTTTGTGCGAGTGAAATACCATCGTTGGCATTACGCTGGGCTTGAGTTAAGCCACGAATTTGTGACGTCATTTTGTTCGCGATAGCCTGGCCCGCTGCATCATCTTTGGCACTGTTAATGCGCAAACCTGATGACAAACGCTCCATAGAAGTCTGCAGAGCTGACTGTGATTTCTGCAGGTTCTGCTGACCAATCAACGAAGTGATATTGGTATTAATAACTGACATAGTAATGTCCTCTTAGTAAAAGAAGCGCATCACTGCTGGGATTAACCCAACAGTGATAACACGCCCTGTGGAACCTGGTTAGCCTGAGCTAAGACCGAAGTACCTGCTTGTTGCAAAATCTGTGAACGAGTCATGTTGCTGACTTCAACCGCATAGTCCGCATCTTCGATACGTGAACGTGCAGCTGACAAGTTAGCGACGGTAGTGCTGATGTTATCGATAGCTGACTCAAGACGGTTCTGCACCGCACCTAAGTTAGAACGCGTGCCATCAACAGCGCCGATTGCTGTATCAAGTGCTGCCAAATCATCACCAGCCGTTGCACCAGATACATCAAATGTACCTAAATCAAACGCTGCTGAGGCTAAGGTTGCTGCAGCAATAGTGATCACCTGACCGTCTTTAGCGCCAACTTGAATATCGAAGTCTGCAGCTGGGTCAAACAATGCGTTGCCATTGAACTCAGATTCGTCAACTACACGTGCGATTTCAGCTAAGCGCTCATCTACTTCAGCTTGGATTGAAGTCACGTCGTCGGCAGAGTTAGTACCGTTTTGTGCTTGCACGGTTAACTCACGAATACGCTGCAAGTTATCGTTGATTTGGTTCAATGAACCTTCAGCGGTTTGCGCCAAAGAAATACCGTCGTTGGCATTTCGTTGTGCTTGAGATAGACCACGAATTTGCGCGGTCATTTTGTTCGCGATGGCTTGACCAGCAGCATCGTCTTTGGCGCTGTTAATACGCAGGCCCGAAGACAGACGCTCCATCGAAGTTTGCAGCGATGACTGCGACTTCTGCAGATTCTGCTGACCAATCAGCGAGGTAATGTTGGTATTGATGACTGACATAGTCGTTTCCTTTTGTTTCGAAAAGAGGGCTGCCAAAATGGCCTGCCGTCATCCGCTGTTATCGGTCTGCCAAAAAAAACCTTTAATAAATTTTACGAAGCAGGTTAAATCGACGCGCTTTCTAAAGTTTCTGCGCTATGAGCCGATATATTGAGCGCTACCCTGAATGGAAAAGAATTGTGACTGAAATTGAATTTACACCCGTTAATAGTGTGGTTGAGCTCGCGACTTATTATGAGGCGCTGAGCCAACCGGGCGTGGCGTCGATTCAGCTCACAACACAAG
Organism: Pseudidiomarina aestuarii; assembly: GCF_048263735.1. Lineage (GTDB taxonomy): Bacteria > Pseudomonadota > Gammaproteobacteria > Enterobacterales > Alteromonadaceae > Pseudidiomarina > Pseudidiomarina aestuarii_B. The sequence continues at coordinate 417,381 of NZ_JBLXDX010000003.1, read as the reverse complement.
GCTCTGATGATCACCCGGTCATTTTGCTCGAGCAAGAAGAGGAGGATTACCTCTTATTTGACTTGACCGCGGTTCGCGATTTAGCTCCACCTTTGCGGCGTGGCGTAACGTTTCTTTTGAAAGGCTACACCCCTGGTGGCCTCGTTCGTTCAAATCCCATGAAGATGCGCGAATTAACCACCGTAGAAGGTCGGTTGTTTGCTTATGCGGACTGGCCAACCGAGATCAATGTACAACAACGTCGTGCTAGCTTCCGGGCAACGCTGCGCATGGGTATGGATGTCGGCGTTATCTTGCGGAGTAGCGATAACGAGCAGGGCGAAGAGGTAGAGCTGCAAGGTGACCTAAAGGATTTGTCAGCAACCGGTTGCTTGGCGGAGTTCTTTGCTCAAGATGGTGTATCGAAAGTACTGCCTAATTTAGAAACGGGAATCGAGCTGTATTTCCCAAATGGATCACGTTTTGAAGTGAAGTCGGTCGTGAAGCACATCCGCACCGACAATGATCGGCAAGTGTTAGCGGTAGGCTTTGAATTCGACAACATCAGCAAAGCAGATGAACGGCAGCTCTGGGATTTTGTTCGCGAAATTGAACGCGAGGCCAGTCGCAATGCTATTGAGGGTGATAACAATCGGCAGCCCTCAGAGCTATTCCAAGTTAAAGAAGGTGATGAGAATAAGCTTGGTCGCCGGCAAGGACATGCCTATGCGACCCCAATGGCACGCCGGTTAGCTCGAATTGCGGGGTACCTCGACAGTCAGATGGTCTCGTTGCGGCAAGGCCAACCCATGAATTCCAGTCAACTGTCACAGCACGCTGATCGCCTGCTCGACATGCTTGATGATAGCCGCGAGGAAGCCCTGTTTGCCGTGCATTGTATTCACCGGGAGTCACGGTGGATTCGTCATGGTCTAGCGGTTGCTGTGCGCTTGGTCGATTTGTTGAGTGCGACGAAGGTACCGCGAGATGTTCGTAAAGCCGTGGCTGCGTGCGCCATGATTCATGATATCGGTAAGGGCTTACTACCTGCTGAAATATGGCGTGCAACAACGCTGAGCACAGAGGTTTATGAGCAGATGCAAACCCACGTCATGATGCTGATGGACAAGATGACTACGTGCAAGTGGTTGTCGCCAGTAATTCAATTTAATGTAATCGAGCAGATTAACGAGCGCCTCAATGGCTCTGGATATCCTGCGGAGAGTCGGAGCGACAAACTGGGGCAATTAGCGCGCGCCGCTGCCGTAGTCGATGTGATAGATGCCTTGCAACGCGGACGTCCTGATCGTAAGGGGCTGTCAACTGTATCTGCATGGAAATTTGTTGACGCAAGGCCTGATGAATTTGACGCGAATTGGATACATAAGTATCAACAACATTTTGGTGGAATTCCGATCGGTACTTTGGTTAAGTTTGAACACGGGCAATTGGCTTGGGTGGTCGGCTTGGATAAGCAACGACGGATATCCCACGTTCGATTGACGCCGCACAAAGGCGCACCAGACGATAAGCTCGGCGATGCGGTTGAGCTTGCGTCGCTACAAGAAGTCGGTCGCATCGTCGATGTGATTGCCCCTGATTACTAGTTTTAAACATGGACTACGTGTTTCAAAAAACTTCTAAAGTTTTGCTTTAGTTGGTCGATAACTTGAAATGCGTATTTTTAACGCGGTTTTTATTGGCTTTGCATGGTGCAAAAGTCGGGCATCATCAAGTCAGTTAAACAGGAACATGAATTATGGCTTCAATTTCATCACTGGGAGTAGGTTCGGGGTTAGACCTGAACGGATTGCTGAATCAGCTTGAAGCAGCTGAACGGCAACGCCTGCAGCCGATCACGCAACAACGGCGTAGTGTCGAAGCGCAGATTTCTGCTTACGGCAAGCTTGAGGGTGCACTGTCGGCATTCCAAGAGGCGGCCACTAAGTTAAGTACTGCGGAGACTTTCGCGGCAACCACCAGCAACTCCTCATTTGATGGAATTAGCGTAGCAGCAAACAATACTGCTGCTCCGGGCAGCTATGCTGTCACGGTCAATAATTTAGCGCGCAACTATAGTATTGCGAGCTTTGGTGTCGCCGATGACACCGCAGAATTAGGTGCTGGCTCAGTTGATATTGCTTTGGGTAATGGGACCTCATTCAGCGTTGCAGTAGATGCAGCCTCGAGTTCATTGGCTGATGTACGCGATGCCATCAATGCCCAGCAGTCCGACGTTCGAGCATCCATCGTCAACGACGGATCAGGCACGCCTTACCGTTTAGTGTTGAGTTCAGCTCAAACGGGTACTGACGCAGCCATTACCAGCTTGGCCTATACCGGTGATTTAGCATTGTCCATGGGGACTGATGCAAGCACCGAGATTACTGCACAAAATGCTTCACTGAGTGTGAATGGTATCACCATCTCCAGCCAAACCAACCAAGTGGAAGGTGCGATTGAAGGTGTTGCGTTGAGTTTGACCACCGCAGGCACGGGAACCGTAAACGTTGTTCGTGACCAAGAAACTATTCAAGGCTCGATCAGCGCATTTGTTGATGCCTATAACGAGCTGCAGGACACCATTGGGTCGCTCAATAATTTTGATGTTGAAACCGGTGTTGCTGGTCAATTACTCGGCGATAGCGGCTTACGATCTGTAGAGAGCGCACTGCGTTCGATTCTCGGCAATCAGGTAGCTGAGGGTGATTTTTCCCGTTTAAGTGACCTCGGCATTTCCCGTCAATTAGGCGGCAAATTAGAAGTGGACGAAGCGCGATTAGCAGAACTAAGTACCACTGATTTAGCCAAGGTAACGACATTCTTTGCAGGTACTGCAACGGCAGATGGCTTTGCGAAGCAAACGTCGACAGCACTTGAGCAACTGTTGGCTGACAATGGCCCAATAGCGACTCGTACTGAAGGCTTCAAAAGCCAAATCGATCGTCTTGAAGATCGCTTCATTCGTGAAGAAGATTTGATTGCGACTACGGTCGAGCGTTATCGCAAACAGTTTGCGCAGCTGGATAGTCTGATTGCCAGTATGAATTCAACCAGCGCGTACCTGGGGCAGCAGTTTGCTGCAATGGATGCACAGCTAGGTAAAGGATAAGAGCGAGGTCTTCTCATGTACGGAATGCGTGGAGCAGCGGCATACGGTCGAGTTGGTGTTGAAAGTCATGTGCTTTCAGCAAGCCCGCACAAATTGATTGCGTTGTTGTTCGAAGGAGCTCAAAAGCAAATCAAAGCAGCGCAACTGCATCTAGAAAATGGCAATACCAGTGAAAAAGGTAAAGCAATTGGTAAGGCTTTAGATATTGTCAATCAAGGCCTACTCGCTGCATTAGATAAAGAAAAGGGTGGTGATATTGCCCTGCAACTCGAGCAGCTTTATCACTACGTCAGTGACTTATTGTTGCGTGCAAACCTGCACAATAATGCGCAGTTATTAGAAGAGGCGGCGCGTCTCTTAAACGATATCGGTTCCGCTTGGCAAGAGATCGGATCCGAGGTAGAAGGCGCGTAAGCTCATGAATGCGCAGCCGCAGGTACAATGTAAATATATGACGCCAATGGAGGTTGTTATGTCGTATCAGGCTCTCTTAGAACATTCCAATCAAATGCTTGCGAACGTTCGCAACGAAGATTGGGATGCGCTGATAGAAACGGAAGTCAACTACGTTCGTGAAGTAGAACGTTTGAGCCAGCATGAGCCGCATGTGCAGTTGGACGATGATCAGCAACTTCAAAAATTGCAGTTGCTACATAAAATCATGGATCAAGACCGCGAAATTCGTGAACGCTTGATTGCCCGCCGTGCAAAACTTGAAGAGACTCTGCTCAGCATGCAGAAAAAGCAAAAGCTCGAGCATAGTTATCGCAATTGAGTAGCATCACACCACTTCTCGATACGTTGGTTCATCAAGTGATGAAGCAACGTACAGAAGTCGTTTTAATGCCGCGGCAAATGTTGCCGGTGCAAGCTGCGGTACCAACAGGCACAGCAACTGAATTTAGTGCCACTGGCCAACAACTCGCCCGCTTTCTTACGCTCGTTCAACATCACCAACAACAACCCTCAGCAGGTTCCGCCCGAGCGCAACAACCAACTACACCACTTTTTCCTGCCAGTGAAAACCTGGATGCGCCACGACTATCGTCGCAACTTCGGCAGACGATGGAAAAGTCGGGGCTATTTTACGAGCGTGCAGTGCAGCAATGGCAGCAGGGCAAACTACCCATGCCACAATTGATGCGACAACCGCAAATGCAGCAACCCGCTGCGCAAAATCAGCCACTGCTGCAACAACAACTGGAGTTGGTTCAACACGGTGTGCTGCGCTGGGATGTTGAACCTTGGCCACATGCGTTGTTGCAATTGGCGGTGCAGGTGGACCCGCATCCATTGATCAAACGCTGGCGCGAACGCAATGAGAATAATGCCGAGGTAGAAACACCAACTTGGTCCACGCAATTGAAAATTACGCTGCCGCAACTCGGTGAAGTGCGCGCATCGATTCGTTGGCAGCCGCAACATCTGCAATTGAAGTTACAAGTTGCCGATGAACATGTCAGTGCATTGCGAACGGAGCTTGAATCATTGGAACAGCGGTTGAAGAATCTTGGATTGCAACTGGACCCAGTGGTTGTGGCTGGTTCAGCGCTGACTGGAGGAGGTGAGCATGAGTGATTCAGACCAACGTAAGCAGCGCGCAATCGCTTTGCGCTACCAAGCATTCGACCAAGCGCCGCGAGTTATCGCAAAAGGCGAGGGGGAATTAGCTATAAAGATCATCGAAACCGCTCACGCTCATGGAGTCTTTATTCATGACGACCCGGAGTTGGTCGATTTATTGTGTCAACTCGACTTAGATGACTATGTACCGCAAATGCTCTGGGATATTGTTTCGGAGTTGTTGGTATGGGTTCGAAATGTCGAGAGAAATCAAATATCCTAATCTTCATAATCCTACAATTCAACAATTTTGATCGTATTTAGTATGATTACGATCGTAAAATTCTTTTCTCTTTACGGTTGACCAACATTGTAATTCTTTGGTAAAAGTCATCCTGTAAGATCATGTAACTGTCTAATTGTAGGAATTTTAACCAATGTCTCAGAGCCGAACCCTCGAAGAACTCCAAGATTTGAATCTGAGCTACTTGCTGTTAGTACAAAAACTGATCTTAGAAGATCGTGAAACGGCGATTTTTCGCTTAAAAATAGACGCTGATCTTGCCGATTTGCTCGCTAATCTGACCGTTCGTGAGATGACATTATTGGCTCGTCAGCAACAAAGTGTATTGCGCCCCCAGTTAGCGTCAGCCCAACAATTGCGTGCAGTATTTGAAAATAAACGGGATACCGGTTTACAGGAAACCCATTTAGCAATGTTGATGGCAACGGCGTAACCATGACAAGTCAATCCAGTACCAAACTTTTAGACGAACTCAACCAAGTTCAGCTCGCAATCGAGTTGATCGAATTGGGAGCGCGGCTTCAAGTGCTTGAATCAGAAGTTGCTTTAAACCGTGGCCGTTTGGTCAGGTTGTATAAAGAAGTTGCTGGGAAGTCGCCACCGAAAGGAATGCTTCCGTTTTCGACCGATTGGTTCTTAACCTGGATGCCGAATATACACGCATCATTCTTCTACACGATTTATGATCGCTTCCACAATCAGCAGGGGTTGGAGCGCATGCAAGCCTTTATCAAGGCTTATCGCATGTATCAAGAACACTTGCGTGGCACGGGCAGTGAAGAAGTACTCGCGCTCACTCGCGCGTGGACATTAGTGCGCTTTTTTGAAAGCGACATGTTCCAACTGTCCACTTGCACCAGTTGTAAGCTCAACTTTGTGAATCACGCGCATACACCGGACAGCGACTACGTCTGTGGTGTCTGCCAACCTCCCTCTCGAGCGGGTAAGCCGCTTATCAAAGACTGCGAAAAATCTGTAAAAGAAGCTCAAGTTTCTCGCTAGTACGCCGATACAAACAGCATAGAAGACGTTTCATTACTTAAGGAAGACGCTCGTGCTGATACCGATAGGTTTTATCATCGTTATATTTTCGGTGTTTGGTGGTTTTGCGATGGCAGGCGGCAGCTTAGGTCCCCTGTTCCAGCCGCTAGAACTGCTGATCATAGGTGGTGCAGGCGTTGGCGCTTTCGTTGCGGCAAACAATGGCAAAGCCATCAAGGCTACCTTCAAGGCCTTTAGTCGTTTGAAGCGCGTGTCAAAATACAACAGCGAAACCTACCTCGAATTACTAGCGGTACTCTATAAACTCCTCAATAAAATGCGTCGCGACGGCATGTTAGCCGTTGAACGTGATATCGAGAATCCACAAGAAAGTACCGTTTTTACTGAGCATCCAGATATTCTTGAAGACGAGATGATGCTCAATTTTATCAACGATTATCTGCGGTTGATGATTTCCGGCAACATGAACCCGCAAGAGCTCGATGAGCTGATGCTGCATGAAATTGAAACCTTTGAGCAAGAAGCAGAAATTCCTGCTGAGGCACTGACTAAGGTCGGCGATGCGATGCCAGCCTTTGGTATCGTCGCAGCTGTACTTGGTGTAGTCCGAGCGCTCAGTGCTGCGGATGTGCCACCTGATGTTATGGGGACCATGATCGCGCACGCATTGGTCGGAACGTTCCTGGGTATTTTGTTGGGTTACGGCTTCATCAATCCAGCTGCGAGTCGACTCGAACACCAAATTGCAGAGGCCGTGAAGGCACTGCAGACTATCCGTGTCACATTACTCGCAAGCATGCATGGCTATGCACCACAACTAGCCGTCGAGTTTGGTCGTAAAGCACTTCACACTGCCGAGCGTCCAACCTTCAACGAGCTTGAAGATCACGTTCGCGGAGCGAAAGCGGAAGCCTAACCATGTCTGATGACAAACGCCCGATAATTATTCGACGCAAAAAAATCGTCAAGAAGCACCACGGCGGTAGTTGGAAGATTGCGCTTGCAGACTTCATGACCGCGTTGATGGCGTTGTTTTTGACGATGTGGATTTTGTCGATGTCGAGCGAGAAAGATCGGCAGAGCATCTCTGAATATTTTCGCACACCATTAGTCGTCGCTTTGAGTAGTGGCGATCGAAATTCCGCGGCAGCATCAGCAATCCAGGGCGGTGGTGCGGACCCGTCTCATGCTGAAGGCGAGCAAGCCCGAATCGATTTGCGTCGAGAGACGCGTCCATCTGACGTTCGCCGTCACTTTCAAAACCTTCGCCAGCGCGTCGAACGTGCAGTGAATGCTGATCCTGAGCTGCGGAGTATTCGTGATCAGTTGCGCTTCGACATTACCCGTGAGGGCCTGCGCATTATGGTAGTCGATTCGGAACAGCGACCGATGTTTGAACTCGGCAGTGATGAAGTAGCACCTTACATGCGACAGTTGTTGCGGACGATTGCACCGTTATTGAACGAAATTCCAAATGAAGTGACCATCAGTGGTCACACAGACAGTATTCCTTATTCGGGTGGCGAAGTCGGTTACAGCAACTGGGAGCTATCGTCGGACCGAGCCAATGCCTCGCGAATCGAACTGGTTCAGGGTGGACTGATGTCCGAGAAATTGTTGCTGGTGATGGGCGTTGCGGATCGGATCCCGATGGAAGATGTGGCAGCAAACGACCCTATGAATCGGCGTATTACACTCGTGGTACACACGTCTGAATCTGCTGAGTTCATCAAGCAACAGGGCTTCTTCAAAGGCGATCAGTTTGATATTTTGAGTGAGCCGACTGATGGAGCAGGTCCCACTATGACTGCGCCGACCGGAGCCAACTAGAAAGCTTGAAATAAGCGGCCAAAACACCGTTATTCCACCATTCATTTTTAATTGCTATGCGGCACACTAGCCAACAGAGTCCCGAATTGTCCCTGTTGGAAAAGTGAGATGGCCGAGCAACAGCAAAGCGATCAGGAAAAAACAGAAGACCCCACACCCCGACGAATACAAAAGTCGAGGGATGAAGGTCAGGTTGCGCGATCGCGCGAGCTGACCACTTTTGTGTTGCTGTTCGGCGGGCTTATTGCGTTGTGGGGAATGAGCTCCGATATTTATGCTCGACTGGGCACAGTCATGGAGCAAGCTTTTCTATTTGAGCGGCTAGCGGTAACAGAACCCGGTCCCATGCTGACCAACACCTTAGGGCTTGCGGAGCAGGCTTTATTCGCGCTGTTGCCGCTATTCGTCGTGATGGTAGTGCTGGCGTTGGTGGCTCCGGCATTGTTGGGTGGCTGGCTAATCTCCGCTAAATCAATGCAGCCAAAGCTCGATAAACTCAGCTTAGCCAAAGGCCTCAAACGTATTTTCTCTAGCCAGTCACTTGCTGAATTAGGTAAGGCTATCGCCAAGACCATTTTGGTCGGCGGTGTGTTATGCCTGTTCTTGTGGTCGAATCGTGAAACGTTCATGGGATTAATGACCTTGCCAACTCGAGAGGCACTGTATAGCGCGCTGGAACTGGCAGCACTGGCGTGTTTACTGATGGTTATGGTGCTGGTGGTTGTGGTGCTATTCGACGTTCCGTATCAAATTTTTACGCACAACAAAAAGCTGCGGATGACCAAAGACGAAGTGAAGCGTGAGAACAAAGAAACCGAGGGTGACCCGCACCTAAAAGCGAAAATTCGGCAGCAACAACAAGCCATGGCGCGCCGCCGTATGATGGTCGATGTGCCCAGTGCGGATGTGATTGTGACCAACCCGACACACTATGCTGTGGCACTCAAGTATGACGAAATTGGTAGTGGCGCACCGAAAGTGGTGGCAAAAGGAACCGACTTAATTGCACAACGTATTCGCGAAATAGCCGCCGAGCATGATGTGCCGTTGTTAGAAGCTCCGCCACTCGCACGGGCATTGAATCGTCATGTGGACATTGGACGTGAAATTCCAGCTGATCTATACACCGCCGTTGCTGAGGTATTGGCGTGGGCGTTCCAATTGAAGAAAGCAGCGCGTGGCGATGGCGTTTTCCCGCCGACACCGCGCAACATCTTGGTGCCTGAAAACATGCAAGTGGAGGCCTCATGAACCTCTTAACGAGCATGGGCAAAATCAATGGCACCCAACTGCAGGTTTTGGTTGGCCCAGTACTCATATTAATGATTTTGGCGATGATGGTACTGCCATTACCGCCTTTCATTCTCGACTTCCTGTTCACCTTCAACATTGCCTTGTCATTGATGGTGCTGTTGGTCAGCATGTTTACCGAAAAGCCGCTCGAGTTTGCAGCGTTTCCAGCCATTTTGCTCTTTACGACATTGTTGCGCTTGTCACTCAACGTTGCGTCGACGCGTGTGGTCTTGATGGAAGGACACAACGGCGGCGATGCGGCCGGTAAAGTGATCGAAGCGTTTGGTGAGTTCCTTGTTGGCGGTAACTTTGCGGTTGGTTTAGTCGTATTCCTGATTCTCGTGATCATCAACTTTATGGTTATTACCAAAGGTGCGGGCCGTATTGCAGAGGTTGGCGCACGGTTTACCTTGGATGCGATGCCGGGCAAACAAATGGCCATTGATGCGGATTTGAATGCAGGACTAATTGGTGAGGATGAAGCACGGCGTCGGCGTCAAGAGGTTGGCCAGGAAGCTGAGTTCTACGGTTCCATGGACGGTGCGAGTAAGTTCGTCCGTGGCGATGCTGTCGCCGGCATGATCATCATGATTGTGAATATCATCGGTGGTCTTTTGATCGGAACCATGCAGCACGGCATGGGTTTCGGCGACGCGGCTCAAGTCTATATTTTGCTGACCATTGGTGATGGTCTAGTGGCACAGATTCCAGCGCTGATTATCTCTACAGCGGCCGGTGTTACCGTGTCTCGAGTGAACACCGACCAAGACGTCGGGCAGCAACTTTTAAAGCAGCTGTTTGTGAGCCCTAAAGTTTTGTGGTTAGCTGCTGGCGTCATTGGTTTGCTGGGTGCTATCCCTGGCATGCCAAACTTTATCTTCCTGCTATTTGCCGCACTATTAGGTGGCATTGGTTGGTATTTGCAGAAGAATCAAGCGCAACAAGCGCTGGTACAAGCGGCTGAAGCTGCGACGCCAGCACCAAGTTTTAGTTCGCCAGAGGCAAGCTGGCAGGACGTGCAACTGGTCGATACGCTGGGTATGGAAGTAGGGCATCGCCTCATAACCTTGGTTGATGATACCCAGCATGGTGAATTGCTGGGGCGGATAAAAAGTGTTCGGAAGAAGTTCGCCCAGGAGGTCGGCTTCTTGCCGCCGGTGGTGCATATTCGCGATAACTTGGAACTACCACCGACAACCTACTGCATTACTTTGAAAGGTGGCGAAGTTGGCCGTGCCGATATCCAGCCGGACCGCTGGTTAGCCATTAACCCAGGTCAGGTCACTGGCTCGGTAGAGGGCATTGCCACTAAAGACCCTGCATTCGGCCTACCAGCGCTATGGATTCAGTCCGACCAGCGTGAGCACGCACAAATTTATGGGTATACCGTCGTGGATGCGAGTACGGTCGTTGCCACCCATTTGAATCATTTGTTGCAACGCTATGCAGCTGACTTGCTCGGCCGTCAGGAAGTGCAGCAATTGGTTGATAAGCTAGCAGAAGAGAATAAAGCCTTAGTAGAAGATGTGGTGCCGAAGTGCGTGACGGTAACGACGCTGCAAAGACTGCTCCAGAATTTGCTGAATGAAGATGTTTCGATTCGCGATTTACGCACCATTTTCGACACGCTTGCGGAGTTTGAAGGCCAGCAAACCGACGTGCATGACCTTACCGCACGCGTGCGTTTGGCCTTAGGTCGAGCCATTACGCAGAAGTGGTTTGGTGGCACCTCGGAACTGCAAGTGATTGGCTTGGACGTGCAGCTGGAGCAAATGTTGACTCAAGCATTAAATCAAAACAGTTCGTTGGAACCAGGCCTCGCGCATACATTGGCGCAGCAAACGCAACAAGCTATGCAGCGACTCGAAACTATGGGGCTTCCGACAGTTCTCGTAGCTCCGCATCATTTACGCGGTTTGCTGGCGCATTTCTTGCGCCGCCAGTTACCGGATTTAGCGGTGTTATCACAAGCGGAGATCCCAGACGACCGCACTATTAAAGTCATTAGTGTGATTGGTGCGCAGGCGAATCAAGGCGGTGGTCAATAATGGCTTTGGTGCAAAAGTTTATCGCAGCCAACCAGCGTGATGTCATGCGACAAGTTCGTGAAAAGCTTGGTGACGATGCGGTGATTCTCAGCACGCGCCCGGACGCTCAGGGAGTGCTCGTACTTGCTGCACTTGAAGCGGATTTAGATCAACTCGCGCCAGAGACGGCTGCTGCACCACTGGATTTTGCTTCGATTACCCAGCAATTACTGACAGAAATGCAGGCGTTGCGAGCGGAAGTAGCTAAATTGCGTGAAACTACGACTATTGGCGCTCACGAAACGGCATCCCAAGAAGATCAGAGAAGTCGCCTATATCGGCGTTTAAGAACCGGTGGCTTCAGTGATGAGTTATCGCGACAGATTGTGTCGCATATGCCCAGTTCATTGAATGTAGCGAGTGCTACTCAGGCTAATATCGAGCGTTGGGTTCGGGAACAAATTAGTGCACGAATTGCTGTAGCTGAGGTGAACTGGCCTATTCTCGATGCCACGGGTGTGGTGGCGTTGGTCGGTCCAACAGGCGTGGGAAAAACCACGACGACAGCAAAGCTGGCAGCACAGTACGTGATGCGTCATGGTGCCGATAGTTTGTTGTTGGTCACCACCGATAGCTATCGCGTCGGTGCTCAACAGCAGTTAGAAGTCTACGCAGATATTTTGAATGTCGACATGCATCCGCTGCGTGACGGTGACTCGTTGTCAGCATTGGCTGAACCGATGAAAGGTAAGCGGTTAATCTTGGTGGACACGGTTGGCATGAGCCAGCGCGATCAGCGCTTGCCGAGTAAAATTGCGGCGTTACAACAGTCGCAGTCCTCGCAGTTAGTGTTACTACTCAATGCGGCTGCACAACCAACGACGCTGGACGAGGTGGCGCGTATTTATCGACGCATAGCGCAAGAAAGTGACCTCCAAATCAATGACTGTATTATTACGAAAGTCGATGAATGCACGCATAGTGGTGGTGTCCTCGACGTGATTTGTCGACATCAGTTTCAAGTACAAGCTATCTCTAGTGGTCAGCGGGTGCCCGAGGATTTCGAGCCGCCTCATCTAGAGAGCTTGCTGAACTGCGCGTTAGGCGATGCAACAACAGCGAGTGCGCTAGAGCAACAAGCGTGGCAGTTGGAGTTACCGCAGCAGTTGAATGCGAGTCGGCTCGTCGATCAGGGACAAAGTTTGCAATCAGCGTTAGCTGGGCTCCAGCAGTTGATTCCAGATTTCAATTTGGTAACCCAAGCCTACCAACACGGACAGGTACCACCACCACGCACGGAACGCACGCCGCCAGCAGTTCGATGGGCTGCACCACAACCGTTGCAAGGTTGGTCTCAACGCACTGCTACGGTGGCGTTGTCGCAAGGTGGTTTGCCAATGTTGAGTGCCAGTTGGTATGACGTACCTGAATTCCAGACAGCGGACTTACAATTATTCGACTATTTGCCGGAAGTCACTGAGTTGTCCTCGTTAACCAGTCGCGGCCGTGGGTGGCTGGCGGCGGTCAATGTGAATCATCGGTTGGCGCAGCAGGGGCAAGTACGATCGGCCAGCGATATCATTAAGCGCGAAGGCGTGCCACTTCAGCAAGGTGCTGAAAAATTAATCTATCGCGGCGAAACGCGGACGTTAAGGCTCAAAATTGCAGCGGTTGATGGCGTTGCTAGCGACGCTCCTTGGCAGCTGTGTTACGGTGAATTGCAAGGTGGCAAGGGCAAAGCAGCCGTACAACGCCGTTACTGGATTCTCGATGCGCAGGCCAGCGTGGATGACTTGGTTGCGCGGACTACGTATAGTTTACAACTAGAAGAGCTAGGCCGGCTGCAGCGGTTTGCATGGCAGCAGCTTGATGGCGCACCGAGCGAGCTACGGCATTGGTTAGCTGGAGCCATTGCAGCGAGTGCCATTCATTTGGAATATTCGTTACAACCCCAGGCGGCACGATTGCGAGCTGATTTGCTGGCGTTAAGTGGTAAACGGGGTCGAGTTGATGGTAGTAAACTAGTGAGTGGAATGATTCGAGTATTATCTGCACATCAGGCATTACGTGAAGTCTCAGCAGGCATTCAAACGGAATCAGTGAGGGGTTGGTCGCAACATGACTGATCAAGCGGCAGGATTACGACAGTGGGCACAAGAGCGCGACGATGGTTCTGCGCTTCTGAGTGAGCCAGAAGACTTGGTCGTGATCGGTTTGCCACAGCTAGGACCTGGACAACTGCAACGCGTTGAAGGCGTGCTCGAACGCTGGCAGCAAGTTGGCAAGCGTTGGGTTGGCGATGCCAGTCGTTGGCGAATCATACCGGTAGCCACTGACTACCCGCAGTTAGATAAAGTGGTACAGAGTTACCCTCGATTGGGGCTGTGGATTGATACAGACCTTGATAGCTTTTATCGCGCTTATCAGGCGTTGCGAGCTCTTTCAGCAGCGGGTGTGCGCCACCAACGAGTGTTGGCAGTGCATCCGGCGATGACGTCTCGCAGAGGTTTATTAAGTAATGTGCAACACATTGCTCAAACCTATTTTGATATTGAATTATTGATTATTCGTGAACCGCAGGACGGGTAGGCAAAGGACGATATGTATACGTCTCAAGGCAAAATAAACCGCAACACCATTGTTGAACAATATTACCCTATGGTGCGCCGCCAAGCGCTGGCGTTACAGGTGAGATTGCCGGCTGGAGTTGATACCGATGATTTAATTCAGGCCGGTCTGGAAGGCCTACTGAATTGTGTCGACCGGTTTGACCCTGAAGCAGGTGTGGCGTTTTCGACTTTTGCACATCAACGCGTGCGAGGCGCGATGATTGATGAGCTGCGCAGTCGCGATTGGATTCCACGCAGTGTCCGGCGGAGCGGGCGCGAACTTGAACAAGCAATGCGGCGTTTAGAGCAACGGCTTGGTCGTAGCCCTGAAGAGCGTGAGATAGCCGCTGAGCTTGAGATGTCTATCGAGGACTATCATCAGTTGCTGCAAGATACGAATAGCGGCTTGGTGCTCTCCTACGACGAGGTTGTGCTAGAAGCTCCCGGTGGCGAAACCACGACCGAAGAAGGTGTGGATACGCCCGCCGAGCAGGTCACGGAAGCTCAGCTTAAACAATTACTGATCAATGCCATCGAAACCCTCCCAGAACGAGAGCAGCTGGTCATCACTTTGTACTACCAGGAAGAGCTCAACTTGAAGGAGATCGGCGCGGTACTCGACGTGACTGAATCGCGCGTGTCGCAATTACACAGCCAAGCCATTAAGCGCATTCAATCACGAGTACGCAATTTGTAGTTTTTGGCTATACTCAAGCTCGAATCTTCTCTAATAACAACAACAAGAAGCGAGTATTGAGTCATGAAAAATTATGCTTTAGAAATCAAATGGGGCGTCCTCTTTATGGTCGCCATGCTGCTTTGGATGCTGATTGAGCGCGTAGCAGGTCTGCACAGCACCCACATCGACCAACATCCTATCTGGACCAACTTATTTGCCATCATCGCGATATCTATCTATGTAGTCGCACTGCGACAAAAACGCAGCCAATTAAACGGCATGATGACGTGGCAGCAAGGGTTCCTGTCTGGCCTGATAATCACCGTAGTAGTGACACTATTAACGCCGCTGGGACAGTACCTGACCCATACATTCATTACACCGCACTTTTTTACCAATGCCATTGATTATGCCGTAGCAAACGACAAAATGAGCCAAGCAGATGCTGTCGCTTACTTTTCGTTAGACAGTTATCTCTTGCAAGCAGTTGTTGGCGCCTTCGTTATGGGAATCATCACATCTGCGGTAGTTGCTTGGTTTGTCCGCAAACCGCCAGTGCAAGAATAATTGTGAATGTTTGCATCCAAAAGCGCGAGTTATACGAATATTTATATAACCGCAGCAACAAGGATCCCCTGTTATGACGACACCACAAACACTCGAGCGTGATTTACAACAAATCGCGCTCGGCGATACCGCCGCGTTTCGGCGTGTCTACGAGGCCACCTCGGCGAAGCTGTACTCCGTCAGTTTGACGATTGTGCGACGTACCGATTGGGCGGAAGAGGCACTCCAAGACACATTCATTAAGGTCTGGCACCGAGCGGGGGATTATACCGTAGCGAAAGGCTCAGTTATGAGCTGGCTAATTAGCATGGTGCGTTATCGGTCGATTGATCTATTACGTAATCGCGCTAACCAAGAGCTTTCAACTGACGACTTTGATGAGATACCTGCTGCCGATACCTTGGATTCCTCCCTAGATTCCCTGGCAGACAGTAAGCAACTCCGGGTGTGTATGGACGAGCTGCAACCGACCACCCGACAAGCCATTCAACTTGCCTTCGTGTATGGGTTAAGCCACCAAGAAGTGAGTGGTCACTTACGTGAAGCGCTCGGCTCAGTCAAGAGTTGGATCCGTAGAGGTCTGGAAAGTCTGAAGAGGTGCTTACAACGATGAACTATCAATCAACAGAGTTACAGCACCAGCTAGCCGCACGCTTTGTAGTAGGAAGTATGCGCGGTCTTGCGCGTCGACGTTTTCAACGACTCATGATGGATATTCCGAAACTTCGTGACGAAGTTGCATTTTGGGAAGAGCACCTGCATGAACTCACCAATACGATTCCCATTCAACAACCTAGTGAGCGCGTGTGGCAACGTATTCAATCGCGTCTAGGATGGATTCAATCAAAAACTGAAACCACATCGAAGTGGCCATGGTTCTTCGGCGCATTTGCGAGCTTATTGCTGATTGTGAATCTGGTTATGTTGATTCCAGCTGATCCAATTATTGCGCCGTCTATTGAGCGAGTGGCAGTGATTCAAAGCAGTGAAGCGCGAACGTTATGGCTCATTGAACAACGAGAACAACGACTCGAAGTTGCAGCTGTTGGCGCTATAGAGCGGTTGCCGAATGAAGATTATCAATTGTGGATGCTGCCGGTTGATGGTACGCCACCTATTTCACTCGGTTTATTGCCACAACAAGGCGATGCTATCTTAGATTTAGGTACACGGATTGATTTAGCGCAAGTAGCCGCATTGGCTGTAAGCCGCGAGCCACTTGGGGGTTCACCAGAACCAGTACCTACTGGACCGGTGCTCTATACTACTGATCTGATAAGAATGTAAAATTTTTGCATCCAATATGCCTTCTTGATCGTTACTCGGTCAGACCCGCCTGAAATTGTCGGGTTTTGACCAATAACCGAAAACGATTAAGAGGGCATTCAGATGAACAAGAAAACTGTTATTGCGACAGCTGTTTTTGCAGCTTTAGCCAGTGCGACCACAGCGTTCGCATCGAGTCACCGTGAAGCGCCAAACGTTGCGCGTTTCCCAACCGTCGATTCGACGGACTTCTATATCTTCAATAGTTATGAGCCGGGTCGTGAAGACTATGTCACGATTATCGCGAACTATATTCCTCTGCAAGACAGCTACGGCGGTCCAAACTATTTTGCGATGGATCCTGCCGCAGTGTACGCGTTACACATTGATTCAGATGGCGACGCTGTTGAGGATGTGACTTTTGAATTTCGTTTCAACAATCAAGTAGGCGGCGTTAAGCTTCCGGTTGGTCCTGATGGCGTTGAAGTCAGTGTACCGTTGAAACATGTAGGTCCTATCGCAGCTGGCAGTAACGGCGCGTTAAACTTCAGTGAAACTTACACGATTGACGTCGTCTCTGGTCCGCAAGATTCGGGTACTAGCAGTGACGTCATGGGCGCGAATGGTGAAAGTGAATTCGTAAAACCATACGCTTATGTTGGTGAGAAGACCTTCGGTTCAACTGCTGATTATGCGGCCTATGCAGACCAGTATGTCTATGACGTCTCGATTCCAAATTGTAGTGCGCCCGGTCGTGTTTTTGTCGGTCAACGCAAAGACCCATTCACCGTAAACCTAGGCGAGACATTCGACTTAGTGAATTACGTTCCGGTTGAAGGCGACAGCGTTCCTGGTGCTGGCGATGGTGCTGGATTCCCAGGTGGTATTACTCAGTCGACTACAAATGACGACTTGAATGATAAAAACGTCAATACCATTGCTTTAGAAGTACCGAAGTCATGTCTTACAGGTGATGGTAACGGCGTTATTGGTGCATGGACGACGGCGAGCTTACCGCAAGCACGCATCTTGAATCCAAATGCCACCTTCGACAAACCGGAAGTGAACGGTGGTGCGTTGGTACAAGTATCACGGTTAGGTTCACCGTTGGTGAACGAGCTGGTGATTGGTATTGATGACAAAGATCGGTTCTCATCAGCGCATCCGTCAGAAGATGGTCAGTTTGCGACTTATGTGACGAATCCAACATTACCAATCATTTTAGATTTGCTGTTCAAAGATGCAGTCAATGCAACCTTGAATACGAGCTTCGAAACGATTGCACCAACCAATTACCCACGTACCGATTTGGTCGCTGCATTCTTGACCGGTTTTGCTGGGGTCAACCAACAAGCCACAGTTACGCCATCAGAAATGTTGCGTTTGAATACAGCCATTCCAGCAACACCAGCTGATTTGCAGTCTAACTTCGGTGTGGCGGGTAATGACTTGGCAGGCTTCCCGAATGGTCGTCGCCCTGGTGATGACGTGGTCGATATAGCATTGCGGGTAGTGATGGGTGCGTTGTGTCATGACATTCCTGTGAATGGTCAACCAACTAACTTAGGCTTCTGTACGCCTGCTGATGCAAATGTAGGTTTCGCCCCATTTACTGATGGCGCACCATTGGATTCGAGCTTTGTTGATACAGGGTTCCCATACTTGGTAGCTCCATTAGCCGGCTCACCACAGTAAGGAGTGATACCCATGAATATCAGTAAAACTCGTATAGCCGTGATCATGAGTTCGCTTCTGGTACTGAGTGCCTGCGGTGGATCGAGTGATGACGAACCAATGCCAAATAGCACGCCGCGTGCTGTTTCTGAGAGTGTTACGACCACCACGGATACTCCTGTGATGGGTCAGTTAACCGCCTCGGATCGCGATGGTGATGCTTTGACATTTAGTCTTGGCGATGAACCGATGAACGGTACTGTGACGGTCAGTTCGACTGGTGCGTTTACTTATACACCAGCAGCTGAGTACACCGGCGATGACAGTTTTAGTTTCTCTGTCTCGGACGGTGACTTAAGTGCCGAAGGTACCATTAGTATTACGGTTGAAGTCTTGCAAGTATCGTTTCGCAGCGCTGTACGCGAAGCCTATGCGCAAGATGCTCAGTCTGCACCGTTAGGCGTCAATGGTCGTGAATACGATCAAGACGTCATGGATACAGCTGAGTTTGACGATTTAGTCGCTGCCGGAGAGGTATCTGGCAATGACTAAAAACACCTTAAGGCTCCTCGTCCTTTTGGTGTTGGCCCCTTGGGGTTGCGGCGTTGCCGCAACCCCCTTTTCTGGTGCTGAACGCTACGCTGCATATGTAATAGCAGGCAAGGACGAATCACAGCATGAGCTCCATGACCGTGCTACAGTTTTGTGGCATGACATTCAACCGGAACTCACCACATTATCGACTCGTGAGCAGGCCCGTTGGTGGCTAGCCCGAGCTGACTTACTTCAATTTGAACATCGTTTTGATGCAGCTCTTGATGCCATCGAGACGGTCTTAGCTCTTGGCTATGAGCAAGAGAACGCCTATTTAATGCAAGCACGAATTGCCTTAACGCGAAATGAACTGGATGTTGCTGAACGGTCGTGCCAAGCGCTCAGCCAATACTCACCGATGGATGTGGTGGCAACCTGTTTATTGGAAGTGAAAGGGCGGTCTGGTGATTTGACGATGAGCTACCCAGCTCTCGTGCGCTTAGAAGAACGCAATCAAGATCCAACTTCAGCCTTAACGCGCTGGCGTCGGCAAATTCTGGCAGAGCAGGCCCAATTATTAGGGCTTTATAGTGATGCTTTGCGTTGGTTGGGTTACCCGAACTACGCTGAACAGCCAGTTGTAGCGCAGAAACAAATTATTGATGTACTGATTGCTACTGATCGTACTGCTGAAGTACTCGAGATGGTCGGCCAATGCCCTGAAATCAATGCCATCCCCGTTGATAGTCTGCTGGTTCGCATTGCCCATGCAGAAAATTTAGTAGGCTCTCAATCGTGCTGGCGCGATGTTACGGCCGAGCGCATTGAGTTGCGTGTGTTACGTGCCGACGCCTTGCATACCTCTGATTTAGCTTACTTCTTTACCCATGTTGAACCCAATGCAGAGCAAGCATTGCATTGGGCAGAACTTAATATCGCGGTTGCCCGCGAACCTTTCGATCGCCAGCTTCTGGCTGCTGCTGAGGAACTCCAACCATGAAGAAATTACTGTTGATTGCCTGCTGTATTATGTTTGCTGCAAGCGCGGAAGCACACCGCTTCAGCACGAGTTTTGTGCAAATTGAAAGTGGTGAGGATCATCCGCAAGAATTCGACTGGAGCTGGCGCATTGTCGAACATGACCTAGCTGCCCTAGCACCGTTTTTAGTAAACGACGACGGCGAGCTGTTGCCGCTGGATGCTCTCGAAGCACAGCCGTCAGAATTTGTGGATTTAATATCGAGTGCTCTGCAGTTCAATGCGGAGTGCCCAGTAGAAGTGTTGCCGGTGGTGTACGCTACCCGTGAAGTTTACGCAGGCCAAGAATCCGTGCGCATATATGGCCATGGTAGCTGCCCACTGGCGACACTGAATGAAGTGCGTGTGAACGACTTCTTCAGTGTCATTAAGGACCACAAGGTCATCGTGGAAATCGGCGAGGCCGAACAGCGTGGCGTGCTGAGCGCTGCCGAATCCAGCTGGTCAGTGCGCTAACTTATTTTCCGATACAGAAGCTGCCGAAGATTTTGCCGAGCAGGTCGTCGGAAGTGAATTCGCCTGTGATTTCGTTGAGGTGCTGCTGGGTGAGCCGCAGCTCTTCAGCGAGCAGTTCGCCGGCGAGTGAAAGCTCTAGATGCTCTTGACCGGTCAACAAGTGTTGTAAGGCACGTTGGAGTGCATCTAGATGGCGGCGGCGCGCCATAAAGCTGCCTTCACTGGTGGCTTGGTAACCGACGCAATGTTTGAGGTGCTCGCGTAGTAGTTCGATGCCGTGGCCGGTTTTGGCGGACAAATGTAATACGGGTATGCCACTGATATCTTCGAGTGCCACAGGCTCCGCGTTCAAATCGACCTTATTGCGAATGACGGTGTAGGGCAGGTCGTCCGGGAGTTGTTCAAAGAACTCGGGCCAAATGTCAGCTGGGTGAATGGCTTCAGTTTCGGTGGCATCCACCATAAACAGCACGCGATCCGCTTGACGTATTTCGTCCCACGCCCGCTGAATACCAATTTGTTCCACCTCGTCGGGACTTTCCCTCAGTCCTGCGGTGTCAATGATATGCAGCGGCATGCCGTCAATTTGAATGTGTTCGCGTAAGACATCGCGCGTGGTGCCAGCAATAGCAGTAACAATCGCAGACTCGCGGCCTGCCAAGGCATTCAAAAGACTCGATTTACCGGCATTGGGACGACCCGCAATGACCACTTTCATCCCTTCCCGCAACAATGAACCTTGCTTGGCTTGACGCATCACTTCATGGGTGCGGTCAATAATGGCTTCAAGATCACTCGCTACTTTGCCGTCGCTCAGGAAGTCGACTTCTTCGTCGGGAAAGTCGATGGCCGCTTCAACATACATACGTAAATGAATCACCGCATCCACGAGCTGATCAATCTCGTACGAGAAGCCACCCTGCAAGCTCTGTAGGGCAGCTTTAGCGGCTTGTTCTGACGTGGTATCAATTAGGTCAGCAATCGCTTCAGCTTGCGTTAAATCAAGCTTGTCGTTCAGGAAGGCGCGTTCACTGAATTCACCTGGGCGCGCAGGGCGAATATCGGGGAAATCAAGAATAGCTTTGATGATCATGTCGATGAGCACAGGCCCACCGTGGCCCTGCAGTTCTAGGACATCTTCACCGGTAAACGAGTTGGGAGCTTGGAAGAAGAGGGCGATGCCCTCATCAAGCAGCTCACCATCTAAATTACGAAACGGAATGTATTCGGCTTTGCGGGCTGGCGGACAATGTCCGAGTAGCTGTTCAGCCACTTGTCGTGCCGCAGGACCGCTAACACGAACAATGCCGACGCCACCACGCCCGGGAGGCGTGGCTTGGGCAACAATAGTGTCGTTGTTGCTAAAGGCGTCGTCCATAGTTTACTTCTTACGGCGTTCCATCATGCCTTTCTTTTCCAATCCTGAGTAAATCCACTGCATTTGCGCAATGGTGATCAGGTTGCTCGCCAACCAGTACAATACTAGACCGGATGGGAACCACAGGAAGAAGAAAGTAAAGATAACCGGCATATATTGCAGCAATTTCTGCTGCATTGGATCCGTTGCAGGCGTTGGTTGCAGGCGCTGCATGAAGAACATCGATACACCCATCAGAATTGGCAGGATGTAGTACGGGTCTTTCGCCGATAAATCCTCAATCCAGAGGAATAGTGGCGCATGACGCAATTCCACACTTTCTAGCAGTACCCAGTAAAGCGCTAAGAAAATAGGTAATTGCAGCAACATGGGTAAACAACCCCCAAGAGGATTCACTTTTTCCTCTTTGTAGAGCTTCATCATGGCTTGTGACATCTTCTGACGGTCGTCGCCATGACGCTCACGCAGAGCCGTCATTTTCGGCTGGATCATCCGCATTTTCGCCATCGACACGTACTGTGCTTTGGTTAACGGATATAACAGCGCCTTTATGATGACGGTCACAACAATAATTGCTAGACCCCAGTTGATCACTAAGCTTTGAACCAACTGTAGTAATTTGAAGATTGGTTGCGCTAACCACCACAAGAAACCGTAGTCGACCGTTAGGTCGAGGTCTTCAGCCACCAGTGCCATCGCATCTTGGTCTTTTGGACCAATAAAGAGTGTTGAAGTGATCTCAGCCGTCGCACCAGGCGCAACCATAGTGGTTGGATACAACATGCCCATAATGGCTTGGTTACCGCCAATAACCCGCGAGAACAGTTGCTTAGTGCCTTCAGAGCGAGGCACCCAAGCGGATACAAAATAGTGCTCCAACATCGCAACCCAGCCCGTGTCAGTGGCACGATTAAGGCGCTGATCTTGCATATCGTCAAAAGCATATTTTTCATAACGGTCTTCGTCCCACGAGTAAGCACCACCGCGATAGGTTGGCATCATCATGTTGCCTGAACCTTCAATGATCACTTGCTTCAGCTGAGCATAAAACTGCATTTGCTGGTGTGCATCCGTATTGTTTTGGATACGGTATGACACGTCGACAGCATAAGAACCTGGGGTAAAGGTGAACACTTTCTCAAAGACGGTCCCGTTATCAGCAGTGTAGGTCATTGGAACTTCAAGCGTACCGCCATTCGATTCGTATTGATCTTGTTCCACGTAGAACACCGGGCGACCGTCAGCTGAATCGGTACCATTAGTTCCTACTAACCCAGATTGTGCGACATAAAGCTCAGCGGGATTAGCATGTAATAATTGAAAACGTGCCGCAGAATCTTGAGTGCGTGCAAATTGGGTCAATTCGGCACTGACGATGTCACCACCGCGGGTGTCAATCATCACATCGAGAACGTCAGTCACAACACGTACTTGGCGTGAGCTCACTTCAGCAGTTTCGGGAGTTGCAGTGCTGGCATTTGCCGCTGGAACCGAATCATCGGTCATCGCTTCTGGAACTGCTGCATCTGATGATGTTGCTGCAGGAGTATCCGAAGACGTTTGCTGCTGGATTTGCTGTGGTTGCTGAATTCCGGCTGGTGCCGTTTCAACTAACCAGCTTTGGTAGAGGAAAAAGCTCACTACCAAAAATGCAATAAACAAAATGGAACGTGGCGAATTCATAAGTCCTTCGTCTCTGTTTTACTTCGTCTTGTTTTTGTCCGATACAGGTTCGGTACCTGGAACCGGGTCGAAACCGCCGGGATGACCCGGGTGGCACTTTGCTATCCGTTTACTGGCAAGCCAGAAGCCTCGCATCATACCATGCTTTTGGATAGCTTCTATGGCGTACTGCGAACAGGTTGGCGAAAACCGACAACGCGGGCCAATCAGCGGACTGATGACGAGCTGGTAGAGTCGGATGCAGCCGATAGGTATTGCGCGCAACGCTTTGCTAAGGTTCGCCATAAATAATCCAAACGCTGTTGCAGAATGTCGTTGTCGATATCGGTGATACCGCTTTTCGCAATAACGATGATGTCGAACGCAGGTATTTTATGCTGTTTCAGTCGAAAATTCTCGCGAATCTTACGTTTCAGTCGATTTCTATCAACTGCTCGTTTCGCACGTTTTTTAGAAACAGTGACGCCTAGCCGAGGATGGCCATATGAATTGGGTTTTGCAAGCATGGTGAGTTCGGCCGTGACGGCTTTCACCGGGGGATTTTCGAAGACGTACTGAAACTGACTGGGAGTTAACAGTCGTAACTCCCGTCCGTATGCAAGCTGCTTCAATGCAAGCTGCTTTATTAAGCAGACAGGCTGTGACGGCCCTTGGCACGACGACGAGCCAAAACTTGGCGGCCGTTTTTAGTTGCCATACGAGCACGGAAACCGTGAGTGCGCTTGCGCTTTAATACGCTTGGTTGAAATGTTCTTTTCATGACGTTAATCCGTAATCGGGTTGCCTAAAATTAAGAGCGCGAATTCTATCGGTTGTTGGGACTAAAGTCAACGCAAAAAGCTATCCACATTTTGTGGTTGAGAATGATTCGTAGTGTGGATAAATAGTCAGCAGACTGTCGCATATTTTTGCCCGAACGCTAGCGATCGCGTGCCATTTTCAGTAGAATCGAGAGAACTAAAACAATGGATCTAGACGTTGTTGTTACTCACTTTCAGTGGGCGTTTAGAGACCTAACACCAAGCAGATAATGATAACGATTAAAGCAGGGAGACAGGTGTGAATAAATCGCTTTGGCAACAGTGCGCCGATCGGCTGCAAGGCGAATTGTCGACACAGCATTTCAATACCTGGATCCGTCCTTTGCAGGCGGACCTCAAGGATGACACGCTTACGCTATTTGCTCCTAATATGTACGTTGTTGATTGGGTGAAAGATAAGTATCTCAATTTGATCAACGATTACTTGAGTGACCTCGTCAAAGACAAAGGCGGACGTACACCCAATGTAGCGTTCTCAGTGGGTGGCGTTGAAGGCAACAGCAATAACAATGCGAAGCCAACTCCTATTCGGCGTTCATCGACGGTGGGTTCATCGCCTATCCCCTCACGTCGCCAACCATGGGATCAAGAGGATTCGCCGGCTCCGGCATTCGAGTGCAATATTCATCCTGAATATACCTTTGATAACTTCGTTGAAGGTAAGTCGAATCAACTCGCGCGCGCTGCCGCATTGCAGGTTGCTGAGAATCCAGGTGGAGTTTACAACCCGCTATTTGTGTACGGTGGTACCGGTTTAGGTAAAACTCACTTATTGCATGCAGTTGGCAATGCCATCATGACGCACAAAAAGGACGCTAAGGTTTTTTACATGCGTGCTGAACGATTTGTGCAAGACATGGTAAATGCGATCAAAAACAACTCCATTAACGAATTCAAACGGTACTATCGGTCTGTTGATGCGTTATTGATAGATGACATCCACTTTTTTGCGAATAAAAAGGGTTCTCAAGAGGAATTCTTCCATACTTTCAATGCGTTACTCGAAGGTAACCAGCAAATTATTATGACCAGCGACTTATACCCAAAAGAAATTGAAGGGGTAGAAGATCGGTTACGGTCGCGATTTGGCTGGGGTTTGACCATTGCGATTGAGCCGCCTGAGTTAGAAACACGGGTAGCGATTTTGATTCGTAAAGCGCAGGAACGCGGCATCACGTTACCTCATGAAGTCGCATTTTTTATTGCGAAGCGTTTGCGCTCGAATGTTCGTGAATTGGAAGGCGCACTAAACCGCTTAGCCGCTAACGTCAACTTGACCGGTCGTCAAATCACGATCGACTTTGTGCGTGAGGCGTTGCGAGATTTGATTGCGGCGCAAGAAAAGTTAGTCACCATAGAGAACATTCAGAAAACAGTTGCTGAATATTACAATATTAAAATGGCGGACTTACTGTCGAAACGCCGCAGTCGTTCTGTCGCGCGGCCGCGTCAGTTGGCCATGGCACTGTCAAAAGAATTGACGAACCATAGCTTGCCGGAAATTGGTGATGCGTTTGGCGGTCGCGACCATACGACGGTTTTACATGCGTGTCGAAAAATACAAGAGTTGAAAGACGCGCAACATGATATAAAAGAAGACTATCGGAATTTAATTCGGACGCTATCAGCATAAGCTGACTGAATGAGCTGAATAGCATTCAATAAGATTAGAACGACTCCAAAGAGAGCAACGAATCGACCAACAGGGGAATGTGGGGATGAAATTTACCATCAGCCGTGATGCTTTTTTAAAGCCACTTCAAGTTGTAAGCGGAGCCGTAGAGCGCCGTCATACTATTCCGATTCTATCGAATGTACTGATTCAGGTACGCGATGGACACGCGCGATTAACAGGAACCGACTTAGAAGTTGAGTTGGTGTCGACCTGTGATATTGCTACCGGCGACGAAGGTGAAGTCACGGTTCCCGCTAAGAAGCTGGTGGACATTGTTCGAAGCCTGCCTGATGGTGCCATGGTTGAATTTAGCGCCTCGGCTGACAAAGCAACGATTAAGTCGAGTCGAAGCAAGTTCACATTGGCAACACTGCCGGCTGAAGATTTCCCGAACATTGACGATTGGGATAGTGATATTCAACTCGTTACCAGTCAGTCGATTCTCAAAGACTTAATGGACCGCACCCATTTTTCGATGGCAAATCAAGACGTTCGCTACTACTTGAACGGTATGTTGTTTGAGACGGATACCAATATTCTGCGGACGGTCGCTACCGATGGTCATCGCCTAGCGATGAGCAGCTGCGAAATTGCGCAACCGAATCTGACCGGTCGCCAAGTGATTGTCCCACGCAAAGGTGTGATGGAATTGCTGCGATTGCTTGAAGATGACGACAGTGAAGTGAAGGTTGCTATCGGTAACAATCATATCCGTGTCGAAACTCGCGGTATTTGCTTTACCAGTAAATTGGTCGATGGTCGCTTCCCCGATTATCGTCGAGTATTGCCACAGGGTGGCGACAAAGTTGTCGTTGCTGATCGCGATATTCTTAAACAAGCCTGTATGCGTGCGTCGATTTTATCGAACGAAAAATATCGTGGTGTACGGGTTAATTTGAGTTCCGGTGAAATGTGTTTAACGGCGAACAACCCAGAACAAGAATCTGCTGAGGAAGTTATCGAGGTCGATTATCAAGGTGACAGCCTAGAGATTGGATTCAACGTGAGCTACTTGATTGACGTTTTGAATACCGTACAAGGCTCACAGGTAAAGTTAACGTTGAGCAATCCAGATGCGAGCGGCCTCGTTGAAGACAATGAAGATGACTCTGCGTTGTATGTCGTTATGCCGATGCGTTTGTAAGCTTGATTATTCGGAATCTAGATGTACTTAGAAGCCCTGGCGCTCACACAATTTAGAAATTTCGCGCAGGCGAAAATAGAGCCCGGGCAAACCATAAACCTGATTACTGGTGACAATGGTAGCGGTAAGACAAGTCTACTTGAGTCGATTTATTGTTTAGGTTTTGGCAGGTCGTTTCGTCCTGGAAGCTATCGTCAACTCATTCAGCACGACCAAAATAAGTTTACGGTTTTTGCTCGAGTGATAGAGCAATCAGGTCAGAAGCACACAGTTGGTTATCAACGCGATGAAGTTGGTGAAGTGCAACTTCGTATCGATAGTGAAAAGGAAAAGAAGTTCGCAGCGCTGGCACGAATGGTACCTGTGCAATTGATGACTCCAGAGAGCACGGAGTTGGTATTAGGTGGTCCAAAGCAGCGTCGTCAGTTTATCGATTGGGGTGTGTTCCACGTGGAACATTCCTTTTATAGCGACTGGGTGAACTTCAGTAAGATACTTAAACAACGAAATAGTCTGCTAAAAATGAGACGGTTTCAAAATGAACATGCGTATTGGGATGAACAGTTCGCAAGTCATGGTGAAAGGATTGCAGACTATCGTGAATCCTACATCAACGGTTTAAGTGAATATCTGTCCGAGCGGTTGAAAGCATTTTTGCCACAATACGATTTTATGGTTGTGTTGAAGGCGGGTTGGGATCGCTCAGGAACGTTGCTTGATGCTTTGAATAAACATCAAGAACAAGATTTACGTTATGGGCACACTACGGTGGGTCCACATAAAGCCGAGTTGCGAATTCAAGCAAACGGCGATGATGTGAAAAACATACTGTCGAGAGGACAGTTGAAGCTGTTAGTTGCAGCACTGAAACTTGTTCAGGGTGAATACTTACAGAGGCAAACTGGCGTACAATGTATCTACCTCGTTGACGATATTGCAGCTGAGTTAGATGAGCATAGTCAGAAGAAATTTTGTGATGCGTTAATGGCATCCAATTCACAGGTTTTTGTATCAGCGATAGATGTCGGAATTTTGGCAGAACTGTTTTCTAACGCAGATATCAAAATGTTCCACGTGGAACATGGAACCGTCAAGGAACAATAGAGAAGCTTTTTATGGCAGAAAACACTTACGATTCGTCCAGTATCAAAGTCCTTAAAGGACTCGATGCAGTTCGCAAACGCCCAGGCATGTACATCGGTGACACCGATGACGGTACTGGTTTACACCATATGGTATTCGAGGTTGTCGATAACTCGATCGATGAAGCGTTAGCAGGACACTGCAAAGATATACTCGTCACCATACATTCCGATGGTTCGGTATCGGTTCGCGACGATGGCCGAGGCATTCCAGTTGATATGCACGAAGAAGAGGGCGTTTCCGCTGCTCAGGTCATCATGACCGTTCTGCATGCTGGTGGTAAGTTCGACGATAACTCTTATAAAGTATCGGGCGGCTTGCATGGTGTTGGTGTATCTGTAGTCAACGCATTATCCGAAAAGCTTCAACTGACAATACGTCGTCAAGGCCATGTTTATGAACAGTTCTATAGCTTAGGTGACCCTGATACCCCATTAAAGCAAATTGGCGATACCGACAAAACCGGTACCGAAATTCGCTTTTGGCCAAGTTCAAAGATTTTCGCTGACGTAGAGTATCACTACGATATCCTCGCAAAACGTCTTCGCGAGCTATCATTCTTGAACTCTGGCGTTTCGATTATCCTACGTGATGAGCGTTCAGATCGTTCTGACCATTTTAAGTATGAAGGTGGTATTGGCGCTTTCATCGAGTATTTAAATAAGAACAAGACTCCAATTCATCAGCAAGTATTCCACTTTGCGCAAGAGCGTGAGGATGGCATTACTGTTGAAGTTTCTATGCAATGGAATGATTCGTTTAACGAAAATATTTTCTGTTATACGAATAACATTCCTCAGCGAGATGGTGGTACTCACTTAGCCGGATTCCGAGCAGCCTTAACCCGTACACTAAACTCGTACATGGAAAAGGAAGGTCTGAATAAAAAGTATAAGACCAACGCAACGGGTGATGATGCGCGTGAAGGTTTAACCGCCGTTATTTCTGTGAAAGTTCCAGACCCTAAGTTCTCTTCACAGACTAAAGACAAGCTGGTTTCTTCAGAAGTGAAG
Source organism: Pseudidiomarina aestuarii (assembly GCF_048263735.1). GTDB lineage: Bacteria > Pseudomonadota > Gammaproteobacteria > Enterobacterales > Alteromonadaceae > Pseudidiomarina > Pseudidiomarina aestuarii_B. The sequence goes on along the minus strand of NZ_JBLXDX010000003.1, from coordinate 388,591 downwards.
AGTGCAGTAGAACAGTCAATGAATGAGAAGTTAGCTGACTACCTGCTCGAGCATCCGAACGAAGCGAAGATTATTGTCGGAAAGATCATCGATGCTGCACGCGCGCGTGAAGCGGCTCGCAAAGCTCGAGATATGACTCGCCGTAAAGGTGCATTAGATCTTGCTGGTTTGCCAGGAAAGCTAGCAGACTGCCAAGAAAAAGATCCGGCGTTATCTGAACTGTACATAGTGGAGGGTGACTCTGCGGGTGGCTCTGCGAAGCAGGGGCGCAATCGTAAGTTCCAAGCGATTCTGCCGTTGAAAGGTAAGATCCTTAACGTCGAAAAAGCACGTTTCGATAAGATGCTGGGCTCGCAAGAAGTCGCGACATTAATCACTGCCTTAGGCTGTGGTATCGGGCGCGACGAATACAACCCGGACAAAACACGTTATCACCGCATCATTATCATGACCGATGCTGACGTCGACGGCTCGCACATTCGAACCTTGCTGTTGACCTTCTTCTATCGTCAGATGCCGGAACTTATTGAACGTGGATACATGTACATCGCTCAACCACCACTTTATAAAGTGAAGAAGGGCAAGCAAGAGCAATACATTAAAGACGAAGCTGGCTTAATTCAGTATTTAACTAGCTTGGCTTTAGACGGCGCATCGTTGCATGTGAATGCCGACGCTCCAGGAATTAGTGGTGCACACCTCGAAACTTTGGTTACCGACTATCAATTGGCGCAAAACAGCATCAAATTGAGACTCTCGCGGCGGATGCCAGAGACATTCTTGCAACGTCTTGTCTATGCACCACGATTAACCGAAGAAATGCTTAAAAATCAATCATCTATGAACTCTTGGGCAGAGACTTTGCAAGGCGACCTGACCACCCGTGAAATCAATTCAGCAACCTACACATTGCGGATTGAACATGACGCCGAGCGCAACCTGTATTTGCCGGTTGTGGTGGTTCGTCAGCATGGTGTTGATACCGATTATCCAATGAACTACGAGTTCTTGATGGGTCGTGACTACGACCAACTCGTTTCCATTGGTGAAAAGATTGATGGCCTTGTTGAGGCGGGTGGCTTTGTCCGTCGTGGCGAGAAAGAGAAACCAGTGGATGATTTCGTTGAGGCCGTTGAATGGCTCATCAACGAATCGAAGCGCGGTATCTATGTTCAGCGCTACAAAGGTTTGGGTGAAATGAATCCAGACCAGTTGTGGGAAACGACTATGGATCCAGCAACACGTCGTATGCTTCGAGTCACTATTGAAGATGCTATTGCAGCTGATCAGTTGTTCACGACGCTCATGGGTGACGACGTAGAACCACGTCGTAACTTCATCGAGACCAACGCACTGAAGGTAGCGAACTTAGACGTCTAAGAGCTAGTGAACAGTGAATAGGTAATAGTGAACAGTAAACATAAAAAAGCCCTCTCTTGAGGGCTTTTTTGTCTGTGGCTTTTTCCGTTAACTGTTCACTATTTACCGTTCACTTTCACTCAGCCATTGAGGAGCGAGATATCTGCGATTTGCAGGAACTGCTCTCGTAACTGCGCGAGTAGGGCTTGGCGATTCGCACGAACCGACGCATCATCAGCGTTGACCATCACGTTATCAAAGAATGTATCTACAGGCTTCTGTAATGCTGCCAAAGCAGTTAATGCTGCAGTGTAGTCATTCTCTGCTAGCGAAGCCTGTGCTTGCGCTGACGCGCTTGTCAGCGCATCAAATAGCTCCAGCTCTGCAGCTTCTGTTAATAACGCCTTATCAACGACCGACGGGATGGAACCGTCGACCTTGGCGAGAATGTTTCCAACGCGCTTATTCGCTGCAGCTAGAGCATCTGCTGCGGGAAGCTTACGGAATTCAGTCACAGCATGCACTCGACGGTCAAAGTCGAGCGGACGAGTTGGACGGCGTGCAAGTACCGCCTGAATCACATCGACGCTAATACCTTGTTCTTGATACCAAGAACGGAATCGTCCCAGCAAGAAATCAACCACATCAGTCTCGACTGAGTCAGAAGTCAGCAAATGACCAAAACTAGCTTTAGCAATACCAACTAACTCAGCTAAATCGAGTGACAGCTTGTTCTCAACAATGATTCGCAATAGACCAATGGCAGCACGACGCAAAGCAAACGGGTCGCGATCACCCTTAGGAATCATACCGATACCAAAGATACCAACCAAAGTATCGAGTTTATCAGCGAGTGCTACTGCTGCGCCCTCTACAGATTCAGGCAGTGCATCACCGGCAAACCGTGGCAGATAATGCTCATAAATAGCTTCAGCAACGCCGGCAGGCTCGCCGTCATTGCGAGCGTAATGCATACCCATAACACCCTGCGTTTCAGGGAATTCCAGAACCATTTGTGAGCCAAGGTCAGCCTTACACAGCAAACCTGCGCGCTGCGCGACGTCACTCTTACCGTTCAAACGCTCAGCAATGGCAGCGGCAACATGAGCAATACGGTCGCTTTTAGCTTTAATCGACCCAAGGTCTTTCTGGAACAGCACATTATCAAGGGCTGACAGTCGACTCTCTAACGTCACCTTCTTATCGGTTTCGAAGAAAAACTGGGCATCGGCAAGGCGAGGACGAACGACCTTCTCATTACCTGAGATGATCTGTTGCGGGTCTTTGCTCTCAATATTAGTGATGAAAATAAATTTCGACAGCAAGTTACCGTCTGCATCATGCAGCGGGAAGTAGCGCTGATCGTCTTTCATGGTGACGATCAATGGCTCTTTTGGTACTGCCAAAAATGACTCATTGAATGAGGCCGACAGGGCCACGGGCCACTCAACTAAGGCAGTGACTTCATCGACCAAATCTTCATCAGCGATAACATGACCGCCAAGCTCCGCCGCTAAGGCTTCAATTTTTGAACTGACGAGTGCACGGCGCTTCGCGAAGTCTGCAATAACCCAAGCCTTTTCCAACACCGCTTCGTAGTCATCAGCATGGCGGATAGAGGTGCCTTCAGGACAATGGAAACGATGCCCCTGCAATTGCGTACCCGACTGAATTTCCAGAACTTCACCGGCAATCAGAGAGTCGCCGTAAAGCATAGTGAGTGTGTGTACTGGGCGAATGAATTGCGCGTCACTATTACCCCAGCGCATCGGCTTTGGAATAGGAAGCTGCTTTAAAGCTTGTGCGACTAGACCAGGCAATACCGCCGCTAAGCTTTGGCCTTTTTGTTCGGCTTTATAGAGCAACCACTCACCCTTATCAGTGACAAGGCGCTCGGCGTCCTTCACATCGATACCATTACCACGTGCCCAACCTTGCGCTGCTTTGGTCGGTTGACCATCGGCGCCAAACGCCATTTCAACAGCAGGTCCACGCTTCTCAACAACTTTATCAGGCTGCTGCGCGGCGACATCTTTGATCTGCACCGCCAAGCGACGTGCTGATGCAAACGAGTGCACATCAGCAAACGCAAAGTCATTGGTCTTCAGTAATTCCGTGAGTCCAGAAGTAAAAGCTTCGCTTAGCCCTTTCAGTGCTTTCGGTGGCAGTTCTTCAGTTCCAATTTCTACAAGAAGAGTGTCATGTTGCACGGGTTAAGCTCCTTGCTCAACAAGAGGAAATCCAAGCGCTTCGCGCGCTGCGTAGTAAGCTTCGGCACAGCCTTTTGCCATAGTGCGCACACGCAAGATGTAGCGCTGCCGCTCGGTAACCGAAATAGCATGGCGGGCGTCTAATAGGTTGAACGCGTGTGACGCTCGCATAACTTGCTCGTAGGCTGGTAATGGCAGATTGTTCTCGAGCAGCAACTGGCATTCAGCCTCGGCTGCATCAAAACGGTCGAACAATACTTTCGTATCTGCGAACTCAAAGTTGTAGGTGGATTGTTCTACTTCATTCTGATGGAACACGTCGCCGTAGGTTATTTTGCCACGTGGGCCGTCAGTCCATACAAGGTCGTAAATACTGTCGACGCCCTGAATGTACATGGCTAAACGCTCTAAACCGTAGGTGATTTCACCTGCCACTGGCTTACATTCTAGGCCACCGACCTGCTGGAAGTAGGTGAACTGCGTCACCTCCATACCATTGAGCCAGACTTCCCAGCCCAGTCCCCAAGCACCTAACGTTGGTGATTCCCAGTTGTCTTCAACAAACCGGATGTCATGCACCAGTGGATCGAAGCCCAATAGCTTCAATGACCCAAGGTACAAGTCTTGAATATTGCTCGGAGATGGCTTCAAAATGACCTGAAACTGATAATAGTGCTGGAGCCGATTGGGGTTTTCACCGTAGCGACCATCAGTCGGGCGGCGGCATGGCTGCACATAGGCAAAACTCGCTGGCTCTGGGCCAACGGCACGCAAAAAAGTCATCGGATGAAAGGTACCGGCACCCACTTCCATATCGAGGGGTTGTACTACTGCACATCCTTGTTGCGCCCAATAATCTTGGAGCGCTAGGATGAGCCCTTGAAAGGTTTTTACATCGTAGCTGGCCATGCGGTGATCTCGCGCTGTTTTTTCTAGTAAAGTGGCGTAAATTATACCCTGTGTTGACGCTCGGTTACAGGATACCATGCAAATGACAAAACCCAACGACCACGATAACAAGACCCGCTGCAGCTGGTGCGGCTCTGATCCGCAGTATGTGGCTTATCACGATGAGGTGTGGGGGCGGCCGGTTGCCGACTCTCGCGAACTCTTTGAAAAGCTCTGTCTTGATGGTCAGCAAGCTGGTTTGAGCTGGATCACGATCTTAAAGAAACAAGCGAACTATCAACGCGCTTTTGCGGACTTTGTTCCCGAGCGAATTGTCGAGCTACCCGAGTCCTACAAGCTAGAATTAATGGAAAATGCAGGTATCGTCCGCAATCGTCTGAAAATAGAATCGATCTTCCGCAATGCTCGAGCGTATCTTGCTATGCAGGAGAAAGGGCAGGATTTTGCTGAGTTCTTATGGCAATTTAGCGACGGAACGCCGCGTATTTTCGCTCGGCAGGGCCATGACATACCGACATCAGATGCGGTTTCTGATAGCATGGCGAAAGCGTTAAAAAAAGCGGGCTTTAATTTTGTCGGCACGACTATTTGTTACGCATTTATGCAGGCTGTGGGGATGGTGAACGATCATCGTGTCGACTGTCATTGCTACGAGCCTGTATGTCAGGAAATGCGTGATTTCTCATTATGAGAAGGCCTTCATTCGTACAACTAACGAGAACTCGAAACATTGCTTATGTTAGAAATTACTTTAGCTGATTACCAGAATCCCAAGCATCGCCAAGCCGTCGTTGTCATGCTGGACGACTACGCACGTGACCCTATGGGTGGCGGCGAAGCGCTACCGGAAGCCACGAAAGAAAACTTGGTGGATGAAATGGCGAAGCGCGACTACGTGTTCTCAATTCTGGCATTTGACGACGGCGAGCCCGTTGGCATAGCCAACTGCGTTGAGGGCTTCTCAACATTTGCAGCCAAGCCAGTCATGAATATTCATGACATTGCTGTCACCGAATCGCACCGTGGCAAAGGTATCGCCAAACGCTTACTCAATGAAGTAGCCACTCTGGCAGAGTTCCGCGGCTGCGTGAAACTGACACTCGAAGTGCTACAAGGCAACGAACCAGCAAAACTGGCCTACGAAAAATTCGGCTTCAAACCCTATCAGCTCGAAGCCTCGATGGGTAAAGCCGAATTCTGGCAGAAATACCTGTAACACACGAAAAGCGTTTTTCGTTGTTCGTCCGCTGCGCTGTTCGTTGTTCGACACAACATCGTGACTGGCTACTGGCTATTAGTTACTAGAAAAGACAGATCGGGTTTTGCTAGTAGCTAGTAACTAGTAGCGGGTTTTTAGTTAGAAAGAGACGAGATGAGTGACATTGCACCTGATCCAAATATAGCTTCGTCGCTGGATACGCTGGGACTGCGTTGCCCAGAGCCGGTGATGCTAGTGCGTGTTGCCATACGTAAGCTGCAGGTGGGTGATGTGCTGGAAGTTATCGCCGACGATCCAGCCACCACGCGTGATATTCCAAGCTTCTGCCGCTTTATGGACCACGAGCTGCTAGCCGCAGAAACATCTGCTACGCCTTATCGCTACCTAATCCGCAAGCAATGATTGGCTGCGAAGGGCGTTGGTCGTTGTTCGTCCGCTGCGCTCTTCGTTGGTCGACAAAACCTCGCTATTGGCTATTGGCTACTGCTTACTCGCAAAACCCGATCTGTCTTTTCTAGTAACTAATAGCTAGTAGCCAGTTACGCTTTTAATGTTCTAGCTCGTAGCTACTTTGCGAAGAAGCGGCGTTCGATTGCGATGCCTATAATTCCGCCGACAAATAGAAATAGTCCGAGAGCCTGCAGAATGCCATTGATCGGTCTGACCTGCTCGACATTTCCGGAGATGTAATAGGTCCGTAGAAAGTCAGGATCAGTAGCTTCCTGTGCGGGTATTGTGAATTGCCGGCCACGGTTCTCGGGCAAAATAAGTGTGTGTGGATTCTCACGTTCTGCCATTCTTTTCCGCATCTCCATGCGTTCGTCTGCTGAGTCATTTACGTACATATTGTGCCAATTATCAAAGTAATTGGGATTCTCACCTGGCAATAGAATACCTGGGGAGATGTACTGGTAGGCTTGCTCTGGAAAGAGGAGCTTCGTGTAGCCGAGATAGAAAAGGGGCACGGAGAGCGCGACCAGTAGGCTACAGGTCACTAGCCATGAGCGACGGTGACGATGATGTGATGAGGTTTGCTCACGCAGATAGGCGTCTACGATGGGTATTTGGCGTAGGCGACCTTGCACGTAACTGGGGTCAAACTGGGCGATAACAAACTCTAGCGTAATATCCAGAGCGCCAAGCCAGGCATTGAGTATTTCGGTTGAGGGTAGCGAGCGGTCACTCTCGAGCTTGGATAGATACGATTGCTCAATTCCCATCTGCTCAGCCAGTTCTGCCTGACTGCGGTCAAGTTCTACACGTTTTTCTTTGAGGAGTTCACCAAGGGTCATTGATTCCATTCCTTCTGGTTGATTATTCCAGTTTAGTCTTGGCTATTCTTAGAGACATAAAAACAGGAATATTCAGGAATAGGAAGGAATATTTATGCCTAAACGAAGAGCGTTGGTCGTTGTTCGTCCGCTGCGCTCTTCGTTGGTCGACAAAACCTCGGTACTGGCTGCCAGTCCAGTGAAAAGTGAACGGTGAATAGATAACAGACTAGCCGGTTTGCTTTTCTATTACCCGTTCACCATTCACTGTTCACCAGTGGTTTAGACCCGCTCGTAGACTGTGGCTATGCCTTGGCCTAGACCAATACACATGGTCGCGAGACCTAGTGTTGCATCTTTGTCTTCCATCAGGTTAATGAGCGTGGTGGAAATCCGCGCGCCCGAGCAACCGAGTGGGTGGCCAAGGGCAATGGCACCGCCATTGAGGTTCACTTGGTCTTCCATGATATCGAGGATACCGAGGCCCTTCAGCACTGGTAGTGACTGCGCAGCAAAGGCTTCGTTCAGCTCGAATAAATCGATATCTTTGATGGAGAGACCAGCACGCTTCAATGCTTTTTGCGTCGCTGGGACTGGACCGTAACCCATGATCGATGGATCGCAGCCTGCTACTGCCATTGAACGAATTTTTACGCGTGGCGTTAAGCCCAGCGCTTTCGCTTTGTCGGCAGACATAATCAATACTGCGGCAGCACCGTCAGACAAGGCTGATGAAGTACCTGCAGTCACGGTACCATTGACCGGATCAAATACCGGGCGTAACGCGGCTAAGCTTTCCGCGGTGGTTTCGGGACGAATCACTTCATCGTTCTTGATCATGCGCAAAATGCCGTCGGCATCGTGGCCTTCAATCGGCAAAATTTCATTTGCAAAACGACCTTCAACTGTCGCCGCGTGAGCGCGTTGATGCGAACGAGCACCGAATGCGTCTTGGGCTGTACGGTCAATCTCAAATTTGCGTGCGAGCAATTCTGCAGTCATGCCCATCATACCTGCAGCGCGAGCCACAGATTTGTTCATGCCTGGATGGAAATCGATGCCGTGGTCCATAGGTACGTGACCCATGTGTTCAACACCACCTGCAATGAAGATTTCGCCGTCACCCGCCATAATGGCGCGGGTTGCATCGTGAATAGCTTGCATGGACGAGCCACACAGACGGTTCACGGTGACCGCAGCCACAGAATGGGGAATACCAGCAATCAGCGCGGCGTTACGCGCAACGTTGAAGCCTTGCTCTAAGGTCTGCTGTACGCAGCCCCAGTAGATGTCTTCAAGTTCGTTTACATCGACTTGTGGGTTCCGTTCCAACAAGCCTTTCATGAGGTGTGCAGAAAGATCTTCTGCACGCACATTGCGGAATACACCGCCTTTCGAACGCCCCATGGGCGTCCGGATACAATCGACAATCACTACGTCTTTCATAATTAACTCCGTAAGCCTGTGTTAGCCCGCAAGGTACGATTTACCTGACTTCGCCATCTCGCGTAAGCCATCGGTCACTTGATACATTTCACCTAAGTGCGCGTAGCTATCGGCTAACTCAACGAACTTGGCTAAGCCCATGGTTTCGAGGTAACGGAACGGACCACCGCGGAATGGTGGGAAGCCGAGACCGTACAGTAACGACATGTCGCATTCGGCAGCAGAGGCAACAATACCTTCTTCAAGGCAACGGACACATTCGTTCACCATAGGAACCATGCAGCGCGCGATAATGTCGTCTGCGCTAAGCTCTTTGCCACTAATGCCGAGCATTTCGTAGACTTCAGGGGCTTTTTCTTTGGTGGGGCGACCCTTTTTGTCGACACCATAATTGTAGAAGCCTTTGCCATTCTTCTGACCGAAACGCTTAGCGCCCGCCAGTTTCGCAATAGCACTATCTTCGCCACGCGGCATGCGTGATGGGAAGCCATCCGCCATAACCACAGTACAATGGTCTGCGGTATCAATACCGACGACGTCTGACAAATACGCTGGACCCATTGGCCAACCGTATTGACGTTCCATGACTTTATCGATACCACCAAAGTCGACACCTTCGTCTACCATGCCGGCAAAACCAGCAAGATATGGGAACAAGACGCGGTTCACCAAGAAGCCTGGGCAGTCATTGACAACAATGGCGGTTTTACCCATGCGCGACGCATATGCAACCACAGCTGCAACGGTCTCATCAGAAGTCTTTTCGCCGCGAATCACTTCAACCAACGGCATTTTGTGCACTGGGTTAAAGAAGTGCATACCGCAGAAGCGTGATGGGTCTTTCAAATTCTTGGCAAGACGGTCAATGGAGATAGTGGAGGTGTTCGACACAATAATAGTATCGGCATCAACAACGCTTTCCATTTGTGCTAGAACTTTGCCTTTCACATCTGGATTTTCAACAACCGCTTCAACCACAATATCAACACCCTTCACGCCTTCATCCAACAGAGTTGGGGTAATTGAAGACAGCACTTGTGCCATTTTCTTGTGATCAATTTTGCCGCGTTGCACCAATTTTCCAAGAATTTTGCTCGCTTCATTCATACCTAAATCAAGCGCATCTTGGCGAATGTCTTTCATGACAACCGGCACGCCTTTATAGGCTGACTGGTAAGCAATACCGCCACCCATGATACCCGCACCCAGAACAGCAGCGCGTTTAATTTCCTTGGTGGCAACTTTGGCAGCTTTCTTCGCTTTACCTTTAACCATTTGGTCAGCCATGAAGATGCCGACTTGTGCGCGGCATGCATCGGTCTGCGTCAAGCCAACAAAAGCTTCGTTCTCAGCATTCAATGCTTCTTCACGGTGATGACGTGCGCCTTGCTCAATGGCCTTAATTGCTGCGTGTGGAGCAGGGTAATGTTTACCGGCTTTGGCTGCGACCATGGCTTTAGCGGTCACAAACGTCATCGTTAATTCAGTGTCATTAGCTTTTAACGGCTCCAGTTTTGGCTGGCGCTTCGCCTGCCAATTCAAGTCGCCATCGGCTGCTTGTTTAGCAATGGCGAAAGCTGCGTCACGCAGTTTCTCTGGTGCTACTACGGAATCGACTAGGCCTAACTTCAATGCTTCATCGGCACGGTTATTTTTACCCGTGGTGATGCACTCAAGAGCATTGTCAGGACCGATAATCCGCGGTAGGCGCATGGTGCCGCCAAACCCTGGAATCAAACCTAACTTCACTTCTGGCAAGCCAATGGTTGCCGTGGTGTCGGCAACCCGGTAGTCACAGGCGAGGGTCGCTTCGCAACCGCCACCTAACGCGAAACCGGTTACGGCAGCAACAGTAGGTACTGGTAGATCTTCGAGTTGGTCGAAAACGCGCGAAGCCATGGCAACCCATTTCTTGGTTTGCTCAAGGTCGGCAAATAGCGTCAAAAATTCGGTAATATCGGCGCCAACAATAAAGGTTGGCTTACTGCTGGTGACAATAACACCGCGCAGATCTTTGGTGCCCGCAAGTGCTTTGAGCGCGGCACTGAATTCTTCCAAGGTTTTCTGGTCAAACTTATTAACCGAACCGGCTGCAGCAAATTGTAAATCTGCAATGCCGTCTTCGATAAAGTCGACCCGAATGCTATCACCCTGATAAATCATATTGTTCTCCTACTGATTCTCAGATTGCTTTCGGCTATGCTGTTCTAAAGGTTTGACAGAGTTTGGCCCGAATAGGTCAATTTTTCAATGATTTTTTAAACGAGCGTTTGAAAGTTATGCAGAAGCATCCAGTTGTATTCGGTTGTACGCTCCTCATGGTATCGCTTGTTAGTACGGCTTTGAGTCTAGTTAGTTCAATTGCGGTAGCGGAGCCTAGAATTAAAGATCCAATGCGAGCTGAATTTCCCCAGCGTGAACAGCAGCGGGAATGGTTCGTGCAAGCCGAGTATGCGGCGAAGCGCGGGCGGCTGGCTGAATATCAACAACTCCTCGACCAGCTCGATGACTACCCATTGGTTCCTTATTTGGAACTGACCCGATTACAGCAAGTTGGTTACCTCGCCAATGAAGAGCGCGTATTGACCTTCCTCGAAGCCTATCGAGACAGCCCAATGGATTGGCAGTTACGTCAACCCTGGCTCGATTATTTGGCTCGCAAAGGCGAGAAGCAGCGTTTTGTGCGAGACTTCAAAGCGCCAGGTTCGACCGAAAATCAATGTCGCTATCTACGCTATCAACATGATCTCAAGCTCATCCCCACCGACGCTTTATATCGCGCTGTCGACCAACTGTGGTTAACCGGCTCATCACTGCCCAAGGCCTGTGACGCATTACTGAAACAATGGGCTGATGCCGGGCAGCGCTCTAACGATAAAGTCTGGGCGCGATTGCAGCTCGCTGCTGAAGACGGCAAGCACACATTAGTCCCTTATTTGGGCAAGCTCTTGCCCAAAGACATGGGCTATTTGGCTGATCATTACCATCGCGTCCGTCGCGACCCGTCACAAGTCACCAGATTCGATTATTTAACTGGAAAACATCCAGGCCATGAGGCACAAATTGTGACTTATGGGTTCAGTCGCTTGATTTGGCGTGACCCGGACCGAGCGCTCAGGTTCATCGACCAGTTACCCAAACATGTCACCTTGTCAGAAGAGCAATGGACCTTCCTTGAGCAAAGATTTGCTGTGGCATTGAGTTCGAAAGACCATCAATATGCTGGCGCTTGGTTGGCACGTCTTGATGCCAATGAGCACACCGAACAAACATTACAATGGCAACTGGGCGATTGGGTGCGTGAAGGGCAGTGGCAGGAAGTTTGGGACTTCACCCAATCAGCACCGCTCACTGCAGAACAACCAGAATGGCAGTATTGGGCAGCACGAGCAGCTGCAGAGCTCGGGCAGCAAGACCAAGCACAAGCGCGCTACCAACAGCTTGCGGAACAACGTAATTATTATGGCTTTATGGCAGCTGCGAGGCTCAATACCCCATTTTCACTTGCCGCACAGCCAGTTGACCTGACCGCCGAAGAAATTGCTTCCGTACGACAACTACCCGCTGTTCAGCGTGCTTATGAGTTCTTACAGATGCAGCGTTACATTGACGCTCGCCGCGAATGGTTCAGCTTGCTCGGGCACTTGTCTGGGCGCGAACAAATTGCGATGGCGGTGTTAGCCGATCAGTGGGGTTGGCATGACCAAGCTATCTACACCTTAGGTCAATTGGGTGAATTTGATGCGGTGGAACTTCGTTTCCCGGAAGCTTACTTGGATATCCATCAAAACTACGCCGACAGGGTGGGCATTGATACCAATTGGGCACTCGCGATTTCGCGTCGCGAGAGTGCGTTCAGGCATGATGCTGCGTCCGGTGCTGGCGCGCACGGACTGATGCAAATATTGCCGAGTACCGCGCGTTACCTCGAGCGTAAATCATTGTCGGTTGCTGAGCTCCATCATGCGCCAACTAATGTGCGATTGGGTACGCAATACCTTGCGGAGCTAAAAGGTCGCCTCGGCAACAACTGGATGCTTGGCACAGCAGCCTACAATGCCGGTATTTATCGGGTGTTTGAATGGCTTCCAGATGATCCTATCGATGCCGACCGTTGGATAGAGACAATTCCATTCAAGGAAACTCGCGACTACGTGAAGAATGTGTTGGTGTATCAACAAATCTACCGAACCCTGCGGCAAGACAATGACGAGGCTATTTTCCCTCAAGTTGCTGTTATGCAAATCAGCAAAGCGGGCGCAGGTCGCGATTAATGCAGAGGTATTGGGTTCCAGCGCAAGCGGCTGAATCGGAATTGATTGTAAAGAATAGCCGCTTCATTACGTCAGTCGCTCCTGTTCAGTCGGCGGCAGACTGTAAGCAACATCTTCTCGACTGTCAGGCGCGGTGGCCGGGTGCCAATCATTATTGCAGTGCGGCTATTTATGGGGCGCCTGATGCCAGTCAAACTTATGCCATGAGTGATGACGGCGAACCGAGCGGCACCGCTGGTCGGCCCATGTTGAATGTCTTGTTAGCCAGCGAGCTGGGGAATGTGTCCGCTATTGTGGCGCGCTATTTTGGTGGCGTGAAGCTGGGTACAGGTGGATTACAGCGAGCGTATACGCAAGGCTTGGTAGAGACGCTCGACATTTTACCAAAAGCAGAAAAATTGATTCGCAATCAAGCTATTATCGACTACGCTTATGCAGATCAAAAAGCGGTTCAGCATTTACTCGAACGCTTCGATGTAACGGTTGATGAGCAACAATTTGGTGAACGGATCAGGCTTTCGCTTGAGGTTATCGCGGAAACCCAACATACTTTGGCAAGTGAACTCAAAAATGCGACGCAGGGGCGAGTCATCCTGCAGAGCCAACAACAAAAATAAAGAGGACACGCGGTGCATTTTCGCGGCATTCTTCGCATATTAGGGCTACTGATTTGTTTGTTCAGTATCACCTTATTGCCCCCAGCAGCTATTGCGCTTATCTATGAAGATGGCGGTGGTGTAGCCTTTATGCTCGCCTTTGCCGTGTCCATATTTATTGGCTTTATTGTTTGGTATCCGAATCGTAGCGAACGCTCGGACCTAAAAGCTCGTGACGGTTTCTTGCTGACAGTTCTCTTTTGGACGGTTCTCGGTGCTGTTGGTGTTTTACCCTTTCTGTTTACCGAAGAAGTCCCACTCTCTATTACCGATGCAGCCTTTGAGTCTTTCTCAGGACTAACTACCACCGGCGCGACGATCCTTACAGGTATTGAGCATTTACCGCACAGCGTTCTGTATTATCGCCAGCAACTCCAATGGTTAGGTGGTATGGGTATTATCGTGCTGGCTGTCGCCATTCTACCGATGCTCGGCATTGGTGGTATGCAGTTGTATCGTGCTGAAATTCCAGGGCCGTTAAAAGACGCCAAGATGACCCCACGTATTGCCGATACCGCAAAGCATCTGTGGTACATCTATGTGGCGTTAACAGTGGCCTGTGCCATTGCCTATAAAATAGCCGGCATGAATTGGTTTGATGCGGTCAGCCATTCTTTTTCGACAATAGCAGTGGGTGGTTTTAGTACCTACGATGCCAGCATGGGCTATTTTGGTAGCTCCACCATCAACATCATCTGCGTGGTGTTCCTGCTGTTGTCCTCGTTAAATTTTGCGGTGCATTATGCGGCGATTACCGGGCGAACTTTACGTAGTTACTTTGTCGATCCTGAAGTTCGTGCGTTCTTGCTTATTCAATTGGCATTACTATTCTTGGTATTTGCTACCGTACTGACGCACAAGATTTTTGCAGACACGGGCACTGCATTCAACCAAGCCTTATTCCAGTCAGTGTCTATCAGCACAACCGGTGGCTTTGCGACCACTGATTTTGCTTCATGGCCACTATTCCTGCCTATTTTGCTTATTTTTGCCAGCTTTATTGGTGGTTGTGCAAGTTCAACCGCGGGTGGTCTGAAAGTTGTACGCGTAGTGTTGTTGTATCGGCAGGGGATGCGTGAATTACATCGACTGGTGCATCCAGCAGGCGTGTTTTCCGTGAAGCTCGGTGACCGTGTGTTGCCACCGCGAATTGTCGAGGCCGTTTGGGGCTTCTTTGCCGCTTACGCTTTAGTGTTTGTGGTGATCATGCTGGGATTGTTAGCCACAGGCTTAGACGATATCACTGCGTTTTCCGCTACCGCTGCGTGCTTGAATAACTTAGGTCCAGGACTAGGTGAAGTTGCAGCGAACTATGAGTCAATCCCAGATACCGCTAAATGGCTACTCATTATTGCCATGCTGTTTGGGCGTCTGGAAGTGTTCACCATTCTGGTTCTGTTAACCCCAACCTTCTGGCGTTCTTAGAAGAACAACGCCGAAGGTTGGAACATCCGTTCTACTTCTCTAATGTATTTCTTGTCGACTAAAAACAAGATCACGTGGTCATCTGCGTTGATAATGGTGTCATCGTGCGCGATCAAGACTTCATGTCCGCGAACAATAGCACCAATAGTAGTGCCAGGTGGAAGTTTGATCTCGTTAATGGCTTTGCCAATAACTTTGGAGGTTTTCTCGTCGCCGTGAGCAACTGCTTCGATAGCTTCTGCCGCACCTTTGCGCAGCGAGTACGCATTGACAATGTCGCCGCGTCGAATCAAAGAGAGTAGTGCTGATACGGTAGCCCGTTGTGGCGAAATCGCAATATCGATCGGCCCATCTTGCACCAAATCGACATAGGCTTGGCGCTGAATCAATACCATGGTCTTTTTTGCGCCAAGCTTCTTCGCCAGCATGGCAGACATGATATTGGCTTCATCGTCATTGGTGACCGCAATGAACAAATCCACATCTTCAATATGCTCTTCAATTAGCAAATTTTGCTCGGACGCGTCGCCCTCGAGAATGGTCGCATGACGAATAGAGGCATTGAGTTCTTCAGCGCGCTTCCGATTACGCTCTATGAGCTTCACACGATGATTCTCTTCAAGAATTCGGGCTAAGCCAGCACCGATGTTACCGCCACCTGCAATCATCACGCGGCGATAATGATGCTCAAGCTTCTGCATCTCTTCCATGACCATACTGACATAGCGAGTATCGGCAATAAAAAACACTTCGTCGCCGGCTTCGATAATAGTTGTGCCCATTGGCTTAATTGCTTGGCCTTGTCGGAATATGGCAGCAACCCGCGTATCAACATTCGGCATATGATCTTTCAGGGTCGAGATAGCATGCCCGACCAATTTACCACCGTAGTATGCTTTTACAGCGACCAAACTGGCACGACCGCCCGCAAATTCCATCACCTGCAGCGCGCCGGGATAACGTACTAATCGCGCTATGTAGTCAGTGACTTGTTGTTCTGGAGAGATAACGTGGTCGACCGGCATATCATCTTTATGGAACAGTTTGTCGCCATAACTGGTGTACTCTTCCGAGCGAATTCGGGCAATTCGCTTGGGCGTACGAAACAATGTGTATGCAATCTGACAGGCCAACATATTGGTTTCATCGCTCGGCGTAACCGCAATCAACATATCGGCATTTTCGCAACCAGCGTCGCGCAGAATACGAGGGTGGGAAGCATGTCCGAGAATAGTGCGGACGTCATTGCGATCGGAAATATAGTCGATACGATCAGGGTCGTTATCTACTACGGTAATGTCGTTGTCTTCACCCGAAAGATTTTCTGCGAGTGTTGCACCAACCTGACCACCACCGAGAATGATTATTTTCATGCACGCTTTTCCAATTTTGCGTAATAGAAGCCATCGCCGGCATGCTCACCGGGCAACCATTGCCAGTCTACGCTGCCATCGGGATGGGTCGCAAGTCGAACTGCATCGGGATGACGCGCACAGAAAGCTTTGATTTGTTCCGCGTTTTCTTGCGGCAGTATAGAACAGGTCGCGTATAAAAGAGTGCCGCCGCCACGTAAATGTGGCCATAGCGCATCAAGAATCTGACTTTGTAACTGTGCCAGTTCGGCAATGTCGCTCGCTCGACGTAACCATTTGATATCCGGATGACGACGAATAACACCGGTCGCTGAACAGGGTGCATCGAGCAAAATCCGATCAAAGGGTTCTGCCGGTGCCCACGTTGATGGCTGACTCGCATCGCCTTGTTGCACGCGAACATCGAGTTTAGCTAATTGTAGGCGCTGCAGGTTCTCATGAACACGGGTTAGACGTTGGGCATCGCTATCAATAGCCAGCACTCGTGCTGATGAGGTGCGTTCCAGTATATGTGCTGTTTTGCCACCCGGAGCGGCACAACAATCAAGAATGGATTCACCAGGCTGCGCATCCAGCAGCCATGCAGCATGCTGGGCGGCAATATCTTGTACCGATACGGCGCCAGCGGCAAAGTCTGGAAGTGTGGTGACATCTTGCGCTTGGTCGAGCTGGATTGCCGTGGGTAAGGGGCTCTCAGGTGCATAAGGAATAGCCGCGCTATCAAGCTGTTGCCGATAACTGTCACCCGTAGTTTGGTTTTCATTTACGCGCAACCATAGCGGAGCTTGGTTATTGTTAGCGGCCATGATGCTCGACGCTTGATCTGGATACGCTTGGCTGATGGCATCCGCTAACCAACGCGGGTGGTTATGCTTGAGGTCTTCACGTTGCGCAAGTTGGGCTAATAATTCATCGCGGCGGCGTAGCAAGTTACGCAATACGCCATTCACTAATCCTGCTAGTGACTTGTGCTTTAATAATTTGGCGGCTTCAACGGTTGCGGATACAGCGCCATGCTCGGCCACTCGCATCGATACCAGTTGGTAAGTACCCACTAACATGAGCCACTGAATGATGCTGGTTTTGTTCTTCAGCGGTTTGTCGAGCAGCTGGCTGACTAAAAAGTTCAATTCAGGAAGTTGCCGCAACACGCCAAAGCAGAGTTGTTGGCAGAGGGCTTTATCACGTGGTGCTAGGTTGCGGGTTACTTGCGGCAGTGCTTGATTGAGCGAACGCCCTTGTTCAAGAACTTGTTGGATGGCCAGTGCGGCTGCGGCGCGGCTGGCTGCGCCTTCGCCTTCCTTATGACTCATGCGTTGCGCTCGGCGGTAATACGGAACCTACAGTGAACCAATCACTGCGACCATTGAGGAAGTCCGCTGCTGCCATCGGCTTTTTACCGGCTGGCTGCAAGGTTTCGAGCACCAGCATTCCCTGTTTCGTCTGAATCGCGATTCCTTGTTTATCCGCACGAACGACTGTGCCAGGTGTTTGGTTCGTCTGCTCATCGAGTACGTGGGACGCCCATATTTTAACCACTTCACCCGCTGCGGTAGTCAGCCACGCTATCGGCCATGGATTAAATGCGCGTACCCAACGCTCTAACTCTACCGCTGGGAGCTGCCAATTCAACTGAGCTTCTTCTTTGGTTAACTTGTGTGCATAATTTGCCGCGGAGTCTTGCTGCGGAACCGCGCTTGCCTGAAGTGAATCGAGATTCTGAAGCGTGTGAATAAGCGCCGGTGGACCTAATTCAGCCAACCGTTGATAAAGCGTGGCGGATGTTTCATCTATTTGAATTGGGGTCGATACTGCGTAAAGCACTGGACCAGTATCCAGACCTGCAGCCATTTGCATGACCGCGACGCCTGATTCAGCATCACCAGCCCAAATAGCACGTTGAATAGGCGCAGCTCCACGCCACTTGGGTAACAAAGAGCCATGCACGTTAATGCAGCCACAGCGCGGAATGTCTAGCACTGCTTGCGGGAGTATCAGCCCGTAAGCCACAACTACCATGATATCGGCTTGATAACGAGCTACCTGTGCCTGCGCTTCTTCATTACGCAGCGACGCTGGTTGCTCTACCACCAATCCGTGTTTCAACGCGAGTTGCTTTACCGCGCTGGCGTGCAGCTTATTGCCGCGACCAGCAGGGCGATCCGGCTGCGTGTAAACACCAACCACCTCGAACTCGGGCACGTCGAGCAGCGCTTGCAGATGTTCTGCGGCAAACTCTGGAGTACCCGCAAACAATATCCGCATCTTAGTTAGCTGCCGCTAATCGTGCTTCTTTCTCAAGCTTTTTACGAATGCGGTCACGCTTCAGCGGTGACAAATAGTCGACAAAAAGCTTGCCATTCAAATGGTCGAGTTCGTGTTGAATGCAGATTGCCAGCAGGCCATCAGTGGTCAGAGTGAACTCAGCACCGTTGCGATCTAACGCTTTTACGGTAACCGTACCAGCGCGTTCTACCTTGGCGTAGACGCCTGGGAAAGATAGGCAACCTTCCTCATTAGTGAAAAGGCCTTCTTTCTCTGTAATCTCTGGATTGATAAACACCAGAGGTTCATTCTGATCTTCACTGCAGTCAGCAACAAACAAGCGCTTGTGAAAATTCACTTGGGTTGCCGCTAGGCCAACGCCGTTCGACTCATACATGGTTTCCAGCATGTCATCGATTTGCTTGCGCATGGCATCGTCAACTTCAGTTACGGGCTCTGCTACGGTACGCAACCGCTCGTCAGGATATTTTAAAATTGTTAATTTATGCATAACCTTTCATTCGCTAGTTTCATCTTTGCTAATTTTAACGTAATTTGAGGATGAACACACGGGTTTACAACGGAGGTCATCATGGCCAGTTGGCGATTATCCACGATTGCGGTTATCGGTTTTTTGCTGCTTGCTAGCGCAGGCTCGGCAATGTCAGCCTACGCCCAGTCGACAAGCAGCGGTGACATCTTGCGTCTGAAAGAAGACGCGCCTGCTGAGTATGTGGTGAAGAAAGGCGATACATTGTGGGATATCGCAGGTTTTTATCTTGATGACCCATGGTTATGGACCGAATTATGGCGCGTGAATGAGTCGGTCGATAATCCACACCTCATATATCCAGGTGACAAACTTTATCTCAGTTGGGTTGATGGCCGTCCGACACTCTCTCGCAAAGTAACGAAAACCGTTTTACCTGAAGGTGTTATTGAGCCGAAAGGGAATGCACTACGCATGTTCCCAAGCGAGCTCATCGAACCGTTCATTACTGCCCACAGCGTTTTCAGTGAGTCGCAATATGAACAAGCGCCTCAAGTATTAGGCGATAATCGCTCAGCACCACGAGTCAATGGCATGATGCCAGTATTCGTGACGGGTCAATTACCCGATGTGAAGTATCAAATTTTGACGCCAGTGAAACGATTAGATGATGTTGTATTACTCCGTCACATTGGTGATGCTCGTGTTCTGATGCAACAGCGCGATATGACTGAGATGGAAATTATCCGTCCTCAACGTGAGATTCGTCGCGGTGATCGGGTGGTTGAAGCGCAGCAGTTCGAGATGCCGGAAATGCTAGTACCTGCATCCGGACAAGCAACCGGTGCCATCGTTGCCTCACTTAATGAGCGGCAGCAGCAAGGCAAGTGGGATATTGTCGTACTGAACTTTGGCGAGCGAGATGGCGTTGAGGCTGGGCAAATGTATCGAGCGATTCGCCCAGGCACCGAAATCTTCATGGATGGCGATGCTCCAGAAGCGGTTCGGGAAACCAAAGCCAGTGATGCGTTGTCACGCTACTGGCGTGCCACCATGCAATTGCCTGCACACACCACATCAGAACTCATGATTATCAATACCCAAGCAACTACGAGCTTTGCGATTGTGCTGCGCTCGAATGAATGGTTGAGCATTGGCGCTGAAGTGTTGCCGATGCAGTTATAAGAACGTCAGTGAATTGAGTCGGGCCGACAGGACGTCAGCCCAGCCGTAGAGGCCAACTTTGAAACGGAAAATTGCATGGATGCAGCTTTATTAGCGTTGCTGATGACTGTCAGTGTCAGTAAGAAAGCACTTCAAAAAAGACTTCGCTTACTCAGTACTCTCGCCGCGGTTGAAGCCGCAGTTCGCGAGGTTGAGCCACCCCCACCAGCTTATCAACGGCACGCACAGCGATGGCTGGCGCACGAAGACCATCATTTATTACACTGGTGGCAACCAAACTATCCTGAATCACTCCGTAATATCCCCGATCCACCTTTGGTTCTGTATTTGCATGGTGACTGTGAGCTCCTGGAGCAACCGCAAGTCGCTGTAATCGGAAGCCGCATGGCTAGTGAGGCTGGCTTGCAGGCGGCGACGTTATTTGCAGCCGATCTAACCCGTAATGGCATTCTGGTTTCCAGTGGTTTGGCTGGTGGCATTGACGGCGCCGCACATAAGTCAGCGTTGGAGTACGGCAATACTCTGGCAGTACTCGGCTGTGGACCGGATATTGTCTACCCACCCAAGCATCGACAATTACAGCAGCGAATCGCTCAACAAGGGCTATTAGTGTCGGAGTTCGCTCCCGGAGTGAAAATCCGCAGCAATCATTTTCCGCGGCGCAACCGTATACTAAGTGGATTAAGTCGTGGCGTGCTGGTTATTGAAGCGAAATTACGCAGCGGGACCTTAATTACTGCACGCCAAGGCTTAGAGCAAAATCGTAGTGTAATGGCGTTGCCAGGATCCATTTGGGACGCGAGCTGCAGCGGTAATCTTAAGGTAATTCAAGAGGGTGCAGCACTGGTGACCTCCGTCGACGATATTTTGAGCGAGTTGAATATCCAACGCAGCGTCCCCACATTGTTGAATATGGGCGAAAATAACTCGACGGGTAGCTTGGCAAACCTAGAATTGTTGGCTAATGTGGGAAATGAGGTCACACCAATCGACACCATCGTAGCTCGCAGTGGACTACCGGCTGCAATTGTTACCGAGCAGTTGGTGTTATTAGAATTAGAAGGGTGGGTGACTTCAGTTTCTGGTGGTTATATGAAAATGGGGAGGCGCTAACGATGTTTGATATCCTCATGTACCTGTTCGAGAACTATATTCACTCGGATATGGAAGTGGTTGTTAATCACGACGAGCTAACGGATGAGTTAACTCGCGCCGGTTTCCATCGGCAAGAGATCCATAAAGCTTTGGCGTGGTTAGAACGTCTTGCAGACTTACAAGAAAGCGAGACGAAACCTTATCTGAATCGTTCGCCGAATAGTGCTACACGTGTGTACACGACCGAAGAAGTGGCGCGACTGGATGTACAGAGTCGCGGTTTTCTCTTGTATCTAGAGAATTTGGGAGTCCTCGATTTCACCACGCGTGAAATGGTCGTCGACCGTGTTATGGAACTAGATACCCCGCAATTTTCTCTGGATGATTTGAAGTGGGTTATTTTGATGGTCTTGTTTAATGTACCAGGCCATGAAGATGCTTACGATCAAATGGAGGGATTGTTGTTTGAGGAGCCGGAAGGTCTACTGCATTAAATGACCACCGACACACACTTCGAACCACAACCACTGGGCGTTCCTTGCCCCCGGTGTCAAAAAGAACTGCAACTCAAAAAGGGGCGCTACGGCCTATTTGTGGGCTGTAGCGGCTATCCTAACTGTGATTACATGACTGCCGCGGACTTTGATCCGGGCACGGACGTGCATTGTCCTGTGTGTGAAGACGGCAAACTCGTACAGAAAACGAGCCGCTTCGGTAATTCATTTTATGCCTGTGATCAGTACCCACTCTGCAAATTTTCGGTTAATCTTCCGCCTGTGGCACAATCCTGTCCCGATTGCGGTTTTGCGTTGCTTTTAAAGAAGCGAACGGCAGCCGGCGAGCGATTGGTTTGTGCGAGTGAATCGTGCTCATATAAATCGTCTATTCAATAAGCGAATTCCATAAGTGAGTTCAGGGAGTATCGAGCTGTGGATACCAATTGGGAAGCTGCGCGCGAGGCCTTTCGTGCAGGTGAAATATTAGCTTATCCAACGGAAGCGGTGTACGGACTGGGTTGTGATCCGCGTAATCAAGCCGCAGTAGAGAAGTTGTTAGCATTGAAGCAACGCCCACAAGACAAAGGTCTCATCATACTTGCGGCTGACTATAGTCAAGCCGTTGCCTTTGTTGACGACAGAGCCATCCCTCAAGACAAACGCTTTAGTGTCTTTTCGCACTGGCCTGGCCCCATAACCTTATTACTCCCTGCTGCTGCTAACGTGCCAGAATGGTTGCGTGGTCAATATCAGCAAATTGCGGTGCGAGTTACCGCGTTTGAACCGGCTCGGCAGCTCTGCAAAGCACTCGGTAGCGCAATAGTCTCCACCAGTGCCAACATTACCGGCCAACCGACGTTAACGTCCGCTCAAGCCATTCGTGATCAGTTTGGTGATGGGGTAGCGTGGGTGATGGATGCGCCGCTGGGTGGCGCAACCAAGCCATCGAAGATTGTTGATCCCATAACAGGCACCGTTATTCGGGATTGATTACGTTTTCCGCTAAAATTTCTAGTTGTACCGATTGAAAGAGGAACCCCAACCACCATGCAAAACGAGATGCTCACTCAAGTAAACGCGTATCTGATGGATCTGCAAGATCGTATCTGTGCAGGTTTAGCCGCTGCCGATGGCGGCGCAGATTTTGCCGAAGAGAGTTGGCAGCGTCCTGGCGGCGGCGGTGGCCGCTCGCGGGTACTTCGCAATGGCGCTGTGCTTGAGCAAGGTGGCGTTGGCTATTCGCATGTATTTGGTGAACAAATGCCGGCATCTGCAACAGCTCACCGGCCTGAACTCGCTGGACGTAATTTTAACGCCTGTGGTGTGTCATTAGTGCAACATCCTCGCAATCCATATATTCCTACCAGTCATGCCAATGTTCGCTTTTTTATTGCTGAGAAAGAGGGCGCAGAGCCGGTGTGGTGGTTTGGTGGCGGTTTCGACCTGACGCCATTTTATCCGAATGATGAGGATATTAAGCACTGGCACCAAGTGGCAAAAGCAGCACTCGATCCGTTTGGTCCAGAGCTTTATCCAGCCTATAAAACTTGGTGCGATGAGTATTTCTATCTCAAGCATCGTGGCGAAACGAGAGGTGTTGGCGGGCTCTTCTTTGATGACCTCAATGATCGTAGTTTTGAAGAATGCTTCGCTATCACTCGTGCGGTTGGCGATGCTTATTTGGAAGCCTATCTGCCGATTATCGAACGGCGTAAGGACAGTCCGTATGGCGAGCGCGAACGAGAATTCCAACTCTATCGTCGCGGGCGTTATGTTGAGTTCAATTTGGTTTGGGACCGCGGAACTTTGTTTGGTCTTCAGACCGGCGGTCGCACAGAATCGATTTTAATGTCGATGCCACCATTAGCGCGCTGGGAATATGGCTATCAACCTGAGCCCGGAACGCGGGAAGCAAAACTTTATTCAGATTATCTGCATGCGCGCGACTGGCTGAACGAGTTGTAGGCTAGTCGCTATTGATCATGTGGTGCGCTAATGCGGTAAATTGCTGCCGCAATTGCATTTTTAATAGAGAGTCGGTGACTTGTTCATCAAGCACTTGGTACATGCACAATAACCATTGATCACGCATGGCGATATCAATTTGAAATGGTAAGTGGCGAGCGCGCAGCCGCGGGTGGCCATATTTTTCCTCAAATAATGCAGGACCGCCAAACCAGCCGCTCAAGAATTCAAAGAACTTTTGCCGAATCGTGTTGAGCGGTTGGGGATGTAGAGCCAGTAAATCTGCCGCGCGCGGATCAGTTTCCATGATATCGTAGAAACGTTCAGCGATAGCTCGGACGGCTGGTTCGCCTCCCAACTGATCGTACAAACTACGCGGCCCTTGCGGTGCGCTCGACTTTTTGAGAAATGACAACATGGCTCGCTTTACCGTTTTTGGAAATCCCGTTCAACACAGTCTATCTCCATTCATTCATGGCTTGTTTGCACAACAGCTCCAAGTGAAGGATTTAGAGTACACGTGTAGTTTAACATCGCCGGCTCAGTTTGCTGCTGCGGTCGCCGAATTTTTTCGCTGCGGTGGAGCAGGTGCGAATGTAACGGTCCCTTTTAAAACAGCTGCGGCGCAGTTGGTCACGCATCAAACCGAACGTGCAGCCCGGGCTGGCGCCGTCAATACTTTGATACCTCTCGGTCATGGTCAAATTTTGGGTGATAACACGGATGGCTACGGTTTGGTCGCTGATCTCAAGCGTCAGTTGGAACTGTCATCTTTGACGGGCTTACATGCGGTAATTCTCGGTGCTGGAGGGGCCGCTCGCGGCGTGCTAGCACCTCTATGCGAGGCCGGTATAGAACGTGTGGTCATTGCGAATCGGACGCTACCAAAAGCGCAAGAACTTGTGCGATCGAATGCTGATTTGCCACTTGCTTATGCGAGTTGGCAGGACCTCGATGGGCTGTCGGCACACGATTATATTGTCATCAATGCAACTTCGGCATCGCTACAAAAAGTCACTTTACCCTTATCGAACGGGTTGCTGAGCAAGAGTCGGCTCTGTTACGACATGATGTATGCGAAAACGCCTACACAGTTTATTCAGCAGGCTTCGAAAGCAGGCGCAACAGCATGCGCAGACGGATTGGGTATGTTGGTGGAGCAAGCGGCACTATCGTTTGCACTCTGGCATGCGGGGCAGTTGCCTGACACCGATGAGGTATTAAGACGTGTGCGAGCCGAGTTACTGAATAGTTAGTCGCGGATGACAATATCCGGGCTTAGATCCACATCGCCTTCGCTATTCACTGTCGCAAATTCGTGGCCACGACGGACAACAGCAATAGGGCCAACTTCGGCATTGTTACGGATAAAGGCGAGGTCATAACCGAACTTTTGGAGCTGATAGACACCAAACTTCTGGTCCATGGATAGACGCTCCCACCATTCGGATTGATTCAACGCAATACGACGTCGCTCGTAATCCTCAAGTTGTTGTAGCTCTTCTTTCGTCAGCTTCATGACCGTCAATTCCATAGGTGTAAACCGCTCTCTGCTTTCAGCGTAGGTTATATTACCGCTTTTACCAGATAGATATGACAAGCAGTATATAGCAACTTACCACAATTGTTGATTCCTTTTGCGTCTATCGAATCGGATATTTGCGCAATAATTGTTCTAAAAAATCTGCTAAACGGGCTAGCTTTCAGCTCACGTTGTGATAGTCTTATTAACCGACTCGAACAGTCTTCGCTGTTAGCAAGTACACTTTCCGAGTCAGGTGCAGTAAATCAGTTTCCACAACTGAAACATAAGAAAAATAAAGCTGTTTGGGGTTATCGTAAAGACTCGCAACCCCTTGTTTTTCAACACAATTTAAAGCATTTCACATCAGAGATCTTTGATCTTTCGCTGATGCAATAAGTCGTTCATGCACAGACTTATCCACATGTTACCCACATTTCTAACCAATCCCTGACTAGCACCAAACTCGTCCCTATGGCATGCTAGCGCCACGTACTTTAAACCCGCGAATAGCAACGAGTAGCAAGAGAATCTTATGGTCGCACAAGTGCCCGAAAATCCATTTATTTTGGTCGATGGGTCGTCCTATTTATTCCGCGCATTTTACGCGCCTCCGCATCTGACGAATTCAGCCGGCGAACCGACTGGAGCTATTTACGGTGTCGTAAATATGCTGCGGAGCCTGATTAAAAAGTACAACCCGACACACATGGCAGTCGTTTTTGACGCCAAAGGTCCGACGTTCCGAAATGAAATCTACTCCGATTACAAGGGCAATCGTCCGCCTATGCCGGATGATCTGCGCAGTCAGATCAAGCCTCTGCATGCGATAGTGAAAGCACTCGGCCTGCCGTTACTGTGCATCGAAGGGGTCGAGGCTGATGACGTAATTGGAACCTTAGCGCAGCAAGCCGGTGATGAAGGGCGGTTCACGCTTATTAGCACGGGTGATAAGGACATGGCTCAGCTTGTGAACGACCATGTCATGCTCATTAACACCATGACAGATACGTTGCTAGATGCCGATGGTGTTGTCGATAAATACGGTATCAAGCCAGAACAAATGATTGATCTGTTGTCGCTGATGGGTGACAGCTCCGACAATATTCCCGGGCTTCCCAAAGTAGGTGAAAAGACCGCGCTAGCGATGCTACAGGGTATGGGCTCTATTGATGCGATGCTGGCAAATCCGGAAAAGATTGCCGAGCTGAACTTTCGCGGCGCAAAAACCATGCCAGAGAAGCTCAAAGAGCATGCAGATATTTTGAGCATGTCGAAGGAACTTGCCACCATTAAGTTGGATGTACCGCTCGATCTAAAGCCTGCCGCACTGATTATTCAAGAGCCGAATGCGGATCAACTCCAAGAGCTTTATACCCAATGCGAATTCCGCCGTTGGCTAGCTGAGTTGGCAGAGCAAGGACCAGTGACTGCAAGGTCATCGAATTCCAGTAGCAGTCAGCCGAGCCAAGGCTCCTTGCTTGAGCAGCCAATCAAGCACGATGATTATGTGACTATCTATGACAAAGAAACGTTTTCTGAGTGGATTAAGCAGCTGCAACAAGCCGACGCATTTGCATTTGATACCGAAACCACCAGTTTGAATTACATGGAAGCCGAGTTGGTTGGTGTTTCTTTTGCGATTGAAGCAGGCAAAGCGGCTTATGTGCCGGTTGCCCATGATTACCCAGGTGCGCCTGACCAATTGTCACGCGACTATGTACTCGAACAACTGAAACCACTACTCGAGTCCGACAAACCCGGCAAAATTGGTCAGAATCTCAAATACGATGGCCATATTTTGCGCCGCTACGGAATCCGTTTAGCGGGTATTGCAAATGACACCATGTTGGCGTCGTATGTATTTAATAGCGTGGGTTCGCGCCACGATATGGATACGTTAAGTCTGCAATACCTCGGACATAATCCAATCAAATTCGAAGATATTGCCGGTAAAGGTGCAAAGCAAATCACCTTTAATCAGATCGCTTTAGAAGAAGCGGCACCGTATGCAGCAGAAGATGCCGATGTTACGCTGCAGTTGCATGAGAGGCTATGGGAAGAGGTGTCAGCGGTACCCAGCCTCAAGCGCGTGCTTACCTACATTGAATTACCACTCGTCCCCATTTTGATCGACATGGAACAGCATGGCGTGCAAATTGATGCCAATTTATTGGCTGCACAAAGCAAAGAAATAGCCGCAAAGCTAAAAGAATTGGAAGACAAAGCGTTTACGATTGCCGGACGAGAATTCAATTTGGGCTCGCCGAAGCAATTACAAGAAATTCTATTTGAAGAATTGCAGTTGCCGATTATAAAGAAGACCCCGAAAGGAGCCCCTTCAACCGCTGAAGAAGTATTGCAAGAGCTCGCGCACGACTATCCATTGCCAGATGTCATCATGCAGCATCGAGGTTTGAGCAAGCTTAAGTCCACCTATACCGACAAACTTCCCAAAATGATGAATTCGGAAACACATCGTGTGCATACCTCTTATCATCAAGCTGTAACGGCAACGGGGCGTTTGTCATCAAGTGATCCGAACTTGCAGAATATTCCGATTCGGACCGCCGAAGGACGCCGCGTTCGGCAGGCCTTCACGGCGCCGCAGGGATACAAAATTATGGCCATCGATTACAGTCAAATTGAGCTGCGAATCATGGCGCACCTGTCGTCCGATCCACAGTTAGTCGATGCTTTCAGCAAAGGTCGCGATATTCACGCCGCTACGGCAGCTGAGGTATTTGGTGTTCAGTTAGAGCAAGTCACGACCGAGCAGCGGCGGCGTGCGAAAGCCGTCAACTTTGGTCTGATTTACGGAATGAGCGCATTTGGTTTATCGCGACAACTCGATATTCCACGCCATGAAGCGCAGCAGTATATGGATAAGTACTTCGAACGTTTCCCCGGGGTTCTGGAGTATATGGAGAAGACTCGCCAGCAAGCGAAACGCGACGGTTTTGTCGAAACGATTTTTGGTCGCCGCCTGCACTTGCCAGAAATTCGAGCGCAGAACGGTGCTCGCCGCAAAGCAGCTGAACGTGCCGCTATTAATGCGCCGATGCAGGGCTCCGCAGCTGACATCATTAAGCGTGCCATGATCGACGTCGCGGATTACTTGGCGAGCGCTGCAAATGACGGTGAGGTATACATGATCATGCAGGTTCACGATGAACTGGTGTTTGAAGTCCGTGAAGATGTTTTAGAATCATTCCAAGCCAAACTGGTTGAGGTCATGGAGCAGGCGGTAACCTTGAAAGTTCCTCTGATTGCCGAGGCTGGCGTTGGAAATAATTGGGACGAAGCACATTAAATAATTAATTAAATCAGTGGGATATGAGGTTGGCGAAAAAAAGAACAGGGATTTCTGAACTTTTGTAAAGAGCGCCAGTCTGAATTTATGAAAGGCGCATTAAACGAGTGTTTTGTCCGTTTAACCTTTCGAAGAGATGTTCTCTCTCCCTGGATTGTAAGATGTATTTTCGCCCGGCTTATGCCGGGCTTTTTCTTTTCCGATTCGCAATCCAGACACCGCTGAGTATGGCTGCCATGCCAAGTGCATGTTGCAAGAAGAATGGCTCACCATCGGCAACCCCAAGTATTAAAGCAACTACTGGTATCAGATAGGTCACGGAACTTGTGAATGTCGTATCGGACATTTTGACAACGGTATTAAAGATAATTAACGCCCCAGCAGTACCAATAACTCCAAGCGCTAATACCGCAATCAAAGCGAATGTGAATTGTGGGTCAGTTGTCTGATCGAGAAATGGTGTGCCAAAAAACAAGTAGATAGCCGCGGGCGGCGCCACCAAAAACAGTGAGACACCTGTTATTGTGAGGGCACCTAGGTCAGAAATCTTGTGTTTGATGAGATTGAGGTTGAGTCCATAGCAGACCGTTGCGACCAGTATCAGTAGACCATATGCATTAAAAGCAAGCTCACCAGAAGCTGAAGCAGTCACCAATAAAATAGTTCCCGCCATACCAATAACAATTCCCAGCCATTGCTGCAGTCGTGATGTTTGTTTGAATAACAGAACGCCGATAATCAGTGTTGCCAGCGGTGTAAAGGTGTTGAGTACACCGGTAACACCGCTAGCGATTTGGGTTTGTGCGAATGCAAACAAGAAGGCTGGGATAAAACTACCAACCATGCCGACTGTAATCAGCTTCGGCCAGTGTTGTCGTTGTACTGTACGAAATCGGCGCAGAATAAAAGGAAGAAGTACAAAGCCCGCTGATGCAATTCGAATCGCCGCAAGTTGGTCAGGACGAAAGGCTAGCAACCCTTTCTTGATCAGTAAAAACGAAGCACCCCAAATCAGGGCTAATAAACCCAGTAACAACCATGCACGCAGTGGCGGCGCATCGTTACTCGTGGTCATCGCCTTCCGGCTCGCCCACTTCGGGCTCAGCAATCGGTTGAGTGAACCATTGAGTTAAGTGGTCTTCGAGTTCAGCGAGACCAATTTTGGTCAGCGATGAGAACACTTCAACGGTCACCTCGCCACCAAACACCATAGCCGCTTCACGCGCTTTTAAGAGCGTTGATTTGCGGATACCTGGCTTGAGTTTGTCGGCTTTGGTAAGGAGTATCAGTACCGGAATACCAGACTCGGCAGCCCAGTAGAGTAGTTCTTGGTCGACATCGCGGTAAGGATGACGAATATCCATGAGTAACACTAAGCCACGCAAAGATTCGCGGCGCTGCAGGTACTCACTCAGAGCCATCTGCCATTTTTCTTTTACCGCAATCGGCACTTTGGCGTAACCATAGCCCGGTAAGTCAATGAGACGACGCTCTGGAGACACTTCAAAGACATTGATCAATTGCGTGCGACCGGGAGTTTTTGAAGTGCGCGCTAAACTTTTCTGGCGAGTCAGCGTATTAAGAGCACTAGATTTTCCGGCATTCGAACGTCCCGCAAACGCGATTTCGACTCCCGTGTCGGCTGGAAGTTGGCGAATATCGGCTGCGCTGATAAGAAAAGATGTCGGTTGGAAGTTGATGCGTTCGTTCATGATTTTTCGTTACCGTTCAAGAAAGCGCATAGTAACATGATTAGGCATTTAATCCTTAGTAGTTTTGTGTAAAATAGCGTCTGTTAAAGATTCCAGAGCAGAGATATCGATCATGAAAAAAATCGCATTGTTCGTTGGGCTATATGTAGGACTTACAGGCTTTGCTATGGCTCAGCAAGGTAGTGTCGAAGCGGGTCAAGAAAAAGCAGGTGTCTGCGCAGCTTGTCACGGACCAAACGGCAACTCGCCTTCTGATATGTACCCTAAAATTGCAGGTCAGCATGCCGAGTACTTAGCCAAACAGCTGATGGATTATCGCTTAGCCGCAGAAACTAACGGCGAGCAAGGTCGTGCCAATGCCATCATGCAAGGTCAGGCGATGAACTTGAGTGATGAAGATATCGCAGATTTGTCGGCTTACTTCGCCGCACAGGACGCCGAGCTAGGCGAAACACCTGAAGATGTCGTTGCAGCAGGTCAGAAACTGTATCGCTCTGGTGACGAATCGCGTGGTTTGACTGCTTGCGCAGCGTGTCATGGTCCACGTGGCGATGGTATGGGCTTAGCGAAGTTTCCTGATATATCAGGTAACCATGCAGCTTACGTTCAACAGCAACTGGAAATGTTCCGCAGCGGTGAGCGCGCGAATGATCCGAACGGAATGATGCGTGATGTAGCGGCTAAATTGACCGACCAAGATATCGAAATTTTGGCGAACTACCTCGCTGGATTGTACTAAAATCGCGCTAAACCGCGACAAAAAGCAGCTTTCGAGCTGCTTTTTTTGTCTCTAGAGGCCGGTCTTTACACAAAAAAAACCATGTAAAACCAACGTATAAAAGAAAAAGTAATAAAAAAGCATTCTCTTAGATCATAAAAATCATTGATTATAATTCTCGATTCAGTAGTCTGAATGCCATTGCAAATCAGGTAGAACGCTGGGATGGCGCACTACCGAAGCAAATAATAATAATAATCCAGGGAATAATGACTCGGCCAGGAGGCCACTTTTAACCAAGCGAAAAACAATAATAAAATGCTCGGTTAATGCGCTTAACGAATAACAATAATAATAAAAAAGCTCATGGACGGTATAATTAATAACATGGAAGGCGTTGACAACCGTTCTCGAAGATCGCACGTGCGCTGTGTGACAATTAGAGAATAAATTAGGCGATGATTTTCATCGCCTTTTTTATTTCCCCACCGAAATATCGAACTCAATTTTTCATTCCACGTTTATTTCTGAAGAAATTCTCCAAATCGGTTAAACTAACAACATTATCTTTGGTCGTTTATTCAGCATGGAAAGTTTATGACTCGTCGCAAAAAAACGCGCACAACGGGACCTTTGGCACCCAGTAAAAAGCCACTTGAGCCGAAATCAAAAAAAGCACCAGCAACGCGTACAGGCCCACATAAAGGGCATAAACCAGGTAGTCGGTTTAATGTCGCGGCCGCGAAGCCCAATACCACTAGTTCTGTAAAGTCTTCAGCTGACCCTCGGCATGGCAGTAAGAAGCCGATTCAACTTGTTGATCCGAACCAAGTCGCTCCAACACCAGCTCGGCAGAAATTATTTGACCGGGCTGCTGCGTTGGCAGAATTGAATGCATTACAAAGCGATGCACGTTTACAAAAGCTGTTGGCAAAGTTAGAAGCGGACCAAGAGCTGACGCCAAGTGAACTTGAGTACGTTGATTTACGTACCGACAGGTTCAACCAACTGGCAGAGCAGCTTGGCATCGAGATTGATGATGAAGACGAAGACGACTTTGATGACGAGTTTGCAGACGACGAAGATGACTGGGAGTTAGATGAGGATGAGCGAGATTAATCTACCTATGTGGGCTTGGATTTTAGCCCTAGTTGGTATCGTGATTATTGCGGTGCTCGCTTTCTACGCAGGCCGAATGCTGGGTCAGTTGCGCAGGCAGAACACGCGTCAGCAAGAGTTAATAGCAAAACGTAATGAGCGTTTGCACGAGAGTATTGTGACCATTGCAAAAGCTATGGAGCAAGACCAATGCCCGTTGTCTGAGGGTTCTCTGCGAATTGTTGTGCTGCTGGACCACCGAGTGGATCAAGAAAAGCTTGATTATGCTGCTAAGTATCCAGCTTTGCATGATATGTACGAGCGTATTAAGCACATGCCAACTCACGAAGCGCGCAAGCAATACCCGAAGACGGAAATTAAGAAACTAGATAAAGAACGCGAAGGTTACGAAAAAGAACTGGCGGAGGTCATTCTTCAAGACGTCCGCCAGCTGTTGAGAGATTTTGCTTAAGAGACAGTGTTGTTATTGCTTATAAACAACACCGTCTTTCACCACTAAGTTGATATCAGCAAGGATGCTAATATCCGCTAGTGGGTCACCGTTCACTGCTACTACGTCAGCACGTTTGCCAACTTCAATCGTACCGATATCATCGACACCGAGTAATTGCGCTGCTTCGTAAGTTGCACTGCGGATAGCCTCCAGAGCTGGCATACCAGCTTCAACCATGTACACAAACTCACGATAGTTTTCACCATGGTCAAACACACCTGCATCGGTACCAAAAGCGATTTTCACACCAGCTTTATAGGCCTCAGCAAAGGTGCCTTGAATCAACGGGCCAATTTCAGCTGCTTTCGGACGCACTACCTCGGGAAAGTAGCCATCAATCTTAGCGCG
This sequence comes from Pseudidiomarina aestuarii, assembly GCF_048263735.1. Classification (GTDB taxonomy): domain Bacteria; phylum Pseudomonadota; class Gammaproteobacteria; order Enterobacterales; family Alteromonadaceae; genus Pseudidiomarina; species Pseudidiomarina aestuarii_B. Next base: position 355,727 of record NZ_JBLXDX010000003.1, on the reverse strand, counting down.
ATCAGCGACAGACCGGCCTGCAGTAATGGTCGGTACGTAATAGACGCCTTTCTCTTTCATTGCGTCCATGACTTCTTCGTCCATGTAGGTGCCGTGTTCGATTGACGCAACGCCAGCCTCAATAGCGCGCAACATGCCTTCTTTGCCGTGAGCATGCACGGTAACTTTCATGTCATAGTCTTTGGCTGTGGCGACTACGGCTTCTAACTCATCTGCCATAAACTGTGGATTACGGCCGCTCTTAGCCACACTCAATACGCCACCGGTAACGGTAAGCTTGATCAAGTCTGAACCATCTTGATACCGTGCGCGCACCGCTTCACGAGCTTCATACGGTCCGTTCGCAACGCCGTCTGCAGGTGTAGGTGATTCGTATAATCCCTTTCTCGCACCATTAGTTGGGTCGGCATGACCACCCGTGGTAGCGATAGATTTACCTGCTGTATAAATACGTGGGCCGGCCACTTTTCCTGCATTAACTGCGTTACGTAGCGCAATACTGGCGTTGAAGGAGTCGCCGAGATCGCGAACTGTTGTGAACCCTGCCATGAGCGTTGTGTTTGCGTATCTCACAGCATCAATCGTCACGTCAGGAGCGGATTTCGTGAATCTTTGGATATAACTACTAGGGCTGCTTTGCGACGTTAAATGCGTATGCATATCAATAAAGCCGGGCATGACTGTGCCATTGCGGCGATCAATTACCACATCGCCGTCAGCAGCGCGGCGGAATCCACTTTCAATAGCCGTAATTTTTCCGGCATCAATAACCACAGTCATATTTGATTTTGGTTCTGCCTGAGTGCCGTCAATCAGAGTGCCGGCATACACTAGGGTGTCTGCCAATGCTGTCTGGCTGCATGCAGCGACAATGGCTAACGCTAAATACTTACGCATAAAAGGTCCTTAAAACGAGGTTTAGGGTGTCTCCCAAGATAGTCTCCAGTTACCGGCACGGTCAATAACAACTGCGACCAAGTACCCAGCTAGCAGGTTGATTAACGCACAGCCGTTGAACTTGATATACTATGACGCTACAGACGCAGTTAGATGACGGACGAAGCCAATCAATGTTTGCACGTATGCGCGAAGATATTCAAAGCGTTTTCAAACGCGACCCAGCCGCTCGCAATAGCTTTGAGGTACTGACAACGTACCCGGGCTTGCATGCCATTTGGTGGCACCGTTTAAGTCATCGCTTGTGGCGCTGGCGTTGGTATTGGTTAGCGCGAATGATTTCCCATTTATCACGCTGGTTCACGGGTATTGAGATTCATCCGGGGGCGCGCATTGGGCGTCGGTTCTTTATCGATCATGGCATGGGCGTGGTGATTGGTGAGACGGCTGAGATTGGCGATGATGTCACTATTTATCATGGCGTAACGCTAGGCGGCACCAGTTGGGCCCGTGGTAAACGTCACCCAACTCTTAAAAACGGTGTGGTAATTGGTGCGGGTGCAAAAGTGCTTGGACCGATTGAAGTTGGACAGAATGCTCGTATTGGCTCCAATGCGGTGGTAGTGAAGAACGTTCCAGCGGATACCACGGTTATGGGAATTCCTGCTCGCGTTGCGAGTTCGCCAGAAGACAAAGAAGTCGTGAAACGTCGTGAGGAAATTGCGAAAGAGTATGGTTTTGATGCCTACGCTATTTCGGCCGATAACCCAGACCCAGTAGCCACAGCAATAGGGCGAATGCTCGACCATGTGCACGTGTTGGATCAGAAAGTTGCCGATTTATGCCAAGCAGTAAATCAACTGGGTGGGAATGTCTGCGATGAGATTCCAGAGGTTGAGATGGATGATGTGGATTTCATTCATGCTGAGAAGGAAGCCGCTAAGCGGCGCAGACAACCAGATCAGAAATAACAAAAAGGCCGCTCAATGAGCGGCCTTTCTATTTGAATTCGTTGGCTAAAATCGCGAGGCGATTTCGGCTATTCCTTACATAGGAACAACGTTTTCAGCTTGAGGACCTTTAGGACCTTGAGCGATAGTGAACTGAACGGTTTGGCCTTCAGCCAAAGTTTTGAAACCGTCAGATTGAATCGCGCTGAAATGTACGAATACGTCTGCGCCTTGTTCTTGCTCGATGAAACCAAAGCCTTTAGCTTCGTTGAAGAACTTAACTTTACCAGTAACTGTTGCCATGCTGAAAATCCTCGTAGTGCATGTTAAAACCTAGGGTAATGCTAAAAAATCGTGCATAACTGGGGTCTTACAAAACGAGGTACATTCAGTAGACTTCGTAACAGGCCACAATGAGACAGCCGAATTTATTTAGCGGGAGCAAGTATACGCTTATCTTAGGCACTGTCAAATAAAGAATAATTAACGGTTGATGACAACTTAGCCACGAATCCAATTCTTCGTGATATGCCGGAACGTATCCGTACCTGATCGGTGCAACCATTCATAAGCAGCCATTTCCGATGTGATCACAGTCACGCCGGCTTGCTGTAAACGCCGCAGCGCTGTTTGCTTATCACTGTCACGCCGCGAGCCTACCGCATCTTCAACCACAAAAACGTCAAATCCTTGCTCGGTCATATCCATAGCTGTTTGCAATACGCAGACGTGCGCTTCCATACCTACTAACAAGATTTGTTTGCGCTCAATGTCGTTGATGGCTTCCACAAAATGAGGTTCCTGCCAGGCACTAAAATGCATTTTCTCGACCACCCGCGCATTCTCGATAACTTTTGCCAAGTCATCTACGCTAATGCCCAAGCCTTTGGGATATTGCTCAGAAACAACAATCGGAACACTCAATTCATTGGCAATTTCACCAAGCCAACGAATACGGGCAATAATTTGGTCGCGCTGATGAATTACCGGAGCGAGTTTCTCTTGAACGTCTATAATAACAACGGCACTTTGATCGAGCTGAAGGAGCATGGTCAAGCCTACTTTGAATAAATTTGATGATGGAAACAGTAGCAAAGCTCAATACTGCGACGCAACGCATAATCTTGCATAAAGCGAGCTATGCTTTTGCACATTATTCAGGTTAAAGTGTAATCATTCTGTTTCTGACGGAGACACGTTATGGATTGGGCCAACGCCTCGAATCTGCCGCAATCGGCAGCGCAATTAAACCTTTGGCAGCACTTTCGATTGCTGGCGATGCGGATCATCTATATCGGTGTTGGCTTAGTCTTAATCGCTTTTTCGGTCTTTTCTATTCTGCAAAGTGCTTGGTTGAACAGTGGCGCACTTGCTTTGGTTGGTGCAGCCTTCTTATTAGTTGGCGTGGTCTACCGGCATGAATTGGCACCACAGTGGATTAACTTTCTGTTCATTTGTGCGCTTGGCACCTTAGTCAGTATTTCCATGAAATCGAGTGGCATTTTGGGTGTGTATTGGATGTACCCAGTGTTGGCTATGGTCTTTTTCATGTTCGACAAAGCAATATTTGTGCTTGTGATCATGCTGATTTATGCCGCCTTCGCTTTTGTTACCTACAAGTTTCTGCCGTTTGAATATGCGTGGCGTATTGCTATATCCATGTTGGTATTGATTGGCGTTGGTGCGACATTCCTTGTGCTTATGGCACGAATGCAGAAGAACTTGTCGCGGATTTCAGCAACCGATGCTTTGACAGGTTTCTACAAACGCGATCAAGTGACGGATATTTTGCAGCAACAAATAGCGGTTGCACAAAAACAAAAGCAACCGCTGAGTTTAGTTATTTTGGACTTAGATTCGTTCAAAAGTGTGAATGACAAATACGGCTATATGGTCGGTGACCAAGTGCTGCAAGAAACCGCTCAGCGCGTCAAGCGTATTGCGCGACCGCAAGATATATTAGTCCGCAGCAATGGTGCGGCCTTGATGGTCATTTTCCCCAACACACCATTAAAGCTCGCAGCAGAATTAACCAGCAACATGTTGGATGTCATGCGCAACGAACCGTTTGCCATTAAGTCCCTGATGATGACTATTACTGCCAGTGCAGGTGTAGCGCAGTGGCAAGCTGGACAAAGCTGGGGACAATGGCTTGAGCAAGCCGATTCTGCCATGGATAAGGCGAAAAGCGGTGGTCGTAATCGGATGAAAGTTGTGCGATAAATTTGCACCTTTTCCTGCACCTGTTTACAATTCGCACCTTTCAAAAAGGAGCAGATGATGGCCCCCGTACTGATTTTGATGGGCTCGCAATCCGACTGGCCCGTAATGCAACACGCCGCCCAAATGCTAAAAGACCTGGGTGTAGAGTGGCGCGCGCAAGTTGTCTCTGCGCATCGCACTCCTGATTTACTACAAACCACCATGACTCAAGCGGAAGCAGACGGCGTTCCAGTCGTGATTGCCGGTGCCGGTGGTGCTGCGCATTTACCTGGTATGCTCGCGGCTTTTACCGCTATTCCTGTGTTGGGTGTGCCGGTTCCTAGCAAACAACTGAAAGGACTAGATAGCCTGCTCTCTATTGTGCAAATGCCGAAGGGTGTTGCCGTAGGAACGCTAGCTATTGGATCTGCTGGTGCAGCCAACGCAGGTTTGTTGGCGGCTCAAATTGTCGCCAATCAAGATGCTGGAGTGCGTGAGCGCGTGCAAGCGTTCCGCCAAGCTCAGCGCGACAAAGTCATGAATGGCCCAGATCTCGAACTTCCAGAAGCATGAAAATACTCTTTATCGGTGACGGCCAACTCGGCCAGATGTTAGGTGGCAGCGCTATTAGTCATGGGCACGAGTGCCTGCTGTACAGCACACGCAGCGAGAAAGTGAAGCCATTGAGTGCCCAAATTGAACTCAGTCGAACTTTAGCGGAAGCAATTGACTGGGCTGACGTGGTAAGTTGGGAACATGAAGATATCCCCGCTGATGTGATTGCTGCCGCGAACGATAAGTTCCTGATGGATCCGGCGCGCATCAAAGCGCTAACCGACCGTCGCACCGAGAAAAAGTTATTTGATGATTGCCGCGTCGCAACGTCACCATGGCGCAGTTTTAATACCGCCGATGAACTCGAGAAGTACCTAGCGGACGCCGATCAGCCACAAGTAATTAAGGCGGCGCGAGGAGGCTATGATGGCAAAGGTCAGTGGCGTTTCAAATTGACCGACAATCCTGCAAGTGTTGCACAAGAAGCAGGACAACAACCGGGCATCGTGGAAGCCATGATTCCGTTTAGTAAGGAGGTATCGCTGGTCGGTGCTCGAGCTAAAGACGGTAGTTTGTGCTGCTTCCCCCTCATTACCAACGTTCATGACCGTGGCATTTTAAGCTATAGCTTAGGTGCTATTGATGTGGTCCCCGCGAGTTGGCAAAGTCGCGCGGAAGAGGCTTTCCGAAGCATTACTAACGCACTCAATTATGTCGGTGTTCTTGCCATCGAGTTTTTTGTGGTCGGTGAGGGTGATGAGGCCGAATTATTAGTCAATGAAATTGCTCCACGAGTGCACAACTCGGGCCATTGGACCATGACTGGCGCCAACTGCAGTCAGTTTGATCTCCACATTCGTGCTTTAACCGGTATGCCATTGCCACAGCTACGTGTTGAACCCACGTTGATGATCAACGTCATCGGTGCCGAACGAATTCCGGCGGGCCTTTGGCATCATGCCGATACGCAATGTCATTGGTACAACAAAGATCCGCGACCGGGGCGTAAAGTGGGCCATGTCAATATTCGCACAGCGAATCGTGACACAGCCTTACACTGGGTCGGTTTGTGGGCAGAGAAACTACAGGTGCTGAGCTAACCAAGCGTTGATGGCTAAAACTTGTTCGCCACAAACTTGGTGCTGCATGGCAAAGGTCTGATAAGTCACCGAATAACCACGTTGTTGCAACCAGTCCCGCGCTTGCTGGCCTAAGGATTCCGGCACCACTGGATCTTGCGAACCATGCTGAATCAGTATCGGCAGATCGGCGTTCGCTGGAGAAGTCTCAATTGACGCCAGAGTCGCCAGATAGGTTGATAATGCCAGTAAGCCGCAGAGCTTTTGTGGATAAGTCAAAGCAGCTTCATAGGCAACCGCGCCACCCTGAGAGAAACCAGCCAGCAATATATGTTCTGGTTTAATACCACGCTCAATTTCACGCTCGATCAATTTGATAACTTCAGCAGCTGACTGGCGTAACTGTGTCTCGTCTACGCGTCGATCAATCGACATTTCCAGGATGTCGTACCATGCGGGCATGCGCATACCACCGTTTATGGTGACTGGTAGCTGCGGTGCGTGAGGAAAGACAAATCGCACATGAGCATGGCTGGGCAACTGAAGATGTGGCACTAGTGGCGCAAAATCATTGCCGTCGGCTCCGAGTCCATGCAGCCAAATCACGCTGCGATTTGCAGCGCCACTAGACGGTTCAATTTCTACGCAAGGCAAATAAGACATAACTACTTCTCTTTTTTGTCTGAATTGGGGAAGTTTCGACTTTTTCCGATACCTGCACTGATTGTTAGCTGCATTGCGTCGGCTGGTGACATATCGACAGGTTCAACAGAACTGGTCGGAACCATAATCATGTAACCGCCGACGTTATATGCCATTGGCAGAAATACGGCAATCTCTTCTTCTTTCAGTAAACTAGAAAGTCGATCATCTTTGTCGCCAGATTTTTTCGTTACTATACCCAACAAGCGCAGTTCGCTGCCCGGTAACGTCACGAGCACAACGGATTCTTCCGCAAAGTGCTCGCCACCCATCAAATCAAAAATATCCGTGATAGTGCCGTATAAACTGCGCAGCAATGGCATTTGTTCCATAATTTTGCCGGGCAACATCCAGAACTGATTGATAAAAGTCCAACGAGCACTAAAACCAATGATTGCAGCTATAACAAGAAAGCTGACAAAGGCGAGACCAGGAAAGTAAAATTGATCTCCCAAAATTGCCACCCAGAGTGGTCGCAACCAAGTCTCGATGGTAACGAGCAGCCAGTGAACCACCGCAATTGTTACGACAATCGGCAATAAGATCGCAAGACCCTTTAGTAAGTACTGTATGGCGTTTTTCATTGTGCTAATCTCTTTGGCAACAAATGCCTTAGCTTAACGTGTTTTGGGAGTAGGTATGAAGCTTTACGGAAGTTATACATCACCGTTCGTTCGTCATTGTCGCATTGTGCTGGCGCTAAATCAGCAGGAGTTTGAATTTATTCCGACCGACCGAGCAGGCGCAGCAACAGGGTCACCCACGCAGCGTGTCCCATTTTTTCAGCATGACGACGTGAAACTACACGATTCTGCTGCCATCTTGCGATATCTTCGGGAACGAGCGGAACAACCTTTTTGTGCCGACAGCTTAGACTTTGATTTGTTTTGCTTAGTGAATACGGCGTTAGATACGACCGTAAATTTATTTTTGCTCGAACTCGACGACCTCACTGGTGAGCAAAGCAGCTACTTAAAGCGTCAAGAGAGCCGTGTCGAGACGGTGCTGGCTGAGCTTGAGAGTTATGACTTGCCTGATTCAGGTCCCTACACGGATGGTCAATTACGACTTGCGTGTTATTTGAGTTGGGCAGTATTTCGAAAGCGTATCGATATTCAGCAGTATCCGCGGCTGCAACAGTTTTTAGCCGCAATAGATGGGCATGCGTGGTTCGCCAACACGCACCCAGCACTGAGCTGAGAGCTAGTGAACAGTAAATAGTGAACAGTGAATACAACAATAAAAAATAGTGACTAGGGGCAGGGTGGACTTTGTGTTCACTGTTTACTGTTCACCGGTCACTTGACCAAACCAGAGGGAATATTATGAAGAGAGTAATCGGTGTTCTCGCCGTGGCCGTATTGGCCGCGTGCTCACCACAACCAGAGGACGAAGCCACTGTGAAGCAGTCAGACGGCCACGCCATCACGTACCCAACCACCTATCAAGGTGATGTTGTGGATACCTACTTCGGTACGCAAGTACCAGACCCCTATCGGTGGTTAGAGGACGACCGCAGTACTGAAACTGAAGCTTGGGTAAAAGCACAAAACGAAGTGACGTTTGGTTACTTTGAGCAGATACCTTATCGCCAGGCTATTGAAGACCGCCTGAGCGAGCTGTGGAACTATGAGAAGGTAAGTGCGCCATTCAAAGAAGGTGATTACACCTACTTCTATAAAAATGATGGCTTACAAAACCAATCGGTTGTGTATCGGACCGATGCCGACGGCAACACCGAGGTGTTCCTTGACCCGAACACCTTCAGTGAAGACGGTACTACGTCATTGGCCACGTTGAGCTTCTCTCGCGATGGGTCATTGGCAGCCTACGCCATCTCAGAAGGTGGTAGTGATTGGCGTAAAATCATCATCATTGACGCTGAGACCAAAGAACAACTCGAGCCAGAACTCATTGATGTGAAATTCAGTGGTATTTCATGGTGGGGCAATGATGGCTTCTTTTATTCAAGCTATGACAAGCCTGAGGGTAGTGAGCTTTCAGCGAAAACTGACCAGCACAAACTCTACTATCATAAGCTCGGCACTGCGCAAGCTGACGATGCGGTTATCTTTGGCGGTACCGACGAGCAGAAGCATCGCTATGTTGGTGGTTCTGTGAGTGAGGATGACCAGTACCTGTTCATCTCGGCAGCAGTATCGACGTCGGGCAACAAGTTGTTCATGAAAGATTTGAGTGAGCCAGACAGTGAATTGGTGACTGTGTTAGGTGACACGAATTCAGATACTTATGTACTGGATAACGTGGGTTCCAAGCTGTACATGGTGACCGACCTCGACGCACCAAATCGTCGTGTTGTGACCGTTGATGCAAGCGCTCCGCAACCGGAAAACTGGGTCGACTTTATTGCGGAGACCGAGAATGTGCTGAGTCCGTCAACTGGTGCCGGGTACATCTATGCCGAGTATATGGTTGATGCGATTGCTCGTATTGAGCAGTACAACTACGACGGTGACAAGATTCGCGATGTTGAATTGCCGGGTGTAGGCAGCATCGGCGGCTTTAGTGGTAAAGAAGAAGCTGAAACTATTTACTACACCTTCGCCAACTACAACACACCAAGTACAATTTATGCGTACGATCCAGACAGCGGTGAGTCGTCTGTATACGAAGCGTCAAAAGCAGATTTTGATAGCTCAGCATACGAGTCGAAGCAAGTGTTCTATATGTCGAAAGATGGCACACGAGTACCGATGATTATCACGCATAAGAAAGGTCTCGAGCTCGATGGCTCCAACCCAACTATTTTGTATGGTTATGGTGGCTTCAACATCAGCCTGACGCCTTCGTTCAGCATGATTCGAGCCATGTGGCTTGAGCTGGGTGGTGTCTACGCAGTTGCCAACTTACGTGGCGGCGGCGAGTACGGTAAAGAGTGGCACATTGCTGGTACGCAAATGCAGAAACAGAATGTATTTGATGACTTTATCGCAGCAGGTGAATATTTGATTGCGGAAAAGTATACCTCTAGTGAGCGTTTGGCTATTAATGGTGGCTCTAACGGCGGTTTATTGGTCGGTGCAGTCATGACACAGCGTCCTGAGCTAGCTCAAGTGGCGTTACCAGCGGTTGGTGTACTCGATATGTTGCGTTACCACACCTTCACTGCCGGTGCAGGTTGGGCGTATGACTACGGTACCGCTGAGGACAGCCCAGAGATGTTCGAGTATCTGCTAGGCTACTCACCTGTGCATAACGTTAAGGAAGGCGTGAACTATCCTGCCACGTTAATCACCACAGGCGATCATGATGACCGTGTAGTTCCTGCACATTCCTTTAAGTTTGCAGCCGAGCTGCAAGCGAAGGATGGCGGCAAGAATCCACAACTGATTCGTATTGAGACCAATGCCGGTCACGGTGCGGGTACGCCAGTATCGAAGACCATTGAGCAGTATGCTGACATCTATGGCTTTACGCTCTGGAACATGGGCTTTAAAGAGCTACCGAAACAGTAAAACTAGCTCGTTTTAAATGAGAGCCGCGCCCTAAAAAGCGCGGCTTTTTTATTGCTAACCGACTCGTTAAGATGTTAAGTTCATGTATCACATTTGAGAAAAATAAGCGAAAACCTCGTTATGAAAGGAAAGATATTAGCTGGGTCAATGGCACTCAGTGTCGGTTTGTTGTTGAGTTCTGGAGTCTGGGCCCAAGATGCAAAGCAAGCATTTGAGCAAGCCTACGCTGATTACCAAGCCATGTTAGAAGTGCAGGAAACACCCCGTAGTGAATTATCGGAAGCTGCTTTCGAAGCCTACCAAACGGGTCGAAATTACTTTGGCGATGATTCAATAAATTCTGCCAACTTGGCTATTAACTTTTTAAAGTCATCATATTCAGCCGGAAAGGATGACGAGATATTGAAGTCCATGGGCGACCTTATTTTAAGCGTCTATGAAGCGGAGTTGAGCAAGACCGACGCGCGTTGGCTAGATGCCTATGACGCAACCATGTCGATACCTTATTCAGATTATCGAAAGCAGCAATTGCGTGAAGGGTATTTGGCATTGATAGCGCCTTTGCAAGCGACCAATCCGCAGCTTTATGCAGCGACTTTAGTCGATGGAGCTAAATATTGGTATCGCGAAGATATTCGTTTAGCACCTATTCTTGAGCCAGCTCTCGAGCAATTTGACAAGGATTTACCCGCCAGTGATCTCAATGTGCTAACGCTGCAGCTGTATTTAGCACACAACCACTTCTCAAAAAATCGTCGTAACTCAGCTATCGAATTGTATGAGTCCATTATTGCAGATGCCAACGTTGAGGATCCAGCCGGAAGAAGACTGGAACTGTTATCTCACGCTGCACTGGTAGAGCTCTATGAGCGAAATGGGGAGAGTGACCAAGCTACAGCACATTGTGTTGCGATTGGCGCCGCGCAACCATGGTCTGAGGATAGTGGGCCTGAACCTTTGTTCCGTGTAAACCCAGTTTATCCAATTAGTTATGCAACGAAGAAGTTATCAGGCAGTGTGACCGTGCAGTTCGACATTGATGAGTCCGGATTTGTGACAAATGCGCAACCTATTCATTCGGAAGATACTCCGCCAGAGTTTGTTAGAAGCTCAATTGAAGCTGTTGAGAACTGGCGCTACGCACCGAAATTTGAAAACGGTCAACCGGTTGCAGCAATCGGTCAAACCGTACAACTGGATTTCAACATTCAGTAAAGATATCGGCTGGCCCTGTTAGCTCGCTGGAGCTTCAGGGCCTTCTATTGTGGTAACCGAGATAATGTTGCGCGCAATGGCGCCAGGCAGGTCACGCTCTAGCGTTGGCTTGGCTTCTTCAAACGGAATGTTTAACTCCATGACCCCCCAAGCCTGATTACGGCCATGCACTTTGCCTGCATACAAGGCCAAGTCAGCTAACTGGAGAGTCTGTTCCCAATCCATTTCATTATTATTCAAGTCAGCAAATGGAAAACTAATAAAGCCCGCGGTTGCGGTAACGCGCAGTGGCGTGCCCTCGCAATCGATAGGTTTTGCACCGATAGCATCGAGAACACGTTTCGTTAAACGCGGTAAGGCATCGTGCTCAGCTTCGGTCAGGTAGATCAAAAACTCCTCACCACCCCAGCGAATAATCTTGTCGGTATCTCGTGATATTTCACGCAGTCGGTTCGCCACCTCTACCAACACCACATCACCTGCAGCATGGCCATAATGGTCGTTGATTCGTTTAAAGTGATCGACGTCGAGTAAGATCATCGCATCTTCGGTCGCATTGTCTTTACTACGCCGTTGCTTCTGCTGTAGCTCTTGCTGCAGCGCACGACGATTCAATAAACCTGTTAGTGGGTCACGGATGGATTGGTCTGCGAGCTGTGTATTTGCTTCAGCAAGTTTGAGGTTAGCGCGGCGCGCAGATCGATACAGCATAAACACAATCACGATTGCGAATGCGGCCACCAATACAAACAAGCCCAGAATCAGCTGTCGTTGCTTCTCATTTTCGAGCAATTGCTCACGCAGCTCATTCTGTTGTTTGAGTAGTTTAATTTGTTGTTCTTTATCTTTGGTGTCGTAAAGGTTCTGCATATCAGCAATATGCCGCTGCTGTTCCGTGTCATAAATAATCTCACGGAGCTCACGCTGCTCTAATAAAGCCTCCGCTTGTTGCTGATATAAACCGGCGGTGCCATATGCGTCTGCCAACTCACCTAAAGTCTCAGCAACCTCTATACGAATTGCATTTTCACGGAAGTAGTCCATAGCTTCGGTCATTTTCGGGAAGCCTTCTTCAAAGCGTCCCTGTTTGACATCAACCATGCCGAGATTAAATTGAAGTAACTGTAATGTATATTGGTCGCCCAATTCTTCAGCAATACGGTTTGCTCGCATTAGAACATCGCGAGCATCATCATAATCTTCAGTGCGGATGTCGATGTCGCCAATATTGTTTAAAACAATGACTAACAACTCGTTGGAATCAGTGCGCGTCGCATATTGTTCAAGATTAGTATAAGTGGTCAGTGCCGTCTCATAGCGTTTCAGAGAGGTTTCGACAAAACCTTTGAGCAGCATGAAGTTGCCATAATACATATGGTCGAGATTCTGCTCTGTGGTCTCTGCTAAACCCTCTGAAATGACCTCCAATGCAGCATCGTATTTCTTCAATTCCGTATACATGGTTGCGATGCTTTGCTTGAGATACAAACGTCGAATTGGCGTGCGGTCGTTATTGGTTTCGCCCACTGCTTCATTGGCAGCTATGTAGTATTCAAGCGCCCGCTGATACTGGTTTCGGTCAGCATAAATGCGAGCTAAAAGATTATTGGCGTAGTAGCGAATCCGTGGCGTTACGGCATTAACGAGCACTAAATCAATATCATTCAATAGGGCAAACGCTTTGTTCCGCTCGCCTGCGAGCAAATGAATCTCGATACGACTGGCAATAATTTCTGTCGTGATATCAGCTAACGTGGTTTCATTGGTAAGAGCTTCAGCCATCTCAATGTAATTCCAAGCCCGCTGGTAATCCTCGGCATATGCCTCTTCAAATGCTAAATAGGCATACAAGCGAACCCGTGTTGCGAGTGGCGTGGACTCGTCAACTTGAGAGAGAAGTTTAAGATACTCAGGCTTAAGAGCAGCCGAGTTGGTCTCGCTGAGCAGCCCATCAAGCTCTTGCTCAATACGTTCATCAACTGGCGGTGCAATTTGTGCAAGTGCTGGGGCAGGCGTGCTGAGGGCCAAAAGCAAAACGAAGGAAAATCCAGCCACGAGAGCATGAACTCGACTACAACGAGATTTAGTAGGTGAGTGAATGACTCCTGACATGCTTTCTCCGCGGCTAGCTCCGTCCGCGGTATCGCTATCAAAGCGAACAGCAAGCGAACAGAAAACAATCTTTATTTGTACTTATATTGACCCTGAACTATACATCCAAGCTAGTAAACGTGTAAAGCTATTGTTGACCGATTTAAACAGGCTTTGCTTGCTGTTTTGGCTTATATTCTTTACATTTATTACAATAAGTTAATCGAATCGGGAAGTCGTCCATGAAGCCTGTAAGTCACATTTTGTACTTAGCGGTAATTGCTATATTAGCGGTTTTCGCGTGGTCTCAATCTAATTCAAATATTCTCGGTGAGCCCGAGCCACAGGCGGCAATGGCTGAGGTTGCAGAGCAAGTTTCAATGGAACGAGTGGCGCCAGAAGTAGCTGAATATATCGCACAACTTGAAATCGAGATCAGTAATCTCCGTCGTGAACTAGAAAGTAAAATGATGGCACGAGAAGACAGCGAGCAGACGGAAGAAGCAGTAAACCGTGGTACCAGTAACTCATCAACCGTGATGTCGGCGCCAAGTGGATTTCCTGAGGGTGCGCGACCGTTGATGGATGCGCGTGATGTTCATACCCAGTTTGATGAAGAAGAGGTAGATCCTGTTTGGTCTGCAGAGCATGAGCAACGTTTAATCGATTTGATGATTACCGATGAAGGGTTACGGAAATATTCAGTTGGTAATGTGGAGTGCAAAACAGACACCTGCCGACTCACCTTTGTTGATGACATTGAAGACCCATCTGTGTTTACCCGAGAGCTCAGTCGTGCGGTGTTCCAAGCGAGTTGGGACGACCAGCGGTTTGTCACTATTATGCAGCAAGTAGAAGGTCAGGAAGATTCACTGACCCTTTATTTGAAAAAGATGGAGTAGCTCGGTTGCAACCACAGGTTGTCTGCGTATACGCAAATCTAACAGAGGTTGATGAATACCTAAGACCCTACTGTTACGACAGCGATAACCAACCGCAACTACTGCGTCCGCAATCTCAAGTAACGCGAGCTTTGGTGCGTTGGTGTCTCGAAAAATATTGGTCGTTGCCCGCACAACAAGTGAGTTTTAGTCGAGATCAGCATGGTGCTGTCGAACTTTGGGTTGGCAAAAAGCAATGGAGTGTATCGGTGAGCCATACCGACGACTGTTGCGCGGTTGCGATTGCTCGTACGGGTGAGTTGGGTATTGATTGCGAGCGTATTCTCGAACGCCGCCAACGAGTGCGCTTGCAGCAGCGGTTCGCAGATGGGTATATGCAGGGAGTGAGTTCTTTAGAGCAATTCTTTGAGCGCTGGACAGCTGCCGAAGCAGTGACTAAAGCAAAGCGCGGCGCGCTAATGCCAACGTTAGCATCACCGTTGGCTGGATTAGAGCCTCACCTGTATTGGCATCGCTATGAAAGTTGGCAATTGTGTTGTTACTCGACAGCATCGAACAGCCCACCGCAATGGATTGATTTTTCAAAGGACAATCACCTATCTTAGTGTAAGTTAGTGTATGAACAGTAAACCTTTGGTCCGTTCGTCCCACAGTTCAACAAGAGAATAATAATGATGAAACCCATGGTATCCCGGAAACTCTATTTACATGCGCTACTGGGTGGCTTATTGCTCACCGTCAGCGCTTGTTCGCCGCAGCCCGAGCAGAAAACAACAGAATCGGTCGAATCAAAAGCTCCCGTTGCGAAACAGATCCCATACGTTGTTGAGGCCGAATTTGGTAGCCGCCAAGATGAATATTATTGGTTGCGTGACGATGAGCGTAAAGCACCCGAAGTGCTGGCTTATCTGGAGGAAGAAAATGCGTATTACGATGCTTATCGTGAAGATTACAGCGCGTTAACTGGTGAACTCGAACAGGAAATTATCGGTCGCATTAAGCAAGACGATGCGTCAGTGCCTTATACCAAAGGCGACTATCGCTACTCCACCCGCTATGAAGAAGGAAAAGAATATCCAATTCATACGCGAACGCATATAGAAACTGGTGAAGAGCAAATTTTACTGGATGTGAATGTGCTCGCCGAAGGCCAGCCGTATATGTCAGTGTCGAATATGCAGGTGAGCCCGAATCAGAATTTGCTCGCCTATGTTGTGGATAACAATGGTCGACGCCAATACGAATTACGCATTCGTGACCTGACCACTGGGGAAGACTTACCGGACCGATTAAATGGCTTGTCAGCCTCAATTGCCTGGGCTCAAGACAACAAAACGCTGTTCGTTATTGAAAATGACCCGCAAACGTTACTGTCTACTCGCGTTCTCAAGCACAAGCTCGGTGACCCAGCAGAAAACGCTGAGTTAGTGTATGAAGAGCAAGACAGAACGTTTTACATGTCGGTCTATAACACCACCGATGATGAGTACGTTGTCATTAACTTGAACCAAACCGTCTCAACTGAAATGCGCGTGCTAGACGCCAATGAGCCGGACGGTGATTTCGTGGTGATGGCGCCACGCGAGCGCGATTTCCAATACTATGCCGACCATATTGACGGTCGTTGGATCATCTCGACTGATTGGAATGCTCCAAACTATCAAATCATGCAAGTCGCTGCTGACCAGATTGGTGATAAGAACAACTGGCAACCACTGATTCCGCATAATCCAGATGTTTTCATTAACGACTTCACGGTATTCCAAAATTATTTGGCATTGAATGAGCGCAGCAACGGTCTGCGTCATATTCGCATTGTGCCTTGGAATGACCTCGATAATTCAACCGTGATTGCATCGGATGAAGCGGCGTATGTCACTCGTTTCGAGCGCAACGTCGAGCAAGATACCGATGTCTTGCGATATGCCTATACTAGCCTAACCACGCCAAACACGGTTTATGCCTACAATATGGCGACGCAAGAACGGGAAACGCTGAAAGCATCAGAAGTACCGAACTACGATGCATCGCAGTACGAAACTGCACGCACGTGGGCAACGGCTCGTGATGGTGTCAAAGTGCCTGTCACCCTGCTGTATAAGAAAGGTTTCCAGCAAGACGGTACCGCACCTTTATATCAATATGCATATGGCTCATATGGTTCGTCATCTGACCCATACTTCCGCTCTACCGTATTCTCTCTAGTCGATCGCGGCTTTGTATATGCAATTGCGCATATTCGCGGTGGTCAAGAGATGGGTCGTGCTTGGTATGAAGACGGTAAAATGATGAATAAGAAGAATACTTTTACCGACTACATTGATGTGACCGAGCACTTGGTCAATGAGAAATACGCGCATGCAGATAAAGTATTTGGCATGGGCGGCAGTGCCGGCGGTCTATTGATGGGTGCTGTGGCCAATATGGCTCCTGAGAAATACCGTGGTTTGGTAGCCCATGTTCCTTTTGTGGACGTGGTCACGACCATGTTAGACCCAAGTATTCCATTGACGACCAATGAGTGGGACGAATGGGGTAACCCAATCACCACCAAAGAGTCTTATGAATACATGCTGTCGTACTCTCCTTATGACCAAGTAGCAGAGCAAGACTATCCAGCTTTACTGGTCACAACTGGTTTGCATGACTCACAAGTGCAGTATTTTGAGCCTGCCAAGTGGGTAGCGCGGTTGCGTGCGAACAAAACCGATGCAAATCCGTTGATGTTCAAGACCAATATGAGCGCTGGTCACGGTGGTAGTTCAGGCCGTTTCTCGCGCTTGAAGGAAGTCGCCGAAGAGTATGCGTTCATTCTCGACTTACTCGAAGAGCCTGAGCAATCTGAATAATTGTGAGTATGGCGCGTACACTTAGCACTCAGCTGCTATTACGTATTACCCTGTGGTCGGCATTGCTTGTTACGCTGACCACGGGTTTTGCGTTTTGGAATACTTATCAGCGCGAGAGTGCAGAACAGGTAGCTGAGCTTGTTGACTCCGCAGAACGGCGAGTGAGCGCTGGCGCATCGGTATTTATTGAGGCGGAGAAAACCACTCAAGTATTTGCCGATCGATTCTTAACGCGCTTTCAACAGCAAGCAACCCAGCCACATTTGATTGAACGCTTCGATACTTGGTTTGAAGAACGTGAACCAGGTGTGTGGCGTTTACGCACTCCCTACTTTGACGGCACCTTTGAGGTTGATAGGTGGTGGCAGTATTTATCGGGTTTTGTCGGTCGATCTGATGCACCACTTGACGCTGAACGTAAAAGCCGAATTATGATCACCCTGTCGGTACTGCAAGAATTTGGGCCGGCGTGGGAGCATAATTTTGCCAACACACATGTCAGCATGCCGGAAAACGTGTTGTTGAACTATTGGCCGCAAAGCAATTGGGGACAAAGCGCACGAGCTGATCTCGATATGACTGCCTACTCGGTGGTAGGCTCGACCTTACAACAAAACAATCCTGAACGCCGTCCGAATTGGACGGGTTTATATTTTGATGAAACCGCATTAGATTGGGTCATCACTTTCCAGCGACCGATAGACCACGAAGGGCGACATTTGCTGACGCCTTCTCATGATGTCTTTTTGACTGCAGTTATTGAAACTTTCATAGCAAATTCTACCGCAGACCATTTTGTTTTTAACCAACAAAAGCAACTCGTCGCTGGTTCGCCGGAGTTAACGAAGAACAAAGAATATGTGGGTGTGATAGAGCTTGAAGAAACCGAACTTGATGAACTTATGACCGTTTATCAGGTTATTGCGCAAGCAGCGCCAACTGCGGCGAATCCGGTCAAGGTATATCAGGATGAACTCGAAGATCATATTTTGGTAGCCGTCTATGTGCCCGGTACTCAATGGTGGCATGTGACCCGAACGTCGAAAGAATCGCTGCAGGGCGAAGCTCTTGAGGCGTCATTGTGGGTAGCCGCACTAGGTGCGTTTATACTGCTGACGACTGTCTTGATTGCGTGGATTTTTATACGGAATCAAATCACTAAACCGATTCGACAGCTTGAGCAGGCCGCCAACTACATCAAACAAGGCAAATACGAAAGTATTGCCAATCGCGAGATTCAACTGCCATTAAAAACCAATAACGAAATTGGCTTGCTAGCGAATACCGTGGTGGACATGTCTAGCCATATTAGCGCGGAACAAGAGTTCCTTGAGCGCGAAGTGAAAAAGCGTACTGCAGAATTGGAACAGGCGAACCAAAAGCTGGCCATGATGGCGCACGTCGATGGACTCACTGCGCTCTTGAACCGGCGCGCTTTGGACAGGGATCTACAGACCATTTGCCGCAAAGGTGTCGAGCAGAAAACTGCCGTGATCATGGCGGATGTCGACTTCTTTAAGCCCTATAACGATACCTCTGGGCATGAAGCGGGCGATATCGCTCTCCAACGCATCGCTGGAGTATTTATGAATCTAATCGTGGGTGGGCGAGTCTATCGCTACGGCGGTGAGGAGATTGTCGCGCTTGCCACGGTAACCAGTTTCGATGCTGCAATGAAGCGTGCGGAAAAACTCAGAGTCGCTGTACAGAATCTGACCATTCCACACTCAACGAGTAGTTATGAAACGATTACTGTGAGTATTGGCGTTACTTTGATTGAAACTGATGACACGCCGGAAACGGTGCTTAGGCGCGTTGATAAATCATTGTATGAGGCGAAGAAGGCAGGGCGCAATACGGTCAAAGGTCAATAAAAAAGGGAGCTACAAATTAGCTCCCTTGTTAAGATTACCACTGTGCGTTGTGGTATATATTTTGCACGTCATCGCAGTCATTTAGCATATCCAAGAACTTCTCCATTACGGCAACATCGTCGCCACTAATGTCGGTATGCATTTGCGGAAGGTACTGAATTTCATCGACTTCAAACTCGAGGTCTGGGTAGGTTTCTAGTAATGCTAACTTAGCTTTATGTGACTCAGTATGCGGGGCAAATACCGTGATTTTGCCTTCATCGCTTTCAATGTCGGTCACTTCCACGTCGGCCATGAGTAATGCTTCTAATACCGCATCTTCATCGTCACCGGCAAAGACAAAAATGGCGCAGTGATCGAACATGTGCGCAACGCTTCCAGGAGCGCCAATTTTACATTTGGTTTTGGTGAAGCAATTGCGAACTTCGGTGATGGTACGGTTCGGGTTATCGGTCAACGCTTCAATCATGACCATGCAGTTGCCTGGACCGTAGCCTTCGTAGACCGCTGGTGAATAATCTTCACCGGCACCGCCTTTGGCTTTATCGATTGCCTTTTCAATAACGTGAGCAGGCACTTGATCACGCTTAGCGGCATCAATCATGCTCCGTAATGCCAAGTTTCCAGCAGGATCAATACCACCCTGCTTGGCAATTACATACAGCTGGCGGCCATATTTACTGTAAACTTTGCTTTTGCTGGCGGCTGTTTTCGCCATAGATTCTTTACGGTTTTGGTAGGCACGACCCATACATTACTCTCGATATCTGATTCAGAAAGGCGCAATTTTATACGTAAGCGATGACTGAGGTAAACTTTTCTCGCATTTCAGTTTCCGCTAAAGTACAGCATAAGTGTTGAATGATCGACCAAGGATCCAAAAATGAGTCAAAACGACATACAGGTTGAAGCATTTCTCGATAGCGATAGTGAGACCTTTAGCTACGTAGTGTATGAACCGTCGGCTAAACATGCGGTGATTATTGATCCAGTGCTCGACTTTGATATCAAGTCAGGACGCACCGCTACTGCTGGTGCTGATAAGATCATTGCGTTTGTCCGTTCGCATCAACTCCAAGTGGAGTGGATTCTAGAAACGCACGCGCATGCCGACCATTTATCTGCAGCACCATACCTACGCGAGCAGTTAGGCGCCAAAATTGGGATTGGTGAGCACATTAAAGATGTGCAGAAAATCTTTAAGACCATCTTCAATCTGGAAAAAGAGTTTCTTCCAAACGGTCATCAGTTCGATCGTCTGTTTCAAGACGGTGACACCTTTACCGTGGGCAGCATGGAATTTCGCGTCATGCACACGCCAGGTCATACCCCTGCGGATTTGGCGTATATCGTCAATGAGTCGAAGGCTTTTGTCGGCGATACGTTATTTTTGCCAGATGTCGGCACTGCACGCTGTGATTTTCCGGGTGGTAGCGCTAAGACGCTGTATCAATCGATTCAGAAATTATTGGCGTTGCCAGAGGCCACAGAAATCTATATTTGCCATGACTATCCACCGAAGGGTCGCGAACATGAGTGTTGTACCACAGTAGCCGCGCAGCGCGCTCATAGTAAGCATGTGCGTGATGGCATCACCGAAGCCGAGTTTGTGAGAATGCGTGAAGAGCGCGATGCGACATTAGCTATGCCGCGGTTGATTCTACCTTCCATTCAAGTGAATATTCGTGCCGGTGAAATGCCGCCGCCCGAAGCGAATGGTACGGTCTACTTAAAGATTCCCATTAACCAACTCTAAGCAAGGACTCGCGATGAACAAGCCATTGGCTCATTTTCTGTTTTGGTTGTTCGGCGCGCTTTGTTTTACGCCTTGGCTATCAGCTCCGGTCGCTATGTTATTGGGTATGGTGGTGGCAGCGACCACTGGCGTTCCAGTGGGTATTGATACCAGCGCTTGGGTCAAACGGCTCCTTGGTATTGCTATTGTGGCGCTGGGGTTTGGCATGCAAGTGGATACCGCGCTGCAAGTCACCGGCGACTATCTTGGTCTGATTGTGGTGTCGATTGTGGCGACTTTATTGGCCGCATGGGTCCTGTGGCACTGGCTTGGCTTAGACGCTAAAACCGGTGTGCTGATTGGCTCGGGCACGGCTATTTGTGGCGGTAGTGCTATTGCCGCAGTTGCGCCTGCAATCCGTGCGCGCAACGATCAAATTGCTATCGCCATTGGCTGCGTATTCACGCTCAATGCCGTTGCATTGTTAGTGTTCCCGGTGTTAGGTCGGCTGTTCGAACTCAGTCCGGAGACCTTTGGTGTGTGGGCTGCGGTAGCTATCCACGATACATCGTCGGTAGTTGGTGCCGCTGAGGCATTTCATGATGATGCCCTGATTACCGCAACTACCTTGAAGCTGGCGCGGGCACTGTGGATTATTCCGCTCGCATTTGGTGCGGCTTGGCTGTATCAACGTCAACAGTCGGTTGCCGAACGCGCTGTCAGTAAAACGTCGGTGCCGTGGTTCTTGGTCGGCTATGTTATCTCGATGCTGATTGCCACTTACTTACCGCAGGGCGAGCCGATCTATAGCGTTTTGTTCAGTGGTGGCAAGCTCGTCCTCGTCTTTTGTTTGTTTTTGGTTGGCACGCATTTAACCCTCGCCAAAATCCGGCAAGCTGCAGGTAAACCTATGTTGCTGGCAACTTTGCTGTGGCTCTTTATTGCCGGTGGTTCCTTGTTGTGGTTGCTGCGTTAGGCAAACAGTGCAAATGTCATAAAACCGTCATACTTTTGAGACTGGAAACAGCTAGGATGCTAGCAGGCAAACGATGAGGTCTGCGGTGTCATGAAGTTTTTCGAAAAAGAACTGAGCTGGTTAGCGTTTAATGAGCGGGTGCTGCAAGAAGCTGCTGATGACCATGTTCCAGTGATTGAACGCATTCGGTTCCTCGGCATTTTCTCCAGCAATATGGATGAATTCTTTCAGGTTCGAGTCGCAGATGTCAGACGTCGTATTCATTTCGAAAAGCTCGCTGAAGATCGCGACCACGCCAGCGCACTGCTGACTCAAATTCAACAAAAAGTCATTACGCTGCAAGAACAGTTCGATCGCATTCAAGTGCAGGTCATGGCTGCGCTTGCGAAAAAGAATATCTACGTTATTGAGGAAGGGCAGGTCAAGCCCAACCAGCAAAAGTGGTTGCTGCAATACTTCCATGACAAGATCAAACGTCACATCGTCCCGCTGTTGATTACCGACCGCACCAACTTGGTCGAAGTCTTGAAAGAAGACCATATCTACTTCTGTGTGCAACTGGAACAAAATGGCACTACCCATTACGCTGCTGTGGAAGTACCTACTGACGAGCTGAGTCGTTTCATTCTGCTGCCCTATCATGGCAGTAAGCGACGCAAAGATGTGATCTTGCTCGATAACATTATCCTGATGTTCTTAAGCGAACTCTTCCGCGGCATCATCGCGTTTGACAAAATTCGTGCCTTCTCCTTCAAAATGACTCGAGATGCAGATTATCGACTCACCTATGACATCGAACAGAGTGTCTTGGAGCGCATGGAAGAAGGCTTAAAGCAGCGCGTAAAAGCTGACCCAGTGCGCTTGGTGTTTGATAAGGCAATGCCTGGAGCGATGTTGCGATTCCTCTGTGACAAGCTCGATATGGATGCCTATGATTCGCTTGTGGGTGGCGGGCGTTATCGAAATACGCGAGACTTTGCCAAGTTTCCGAACATTGGCCGCAAGTCACTCGAGAATGAATTGTTGCCGCCTATTGAGCACGCCAGCTTTGCTAAGTTTGACAATATTTTTGATGCGATAGCTGAGCGCGATATCCTGTTGTACTACCCCTATCACAAGTTTGCACACGTCTCGGAGTTGGTGCGCCAAGCAGCTTATGATCCTGCTGTGAAAACTATACACATATGCATATATAGGGTGGCTCGCTACTCGCGATTGATTCATTCGCTGATGGATGCCGTGCATAACGGTAAGCAAGTTGTGGTGATGGTTGAGTTGCAGGCACGATTCGACGAAGAGGCGAATATCGAATGGGCCAAAGACATGACCGACGCCGGAATTCGCGTCATTTTTGGTATCCAAGGCATCAAAGTTCACTCAAAACTCTTGTTGGTGCATCGCACCGAAGGTCAGCTGGTGCGCCGTTATGCGTACATAGGCACTGGTAACTTCCACGAGCAAACCGCGCAAGTGTATACCGATTTTGGATTAATGACCTGTGCACCGACCATTTGCCAAGAAGTGGAACAGGTATTTCAGTATCTCGACCAGCCCTATCGTCGCTATGAGTTTCGCGAGTTAATAGTGTCGCCGTTAAATACACGTGACCGGCTGGTGAGTTTGATAGAAGATGAGATCAAAGCTGTGCAAGAGGGCGGCAAGGGTGAAATCTTCTTGAAGCTCAATAATTTGGTTGATGAAGCAATTATTGTTCAGTTGTACCGAGCTAGTCGCGCTGGAGTAAAGATTCGTGCCATTGTCCGCGGTATGTGCGCGTTGAGGCCAGGTGTGAGCGGCTTGAGTGAAACGATTCAGGTTCGAAGTATCGTAGATCGGTTTCTTGAGCACCCGCGGGTTTATGTGTTCCATAACCAAGGCAAGCCGAAAGTCTTTATTTCTTCTGCGGATATTATGACCCGCAATATTGACCACCGCGTTGAGGCAACGTGCCCCATACACGATGATGCGGCCAAGCAGATGATTCTTGATATTTTCGAGTTGCAGTGGAAGGATAATCAAAAAGCACGCATTATCGATTCAGAGCAAATCAATCGCTATGTGAAGCGTGGTAATCGCAAGAAATTGCGCTCACAAGTTGAGATCTATAAATATCTGCAAGCGGAGCAAAAAGCCAAATGAATGACCCGCATCTAGCGCCTGTCTCAGAATCGGACCTGCCTCAATTTGCAGCGCTGGATTTGGGTTCAAATAGCTTTCATTTGCTGATTGCACGTGTCGACAACCATAGTTTGCAGCCGTTGGTTCGTTTTAAGCAGAAAGTCCGCTTAGCTGCCGGACTCAAGCAAGGCAAACTGAGCAACAAAGCCATGCAGCGAGGTCTAGAAGCACTCGCCATTTGCGCACAAAAGCTCCAAGGGTTCCGTCCTGACCAAGTTCGTGTGGTAGCCACGCACACGTTACGCGAAGCTGAGAATAGCGATATTTTCCTCGCCAAAGCAGCAAGTATTTTGCCATTTCCTATCGAAATTATTTCAGGCCATGAAGAGGCGCGTTTGATCTACGCTGGGGTGGCACAGACGACGGCCGGCGAGGGTAAGCGACTAGTGATTGATATCGGCGGCGGTAGTACCGAATTTGCCGGCGGCAGTGATTTGCAGACCCAACAGCTGGTTTCGCTCAGTATGGGGTGTATTAGTTACACCGAGGGATATTTCAAAAAGGGAGCCATTTCAGCAAAGCGTTTCGACAAAGCCGTGGTGGCAACCAAACGTGAACTTGAATCGGTTGCCAAAGGTTTGCGGAAATATACGCAAACGCAGATATACGGCACCTCGGGTACAATCAAAGCAATTGCGAATTGGGTGCAACATAAAACCCAGTCGGTTTTACCAGTCATTTCATTGCAGCATCTCTATGAATGCAGGGCAGAGTTACTGCAGTTTAAAAGTATTCAGCAACTCCAAATACCTGGGTTGGATGAAGAGCGTGCGCCTATTGTCGCGGGTGGCCTCGCCATTTTGATTGGGTTAATGGAAGAGCTGAATATTGAGGAGCTCGAAGCTCATGACGCAGCGCTTCGTGAGGGCGTGCTCTATGAGCTTGCCGAGCAGGTGCTCTACCACGACGACGTACGTCAGCGCACCATTGAAAGCATTGCGATTCGCTACAGCATCGACCGCGAGCAAGCCACGCGAGTGCAACAAACCGTGCTCGACTTATATGAGCAAGTGGCCGTTGAATGGGGATTGCTCGATCCCGAATGGCGGCTGTTGCTGAGTTGGGCGGCATTGCTGCACGAGGTTGGCTTACACATCAACTTCAGCTCTCGTCAGCGCCACGCCGGATATATTCTGCAGCATACCGACATGCCCGGCTTCAATAAGGAGCAACAAAAGCTTTTAGCTGCTCTAGTCCGGCACTTCCGGAAGAAGGTTTTTATTGAAGACATCCCACCATTGCAGCTCTATCATCAGTTTGATGTCGTGCGCGTGCTGGCGCTGCTCAGACTCGCGGTATTATTTAATACCGATCGTCAAACGTCCCAACTCCTTTTAAAAACTCAGGCGAGTAAAGATGTGCTGCTACTCACCTTGACGCCGCAGGGCAGAGCAAATCCAACCCTGCTCGCCGACCTCGCCAGCGAGGCCTATCACCAGCTGCGTTTAGGAATTACATTACGGTTTGAGTGATCTTTTTACTAAAGTATGACGTGTTTATGACGATAACCTTATTCTGGTTTCTATAATTATGAGCACTGCATGGACTTTCCAGAGTCGATCAAACAACAAACCTGCCGTGACTGCTTGAGCGGTAAGTCATTAGGCTTTGAAATTAAAATGGCGTTCCAGCCAATTATTGACTGGAGCAACAAGACTATTGTGGCGTACGAAGCCTTAGTTCGTGGTCCAGAGGGACAAGGTGCTGGCTGGGTTTTTGAGCGTATTAATGACGACAACCGCTACTATTTTGACCAGGCCTGCCGTGTTAAAGCGATCGAAACGGCGGCTCGACTTGGCTGCACTACTTACCTCAATATTAATTTCTTACCCAATGCTGTATATACCCCAGAGAGCTGCATTAAGGCGACGATAGAAGCTGCTGACTTGTACGGATTTGACCTCACTAAATTAGTTTTCGAGGTCACCGAAGGTGAGCAAATTATTGATAAGAATCACCTCCAGCGCATTTTTAGTAGCTATTCGAAGCGCGGTTTCAAAACAGCCATTGACGACTATGGCGCTGGCTTTGCTCGCATGGATTGGTTGACCGACCTACGTCCTGATATCTTAAAACTAGATATGGATTTAATCCGCAATATCCCAAATCATCCAGATAATCAGGAAATTGTCGCTAAAGCGCTCAACCAATGCCGACTGCAAGGTACTCAAGTTCTAGCTGAGGGTGTCGAAACCAAAGAAGAATTCAACTTCTTGGTAGGACTAGGCATTCGCCTCTTCCAAGGGTACTATCTAGCAAAGCCTGCGTTTGAGGCGCTAGTAACGGTCCCATTTGCAGACATCGAAGCAAATGCTATGGCCTAAATATTTCTGACTGCTTAATACAATGGAGTAGAACGGATGCGAGATGGTGGCATTGGATGGCTTGCGCTTAGCATAGCTCTGCTACTCGTTTTCGTTCCCGCTCCGTTACTTGCCCAGTCGTCAGACTCTCCAGAAGCCACTACATCGGACTTCTCACCACTGGTTGCATCGGTGGCCTCCAAACCATTAAATCAACACGCTTTGCGTTCGTGGAGCACCCGCGACGGTCTTCCGCACAACTCTGTTAATCGTATTGCGCAATCGAATGAAGGTTATCTATGGTTAGCTACCTGGGAAGGCCCCGTTCGCTATAACGGCCGAGAATTTGTGGTCTTCGATGACATCGATGTCACCAAAATGCCTGAGCAAGGTGCGTTAGATTTAGCGATTGATAAGAATACAAATACAGTCATTGTTGGCGGCCCACGTGGTGGTTTGGTTACGTTTGATGGACAGCAATGGCAACCGAATAACCTCGATAGCGGTTATGTTTTCGAGACAGTCATCAATGATTTAGGCGAGCGTTGGGCGGCAACAGCCAATGGCGTATTTAGAATTGCTGCAGATGGTTCCCACACTCATTACACCACCGAGCACGGCCTTCCCGCTGACTTTTCATTTCGACTCTATGCAGCGCCTGACTTAGGTAAACGCCAACCTCGGCTATGGGTGGGCACTGAGAGCGGTGTTGCTTACTACGATGGTGTGTCCGACCAATTTATCCCCGAACGCTCGTTACCGAACGTGCAAATTCGTGCACTGCGCTTACTCTCTAATGGCATGATGGTTATCGCATCTGACGATGGATTGTTCTATCAGAATCAACCCGACCAGCCATTTCGCCCGTGGCCGCAGCCAGTCAATGGTCCCATCACCGCAATAGAAGAGGGGCCTGAGGGGTGCTTATGGGTAGGTACCTTTGAGTACGGCTTAGGGCGTGTCTGCTCAGATTCACAGGACTGGATTAGTGTTGCCGATGGCCTACCCAATTCCCACGTTCTGGATATTTTTAAAGACCGCGAAAATAACATGTGGGTATCCACCCACGGTGGATTTGCGCAGCTGAGAGATTCACTCTTTACCAGCTTTACGCCGAATCAGGGCCTGAAGGGCTCCTACGTGCGTAGTATCAATGTTGATGACAATGGGGTCATGTGGGTCGGTACCAATGATGGTGTCAGTCGTCGGGCTGCACGCGGATTTGAGGCTGCTGAGGATGACCCGTTACTGAAGGCATTATCCGTTCTTTCTATTGAACCAGTGGGCGAAAATATTGTTTATGTCGGTACCTATACCGAGGGTGTTTTGCAGCTGACTAACGGTCAGGTGACTGCCCAATTGGGACGTCAGCAAGGCCTCACGCACAGCGAAGTTCGGGTTGTGAAAAGTATCCCGGGAACGAGCTTATTATTGTTAGGTACACCGAATGGTTTGATGCTCGCTGAGGGCATGCCCGGCAGTATTCGCTTGGTGAAACGCTATACGGTCGCTGATGGCATGGCGTCAGATTTTGTCACGTCAATCACTATAGATAGTGACGGTGCGTTGTGGGTGACTTCGACCTCGTCAATGACTTATTTTAAATCTACCGAGCAACCCTACTCATGGCGTCCCGAGCCTGTGGACCTCGAGGCATTCACCAATGCACGGAATACCTTTGCTGGCGTATTCCACCAAGGTAGCGTCTGGTTTGCTACCGATCAGGGGTTACTAACGCGATCTATCGAAACGGCCAACTGGCGCTGGCTATCGCGTCGTAATGGACTGCCATTTGATAAAAGTTTCACGATCAACTTTGATGCAAACGATAACCTTTGGTTAGGCGGCTCCCGAGGGATTCTACGAATTCCCGCAGAAGACTTGCAGGCGTGGTTGAAGAGTGAAGTTGATACCGTAAGCTATCAATTATTTACCGAAGCCGATGGCATGATTACTCGTCAGCTGACTACTGGCGGGCCAGCGTCAGTTGTCGATCGTGACGGACATATTTGGTTTGCGGCTGCATTGGGAGCGGTAGCGGTTGACCCCGATCAGGTTGAGGATCATGGCGTGCAATCGCCTCCAGCCGTCATTGAGTCGGTGCGAACGGATATGGGCCTGCTTAATTCTGGGGATGAGCTCGACCCCAATAGTAGTCGCGTTGAGTTTCGGTATGTCGGCTTGGGTTACTACATGCCTGAGCACATTTTGTACCAAGTGCGGCTACGCGGTTTTGACGACAACTGGATAGACCGCGGACGTGTGTTAAACACGGAATACACAGCTTTACCTGCGGGTGAATACACCTTCTCAGTGCGTACCAAATACCCGGGCGGGCAATGGTCTCTGCCCACTGATTTTCATTTCCATAAATCTGCGTATTTCTATCAACAGCCTTGGTTCTGGTTTGTGCTAGTGATAAGCGTGCTGACAATAACCATTACCTCGGTGCATTGGCGTATTCGAGCACTTGAAAACACCCGTAAGCGTCTACAAAAAATGGTCCGAGAGCAAACTCAGGAGCTGGAAACGCTAGCGCTTCAAGACGCGCTTACTGGATTGGCAAATCGTCGAGCCTTCGACCAGCGCTTGGGCGAGGAAGTGCGCCGCGGCAAGCGACATGAGGCAAATCTCACGATTGGCTTGCTCGACCTTGACCACTTTAAAGCCATTAACGACCGTTATTTGCATACCGGTGGTGACCAAATATTGAAGGAAATCTCCCGAGTCATCCAAGCAAACGTTCGTGACATTGACGTGGTAGCGCGCTGGGGTGGCGAGGAGTTTGCGGTGATCCTGCCTCATACGAATGTTTACGAAGCGCGGAGGATATTAGAGCGCGTTCGGATTGCCGTTGAGGAAGCGCAATTCGAAGAGTTTGATCGTGACGCTCATGTCACGGTCAGTATCGGTATTGCTGAACTACAGCGCAACGAATCTGCTGAAGAACTGCTGATTCGAGCCGACCGCGCGCTGTATCATGCGAAAGGTGATGGCCGCAATTGTCTGGTTATCGACACTGCGGCACTGAATACCTGATTAAATCAAGCGAACCTTAGACCTTTGCCGATGGCCGGGCATTAATGCGGTCAAACCAGGCCTTCAAATTGGCTTGATCATCACCGATGCGAATTTTCACCACGCGAGCAAATGCAATTGTAGTGTAGGCATTGATGTCTGCTGCGGTGAAGCGGTCACAACAAATATAGTCCTTACCTTCCAAATGCTTGTCGAGAAACTTCATAAACTCGCGAACTTGATTCAGACATTCGGCGCCGTAATCAGGAAATACCTTCATGCGGTCTTTAAAGTAACCACTCGTGTGTTGAAAGCCCATTCCGGTAGGAGTCATGAAGTAGAACTCAATCCATCGCAACCACTGCTCAATCAGCGCCTGTTCTTTGGCATCGTTGCCTAATAAAGGCGTAGTGTCTGGATGTGCGGCCTCAATATAGCGGCAAATCGCCATGGTTTCCGCCAAGCAAGTCCCATCGTCGAGTTGCGCCACTGGAACCTTTTTCATCGGGTTCATGGCAACGAAATCAGGGGTGAGGTTTTCGCCTTTGGCGATATCAACCTGAATACACTCAACCTGATCCAATAGTCCTTTTTCTGCTAAAAACATGCGCACCCGACGCGGGTTCGGTGCGGTAGCCGTTTCATAAAGTTTCATAGTCAATCCTTGTGTGGTTACTGCGGTAATCGTTTCGTTTACTATACGCGTAATGTCAGTAAAGCTATCACAAGGTTTCAGCGGTTTCGATGTCGATTATTACCCGTGAGTACTTTCGTAACGGTCCGCCACACCGCGCCGGTGCCGACGTGTCCTTTCAAGATATCCGGTCTATTTTTGGGTTTTATTCCATTCGTATTGGGCGTTGGGTGACGGCTGCCGAACAGCAGTATGCGGCAAACCTGTTTTTCGATGCGTTTTGTGACTTACAAGATATTCTGCAGGTACCATCGCCGGTGATTTCCTGCCGTGGTGCTTTAGCACTGCATTTCGGTATCGGTGGACGCCCTGGAGCAAGTGCTCACTATCTTTCTAATGGCCGTGTGCTGGCACTAGCAAAGAATGCGGGTGGGGGTAGTTTAGCGCACGAATGGTTCCACGCTTTTGACCATTATATTGCGGCTAAACTGTTTGAAACGCCGCCAGCAACCTCTGTATTTGCAAGCCGTCATTGGCTCACGCATGCACCATTGAATAGTCATCCGTTGAATCAAATTCTGCATCTGGCTTATCGCCGCCTGTTTTTGGCGTCGAATGGTCGTGAGCCCAGCGCATTTTTTAAGCATTGTGCGGAATATGACCTAGCTACGGGTACGCACTACTATTCCCAGCCGGAGGAGATGGCAGCCCGAGCCTTCGAGTGTGTGATTCAACGTCAATCACTGAAAAATCACTTTCTCGTTTCCGGCACACTTCAAAGTGCAACCGCAAAAGCCGGTCTCTATCCAGATTCAGAACTCGCTGGTGAATTATCGACTTTGTTCTTATCTTATTTCACCAAGCTCGGCCAAGCCATGGAGAAATAGACAATAAAAAGGGCGCTCAATGAGCGCCCTTCTGCATACCGTCTAAAATCTTAGAAACGGTCTGCGTCCATCACTTTCGCGAAGGCTTTAGCGAAGTCTTTTGCAAACTTCTCACCGGCATCGCTTGAGCCATATACTTCAGCTAAAGCACGCAGTTCAGAGTTTGAACCGAAGACCAAGTCAACGCGTGTACCGGTGTATTTCACTGCACCAGTTTTACGGTCACGACCTTCAAACACTTCTTCTTGGTCATCGACAGGCGACCATACGGTACCCATGTCGAGTAAGTTCACGAAGAAGTCGTTGGTCAATTGGCCAACACGTGACGTGAATACGCCATGCTTAGAGCCTTGGTAGTTCGCACCCAGTGCGCGCATTCCACCAACCAGCACAGTCATTTCTGGAGCGGTTAAGCCCAGCAATTGTGCTTTATCAACCAACATTTCTTCGGTTGCTACGGTGAACTTCGCTTTCTGGAAGTTGCGGAAACCATCAGCCTCTGGCTCCATGTACTCGAATGACTCAACATCAGTTTGTTCTTGTGTTGCGTCAGTACGACCTGGAGTAAATGGCACTTCAACGTTGTAGCCAGCGTCTTTCGCCGCTTTCTCAACAGCGGCAACACCACCGAGTACAATGAGGTCAGCAATCGATACGCGCTTGTTACCACCAGCTGAGCTGTTGAACTCAGACTGAATGCCTTCAAACACTTTCAACGCTTCAGCTAAATGTGCTGGCTCGTTCACAGTCCAATCTTTCTGTGGAGCTAAACGAATGCGTGCACCGTTTGCGCCGCCACGGAAGTCTGAACCACGGAAGGTTGATGCAGAAGCCCATGCAGTGTTCACCAAACGGCTCACTGACAAACCTGATGCCAGAATCTTGTCTTTCAAAGATTTGATATCTGCAGCGTTCACTAACTCATGGTTAACCGCAGGTACTGGATCTTGCCAGACGAAGTCTTGAGCAGGTACGTCTTTACCTAAGTAACGCGCTTTTGGACCCATGTCACGGTGCAGCAGTTTAAACCATGCGTTTGAGTATGCTTCAGCAAACTCCGCTGGGTTTTCCATGAAGTGACGAGAAATCGGCTCGTAAATTGGGTCATAACGCAACGCCATGTCAGCAGTCGACATAGTTGGAGCATAGGTGACGCCTTTCTCATGTGCACTTGGCACTGAGTCTGAACCTGCGCCATCTTTTGGCTTCCAAATATTTGCGCCAGCAGGGCTCTTCGTTAATTCCCACTCATAGCCGAACAAGGTTTCCCAGTAGCTGTTATCCCACTGAGTTGGTGTCGGAGTCCAAGCACCTTCAAGGCCAGAAGTAATCGTATCTTCTGAGTGACCTTTACCGAACTTGTTCTTCCAACCCAAGCCTTGCTCTTCAATTGGTGCGCCTTCTGGCTCTGGACCTAAGTTTGAGTCAGGAGCAGCACCGTGCATTTTACCGAAGGTGTGACCACCTGCGACCAACGCAACGGTCTCGTAGTCATTCATTGCCATACGCTTAAAGGTTTCGCGAATATCGCGACCTGAAGCCACTGGATCCGGATTACCGTTTGGACCTTCTGGGTTAACGTAAATCAGACCCATTTGCACAGCTGCTAATGGCATTTCGAGGTCACGGTCACCGCTGTAGCGCTTGTCGCCAAGCCACTCTGATTCGGTACCCCAGTAGATGTCTTCTTCTGGATGCCAAATGTCAGCACGGCCGCCACCGAATCCGACCATTTTCAGGCCCATAGACTCGTGCGCAACAATACCAGTAAGGATGAACAAGTCAGCCCATGATAATGCTTTGCCGTATTTTTGCTTGATTGGCCACAAGAGACGACGAGCTTTGTCCAAGTTACCGTTGTCTGGCCAGCTGTTTAATGGCGCAAAGCGTTGGTTACCAGTACCGCCACCCCCACGACCGTCAGCTACGCGGTAGGTACCCGCAGCGTGCCAAGTCATTCGGATGAAGAACGGACCGTAATGACCGTAGTCTGCTGGCCACCAGTCTTGAGAATCTGTCATCAACGCGTGAAGGTCAGCTTTAACAGCGTCGAGATCGAGCTTTTTGAATTCTTCAGCGTAGTTGAAATCTTCACCCATAGGGTCAGCTTTGCTTGAATGCTGACGCAGGATGTTAAGGTTTAATTGGTTTGGCCACCAATCCGCATTGGTGGCACCGTTGCCACTCTTTTTGGTTTGTGCGCCGTGCATGACGGGGCAGCCACCCATACCTTTCTTTTCCATAGATCACTCCAGTTGACTGTAGTTGATGATAGGTTCGAACGAATCTGACAAACTACTATTTGTAGCTTTAGAGCATAGACTATAGACAGAGTTTGCGCTTATTTGCAGTGTCTTTTTCCGAATAGCTTAATAGATTTTATCTATCAGTGCGTTTATTTGTGATTTGAAACTGCGATTGATGCAGGGTTGAGAGAAGCTTAGATAGAAACAAACAATACTCCAAAAATCAGTGTAATTCAGGTATTCTTCATTTTTTAAACACAACCGTTCACGCAGGGACCCCATGACACCAGAACAAGCTCAACAACTCGTGCGTATGCAAATTGCATTTAATCAAGTGATTGACCCTGCGTATCCGGAGAACCCACAAGTTCAGCGTGACGACGTCAAAGCTATTTTGGTTGAGCTGGGCGAATACTTTGAGCATACGGCTTATAAGTGGTGGAAGAAGCAAACACCAGACTGGAGTCAGGCGAACATGGAGCTGATCGACATCCTCCATTTTGCGATATCTGATGCGGTCGAAAATGCTTGTGATGCTGGTGATAGCACCGAGCAAGCGTCGCGTTATGTAGCTAGCCTTATTGTTGATGGTGCGAAAGCAAACAAAGCGGCAGCGGATGGGAAAGAACTCATTTCCGCGTTGGCCATTGACGGCTCGGGCGGCAAGCCATTGCAATGCGGGCGTGAGTTCTTCAATGCGTTGATGGCGCTTCTAGTAAATGCGTATGGTGATGCCAATACAGTGTACTTGACCTACATCGGTAAAAACGCGCTGAACAATTTGCGACAGCAACGTGGCTATAAGCAGGGCACTTACATCAAGATGTGGAACGGTGAAGAAGATAACGAGGTCATGATGCGTTTACTCGCCGAGCATGAGCTGGATATCACGTCAGCCGACGAGCCGCTGGCCCAGGCGCAACTGTTGCTGCTCGACCATTACGACCAGCGCGTTGCAATTTAGGTTATTGAGAACCAAATTGCGACACGGTTGTCCTACCTCAATCAATTAATCACAGGGACTGGAGAATGATGACAAATTATCGTTGGCATATTGCTGCAGTTTTTGCTGTGATCATCACGAGTGCTTGGATGCTAACTTCCGATGAAGAAGTAAGCTCTGAAGCTACCGCAAAGATACCGCAGGCACTAGCACCGTTTGACGCCATGCTAGTATTACCAGAACCCAATACAACGTTTCGCCATGTAGAAGCTCAACGCAAGGTTGTTGAGCCTACAGCAATGGGCGAACTCAATACTCTGAAATCGGGACAAAACCTGTCGACTTTACTTGGTCAACAGGGCGTGACGTCACGACAAGTGACCTTATTGGCGCAGGCTCTAAGACCGCTGCTCAATGTCGGTAAGTTGCAGGCCGGTATTGTGATTGATTTTCATCAGGCAACTGAAGAGCAACCACTTAAACTCCGATTAGCACGGGAATATGGTGAAGTTGTTGAAGCCGTATATAAAGATGACAGTTGGTCTGTCGCTTTGACCGAAGTGCCCACATATCAAGAAGTCGATGAGCGTGGATTTACCATACGTCACAGCTTGTACCGTGATGCGGATGCGGTTGGTGTGCCGCTCGATATTATTAGTAGTGCGATTATGGCGTTGTCTCACTTCATCGACTTTCAACGCCAAGTACAGGCGAATGATTTAATGGAAGTGCGTTATCAACGCACATTGGTTCAAGCTGATCATGCCCTCTTCAATCATTTGCAGACGCCGCTCGAATTGACTTATTTGCGCTTCACGAATGAAGGTGAAGACCACCGTTTAATTCGCTTTAACGATTCCTTTTATAGTCCCGATGGCAAGCTAGCCGAGAGTTTCTTGTTAAAGACGCCGTTAAATGGAGCGCGTTTGTCGTCCTATTTTGGTAACCGTCGTCATCCCGTTTTGGGTTACAACCGGGCTCACAAAGGTATCGACTTTAGCGCACCAGTCGGCACGCCGATAATGGCTGCAGGTCGCGGAGTGGTGAAACGAGCGAATCGTTTTAGTAGCTTCGGCAATACCGTAATAATCGACCATGGCAACGGTTACGAAACCCTCTATGCACACTTGAACGGCTTTAAAAAAGGCCTACGGGTAGGTGATAAGGTTAAGCAAGGTGACGTTATTGGATACCTTGGCAATACCGGCTTGTCTGCAGGTCGTCACTTGCATTACGAAGTCCATAAAGACGGCCGGGCTATTAATCCGCTTAATTTGAAAGCTCCATCAAGCATGCAATTGAATGGCGATGAACTGATTGCTTTTGAGCAGCATGTTGAGCGGCTTTACACCGTCGGTAGTCGCCTTGCCAGCTTGACCCCCGCAGATGAAACAGCACAGGGCACACCCAGCCGCTTCGCAAAATAAACCGTTTATGGGCACTCAAGGTCATCAGTAGAAATGGCCTTGATGCCGTTTGCTTCAAGTCCTAAATACAGCATAGTTTCGTCCTCATGTTCGACAAGCGACAGACTCTTGACGCCACCTCGCGAGACTTCATTGCCGAAATGATGGGATTTCCAGCTGTATCCGTTATCACTGCTGCATTCAATAATGAGCGGTTGTTCAGAACCGCCCTTATCCCAACCAGCGGTATACAAAACGCCAGCTGAATCAATCACAATGTCCCAGTAAAAACGGTGATTTACGTCCCCGAGTGGTCGCTCCCAAGATGCTCCGTGGTCATAACTGATTGCGATTCCACCTTCACCACCAAACATTACCGTGTTGGGTTCATGTGGGTGAATAAGACCGCCCATAAAGGAATGTGGGTTGGGTAGTAAGTCGTCCCACCGAACCACAGAATCGTCGGCTATATTGAAGCGTTTCAGATAGCCATTCTCAATAGCCCCTTGGCCACCAAACCAAATCGCTTGTTTAGCATGGTTATATTCCAGCAAGCGCAAACCTGTTGCGAATGTACTCCAATCGCCATCGAGTAGCGTCCAGTTCTCCGCACTACTGTCAGCTTTTGCTAAAGCGCCAAGACTGACGGCATAGATAGAATCCGTGCTGATATCATAGGTTAATGAACGAATGACGCTAAAAAACTCTCCGCCAAAATTGTGACTAATTCGATCCCAAGTTTGTCCACTATCTGAGGTTCGATAAAGAGGGTGAGCTTCACTATTCTCTGTGCCTTCGGTTGGTGTCATGGCGATAATATATTGCCCTGAACCCAGCACAACTATGTCTGCCACCCCAGAGTCTTCCGGTGACCGATTCTGCCAATCCGAGTTCGCGTCCGCACGCCAAAAGAGACCTGTGGTTGTGCCCGCAAGTTGAGCATCACCATCTAGATAAAATCGTTCGACAGTTTGAGAGCCACTAAGAATGGTCGAAACTTTATCTGACACCGGGGGAGGTGGGGGCGTAGTGGGTTCTTCAGAGCTGCTGCCGCCACATGCTGTTAGGATAAGTGTCATTGCGACTAGTAAAATTATTTGCTGCATACCAAAACATCCTTATTGTTCCGATTCCACCAATGTAGATGCAAAATGGTCAGATAATGTGACGCGAACACATAGTTTGTGGTCGATAATTTGAGTTGTTTCGTACATTCGCAACATAACTGAAGTGCGACATGATTTGTGACAAGAAAGAGGTACGTTGATGCTGAATATGGATTTCTCGAAACGGGTGGTGGTGCGAACCGCTGACGAAGCGTGGGTTCCAAGCCCCGCTGCTGGAGTCGATAGAAAACTATTAGAGCGCGAAGAAGCTGAGCGCGGTCGCGCAACGAGCGTCGTGCGTTATGCGCCAAACTCTCACTTTAAAACCCATCAACATCCAGCAGGTGAAGAGATTTTCGTTCTAGATGGCGTCTTTTCTGATGAAAATGGTGACTATCCCGCTGGCACTTATATTCGCAATCCACCTGACTCTGAACATGCTCCTTTTAGTGAAAACGGCTGTGTTCTGTTCGTTAAATTGCATCAATTCGATCCAGCCGATACTGCGACTATTCGTATCAACACCAACGAGGCCGAATGGCTGCCGGGTTATGGGGGGCTTCAAGTGATGCCGTTGCATAGCTTCGAGGGTGAGCACGTTGCTCTGGTGAAGTGGCCAGCCGGAGAAGTATTCAAACCGCATCGCCATTTTGGTGGCGAGGAAATTTTCGTGCTCTCTGGTGAATTTATTGACGAGCACGGCCGCTACCCAGCAGGTTCATGGCTGCGCAGTCCCCATGCCAGTGAGCATCATCCGCGTGTCGAACAAGAAACCATCATCTACGTTAAAACCGGTCACCTGTTCGGCGCTGATTGAACGAATGGAAATTTAAAAAAGATTTGACTACACTATGTATATCCTAATTGGATATACATAGGCTTCAAGACATGACCAAAACCAAGGTATTCAAAAATAACCAAACCCAAGCGGTTCGATTACCGAAAGACGTCGCATTCCCAGATGACGTGACCGAAGTTGAAGTTCTGGTAGTTGGTGAAAGCCGAATTATCACGCCAGCGCGCTCAAGTTGGGAAACATGGTTTATGGCAGAGTCGATGAGTGACGACTTCATGCAAGATCGCGAGCAACCCGCCGAGCAGGAGCGTGAGACCTTATGAACTTGCGCTACTTACTCGACACCAATATCTGTATTTATATTATGAAGAATCGGCCTCAGTATTTAGCTCCGATTTTTGCACAGCATGCACGCGAGCTATGTATCAGCTCTATTACGGTCATGGAGCTCGAATACGGTGTCGCATGCTCTCAACAACAGGTTAGCAATGCTGAAAAGTTAGCCGGTTTTTTATCCCGACTAACCATTCTTGATTTTGATTCGGCGGCCGCTGAACATGCTGCTCGAATACGAGCCCACTTGCGCCAGTGCGGTACACCAATCGGTGCTTATGATGCTTTGATTGCGGGACATGCAAGATCGCTTGGCTTGACGGTAGTAACCAACGATGTTCGTGAGTTTGAGCGTGTTCCCGGTCTGATGTTCGAAAACTGGCTTCAGCAACCCCCGCAGTCGCAACTTAACGAACCCATTCCCGCCTACCGCTAACTAGTAAGAATATTTAGACGTCCAGACGTTCTGATATAGCCGATTGGACTATCTAAGAGAAATCAAATCCTAAGCGTAGGACCCTTCGCAGCTTATGATGTAGTCACATTCGTCTCTTTGAATAGTGACTAACTATGCGGCAAGAATCACGAAACCTATCATTACCGGTAATCAAACTCTCGCAATGGTTTGCGGGTGGACGTGCGCGTGAGGCATTTGTTGACGAACTTGGCAAAGCAGCTCGAGAGGTTGGTTTTTTCTATTTGACTGATCACGGTATTTCGCTCGAGCAACAGCAACAAGTGATGATGCTTGCCAAGCGCTTCTTCCAGCTACCCGCTGCAGCGAAAGAGTCGGTGCAAATGCTCAACTCCCCACACTTTCGCGGTTACACGAAGTTGCAGGGCGAGCTGACTGGTGGGCAACCGGATTTTCGTGAGCAGTTCGACATCATGCGCGAGCAGCAAACTGTCGAGGCACAGCACCTTAAAGCGGATTGGCAGCAGATCATCGGTCCAAATCAATGGCCAGATGCATTGCCGGAAATGCGGGCAACTTTGTTGGAATGGCAGCAACAACTGACCGATTTGACGGTGATTTTGTTAGAAGCTTTTGCCTTAGCATTAAAGCAGCCAGCGGACGCATTTCAGGCGACCATCAAAGACGGCCCTTACACACATATGAAGCTGATCCGCTATCCACGTCGCACTAGCGCGCAGCAAACCCAAGGCGTTGGCGCGCACAAAGATCCGGGCTATCTAACTTTAGTTCTGCAGGACGACCAGTCGGGTCTAGAAGTCGAAACTGCCGATGGTTGGATTTCCGCGCAACCTCTTGCTGGCGCATTTGTGGTGAATATCGGTGAATTATTGGAGTTGGCTTCCGATGGGTATCTCAAAGCCACCTACCATCGTGTGGTAAGCCCACCTGTTGCCGAGGAGCGACTCTCGTGTGCGTT
This sequence comes from Pseudidiomarina aestuarii, assembly GCF_048263735.1. Lineage (GTDB taxonomy): Bacteria > Pseudomonadota > Gammaproteobacteria > Enterobacterales > Alteromonadaceae > Pseudidiomarina > Pseudidiomarina aestuarii_B. Next base: position 316,980 of record NZ_JBLXDX010000003.1, on the reverse strand, counting down.
CTTTATGGCTGCCCAGTTGGACGCAGAGGTTCCATTATTGAAGTTACCACCGGAGTTGGCGGCGTTAGCGCAGGGACCAGCCAGCGATCCAGAGAACCCGCTGTTTTATCAAGTCGGCGAGAATGTTCTCAAAGGCCGGCTGCGCTCTCACCGTGATGTGGCTCAGGCGCATTATCAGCGCCATCACGCTGCTTAGTTTTTATTCATCATCAGTGCGAGCGACGATTGTAAAGTCGCCCATACTATCTTCTTCAACCCATACCTCGATCGGCTGACAGCAAACCTGGCAATCAACAATTTGCTGCTGGCCAACATCATTAGCCGCATCAATTTCAATTGAGTTTGGCGCCATGCAGTAAGGGCAACCAAACTCCGCTTCGTAAGTCAGTGACATAAGTTACCTCGCGCAAGTTATACTTGATTTACGTGATCTCGCAGCTAAATGATCGCATTTAGGCATGGTTTCTTTGATCTAACGGGTGTGATTCACGCTATTGCCATTTATAGTAGATAGACTCAAGACCATCAGCTTGGACATTAGGGATAGCTATGCGCGCACAACTGGCAGTGATAGTACTTTTGGGACTTGGACTCAGTGCCTGTAGTCCTGCGTCCGAGCAACAAAATCAAGATAACGCGAAACCTGTGCGTGTGGTCAAACCGTTAGCGAATGCACCGCGACCTATGCTGCTCTCCGGTATTGTTAAATCACGCACCGAACTGCCTTTGGCGTTTGAGGTGAATGGTCGAGTGGGTGAGCGTCTCGTCAATGCGGGTGCAATGGTTACCAAGGGGCAACCGCTCATGCAACTGGTGGAGTCGGACCTTGAGCAGCAATTACGAGCCGAGCAAGCAGCTTTAACCGCGGCTACTGCCGCAGCATCAAATGCAGAAGCTGAGTTGCAGCGAGTTCAAGAACTCGTTGATGCGAAGCTAGTAAGCGAACAACAACGTGACCAAGCTCAGTTAGCACTGACTCAAGCGCAGCAACAACGGGCTGCGCAACAGGCGCGATTGCAGTTAGCGCAAAAGGCATTTGCAGACGCCCAGTTGTTAGCGCCGGCTGACGGTATCTTGATTGAATTTACTGCCGAACGCGGGCAAGTAGTCAGCCGCGGCCAAGCTGTGGCAACCTTTGCGGTTGCAGACCAGACCGAAATTGAAGTGTTGCTACCACCACAGCAATCGCAGCCTATCGACAATTTACAAACGGCAGAGTTGTTGTTGGTAGACGGTTCTGTGGTTCCACTCCAATTGCGAGAAACAGCCGGAGCATTGGATGCTTCTGGACGCACCTTGCGTGCCCGTTATGCGCTTGAAGCAGCGGCTAATCTACCACTTAATAGTGTTGTCAAAGTTCGTTTCGCAGAGTCTACGGCTGCGAATGGCAAGGTACCGATTTCTGCTATTGATGGACGCTGCAGTGACGAAACGCAAACCTGCACAACTACGCAAGTGTGGGAGGTCCGTGATGGTAAGGCCTATCCGCTGCCAATAACTGTGGTTGCGGTAGATGGTGAATATGCGTACATCAACGGAGACTTCGCGGAGCAGACTATGATTATCGCTGCGGGTACGCATGTACTGACACCAGACATGGCTGTGCGAGTTCTGCCTCAATGAGCTTCCCTAATTTATCCGCCATTGCCGTTCGCGAGCGTTCAATCACGCTATTTTTCCTAATTCTCTCGGTGTTGGCCGGCGTTATTGCTTTTACGTCGATGGGACGCGCTGAAGATCCAGCCTTCACTGTGCGCGCCATGAGCGTCCAGGCAATTTGGCCGGGTGCGACCACGCAGCAACTGCAAGACCAAGTGGTCGACAAGCTCGAAAAAAGTATTCAAGAAGTCGAGTACGTGTATCGGTTGGATACTACGATTCGGCCGGGATTTGCGTCGATTATCATCGAATTTCAGGAATATTCGCCCGCCGAGATGGTAGACGAACTGTTTTATGAAGTTCGCAAACGGATGATTGATGAACAACGGACCTTACCAGCCGGAGTAATAGGTCCGATTGTGTTAGATGATTTCAATGATGTGTACTTCAGCCTGATAGCAGTGACCGGAGGGTCAGCTGAATCAGCGCTACCTATGCGGGAACTTACGCGCGAGACAGAGCGCATTCGTGATCGCTTGCAGCGAGTGCCAGGTGTACACAAAGCTTTGGTGTTGGCTGAGCGCGCAGAACGTGTTTATGTGGAATTCGATCCCGCCGGACTCGTGAATTTGGGCGTTAATCCTCAGGACATCTTTGCTGCCATTCAGCAGCAGAATGAAGTGACTCCTGCCGGCAGAATCGAGACACGTGGACCCCGCTTGTATATCCGCGTTGATAGCGTGCTTGAGAATCCTGAAGAACTTGCGCAGGTACCGATCCCGACCGCCAACGGTGTGGTTCCGCTAGGCGACATCGCTACGGTTCGGCGCGGTTATGAAGACCCACCCAGTTATTTCGTTCGCTCGCGCGGTGATGACGCCCTGCTGCTTGGTGTGGTCATGCAGGCAGGCTTCAATGGCCAAGAGTTAGGCGCCAATTTAGCTGAATTTATTGCAGCGGAAACGCAACAGATACCAGTTGGTGTGCAGCTTGAGGTACTCACGAATCAAAGTGATGCCATCAATAAAGCTGTTGGACTATTTCAGATTAAGTTCCTGATGGCGGTCGCGGTCGTCATGCTGGTGAGTATTATCGCTATCGGTTTTCGGGCGGGTTTGATTGTGGGTTTAGCGGTGCCATTAACGCTTGGCATCACGTTTTTAGTCATGCTGTTAATGGGCATTAATCTCGACCGGATAACGCTCGGCGCTTTGATTCTGTCACTCGGTTTGCTGGTGGACGATGCCATTATCTCGGTGGAGATGATGCTGGTGAAAATCCACGATGGCTGGCAGAGCACGAAGGCCGCTGCTCATGCTTGGACAGTGACTGCAGCGCCAATGTTATTCGGTACTTTGGTGACCATCGCGGGCTTTTTCCCGATTGGTTTTGCCCAGTCTGGCGTCGGTGAATATGCGGGTAATATTTTCTGGGTAACAGGTATCGCACTCATCGTATCTTGGTTGGTAGCGGTAATATTTGTGCCTTATTTGGGCGTTCGCCTCATCGGAAATTCGAAGCCTAGCCGGGGTGGGCATGATGACGGTGAAGGTGCTTACAATTCGCCGCTGTATAAGCGTTTGCGCAGCACGGTGCAATGGTGCGTGGTGCATCGGAAGAAGGTTGTTCTCGGTACAGTCGGTTTACTCGTGTTGAGCGGTGTGGGCATGGCTACTCTGGTGCAGAAGCAGTTCTTCCCGAGCTCTGATCGCACGGAAGTATTGGTGAGTGTGTACATGCCGCAGGGTACTGCTATTGCACAAACAGATGCCGTAGTACGACGTCTTGAAGCCTTTATTAATCAACAAGAGCATGTGAAATCGCTGGCGAGTTATGTCGGTGGCGGACCGCCACGATTCTTTATTAGTTTGGCGCCAGAGCCTCAAGATCCTGCATTTGCGAAAGTGGTTGCGGTTATGGACGATCAAGCAAGCCGTGATGCGCTAATGGCAGCGTTGGAACAAGAAGTGGAAGCCGGGCAATACCCTGAAGCGCGAGTGCGCGTTTACCGATTACTCTATGGTCCACCGGTAAATTGGCCGATCACCTTCCGCATTCTGGGACCCGATATGGGCCAGTTGCGTGACATTGGGCATCAAGTTCGCGACCTGATGGCTGAGCACCCCTACACGCATAATTCGCACTTGGAATGGGACGAAAAAACACCGATCTACCAGCTCGATATTGATCATAGTGCGCTGCAACTGCAGGGACTGACACCGACCTTATTGGCCGATCAGCTTCAACTGCTCCTCGAAGGCGCTTCAATCAGTGCCATGTATGAGGATATCCGTTCAGTCAGCATTAATGTTCGTGGCCGTGAGGCTGGGCAGGCGTTAACGCCGCAACGTTTTAAAACCTTGGAAGTGTTGAACAGCCGCGGTGACAAAGTGTCGCTGGCGCAACTCGCGACGCTCAAGGTGGCCTACGAGGAGCCCGTGATACGCCGCTATAATCGTGACAACTACCTGAACGTCATCGCCGATATTCGTGGCGCACAGCCGAATACAGTCACCGCCGAACTGTGGGAGCAAATCGCCGATTTTCGTGAAAACCTGCCGGTGGGCTATCGAATAGAAATTGGTGGTTCGGTGGAGCAGTCGAGTCGTGGGGAAGGTTCGTTGCAGAAATTGCAGCCGGTGATGGTGGCGCTGATGCTCATTTTCATCATGCTGCAAATGCGCTCGTTCAGCGGCACCTTCATGGTCTTTGCGACAGCTCCACTCGGCTTGATCGGCGCAGTGCTGGCGCTGCTGGTATTCAATCAACCGTTTGGCTTTGTGGCGTTGCTGGGTTTGACCGGTTTAGCTGGCATCTTGATGCGCAATACTTTGATTTTGACGCAGCAAGTGTCCGATAACCTGAAAGATGGCATGGAAACATTTGGTGCCGTGGTGGAGGCTGCGGTACAGCGTGCTCGGCCAGTTATTCTCACAGCGCTCGCCGCCATGCTCGCATTTGTGCCACTAACCCAGGATAGCTTCTGGGGACCACTTGCCTATGTTCTTATTGGCGGAGTTGGCGTGGGCACAGTAATTACTCTGTTATTTGTCCCCGCGCTCTATGCCTTGTGGTACCGCATTAAAGTTTAATTTTCGGAAGATGCCACAAAGCCATTCTTCCAAATCTTTGCCGGTGTTAGTAATGATTCTAGGTTGTCGAGTGGTGACTCAGTAACCGCTATTAGATCAGCCTTGTAGCCTACTTGAATGCGTCCACGGTCGGGCAGGCCAAATGCAGATGCGGTGCCAGCAGTCGCGGCGGTGAGTACTTCAGCCGGTGTCATACCTGCTTGCTGTAAAAGCAGCATTTCGACCACTAGTGACCAACCATGTGCTGTATTTGGATTAGGTGCGTCACTGCCTGCTAACACTCGGACGCCAGCGTCATTCATACGTTTGGTCGTCGCCATCAAATTGTCGTAGTAGTGTGCAGGAAATCGATCGGTATTTGGGAACGACTGATGCAGTGTCGATGTTGCGCTTCTACTGATATTCAATTCAGGGTTTTTAAACAGCACTTCATCATTGATAGCTCCGCGTAACATCCCCTCGTAAACCACGGTGGTCGGAATGACGAATACATCGTTAGCTACCATGAGTGCAAGTAAATGGTCGCTAATAGGTTCGTTAAAAAAGCTATGCACGAGTCCATCGGCACCAGCAGTGACAGCATCAACAGCCGAGTTGTAGTCGGCAATATGAACCACCGCTAAACGATTGGCTTGGTGTGTGGCAGCAATGGCTGCCTCCAAACTGGCTTTGGAAATTGACGGAGCATGTTGGTAGCCGACACCTTCAGCCGTGTACACAATTTTGATGAAATCCGAACCTGCATCAATGCGCTGTTGTACTAATTGAGTCGCTTGTTCAGGCGACTCCAACGTCGACACATCAATGCCGTATTGTGTGCCATGACCATCGGGCGCGGTCATCAGTAAACCTGCACCATACATATCTGCGCCGGCAGTAAATAGGACGGTTGAGCGCTGATTTTTGTTCAGCTGTAGAAAACTCGGATCACCAAACATATCAATCACAGTGGTGACTCCGCGTTGCAACGATTGCTCCAATGCATCGCCCCAAGCATGAACATGTGCATCAATCAAGCCTGGTATGATCCAGTGATTATTGCCATCAACCCAGCGTACTGAGCGGTCAGGCTTGTCATCATGCATGGCGACAATCACTCCGTCTTTTACTTCGATAAAAGTTGCTTGAAGCACGCGTTCACCGTCAAAAATCTGCACCGGACCGAGTACAAAGCTATTGTCATCAGTTGCGGTCTTCTGCACTGGCGTTGGCAGCAGTAACACCACAGCAAGAACCGCAGTAATGACACCGAAAATAATGAGTTTCGTTTTCATCGAGTGCATCCTATCGAGAGAGCTTTTGGTAGCGCCAGTAAATCACACCAAACATACCCGCGCAGAATAGCACTAGGTACGCGATATGCAGCCAAATACTCTGACCTTGGCTAGTACCAATAACCGCATGGGCAAGTTGTGAGTAATGGTATGAAGGTAATGCGAATGCGATAGAGCGCACTGCATCGGGCAAAAACTGAATAGGGACCCAGAGCCCCGATAAAAAGGCCATGGGTAAATAGATTAAATTGACCACCGCCGGAGCTGCTTTATCCGATAGACACAGTCCCATCAGCAAACCAATGAGGGCGAAAGGTAGAGTGCCGAGCAAGAGAACGACTAATAAAGTTCCCCACTGCCACAAATACATCTCAACATCGGCAAATACAGCACCAGTAATGAACAGCAACAGCGCAATGCACAATGCAAACACTTGGCTGCTATAAAATTTTGAGGCGACGTATGCACCTAGTGGCATCGGTGAAACCCGCTTGAGCGTCAGCCAGCCATGCGCACGGTCACTCGCAACGGCCGTAGCATAGTTAAAAAATGCAGGTCCCATCATGCCGAAGCAGGCGTAGGACACCAGCATATATTCGCCTTGAGCCGCGCTAAAATTGAAAACAATACCGAAGAAAATATAGAACACGACTGGAAAGAGAATTGCTGGCAGGAAAAAGCCTGGAGTACGCCATAAACTGACCAAGTCATAGTGACTTTCTTTGAGGTAAATAGCCGTTGTATTACGCATGAGCCTGCTCCTTAGCAGAGACATTTTTGATGTGATGCAAATAAGCCGCTTCTAGCGATGAGTGATCCGCAATAACCTCGGTCAACGTGCCATTAGCGACAATCTCACCCTCCCGCAAAATCGCGACTCTATCGGCAAGTCGTTCGGCTTCTTCAATGTAATGTGTGGTGAGGACAATGGCACAGCCACTTTTACGACGTTGTTGAATTTGCTCCCAGAGCGCATGCCGAGCCTCAACATCCATCCCGACAGTTGGCTCATCGAGAAATAATAGCTCTGGCTTACCAGCAACTGCGATAGCAAAAAGTACTTGCTGGCGCTGGCCACCGGAGAGTTTACCGAATCGTTGCTGAGCGAACTTCGTTAGACCAAAGTCCTCAATCAAATCGGCGGCAAGTTCCCCATTCGGATAGTAGCTGCAAAACAAATCTAGCTGCTCAAAGACCGTTAAATTGGCGTTGAGCGCCCCAACTTGCATCATCACACCAACTTGCTGACGAATATCTAATGACCGTGATTGTTCAGACATAGGTACTCCCAGAATTTCCATGATATCCGCTTCATAGCTCTGCATACCCAACACACTGTGAATAAAGGTGGTTTTGCCCGCGCCATTCTTGCCGAGTACGGCCAGAACTTCGCCAGCGTAGGCATCTAAATTCAGATTCTGTAGTGCTTGAGTTGAATCATAGCTTTTGCTGAGGGCTCGAACCTTTAAACTAAGCTGCTTCATCAGAGATATCCTTTGGTAATGTATTTTGGATATCAGTCTAGGCTCGTCCTTCATGACCCTGTAGTAGCGTTTGTCATGACTGTTGAGTGACATTTGTCACTGGTTTGTCTGGCAGGATCTGCTCATAATAAGATCCTGTCGGAACTATAAGTGAATGAGATAGCGGGATGTCAGAGTTGCGTTCGAACGACCAAAAACATGCTTGGATTTACCTCTTTAACTTGGGGTTCTATATCTTGCCGATCGTGTTGTATCCCTACTCATTGTTCCAAGTTATCGTCATGTTAGCCGCCATGTTGGTGTTTATTGGCATTTATTTTTACTGCTTCTCGTTGCCCACTGACCGCATGGCGTGGCCAATTTTTGGCATGTTTGCGATTAGTTGTGCGGTGACTCCACTGAATCCTGGTTCGGTCGCCTTGTTCAGTTATGTAGGGTTCTTTGTCGGTTTCGCCTATCGCTGGCAAGTCGCATTGGCTTGTGTGTTGGGTGTAGTTGCTACTATGACATGGTTTCAGTTGGTGCCCGGCACACACTGGGATCTATTTCTTCATTACGGTGTGGTGATTGTTGTCACCGTAGCAATATTTGGACGAGTCGAACGTTTACGGCAGCGTCATGCCCGAGAAAAAGAGAAAAGTGCTGAGGAAATTGAACGCTTAGCCACGAGCGTCGAACGCGAGCGAATAGCGCGTGATTTGCATGATATTTTAGGCCACACGCTATCCAGCATTATTCTCAAGTCTGATCTCGCCAAAGCGCAGTTGGGCAAGCAGCAATATGATGACGCGGCCAAACAGCTAGCCGAACTCAGCGATATTGCGCGAAACAGCTTATCGCAAGTGCGGCAGAGTGTTTCGGGATACAAGCATGGTGGTCTGCAGCTAGAACTGCGGCGACTCGAGCAACGACTTCAGGATGCAGGCTTTAGCACCACTATTTCTGGAGCCCCACCACAGATTGATTCCCAGCGTGAAACGGCACTAGTACTCGCTATTACTGAGCTCGTTACCAACGTGATTCGGCACAGCAGCGGTGAGCACTGTGAGATTCATTTCAATGAGTCGGCTGACACTTACCAGGTGCGCATCACCGATAATGGCAGTGCGATGAATGCAGCAGATGGTAACGGTTTAGCAGGCGTGAAGTTACGATTGCAAGAACTTGGGGGTGATGTCGCAATCAAAACCCAAGCAGGATATGAAGTGGCACTGACACTGCCCAAACAGCTGGAATCAAACGCATGAAAATTTTGCTGGCCGAAGATCAAACCATGGTGCGCACGGCTTTGGCGAGCTTGTTGCGTCTGGAAGCCGACTATCACGTGGATGAAGCAGTCGATGGTGCCGATGCAAAACGTAAACTCCAAAACGATTCTTACGATGTATTGCTGAGCGATATCGAAATGCCCAACATGACAGGAATTGAACTCGTGCAGTGGTTGCATCAGCAGCAACCACAAGTGCGTTCCGTCATCATCACTACCTTCAATCGAGCTGGCTATATAAAACGAGCGCTAGAAGCTGGAGTCAGCGGCTTCTTGCTCAAGGACTCGCCAATTCACGACTTAATCAGCAGCCTTCAACAGGTCTGTGCTGGCAAGCAGGTCATCAGTAACGAATTGCTCATGCAAGCGTTAGGTCATCATGACCCGCTTACGGATAAAGAGCGTAAAGCACTGCGTTTGGCTGGCCAAGGCCTCAGTACGCAAGCTATAGCCAAAGAGCTCTTCATTGCCGAGGGAACCGCTCGCAATTACTTGTCGGAAGCCATCAGCAAAATGCATGCGAGTAATCGCACCGAAGCGGCGCGGATTGCACATCAAAAGGGCTGGTTGTAGGCCTCAAAATTCTGTCTAGAATTGAACGCACGCCTGCAAAGCGCAGTCTGCAATTACACGGGTATCTAACTCTAATTCGGGAACTAGTGTTTTGAAGAACCTAATGAAGGTGTTTTTAGCTGTGTTTGGGCTGCCATTGTTTGCCTTCTTGGTGATAGTTATCACGATTGCCTACTTCATTGGGCAGGATTGTGAGAACTATCTTTATTCTCAAGTCCTGTCGCCCGATGGTCAGCATAAGGCTGTTGTTTACCAGCGCTATTGTGGCATTTTAGTGGGTCCAGCTACACGAGTCGCTATTATCGATACTGACGAAGCAATTGAGGATGTTGGCGAAGGGTTTTTCATGGTCGATGGAAGTCCAAGCGAACTCGAATTTGAGGTCCGTTGGATTGCCGACAATGAACTATTTATTAACCGGGATCTCGATGGCACTGAACAACGCGCACCGGATTCTGTTGGCGTCTTTAGTCCTATTACCGTGACTTACAAGGACTCATTATGAGTGCGAAAAATCATGACTGATGCGCTGCGCATGGCCTATACACATGCTGCCAGAACAGCTGAGCATTCTATTCTTCGGCACCCAGCCGAATCTATTGCTACGACGCTGCGGAAGCTAGTAGCGCGAGCCGAAAGCCAGCATGCGGATGTGTATGGTACTGGCGAACTCATCGAAACCTTTGAACACAAAATTGCGGCCTTACTGGGTAAGCCTGCAGCAGTATTTCTGCCCAGCGGGACCTTGGCACAGCCGCTGGCGCTAAAAATTCATAGTGAGCGGCGTGGTAAGTCGACAGTGGGATTGCACCCGACCTCTCATCTGGTTCTGCATGAGCAAAACGGTTATCAAAAGCTGTGGGGATTGACCGGGAAGCTATTGGGGCGGCCGAGAAAGATGCTTGAGTTCGATGACCTCGCTCAGCTATCTGACTATGAACTAGCCGCCATAGTGCTGGAATTACCGATGCGTGAGATTGGCGGTCAATTACCCAGCTGGGAGGATTTGAATCAGCAGGTGGAGTGGGCGCGGGAGCGCGATATTGCCGTGCATTTTGATGGTGCACGTCTGTGGCAGTGTCCGAACTTCTATCAACGCAGCTTGGCTGAAATTAGTGCGTTAGCCGATTCGGTTTATGTCAGCTTGTATAAAGATTTGGGTGGAATTGCTGGCGCGGTGTTGGCAGGTGAAGAGGATTTTATAGCGGAAGCACGTATTTGGAATCGTCGCGCCGGCGGTAATTTGATTTCGCTTTACCCCTACATTTTGGCCGCTGAACAAGGGCTCGAAGAGAACCTCGCAAGCGTGAAGGAAGCTGCTCAATATGCTCAGGAATTGGCACCTTTGCTTGCCAGTATTCAGGGTGTAACAGTAAATCCAGCCAAACCTCAAGCGGCCATGTTTCACCTTCATATCGCACGAGAACAACAAGCGCTTATTCAAGCGGTGACGCGATATGCGGAGCAACACGATGTAGTGGTTTTGTCGCTCCCAAGAGCTTACGAAAACGGTGTGAGTATTTGCGAGATTAGCCTAGGCAGAAATGCGTTGATGCACCCACCTGAATTTTGGGCGCATCACCTACAAGCCTGCTTGAACCTGGCTAACTAGACTTTCGTGAGCCAACCGTGGGAATCGGGGGTTTTACCCCACTGAATGTCGTTTAGTGCTGTTCGTAATTTGGTGATGGTTGGCGTCTCGCCGTCCGTGCCGACGTTGTGCTCTTTGCCGTTATGAATCAGCGTGCCAACTGGAGTCATGACGGCGGCAGTGCCTGATAAAGCAGCTTCGGTACCCGGTTTTTGGGCTCGTTCGAGGAGCTCGTCGACGCTCAACTCACGTTCACTTACGGTCATGCCCATGTCACGGGCGATAGTTAGTAATGAATCACGGGTAATACCGTGCAAGAAACTACTATCGAGTGCTTTGGTGATAATTTCATCGCCATCAATGAGCAAGAAGTTTGCGGCGCCCGTTTCTTGCACATCACCGCCCGGGCAGAACAATACTTGGTCCGCATTGACCGATGCTCTAGCTTGTAAGATAGGCTGCAAAGCACTGGCATAATTACCGCCGCTCTTCACCATACCCATGTGCGGTGCGCAACGCGTTCCATCTTCCTCAAGCAATAAGCGTAACGGACGAGCGCCACCGCTAAAGTAATCACCCACTGGTGACAGTAATATATACAACATGGAGGTTGTGCTGGGTGCGGCAGCCTTGCCGATGGCTGGTTCTGTGCCTATGTGCGTAGGGCGAATGTACATGGAGCCCGGAGGTGCAGGAACTTCGCTAGCATAATGACGGACAATGCCCGTGATCATACTTTCCAATAGCTCGGGCGAGAAACTGGGCAAGGATAACAACTGGCTGCTCTGTGCAAGGCGACGAATATTCGCGTCCATTCGGAAAATATGTACGCTGCCGTCTTGGTGTCGAAACGCCTTTAACCCTTCAAAACAGGTACTGGCGTAGTGCAACACGTGCGCACCGGGGTGCAGACTAATCTGCTGGGCGCTAACGCGGGTGACATCGCTCCAATTCTTGCCGTCAAAAGTGCTTAGGGCCATTTGTGGCATAAACACGCTACCAAAAGCTGCCATAGTACATCTCAGTTGTTCGCTCGGTTGGTGATAGATGGAGTTTACTGGTTGCTACTCCTCCCCGCAAAATTAATCGACTAAGTGTCATCGAAGCGCGATTAAAACTTGGTACGCAAGTGACTAAAAAATCAACAATTAATTACGACAAACGATATTTGTGAGTTGTCTAGAATAGGACTATAACTTTGCGCACGTAACTGAAACATTTAGTTACATTGAGCGATAACTGATTGAAGCGTTTCAAGTTGTTTATGGAAGCGGTACGAATGGAAGTAAGCCGCCAAATCAGTCAATCCCTCCATCAACAACTGACCTCTAAAGGCTAGACCATGTTAAAAACAACAAAAATGCTCACGGTCGCTCTTGCGGTTAGCGCCTGCTTATCGGTAGCTCACGCAGAAACGATAGTTTATACCAGCAACTCCTCCGTAACAGCATATGATGAAATACTCCCTGCTGCTGCTTACAGTGATTGGACAACTCAGGCCTGTAAAATTAATCCTGACGTCACATTAGACAGCAATTGGCAAAATCCACATCCTAGTTTCGATTTTGGACTGAATGCGCATCCATGGCAGCCTGGAGCTGGCCTCAGTGCGTCTTGGATTAACGCTTGGAGTGACCTGAATTCTCGCGGACCAAGCGGCCACAACTGGACGCGTTACTCAACAGAAGTTTCAGGTAATGGTCAGTTCGTATTGAATCTGTTAGCTGACAACTGTTCATGGATCTATATCGACGGTCAACTAGTCGGATACCAAGGATTAACGAGCACTGCCTCTTCATACCCAGTATCTCTTGATGGCGATCACACTCTTGATTTCCTGATTTTCGATGGCGGCGGTTTAGCCGGTGGTATGTTCCGTCTTGAAACGAACGTTAACGTAGTCTTTGAAGATACGGATAATGATGGTCTAACAGACGCCGAAGAAGTACTGACTGAAACCGATCCAACCAACCCGGATTCTGACGGCGATGGTTTCTTGGATGGTGAAGAAGTTGCTGCGGGTACTGACCCGAATGATGCAAGTGATTTCCCAGTTACAGATGCTGATGGTGATGGTGTGAATGACTCTGGTGATCAGTGTGTAGACACTGCTGCTGGTGCAAGCGTCGACCAATTCGGTTGTTCAGGTGAGCAAAACATCGCTAACCTGTGCGCATGCGAAGGCCCAACTGAAGGTCAATCATGGAAAAATCATGGTGAGTATGTCAGTTGTGTTGCTCATGCCAAGAACGACCAAGTCAATATGGGTTTACTCACTGAAGCCGAAGGTGGCGCGATTGTTAGCGCAGCGGGTCAAAGCAGTTGTGGTAAGCCTGCGAAAGCAAAAGGCAAAGGAAAAAAATAAGCTCTCATTGAGTTTGAATGCAAAAGCCGAGCAGCCGCTCGGCTTTTTTGTGCCTACGGTTTAAAAATAGGCTGAGTAGGCGAGCTCGAATGCAGCTCCATGTTGTGCCGTTGCCTGAAACCTCAAATCACTTCTTGGGTTGCTATAAAGTGACGTGGCACAGCGCTTAATCAAACGTTGCTTGTTCCAACTGGCTCCGGCTTGCAGGGGTTGTTCAACCTCGCAAAACCCTTGAAAACCGCGCCAAGCGAAGTCAAATCCGGTGCGTAGCGAAAGGGTGACATAATGCTCGTCAGCGCTGAGTTCTTTGGTATGAATACGACCCTGAATGAGTCCATACGGCGTAATATCGCCAAATTCAACGGCTCGACCAAACCCAGCGGTAACAAAAGAGGACAATTTCGCATTGTAATCACGGAGCCGATGTCGTTCAGCGCCAGCTCGAATCATCCAAGATAAGCCACCATCCCCGGGTAAACCCGAATAACTGACATTGAGAGCTTCGATGTTGAGTAGCCAGAGGCGCTCGAGCTCAAGATCCTTGTTATAACTGAGTTCAACTTCACCCATGGAGAGCGCCGAGTGTTCGAGTTTGCCAGTAGCCGGTTGCAGACGGTCATAAAAGCTCGGTCGGAAGGTGAAGGTCCAAGCAGCTTCCGAGGCGCTATCGAAGTCAAAGTATCGATAGCCAATTCGTGCAAGGTTAGCCGGCTGCCCTTGGTGTGGAGGCTCTGCATCGATCGCCATCACAAATGGGTTGCCCGGGGCAAGCTGGAGTAAAGCTCTGAGGACTTCTGCTTTATCGTGTTTTATCTGTGAGTTATCGCTCTCTTGGCGCTCGAGAAATGAGTAATAGCTCGATAACGTAATCAGTGCTCGTTTCTTTTCTTGCTCCGAATATTCCGTTATCAGCGCGTGTCTATGGCTAGGTTGTTCAATCCAACTGCGTACTAAATTTTGTTCAGGCGCGGTCAGCTCCTGAAAATAGCTTTGTAGTTGAGACTGTGCGCTTTGATTCACTTCAGTTCGACGAACGAGATTCTCAGGCGAGTGATGTAAACGTTGAATAATGTTTGTGGGCAATACAGTCCACTCTTGATGATGGACAAGATTTGCTTGGGTCACCACCTCTATGGCTCTTGCCACGTAGTACGCGCAATTTTTACTGGTAAAAAAGTACTGATAGTCAGTTCGTGAGAGCTCCCAAAGATGAGCTGCTAGTAATTGGCTTTGGTCAGCGTTGAATGCGAGCTCATAATCCCACAAATTGCGGAGTTCAAACTCACCATACGATAGGTTATGGCGATAATAGGGCTGTGCGGAATAGCGAGCACGGTAGCCGCCGAATAACCCCTTTAAAATGTAGGTGACAGGATCATCCGAATCTGGAACGGTTGCGCCAAAATTAAGGCTGGTGTCTAGTAGTTGTCCACTACCCGTTCGCGGCGAGTCGATGCGTAAAAATAAATGGCCGTGAAATGATGCAGGGTTTTTCAAGTAACCGTCAGCAAATACCAAAGTAATTGATTCAACAGAATCGGTTCGCAACCAGGCTTGCAGATCAGTGCAGTTTTGATAGTCGAAGGGGGCAACAAGTCCAGCGCGTTGCATTGCCATGTGTCGAGCAGGAAACTGGCAAATTGATCCTGAGTCCGATACAAATGCAGCACGTGTCGCGGTTAATTCTGCCAGCGGATCAGTGCGGCCTTGAGGCGAGAAAAAGAAGGAATCGTTGTCAATTTCACTGCGCCCCGACTCATCATACTGCAACAATTTGAGCCACAAACGTTCATTCGCGAATTGCGCTGCGGATACCTGAGCTTTGCCCTCAGGAACCATCAATAGAGTCAAAATAAAAAGACCCGCCAACCAGGCGGGCCTTTTTTTATACAGCATTAAAGCGGTCAAAGCTTATCCTGCAAATGCAGCAGCGTGGGCTTTTAAGTAAAGTGCTTCAGCTTTCTTCGCAACTGGTAGATCAGCGTCGATAAGCAGTGATTGACGCAATTCAGCAACAACCTGTGCGCGGTTTTGCGGCGCGATTAAATCTAACATTGCGGTCAAGTGTTCACCTTCACCAATGGCTAAATCAGACTCGATTTGCGCATAGTTTTCGTTGATGTAGGTCGCAGTAACCAGAGTTGCACCTTTACAGGTGTCTTCAGATACAGTTGCCGACGTAACAGCAGTGGTACCTAAGTCCCAAATGATGTTCGAAATGGCAGAAGCCGCACCATTGTCTTCGAAAATGATGGCGCCGATACCGCAATCTTGCCATGGATTAATATCTGCTTGAGCAGCAGGAGTATACGCAACAGCTGCGACAATTGAAGTCGCGGCGAGTGAAAAGAGTTTCATATAAATTCCTTGTAAAAGTGAAATGCTCAGTATTTTTCCCGAATACTTTGGAGCTGCTTCATAGTACCAAGAACTCACCACTCTGATAAATAGACAAAGACGCTGAAGATGTATGACTAAGTCACTATTTTTGTACCAATTTGTAAGTGCAAGGAGCATGTTACTCGAAACATTTGAATACAGTTTTGCGGCTGCTTTGCATGGTGTCATTACGTGAAACTAAAGTATGGTAGTAGGATATTTTATCGTTAAAGACTGAGCGTTAGGGAATGGGTATGCGGATTGAAGTACAACAAGTCGTGAAGGATTATGCGACCGTACGAGCGGTTGATGGCGTCAGCCTGACAGCCACGGGCGGAGAGATTTTGGCATTGTTGGGTCCCAATGGCGCTGGCAAATCGTCGCTAGTGCGCATGATGGTTGGGCTGACTCGCCCAGATAACGGCACTATACAGTATTTCTACAATGACCAAGCAGCAGCGAGTCAATTGGAAACAGCCGCGTTTGGCTACCTACCCGAAGACCGCGGTCTCTATCAAGACAGAACGCTCATCGATAACTTGCGTTACATCGCCAATTTGCGCGGCATGCCCAAGCATGATGCGGAACAAAGTATCGAGCAGTGGCTGGCACGTTTTTTCCTAACTGATCGCGCCAAAGAACCGATGCGTCAGCTTTCCAAGGGAAATCAGCAGAAAGTTCAGCTCATTGCCACATTGCTGCATTCGCCGCAGTTGGTGGTGTTGGATGAGCCGTTCTCCGGATTAGATCCAGTTAACCAAGAATTTGTGCTCAGTGTACTCGAAGAACTGCGGCAGCGCGGTTGTACCGTTATTCTCAGTGCCCATCAAATGGCATTGGTCGAGCGCATGGCAGATAAACTCGTACTCATGAATAAAGGGCAGGTGATTGCGCAAGGTAGCCTTGCGGATGTTCGTGAACAATTGCAGCAGCGCTCGGTGTTGTTTGTTGAATTTGCAGACGCGGTTGATGCGGAACAAGTGGCAAAGATGCCCGGCGTTGTTTCATCTAACAGTCTCAGCTCCCACGAGTTTGAAATTAATTGTAGCGAACAGAGTACTGGAGCCGAGCTATTGGCTCAGCTCCAGCAGTTAGGTGCCGTGAACCAATTCAGTCGGCAACAGCAAAATCTCCACGAACTCTATCTTCAGGCGGTGCAATCATGAGCCGGTGGCAACAAGTTATTCGCATTGGTGGATTCGAGTTCCGCCGCTTTTTCAAGTGGAAGCAGGAGCTGTTCTCGCTTGTGCTGATGGGCGTGTTGTTTGGTGTTTCTATGGGCTGGGGACACTTAAAATCCGCGCTGGAAGAGACTCATACCGTTGCAGTGATAGCACCATTTGAAGTGCCGGCGTTGCCGAACATTGAGTGGCAAATGGTCAGCGACCGCGAGCAAGCTTTAGTCGACATCGGCGCTGAATACGCTGGAGTATTGTCTATTACTGAGGACCCAGAAACAGGTTATCGCTCTGATCTTGTTGTGAAAAGTAATGCCGGTTGGCAAACACGGGTCGAAGCATCCATTCAGGGTTATTTGCAGCAACGGAAGCTCGGTGATTTGGCGCTCACCGCCGAACAAATTGAGTTACTGAATAAACCGCCTGCTTTCACAATCACCCTTCAGAATGAACAAAATGAGCGGAGTTCCGCCACCAAGGCATTACCAACGATGATCTTGGTCAGTATTATGGTGGCGGTGTTCGGTAGTTTCGGCCTCATGATGACCGCGATTACTCAAGAGAAGCAGCAACGTGTTACCGAGCAATTACTGACGTTAATTACGCCAAGCCAGTGGATGGATGGCAAAATTCTCGGAGTCACTCTGCACTGTCTGAAAAGCATGGCAACCGTGCTCATCTTGATTGTGTTAGTGGTGTTGGTAATGACAGTTGCCAGCGGCGACGAGATGACCTACCCAGAGTTTGGCGCTGAATTGATTATCGTCACTCTGCTTTTTGCGTTGTTTGGTCTCGGCATGATCAATGCCATGATGGCTGGATTTGCCGCCACTATTGATGACCCGAATCATTCCGGACGCAGCGCCATGATGCTATTACCCGCATTATTTGTCGGTGCAGGATTTGGCGTCATGGATAGCCCGCAAGGCCTGCTTGCGCAGATCTTGAGTTGGTTCCCGCTGACCTCGTTCGCAGTCATGCCGATTCGCGTGGCTGACGGCGGCGTGGCTTGGTGGGAATGGCTGGGTAGCTTTGGTGTCTTGCTGCTGACCGTCTATTTCATCCGCTCAGCAGCAGTACGGCTATTTAGCTTGGGCATTACGATGTACGGCAAAGAGCCAACGTGGGGTTCTATGGGTCGTGCTTTGATCGGCCGCAAGCAAGTAAATTAGTAAACTTCCTTTGTGTTTTGCGGCGGAAACACGTAGATTACGCGCCTAATTTTTGTTCGGGTGCTCTAACGTGATTTCTGCTGCAAACATCACCATGCAATTTGGTGCTAAACCTCTTTTTGAAAACATTTCTGTGAAATTTGGCAGTGGCAATCGCTACGGCTTAATTGGCGCAAACGGCTGTGGGAAATCCACCTTTATGCGTATTTTAAGCGGCGAATTAGAGCCATCTGCTGGGAATGTTTCAATTGAACCCAATATGCGCGTCGGTAAGTTGCGCCAGGACCAGTTCGCCTACGAGCAATTTAGCGTAGTTGATACGGTGATTATGGGTCATGAAGAGTTGTGGCAAGTAAAATCTGAACGAGACCGCATTTATGGCCTAGCCGACATGAGTGAAGACGACGGCATGCGCGTTGCTGATCTCGAAGTCGAGTTCGCGGAAATGGATGGTTACACCGCAGAATCTCGCGCTGGCGAATTGTTGCTTGGAGTGGGTATTCCGGTTGAGGCACATTACGGCTTGATGAGTGAAATAGCGCCGGGCCTCAAGTTGCGTGTGTTGCTGGCGCAGGTGTTGTTTTCCGAGCCGGACATCATGTTGCTCGACGAACCGACCAACAACTTGGACATCAATACTATCCGCTGGCTGGAAGATACGCTGAATGAAAGCCAAGCAACGATGATCATCATTTCGCACGATCGCCATTTCTTAAATAGCGTGTGTACGCACATGGCTGACATTGATTACGGCGAGTTGCGAGTGTATCCGGGCAACTATGACCAATATATGTTTGCTGCGACTCAGGCGCGCGAACAATTGCTGAATGAGAACACCAAGAAGAAAGAGAAAATTGCCGAATTGCAGCAGTTCGTAAGTCGTTTCTCGGCCAACGCATCCAAGGCGAAGCAGGCCACTTCACGAGCCCGTCAAATTGAGAAGATTCAATTAGCCGAAGTCAAAGCATCTAGCCGAGTCAGTCCATTTATTCGCTTTGAGCAAGAAAAGAAGCTTTACCGACTCGCGTTGGAAATGGAAAAGGTCAATAAAGCCTTTGATGACAATCAGGTACTCAAAGATATCAGCGCGATGATCGAAGTCGGTGAAAAAGTCGCTATTTTGGGAACTAACGGTATCGGCAAGTCGACCTTATTGAAGTGCTTGATGGGACAATATGTACCCAATGGCGGTGTCATTAAATGGTCTGAGAATGTGAATATTGGCTATTACGCACAGGATCATGCGGATTGGTTTAAAGACAAGATCAGCGTGTTTGACTGGATGAGCCAATGGAAACAGCCGCATCATGACGAGCAAGCCATTCGTGGCGTTTTGGGGCGCATGTTGTTTTCACAAGACGATATCAAAAAGCCGGTCACCATTTTATCCGGTGGCGAGAAAGGCCGTATGATTTTCGGCAAGCTCATTATGCAGCGGCCGAACGTGCTGATCATGGATGAGCCAACCAACCACTTGGACATGGAATCTATTGAAGCTCTCAACTTGGCGCTGGAAAATTACGACGGCACCATCTTGTTTGTCAGCCATGACCGCGAGTTTGTGTCGTCCGTTGCCACCCGAATTATTGAACTGACCGACCAAGGCATGCGCGACTTCTCCGGGACCTACGACGATTACCTACGCCAGCAAATGCAAGCCTAACTAATCACGAGCTCAGAGCTGTGGGGCACTGAATTGCAGTCCCGCAGCACTGAGCAGCTTGCCAATATGCAACAGTAGTCCTTCCTGATGATGCTTGGCAGCAATCGAGATACCCACCGGTAGACCATTATTATCAACGCCAGTGGGAACCGTGAGCACAGGCTGTCCACTCAAATTGTAGAGCGCGACAAAGGCAAAACAGTAATCCATATAGGGGATCTGCTGTCCGTCTAATGCAATGCGTTGATGCTGATGATTGTGAGGGAATGCAGGCCCCATCGACGTGGGGCTCAACACCGCATCACATCCTTCAAAGCAACGCATCAATTCAGACGCCACCTCGCGGCGCTCGTACAGCGCGTGACTGAATGTTTTGAAGTCGAGGTTCAAGCCTCGTTTCAGCGACGGAATCAGGTCCATACTGCTATCGCGCAAGGTCCCACGAAACTTCCAATAGAATATTTTGCGAATCAACCAAGGTAAGTTTTGCGCGATGGAATAGCCAAATAATTCAGCCCATAGCTGCATGATTCGTGCTGCAAGTTTGGAGTCTATGGTAATTGGCTTCAAGCTCGCACCTTGAGCGCCCGCCAGCTTCTTTAAGGTTTCCAGTCCGCTCGTGACCGAAGTGCCCGCCTGCAAATCATGAAAAGTGTCAAAATAACCGAAGGTGTAACCACTTAGCGGCTTACTGAGTTTCGCTAGTTTTTGCTCTGGGTATAGAACGCGATACGCGAGATCTAAGTCCTCAACACTGCGCGCCAATGGCCCCGTGCAGTTCATCACACTTATCCCTAATTGATGCTCAGGCAACGGTGGCACGTGACTGTCATGGCTATGCCCGTTCTCAGTCGGTTTTAAGCCAAAGAGGCCACAAAAACTGGAGGGATTGCGGATAGAGCCACCAATGTCACTGCCGAGTTCTAAAGCGCACAAGTCAGCCGCCAACGCTGCCGCTCCACCGCCCGTGCTGCCGCCCGGAGTACGTGTCGGGTCAAAGGGATTATTGGCAGTTGGATACAACGGACCAAAGGTTTGTCCATCGGCCAGTAGTTGCGGCACGTTAGTTTTACCGAGAATCACTGCGCCAGCATCGATCAAACGTTGCACCAGCGGTGAGGTTTGTTTGCCAAGATAGTTCTTCAGCGGCGGGTAATTGATGGTCGTAGCGGTGCCTTCCAGTAAATAGCATTCTTTTATCGAAATCGGCACACCGTGCAGCGGACCGCGTTTTGCTTTGCTGCCATCCAATGCTTTGGCTTGCTCTCGTGCCTGCTCTGCATAGATTTGCACGTAGGCGTTGTACTCAGGATTCAAGCGCTCAATACGTTGTAGGTAGTGCTCGGTAATGTCTTCTGAGCGGAGCTCTCCGGCTTCGATGGCGCGGGCTATTTCAGTGGCAGTGAGATAATTCATGCGGCTTCCTCGGTTGATACGCCATCGTTGCCGAAGCGACTAGGAATGTAAAGAGCTATCACAAGTGACATTGGCTGAAAAGAATATCAGAATATTATTTGATACCTTAGGGTTGCAATATGATACCTTTGGGTTATATTATGAAACCTAAGGGTATCATATCGGTACCTATATGGAGGATAATCCTATGTCAAAATGGTCAGCTGAAGCGCAGGCGAAATCGCTTAAATATGGCGCTTATGTATCTTTAATTAGTGGTGTGTACTTCGCCATTATGTTGACGGCGAAATGGTTAGAGTTGGCAGGTATCAATGCGGGCGAGTGGCCCAACATTCTCATGGTTCTGGTGGCGCTGCTCTTTATTGGTGTGGTTGCACGCATGAGTGTTGGGAATCATAAGCTCGTGGGCGGTTGGCGTGAAATGTTCGGCATCTACAATGACGAATTTACCCGTGAAACTAGTCGTAAAGCCAATGCGCGAGCATTTGTCGGTCTCATTGTGGTGCTTATTCCTGGTGTGCTAATTGGCGAGAACCTAGCAGACACAGCTATTGGTAGTTATGTAACGGTGAGTACTTACAGTTTGTCACTGATTGTTGTCGGAACCTTTGTTTGGTCGCTTTCAGTATTATGGGAAATGCGTGACCAAGGAGACGATGCGAATGGATGATCAAGTGCTAAACACCTTGCCGGCATACCGTGCTCAGCACGGTATGTCGCAGCAAGATCTAGCCGACGCCATTGGCGTGTCGCGCAAAACCATCAGTACCGTTGAAACCCGGCGTTTCACGCCATCGGTCGTTATTGCATTGAAGCTCGCGAGCTACTTTAATGTGCCCGTAGAGGAACTCTTTTCCTTGGCTTCTGACTCAGCAAGCTAAGAAATGTCTGGAGGTGAACATGGCAGATCCACAACAAGCATTACAAACGCAGCTCAAGAATATTGAAACTCGCACGGGCAAAACCGTAGACGAACTCAAAGCTCTCGTCCAAAACAGCGGGCTGAGCAAGCACGGCGAAATTGTGAAGATGCTGAAGTCTGACCTAGGTATGGGTCATGGCGATGCCAATACCATTGCGCATTTAGCCAAGAATGACGGGGTTCAGTCACCGGCAGCGGCGGATAATCCACTAGATACACTCTATGTTGGAGCTAAGGCGGAGTTACGTCCTATACACGAGCGCTT
The DNA here is from genome assembly GCF_048263735.1 of Pseudidiomarina aestuarii. GTDB lineage: Bacteria > Pseudomonadota > Gammaproteobacteria > Enterobacterales > Alteromonadaceae > Pseudidiomarina > Pseudidiomarina aestuarii_B. The sequence goes on along the minus strand of NZ_JBLXDX010000003.1, from coordinate 294,740 downwards.
GCTCGCGCAACTGGAAGCTCTCGGTGCTTATGAAACAGCACCCAAGCAAAAATACGTCAGTTATCGCCGCAGCAAACAGTTTGCCATGATTGGTCCTGCGACCAACACGCGAGTGGAACTTGGGTTAAATATAAAAGCGCTCCCGGAATCACCACGATTAGAGCCACAAGGCACCGGTAAAATGTGCAATTATGTCGTTAAATTCACCGATCCTGCGCAAGTTGATGCCGAAGTTGCCGCTTGGCTCAAAGCTGCATACGCCGCAGCAGGCTAGCCGTCTTCCGCGCCGCTACTGTGGTTTCAGTGAGTTAAATAACACGTTTAAAAACATCTGTGATGGCATTGGCAAGTATTGCGTTGCGCTGGTTCGGATATCGCCGGCCACAAATGCGGTTAATGCTTTGTGAATAGCGGCCTTTGCCGGCTCGTTCATATTTGCTTCTTTGCCAGCATTCATCAGGCTAAATACGTATTGACTGAATTGCCGGCCAGCGACAGCAGAAGTTGCTGGATTATCGTCCTCAATGCTCTTCGTAATTTCTAACCAACGATTATTCATCTCGAGCGCTATCGATTCCGTTACTTCTGCCGACTCGATAGCGTCTGGGGTAAACCAGCGTGCTTTAGGTATCGTGTTGGTCATTTGGTAGTCGCGTAATAGAATGCGCAGTGATTTCGAGTCTTGCTCGCTCCAGTGAATATCATAGTTGTGAGAGGCCAAATAATTCGATTCTGCTTGTTGCGCTTTCTGCAGGTAATCTCGAATCAAGACTTCATCGGTCACAAGTTGGTTCTTGACCACATCTCGGTACACTCTTGCTTGTACTGCAATCGCTAACGTCCGTTTGGGATCGCCTGTTGCACGACAAGCCTCCGCAAATTGATCGATGAATGGTAAAAACACTAGGTCATTCTTAGATTTGATGGCAAATCCGATGCGCTGAGTATCGCCTTCTCGTCCACTCGTGCATTGCAATGCTTCGGTTCCAGATAGGTAAGGATGGATGCGATTGGTTCGGCCTAAGGTCATTAAGTGATCAAAAATAGTATTTCTATTCTTGGCAATATCTTCATGTCTTAAGTTGCCCATACCGTTACTTAACTGAAGGTTAAAGCGTTCCTTTCGTTCAACTGTTGGCGTGTCAAAATAGACGTTTGAGCGCAATAGAGCACGACTCAAAAAGCTAATGGCTTGTTGGTTGGGTTGACCATTATTGGAGCGAGTAATCAGTTCATATGCCTGAGTGTCGGTTACCGCAGCAAGTGCGTTTACCCATGGGTGTTCTGGGCACGTTTGATAATAAGAATCCATTTGAGATAGGCGCTCGGAGAACTCTTGTCCTGTTTTGGGTTGCTGTCTAACCAGCTCAAGCGCTTGTGGGACAATCGAATCGTCGCAGCTTTGCGAATATGCAGGAGCCGTGACTATAAAGGCCACAACTGCAAAAGCTAATCGGGGGGTAGTCATGTTTGATAATCCTTTTTCGCTCACTCCTCATTACAGAAATGACTATAGATAAAAATCATCTATTGCGCGAGCTACGCATTTTCACGCCTCAACGACCGCAACTAAAGTGGCCAGACGATGAGCAATAGTGGCATAGAGACCACGACTACTAATATTTGAACGGGTAGGCCGAGCTTCCAATAATCGCCAAAGCGGAAGCCACCGGGGCCTAGAATCAGCGTATTATTTTGATGGCCAATAGGGGTGAGGAAGGCACAGGAAGCGCCAATCGCAACCGCCATCAAGAACGAGTCTGGATTCACGTTGAGTACTGATGAAATGCTAATCGCAATGGGGCACATCACCGCGGCGGTGGCTGCATTATTCATGAGGTCAGATAAGAACATTGTTACTAGCAAAATGGCCAGCAAGCCGATAATGGCGTTGCCTTGAGCTACGCTATCAACCAGGAAGGTAGCAATAAGCGCAGCCGTTCCAGTAGAATCCATAGCTCCCGCAACTGGGATTAGCGCGCCGAGGAGCACTATCACTGGCCAGTCTACCGCTTCATAAACCTTACGTAGCGACACAGTTCCCAGTGCCATGGATGCGAGTACACCCAGAGCGAAAGAGACTGCTGCAGGCAACCAGCCTAGCGCCGCCACTGCAATAGCTCCAATCATGACCAAACTGGCTTGCCAAATTTTGGCAGTGTTTGGAATCCGTAGCTCGCGCTGTGCTAGAGGCACGCAGCCATTGTCTGCTGCAAACTCAGCAATGGCCTCCGGTGGGCCTTGCATTAGCAGCAAATCACCAGACTGGAAGTTAATCGCGCGTAGCCGCTTCATCGAACGCTTACCCTCTCGAGAAAATGCGAGTAGGTTAATGCCGTAACGGGTTCTTAGCAGGATATCTTTCGCGGAATATCCGACAAGTCGTGAGCTCGGCTGGACGACGAGCTCTAGTAATGTGATTTCGCTTTGTTTGCTATCTTCTTGATCGTCTTCGCTCTTTTCGTCTTTCGATTCAGCTTCCTCGTCATCTTCAACCGACTCTTCGAGCTTTAGACCCAGTATGGAGAGTACGTCTTTAAGCGCTTCGGCTTCCGCTTCGAGCATTAATATATCGCCCGCATGCACTCGGCGACCGGGGTTAGCGGCAATGATCTTTACCTCGCGCTGAACAATGCCAATAATCTGCGCATCAATATCCTTTAGTTCTGCTTCAATTTCATGCAGCGCCAAACCGTCTGATTTGCTGCCTTCTTCAACTCGAACCTCAGTAATATAGGCGCCGGACTCAAAGCCTTCGACGCCTGATTGTTTGCGCGCTGGCACTATTCGCCAGCCAATCACTGCAATAAAAATGACACCTACGGCTGCCACGGCTAGGCCAATAGGAGTGAAGTCGAACATACCGAAGTTGCCTAAACCTGCTTCGGCGCGAAAGCCAGAAACAATGATATTAGGTGGGGTTCCGACTAGGGTTGTCATGCCGCCTAAAATAGTGCCGAAGGCGAGAGGCATCAAAATCTGTCCGGGGGTTAGCTCCAGTCGTTTCGAAACATGCACGGCAACAGGCATAAGCAGCGCCATGGCACCGACGTTATTCATAAAGCCAGACAACAATGCGCCCAATCCAACGAGAGCGCTGATACTCACAATAGCTCCGGCATTGGCCGGTAGGGCAACACGAGTTAAGGCATCAACTGCACCGGAATTCTGCAAACCCTGACTTAAAATTAATACACAGGCGACGGTAATCACAGCGGGGTGTCCAAAGCCTTGGAATGCGGCTGAGCCATCCACCAGTCCAGCAATTACGCAGGCGAGTAGTGCCGCTAATGCCACCATGTCATGCCGCCAGCGCCCCAGCAAAAACATCACCACGGTCGCCAGCAAAATTGCTAGTATAAGCCACTGGTCTAGAGTCATCAGTCGGTCACAGCCTCTGCTTCAAGCGGGTATGCACCGTCTGGCCCATGCGTTTCTTTGCCGTTTAGGGGCGGGTTGAATACACAGGCCATCTGCAATTCGGTTTTGGCTTTCAAAATGTGGTTATCGTTGTTGTTCAGCATATACACGGTGCCAGGATTGATGGGGTGTTCAATACCGGTTGCTAAATCTAGGATCGAGCCTTCGCCACTAATGCAATAAACAGTCTCTAAATGATTTTTATAGTGAATGGGAGTTTCGGTATTGGCATAGATGGTGGTGATATGAAAGGAGTAGCCCATATTGTCGTCTTTGAGCGACATTCTGACACTGTTCCAAGTTTCACCGTCTACTTTGCGGTCTGAGTTACGGCAATCTTCCAGCGTTCGCACAATCATGTAGTTCTCTCCTCATACTGCCCGAAGGCGTTCATTTGACTACATAAAACTAACGCGCTTTAGCTTCAGTGTATATAACCAAACTCATTCGCGAATCGTGAAATACGTGCGGCAAGTAAACCTTTCGTACTTTCGTTGCGTCTACTCTGAATCTGACCATAATAAGTGATATGAAATTGCAGAAGGAAACCAGAATGAAAGCAACAGCACTAGCTTTAGTCACCGCGACTATGTTAACTGGCTGCGTCGTTTACGCAGATGTTTCTGACGATCGTGGCATGTGGGGTAATAGTGACTTGCAGCATGAAACGCGGAACCTGTCGTTAAGTACAAGCGGTATTGATGAGCTCAAAGCAGACACCGGTGCAGGTAGCTTAGAAATTATCGGTGAGTCGGGACGTACCCGAATCGATGTGGTTGCGGAAATTTACTATCGCGATGCTGATGAAATTCGCTTATCACTCGAGCAAGCTGGTGATGATGCAGTGTTAATCGCAGACTTTGATCGCAACTCATATCGCGGCGACAGCCCTTATATTAATTTGGTTGTGCGTGTGCCCGCCGAGCTCGACGTTGAAGTGAATGACGGCTCTGGTTCAATTGTCATGCGCGATATTATGGGTGATATCGATATTGAAGACGGTTCAGGCAGTATCAATGTCGAAAACGCCGGCAATGTCGACATCGACGACGGCTCTGGTTCGATTACTGTACGCAATCTCAGCGGCAACCTTAACGTTGAAGACGGTTCTGGCTCAATGGATATTGAGCAAGTAGTCGGCAAGGTCACTATTGACGATGGTTCAGGCGGTATTGTAGTGCGTAGTGTCGGCGACCTGAACGTTATTGAGAGCGGCTCCGGCAGCTTGCGCATCGAAGACGTGCGCAGCTCTTCAAAAATGTGAATCGACGGTTTATTTTTGTGAACTATCCCTTATGGGGTAGTTCCTCACCCCCTTCATGGCAATAACAATCTAGCAGTTACACCTCTAGTATGAACAACACATACACGCCGAGCCTCTCGCGCTAAGGTGTTGCTTCATAAACATGCAACATGATGCGCAGTGTGCCGTGGTCTGATTGACCACCGGGTGGTCACGGAAACGTGGCTACCTCCCGAATTTGGAAAGGTGTAGCACATGCTAGTTGATCGCTTTGCACGACGTTTTACCTATTTGCGTCTATCACTCACTGAGAGTTGTAACTTTCGGTGCGACTATTGTTTGCCAAACGGACCCGATTGTACGTCCCGTTCTGAAGAACTGACTCTCCCAGAAATTCGACGTTTAGTTACAGCGTTCGCTCAGCTCGGTACTCGTAAGGTGCGTCTAACAGGCGGAGAACCTTGCTTACGAAAAGATCTGTTAGAAGTCATTCAAACGGTTAAAGCAATACCAGGTATCGAGGAAGTCGCTATCACGACCAACGGGTATCGACTCCAGCGTGACATCAGCGATTGGCATGCAGCAGGTGTAGACGCGATAAATGTGAGTGTAGATAGTCTTGATGCAAGCACATTTCACTTGATTACAGGCCAAAATCGTCTTCCTAGCATTCTTGATGGAATTGACCAAGCCATCGCCATAGGCATCCCTAAAGTTAAAATAAATAGCGTTTTGCTAAAGGGCTATAACGGCGGCGCACTTCCTGAATTTCTTGAGTTCATTCGCACCCGTAAAGTAAGTCTGAGATTTATCGAATTGATGCGCACTTCAGATAATGTTGGTTATTATCAGCGTCACCATATCAGTGGTGAAAATATCAAACAGCAATTACTTCATAATAACTGGGCTCAGTGTCAGAAAGGCCCCACCTCAGGACCAGCACAAGAGTTTTGGCATCAAGACTACCAAGGTAAGCTAGGTCTCATTATGCCGTACAGCAGCGATTTTTGTGATGACTGCAACCGCTTGCGAGTATCAAGTCGTGGGCAGCTATTTCTCTGTCTATTTACGGAACAACATCAAAACTTGCGGGATTATCTTCAGCAAGATGACACCCGACCTCTCCAACAAGCCTTGCAAGAGATGGTACTGACCAAAAAGGCTACGCATTTTTTACATCAAGGACAAAGTGGTTCTACACGCCATTTGGCGATGATCGGAGGTTAGCATGCCGGGAGTTACTGGAGTTATTGTGGCTGGTGGTGCGTCCTCTCGAATGGGGCAAGATAAAGCTTTACTTGAAATCGACGGTCGTTCGCAACTAGAACGCACTATGAAGCTACTGAAATCAAGTGGTTGTGAAGAGGTCATTGTGAGTCGAAATGACCAAGGCTTTATCGAAGATACCATTGCCAACCGCGGCCCTTTAGGTGGTGTGTTAAGTAGCTTGCCCTACTGCAATTATGACTACGTAGTAATTGTTCCAGTCGACATGCCGCTGCTGACGTTGGAGGTTTTACGGTTTTTGATCGAGCAAAAGTGTGCAAGCTATTTCAGCTGCACGCCGTTACCTTGTCTACTGCCAAATAATGAGAAGCTAGCTGATTATCTGCTGCAACAGATCTCTGCTGAAGACGGTAATCGCTCGGTTCGGGGGCTGCTCGAATACATGCAGGCGCGGTCACTCGAATGGCAACTCACCTATCAGCTTCAAAACACCAATACTCCACAACAGTGGCGCCAAGCCCTTCAATATTTAGGAGAAGTATCGTGAATGCAACAACGCCACGTGCCCTGCACGTTGCCTTGGCAACGGTTTCGGACCGCCACACTCCGAGCAGTGATGAAACTGGTGATTGGCTTGCGGATGCAATTGTTGATGCAGGACATCATCGTTACCAACGGCAAATTATCGGAACCGACAAGTACCTTCTGCGTGCTGTGGTATCGCGTTGGATTGCGGAACCAAATTTGAATGTGGTGTTGTTGAATGGCGGTACAGGATTTGCTGAACATAATTGTGTGCCGGAGGCGATTGTACCTCTACTTGATCAGGTCATCGATGGCTTTGGTGAACTCTTCAGGCAGCGAAGCTGGCAAGAAATCGGTAGTTCTGCTTTACAATCTCGAGCTTTAGCGGGACTCGCGAATAACACCTTAATATTTGCAATCCCGGGTTCTAGATCTGCCGCAGAATTGGCCTGGTGCGAGATCATTGAGCCGCAGCTCGATAGCGGTCAAGGTCCCTGTAACTTTGTTGGGCGTTTGCTCGGTAAGCACGGTTAGGAGTTCGAACCATGAATCAGTCAAATTTTACGCATCTGGATAAAGCGGGTTCAGCTCACATGGTTGACGTGGGTAAAAAGTCGACTACGTATCGTCAGGCGGTAGCTGTTGGCACCGTGCAAACGACTCCGGCGGTGGTGGAGCAAATAGAGCTACAAGCGCTGCGCAAAGGAGATGTACTCGCTGTCGCGCGGGTTGCAGGTATCATGGCTGCGAAACGAACCAGTGATTTAATTCCACTTTGTCATCCATTAGCGTTAACCAAGGTTGCAGTTGAGTTTGAGCTGTTGACAGAAAAGGGGCAAGTGTTCGTGCAAGCAACCTGTGCTGTTGAGGGCTCTACTGGAGTAGAAATGGAAGCTTTAACAGCTGTCAGCGTTGCCGCGTTAACCATTCATGATATGTGCAAGTCAGTCGACCCGAGCTTGACGATAAACGGTATTCAATTACAGGAAAAAACTGGCGGGAAAACTGGTCATTGGCGACGGGAGCACACTACACATGGTTAAAGTAAAATTTTTCGCTGCATTACGCGAACGTTTGAATTGCCCAGAGTTGACCATAGATTGCAGACCAAATGAGACATTGGCAACGCTGCGTGTTCGGCTAGTAGAAATCAACCCTGATTGGACCTCCGAGTTACAAGACAAAGATATTCTTTGTACGAAGAACTTTAGCTTCTGCGGTTGGCAAGATCGTGTCTATGCTGGTGATGAGCTTGCGTTCTTTCCACCGGTCACTGGAGGTTGAAATGAGTAACATCATTCGTATTCAAACTGACGACTTTTCAGTGTCTGAGGAGTACCAAATCCTGGCGCGAGACTCAAGCTGTGGAGCCATCGTGACCTTTAGTGGTCTAGTGCGTGAGTTACCTGATGCAAGACTAGAGTCCATGCGGTTAGAGCATTATCCGGGCATGACCGAAAAAGTTTTAGAGCAACTTGCAACGCAAGCTCAAATGCGTTGGCAGACGGGTAGTATAACAATCATTCATCGAGTTGGGACGTTAGCGTTGAATGAGCAAATCGTTTTTGTTGGGGTTGCCTCGGCTCATCGAAAGGCAGCCTTTTCTGCAGCAATGTACATCATGGATTATTTAAAAACCGAAGCGCCGTTTTGGAAGCAGGAGTTGACTACGTCTGGACGCTATTGGGTTAGAGCAAAAGCAAGTGACAAAGAGGCTCAAAAGCAATGGCTTTGAGACTCTTAGTTCTCTTATTGTTGGCGTTGTGTATATCCGTTGCATACGGCAAGGAAGACATTCATGTAGCAGTCGCATCCTCGTTACGTGCGCCAATTACTGAAATTACGCAGTCGTTTGAGCAACGTTATCCAAATTATCGTGTGCAATTAAGCTATGCGGCAACTGGCAAACTAGTTGCTCAAGTGCAGCACGGCGCTCCCTACCACGTTTTGATCGCAGCCGACCCCTATTATTTGAATGTATTAAAGGAACTCAACTTACTTGCAGTCGCACCGCGCATATTTGCTTATGGTGAAGTCGTTTTGTGGCACCCAGAACAGACGGGCCGACTGGAAACTTTGCTTAGGAATGCTCGACATATTGGAATTGCACAACCGCGACATGCTCCTTACGGGCAGGCCGCCATAGCATTTCTAGAACAGCAGGAGTGGTTAACGGCAGTTCAAGATCGTTTTATATATGCCGAAAACGCCGCCCAAGTGATTCATCGAGTTTATGCTGGCGCGGTGCCTATGGGCTTTGTTGCGTTGAGTCAAGTGATTGAATTAGGTGGTACCGCGCAACACTACAGTCACTTAAATAACGCACCGCTATTGGCTCACACTGCGGCGTTATCAAAACATGGCGAGACAAGCGAAGGTGCGAGTTTGATGTTAGCGATGCTGTGGAGCGACGCTGCGCAACAGATTATGCTGCGTTACGGTTATCAAAAGATCACTGACGACCAGGAGCTACTGTATGCTGCAGGAGAATGATTGGCAGGCAATCAGCCTCACTCTGCAGCTTGCTGCGCTGACAACGGTCATATTATTGGCGATCGCAACGCCACTGTCATGGTGGTTAGCATTTACTAGAAAACGCTGGCGTCATTGGATCCAAGCTTTGGTAGCGATGCCACTGGTATTACCGCCTACGGTTCTTGGTTTCTATTTGTTGATTGCACTTGGTCCACAGGGCTTTGTTGGCAAAACTATGGAGTTTCTTGGTGGGAGGCATTTAGCCTTTACCTTTACCGGTATCGTTATTGGTAGTGTAATTTATTCATTACCGTTTGCAGTCCAGCCTTTAACCGAAGCTTTCCGAACCATGGGGCGACGACCACTCTTTGTTGCAGAAAGCCTCGGTGCTTCTAAATTGGATGCATTATGGACTGTGGCACTGCCAATGTGTCGTGGTGGCTTTATAGTTGCTGCTACCTTGGTATTTGCCCACACTTTAGGTGAGTTTGGTGTGATATTAATGATTGGTGGCAGCATTCCGGGTGAGACGCAGGTATTGTCTGTATTAATTTACGATCACACTGAAGCACTGAACTACACCGCGGCGCATAAATTGTCCTTAGGTATGATAGCCGTTGCATTGGTTGTGCTGACAATCGTCTATGGACGGAGAAGAGCGCAATGAGTCTAACGATTGATTGTGCAATACCGCTTCAAAACTTTTCATTGCGAGTACAATTGACTCTGCCTAGTGACGGAATTACCGCTATAGTCGGGGAATCCGGTGGCGGCAAGACTACCTTGATTGAAACTATCGCGGGATTAAATGAACAATCCAAAACAACAGTTCGTTTTCGCGATCAGCCACTTCGATTAAGAGATGTTGGTTTGGTATTGCAGCAACCCCATTTATTTCCGCATTTGACAGTCTACGATAATCTTCGATATGGATGGCAACGCGCTCAGCAACATTCTATTTTATGGGATGAGATCATCAGCGCCTGTGATTTGACTACGTTGCTGATGCAACGGCCATCGCAACTCTCAGGCGGACAACAACAACGAGTTGCTTTTGCGCGAGCTATTTTAGGCCAGCCACAGTTATTGTTGCTTGATGAACCATTTGCTGCACTTGATGAAACCACTCGACGACAACTTGTAAGGTTACTTCGCAACCTCAATATACGGTTTAACTTACCTGTTATTTGGGTTAGTCACCAGTTAACAGATGTAGTTGAAATAAGTGATTACTTGGTTGTATTGAAAGCTGGTGAAGTGCTACAAGCAGGCCCTTTGTCAGAGCAATTAAAGCAAGAACCTTTGCGCTCACAAGTTGCTGTGAGTGTATTAAACACGTCAATTTTACAGGTAAATGAAAATCAACAGTTGGTCGTGCAGTTGGGCAACCAAAGACTCCAATTACCTTGCTCTGAGCATGTTGAATTTAAGGTTGGCAGTGATTATCGCATTCGTATCTATGCTCGGGACGTTAGTTTAACTCTTGAGCCCGTAGGCGGGAGTAGCGTACAGAACCAATTGCGTTGCGAAATAGTGGATTACCATCCAGCAATGCACCAAGCAGAGTTATTAGTTGAACTAGCCGTTGCGCAACAGGTGTTCTTTGCCTTAATTACTCGTGCTGCTTGGCAGCAATTAGAGTTACAACGAGGTATGAGGGTAGTAGCTCACTTAAAGGCTGCAGCCTTGCACGAAGCGTTGCGCGAAACTCTCTAATCGCTGACTACGATGGTTGGTCAGTAGTACCTCTATCACATGAATGCTTGTTGTATCTTGCCAGGCTTGTTGGAACGCTTGATTAAAGGAAACAATAGTGGTTGCTTGATAGCTTTGCGCACCAAGAGCAGTGGTCAATTGTTGCAGATCGCATTCAGGACGGCTAGCACAACTAAGCCCGGGTGAAAATGCCTCGATCATGTCCCAACATTTATTATTGAAGATAACAATAATTGGTTTTGCACCGTGTGCCTTGAGCTGGCTGATTTCGAGTCCAGTCATCATAAATGCACCATCACCGACTAGTACGACAGAACGCAGTCGGCTCGAAACATATACACCCAAAGCCGCAGGAACGCCATAACCCATTGATGCATAGTATGCTGGAGCTAATACATGTGTAGCTTTTGCATGTAACGATGCAAATAAACAATCACCGATATCACTAATGATAGGAACAATTTCCGATTGCTTTACGAGCGCTGCATCAATTTCTTCAACAATTGTTGATGCGTTCCAGGTTTCATGTTCAATCAATGTGGTAATGGGCGTTTTACTCCACCAAGTAGAAAATGGATGCAAATTCCGTTCGAGCAATTGTTCACAGCACGAAGCCAGGTCAGTATTTGCAAACGCCATATCATCAAGTACGGTAATATTTTGATGTAATTGAATGACTTTAGCGCCCTTGGCAAATTGTGGATATGCGGCAAAGTTGCTGTCGTTAACTATCACACCGAAATGAATAATCAGATCGCTATTCTGCAACAAATGATACGGTAGTTGATCAGTGTCATCGACAAACGTACCAAGGACACATGGATGGCTGTGAGTAACTGCGGCACGAGCCAATAAAGTTGTGACAATTGGAATGTTTAGCTGTTGGGCAAGATTCTGTAAGGCTTCACTAGCACCATAACGTTGTACCTCAATTCCGGCAAGCAGCACGGGGCGTTTAGCGGTTTGTAGTCTTTCCGCAATCAACGTGATAAGTTTTGCCGAGTTCCGAGGAGCATTTTTGCCGCGCCTAATCAGTTTCCCAAAGTTTGATTCTGCAATTTCTAGATTGGAGGCACTACGAGGGATTTCGACGAGCACAGGGCGTGATTCTTTCTGGCAACATCTCAATGCATAGCGGAGATCTTTGAGTGCAGTTTCGGCATTATCAATGCGAACTTGTACAGTCGTTACTTCTGCCAAAATAGAACGTTGTGAATCAAGATTTTTGGCTTGATGATGAATTGCGATATTGCGATCGATTTCCTGCTTGTCGGGGAAGCCGGTAATAATAACTAGTGGTACTCTTTCTACGTAGGCTTGTGCAATTGCATTCACAGCATTGAGAGCACCAGCCCCATAGGTGAGCACCACCGCACTTGGACGCTGAGCGAATCTGGCACATGCGTCGGCCGCATAAACAACGCTTGGTTCATGGTGCAGACTATAAAATGGTAGCTGCCCATTTTGTTGTAGCCCCTGTAAAAGAGGTAGAACAAAATCACCGGGAATCCCAAATAGCTCGCTGCAGCTAATATCTTGCAGTTCACTGACCAGCGCATCAACAAGCTTCATGAAACTCCCCAAATTAGCACAGTTAAAGCGCTCATTTTGAGGTGTGTTACAAAAAGATACTTTGACCTAGATCATGAAGCGATCAAACGGTTGAATGGTAACTGATTCACCGGCGGATACGCTGTCGCGATCTTGCTCTAAGATGATAAAACAGTTGGCACGCGCTACACTCGTGAGTAGGGCTGAACTTTGGCTACCGACGGGTCTAGCAAACAGCTTGCCTTCTTTTTGTTCAAAGTAACCCCGTTGGAAATCAGTACGTCCTGGTCGCTTATTGATAACACAGCTAGCTTCTGCAGTGAATGTTGTTACAGCTGAACATTGTTCGCCAGCTAAGTTCCGTAGCATCGGCTGTACAATTTGATTCATAGTGACTACAGCTGCTACCGGGTTACCTGGTAATCCACAAAACCAACTAGAGCCAAGCTTACCAAAAGCGAAAGGCTTACCCGGTTTCATGGCAATTTTCCAAAATTCAATGTGGCCAAGCTTGCTCATGACATCTTTGGTAAAGTCCGCATCACCAACAGATACTCCCGCACTCGAAATGACCACATCTGCACTCTGCATGGCTTGTTTGAAGACGTCTTCAAGTGCTTTCGGATTATCGGGGATACGACCCAGATCATGAATCTCTACATTGAGACGTTGCAACATTCCATTGAGCACGAATCGATTACTATCGTATAAGTGACTCGAGCTCGGAAGAGATTGTCCGGGCTGAATTAGTTCGTCACCATTGGAGAAAAGTGCGACTTTGAGCTTACGAACAACTTTGACGTGAGCAATACCAATGGAAGCGAGCAAGCCCAGATGAACAGGTGTTAGCCGCTGTCCGGCGGTCAAAATGGTGGTGCCTTGTTTAATGTCACTGCCGCACAAACGCACATTGTCACCGACCTGCAAATCGGTCTGGCAAATAATCTGTTCATCTGTGCGCTCGACTTGTTCCTGCATAATGACAGCATCAGTTCCGGTTGGCAGTTGTGCACCGGTCATAATTCGAACGCAGCTTGCCGCCGGAAGTTCGCCTACAAAGGTGTGGCCAGCATAGGCATTTCCAACGACCTGTAAAGGCATACGTGTATTGGCCTCTACTGCACGCACGGCATAACCGTCCATAGCTGAATTATCAAAGCCAGGAACATTGATAGAAGCAAACACAGATTCAGCAAGCACGCGATCTAATGCACTGAATAAATCGATGCTCTCGGTGTCAGTGATAGGACTGACTAAATTCTGTATGGCAGCAAGCGCTGTTTGAACTGGCGTCCAGGTGTTACTCACTTTCGATCACCTTCTTGATTCACCATCCATACTGCAGCCTCAACACGAGAACGTAGACCTAACTTTTTCAATAAATGTTTCACATGGACTTTTACGGTGCCGTCGGAGATATCGAGTTCCCGTGCAATAACTTTATTGCTCATGCCCTTGGCTATGAGCTTTAATATCTCGAATTCGCGCTTAGTAAGGCTTTCAAGTTTCCCGCTGCCTTGTGGAGCCGGGCGGCGCAAAGCGGTCGCTAAGACCTCGGTAATCACTTCGCTTAGCACCATTTTTCCTTCCAGAGCACGTTTGATTTGTTCAATCAGTTGTTCAGGCTCCATATCCTTTAATAAGTAACCGTCGGCACCATTTGTAATCGCTGAAACGACATCTTCATCTGCATCGGATACGGTAAGCATGATGATGCGAGATGTTACCCCTTCATCTCGCATACGTTTTAATGTTTCTACGCCATCCAAACCTTGCATATTGAAATCGAGAATAATTAGATCGGGATCCAATTCTACGGCCTTCGGAATCGCATCTTTGCCATTGCTAAATTCGGCAACAACTTCAAGATCGTCCTCGAAGGAAATCAGTTGCCTTAGCCCTTTTCTTAATAGCGGATGGTCGTCTACGAGCATAATGCTCGAGCGCACGTCAGTCATATTCGTTCTCCTTTATCCGATGCCACTCATTCTTACATATATCCGCTATAAGAGCTCCTAAAGTAAGCTCCATAGACGAACGATGCTCAAAATTTATATATTAAATAAGTCAATAAAAACAACAGCTTAAAATATAAATACCTCATTGGTAGTATAGCTTCTATCTCGGAATAACCCAGCAATATCTCTATCAATAGCTTGTGAGCAACCATTGCTATCGCCATTCTAAGCTTAGTTAAGATTAGCGAGCCAAGTGGACAACAACTAAGCGCAGACGACAGTGCAAATTGAGAATTTAAATAAGTTAGCAAGCATACATTTGATGAGCAGCACAGCAGTATGGATGAGCTGGAGTGTGCTTGTCGTGCTGCTGTATGCGCTGGATTTAGGGTTTTCGTTTGCTCAATTATTCGGATTGCTAGCTCTATCTGGCTTTGCTGCTGCCGGTTTCCAACTGTTATTTTTTGTTTTAGGAGTTCGAGCGTTACTATCGAATTTCATTCGTATCATCAGTGGTCTTCTTCTCATACCTTGTCTACTTTCGGTATGGATTTTCAGTATATCGGTCGTGAGTTATCCCCTTCTCCAACTCTTAGCTATACTTTGCGGGCTTGGCGGTGCGCAGTTATTTTTACGTAGTATGAAGACTCAAAGCAATACTCAAACGCCCGGTTGGGATCTTGCACTCACAGCGAGTATGGGCGGTATTGGTATTATCGTTGCTCAGATAATCACGCCTTTAGTTGTGATTGTACCCAATGTGTTTGTTGATGATTTAGTGACCCATAGAACGTTGGTAAGCACTGGGACTGTGCTTGGTGGTATGCGTCCCGGAATTGATTTGACGTTGGGGCATATCGGCATTTTTTTTGGTGTCATGATAGTGCTGGTAAGTTTGTGGAAACTCCCCGTTGCCAGTAACTCTCATCAATTAGCATCGGCACCTTATTCTCGTTGGGCGTTATTTCGTAATCCACATATCTGGTTGATGACGGTGCTGTATATAATGTCATTTGGAACTTTCGTTGGGCTAGCGCTAAGCTTTCCACTAGTACTAACTTTCGTTTTCGGTGTGAGCAGACACTGGCAGGAAGGGCAATTAGTCGCCGTATTCAGTAATGACTATGCTCCTCAAGCCCTCACCTATGCATGGTTAGGTCCTTTGATTGGTGTTGTGGTGAGACCTTTGGGAGGGTGGCTAGCGGATCAATATGGTGGCGCCAAAGTAACCTTAGTCTGCTCGCTGGCTTTAATGTTGATAAGTTTGGCGGCGGCTTGGGTGACGGGTAGTGCATATTTAAGTGCAGCACCAGAACGCTTCTTTTTACTTTTTTTGTTTATATTCTTTTCGTTGTTTGCAGCGGCTTCTATCGCCAGTAGTGCGATTTGTCGCTCAGCGAGTGTATTGTTTCCATTGCATCAACTACCGAGTGCTTTACGGTGGTTATCTGCTTGCGCCATTGCAGGGGCTGGATATATGCCGTTAATGTGGGGAGTACATAGTGTCACTGGCACACCTGACTTAGCTTTCGTTGCCTTTGCTGGATTCTATGCGCTTTGCGGATTGCTAGTAGCAAGCGTCTATTTGCGCCGCCATAGTGTTTACTTCAATCCTTAAGCTATCTCAGAATCACGTTCTTTCAAATATTCAGGACGGAAACTGAAGTAAACACCTGTACCGCCCTCATCACGTCGACGAATAAAAATTTCGCCGGCTAAATGTTTACTGCGCTCCTGCATAATCGCAAGTCCATAGTGGTTCAGCTTTTCCGCTTGCTCAGGGATACCGACGCCATCATCCTCAATACTTAAACTGATACCTTGGTCAATGGATTCTTGGATGCGAATGACTACTTCAGTGCCTTGACTGTGATGAATTGCGTTCTGACATGCTTCACGAATAATTTGCAGTAGATGAATTTCCTCGTGTGGAGCAAGAGGGCTGTTAGCAAGTTGATAATCGAGTCGAAAGAGTAAGTCTGATTGCTCTTCAAATTGTTTGATAGTCGTTTGCAGGGCGTTAATGAGACCTGAGCCATCTACTTTCAATCGGAAGGTTGTCAGGAGTTCACGCAACTGTCGGTAAGCCGAACTTAACCCTTCTCTAAGTTCCTGAGAGACATCTTCAATAATTTCATGATTATCTTTCGCAATCGCTCGATCGAGTCGAGTGACCTGAATTTTTAAATACGATAGTGCTTGTGCTAGTGAATCGTGTAATTCTCGCGCAATTACTGTTCGTTCTTGGATTAGCGCTAAACGCCGCACTTGATCTTCTTCTTGCTTGAGGCTCAATGCAATCGCCAGTTGATCGCTGACCGACTGCATCAATTGTTGCTGCCAGTCATCCAGTTGATCACCACGTTCGCATCGTGCGACTAACACCCCATAATAATGATGTTCGCGTTCCAACGGAAATCGGAAAACGCGTTTATTATCCATCACACTGACACCTCCACCTGCACTAACACAAGCTGCGCAATCAACCCCTGCGCATGGGTCATCAGCCTGTTCTTGGGGCTGAACTTGCAAGTATGGCTTATCGCCCGTTGCAGTAATGAGGCACAGCTCAATGTCCGTCACTTGGGACGCTTCTTTCAGACCTTCAATGATGTCAGTAAAGTCATGATAACTTGGGGACCGCTCAATAATATTGCGTGCCATGTCATATAAAAATTGTAGTCTTGCATTGCTGCGCTGAATAGCTTGTGTCTGCTCGTCGACGCGTTTTTCGAGGTTGCCATACATGTAGCTAATAGCGTCACTCATCTTGTTCAGTGTTGCACTTAAAACTCCGAGCTCATCACCGGTATGATGTTTGACCCTAGCAGTGAAATCCCCTTGACCGATACGCCGAGCAACTTGGGTTAGCTGTTGCAAGGGATCACGGACCCGACTACGAAGCCAATAAGCAATAAACCCAGCTAGGGTAATAGTACTGAATAAAGATAAAATCTGGATAAGACGAATCGCACGAATGCGCGATTCCGCTTCAGCTTGGATAGCATTGACTAAGCTTTGAAGCATAGCGATATGTGGCGCTAGTTCTCGTTCAAGCTCGGCACCGGTAACCTGGCCCGTGATCAAACTTGACTGCAATTGCTCCCAGTCTTGACGAGTCGATTTAAATTGTGTCGCCAATTCACCTTGACCAAAATTGAAACGGTTAAAAACTGGATGTTTCCATGTGTCCATCAATTCATCGGCAAACTTCAAGGCTTCGGCTGATTGCGGTTGTTGTTGATGATGCAAAGCATACCGATAAGTTTGCATCCGCAGTGACCCGGCTAGATTGATGGCGAGAGCATCCTGATCGGCTCGCTCTGACAACCAATAAGAGGCAAGGAGAGTGCCAACTGTCAGTGCAACGATTAAGCTCAGGGCGATGCCCATCCGCGTGACAATGGAAATCTTAGACATTTAACTCATTTATTTCTAAAACTTGGGTCATATAGTTTAGCGTCTATTCATTCGACTCGCACGAACAACCATAAGTCTAGTGTGTTAAAGGGGCTACCTCTTCTGCACTGGGACGGGCTATACAACCGTATTAAGAAAAATAAAAATTATATAAAACAGTTGGTTAATAATTCACACAACTACCTCTTCAGGGGTAATTTCAGGTAACCACACGCCTGTGTGGACGTGGTGACCCTATGGTGTTTCCTGAGGTGCTTAGCCACACTACCGTGGTAACGACATCTAGCAGGAGTTAAAGGATGAGTCATTTACTCGACAAATTGCGGTTTTTCAAGACCCGAAAAGAACCTTTTGCCGACGGGCATGGGGTAACAACTGACCAAGATCGTACTTGGGAAAATGGCTATCGCCAGAGATGGCAACATGACAAAGTCGTTCGCTCGACTCACGGTGTAAACTGTACTGGTTCATGTAGCTGGAAAATTTATGTGAAAGACGGTCTGGTGACTTGGGAAACCCAACAAACCGACTATCCACGTACTCGCCCAGATTTACCTAATCATGAGCCTCGTGGCTGCCCACGAGGCGCCAGTTATTCATGGTACATCTACAGTGCAAACCGCCTGAAGTACCCTAAAATGCGTCAACAATTGATGCAACTTTGGCGTGAAGCAAAAGCCCAACACGATGATCCTGTCGATGCTTGGGAATCCATTGTCACGGATCCAGTAAAAGCAAAGAGTTATAAAGAACGCCGAGGTCTTGGTGGTTTTGTTCGAGCAAGTTGGGATGAAGTGAATGAACTAATTGCCGCGAGCAATGTGTATACCGCAAAGACTTATGGCCCAGACCGCATTAGTGGCTTTTCGCCAATCCCTGCTATGTCGATGGTATCTTATGCTGCGGGAGCTCGCTATTTGTCACTCATTGGCGCCAACTGCCTGAGTTTTTATGACTGGTATTGTGACTTACCGCCGGCATCTCCACAAGTGTGGGGCGAGCAAACAGACGTGCCAGAGTCGGCAGATTGGTATAATTCAAACTACATCATCGTATGGGGTTCAAATGTCCCGCAAACACGCACGCCAGATGCTCATTTCTTAACTGAAGTTCGGTACAAAGGCACCAAAACTTGTGTCATTACCTCGGATTATTCAGAAGCATCGAAGTTTGGTGATACGTGGCTAGCTCCGCGCCAAGGAACAGACTCCGCCCTAGCCATGGCGTTTGGGCACGTCATTTTGAAAGAATACTATGTAAATCAACAAAGCACATACTTTCAGGACTATGTGAAGCGTTATACCGATATGCCGATGTTGGTCATGCTGGAGCCCGGTGAAAAAGCGTTTAATCAAGGTCGTTTTTTGCGTGCAGCAGACCTCGTTGACAATCTTGGTGAGGCAAACAATCCAGACTGGAAGACTATCGCACTGAATTCAAAAGATCAGCGTTTGACAAGCCCAAATGGCTCCATCGGCTATCGTTGGGGAGAGAAAGGTAAGTGGAACCTTGAGCAAAAAGACAAAGACAGTGATTTAGACTTGCAGTTGAGCCTCAAAGACAATAATGACGAGGTGGTAGAAGTCGGTTTTCCATATTTTGGCTCAGCGCCGCATGAGTATGAGTATTTTCAGCACACCCATCATGACGAAGTTCAGATCCGCCTTATCCCAGCTAAGCGTGTGACGCTTGCCAACGGTGAGACTGCGTTGGTTGCAACCGTTTATGATTTGATGTTGGCACAGTATGGTGTCGATGATGGCAGTAACGATCCAAGTCGGGCGCAAAGCTATGAAGACGATGTGCCTTATACACCAGCGTGGCAAGAACAGATAACCGGAGTAAGGCCTGCAGATGTGATTCGTGTTGCCACCGAGTTTGCGCGCAATGCAGATAAGACCAAAGGACGTTCAATGGTCATCGTTGGTGCTGCATTGAATCATTGGTATCACATGGATATGAGCTACCGTGGCTTGATCAACATGTTGATGATGTGTGGCTGCGTAGGTCAGTCAGGTGGTGGTTGGGCACACTATGTAGGTCAAGAAAAGCTGCGTCCACAAACCGGTTGGCAGCCACTTGCGTTCGCACTTGATTGGCAGCGTCCACCGCGTCATATGAATGGTACTTCATTCTTCTACAATCATTCGAGTCAATGGCGTTATGAGAAGCTTGATATGAGCGAGGTCGTGTCTCCATTAGCCGATAAAAACAAATGGAAAAGTTCCATTATTGACTATAACACTCGTGCCGAACGGATGGGGTGGCTTCCATCGGCACCTCAGCTAGGGAGTAACCCACTCGGAATCGCTGCTGCGGCAAAAAATGCGGGTATGGATGTGAAGGACTATTTAGTCTCACAACTGAAAGACGGCAGCTTGAAGTTCGCTTGTGAGCAACCTGACGCCCCGAAGAACTTTCCACGCAACATGTTTATTTGGCGTTCGAACTTGCTGGGGTCATCAGGCAAAGGCCATGAATATATGTTGAAGCACTTTTTAGGCACTAAACATGGTTTGCTAGGTAAAGATTTGGGTGATTTCGGTGGTAAGAAGCCAGAAGATGTGGAATGGGTTGATGATGGAGCGGAAGGAAAGGTTGATTTGTGGGTGACACTAGACTTTCGGATGTCAACAACCTGTTTGTACTCAGACATCGTTTTACCAACGGCAACGTGGTACGAAAAGGATGACATGAATACATCGGACATGCATCCGTTCATTCATCCATTGACTGCTGCCATTGATCCGGTTTGGGAGGCGCGCAGTGACTGGGACATCTTCAAAGGAATTGCCAAGGAATTCTCTCGTGTATGTCAAGGTCATTTGGGAATCGAACAAGACGTCGTAACGACACCGATCATGCATGACTCGCCTGGTGAATTAGCCCAACCGTATGGCGTGAAAGCATGGTGGAAAGGTGAGTGTGAAGCTATTCCTGGCGTCACCATGCCTAACATCACTGTGGTGGAAAGAGACTACCCAAGCACCTATCACCGTTTTACCTCGCTGGGACCATTGTTGGATAAACTTGGAAATGGCGGTAAAGGTATCAACTGGAATACGCAAGAAGAAGTCGATTTCTTAGGCAAACTGAACCGTGTTCATCACGAAGAGGGGCCCAACAAGGGGCGCCCAGTGATTGATTCGGCAATCGATGCATGTGAGGTCATTCTCTCGTTAGCGCCAGAAACCAACGGACATGTTGCAGTGAAAGCCTGGGAAGCTCTGGGTGAATTCACCGGGCGTGACCACACCCATCTGGCCAAGCCTAAAGAAGAAGAAAAAATTCGCTTCCGCGATATCGTTGCACAACCTCGAAAAATTATTTCATCACCTACTTGGTCGGGGCTGGAGGATGAGCATGTGTCTTATAGCGCGGGCTATACCAACGTGCACGAGCTGATCCCATGGCGCACCGTCACTGGTCGTCAGCAGTTCTATCAAGACCACGAATGGATGCGCGATTTCGGCGAAACCCTGTGTGCTTACAAGCCACCGATTAACCTAAAAACCGTGGAGCCAGTGCTGAACAAGAAAGGCAACGGCAACAAAGAGATCGTGTTGAACTGGATTACTCCACACCAAAAGTGGGGTATTCACAGCACCTACTCTGACAACCTATTGATGCTGACGCTATCGCGCGGTGGCCCGATTGTATGGCTCAGCGAAATCGATGCAAAAGCTGCTGGGATTGAAGATAACGATTGGATCGAAATCTTCAACGTAAATGGTGCTATCAGTGCTCGAGCGGTTGTATCGCAACGCGTCCCTGAAGGAATGAGCATGATGTATCACGCACAGGAGCGAATCATCAATGTGCCCGGTTCGGAGTTAACTGGAACTCGCGGTGGTATTCACAACTCGGTGACTCGTGCAGTCATGAAGCCGACCCATATGATTGGCGGTTATGCACAACAAGCCTATGGCTTTAACTACTACGGTACCGTTGGCTGTAACCGCGATGAATTCGTGGTCGTCCGGAAGATGGACAAAGTCGATTGGTTGGACACTGAATAAGGTTGGAGTGAGGACGTTACCATGAAAGTAAGAGCTCAAATTGGCATGGTGCTAAATTTGGATAAGTGTATCGGTTGTCATACCTGCTCCATCACTTGTAAGAATGTTTGGACATCACGTGAAGGTGTTGAGTACGCGTGGTTTAACAACGTGGAATCAAAGCCAGGCGTTGGCTTTCCGAAAGAATGGGAAAACCAAGACAAGTGGAACGGTGGTTGGGTGCGCAATAAGCGCGGTCAATTAGAACTAAAAATCGGTGCCAAGCGTCGTGTGTTAGCGAATATCTTCGCTAACCCCGACCTACCAGAAATCGATGATTATTATGAACCATTTGATTTTGACTACCAGAATTTGCACACCGCAAAAGATAGCAAACATCAACCGGTTGCTCGTCCGCGCTCGCTGATCTCAGGTCAGCGCATGGAGAAAATCGAGTGGGGTCCGAACTGGGAGGAAATTCTCGGTACTGAGTTTGCAAAACGGAAGAAAGATAAAAACTTCGATGAAGTGGTGCAGAAAGACATTTATGGTCAGTTTGAAAAGACTTTCATGATGTATTTGCCCCGCTTATGTGAACACTGTTTGAATCCTGCTTGTGTGGCAGCATGTCCATCTGGTGCGATATATAAGCGAGAAGAAGACGGTATCGTTTTGATCGACCAAGACAAATGTCGTGGCTGGCGCATGTGTGTATCGGGATGCCCGTACAAGAAGATTTACTACAACTGGAAAACCGGTAAATCAGAAAAATGTACCTTCTGTTATCCGCGTATTGAGGCCGGTCAACCAACCACTTGTTCTGAAACTTGTGTGGGGCGTATCCGCTATTTAGGCGTGCTCCTATACGACGCAGACCGTATAGAAGAAGCAGCCAATACGCCAAATGAGCAAGACTTGTATCAAGCGCAGCTTGATATTTTCTTGGACCCGCATGATCCGGAAGTACAAGCCGCAGCCCGAAAAGAGGGCATAGCTGACAACTGGATTCAAGCTGCGCAACGCTCGCCAGTCTATATGATGGCAATGGAATGGAAAGTCGCGCTGCCGTTACACCCGGAATATCGAACATTGCCAATGGTTTGGTATGTGCCACCACTATCACCTATTCAAAGTGCGGTGGAAGCAGGACATGTGGGTTTGAACGGTGAAATTCCAGATTTGAAATCTCTCCGGATTCCACTACGTTATCTAGCCAA
Organism: Pseudidiomarina aestuarii; assembly: GCF_048263735.1. Classification (GTDB taxonomy): domain Bacteria; phylum Pseudomonadota; class Gammaproteobacteria; order Enterobacterales; family Alteromonadaceae; genus Pseudidiomarina; species Pseudidiomarina aestuarii_B. Next base: position 271,990 of record NZ_JBLXDX010000003.1, on the reverse strand, counting down.
TATGTTAACCGCTGGAGATGAAGCACCTATTGTTCGTGCACTGGAGCGCATGATTGCTATGCGAGCCTATAAACGCAGTCAGCATGTGGATGGTGTAGAAGATCTCGACGTGCTGAAACAAGTTGGTCTAACTAAGCATGAAGTAGAAGAAATGTATCGCTATATGGCACTGGCTAATTATGAAGATCGCTTTGTAATCCCGACTAGTCATCGTGCCTATGCAGAAAATGCCTACGACTTAAAAGGTAGTTGTGGCTTCACTTTTGGCAACGGTTGCAGTGACGGTAACAATGGAGTGAGTTTGTTTGGTGCGAAAAAACAAAGCGTGCGACAAGTCATTCCTGTAACGGTGAAGGAGTAATCACATGCAAGTTTTACAAGCTATTTCGCTGTTGCTTGACTATCCACGTGACGAGATTTTGGAGGCAACGGTAGAGCTTCGAGCACTCGTCAATGAATCGTCACTTAGCAACGCCAATAAACAAGCATTGGATTCTTTTATTGTCGAACGCACCAAAGGCAACTTGATGGATTGGCAGTCTGAGTATGACAGTCTGTTTGAGCGCGGTCGTTCGCTGTCGTTGTTATTGTTTGAACATGTTCATGGTGAATCACGTGACCGTGGTCAGGCGATGGTTGATTTGATGAGCCAATATCAACAAGCAGGTTTGGAAATCGGTATTAAAGAATTACCTGACTACATTCCGCTATATCTCGAGTTTTTGTCTACCCAGGGCGACGACAACGCGCGTGAGGGTTTAGCCGAGGTCGTACATATTTTGGCAGTATTAGCTGCTCGCCTCGAACAACGTGATAGTAACTATGCCGCATTATTCCAATGTTTAATTGAACTTGCCGCAATCGAAATTGATCTCGGAGATGTTCGCCAGCAAGTCAAGGGTGAAAAGCGCGACGATACGCCTAAGGAACTCGATAAAGTTTGGGAAGAAGAAATGGTGACCTTCACTGGTAATGATGCAACCAACACCTGTTCGACAGCACAAAATCGTCCAGCAGAAGGACAGCGTCGTGATCAGTTCATCCCATTGAATCTCGATCAATTGAATAATGTGAAAAACGCCGCGGACGCTTAAGGAGTTTCACCATGAATTATCTCAACACATTTTTCTTTGGTATTTATCCATACATTGCATTAGCGGTGATGTTTATAGGTACATGGGTACGCTACGATCGTGAGCAATTCACATGGAAGACTGGCTCCAGCCAGTTATTGGAAAAAAAGCAGCTGCGTCGCGGCAGCATCGCTTTTCACATTGGTATTTTAGCTATATTTGCGGGGCATTTTGTTGGCTTATTAACTCCCAACGCAGTTTGGCATGTACTTGGTATCAGTGCAGGCACGAAACAGTTGATAGCCATTATTGCTGGTGGTTTAGCTGGTATCGTATGCTTTTACGGGATGACTATCTTAATTGTGCGTCGGCTCAAGAATCCCCGCATCCGTGCCAATAGCAGTGCCATGGATATCGTAATTCTGCTATTGCTGTATGCGCAATTAATATTGGGAATGTTATCGATTTTTGTATCTCTCGATCACCTAGATGGTTCAACCATGCTCTTACTGATGTCATGGGCACAGAACACACTGACATTTGATGCGAGTACAGCGGTTGCTGCGATGACGGACGTTCACTGGATATTCAAATTACATATCACACTAGGTCTGACTATTTTCTTAGTGTTCCCGTTTACTCGTTTAGTGCATATGTTTAGCGTGCCGGTTCAGTATCTACGCCGGCAACATCAAATTGTTCGACAAAAAGCGGCTCGCTAGGGAGTTTAATGATGATCCAAGTGAATCAAAAAACGATCGATGAGCCAGCGATTTTGGCAGAGATGCAATATCATCCCGCAGATAGCCAAGAGCGAGCGATGACTAAAGCTGCGGAGTCGTTGGTTATCGGTGAACTACTTCGCCAACGAGCTGCCAAACTGGGGCTGCAGGTAACCGACGAAAGTAAAAAGTCGAGTGATAATGACTTTCTTGCTGCACTCATCGAACGCGAAGTGGCAATTCCGAAAGCAGATGAAGAGTCTTGTGAGACCTATTATCAGCAAAACACCGAACGGTTCATGACTTCTCCATTACTGGAAGTGCGGCATATCCTGCTTGCTGCAGCACCTGATGATGAGTTAGATCGTGTCAATGCGAAGATAGTGGCCGAACAAATTATCAAGCAACTCCGTGAAGGTGAGGACTTTGCTCGATTAGCTCAACAGCATTCGGCGTGTCCCTCTAGCGCTACTGCCGGTGGTCTTGGGCAAATTAGTCGTGGTCAAACCGTCGCCGAATTTGAGCGACAGGTGTTTACAGCAAATGAGGGATTGGTGCCGAATCCAGTTGAAACTCGTTATGGATTTCATGTGGTCACAGTCGATCGGAAAATTGCAGGGAAACAACTTCCTTATGAGACAGTGAAAGACAAGATCGAGACCTACTTGAATGAAAAGGTAGAGCGCAAGGCGGTCGCGCAATATATTCATACTCTTATTCAAGATGCCAATATTCAAGGCTTTGATTTTGTGGTTTCAGACTCTCCATTGTTGCAGTAACGTTCGTTTTCCCAAAAGATTAAGCCTCCGTTATGGAGGCTTTTTTATTTAGCCTGAGATCAGATTGTTGCGTTGTAATACTTTGTAAGTTCGACTTGCGAGCTTTTTCATAAAAGCTAAGTCAGCAAGGGTTGGAACAGCTGTCTTGTTATCGAGTTCGACTTGCCATTGACTAACCTCAGAATCAAGCATCTCCATCATCTTCTTCGAGCAGCCACGGCATATGCCCTGGCACATGTCTGCGGCCTCTAAGCCGAAAGGAATGGTGTCTCTAATGGTTTGAATCAATGTGCGCATCGCATCACTTGTATCGGGCTTGCGTTGTCGTTTATTTGATTCAGACATACACGCCTCCAAAAACAAAAAGGGGAGGGCACTGTGGGGAAAGTGCTCCTCCCAAAACGGGTATTCTCTAGTTCTGTTTTAGGGCAGCTGCATCTGCTGATGATTGTTTGCCCCACAAGCCACTGACGACTTGCCAGCTAATAGCTAATGCGCCAATGATAAAGATCACATCACCAACGGTGCGCACCCAGCGCAAACCTTCAAGTAATGGTTGTTGCATAAAGGCTTCACTACGAGCGTACCAAAGGCCTTCAGAGACAGCTGCGTAGAACTGAATGAATCCAATCGGAAGAAGACTAGTGAATAGCATCAAACCGAGGCCTATATTCATCCACCAGAACGCAGTGCTCATGAGTTTGTCATTGAAAGCGAGATGAGGACGTATGTAGCGCAAGATAAGCAAAACAAAGCCCAGCGCTAAGAAGCCGTAAACACCAAAGAGTGCAGCATGGGCATGAGTTGGTGTGGTATTTAGACCTTGCACATAGTAAAGCGAAATAGGTGGATTGATCATGAAGCCCAGTACGCCAGCACCCAACATATTCCAGAAAGCAACTGCAACGAAACACATCAGTGGCCATTTAATGCGAGCCATCCATGGGGCTTTATGTTGCATACTCCAGTTTTCCCAAGCTTCGTAACCGAGCACAATCAACGGCACTACTTCCAAAGCACTGAATGTTGCGCCCACTGCCATGACGGGAGTGGTTGTACCGGAGAAGTACAAATGATGGAACGTACCGGGTACACCACCAAGCATAAACAATGAAGCGGACGCAAGTGAGGCTGTAGTGGCCATGCGTCTTGAGACGAGCCCCATGCTGTGGAAGATAAAGGCTATGGCTGTGGTTGCGAACACTTCAAAGAAACCTTCAACCCATAGATGCACAATCCACCAACGCCAGTACTCCATGACCGATAAGTGAGTGCGTTCACCATAGAAAAATCCTGCGCCGTAGAACAAGCCAATCGCTACAACGGAAGCAGTAAATAGAGCCAGTAGGTTTTTGTCACCCTTGACTTTAAATGCACCAATAATGCCGCGTATCATTAGTACCAGCCAAAAGACGATACCGATGAATTTACCGATCTGCCAAAGGCGTCCGAGGTCAACGTACTCATAACCTTGGTGACCGAGCCAAAAGTTGAGATGCTCGGGCATGATTTGCGCAATGGCAAGGAAACTACCTACAAAGGTGCCACCGACAACGACAATTAGTGCCCAGAATAAGATATCAACGCCTAGCTTTTGATATTTTGGATCTTTACCACCATTGATAATGGGTGCAAGAAATAATCCCGCTGCGAGAAAACCGGTAGCAATCCAGAACAATGCTGCTTGAATGTGCCATGTGCGCACCAAGCTGTAAGGGAACCATTCTGACACATTAATGCCATAAAACTCTTGGCCTTCAACAGTGTAATGCGCAGTAAAGCCACCCAAAAATACCTGCAACGTAAATAAGGCAACCACAATAAATAAATACTTACCTAATGCCAGTTGTGAAGGCGTTAGCTTTACCAAACTAATCGGATCGTGCTTGGGTACTTGAACGTCTTCTTCATCGTGTTTACGTATGAAGGCCCAAGCCCAAATCAAACCGCCAACACCAGCAATAAGTAAAATGACGCTGATAATCGACCAAATGATATTTTCCGGACTAGGCACATTGTTGATGAGTGGTTCATGCGGCCAGTTATTTGTGTAGGTGATATTACTATCGGGTCGCTCGGTAGCAGCAGACCATGCAGTCCAGAAAAAAAAGTGTGTCATTTTCTGGCGTCGTTCGAGGCTAGGCAATGTGTTTTCTTTCATCGCGTAGCTCTCACGCGTGCTGCGCAAGCTCGGGTCATCGTTGAACAATCGAACGTAATAATCAGCAGTGATTGTGATAGCTTGAGCGCGTCGCTCGTCTATAACAATTTCATTGCTATCGGCATTATAGGTATTTGTGCGATAAGCCCGTTTAAGTTCAAACTCGAGTTGATTTTTTTGTGCTGGAGTCAGTTTATCAAAGTCTGTCGCATAGGTTTCCTCAGCAGCTATCTCAAGCCAAGCGAGAAGCTCTCGATGCAACCAATCCGCTGTCCAATCCGGTGCTTGATATGCACCATGACCCCAGATTGAACCTAACTGCATACCACCTACAGATTGCCATGCAGTTTGCCCATCAAGAATTGATTCTTCCGTCATTAATACCTGCCCGTTTGTTGTTACAAACTTGGCAGGAATTGGTGGCGCTTCCCGATACACCTCTTTACCAAAATACCCAAGAATACCGAACGTAATCGCCAGAATAGCGATGAGCGTCCACCAAAGTTTCTTATAACCGGCCATACATCACCTTATTAGTTGGAGTTCATCTTCAGTAATGTCTTTGCAATAAGCCTGCCAATTATTAAGCTTCTGAAAATTATAGTTAAAAAATAATTATGGGTATAAAAGACCTAAGCAACTGCTAGGTGAATTTACATGTTTGGGTCATTTTTACCCACGCACAGTTTTTATTGATCTTGATCAAGGAAAATCTAGTCATATCAACTAGCCTGATACACAAGATATAGTGTTTTAATTTGAATAAGGCACAGGATATAGGGTTTATGCGATTTAGTGCGGAAGCGGTTGTGTTTCAAGAAGTTCCTGGTGAGGTAGCGTTAGCGTATACCATCACGGGTTGTCCAATTGGTTGCAAAGGCTGCCATAGCGCAGACAGTTGGTCAGCAGATCGTGGACACCCGTTGACCGCTAGTCATCTGCAACAACAGTTTGACCGTTATCAGGGACTTATCACCGCCGTTCTATTTCTAGGTGGTGAATGGTATTCGCAAGATCTTACCTATTTCTTAAATATGGCTAAACAACGGGGTTTAGCAACATGTTTATATACCGGCTTAGTCGATGTTGATGACGGTCTGAAAAAACACCTCGATTATTTAAAGACAGGACCGTGGGTCGCTGAGCGCGGGGGACTGATGAGTCCTAAAACTAACCAAAGATTTTACGATTTGCGCTCGGGCAAAGTACTCAACGCATTATTTTGCCCGGAATTTATCGAACTAAATAAGGAAGGACAAAATGCTGCGCTTACATCCAGATCAACTCGATAACAAAATGCAGTTCATCCATGAGTATCTGCAAGCACAAAATGCGGCAGATGGCTCGAAAATGGATGCCAATGCCAACGTGACACAAAAAAATATTGCGACACTAGAAGCTGAGCTGATGAAGGATTTCTTCGTCCAGGTTAATCGCAAGCAGGTCAGCAGCAAGATTGCTGAGTTGTTTGGCAATGATCTTGCTCAAGAGTATGTTCGGCAGATCGAAGAGCATGAAATTTATGTGCATGACGAAACCAGTCTGAAGCCATACTGTGTTTCGGTGACCATGTACCCATTCTTACGTGATGGCTTGACAAAACTCGGCGGTGAATCACTCGCACCGAAACATCTAGAAAGCTTTTGTGGTTGTTTCGTGAACTTCGTATTTGCAGTTAGTTCACAGTTCGCCGGCGCAGTAGCCACCGTCGAATTCCTTACATATTTCGACTATTTTGCGCGCAAGGATTACGGTGATGATTATTTAACCACCCATCGACGTCAAATTGAAAACCACCTACAACATGTTGTTTACGCGTTAAATCAGCCAGCCGCAGCAAGAGGGTATCAAAGCGTGTTCTGGAATATTTCGATTTACGATAGATTCTACTTTGACAGCATGTTTGGAACGTTCGTGTTCCCTGATTTCAGCAAACCTGAATGGTCATCAGTGAGTGCTTTGCAAGATTTCTTTATGCAGTGGTTTAATGCAGAACGTAAGAAAACAATCTTGACGTTCCCAGTCGTTACGGTTGCGATGCTGACTGAAGATGGACACTGTAAAGACCAATCGTTTGCTGAAGAAATTGCAACGGAGCTCGCAGAGGGGAATTCATTCTTTGTTTACTTATCGGATAATGCAGATTCACTGGCGTCCTGTTGTCGTTTACGCAGTGAAATTAGCGATCACACATTCTCTTACACGCTCGGTGCGGGAGGAGTGGCGACCGGCTCTATCAATGTGATTACGATCAATATGAATCGCCTAGTGCAAGATGGTCGCGATCTTGCTGTAGAAATTGACAAGATCCAGAAGTATCAAGTGGCGTATCGCAAGCTTATGGAAGCTTACAAAGAAGCCGGTCTATTGACTGTATACGATGCTGGTTTCATTAGTTTAGATAAGCAGTTTTTGACGATTGGTATCAACGGTATGGTCGAGGCCGCAGAATCTCAAGGCATTGTGGCAGGAAATAATCCCGACTATACCGCGTTTGTCCGTGAACGACTCAAAGTAATTTATGATGCGAACCGAGCTGCACGGAAAGAATATGGATATATGTTCAACACTGAGTTTGTGCCTGCGGAGAATCTAGGTGTGAAGAATGCTAAATGGGATCGTGCAGATGGATATTTTGTCCCTCGTGACTGCTATAACTCCTATTTTTATGTTGTTGAAGATGAAGCTTCGAATGCGCTGGATAAACTTGTTTTGCATGGTTCAGAGCTAACTCAATATCTGGATGGTGGCTCGGCATTGCATCTCAATCTAGATGAGAAACTCACCCAAGCTGGATACTTAACGTTGTTGAACACAGCGGCTCGTACAGGCTGTAATTATTTTTGTATTAATGTGAAGATCACGATTTGCAATGCATGTGAACATATCGATAAACGAACACTCGAAGCATGCTCGGAGTGTGGCTCTGAGGATATTGATTATGGCACGCGAGTTATCGGTTATCTAAAACGTGTTTCTGCTTTTAGTACTGGCCGCCAACAAGAGCACAATAAACGTCACTATCATCGTCAACATCAGGCGGAAGTGGCGCATCCAGTGGGTGCTGCACAGCGCGCATGGCAACAAGCCAGTTAAGTGTGCCAGACAAACTACTCACAAAGAGGGAGCTAAGCTCCCTTTTTTGTTGTATGGGTTTGTTTGGTGTAACCGCGTACACTCCTCAGTTGAATCAATTTCGAGAGATGCCCATTATGGTTATTGAAAGCTATTCCGATTTAATTGCTGCTGCACAACAACAGCCTGAACCACAACGTTTGCTTTTTGTGCTCGCCAAAGCTGAATTGCCACAAGATGCAACAGCGAGTCAGCAACAACGATATGCACAGCAACAAGGTGGAGCGTTGGAACCAGTACTTTGTGTTGATAAATTACCAGAAGAGGTAGCTGATTTTTCTCTATTGTTAGAGGAGTCGCATCATACTGGAGTGGATTGGGATATAGCTTTCATTGCCAGTATGGAAGGACGTGCAGGACATCCACCCAGTAGTGATGAGGCCGACCAGCCGCTGACTCTAATGGTGAACAAAATTAAGGCAGGCAGTATCGCTGAATTTGTTACGGTTAATCGGAAAGGCGAACTACTACAGCTGTTCGCCTAGAGTTTAATTAGACCACTTTCGAATAACGAGGCATCGTTGTCTCGTTATCTAAGTATGCGTCGAAACACGCACAGATACTGCGTACCCATAATCGTCCCAGAGCTGTGACATTCAATGACTGATCGTCTACTTCGACGAGTCCATCTTCGATAAAAGGTGCGAGCTTTTCTTTTGCAGTAGCAAAGTAACGCCAGAAATTATCGAGGTTCCAGGTTGTTGTAAATAGATTGAGGTCGAGCTCAAAGTGACAAATAACTTGTGAGATTAGTGCAGCACGAAGACGGTCGTCATCACTTAATATGAAACCTTTCACCACGGGTAATTGGTTATTCTTGAGCGCTTTGTAGTAGTCAGGTAAATCTTTGCTATTCTGCCATAGTACGCCGTCGATCTGACTGATAGAAGATGCACCGATACCGAGCATGCAATCCTGACCTTCAGTTGTATAGCCTTGGAAGTTGCGTTGTAGGCGTCCTTGCTGCTGGGCAATTGCCAGCTCATCCTCTCTTTTCGCAAAATGGTCCATGCCGATAAACTGATAGCCAGCTGCAGTAAACTTGGTGATGCCGAGTTGCAGTAACTCAAGCTTTATAGGTGCTGTCGGTAGTGAACTGTCGTCAATTTTACGCTGGCCTGCAAAACGACTCGGCAAATGCGCGTAACTAAATAACGACACACGGTCTGGATTCAATGAAATTACCTGCTCAATAGAGGCGGCGAAAGAGGCTGGTTGTTGATAAGGCAAACCATAAATTAAATCCAAGTTAATTGAGCGGAAACCGAGTTCTCGGCTCAACTGCACTTGATGCGCTATTAAGTCAGTGTCTTGTACGCGATTAATTGCAATTTGTACTTCTTTGTCGAAATCTTGCACACCATAACTGACACGGTTAAAACCCAGTATTCGCAGATGTTTTAGCTTCTCGTCGCTACAACTACGGGGATCAATCTCGATACTCAATTCAGCATCGTCAGTAATATGAAAATGTTGCTGCAACAGTGTCATCAGGCGACTCAATTGCTCTTCAGTGAGAAAAGTCGGGGTACCACCGCCCATATGAATTTGATTCACTTGCTTTTGCGCAACATGAGGCTGATAAATAGCCATTTCTTTGGCTAACATATCGAGATAACGATCAGCCTTGTGTTGATGACGAGTGATGACTTTATTACAGCCACAGTAGTAACAGAGCTTGTGACAAAATGGCAAATGGATGTAAAGGCTAAGTGTCTCGGAGCTATTGGCTAAAGTATTAAACACATTCTGATGTTCGAAACCACCATGCAAGGCTAGCGCAGTAGGGTAAGACGTATAACGTGGTCCATTGATATTGTATTTATCAATCAGTGCTTGATTCCAAATTACTGCAGCCATATTAGGCTCCCAACGTTCTGCATGTGTGAGCCTAGATTTTACGTGATTTAGATCATAAATTTGATACTCCTGAAGGGATACTTAGTTGATCTCGATCATGGATTTATCCGCCAATTTACACAGTTGCTGATGCACTGCAGCTGGCAACCGCTGTTCGAGTTCAATGGTATCGAGCAGATTTTTGATCCGTAGGCCTAACTCAGTATCACCGGTGAGTAGAAGCTTGCGCTTAAAAAACAGCGTGTCAGGATCCACTTTTTGAGTTGTCAGTTGCAATAGAGCTGACCAGGTAACCCGCATGGAAACATCTGCTTCGGTAGTTATAGGAGTGACGTTAAGAAATGTCCGCTGATAACGCTTTGTTGCACTGACCTGAAATTGTAATTCGATATCGCTAATTGTAATGAAGACTTTTTTACCTATCAAAAAATCAAATGATCCGCGCTCACAATCAGTTTTAAAAATACGACCAAATAAGAGTGTTATACCGCCATAAATTAGTGGCTTAGGTACCCATCTCAGAGTCTGTTTTAGTCGTTCGGGAGTGTGTTCTACTCCTTTAGGAATAGCCATTCATTGTTCCTGTTTTTGCGCGTCATCAAAGTTATCAGGGATTATAATTGCCATTATGGATGCATGTTCATGGCACGGATCAATAAAATGGAACTTCTTTGTCCTGCTGGCAGTATGCCAGCCTTAAAAGCAGCACTCGAGAATGGTGCGGATGCAATATACGTCGGTTTCAAAGGCGAAACGAACGCGCGTCATTTCGCTGGATTGAACTTTGATGTTTCGACACTGCGGGAAGCTGTCCGTTTGGTACATCGCTACGGAAAAAAAATTCACGTGGCCATCAATACCTTTGCTCATGTCAGTACTTGGGATCATTGGCGTCAAGCCATTGATGATGCCGCTGCTGTCGGAGTCGATGTGCTGATTGTTGCTGATATAGCAGTGCTCGCCTATGCCGCAGAGCGGTATCCGAAACTTGAGTTACACCTTAGTGTTCAAGCGTCGGCAACGAATGCAGCGGCAATCGATTTTTACAAACAGTTTGGAATCAAACGTGTGGTTCTGCCGCGCGTGTTGTCAATGCAGCAAGTCCGCGCGCTGGCACGAACAACGGATATAGAGCTCGAAGTCTTTGCATTTGGCAGTTTATGCATCATGGCTGAGGGAAGATGTTACCTAAGTTCCTACATGACGGGACAATCACCTAATACTGCAGGCGCATGCTCACCAGCACAGTTTGTTCGTTGGGATGAAACGAGTGATGGCGGTTTAGAATCACGTTTAAATGGCATCATGATTGATCGTTTTTCAGTTCATGAAACAGCGGGTTACCCAACCCTCTGCAAAGGACGTTTTAAAGTAGGTGATGAAACGTACCATGCTTTGGAAGAACCGACGAGTCTCAATACTCTAGATCTATTGCCGGAGCTCTATCGCGAGGGTATTTCGAGCTTGAAGATTGAAGGTCGTCAGCGCAGTCCAGCATATGTTGCGCAGATCACCCGAGTCTGGCGACAAGCCATAGATGCGGTCATGATCGATCCTGAGCGTTTTACGGTTTCAGCAGAGTGGGATGCAGTGCTATCTGGACTCTCAGAAGGCAGTCAAACGACACTCGGCGCCTACCATCGAAAATGGAAGTAAATTATGCAATTTTCATTTGGACCCATTCTTTATTATTGGCCGCGTCAACAAGTTGAAGCGTTTTATCAACAGGTCGCAGAATCTGATGTGGACTGTGTTTATTTGGGCGAAACAGTCTGTAGCAAACGACGCGAACTTAAATTTGAAAATTATTTTCATATTGCACAAATGCTTCGCGAGGCTGGTAAACAGGTCTGCCTCTCCACAATGACCTTGCTTGAGGCACCCTCTGAGCTTCGGGAGTTGCGGAAGTACTGTGACAATGGTGAATTTATGGTGGAAGCGAATGATGTTGGGGCCGTCAGTATGCTTGCCGAACAGAAGTTACCCTTCGTGGGTGGCGCGGCATTGCAAATCTATAACCAGCACAGTTTACGGAAATTTATCGGCATGGGTATGAAGCGCTGGGTCATACCTGCTGAATTGTCCCGAGACTGGTTAGTGGAGCTGCTCTCTGAGTCCATGATTGATAGTGTCCGCGATTGTTTTGAAACAGAAGTTTTTGCTTTTGGTCATCTACCGTTGGCGTGGTCCGGCCGTTGCTTTACTGCACGTTCGGAAAATCGTTCGAAAGACCAATGTGAACTGTGCTGTATTAAATATCCACAAGGACGCTCAGTGACTAGTCAAGATGGTACCGATGTGTTTGTGTTAAATGGCATTCAAACGCAGTCAGGGAGTCGTTATAACCTCATCAACCAACTCAATGGCATGCACGAATTAGTGGATATGGTACGCTTAAGTCCAGAACCAAATGACAGCCTAGTTTGGCTTCAGCGTTTTCAGAAAAATCAACATGGCGCACAGTCAGTGCGCTTATCCACGTCCGAAAGTAATGGTTATTGGCTGAAGCTAGCGGGCCTGGTGCAGGTACAGGAGACACCAGATTCATATGAAAATTGAAAAGAAACCTGCAAAAATTGGCATTTTGACGGTCAGTGATCGTGCCAGCGCTGGCATTTATGAAGATATTTCTGGTAAAGCCATTGAATCAACCCTAGAGGAATATTTAACGTCTCCGTGGCAAGCTGTCTATCGAGTGATACCTGATGAGCAGGAAGTCATTGCTGCAACGCTTTGCTCCATGGTCGACGATGAAGGGTGTTGTTTGGTGGTCACCACAGGAGGCACTGGTCCGGCAGAGAGAGATGTGACACCAGAAGCGACACAAGAAGTGTGTGACCGGATGATGCCAGGTTTTGGTGAACTCATGCGGACGGAATCCCTAAAATATGTGCCGACGGCAATTTTGTCTCGTCAAACTGCAGGGTTAAGAGGTTCAAGTCTCATTGTGAACCTGCCCGGCAAACCCAAAGCTATTCGCCAGTGTTTAGACGCTGTATTCCCAGCCATTCCTTACTGCATTGATTTGATGAACGGGCCTTATTTGGAGTGTGACGAGGCTGTGATACAACCTTTCCGACCCAAAAAATAGCCCGCATCTGAGTGCGGGCTAGCGCTCGACTGTAACCCTTTAACAGGGGTTCGGTGCATGTTTACGCGAGTAGAACCACCATGTTATGAGTGTGCATACCACGTAAAAACCAACAAAGGTATACAGTGCACCTGCAACCCCACCTGTGAGTGCAATGGACGTACCGTATGACTTTGGAATAAAAAAGCCACCGTAAGCGGCAAATGCTGAAATAAATCCAATAACGGCGGCAGACTCTTTATTCCCTTCCTTGACCGCTAAGTCAGTATCTCCCAGAACGCGCTTACGCTGATTAAGGAAGATGACGGGAACCATTCGAAAGGTCGAACCATTCCCGATACCGGTGGCGATAAAGAGTACTAAGAAGGCGATGAAGAAACCTGCAAAACTCCCAACATTTTCTCCTAAAGGTAAAAAGTGGATTACCCCAAGTACGCCAGCAATCATTAATAGAAAGTTCCAAAATGTAACGCGTGCGCCGCCCAGTTTATCAGCTAACACACCACCGACTGGACGAGCTAGTGCACCCACCAAAGGACCGAGGAACGCATATTTAGTGGGGTCGACTTCAGGGAAAAGCATTCCTGAGAGCAGAGGGAATCCTGCCGCAAACCCGATAAAGCTGCCAAAGGTTCCTAAATAAAGAACACTCATGATCCAGTTGTGAGAGCGCTTAAAAATAACCGCTTGATCGCTGAACGAAGCTTTTGCCGAGGAAATGTCATTCATGCCAAACCACGCAGCAATAGCGGCAATGGCGATAAAGGGAACCCATAAGAAGGCTGCATTTTGTAACCACAGTTCCGTACCTTGCAGGGTACCTTGCTGTACGACTAATGGGTCACCTCCCAAAGGACCAAATACACTGGCGGCTATGACCAACGGCGCAAGGAGCTGCATGCCTGAAACGCCAAGATTACCCAATCCAGCATTCATTCCTAGCGCTGCACCTTTTTCCTTCTGTGGATAGAAGAAGCTGATGTTGGCCATGGAGCTCGAGAAGTTACCTCCTCCAAAACCGCAGAGTAGGGCAAGAATAAGCATCACGATGTAAGGTGTCTCAGGATTCTGGATCGCGAAACCTATCCAAACACATGGAATGAGCAGTGAAGCGGTAGAAATTGCTGTCCACCGCCGACCACCAAAAATGGGCACCATAAAACTATAAAAAATTCTTAGAGTTGCACCGGAGAGAGCAGGTAATGCGGCAAGCCAAAACAACTGATTGGATGAATATCCAAAACCAAGTTGAGGCATTTTGACCACGAGAATACTCCAAATAGTCCACACTGCGAATGCTAAAAAGAGATTTGGAATAGAAATCCATAAATTGCGTTTTGCAATTTTTTTGCCGGTTTGCTCCCAAAAACTTGGATCTTCTGGACGCCAGTCATCCAGTGTGTAGTGATCCGGAGTCGAAAATTCTGGAAGGTCTGTTTGCTCAATCTCACTACGTAGTTCGATTCGCTCTGCTTGGCGGATTGAAAAGTGCATCCACAAGAGTGAAATAGAGGTAATGGCGAACAGCAGCATGAACACACTTTGCCAGACACCAATGACGTCATTCAACATTCCGAACGTCAATGGCAGTAAGAAGCCACCGAGTCCGCCGATCATGCCAACTACACCCCCTACGGCCCCAACATTTTTGGGATAGTAGACAGGAATATGCTTAAACACGGCAGCTTTGCCGAGCGACATAAAAAAACCCAGGACAAAAGTCAGTACCACGAAAGCCGCAAGATTTATCTCAAACTGAAAGCGAATTTCACCATGTACGCCCTGCACAATGTATTCAGTTGACGGGTAACTCAACATGAATGTGCAAATGGCCGATGCAATAAAGGTCCAGTACATCACTCGCCGTGCACCATATCTATCAGACATCCAGCCACCAAGAATACGGAAAAGAGATGCCGGAATTGTGTAAAGTGCAGCAATAAAACCTGCTTCTTTAATACTCAGGTCGTATACTTCCATAAGGTAGTGGGGTAACCACAATGCAAGTGCGACAAAGGCGCCAAACACAAAGAAATAGTAGAGACTAAAACGCCAAACACGCAGTTCTGCAAGCGGCGCCATTTGGGTCATAAAAGATAGTTGAGGCTGTGCACGACGTTGTTGAGTCAATGGATCTTCTTTTGCAAACAATATGAAAACCAAGCCCATCACGGCGAGTACTGCCGCATAAACCTGTGCTGTACCTACCCAACCAAGAGCGATCAATAAAAAGGGTGCCCCAAAGTTAGTGACTGCAGAACCGACGTTACCGGCTCCGAAAATACCTAGTGCTGTACCTTGTTGCTTGGTGTCAAACCAGCTTGCGGTATAGGTCACACCGACAATAAACGCACCACCGGCTAAACCTACCCCCAAGGCGCCAACCAGCAACATTTCGTAACTCGTGGCAAAGGTGAGCAAGTAGACGCAGGCAGCCGTGGTCAGCATCAATAGACCTAAAACCCAACGACCACCGAAACGGTCGGTCCAAATTCCGAGAAACAGACGACTAATTGAGCCCGTTAAGATGGGGGTTGCCATCAGTAACCCGAGCTGAGTGTCGCTTAAGTTAAAGTCATCCTTAATCTGAATGCCGATGATTGAAAAAATTGTCCACACGGCAAAACATAGAGTGAAGGCAAAAGTAGAGAGACCGAGCGCACGATAGCGGTCGAAGTTAGGTACGCCTTGCTGTATTGATGTCATAACCAAGCTCCTCATGGTACGACGTTAAAATTCAGCCCTTAGTTTACTGAAATAATCGTCTGGCAATAGTCGCTAACTAGCTGCTCTGACTAAGAATTATTCATCGCTCTACCGCTTATGGAGAATTCAAATTAGCGCTACAAGCCCGATAATTGGCGGGGAATTACCGCTTTGTAGGTAGGGCGGCGCAGCCGTCGATTGTGAACCTGATATTAGGGGGTATCTCTAGGTATTGTGGTGGGATGGGCATGTTTTCTTGGTATAACTAAACAAACTAAATGCATGTTTAAGGTATTCCGATCATGATTCAGATCACAGATATGAAAATAGAAGAAAAAATGTGGCCATTATTGCGACAAGCATTTCGACCTTTCTTTCTACTTGGCGCCACTTTCAGTGCCATTGCCATGATGTTGTGGTTGTGGGCACTAAGTGGCGCCGTGCAGTTGCCAGTTTTTGCCGATGTGATGTTTTGGCACGCCCATGAGATGCTGTTTGGCTTTGTTGCAGCAATTATTGTCGGCTTCTTATTAACCGCAGTTCAAAATTGGACTGGGCTGCGCGCTACTCACGGAAAAGCTCTCGCAATTTTGACTCTGGTTTGGTTACTTGGACGCCTCAGTCTATTATTCGGCGCTTGGTTGCCTATGTATGTGCCTGTTGCCATAGACTTACTTTTCCTTCCGCTTGCTGCATTCCTTCTTGCTATTCCACTCGTAGCCGTGAAGCAGAAACGTAATCTCTTCTTCGTACCTGTACTACTATTGCTCACTTTATGTAATGGACTGATGTACTACGGCCGACTAACAGGACGGTTCGATATCCAACAAATCGGCAGTCAGAATGCAGTCATGTTAATCACGCTATTGATGGCAATTGTTGGCGGTCGCGTCATTCCAATGTTTACCGCCAACGGCACGATGACCCAAAAGGTTCAGCCGTTGCTCTGGTTAGATCGGTTTGCGCTCGGCACGCTTTGGCTGATTTTCGCGTTACAGATCTCACAGTTAAGCAGCCTCATAGTCGATACCTGGCTAGCCGGACTGTATGGACTGGCAGCTGTTCTCCTGGCATGGCGCTGCTTACGTTGGAAACCTTGGATAACAATACGTGTTCCATTGTTGTGGTCGTTGCATCTCGCCTATTGGTTTCTACCTATTGGTTTAGCTTTAATCGCATGGCACTACTTTAGTGGCCAAGTCACTTTGAGTACGGGAATTCATGCATTAACAGCCGGTGCAATGGGTAATATGATTTTAAGCATGCTGGCAAGGGTCTCGCTCGGCCATAGTGGACGTCCGTTGCAACCGAAAGCGATCATGTCTGTTGCATTTGGACTTGTAGCCATTGCAGCTTTACTTCGAATCTTTGCACCTTGGTGGTGGCCAGAGCTTACATTTGACTGGTACTTATTCGCGGGCGGCGCATGGGTTTTGGCTTACCTTATTTATGTAGTTGTCTATTTACCTATTCTGACAACGCCGCGAGCAGATGGCCGACCAGGTTAATCCGAACACGCTTTGCAATGGGGATGGCGAGCCAATTTGAAGGCTTGCCATTCTCCATGCAAACCGTCATAAAGCAGAACTCGACCGGAGATAGGTTCACCAACTTGAGCAATTAACTTTAAAGTTTCTACTGCCTGCATAGTTCCAATTACGCCGACAACCGGGGCCAATATGCCTGCTTCCATGCAACTCAACTGTTGATCGCCAAAGAGCAAACTTAAACATTGATAACAAGCATGGTGACCATCGTTTAAAAATACGCTGACTTGTCCTTCGTATCGAATAGCCGCGCCGGAAACTAAGGGAACATTCGCATCAACACACGCTTGATTGATAGCATTTCGAGTCGCCAAATTATCACTACAATCCAGTACCACATCATAATTACTGACTAACGCGTTTAGTCGACTTGCATCGACATATTCTCGCAGAGAAATAAATCGACAGTCGGGGGCTTGTGGTTGTAATCGTTCTATAGCTACATCGACTTTTGGCTGGCCGACATGTTCGGGACCAAATAAGTGCTGGCGTGGCAGGTTATGAGCATCAACTACATCTGCGTCGACTAAAGTTATCTGTCCGACGCCACTGCCAGATAAATAGGGTACTGCAGCACAGCCAAGTCCACCCATACCGACAACGAGAACCTTTGCCTGGAGGAGCCTTTCCTGACCCAGCATATCGAAACTGGGTAGCATGACATGACGACTATAGCGAAGCAGCTGTTCGCGACTAAGTTCAGGTAAAGTCATGATATGTGCGCTCCTTATTTCAAGCCTAATCGCTGTGCAAGTTTGTGCAAATTGCTAGGGTCGACCTCGAGTATACGGGCTGCTTGGATCCATTTTTGGTTCGCTTGCTTCAGGGCTTGTTCAATCATTTGTGTTTGGAGTTGTTGTACCGCATCACGCAGATTCATGCTGGTAGCGGTATATTCCGAAGCATCTACAGACTGTGCGACTGTCGGCGAATGGGGTAGATCTAGCAGTTCGACTCCGATACTCAGAATTGATTGCCGATCCATACATTGACTTAACGCCTTAATCGCGCCTCGACTAACGGTATGCTCTAACTCACGAACGTTGCCCGGCCAGTCATATGCAATGAGTGCTCTCTCTGCGGCATCAGTGAGTCTCAACGCGCGTAATCCGAGTCGAGAGCGATTCAGCTCGAGAAAATGTCCGGCAAGTAATGCAATGTCGTCACGCCGCTCTCGCAATGGTGGAATAGGTAATGGGTAGACACTGAGACGATGATACAAGTCGGCACGAAAATCGCCGTTTTTTACTTGTTGTTGTAGATCACGATTGGTGGCTGCAACAATTCGGACATCAACTTTATGTGATTTGTCACTGCCCAAGCGCTGAATTTCACCATTTTGTAATGCTCGCAATAATTTTGCTTGAATGGTGCTTGGTAGTTCGCCAACCTCATCGAGAAAGAGTGTACCACCGTGGGCGCTATCAAATTTACCAGCTCGTTCCGATGTTGCTCCAGAAAATGCGCCTTTGGTGTGACCAAAGAGTTCACTCTCCGCCAAAGACTCAGGTAGCGCGGCACAATTAACATAGATTAAAGGTTGCTCTCGGCGATTCGACCAAAGATGTAATTGTCGCGCAAATAGCTCCTTGCCCACCCCAGTCTCGCCGAGAAGGAGCACGGGTAAGTCAGCAGTCGCCACGACTTCTAGTTCTTTCATAATATTTTGTAAGGGCTCGCTGCGACCAATAATTTCGCTACTTGTCGAGTACGTATTGGTCAAACTGGTATCGATTTCTCGGCGACTGCCTCGTAGCGCTCGAATACCCTGTTCAATTTGACCCATACGAATGGCGGCCTCGACCAACAGGCTGGCGCGTTGCAACTCACGCATAGTGTTGGCGCTAAAAGTTCCGGGTTGCAGAGCATCTAGCGTTAAAGCACCCCAGCATTTCCCTTCGACATACAAAGAAATTCCCATGCAATCATGTACGGCAAGGTGTCCATCAGGACTATCCTCAATCAGGCCATCGTATGGGTCGGGCAAAGAGCTGTCAGGTTCAAATCGAACCGTTTCTCTAGCTGCTAGGATAGCTGCGAGTCGCGGATGCTGTTCAGTAACAAAGCGCCGCCCCAGAGCTTCTCGGACTAAACCAATACTAGCGATGGGACGCAGTATTTGTTGATCTTGTTGAAGCAAAACGACGGCACCGCAGAGGAAGTGACGACGTAATGTCGAAACGAGTTTTTGCAAGCGAACAACTGCAGGTAGCTCGGTCACTAGGTCGGCAATCAATGTTTCTAAAAGCGATATATCTTGCATGGTGAAATCAACCCAAATTGGCAGCATTACCCCGAATATGATGGGTGTAATTTACCATCTAGTGAAAAATAGCTATATAAATCAAAGTGGGTAGATCTGGCATTAAACTTGCAAAACTGACTGTGTCATACACCAATAATTTTTAAATATTAAGGAACTCACATGTCACAACATCTTATTCAACAGTGGCACGATGCGCCGGTCGCAGATCTGATTCAGCATATTCTTACAAATTATCATGAAAAGCACCGTCAGCAGTTACCAGAACTTATTCAATTAGCCCGCAAAATCGAAGATGTGCATGGTGCTCATCACGAGTGTCCTTTAGGTCTTGCTGATTTACTCAGCGAAATGGCAAATGAACTCGATAGCCACATGATGAAAGAAGAACAAATTCTATTTCCCATGTTAGCGGGCGGCGTCTATCCAAGTGGTCCAATTGCGGTGATGGAAGAAGAGCACGTTGAACACGAGCAACTATTAATTCGTCTTTATCAACACATCAATCAGGGCAACTTGCCGTTAGATGCTTGTGGCAGCTGGATTCGATTATATGCGGGTATAGACGAGCTCATGAAAGACCTTCGAGAGCACATAGCGCTAGAAAACGAAGTTCTATTCCTTGAGCCAAAGGCAACTAAACCTCAGCATGGAAAGGATTTTTGTTGTGGCTCGTGCCAGTAATCTTATACCGCCAGTGCGCGTAAGCGCTCTGGCGCATGTATAGCTACAAGCTTGTTTTGCACCTGCAGTAGACCATCTCGCTGCAGCTGTGTTAACAGCCGACTAATTGTTTCGACCGACAGCCCCAAGTAATTACCGATGTCAGCACGAGTCATCGATAATCGAAATTCGCGACTCGAGAGACCGCGTTGTTGAAATCGCGAGGACAGTGTCACAAAAAATTGCGCGAGACGTTGTTGTGCCGAGTGATGATTCAAGTTTCCTAATAACGTCTTGCTGGAATAAAGCTCGCTACTCACAACGCGTAGTAATTGTCTGCGTAACCCAGGTAGTTCAGTGGAGAGTTGATCCAACGACTGGATTGGAATTTCACACAGCATTGTCGTTTCGAGCGCTTGCGTATAGCTCCGATAGTTACCATCAATTAATCCATCGAAACCGATCAAGTCACCGGGTAGATGAAAGTCGATGATTTGTTCACCGCCTTGACTGTCCAGAGTGTATGACTTCAACGAGCCCGAGCGCACCGCATAAAGAAACTTGGCTGGGTCATCGCTATGAATCACAAGATCGCGTTTTTGCAAAGGGCGATGACGCTGAATGATGCTATCTAGTTGCTCTATTTGTTCTGGATTTAACAGATAAGGCAAGCACAATGGTGCCATACTGCAATTTTGACAATGAATGTGGGACGTCATCTTTCTCGACACCTAAATTTGACCTATCGCAAGGCGATATATTTAGAAAAAGTATACGTCAGATCGATACTCATGAAACGTCCTCGCAAGAGGTAAGCGGTACTATCCTATTTGTGGGTATAAAGCTATTGTTCAAAGTCTTTAAGCAACTCTGAAAGCCGCGCTAATTCCGCGGCTTTTTTCTTTGCTTTGTTTCGTAAAATAACAACAGCTAAGAGACACAGGGGCGCCACCACTGCACTGTAAAAGGTTAGTATGGTCATTGGTGTTGTGGTTGGCTGAAACCAGTGCAATACCCATAATAACAGTGCAAACAATACCAGCGCCGCGCACGAGAACTGCGTATAGCGGTAGTAGCGTAATGTGAACTGGGCAGTACGTAGTCGAAACTTCAATAGACTGTCACTGCTATAGTTGTCATAGGCTAAGATAGGACGATGGACCTGCCAGCTCGCATAGAATGTGCCCACTGCGCCCACCGCAAGAAATGCTGCTGCAAAATAGCCCAGCGCATCGGGCACCGCCACAACCAACCAGCACGCGGCAGCCACCATCATCAACGCACCGAACCACTCTACATACATCAGCCAGCGCTGCCGCCGTTGACGAGATTTAATTGTGGCTAAATCAGCGGCAGTGGGAAGTGGTGTGCTCGGTGTTTGTTGTTGCCAGCTTTTTGCGAGCTGAGCTAAGTCTAAATCATTTGTCATTTTGCATAAGCTCCATTAACTCAGTCTTAGCCCGATTCAAGCGTACCCGAACGGCGCCATGGCTAATTTGCAGAATATCTGCGATTTCCGGCGCATCTAAATCCTCTAATGCCAACAAAATCACTTGTTGATTTGCTAAGGATAACTGCTGCACCGCCCGCATCAATTGTTGATTCTGCAATTGCTCATCGACTTGTAGTGAGGGACATTCATCAAGCATTTGTTGCTGAATATTCTCATCAAGCGGTTGCCATTTGTGACGCTGTGCTCGGGCAATATGGTCGACGGTCACGTTGTGCATGATTCGGAATAAATAGGCACGTGGATTCTCGGCTGCTTGTAGTCTTGTTGCCGACTGATACAAAGCCATAAAGATGTCTTGCTTGAGATCGTCACGCGCACTCGGATCGGCCTCGGTTGCAACGAGAGTACGACCAATTGCTCCATGGTTCTGCTCCCAAAGTTGCAGTAAGAACTGCTCAGGCGTTATTGAGTGGGTTGCGGATAAGCTCAAACAATCCTCGTGGCATCTTTTATGTTGTTCTCTTGCGTCTAGTCTGTCGGTCGCGGCTAAGTGTTACATAAAAAAAGAAAATAAAATCTGTAACAGAGCTCGAGAATACCTCGACTTACCAAGCAAACACACTAAGTAATAGGAAATTCGCGATGAAAAAATGTTTACTTGTTTGTCTGTTGGGCGGGCTTGGACTGGCGCTAGCGGACGCAAACGCTAGCGATCATGAGAGTTCGGTTTTGTATCACAACGCTACGTTGATTAACCCTGCTAGCGAGCAGCAACTGAACGATGGTTGGATGCTGGTGAAGAACGGCCGCATTGTTGAGGTTGGTCAGCAGGAAGAGTCAGCCTCATTATTACCCACTGCCGATCAGCGTGTCGACTTAAATGACCAGTATGTGCTGCCAGGCTTAGTTGATGTTCACTTGCATCTTACAGCAGGTCCGCAGCGCGTTGAGATGAAAGATGGTCAACCCACATTTTCAATGCACGGGCACAGCGAAATCACTCGGTATCATGCCATCAGTACGTTAGCTACAGGCATTACCTCTGCATTCAGTCCCGCGGGCGACCCAACTGCAAACGCTGAGTATGTAAAGCACCAGCAAAGTGGCGAGTGGCTTGGACCTGATTTGCGATACGCCGGTTTCATTTTTGAGCCAACGCCAATTGCTGGAGGCTCCGTGTATCCGCAAACAGAGACTGAATGGCAAGCTGAAATTAGTCGGCAAAAGTCGTTGGGTGTTACTGCCATCAAACTATACACCGGCCTGAACGAAGCAGAACTTGCGTTGGGCCACCGGTTAGCGAAAACCGCGGGTTTAGATACAGTTGCGCATCTTGATCAGGTGAGTTGGCAGTACGCCGCTGATCTCGGCGTTGATGCATTAACACACGCGCTTCCAACAAGCGCAGATCTGCTCGTTGGCGCGAACAAAGAAACCTACTTATCTGAACGCGAGAATCCATACAGTCAACGGTTTATTTATCGCTGGTTTGACTACGTGGATTATGACAGCGAGCCCATGCAAAGTTTGATTACCACTTTGTCTGATCAGCAAACACGGGTGGATTTAACCTTGGTTGTCAATGAACTGTTCTACTTTTCACCAGAGCTGGAGACGCTTTATCCAGAGTCAGAAATGTGGGCCCTTCACCCAACGTTCCGGAGCCGCTGGCACACCACCATGGCTGCTCCGAGTTATGACTGGACTGCCGAAGATTTCGCTGACGCACAGGAACAATTACCTAAAGTTCAGGAGCTATTCAAGCGGCTTTATGACGCCGATGTTCCGCTGGCAATTGGTACCGATAGCGTAGCCAGCGGACCTTTTTACTTGCGTGAACTTCAGTTAGTGCAGGCCACCGGCTTGAGCAACTGGCAAGTCCTTGAGCTAGCAACGGTAGCTGGTGCTCGCCATATGGGGTTAGCGGATATCGGCGAATTGGCTCCCGGCTTTGCTGCCGACTTTATTGTTCTCACAGCTAATCCACTCATTGATCTCACAGCACTCAACACAGTTAAAACGGTTGTTCAGAGAGGCGTTACGCACGATGTTGCAGAACTCAAAGCACAACTTCCCTTGTTGAGCGATGTTCAACTCTAAGTCATCAGAAAACTATTAAGGATAAACACATGGAAACCGTACAAAACTACTTAGCAATGGTGCAACAAGCCGACCCACTCTCATTGGTACTGTTTGGGCTGCTGTTCCTCGCAGTTTGGTTCTTACCGAGCTTGCTGGCGCTGATATTTAACCGCAAACACATCGGAAAAATAGCCTTACTCAACATACCTGCAGGTCTGTCGTGGATAGCATGGGGTGCGCTGTGCGTATGGGCAGTCACCGGCAAGCTTGGCGACAAGCTCGCCGCAAAAGCTCGGCTGAAGCCTGTTGGTTGAGCTAGACTTCGGATTACGAAAGCAGTTTAGCAAGCCAGCCGTTGAGCATATTTGCGCATACCTTCGAAAATAGGTTCGGCAATGAAGGCTGGGAAGGCAGAGGGTAATTGGTTGGCAACCGTTTGGATGACTGCATCCGTGCGTGTTGCCATCTCATCCAATATCTCGTTCATGGTGTCTGTGCTAAAACCGACTTCTTTAGCGGTAGCGAGAAAGTGCTCTCTTCGAATCTTGCGGCATTCGTATTTTCTTCCCCGACGACCTTTGAGTGACATGGCTAGTTTGAGATTTTTCTCATGTAATCCCTTTTTACTGACAGCGGGAAAAGCTGACAAGATGTCGTACAGCGGTGTCAGACGATACTGATTCTCTCGCTCAAGAAAAATGGAGAAGTTCTTAGCATGACCATCCGTTGCACCTAATAACCAGAATAATACTTGTGTGCGCATAAACAGGTTACGGTCATGAGTTGGGTGAACGGATCCGAGCAGCTCTTGCATGATTCGAACGATTGCGGGACCTCCATCGACTTCATATTTTCCGGCGGGCGAGGTTCCAGTAATCTGACAGAAATCCTCTTGAGGTAACCGTACGATCCAAGTTCCGTCATGCGATAACTGTCGGTCAAAACGTTCGACCGCAAGCGCCTTTTCACCATCCGGTGTGATAATCTCGCACTCTGCGGTAGCAAATCCAAAAGCTTTGGCAATTTTGAGGCACAAGTATTCATTTTCGACGCTATGAGTCATATCGATTACTCGGTCATGCGACCGAATTTCACCGATGGGTAATTTGAGAATGTGTGAAGTAGGCGTTGACTCGTGAGGTAAACACCAACGTCCTTGATGATAAAGGAGAGCTGTCTTTTCTTGCGCACCAGCTAACGAAATACGGAAATCATTTTCATCTTTCAACATGCCAAGTGGCACTTTGGATTGGTATCCCCGCAACAGCTTCGCCATTTGCTTGTCGTTCAATGGAGTTGCTTTGATTTGCTTCACATGTGGTGGTCTTGACCCATGAGGAACCAGCTGTATTGCACCTACGCAGTCACGACCAATCTGCGCCAAGATATCAAAGGGTTCCGTCGATTGAGCATTGAATCGAGCAACGATACGCTCCCGAATTTCTCGAGAGTCAGGGATCAGATTATCAAAGAAGTTAAATACTTCGGAGCCGGTGTAGGGCGCTGATCGAAGTGGTAACGACAATGAGATGCCGCGCCGTCCTGGTGATTCGAGCCAAGTGCTATCATAACGGAACGTATTAGCACCACTTCGGGTGCGCGCATATTCGCCGACTTTGTAACCGTTCATGTAAACATCAAGTGTATCCATGTGTTACCACTCCTCGTTCCATCGGCTTTGCTGTTCGTTCACAGCTTGGGCACGTGAGGTCAGTTCCATTTGTAAATGAAGAGCAGCCAAGATCTTGAAAAAGGTCTCTAACTTGCTGGATTTAGGGTTATTCTCAAAGTCAGAAATAGTAGCAACACGAATACCGATGAGCTTGGCTACGTCAGATTGAGTGAGTTGCTGTTGTTTGCGGTACTCTTTTATGAATGTGCTTAGCTGTTCTGGGCGTGTAATGTTTATCATATGAACATACCTAAATTTACGCTATAAAGTAATTATTATGATTATACGCCATGGCGTAAAAAATGCAAATATACGCTATACCGTAAATATAGGCGCTTGCCATTATGTGACTCGCAAATACAGTGGTTACAATTGATCTAATCCTAGAAATCCTACGTTGTGCTACTCTGATCAAGAAAGTACTCAATTACTGAGACTAAATCGTGCGAGGTCTATATGAAAAAGTTCACTGGCTTACTGTTGGCATTGTGCGTAAATGGATTAGCTGTTCAAACAGCGATGGCGCAAGACGAGGGGACGGCTTTGGTTCCATTGCCTTCGTTAGACGACTTCACGAAGGGTAAGGACGGCTGGGCCTTTGCACTGGGTGGCGGCATTGAGTACGAGTCTGCCTATGAAGGTTCGGATGAATTCGGCTTCGAAATCGATCCTGCTGGCGCGATACAATGGCGCAAAGGCGACAATATTTTTTACTTTGCGGGTGAAGCGCTCGGTTGGCGCGGACGTCGCGATGATGTCTGGCTATTCGAAGCTACTTTGGGATTCGACGAAGGCCGTGAAGAAGCTGACTCTGATGACGGTCGACTCAATGGCCTCGGCGATTCTGAAGAAGGTACTGAATTTGTTCTGCAAGCGCGTCGGGCATTCAGTTCCGATTGGCGCTACTGGCTCGATGGCCGCGTCATCACCGGTGACAACGGTTCGCTTGGTATATTCGGGATCGGTCGTCGCTTTGGCGAGCAACTAGATGGCACCGGCTCTGAATTGGCGCTCGTTGCCGTTTTCCACGACAGCGACCGGGCCAACCAAGACTTCGGTATTACCGCAGCGCAGTCAGCGGCTTCGGGACTGAGCCAGACCAACATGAGCAGCGGCCTCCGCTCGTTTGGACTCCACTACAATTACCGCCATTACCTAAATGACAGCTGGCTAGTTTTCGTTGAGGGACTCTACGAGCGCTATAGTAGTGACGTTTCGGACAGCCCTATTGCTCGCAACAACTATGAGGCAGAGCTCGGCGTGGGTGTAATCTACATCTTCTAATTGGTGAAGCAAAGACAATGAGTTACTGAGGTTAAGGCGCTGGTGACGAAATGAGAGTACGGAGTTTCAACAAGGCGGAAGTGTGCTTAAACCCAAGGTTGTGATTCCTCAGCAATTTATCCATGAGCATCCTATTGCTCATGGAGAAGCGTTTGGGGTGCTGTGTTGGAACACCCAGAAACTTACCGAGAAAACAGCGTTTCAGCGCGCTCTAGCAAGCGTTCTAGCGGACTTCCCATGCTTATTTTTGTTGCTTCAAGAGGCAAAGCTGAGTGCGAAAGATAATTGGCTTTTGCCGCACTGGTCGTATGCTGTTGCTCCGAATATGCAAACACGTCGCTCCACTTATGGCGTGCTCACTGCAAGCCAGTATGCTTTTACCGAAGCGCAAGCACGACTGAGCCGAAAGCGCGAAGGCATGTTTGCCACCCACAAAAGCTATATGCTCTCGTATCACTCACTTGCAGAGGGCGGCAGCTTGCTGGTTGTGAATGTCCACGCGATCAACTTTGTTCGATCACAGCAGTTCTCACAAGAAATAGATGTCATCAAAGAAGAGATATTAGGCCACAAAGGACCGCTTATCGTGGCGGGTGATTTTAATGTGTGGAGTCGCCGCCGCCGCTTGCACTTGCTGCAATTCTGTCGCAGCGTCGGCCTCAAGAACGCCATTATGGCCGACCCGCATCACGTCAAAACCTACCGTCAAAATCCTCTGGATTTTATCTTCTACCGCGATCTTTCACTGCAAGAAGCGTCCGCGATTAACACCAGCGCGGTGTCCGACCACAACCCCCTTTATGCGCGATTTAAGCTGATGTCATGAGTGCTATAAGGCGAAGATTCACAAATTGCTAATTCGGCATTAAGGCTGCTTAAAAATTTTGACAGGTTGTGGTGTTGGTATCAGTTAATTTGACTAGAATGATCAGATAATACTATCTAGAACGGAACGAATCCCGATGGGCAGACTCAACGATAAAATTATAATCATCACGGGCGCTGCTCGCGGAATTGGCGAGGGTGTGGCGCGTGCCTACCATGAGGAAGGTGCAATTATCATTTTGACCGACATTTTAGTCGATGAAATCAACGCATTGGCGAGAGAACTAGGTGAACGTGCCTTCGCTCGTGAATTGGATGTCAGTAAAGAAGAACAATGGCAGGAGATAATGCGTTGGATCGAAAGTAAATTTGGTCGCTTAAACGGGTTATTTAATAATGCTGGCATTACGGGCCTAGAAGCAGCAACCGGCCCGCACGATCCCGAAAACGTCTCATTGGAAGATTGGCACCACGTACATGCAGTAAACTTAGACGGCACCTTTTTAGGTTGCAAGCACGCTATTCAGCTCATGCGTCGAACCCAAAGCGCAGGCAGCATCGTCAACATGTCATCACGTTCCGGTCTTGTCGGCATACCGGGCGCTGCCGCATATGCCTCATCGAAAGCCGCCATTCGCAACCACACTAAAACCGTAGCTTTATATTGTGCCCAGGAAGGCTTGCCCATCCGGTGCAATTCAATTCATCCAGCAGCTATCCTGACTCCAATATGGGAACCAATGCTCGGAGAGGGGCCTCAGCGCGAAAAGAACATT
The DNA here is from genome assembly GCF_048263735.1 of Pseudidiomarina aestuarii. Lineage (GTDB taxonomy): Bacteria > Pseudomonadota > Gammaproteobacteria > Enterobacterales > Alteromonadaceae > Pseudidiomarina > Pseudidiomarina aestuarii_B. The sequence continues at coordinate 243,898 of NZ_JBLXDX010000003.1, read as the reverse complement.
AATAAAATTGTCGCCGATTGCCCGATGCACCGCTTTGGCGAAGTCAGCGAAGTGGCGGCCGTCTGCGTGTTGCTTGCCTCTGACGAGGCTAACTACATGAATGCTTCAGAGATCATGATCGATGGTGGAGTGCTCGCTGGCAGTTTCAATGCCAGTGCTGGCGAATAACAAAAGGGGATACTAGACCGTATTCTACATGGCGCACACGACAGGAGTCGAACCTGTGACCTCTGCCTCCGAAGGGCAGCAGTCGTGAGGCTAGGAATTTCCCATATCAAATTTATGTATTTTGTCACCGGCTAACAATCGGTTGGCTAGTTTTCTAGTTTCTGTTTGAACGTATGGCCAATAATCAGGATTATCCAAAGTTCGCGTTTTAATAGTTGCTGGAATAAATCGACTCATTTCTTGATGAAAATCGTCACGAACTTCAATCTCACTTTGAATTTTAGTAATTTGAGATATCAGGGCATCGCTAAAGTCGTTAAACGTTTTACCACGAGCATCAAGCTTAGATTTGGTCAGCTTCAGTGAAACGTCAACGTTACGCTGACTGAGCCAAATAATATCCCAAATATCTCGTGGCTTAATGCGTCTTGAACGGTATGCGAGAGCAATAAACTTGTCCGCCATAATCTCGGCTAGAGATTGAACCGGTACCAAAAGACCTTCGGTGGGCACGGCAATGTTGTAATGATTAATCAGCGGTCGATTTTCAATATCAAATGAAGGAATAGCACAGACATCGATATGCATTTTTTGCCGCGGTAAATCAGGTCGGTTTGCTTCTTTTTCGATACTAATGGTCCATGACGATGTATCACCTTGCTTCTCACTGGTTGGCCTATTCACCCAAACATTCGTTTCGTATTTTGACTCAATATAGTTTTTGATTTCGTTCTCTAGGCCTTCAAAGGCACTTGGTTTGAAGTCATGACCAGCGTTAAAATCGAGATCCTCAGACAGCCTTGAACTGTTGTAGCACATGCGTAACGCTGTGCCTCCGATAAAGGTTAGTGACGACATAACGCCTTGCTGAATCATTACGGCCATGATGTCGTGGTGCAGAATTTCCTTCTCAATGACTGGTGTAATAGCCGCAAAATCGGGGTTTGCCGCAACGATTTGCCGAAGATAGTGATTGAGCATTTAATTTTCCACCATTGAGGTATTTCTGTTGCATGCCTTTAAGTCAGCTAGCGCTTGTGACGAGGTCGCCCGAAACATACCAATCTCATCGTCAAAATAAAGATTCGGCATAATTTGGTCGACTGGCTTCTTGGTATGAGTAAACTCAATGACTCCGTAAGGCGTTGAGAACTCACCGCTGCGTCCCTTCGTCATTACAGTCAACCGCCCCATAATCACCTGTGAAATTTCACCAGTGTGACTAAGCTGACTCTCCAAGCTGACATAGTTGAGTGTGCCACCGCGAAGTTTCTGAACGACTTTATAAATTGCGGTTGTTGGCTCGGGTGGTGTTAGGGTGCTTTCGAACACCCCTTTAGCAACACGGCGAACCAGCCCTTTCCGCACGCAGTCACTAAGGAACTTCGTGAATGTGGGCGACAATGACTCTCCCATCATAAACGCTAGCTCATGTGATGTATGGATACCACCGCCAGCTCTTACAGTATTTGCGAAAACGGCCAGTAGCCTTTCTTTTTTAAGCATTAAGGTATACACATTATTACTAGATAAGTAATAAAATGTAGGCTAGTAAATAAATTTAATCAAGTAATCAGGTCATCAAAATATTACTTATATCGTAATGTTATGCTGACCAATGCTCATCGGTTCTTGTTTGGGGAGAGGCATGATTTCCGGTAAAACACTTGGCATAGTGCCACTACTTTTCAGCGCGGGCCTAAGCGCGGCAGAACCAGACGTTGCTGCCCAAACTGCGCCGTTGCCGGCGGCGGGCACTTGCACACAGGTCTCGTTTACTAGCTCTAACGCGTCGAAATGGCCGTTACCGCTGCTGCTGTGTCAATACAGCGTCGCGGAGTTTAATACTCTTAAAGCCCGGCCTGTGGTGGATAATGATTGGCTACCTAATCAACAAAGTTATCAAGGTCTCGCAGATAACTTACAAGACTCTCGACTGCCGTCTATTGCCTTAGCACACGGGCAGCGTTGGTACACTCTGTTGGCAGCAGAATCTGTCGCTCAAACTGCGGTGGTACAGTTAACTGAGTTAGTATCTCCTTATTTTGGCTGTGTACTGCAAATAAGTGATGAAGGCTTTGCCGACCCTTGCGTTGGTGCTCGTTGGGATAGATTGGGCCGCTTACTTGCGCCTGTCTCAGACTTGCCGAATCAATCGTTGCGGCAGTTTCCCTTCAAGCTACTAAAGGAGGAGGTAGTATTGGGTGAGGCCGATACTGAGCTAAATTGGCAGTTGCATGCGTTTGAACCTGATTTACAGGATACCACCGTGCCGCTGTTTGACAGGATTGCTAAGGGCATGCTTTGGGGCATGGTAGATGAGGTTACCGAGCTTTGGCCGTTATTCAGCGCACAGGGCGAACTAACCGAAAGCGAACAAGCGCAGCTCTTTATTATGGCAGTGTCGAAACAGCATGCCGCAGCAGTACAATTTTTGGTGGCACAAGGACTCAACCCACAGGCCAAGACCGACTTTGGCGACAGTGCGTTAAGTGTCGCCAAAATGCTCGAAAGCGACTCGATGATTCAGTTGCTTAACCAGTTGGGTGCGAGTGCTGATAGCCAGACGCAATAACCAGTGCAATAGAGCCAAGCAAACTATTTTTGGTACGTTAATCCAATAAATTGATGTGAGGTACTTTCATGAGGAGTCATTTCGGTTCATGTTTGTGTGGAGCAATTACTTTTGAAGTAGAAGGAGACTTTGACAGCTTCTATCTATGTCATTGCAAGCACTGCCAAAAGGATACCGGTTCGAGTTACGCAGCCAATTTGTTCTCCAAATCAGCCGAGATAAAATGGAATTCGGGAGAAGATGTTGTGACGTCTTTCACGCTCCCCGAAACCCGTCACAACAAAAGCTTTTGCAGGTTATGTGGCTCTGCAGTGCCTAATACTCAAATTCCGGGTTTACTCGTCGTGCCTGCGGGTTGCTTAGACTCTAAAATTGATATCTCTCCAACTGCGCATATTTTTACATCGAGTCGCGCCAATTGGGGTGCAGATGCAGATGAACTGCCTAAATTCGATAAGTTGCCAGAGTGATTATAGCCTTATTCCAAACAGCACCTTAGATAATAAAAAATCGAGTTTAGGCAGGCCGAAATCAGAAAAGCGTTTCAAGTTTTTCGAGATTCAAATGCCCTGCAAACTTAGCTTTAAACTCTTCGAAGATTTCGAAAGCGTGCTCACGATGACCTTGCTCAAGCAAGTTAAGAATGAGCTGCGTGTCGTACTCCGGATGAGAGAAGTACTTGCGAATAGTTTGCATAAGCACAAGTTCGCGAGGCTTATCCTGTTCATCGGCTAGGCGATAAGCATAAAAGCCGTAGAGAGCCAAGTAGTTCATGTCGTAGTTATCAACATCGCGGGCGAGTGCTAGGTCGAGCATTGCAGAACCCGTCTCGCGAGCAGCGGAAATAAGCGCCATCGTTGCTTCGTCATGGAATGGCTGACGCGCTTGCAGTGGCAAGCCAAGAGCTAACACTGTGGCTTCAGCTGCTTTGGCGACGGAACCGGGGTTTTGCGCGGTGATTAAATTTCCGTCTACCGCAATATAGGGCAGCATCGGTGCATTATTGACGAAGACAGCTCCGCGTTCTTTTAGTTTATCTTCAAGCAAGAACGGGAAATGCTCGATATGCTCTGCTGAAAATGCATGTTCCTCGGTATTCGTGAAGCTATTCATGCGCTTGCCATCGACAAACCAACTACCGTCGTTGTTTTGCAAATTCACCAGCGCGGCCGGGCCGTGACAGACCGCAGCAATTGTCATATCGCTATTGACCGCTGAGCGGAGCAGTGTTTGCGTTGCTGCATCTGCAGGCAGGTCAATCATGGCGCCTGAACCACCAATAATAAAGACCGCATGGTAATCGCTAAGGTCTACATCTGTCGGCGCTAGAGTATTCTCGAGTTGATTCAAAGCGAGCTCTTTGAATCGCTGAATATATGCTAAGTCGTCTTTGTTATTCTTCACCAACACCGCGCCACCTTTGGGGCTCATGATATCGATCCGAATACCATTGTCGTACAGCACCAAATAAGCCTGGGCGAGCTCTTCAAGATCATAACTGAGTTCCGGCGTCTGTTCAGTTCCGTTACTCGAAATCAGCATAAGTACGCGCTTGTCACTAGATTCTTTGCTGGCGGTTTGTGCCATGGCACTACTGAGGCAACAACTGCCCAGTATCAATGCTATTCCAATTAAAAATAAGATTACATTTTTCATAGAAAGTCTCCTGATTAAGATTCTCGAGCATCTTAGTTAGGAAGCTGTCGTGAGAATGTGAAGAAAATTTGTTCAGCCTCGACAAAGTCTTCACATACGTTTGTGTAGCTTATGCACCAAGCTACAGGAGACGATCATGAACACATTTAAAGCGATACTATTTCTCACAATTTTTCTGCTTGGTGGCTGCGCACAATCCCATTTGGAGATTTTCCCGGAGCTAGAAGACTCTAGCTTAATGGACCGAAAAATCTCGGTTTCACAACTTCATCAAGATATTGATGCATTCGTGGCTGGCGTTCAGGCAAGGCATCCTGATTTCGACAGCTATGCTAACCAGCAAGCGATACAGCAGAGTATGCTAAAACTTAAGCAACAAATCGATCAACCACTGACTCGTGTCGAGTTTTTTCGTTATGTCGGGCAACTGTCGCATTTGTTTAATGATGGCCACAGTTTTTTAATTTGGCCTTATCAAGAATATGCTGCAGCAGTCGACGCCGGAATCCAGCCATTTCCTTTTGCGGTAAAGGAGCAAGACGGTTCTTTGTATCTGGCTCGAGACTATAATTTAAATACAGATAGTGAATCTAAAACACTTGTAGCTGGAAGCCGGATTATCTCGATAAATGGCGTGTCAGCTGAACAAATCATAGCGCAAGGTCAGCACTTCGTCGGCGGTGAAACGCAACACCTTCGAGAAGCTTTTGTGGCAGCACGCTTTCCCTATATTCTATGGGCAGTGTTCGGCATGATTGGTGATTTCGAATTGGTGGTGCAACACGAAACCCAAGTAAACTCGGTTGACGTGAACAGAGATCAACAGTGGCAGTCGCAAACCGGGCAAGTTGCTAACACCGATTTAGAATTGCAAATCCGAGAACCTAATCTGGCCTATTTGCGCGTGGGTTCATTCGATGTCGATCCAGAGCAATTCGCTGATGACATTGCTGATCACTTTTCGACTATCAAGCAGCAAAACATTCGGCACCTGATCATCGATATTCGCGAAAACACTGGTGGTAACACCGATACCGCGACTGAGCTTGCAAGCTACCTTGCCGACGCACCCTTCAAGCTAGTGTCGCACGTTACCGAACGACTCAACGAGGACAATCGCGGCTGGTTCGGTTATAAAGGGAGTGCAGGTGACATGATTCGCACGCCATGGACTGATGAAGTGAGTCCCAAAAGCGAAGCAAGGCGCTTTACCGGCAATGTCTATGTACTGATTGGGCCGGTAACCTATTCAGCAGCCATTGTGTTTGCGACCACAGTACAGGACAACCAGATGGGTAAACTTATCGGCGAGCCGACCGGTGGCTATGCGAATCAGACCGCGCAAGGAAATTTATTTAATTTACCGCATTCGCAGCTGCGCGCGTATGTGGCCACCCGACTGTTGGTGCGCCCGAATGGCGCGACTGAGGTTACGCCTGTTGTTCCTGATGTAATGGTACAGCCCGACATGGCAAGCGGCAGCGATACAGCGCTGACAAAAATAAAGGAGCTGATGCAATGACCACATTAACGGTCTTGCTAGTCGAAGATACCTTGGCTATAGCAACTGAGGTTTGTGACTACCTTGAAGAGCAAGGCGTGCAAGTCGACTTTGCCGCGACGGGAAAGCACGGCCTGCAGTTAGCGCAAGAGCAGAATTACGACGTGGTCATTCTGGATGTCATGCTGCCCGACATGACCGGCATTCAGGTCTGCGAGAGTATCAAGCTGACCTGCGACCCAATACCGCCGGTACTGTTGCTCACTGCGCGTGACAGTATTTCCGATAAATCTGTTGGCTTTGCGGCCGGTGCCGATGACTATTTAACCAAGCCGTTTGATTTGCAGGAGCTCTACCTGCGCTGTCAGGCGCTGGCGCGTCGGCAACAATTGCACCAAGCGCAATCGGTGAAAATAGGCGAACTCGAAGTCAATGAGCGGCAGCAATGGGCGCAACGTGAGGGGCAATTACTCAAGTTGAGCAGCACGGATTTTGCGATTTTGCTGTTGTTGGTCCGAGCCTATCCAAATGCGATAAGTAGGCAGCAAGTTATTAGCAAAGTTTGGGGCGATGACATGCCCGATAGTGATGTGTTGCGTTCGCATATTTATACTTTGCGGCAGGCGCTGGATAAACCCTTCGCCACGCCGATGCTCGCTACCTTGCATGGGGTGGGCTTTCGGTTGCAAACCAGTGAGAGTAAATAGCAAAGTGAATGTGACTGGCAAAAGCACGAGCATCAATCGGACCTTACAGACGGCAGTCGTAAGCTTCGCGCTTATACTTGCGGTCTGTTTGGTGGGCTTACTTATCGCCTATGCCTATGTGGTTGAGGACAATGTCTTTAATCGACTCGTAAATAGCGAAGCGACTTATCTTGAGCAAGTTTATGTCGAGGAGGACCGGGTTGCCCAGCCACGCTTTCCGTTTATGACGGTTTACGCAAGTTGGCAAGAGTTGCCGGCGAGCGTGCAAGAGCTGCACGTACGCTCACCTGAACGCGTTGAGTTTCCGACCGAAACTGGTGGGACGCTGCATGTGCAAGCTCTACAATTAGGCGGCAACGAATGGATTCTTGCCGCCGACGTGACTGGCTTTGAAGTGTCGCGAGATTATTTACCACGCTTGGTGCCCTGGATCGGCTTGATCTTTGCCACCGTCCTCGGCGCCGCGTGGTTACTGAGTTTCTATTTAGGGCGCAGCATCACCCAACCATTAACGCGCTTGTCCAACAGCTTTAAAACGTCAAGCGACACCGCCACGCCGATAATGCTGCCCGCGCGTTTACCGCCTAACGAAATTGGTTATCTCGCAGAGGTGGTAAAAAGCAGCGTCGATAAACTGCAAGCTGCACTGCAACGTGAAGCCGATTTTACCCGCGATATTAGTCATGAGCTGCGCACGCCAATCACCGTTTTGAGGTTTCTGGTTGAGCGTCTTGATGACGAGAAAGGGCTGAGTGAGCAGCAGGGCAAGCAACTCACGGAAATGGTTGCGCGTATTGAAGAAACCACCACAGTGCTGCTCGCACTAGCACGCGAAGAATCGGTACAAACTGAATCATTAGGCCTGTTGGCTGAGCTGGAAGCCTGCATAGTGAGCCACCGAAAATTATCGGGTCTCAAAGATTTTGAGCTGACGATTAATGTACCTGATAGCTATCGTATTCATGCCAACCAGAATTTGCTGCAGTTAATACTGACCAACCTGATTAATAACGCATTAGAGCATGCGAGCGAACCGATGCTGCATATTGAGCTGAAGGAACACGCATTGCATTGGACCAATCCAGTAGGCAATCAAACGCCAGAAAATGTCACTGAAACCAGCGTAAAAGGGCCTGCTAGTCAAGGTCTTGGGCAAGGACTACATTTAGTGAAGCGAATCTGTCAGCTCAGGCAATGGCGGCTTGAGACAGTGGTTGAGCCGCCAATTTTTCGGGTAATAGTTCAATTTAAATGACTAAAATAGAGATTCACGCATAAAAATACGCTTTAATGTACTTCATACAATGTAAGTTTGCTATATTAAACTAAATGGTCGATATTTATAACATAGTTCATTAAAAACAACTTTAGTTGGTGAAGTATATGAAAAGTCACATCACAGATTTAAAACAGCAGACGCGCAGGCTTTTGCAAGAGCTCGAGCGAATCGAGGCAGCCGAGCTTGAAAATAAAGAGTTATTTCCGCTGTCTGAATTAAAGAATCGTGTGACTCAGTATGTGAAAGAAAACGATATTACCATCGACACCTTTTGCGACTTGGCGATGATAAGCAAGACAACACTCTACGCTGCATTTAATTCACCAAGCTCAACAAAGTGCTCAACCATTGAGTCAATTATCGCTGTATTTGGCAACTATACATTGTATGTAGGCCGCTCCGATGCACGTTAATCGTATCGCGACTGTTTTCGTCAATGGTGTGAAGGCGGGCGTACTCACCGAATATCGTGCATCGCAGGACTTATCTGCTCGTGAGTCTTATACGTTTGAGTATGCAGCAGACTACCTAGTAGATGGCGCACCAATTGGGCATCATCTTCCGCTCGCAAAGGCCCAGTATGAGTTTGATGCGTTACCGCCGTTCTTTACCAATTTGCTCTCAGAGGGTTGGTTAAGAACCCACCAAGCGCAGCGGGCACGACTTGATAAAAGCGATGAATTTGGGTTGTTGTGCTCCAATGGCGAAGAACTCATTGGTGCCGTATCAGTAGTCGCGGGTGAGGTTGAAACGTTACCAAGGCAGCGATTTGTTCAACTGCCAATACCGAAGCCAAGCACATTGAAAGACAAAGGCGTCACCATTGTTGGCACGTCACGCTCATTCAATGACTACGCTGTTGACCACGCCAACGGACACTCCATATCAGGTGTGCAGCGAAAGCTGATGATGAAACTTGAGGGTCAACAACTGGTGCCAACGACGCGTGGCGGACAATACATTGTCAAACCCGCCCCCGAAGGTGTTCCGCATTGCCCTGAAAACGAGTTTTTTGTCATGAGCTTAGCCAATAAGATTGGCCTGAAGACGGCTGAATGTGGCCTTGTCCCCTTTGAAGACGGAGAATTCGCTTATGTGACGAAGCGTTTCGATATTCTCAGCAAGGATGCGCGTTTCTTTGTCGAGGATGGCGCTTCGTTATGTATGGTGCACCCTAAGCATAAAGACAGCGAGGCGTTAAGTTATGAAACCGTTTTAAAAAGGCTAAGCGAGACCGCCGGAAACAGCAAAGCGGTGACGCTCAACCTATTCTTACAAGTCGTTTTTTCATACCTTGTTGCGAACAATGATTTGCACTTAAAGAACTTTTCTTTGATGCGAAAACCTTCTGGACAAGACGCAACGATGGATAGTTTAGCGCCCATCTATGACGTACTCAGCCTCGCACCCTATCCCAATTTTGATCGCGCTTGCTTTATGTCGATTGGTGTTCTCGCAACCGAGGAAGGAGACGAGGGTTATTTCAGTGACGCCTACGAGCAGTTTGGCTTTTATACCCAAAGCGACTTTGTGCAGCTTGGGGTGAACGTAGGCTTACCGCAAGCACTCGTGAAAAAACAACTAGAACAGCTCATGGGCAAGTTATTAAAGGTGATCGAAAGTGGTTTTCGAACGCCGTTACCGGACCAAATGTACGCAACGATAACGGATCGTATTCGTGAGCGTTGTCGCGCGGTGGAGCTACCCTACGACGAAGCGTAGGGTAGCGAGCGTCAAAAGTGCCCAGTCATGGCTTTTGCGGCAAGCGCGAAATCCCCCAAAAGAACACCCCTAAACCGCATCCCATGAGGAATAAAAACAGTCCAATTCCGACTGGAGAACCCCAAGATAAAATTACACTTAGTTCATACATTAATTTGCTCCTTTAGCAGCGATGGCTGCAAAATTATATTCTAAGTTGTCTTAAGATGCTGCTTGAACCATTTATCAATCGCTTCAACTACAGCTTCACGTTCACCACGAATCATGTGGTCTTCACCGCTGAACACCTTGAGATTATGCGACCTAACATGAGTGTGCAAGCGCTCGGAAAGCGTCCGCGCCGATTCCACTGAGACGCGTTCATCATCTTCACCATGAAGTTGTAAAATACCAACATGCGCTGGCAGTTTTTCCGGCCAAAGGCTCACGGAGCGGGTGTAAAGCTGCTCTGCCTGTTGCGTAGCGTAATTGGGAATGAGGGCACGATAGACGCGCTCCATTTCTGGGCGAAAGTCTTTCATTTCGACCAAATCAACAAGGCCACCAATCACCGCCACTGCGCGGTAGCTGGTAGCAGTATCTTCTGGTGCATCGCGTAGGGCCATAAAGGTGTTCATCGCGCCTCGCGACACGCCTAACATGAAGCGCTGCGAACCGTCGGTTTCAGGCATTGCCGCAACTAACTCGCTGAGTGCGAGCACATCTTGCACGTCGCGGCCGCCAAATTCATCTTGACCTTCAGAGCGGCGACTACCGCCACGGTATTGTGTTGCAGCAACCACGTACCCTTGCTTTGACAAAGGAATGATAAAGTCCAATAGCTGCGCTAAGGTTACCGAACCAAAACCCTGATTACCGCCACGGTTGTAGAGCACCATCGGTAGCGGTTCTGTCACCTGCTTAGGTTTGACAATAAACGTTTGCACCATAGTGCCGTCGGTACTTGGGTAAATGCCGACGGTGCAATCCACACTAGCCACAGCATCGTTAAAGCGTTCTTCGTCGTAGCGCCATGAGATGACCCACGTTTTGAACCAACCATTGCGTTCACGCATCAAGTCGATCCAAGCATCGTAGGTGGGGAACGCTTTAAAGCAGCTACCACCGACATAAAGCTTCGCATCTTGGCTGGCTGCTAGTGTCGTGCTGGATGCGATAGTGCTAAGCACGAACAGCACTGTTAAAACAATACGTTTAAACATTAGTTTTCCTTAACAGGGGTGTAGTTGATCTGGGCGCACACGCTGTCGATATCCTCGATCCCAGGCTGAACAAAGCGCTCAGCTGAACTCATCTGTAAGCGTTGCGCAGGAGTTGCCGCGAACATGGCTTCGAGCCAAGGCAAGTGAGCAGAAATACGGGTGTAGACTTCGTTCACGCCATACTCACCGACGTCTTTGAACCAAGAGTCCGCGCGCGAGCTAATGCCAAGCAGCCAGTAGGTGTTGCCACGTTGCATAAAGGCTGGCCCGCCACTATCGCCGTTGCCCGAAACACCTTCTAATGGCAATGCTTTGTCGTCACGGTCAAAAGTGAATGAGATTTCATTGCCTCGGGCGGTTTCTACGCGGTTTTGTGCTTTGCGCAGCACGCCGTCGTTAGCTTTGTAATTGACCGTTGGCCCGGTCAGACCGTTGCCCGTTGCGCCAGAGCCAATAAACCAAACGTCTTTACCAGCCTCGTTGCTCCCCGCATAGAGGAGGGCAGGGGTGGGTGTTACCAGAGGCTTTGCTAGCTCAATTAGAGCGATATCGTTGTCGCCTCCGCGTTCATAATCTGGGTGGCTGTATCGCGCTTTCACCTCGGCGAGCTGATCACCGATGCGAATCGCAGTCCCTGGCGTAACGCAAAACACCGTGTGCGCTGCGGTCACAACCCATTGTGGTTTCACCAAGGTGCCGTGCGCGCCGATCTTGTAGAGGGTCGCGAGGGGTGGAAAGTCGTCCTGTGTTGCCAAATAGTGAGCATCTTTGACGTCGTGCCGAATCACAATTGGTTTCGCCAAGGCATTGATTGCGAGTAGACACAAGCCGATGCCTACCAGGCTATAAAGCCAAACTGATAAGCTGCATTTGCTGTTCATAAGCTGCCATCCACGTGATAAACAAGGCTACCGTTCTGGAAAACTTGTGTGGGCGTTAACAAGGCTTGTGGATCTTGTAATGGATCACGTTGCAGCAAGTTAAACGTCGCCGCTTTGCCTTGTGCGATAACACCTTGCTGCTGGGTTATGTCGAAGGCGTTGGCGTTGCCAACGGTTAAAGCCTGTAGAATCTCCCCGGCACCGACGCCTGCGCGCTGCCATGCTCTAATTTCCTCAGCTACCGCAACAGCATGTAAGGTTCCTGGATTGCCCGCATCAGTCCCAAAACCGACCTGCAAGCCGGCATCAAGGGCGGCACGTAGATTGCTGTATTGCACCTGCAATATGCGTTGTGAAAAGAGTGCTTCGAGTTGTTGCACGATAGCTTGCTCTTGTGCTGATAACGCGGCGCGTTCCTCTGGACTGGCGTCGACAAAAGGTACATAGCGGGTAAAAACCTGAAACATCTGATCCGTCGCAGGAAGGTTTTCCTGTAATTCGGCGAAGGAATTCAGCACATAGGCGTCGGCGAATTGCTGTTCGAATTCAGAAAACGTCAGTTTTTGTTTAAAAATCGAAAGATAATGCTCGTAGGCCGTCAGCGTCGGCATGTAGGAGACATCATGCGCTTGGGCTAACTCGATAAACTCGCGGTCGATAGCAGCAGTCATAACGCCATGGACCAGAATATCTGCTCCTGCGCGAATGGCTGCTTTGGCGTAGTCCAAGTCTTGTGCGTGCACGGCAATAATCTGACCGTGAGCTTTCGCCTCTGCGATGGCCTCGACAAAGCGTTCCTTTAATTGCCGGGGACTAAAACCGGCTTCGTTGGTAAACACAAACTTACTAATCTGTGCGCCAAAGCCGCGTTGCATTTTGATCGCAGCGGTTGCCTCTGCTGGCGTTGCGGCAGCCAAAAACGTGGGGCCATAGTCACCGTCAAGCGCGGCGACAGGAGCAACACTTATCAACTCACCGGCACTCAAGATGGTCGGGCAACCTGATGTGCAGTCAAGCTGGTTAAGGGATTGAAGGCGTTGCGTTGGGCCGCCTAAATCCGCAATTGTCGTGATGCCAAGGCGAAGGTAGTCGTGCAAGATATCCGGCAACTGTTCAGTCAGCCATGCTTGGTCCTGGTCATAGCTGTGTAGTTCTGTTGCACCAATAATATCCGGTCGGGTAAAGGCGCTGCCACTCTGCGATAAGTGCACGTGACCATCGATGAGGCCCGGAATCAGCCACGTACCCCGAGCATCTATCAGTTGTGCTCCGGTGGGAATTTCCTCATTGATTTCGGTAACTGCCACGATGTGCTCATTTTTGACAGTGACCGTTGCGGTGCGCCAATCGCTAGTGCCAGGTTGCTTTACTCGAGCACCGTAAATGACTTTTACTGGGGCTTCGTCCTGCGCTTGTTGGCAAAACTCCGGATGAACAGCATAAAGTTTGACCTGTTGCGCTTGCTGCACTTCAACACACTGAACATCGTCATCGAGTTGTTGCTTACTAATGACAGCAAATTCGCCCTTGTCTTGGTGGTAAAGGCGATAGCGTATGGCGTCATTTGAGCCATCAGCTAGGGCGCTGACCACCCCACCTACTAGCACCCCGGCAAGCACCCCGGAAATCATATCTTCGGAATCACCATCGAGCTCATCGAATAGACCATAACTCGCGCCCGTTACCATGCCTTCAGGTACGCGTGAGTTTAAAGTTACCGCCTCTTGGTCCAACACCACCGCATGATAGCGCTGAATTGTTTCATCGAGATCTGAGCGGTCGACGCCCGAGCTAGAACATGCCGTAAGCGCGGTGACAAGACCACAATACATAAGTGATTTAGCGAGTGATTTTATTTTCATGTTTACATCCTCTGTTCGTTGTCGGAACAGCATGGCAAGACATGAAATAAAAGGCTTAGAATTCCTCTATAAGAACTCTATAATTTTTAACGCTATGATTTTGATAGTTTATTTTTGTAATCCGCAATAAGCTGCTTGACTATGACAAGGTTACGCTCAAGCACCATTTGCTCAGCAAGTTGTAACTCTGCCTGAGCTTTTGCCGTGTTTCCTTGCGCGAAGTAAAAGTCAAAGTAATCCAGATGCCCTTGTACAATACCAAGCGGGCAATTCAAGAGCTGTTGATAGCGAAGTGACTCGGCTAAAAGAGGCTCCGCTTCACTGAAACGCTGTTGTTGAATCAGTACCTGACCTTGCATTGCCTTTGCATAAGCGTGATAAAGCCAGTCCTGTTGGGCCTCGGCTGCTTCTTGTGCGGCGCCGAGAAAATGACTCGCCGCGGGTAGGTTATTGCCCATAAGCGCGACACCTTTCAAATAAAGGAGGCGGCCGCGTAGTGCTTGAGTTGGCAGAGCATCAAGAGCCCCAAGGCCGGCTTCAATATGTGGCAATGCTGTTTCAATTTGGCCCAAATGCAAGTAGCTCCGCGCCAGCAAAAAGCGCTGCATAGGCTCTTCAGGGTGCTCAAGTACAGCACTCTCCAGATAGGGAAGAGCCGCTTGCGTTTCGCCCTGCGCGAGCAGTGTCATGGCTCGATGCGTTAAGGTCGTGGTTAACAGCGAGGAGGCACCGCGGTGGGGGCGCGCCAATTCGCCGAACAACTGTAGCATCAGCGCTTCGGTATAATCGCTGATGACCTGTTCAATAGTCCCACCGTGCAGCACGCCGTGGCGTTGCGTACCGTCTCTATGCCATACGGTAAAAAGTAACGAGTACTCACCGGGAACGCCACTCAGTTTACTACTGATGATTTGTGTTGCTCCGGAAACTGAAAAATAATCTGTTGGCTTTGCAGCCGGTTTACGGTCCATGATGTCCAAAACATCACTGGCTTGAAAAACCGTTCGGTTGCTCTCGCTCGGTAGTCGCTGGACAACCGTTTGCAGGGCGCCAAAGCCAAGCCCGCGGTCTTCGTTTGTGAGCGCCGAAGAATCCGTAGGCAATACCATCAAGGCTTGGTGTTCGGTCGCTTTGAATCGTGACTCTTCCTGCAGCGACGAAGGCTTCTCGCCGTATCTGCTGAAAGAAAACCAACCGATCGTCACTGAACCCATTAATACAGCCACAAGAACAGAGAAAAACAGCCAGCGCGGTTTTGACTGCTTAGCAGAGGTTTGCGTTTGCGATTGTGATTGAATGGCAGGTTGTGAGGTAGTGGGGAGTAGCCATGCATAGCCTCGCCGTGGATACGTTTGAACCACCGCGGTGGGTGCAAATTTCCGCCGGATCTCATTAATTGATTGGAAGACGGCCTGATCTTCAACAAAGCTGTTTTCCCACACGGCATTCATGATCGCTTCTTTTGCACACACTTGTTGTGGTTGTGCGGCTAAGAACTTTGCTACCGCATAGGTTTTCGGACGCAATTCAATGCGCTCATCAGCGTAGACTAAGGTGCCGGTGGCGTCGTCAAAATAGACGGGCGTTGCATTATCTTGGGCCATCTAACGGGTTTCCTACCTTTTCCTATGAACTCTTTGAAACACTCAACCTGCGCAACGACAAACGTGAGTTTCGACAGCTCACCACTGCAGTGTGGACCAACGTTGCCGGTCAAAGCATAGAGCATTACGCACAACAGGACGGCTATTTATTTGTAACTGAACGCAAATCGAGTCAGGACTTCGAGTCGACATTTAGCGAGCGTCGTTTTAGTACCTCGTTTATGGCTAACCGAACAGCAGATAATTCAGATGCCGAGCGACGCTCAACAGCCAGTTTGAATGTTGATGCGCCTCATCTCGCAGTTGATTGAGATCGTTGCTATCGAACACGCGACCTTGTTGTATCACCATGAGTGGGTCGCGTAGGGTTTGTACGGTGCTTACTGGGTTTTCTTTTAAAACCACTAAATCTGCCTGGAAACCTACCGCAATGCGGCCAAGTTGTTGATCCATGTCGACGCTATGTGCAGCATTGATTGTTGCTGCAGCCAGAGCAACATGGGTTGGAATACCAGCGGCAACCATCAGTTCTATCTCATCGATTGTGGCTGGACCGGGCAATCCAGTTAACGCACCGGCATCCGAGCCCAACACTAACGTGACGCCGCGCTCGTGCATGCGTTGCGTTAGGTGATGCAGATATGCGTCAACCTCCAGATTGTAGGCCGCGAGTTCTGGCGATGCATTGAGCCAACGCTTAAACGATGTTTGCTCATAAATAAAGCGCGCGAAAGGCGTGATTCCCGCTTGGTCGGTCTGCTTCAGGTATTCATACTTTTCGTTGCTAAGGCGGGTCAGCTCTCGATTAACGGCTAGGGTCGGCACGAGCGCAACATTGTGGTCGACAAAAAACTGCGCTGCCGCTCCGGCTTTTTTGTCGTTAAAGGTTTGCGCTAAAAAGCCATCGTAGATTTCTTCGCTGTGCTCAAAGGTACGCAGTGCACCATGTTCGTCTAGGTTCTTATGCATTAAGTCATACGAAGGGTGCCCTGCAACCATCACCCCAAGCGTGTTCGCTTCGGCTAAAATTGCACTGTACGTTTGCGCATGTAGGCCTTCATAGACTTTAATAAAATCGTAGCCTTCGGCAATGTAATCGCGCACTGCTTGACGCGCCCGCTCAGGATCGTTGACGCGGAAATGTGCTAGCGGGTCACCTTGTTCGAGGCTATTAAAAATAGGACTCGATACCACCATGCGGCTGCCAAACCACTCACCTTTTTCCAATTCGTCACGCCATTTCAGGTGATAAGGAAATCCACCCATATTGCGCACAGTGGTTACCCCAGCAGCTAACGCTGACTTGGCGTAACTACGGTCCAAAACATGCACGTGAGCGTCAATAAGCCCCGGCATGAGGTAGGCTTGTTTGCCATCAATGACGGATAGGTCATCGGCGCTGAGTTTCGTCATCGGGCCTAGTTCCGTAATGACACCATCGCGCACCACGATCGCGTGATTCGAAAGCACTTGCTGGTCATTCATCGTCAGCACGTTGACGTTGGTAAGCACGAAACTTTGCGATTTATCGAAATTCAGCTCAGTTTCACCGCTCTCTAGGTCTTGATAAAGCCACAGCAAAGCTGCGAGGGTAAAAAGCGAGAGTAAGAGTATCGCAGTGCCGCGCAGACAACTCCGCGGAAAGGTTTTCAATTTGCTAGTTTTCATATGGGTAGACTCCAAGCACTGTTGTTTGTGCCTGTAGCCTAGTTCGCGGTCTGTCTACTAGCGACCAGAATCAAGATTCTAGACTTTTTAAATAGCGACTGGGCGGCATTCCTGTCTGTTTTTTGAATACCGCGTTGAAAGAAGACTTGGAACTAAAACCAGCGTCTAGCGCGATATCCAGCAGTGGCCTTTGCGGTTGCGATTGCGCCATCTCAACCACTTGCGCAATGCGTAATTGGTTGATGTAATCAGCAAAGCTTGTTTGTCCGCCGTGGTTAATTGCCCACGAGATATCTTTTGCATTGAGACCCGTGAGAGAGGCGATATCTTGCAACGCTAGGCGCGGTTTGAGAAAGAGCTCTTCACGTTTGACTAAGCCATCAATTTCGGTGAAGAGACTAACGGCCTGCTCATTCGAAGCTTCGGTGCTTACTTTTTCAGCTTCCTCAAACTCGCGCAAATCATCGAAAAGTTCAGGCTGCCGAACAATCCCAACCAGAAAACCGGCGAGCAATAACAGTAAAATGACTTGGTCGATGAAATACCACTGATTACGCAGTTCGTAGGGCAGGAAAGGCTGCAGGTTGGCACGCACGATTTCAATGACGATTAAGCCCATTAGAGTGAAAAGCAACCCCATTAACCAGCGCAGTTGCAAGCGTTCGGTGTCAGCCCTGCGTTCCCTAATGGCACGCTCATAACGCAGTAACAGCACCAGTGATAGTTTGAGGTAAATGAGTTGGCTTAATGCGCCGAGTGCGAGAACCCAGCCGATATGGCTTGCGAAAAAGAGGGCAATAAGGGCCGGCACAAAATGCACGGCATCACGCCATACCAGCGGCTGTTCCGGTCGTACCAAGACCCTGACAAATAGATAAAGACTTGGGCCACCGGCAAGACTCATGGCTGGCGTAACGAACACTGGGACAAACCGCAGTTCTTCTAAAAAATTAAAGAGCACAGCCAGTGCTTGCACCAAAAATGCCAAAACCAAACCGGTATAGCGAGGCTGTCCCCGTAGCATGGCGATTGCCAGTAGACTCACAAATAACATGAGTAGCTGAACACTATTCACCGGCAGTAGTTCGATAGGTGCAAGCATCATCGTTCAAGCCAGTTCAAAATAATCTCACTGCTGTCATTGCCAACAATCGCCATACTAGGATGGTTTCTGTTCGGAAGGTTTTTAACAGTTAAATGCTCGCTCATGAGCTGGGCAAAGGCAGCGTAAGGGGAAACTTCATCCGCCGACGAGGTCAAAATGAGAGTGGGTACCGATAGCGACGCAAGCATCGGTAAAATATTGGTATCAGAGGCGGTTAAATTGACCTCGGCCAACGCTGATGAGGCCCCATTGAGAATCGCATCTTCACCAATCAGGCCGGCCAGGAATGGATAATTTGAGCTAGAATAGCGCAGTACAGCCTCGTCAAAATTGAGCATAGGCGCCTGCAAGATCAGGCCATGAACATCATCACGCATGCTCGCAATACGGGTAGCCGCAACCGCGCCCATTGAGTTGCCCAGCAAATAGAGGTTGCGTTGAGGAACATGCTCTTTGGCGATGATTTCATTAATTATATAGCTATCGATGACACCAAAAGTCTTTGCCCCAGCAGAGTCACCATGCCCGAGTAAGTCGGGAACGATGACGTTGAACCCTAGGAAGCGAAAGTAGAGCGCGGTATTTACCATGAACTCTTTGGATGCACGAAATCCATGTATCAACACAATCGTGCTTGGTGCATAAACGGGCAGATTATCTCGTGTGACAGATAGCTCAACAGCGGTTGTGGAACGCGCTGATGAAATTTCAGTTTGGTATTGCAAACGCCGACTTGTGAGCGGCTCACCGATAAAGTAATAGGTACAACGGTCTTCGTTAGCGGAGCAATGCTCACGCTTAGTAAAGCCGAGCTCCGCAATTTCTTCAGGGGAGCCAATCGAGTCATAGCTGAAACTATCCGCTGATTGTAAATAACTCGAAACGAGTGATGTACATCCGGTCAAACTGAAACTGGCAAGTAATAGAATAATAAAACGTACAAAGTTCAAAAGGGTTCTCCGTCAAGTCACGAGCAAACTATTGCCTTGGTAATTAAGTAGAGCCTAATTTGTCGAACTTTTCTATTGCTTGATCTAACATCATTGAGCCGCAGCTAGACGCTTGCGCTCTGCAGATTTACTTATCCTGACCCACCGAAACAAATAAAGGATAATAATCTTTGTAGAAGCACTCACTACGGCGAGCAGCAGCAAGGGCCAACCATCCTCAAGCCCCAAAACAAATGCAAATGCGATTGTCGAAAAATCCATCAACAGAATGAGTTGACTCATTTTTATATCGAGTGCTCCAGTACTGCCTAGCTTAAGTACCAGCATGATTTGATGGATATAACCTTGCGCAAGAAAAATAGTAATAATAACTATCATTGCCGCCATTAGCTTGCGTCCATCATCGGTGTAGGCATCTGTTATTAGGCCAAAGGTGACTCCTGACACGAGCAATATAATGGCTAAAGCGAAAAGGCTGAGGGAAGTAATCGCTTTTCGGTCAATCCATATTTCATACAAAACCACAGCCACTAAAAGAGCGGCTATCAACCTCGGCCAAACAATAAAGTGGTTAAAAGGCTCTATCGACATGCCGTATACAAAAAATGAGTAGTAAGCCAAAAAGCTAACAAAGAATTTATTTAGAGAGAGAATTTCAGTTGCTCCGTGCCGGCTTTCTCTCTTACGTAGCCAAACCGTCCTAACTTGCGAGAAGACACCAATCAGGCTCACTACAATTAAAATCGAATTCAAAGTGCCAAAGAAGTTAAAAAGCATAAAGACTCAATCAGTTAAATTTGTCGACAATATATAGATCAAATCGGATATTAAGAAATAAATTCGACTTATAACCAATATATTGTCGACAATTTCTGCGTCGGCTAATGCTTTTCGTTAGGCGACGAGAAAAAATGGCCATTGCTGACCCTGGTGACCAGGGTAATTTTGCGCGAGCTCTTGATAATGGGGATCAGCAGCTAGCGCATCATTGAGCTGCAGTAATTCCTCAAAGCGATAATCATGCATAGCATCAGATTGGCCGATAAAACGTGCAATGAGTATCATCGAGAAAACCAAAACTAAACCCACGTTCACTTCGACCTTCCCTGTGTTAACCAACAAATGGTCAAGCAGTACATCAACGCTTTTTTGGTAGTTCGTTACGCCGGCTTCACGCATCAATTCGCTTTCTCGGCTGGGGCCAAACTCACCTTCCAGCAGCTTCGCGCGAAACAAAAAAATCAGTGTCGCTTCGAAGTCGCAATCGCCCAGGCGAAACAGTTTGGCATCCGAAGTGCGGTGCCACTCGTGTCCTAACAAGTGCAGTATAATCAGCAGCGAGTCGCTTATGGGTTCCTCTTTAGTGATGAGGGTGGGAACTTGTAACTTAGGATTGTACTCGACTAGCAAACGGTCACTTTCCAGATTGTCCCAAGTGAGCAAGTGCTCACTATGATCCATTTCTCTTTGCAACATTAACCATTTAATCGAGCGTGAGAATGGCGAATCGACAACCCATATCAGTTTGTTCATTTGCGTTCCTATGGCTAACATCTTAACCGTTTACGCAAATCGTGTAGCCTGGTGGGCAGGTTTTCGGCGTAAAGTCGCGTGTCCATTGCGTGAATTCTTCCATGCTGAATTGGCGCCAACCACGAATATCTACTAGCGTCTCCACCGCGAGATCGAGCTCAGCGAGAACGTCAGCAAAGCGCACCATATCGTGATAGATCCGGGGTTTCGAGGTTGTTAAATCGGTGACGTAATGGTCTTCTGCAAGCACCATCTTGGCGGCGGGTAGATAGGCCAATAAGTAATGGCGGGAATGCGCGGTGGCAATATCAAAGAGCTTTAAATTGCCCAACGTAAATGCTGCTCGTGGCGGCACCGAAATGATTTTGTTGTCGACCTCATCGACCGTGATATGGCTTAAAATCGAATCACTATGCTGTTCAGCAACTACTAATGAGGCACCTAAAGCGAGGGCGTTGTCTAAGCCGCGAACATTAGCATTATGATGATGTGTAACGACAAAGTAGTTAAGAGGTTTCTCTTGTTGAGAGAGCTTTTTCACCGCAGCGAAATTCTCAGCTAAGGCATCCGCCGCACCCATTGCAATATAATGGTCTGCTTGCTCAATAAACACCGTAAGTGCACGACCGGTGCCGGCTTGATAGACGCCATCGGAAATCTCTTTGACAGTTAGCTCAGAAGCGTCAATTGTTTCACCCCAAGGAGTAAAATTCTTGAAGCCTTGAAATGCGGCCTCGAGATCTGGGTCGAGTTCAATTGCACGGTGTACTGAGGTTAAGCGCAGCTCGCCATTAACAAAGAAGTTCATGTCGCGGGCAAAGGCAATCTTGCTATCGGTACTATGATTGGAAAAGACATAAAGTAGCTCGCCGGCGCGAGGGTGATGGCGCAGCAGCTTGTGGATAAGCCCATTTGCCTGGTCGACGAAGTAGGTATAGCGCTCGCCAGAGTCGGTTAGGTGGGTCAGCTTGTGCTGCAAGCGCCCACGGAAATAGTCATCGCCCGCATAGTCTAGCTGGCCTTTTAGACTCACCAAGCGCCGAGCATGCAACGTATCGCTGCTGCGCTCAAGTGACGCTCCGAGGCGCGTAAAGTTGGCCCAGTTTTGCTCGGAGTATTTCTCATGCAGGATGTCATAAACGATGGTTTGGTCACCCTGCTGAATCCACTTCTCCAAGTCTATTGTGGTGCGCGGCACGCGGTAAGACAGCAAACTTTTGCGCTGTCCCACGAAGTCTATCGTCAGTTCTTCATTGATTCGCCATAACTCGGGAATAGTGGGCGTTTCACCCTCGCCAGGCCACGGGCCTTTGTTGTAATCAATTACTTTAATGCTGTCGGCCTGCAAGAGTGCATCGCCGCCATAGGCTGCTATGACTTTATCGACAATAGTTTGCGTAGAAACATTGGTTGGACGGGTTGTATCGGCGACTGCTGTGGAGAGACCACAAAGCAAAGCGCAGCTGAAGAGTAGTCGTGTAAGTGATGAACGCATGATTGGATATACCTCAAATTTGGCGAGCCCGTGAGTGTGGCATGCTAAATGTCAGCTTTTTGTGAAGGTGAGTACGGCGATAGTAAGGAGTGCAAACAGGCATTTCGTCCTTCCCACCTAGGAAGGACAGTTAGCATTAGGGGCAATTTGCTCGGTATTCGCTTGGGGTCTGATTTAGGTAGTTTTTAAACGCTTTATAGAAAGCCGAGCGCGAGTTGAAACCGGTCGCATAGGTAATGTCGAGTACGGAGTGGTCCGTCGTGGCTAATAACTGTCGTGCATCGTCGATTCTTGCTTTATTGATAAAATCAAAGAAGGTGGTATTGAGGTGCTGCGACAATGTTTGGGAAATATACTGGGGCGGCTCAGCAATATGTTTCGCCAGTTTGACGAGATTCAGGTCTGATTCGAGATGAATCTGGTCTTGCGCTACAGCGGTTTCTATTTTCGCTGCAATTCTTTGCAAATCTTTCTTACGCAGTGCCGAGCGTTCATAGGCTTGTGCTTTTATCACGTACGCTATTTCTGTATTCGCCTCTGTTGTCTCACCGAATCCAGTCTGTTGTTTGATGCCGTTGTGAGCCACTAACCACACGATAAGCGACAACAACCCGAGTACTCCCGTCTCTGAAATACCCAAGTGAGCAAGTCTGTTTTCTAGCGCGAGCACAACGAGGGCGTAGACCCACGTCAAGATCATAAGGGCAGACGTAATAATGACCCAGTTAAGTTTACGTCCTGACTCATCCGCGTATATGAGTCGGATGTTTTTGTGATAAGCCAATGTACGACGAAAAATACTGAATACGTAGCCGCAACTGAGCAGGAACCAGACCACTAAGAAGAAAGCAAACGCCATAGCTAACGTGATAAGCCATGGTGTATCGACTGGTTCTGACGCGAAAAACATCTGCTGAAAGTCTTTCGTCGGAAGCAGCGCGAGCGCAATACTCAGACATAACACGACCGGCACGATGGCAAAGTGCTTCAACATCAATGGTTTCCAACACCATGAATCAGTTGTGATAGTTGCATCGTGGTAAAGCCAAAACGCTGGCAGAAATAGAAAAAATACAACCGGAATAAAACTTACATAAAGGTGCACAAGGTTTGGTGCTAACTCAAACACCACTGCACCTGAGGACAAGTAAAGGAGACAACTTAAAAGCAGCAGCAGAGGTCCCCTCGACCGACGTTTAGGAATATGAAAAATAGCAAAGCCGGCCACTGCCATGGCGATCGAAGAAAAGAAGATAGCTAACATAGATGTCGATGCACTTACCCTAAAAAAATCAGCATAGCACAGAGCTTGCCCAAACTGTCTTTCCTACGTGGGAAGGACGAACGGGCTGCAACCATCTCGTATTATCGTCTCATGAACGTTGATTTTTAGTAACGAATATGAGGTTCAGTATGTCGATTGAAACGATGCGTCACTGTCAGGTGAGTGACTCGAAACTATCTCGCTTTGGGGCGCTCGCATTCTTTTTAATGCCGGTCTGCTATCTCGGTATGTTTATCATCTTTGGTGCATTGCTTGCCATTCCCCAAGGCCCGGATATCACGGAGAGAATTACGTATGTAATGGCCGAGCAGGATCTTATTGGTATTGCTTACCTGTTGGGCTACTTCATTTTTGGATTTTTATTACTCGTTGCGGTGCAAGTTATTCATAACAGGTTCTTGGGCGTCAGTCAGCATTTGCTCAACAGCGCCAGTCTTTTTGGCTTCATCTGGGTCGTGCTCATGATGTGCGCGGGAATGATCGCCTTGGTGGGCATGAACACCATGATTGCATTGAACTTAAAAGACCCACAGGCGGCAGCCATCCTATTTTATAGCTACACCATGATTGTGAATGCACTTGGCGGTGGAATTGAGTTGGTCGGCGGTATGTGGGTACTACTTCTAAGTATTGTTGGTCTGCGTTCGCCTATCTTTTCAAGACCGCTGTGTGTTGTAGGCTTATTCGTCGGCGCATTTGGCGTCCTTACGGTTTTTCCAAGTTTGCCTTTTACTAAAGAAGCCTTTGGATTAACTCAAATCGTTTGGTTTGTGTGGGTTGGAGTGGTGTTATGTCGCCACAAGGATAGTTAAACATGCGCCATTTGATTTTTTTGCTGGCGACTATGAGTACCAGTGAACGCCTAAACCTTGATTATGACATTCACATCACCAATGGCAGTTCGAATGTGAATCTTTCTGTTGTGCACAACAAATTAGGTGAGCCACTAGTTCGCGTTATCGGTGCAGATAACGACAGTTTCCGGGATGAAATTCAAAGTCTAATACATAACGATAAAGCCGAAGTGTTTGGCAACGTAGACTGTGATCACTTCAAAAAAATGATTCCTGCCAATATTGGCGCGATTAGCGATACCGAGGGCACAAAAACTTTCGCATTTCGGCCGATTCCAACGGCAGATGATGACCCCGACGTTTATGAAAATTTGCACGGTATTGCTGAGATATCAAGTACAACAGAACAGTTAATAAGCATAACGCTCACCAACGATGGCTCGTTTTCGCCGTCGTTTGGCTCCACAATTCATCAATTGAGTTTTGCGATTGAGTGCTTTCCTCTGACTGAGCAAACCATGGTTCTAAAAAACTATGAACTTATCGTGCAGGGCTCGGCATTTCTGATGCCTTTTGAAGAGCGGATGAAGCGAATCTATAGCAATTATCGATGGTCCAACCCGAGTGCTGTTGATCATGACGACGAAATCATCATACCTGCTCATTAAACGTGTTGTTTTCAATATGCTTGTAATGTTGCGGCATACAGCGTCATCACTTATCGGACAGCGAGACTCTCAACAATGAAATTACGCAAAGTTTTTCAGCTTTTGTCATGCTCAACGCTGGTGCTTACGTCAATAGCGTCGGAGGCAGTTGTCGTTCGTCATGACAAAGCTGATAGTGCCTATCAGCAATACGCAACCAAGTTTGCACCCTATATTGCATTTTTAGACCGTTGCACCGCGACTGTAATCAATGATTATTGGCTAGTTACAGCCGCACATTGTGTAAATCCAGAAGAGCAATACCCAGTTAAAGTTCAGCACTTAGGTCACGATTACTCTGTGGTTAAAATTATCAGGCACCCTAGCTTTACCGAAGTCGGTGAGCCCGACCTAGCATTATTACAACTGCGTTGGCCACTCAAACAAGCGAAGCAAGCTTCACTTTATCGCAAGAGTAACGAACTAAATAAAGAGATTACTATCGCTGGGAGAGGAACGACGGGCAATGGAATCATCGGTGATATTCAGCATGACAATCTGTTGCGAGCAGCGACTAACACCATCACTTCGGTAGATGGAAAGTGGCTGACCTTTGAGTTTAACCAGGGCGATAGCGCAACGAATCTTGAGGGTGTTAGCGGATCTGGTGATAGCGGCGGCCCGGCATTCATTTTGGAAAACGGCACTCTTTATCTTGCCGGTGTTAGTTGTTGCCAGGAATCTGAAAGGCCAGGGGCTTATGGTGCCATAGAGTACTATTCTCGAATTTCAACTGAATTGAATTGGCTGAAAGAGCAAATTGCTGCCAACGAAATGCAACCAGAACTAAAGCATCCGCTTGTCGCTCTGTTGCGCTCAGGCAATCAGAGCGAAGCGTTGAGGTTAATGCAGCAGGATACTTGTTGGTACCAATCATCAGCGTTAACCGAAGAGTTACTCACTCACGCCTTCATCAAGAAAGATTTAGATCTGTTTAGAGTACTCATTGCTGCTCAGCCGGCTATGTTAAACGCAGAGCTACAAGGGTTGCCATTGCTTGATTACGCGCTTAAGCAAGGCAATAGCCTGTTTTTTAACTATTTGATCGACGCAGGTGCAGACGTCACTCATCTCGGATTTAGAAAGCAGCATTATTTAAGCCGGCTGATGTGGCAGTATTTTCATGATGATGCCGATGAGCTCGCAGCTAAACTCTTACAAGCGGGGTTAGACATCAATCAGCAAGATGAACGTGGCGACTCAGCATTACATATGGCCGGATTTTACGGCTCGCTGGAACGCGTCAAATTTCTGCTCGAACACGGTGCAGATATCAATTTGCGTGACAAACAAGGAAATACGCTATTAATGACGGCCCAAAAGCGGGGGCAGACGGCTATTGTTGAGTATTTACTGACAAAAGGCGCTGAACGGACAGATTAAATTTTCGCTCATACGTGTTGAACAAATTCCGAAGTGCGCACACAAAACACACAAATACTATTTTTACCTCAAATCACAATCAAGGAGTTGCATATGAATAAAAGTTTTAAAAGAACCGCTGCATACATCGCTCTAGTTTTAGTCATTGGATGTGTCGCATTTTACGCATCAATGGAAGATTACCAGAAAGAGAACTTTTCTAAGTTAGTCAGCCAAACCTTTTCAGGATAGATCTGTTACTCAATAAGATTATCGTGATTTTTAAGTGTTGAGCTTTTGATCAAATGGCCGCAATGCGCGGCCATTTTTCGTCCAACACTATTCACTGAACTTCGACGGGTTGTTCTTCACGACCGATATTTGTAACAAGCGGTCACGTAAGCCATGATAACGATGCTTAACATTAGTCCTGGCGCTTACCGATTACTTGGTTACCGTTAATGTTGATCGTCATAGACTTTGTATCGACTTTAATCATTACTTCGTCGGTATAAGTAAGACCAAGAAAACCATTTTGCTTGTCGGCTAATAGCTCATCGTTGAGAAAAAGGAGTCCGTCGATTTCTTGCAAAGTCATGCTGTCACTGTCGGTCATCAAATGCTTTTTGAGTAAACTAGGATCAAATCTATAAGTACCGAGAAACTCCACATAGTCATTCGGCTGGGCTAGCGCTTTTTGATCGGGCAGGTCATAGTCTAAGTCATTAATAATTAAAAATAACCCAGCCATCAGTTGTAGAATCGGTGTGTTTCCCCAGTTCGAGGTAACGGCGATAAAATCACCTGACGTCGATTCTCTGACCATCACACTCTTCGTGCCGTATCCACTCCCTGATGCAAATACCAAGGTCTTATCGCCAAAGGGTTTGAGTGTCCAGCCATAACTAGCAGCGTCACCACCGTCTATTTGAATTTGAGGCTTGAACATCAACTGCGTAGTTTCTGCAGAGAATAACCGGTTGTTTTCCAGAGCGACCACAAATTGATATAAATCATTCACAGTAGAATACATCCCACCACCGGCATTTTGACCTAAGTGTTTGGCGCGCTGGGCACTGGCAACGCCATTTGTTGTGATTCGATAGGGCACAGCCTGCTTTTTCACGAGCTTGCGTCCTTCATATACGCCAGTATTAGTAAGTTCTAGTGGTTTAATAATCTGGTTATTGATGTAGTTAGAGAAACTCTGTCCTGATACGGTCTCAATAATTCTTCCCAACAGCGTGATGCCTGAGTTCGAGTACTCATAGCGAGTCCCCGGAGCAAACAACAACGTCTGCTTATTGATCAAATTCACGACCTGCTGTTCGAGGGTGAGTTCGTCATACCATTGGATTCCAGATTCTCGAGGTAGTCCGCTGCTATGAGTTAATAAATGATGAACGGTGACTTCATCTTTCCAGTCAGCGTTCAATTCCGGAAGGTAAGAACCAACACTTTGATTTAGATTAATTTCGCCCAACTCAACCAACTGCATCACAGCTGTTGCTGTAAAAGTTTTCGATATGGAGTTGATGGAGAATCGGTAATCAATCGCATTGTCAATATTGAAACTTCTATCTGCCAGTCCATAACTGCTCTCAACTATCGGTAGACCGCCTTTGACGACCTTAATAGAGCCGGAGAAGCCGTAAACCGACTGATAGGCCCGCGCCAACTCTTCTATTTGCTCCCGATATTGCTGCTCGTTACTTGCTGGTTCCGCTACAGTCATAAAAGGCTGACAAAAGAAGACTATAGCCAAAATTTTCATCGCTAATTTATTGATCATGCTCATTCCTATTGGTCATCAATTCGAGTACAGTGTACCAAAATATATCTTTGCATGAAGATATAATTGTAACTAGGGATTACAGGTTGCTGTTTCACCAGTGCTAATATTTGGTAATTTCAAAAATCGTTTGGAACTTCGCTATGAGATACTTCTTTGTTTGGTTTCTACTTTCTGTTTCATCTTTTGCAGCAGCAACTACTAATCAGCAGCAGCATTTAGAACTTCAAATTGGTACTGAACCGCATAGTGGCTGCGCATTAGTTAATATCACCTTTCAAGGCGATGCTGACGGAACCACAGAGTTGGAATTTAGTCGCTGGGCGGGTTTAGAAAACCTCTCTGATCATCTGCGGGGCGTTCAGGCTAGTTATTTGGACGGGTCGATTCTCGAGCTAAAACAGGATGGCGATGATGGGTGGTTGGTAGATCACGATCCAAACGCCACCATCAGCTTTCAATACCAGATAGCATCTAATAGCCTGCAGCAGGAGGGGGAAGGCCAAGCCTACTTTCGTCCGTTGGTTTCTGCAGAAATGATTCACCTGATTGGCCACTCGGCGTTATTACTACCGAGTCATTACAAACAAGATTTTTCACTCAAGTTCACATGGCTGCCTCATTCGCATACCGCCGCTTTCAACTCTTTTGTCGGCGCTAATGATTTCAAAAAAGATTCAGTTAGTATGAGCGAACTGCGAGGCGCACTTTTTGTTATGGGGGATATTCAAATTGAGCAAAGAGAAGTCGCTGGGCAGCCCCTGTACATCACATTACAACGGAGGCCCGACGAGGGCTTGGATTGGAATTTTAATATCGCGCTTTTAGCAGATCTCGCTGCGTCGATAACACAGGCTGAGCGTGATTTTTTTGGTGACTACGATTTTCCGTTCTACTGGGTCAGTGCAATTTCAGCAGGACAAGCAATGAGTGAAGGCTATATGTTTAGTGGGACACTGCTGCATAATAACTTTGCATTGTTCCTCAATCCATCGACGATATTTGAATTGAATGAACCTAATGGCAGTCCAATCGTGAATCTACTGGCACATGAAATGATGCATGTATGGATTGGAAGTCGCATTTCTCCAGAGCTCAGTACCCCTGTTGGAGAATTAGCATGGTTCACAGAAGGGTTCACCAACTATCTGACAAATAAAGTTTTATTGCATGCCGAAATTCTGTCGCAGGAGCAATATGTGACGGTCATGAATGAAGCATTTACAGCACTCATTGAAAACCCAGCAAAGAATGCGAGCAACGAAGATATAGCAGAGAAATTCTGGAGCGACTTTGACCATCAAATGCTTCCTTATCAACGAGGGCATTTAGTGGCTTTTTATCTAGATCATAGCCTCCGCTCTACAAACCTTGAGTCACTTATTAAGGCCTGGTTAGCCGATGGAACGTGGAATCAAGCCTTTACCTTGGAGCGATTTTTGGCATCAGTGAAACCTCACCTAGCGCCTGCTAATTTAGAGCAACTTAAAAACTTCATTGAGCAAGGGAGTTTACCGAGTTGGACGTCTCTTCAAACCAGCTGTTTCAAACCTGATGGAGAGAAAAAATTAATCCAAAGCGCACAAGAAAACTGCTTTTAGAGTGAGGTTCGCATCGAATCACTATGGCGCACTCCGACAGGAGTCGAACCTGTGTCCTCTGCCTCCGAAGGGCAGTCATGGAGCGGTTCTTTCGGTGTGTAATTGCAAGGTTGGCTAGGTTACCAAAGGTCAGCCAAGTCAGCTTTGAATGATTTACCAATCGGAACCTTACGGCCACTTTTCAGTGTCAGACTGGTTGCGTCCTTCGCGATAATATGAGCTTTGTTGACCAAGACAGACTTGTGCACCTGCATAAAATCTCCGGACGGAAGTTTTTCTGCAAGAGTTTTGAGAGGCCCGTGAGTGAGACAGCACTGCTGATCCTGCCAAACTTTGACAAAGTTACCGTAGCTTTCAAAGCATTCGATGCAATCGAGCCAAACTTTTCGGTCTTCACGATCGACGCGGAGAACCACGCTCTGACGCTCGTTAGACGATGTAGTGCTCGATAAACGTTGTCGCACTTTTTCGATTGCCTGCGCAAAACGCTCGGCGCGCACAGGTTTGAGTAAATAGTCAGTGACATCCAGCTCAAAACCTTCGATTGCGTATTCTTGAAAGGCTGTGCATAAGATAACTTGTGGCTTATTTGCCATCACGCGCAGCATATCGACACCTGACAGGCCCGGCATCTGAATATCTAGGAACATCAAATCAACTTGGTGTTGTGCAAGATAGCTCAGCGCTTCAGTAGCGCTATTGCACTGTTTAACCACACGAATGTCGTCGTATTCTTTCAGGTAATGTAAGAGCACATCGTGCGCCAGAGGCTCGTCATCGACAATTAGGGCTTTCACAATACAATCCTCAACTCAGCTTGCCATAGTGAACCGTTTTGTTGGCTCGTTAAATTGTGTTGTCCGGGGTAGGTCAGTTGCAGACGGCGACGCAGATTTTCTAGTCCAATACCGTGCTTGTGCTTGTGCTTAGCACTGGCACTGTCGGCGAGGCTATTCATACAGGAAAAGACAAATTCGCCTTTTCCGAGGTTGGCGTGAATGTCAATTCTACCCGCCGCGGCACTCGGCTCTATGCCGTGCTTGAATGCATTTTCGACCAACATAACCAACAATAAGGGTGCGATTTTAGCCTGCGTGTCGCTAACATCAATCTGCCAAGTAAGCTGGCAACGGTCGCCCAGGCGCATGCGTTGCAGTTCGATATAGTTCTTCAAATAGTCCAAGTCTTCTGAGAGTAAAACGCGGGACTTTTGCCCCTCATAGACAACATAGCGCAGCAAGTCAGCTAAATTTAATAGCATAGGTGCTGCATTCGAAGCGCCGGTTAAACATAACGCGTAGAGACTATTTAAGGTATTAAAAAGAAAGTGAGGGTTCACCTGCTGCTGCAGCATTTTAAGCTCAGCCTGAACTTGTTGTTGCTTGAGTTCAGCGACTTCTTTTGCGCCTTGCTGCCGCTCAAACGCCAGTATGACAGGTGCGGTCAATGCCCAAATGGATACCGCCGCAAATAGGTTCATGGCGGCAAAGATATTATGGTCTTCGGACGGTAATAGTGACTGTTCAGGGATGGTAAGCGGCAGCTGTAATACCAACCATGCAAAAACAGGATAAGTCAGTAGCAACCACAGACTGCTACTGAGCAGATAAACATAAACGCCATGCTGCGCAAGCACTTTACGAATAAACTGGTAGCGATTCATCCAGTAGTAAAAAAAGATAATCGCTGCCATCACTCCGAACTGCCAAAAGTAATGCAGTGAAAGTTGCCACTCTTGCAATATCAGAATGGGATCAAAGACTGGCTCAAGTGGCTGGTTACGCATGGGGTCTGGATTGTAGACAAATAGACTCGTCATAAATACAGTCCAGACCAGCAATAACACAACGAGAGCAGCGTCGAGAGAGGCTAAATAGCGGAACCATACCATTCGCTTATTTGATTGGCTTGATCGTTGCAAAACAAGATGCAACCAATAGATAAAAATTAAAATGCCAGCGAGCAAGAGAAAGCGTGCGAAGCTGAATGCGTTAAGAGCTGATCCGCTGGACGCTTGCAATGACAGAAAGACTTCAATAACTAGAGCCGTCAGCAGAGGAAGTAATACGGCCAAACGATAGTGTTTTAGTCCAGTGAAATTCAGCTTGCTCATGCTTTTGCTCATAAGATTTATTTCTAATCACTTTACCTAGTCTATGCGAAAGTCTCACTTTTTGTCTGACAAAGGCTTCAATTTTAATGACGAAAGGCACTTTCATCATGAAATCCAGTACCTTCAACATCCTTCGCTTTCTTCACACCAAGTTGCTCTCTAGTCTCTTGTCCAACAGACAGGAGCGACTATGTTACAACTTGACTCAATCTCAAAAACCTACGCTGATGGAACCCAAGCTTTAAAGCAGGTTTCCATGACTCTAGGCACAGGCATGGTAGGCTTGCTGGGCCCCAATGGTGCTGGTAAATCAAGCTTGATGCGAACGATTGCCACGCTGCAAGAGGCTGATAGCGGCTCAATTAAAATGAACGGCGAATGTGTGCGTTCCAACCCTTTATTTTTGCGCCGTCAACTAGGCTATCTACCCCAGTATTTTGGTGTGTACCCGCACATTTCGTGCCGCGCATTGCTTGAGCACATTGCGATCCTCAAAGGACTTAATGACACGGAATTACGCCAAGAGCAAATTGAGAGCTTGCTGGAGCTAACCAACCTAACAAAAGCTGCTGAACGCCAAGTACGTCATTTTTCCGGCGGCATGTTGCAGCGTTTTGGGGTTGCCCAAGCGCTCCTGGGTAATCCGCAAGTGTTGATCCTAGATGAGCCTACCTCAGGACTCGATCCTGCTGAACGTTTGCGCCTACATAAAGTGCTACATGAAGTAGCGAAAACCAGGTTGTTGTTACTCTCTACCCATATCGTTGAAGATATCGAACACCTTTGTGCCAATACCTATATCTTGCTCGCAGGTGAGGTTGTTGCCAGTGGTCCCACTGATTCGTTATTTAAGTCGTTAGAGGGCAAGGTTTGGCAAGGTGCTATCGCTATCGAAAAGCTGCCTGCCGACGCTCATGTTTTAACTGAGAACTTGCATTATGGCCAGCAAGTTTATCGTGTGTTCGCTGAGTCGCAGCCGCATCCAGCGCTGACGCCAGCGAAACCATGCCTACAAGACCGTTACTTCCTCCATTTAAATGGTATTGCATGGGGAGAGTATTAATGTTTCGTCAGATTCTTAGCTCAGAACTGCGCTTGCAGTGGCGACAGCCGCTCTTTCTCGTCTTACTGTTGGTTGCTCCAATGTTCGGCTATTTCGTCGGGCAGGGAATTAGCGCCTCCCAAGCAGAATTATTCCAGCGCTTCCATCTGCAGCAAGTGACGGGAGCCTTGAGTATGATGGCGCTTCCATGGGTCACGGCAATACTGGGCGTCGCAGTGCTCTTTCGCGACCAATTGAGCGGTATGGCTGAGCTTACCCAGGCCCTGCCCGTCGAGCGAGTGAAGCTACAAGGTAAAGTCGTTGTCGGACTTGTGTTGTCGATTTACGCGCTTTGTTTTATCGCTGTGTGTGGTCTATTCGGCGGTCTTTTGACGCAAGCACACGTGCTACCGTCATTGATGGAGTTAGTACGCGTGTTCCTCCATATGCAAGGACTGCTTCTAGTATTAGCGATGCCCGCGCTTGTGCTATTTCTCGCTATGTATTGGTTGTTAAGAAATCTAGCAGCGCCGGCTATCGTTATTTATCTGCTAGCCCTTATATTGTTTGTGGCCTACATGGCGCTGTCGAGTGCCAGTGGCTCTCCATTAATGGCTGGTGCACAAGCCCCCGATCTAATTTTTAAAGAGATTTGGAGCTATCTTGATTGGTTTGGTTTGACGGCGCTATTCGAGAAGGATATCGACTGGCAGGTGTTGGTTATGAATCGAATACTGATAATCACGCTTTCTGGAATTTTTGTAGCACTAGCGTTACGCACAGCACGCAAGTCGTCTTCGGTGTCTAAAAAGGCGCCTAAAAAAGCGACTGCAAGAGGTAATGACAAAGCGCAATTGAAGCCGGTAAAGAAGGGAGCATCGAAGCTGGCTTTTGTGGCCACTTCACCGCGTTTTATAACGCAATTAATGGCATTAGTGCGCTTCAATTGCGGCCAATTGATTCTGCATCCGGGTGCCTTATTTCTGGGCTTGCTGTGGATGATGATTCTGTTTGCAGAAGTGTATCCAGCGCTAGATTTTGCCGAAGTTGGCGCGACCTTGCATGGGCTAAGTCTCGATGCCATCAATCGAATTATGTGGGACTTGGTACCTTTGTTCGGTTCGGTAGTAATGATTTACGTGAGTTACACACTTACTTGGCGCGATCACCATCATAATTTTGCCTTGGTCAGTGAGTCGTTGCCGGTATCGTTGGCAGTGCGCTTTGCCAGTCGCCTTGCGGTTTTACTCACAGTTTTGAGCTATTTTTTGGTTCTGACGGTTGCAGCTGCAGCGATGAGCCAAGTGCTACATAGCAGTTCTATACAGTGGCTTGAATATGGCTATTTTATAGTTTTCGCGGGTTTACCTTTGGCGTTAAAGGGAATCACGTTTCTTGCGATTTTAGGCCTTATCAAACACCGCGTGATTGCGCTTGGCCTTAGCCTGTTGATTTTATTATTTGAGTTTACGCCGTTGCCGACGTTGATGGGGTTAACACATCCGCTATTTGGCTTGTTTACCACGCCACTCAGCAGTGCCGACGTTATGTTGGGCTATGCGGCCAACGAAGATGGATTTTGGGCTTTCAGTGTGTTCTGGTTATTGCTAACTATGACGTTGGTGAGTTTGGTCTTTTGGCGAACGGTGGATGTATCCACGCGCTTCGTACGCCGGGTTAATGTGTCGGTAATTGTCACCTTACTAATTCTTACAGGGGGGCAAGGTTATTCAATTCAGCAGGAGTTGGCAAAGGACGGCAAGGTGTTAGCATCGCCAGAATTACTGCAGCTACTTGCTGATTATGAGCGCAACTACAAGTCGTTCGCAGACTTACCGATGCCTAACATTGACAACGTCGACACCAAAATTGAGATGTTTCCCCAACAACGCCGTGTGAAGATAAGTGGCGCCTACACCCTGTCAAATCCACATGACGAACCCATTGATACTATTCTTGTGGGTGAAAATTGGCGTTCTCCTTTGCAAGAGCTTGAACTGCTGGTGCCAAGTCAGATGATCTACGACCAGGAACAAGGGCAATATGTTTTTAAATTAGCTGCCGCACTAGCTCCTGGGCAACACACGACTTTGCGCTTTTCGTTGCAGCTGCAACAAAGCGGCTATCAGGCGCTACCGAGTCATAAGATAATGACCTCTGAGTTTGTGTACTTGCGAGCGATCCCCTATTTCCCTGAGCTTGGTTACTTACCAATTAGAGAAATTGCCAATAATGATTTTCGCCGTAACTACGGCTTACCGCCACATAGCGAGTCGTCTACAGAAGCAAAGCTGCGAGCGCGCGACGCAAGCAAAGATCGCTATGACTGGTCGCAATTGACGACGTTGGTGAGTGCCCCAAAGGGCTATCAAACCTTTAGTCAGGGCGAGTTGGTCGCTGAATGGCAAGAGGGTGAGCGGGTGTATCGAAAGTACACCACGCAAGAACCAGTGCGCCGGGTACAAGCCTTTATTGCAACGCGTGCAGAAGTTAGCAAGCAGTCGTTCGATAACCAGATCTTGCAAGTTGCACACTTACCCCAACACCGTGGCAACGTCGCTATGACGCTTGCAGCGATGGAGCACACTACAGCGTTCCTGTCTGGGTCGATGGGGAGCTTTCCCGGGAAAACGCTGACTTTCATCGAAACGCCGGATCTGGGGCCTTCTGGTTATGCGCTACCGCAGCTCGTTCTCATTGGCAGTCGTATCGGTTTTCGCGCGCGACAAGATGATGGCCAGCCGTTCAGTCATGCGTATCGTCGTGCCGTGCACGAGACCGCACACCAATGGTTTGGTCACATGTTGGGAAATGGCGTGGATGAAGACAATTCTTTCCTAATTGAATCGATGGCCAAGTATGTTGAGCTTGTCATGTTGGAACGCCACTATGGCATCGACGCCATGCAAGCGTTGGTCGATTATGAGCGCGAGCGCTATACCCATGCTGAGAATTTTAATAACCAACCGATGGTCAGCCTAATTAGTGCGGAAAGCCCACATGATAGGTATTCGCGCGCGACCTTAGTCTTTGCGCAACTGCGCGCCGAAATGGGTGATGAGCCAATACTGGCCGCGCTTGCCGAAGTTGCCCAAAAGCACCGTTATCCGCAGCCACCGGCTAGCTCTCTCGACTTTGTTGATGCATTAGTTGCGAAGGCGCCCGAGCATGAAGTACTCATCGAACGCTTGCTTGTCGAGCCGCGATTCAAGACTAAGTAAGGTGAACCAATGGTTTCACGTCTAAACTTGGTACACGAACAGGTATTGTGATTTGGGCTTCACATTGTCTTCACGCTAAAGGCATTAAGCTAAGAAGGGCTTGCATCTAAATTGCCGAATAATTTTGAAAGAGGATTGAAGAATGAAATTTATTTACCTACTTATGCTCAGTATCGTGATTGTTATCTCTGCTCCCGCAGAAGCAAAGCCTGAAAGAAAGGTTCTGATCGTCGTTTCCAACGCGGTGGATATGGGCGACCCTGAGAAGCACGATGCGCGAAATGACCTTTTTGAAGTTGCTCCGCCATATCATGTGTTCAAAAGCCATGGCTATGAAGTCGACTTTGTCTCGCCTAAAGGAGGCCAGGTACATTTTTCAAGAGACCCATTGGGCATCATCAGTTACACCATCAAATACGAAGGCTTTGGCAACAAGGTGAAGAACAGCCTTAAGCCAAGTGACGTCGATCCCAGCGATTACTGGGGTGTCTTTTCGGGAGGTGGTTACGGAGTCATGTTCGATGTGGCAAGTGACGAAGAAATTCAGTCAATTATTGCGGAGATCTACGAAGCAAATGGCATCGTGGGTGTAGGCGGTCATGGCTCAGCAAGTATTGCTAACGTGAAGCTGTCTAACGGTTCTTATTTGGTCAACGGTAAAAAGGTTGCTGGCTTTCCAAACTCTACAGAAACCAGTAAACCCTGGGCTAAGCAGGGAACCTTATTGCCTTTTCTAATTGAGGATCAACTTAATAAACATGGGGCAATCGCGCTAAACAAAGAAACGCTTGCAGACAAGAGCGCAGTGGTCATTGATCAGCGCATCGTATCTACCATGTTTTTGCCGTCTGCAGCTTTAGTGGCGAAAGAAATGATTATCTTGAAAGAGTCGCACTAAGATTCGCACAGATGGAGATGGCTATGAACAGTAATCTGTACAAAAAAAGCCACATCTTTGTGTCTGTTTTGGGGCTACTCATTAGTAGTCAGGTCTGCGCACAAGCCGGGGGCACATAAGGGTACGATGCCTCGATAGAGGCAATTGAACCTCAAGCGATCACGTTTGATGTAGGTCTTGCAGGCACATCACCCCCTGAGATTGGTCGTCTTATTGTGGCGGACAGTCAAGGTGCTTCTTACACCAAAATGTCACCGGATGGTGAGTATATTGCCTATGTGTCAACGGTCACTGGCAATCGTCAGCTTTGGCTGCGCCCAGTCGCCGGTGGACAATCTAAGCAACTGACTTTCGGTAGCGGTATAACAGGCTATTTTTACTGGGCGCCAACAGGGCACCAAATTCTGTATGCGGCGGACAACAATGGCAACGAGCAGGAGTCCTACTTTCTCCTTGATGTAGCTACGTTCTCTGAGCGCGAAGTCTTACCTGCTGTCGCGGGAGGCTTCCGGTTTTTTGGTGGGTTTATCGATCCGAGCACTATTATTTACGCGAGTACGGAACGTAATGGGCTCGAGTTTGATTTGTATGTTGCGGATCTCGTTTCTGGCGAAATCGATATGGTCTACAAGGGGCGGATGGGGCTATCTATTGCTTCAGTGTCGCCGGACGGTAAATGGGCTTTGATGGTCGAACGAGTCGGGGCAGACTCAGATAACCTCTACCTTTTTGACATCGACAAACAGGAGCTAACTACGCTTTCGAAACCTGAGCGCAGAGCAAATCATTCGAATGGCGGCTTTGCATGGACGCGTGACAGTAAGGGCTTTTACTTTGCTAGCAATCTCAATCAGGAATACCAGAACGTCGCTTTTTATGATTTGAAATCTGGCATGCGCTGGGTGGCACAAGATGATTTTGAGATGGAAGAGGTAACGCTATGCCATGGCGATCAATTCCTCATGTGGACCAATAATGTCGATGGTGAGAGTAAGCCTCAAATCAAAAGTCTGAAAGGTGCGCAGGATCCTTCGCTTCCTGAGCTACCGGACGGCGTGAAGGGATTACAATGCGCAACGAGCGGCAAGCAAGCGATAATTACCAACGACGGCTGGCGCGATCCTGGGTCGATGTACAGTTGGGACTTTGCTTCTGTCGCTCATCCTGTCTTTACGGCGAGCCTAGCGGGTGTCCCTCAGTCGTCATTGGTGCAACCGCAAAGTATCCGCATGAAGGCCCGTGATGGTGTAACGCTGCAAGGGCTTTTATATTTACCTCATGGTAATTCAGAGACGCCGCCACCCACCGTATTCCGTGTTCATGGCGGGCCAACTGAGCAGTCTCGACCGGTTTTTGATGCCATGACCCAATACTTGGTAAATCAGGGAATTGCTGTATTTCGACCGAACGTACGTGGCTCAACAGGGTTTGGTCACACCTACATGACGCTCGATGATCGCAAGAAGCGCCTTGACAGTATTCGTGATCTTATCGATATGCATGCTTACTTGGCGGAATCAGGGATTATCGATGGGAATAATGTTGCCGTTGCAGGCGGCAGCTATGGTGGCTATGCAGTAAATGCTGCGTTGGCTAATTTCCCTGGGCATTTCACCGCTGGCGTCGCGCGCTTTGGTGTCTCGGACTGGGTTACTGCATTACAGATTGCATCACCATCACTCAAAGCGGCGGATATCATCGAATACGGCGACATAAGCGTTCCCGAATGGTTGGCTTACTACCAGCAGTATTCACCCATTCGACAAGCCGATAACATTAACGTATCGGTACTCTATTCGCATGGTGTGATGGACCCACGAGTTGATATCTCTGAAACTGAAACCATGGTTAAAACGCTCCGAAAAAACGGCGTCGAGGCTCCTTTCATTCGAATGCCAAACGAGGGCCATGGTTGGCGGAGACTGGAAAACCAAATGTTCTATGCGCAGCAGGAGGTGGCTTTTCTAAAACGTGTGTTGCACATGGCACACCCTTAACAGCTTATGCATCATTATGAAAAAAACACTGCGCTAAGTATTATTACTCTTGCACATCCCAGCGGGGGCAATTTTGCCCCCGCATTTAATTCACCGAAATGCCATGAGAAATACAGTTCATTATTGAGATGGTTGAGAGGGATTTGCCATCACTCAGTTAGTGACACAATTAGTTTTGCATGTTCTCCCTGACTCTGGCAGCACTCTCTTGATAGGTTGCGACGGTACCACGTCCCTTTTCCGCTAACTCGATGGCATTTTCATAAGCGTCCAGAGCTTCGTTCAATCGACCGCCTTTTTCATAAGCCTGACCCAGCCAAAACCAGCTGTTGGGGAAGTCTGAGTACGCGTCGGCATTGCGCTCAAAAACAATTGCAGCGTCGGCATAGCGTTCTTGCTCCATTAAGTCGAGCGCGAGAAATACATAGGTTTCAGCGGACTGCTTAGCTTCTGTGCCGTATGTTTTTGCAACGTTTTCCTCATGTTCAAGAAAGGCTTCAGACGAGAAGTTTTCTTTCAGCTCGGCGGATAAAAGCATGTCGGAGAAGATGTGCTTGAAGCCATAATAAGTAGTTAATAAAGGGGCAGACATGTGGCCTTCGCTTTCGAATTGACGCTGTGAGATAGCGAGGCCTGTTGCCTCTGGCGTGGCATCAATAAATCGCTTCATTTCTTGCTTCATGCCATAGCCATCATCTTCACCAATGCCATAAAAAATACGCTTATCAGATAAAGTAGATGGCTCAATACTCGACATTTGCGCGAGCATCATTTCTCCATCCCACCAAAGTGCTGGGGCAATGATTACGTAGCTATCGAATAAATCTGGGTCGTTCATCATGCTGTAAGCAGCGAAAAGGCCGCCAAAAGAGTGACCGACAACCGCTTGATGGTCATTCATCCGATGTTTTGTCTGGAGTTCTGGGATGAGTTCAGTCTGAATAAACCGTGTGAACTTCTCCGCACCGCCGGCGGTCGGGTATTGTTCGCTTGCTGTTGGAGCAAAGTGATACGTCCGGTCTTCGCTGACGATACCGACGATAATCGCTGGTGGCATGTAGCCGGTACGTACCAAAACTTCGTGACTGCCGACCACATGTGACTGGTTATAACCACCATCTAGCACGAAAATAGTCGGGTAGTCTGCGTTAGATCTCGCGTAACCCTTTGGTAGCGAAACGTAGTAAGTAATCGTTTCTTCGGTTACTTTAGATTCGAT
Source organism: Pseudidiomarina aestuarii (assembly GCF_048263735.1). Classification (GTDB taxonomy): domain Bacteria; phylum Pseudomonadota; class Gammaproteobacteria; order Enterobacterales; family Alteromonadaceae; genus Pseudidiomarina; species Pseudidiomarina aestuarii_B. The sequence continues at coordinate 203,959 of NZ_JBLXDX010000003.1, read as the reverse complement.
TTCGAATACATCTGCAAGTTGCAGTTGCTCGATTGGATCTGCAAAGCTTGGCTTAAGCAAGCTCAAAGTGGTGAGTACCAGAAAAAGGTAAAGGTGTTTCATGAATTTTCCTCAGCAATACGCTGTAAATTGATTTTCGTAACTTCTCGAAGATAGATTTCAATATATTCTGGCAATAATTGAGCGTGATTCATTTTTTCAAATAGCCGCTCTAAGGCCGACCTATTTTTCGACGTCAGATGTACGATTTTCCATGTGTTTTGAGGGTTGTGTTCGTCTCCTATGACGCCATGCTGCACATGAAAGAGAGGTTGCTTATCAGTGGCGTTAAATTCGCCATGTTCTGGAGAGTTCGCATGCGCTTCGCCGATAAAGGTGACTACTTTTGCTGTATGGTCAACGCGAACACTCTCAATGACAGTTCCGTAGAAACTGTCATCAAGCCATAAACGTTGCTTTGACACGCGCGTGAACAAATCGGCCTTGCCATTTCGAGAATAACCCCACGAGGCAGCTGAACCGGCCTTAATTACTGAGGGAATAAACAAGTCTGGGCGAGAGGCTTTGTGCGTTTCCATGTCCCATAATTGGGTTTTGGTCATGCTTAGGCTTGGAGTGCTTCGGTAACTACGCGCAAGGACTTGATTGACATCTAACGGAGCTAGCTCAATTTTTACAAACTCAGGATTGTCCCAAGCATTTTGAAACTCATCTAAATGATTCATGTCAACGACTCCTTAGCTCTACTCAACAATTACTTTTGTAGTGAAAGCTTTGATCATGGGTGCAAAAACAAGGCTTGCAGGGCAGGCGATGGCAAAGCTAATCAGCCATGAGTCAACCCATTTAGCAATGAACGGGGCAAAGTGGTGCGCTAATTGGTTAGCTGATGTATCTACTAGGGCCCAGTAAAACGATAGAACCGCAGACATCAGGACCGACATTAAAATAGCGGCCAATGACATGCGTTTAATTTCTAAAAATCTCATACTTCACCTCGTACGTTGCGTTAATCAGATAACCCAGACAGATTTATTCTTTAGGTGGAATCGTGCCAAACAAACCTTTTGCTTGCCGCGCTAACGTTCTAGCCATAAAGCTAGGGTCGGCAGCGACTAACGGACCTTGCTGGAAAAATGGTTCGTTTAGCGGTTGTCCGGACAACACCGCGAATCGAGCGACTTCACTCCCAGTATTTGCAAGATGAACACGTAAATCGTTTATTTCGCTTTTTAGCGAAACAGAAGCGCCATTTTCTAAAGTCACGCTGGATGAGCCAACTTCTATTTGTAGCGCGCCCGAAATAGCATAAATCCAAGCGTCTTCACCTTCGTTAACGGCAAAGGTGAAATGTTTCGCCTTCTCAATTGAGCCATCAAGAATTGTTAGCGGCGTTGAGGGTGACTGTTTAGATGTTATGCCGTTGCAAGAGCCAAGGAGTATGCGTACGCGTGCTCCTTCGCTTTCAATGATAGGCATGTCTGCAGCCTTGATATGTAGTGACTCCGGTGTGTCATTTTTCTTCTCATTAGGCATATTAACGAACACTTGAAGACCATGAATCCGAGCTCCTTCGCGTGGTTCCTCGTCGTGAAAGACGCCGGAGCCAGCCTTCAACCAATACAAGTCACCTGGGTTAATATCAAAGTCGTTACCTAATGAGTCACGATTATGAAATTTCCCAACAGAGTCTTCAAAAATGATCGATACTGCTGATAGGCCTGCATGGGGGTGCGCGCCAAATGTCGTACCCGTCATGGTATAGTGATCGACCATAATGAGTGGGTCGAATCCGATATCATAATTCGCATGTCGAAAGGCCAAGGCATTGAAAGCGTCGCCGACGGTGAACGGGCTACCAATCACCTTCTTGTTCAATTTGAATAGTTGTTGACCTTCATTCCGCGCTGTTGATAAGTAAGTCATGATGCACTCCGTTTATATGCAATGTGTCCTTTAATGATAGAAGGCGGTAGCAAGCAAATAAATGGCTAAAAAATGAACAAAGCGTTCTAAAAATAGAACGCATTTGAGCCGGGGGAGCTCTATGGTGATTGATATCAATGATTACTATTACTTTGTTAAAGTAGTCGAGAACCGAGGTTTCTCGAGTGCTGCACGAGCGTTGAACACTTCCAAGTCAAAAGTTAGCCGTCACGTTGCCAAGTTAGAGGAACGGTTGGGGCATCGATTATTGCAACGAACGTCGAGACACTTTAATACGACTGAAGCAGGGGAGCTGTTTTACCTGCGAGCGCGTCGCGTTATTGACGCGATGGAGCTAGCGGAAAACGCTATGTCAGGTATCAGTGAAGGTATAGCCGGAACAGTCAGTTTGAGTAGCTCCGTGGGCGTGGCTAACTTCTTGGTAAAAGAACTGATGATTGATTTTTTGGAGCGTAATCCAGAGGTCATCGTCAAGCAAAACACCTCAAATGAGTATATTGATATTATCCCTGCAGGGCTCGATATGGTGATAAGAGGGCATCAGGGCGCCTTACCTGATTCGAGTTACATCCAAAGGAAAATGGCCAAAGTCGATTGGTACCTTTTTGCGAGTCCCGACTTTCTTGCAAAATTGAACGTTGCTATTGCTAGCCCAACTGACATTATCGGCTTAAGTGCTTTAGGGTTTGGCTGGCAGTCGATCGAGAAGAGCTGGTCGCTACAACATAAACAAGAACCCATTGTTGAAGTCGCTTATCGTCCACATTTCTGCTCTGATGATATGTGGACATTGAAACGCGCTGCCGAGCGCGGTCAGGGACTTGTTTCACTACCCGCTTATGTTTGTAAAGAAGAGATAGCCAAAGGCTCCTTGGTAAGAGTCCTGCCAGAATGGATTACCGCTTCCACTCAACTATCGATATTGCAGCCATCTCGAAAGGGAGTTTCCGAGGCCACGAAGGCGTTGTCAAATTACCTATGTGAAAACGCACAAAGACTTGCAAACCCAGGTTATTAAACTAAAACCGATGCAATGAAAGTGGTTTTCACCGAGTGAAGTCGAACTGCTAACTTCTTGTTTAAACGGGAAAGTACGATACATGCTTTTTTTCGTTGAGTAGCATCGATAATAGTCATTTTCTTGTTTATCAACACCGCACTAACCTTATAGCCGTCAGAAATACTGAATGAGGTTAGTTGTGACTACGATAGAGTTTTTTCATGATGCGGTATGTGGGTGGTGCTATTTGCTATCACCCCGTTTACGTAAAATCGCTGCGAAATACCCTGTGAAGATTGTGCACCGCGCTTTTGTGCTGCAGCGCAACGAACGCGAAATGATTGCGCGATTCGGCTCGCTGGCGCAAGCCAAGCAAGAAATCCTACAGCATTGGGAGCAGTGTCAGCGCTACGCTGAACACCCAGAACTGATCAATATTGAACGCATGCGCGCTGCACCTTTTGATTATCCAACGGGTTATCTAGCGGCACTTTACGCCAAAGCGATTGAAAAGTTGGGTGGACAGCAAGCGCATTGGGACTTTTTTGATGCAGTCCAACGTGCGCATTTGTATGAAGCTCGCAATATAGCTGACGTTCAAGAACTCAACGCCATTGCCAAAGCACAAGAATTTACCTACCCCGAATTGTTGGCGACCTTGTATTCGCCAAAAGTCAAACAAGCGGTCATAAACGACAAATTGCGTGCCGAAAACTTTGGTATCCGTACGATTCCCTCATTAGTCATTGATGACACGAAAGTTGTTTCGCAAACACTCACATTTGATCAACTTGAACAACTCATTGCAACGCATGTAGCAAGCTAACATGCGGAGGAGGAACTATGAATATCGTAGTAAGCGCATTACTTGCTGTCGCTATGCAAGCGACACCAGCCCAACAGTATGTGGGCACCAGTCCATGGGGCGAGGATGACGAAATCGGTCGTCTCAATATGATGACGCCGGAGAGCCAAGCGGCTGTCATGGCGAACATTGATGCCCGAAATGTTTACGACCTATCGGTCGAATATTTTGTCGGGATGCCGAGCTGGCAAGCTGCTGGCGATCCGCATTATCAATTCTGGATGACCCATACGCCACGTGGCGCAGTGGTTGATGACGTGCTCGGTATGGGCGAAGAGGTCAACCAGCATGTTAGCTACTCGGGTAGCGCCGTGTCTATGTATACCCACACCGGCACGCACATTGATGCTTTCAGTCACTTTGGCTTGGATGGTGAAATCTACAATCACTTCAACGCTGATGAACACCTTGGCGACAAGGGCTGGCAACGCAGCGGTGCGGAAACTATTCCGCCATTAGTCGCGCGTGGTGTGCTCATCGACCTACCTAAAGCAAAAGGGCTCGACATGTTGCCCGACAATTATCGGGTAACGGTTGCGGACATTAAACAAGCACTCGAGCAACAGCGGGTGAAATTGCAGGCGGGCGATGTCGTCTTATTACGCACTGGACGCATGCAAAATTACGAGCAAGCAGCACAATTCATGGCCAATTCACCAGGCTTAGGTATGGCAGCAGCGACGTATTTAGCTGAAGAGGGTGAAGCGATGATCATTGGTGCTGATAATCTCAGCTTTGAAGCCTTTCCGTCAGAGGTCGAAGGTAACTATGTTCCCGTCCATACATACCTTTTGACCCAACTAGGCGTGCCTATTATGGAGCTGGTAAATCTGGAAGAACTTGCTGCAGCGGAAGTTTATGAATTTGCTTTTGTCGGCGGCTCATTGAAATTACGTGGTGCTGATGCAGCACCGCTGCGTCCGCTTGCCTTCCCATTCAAAACGTCGACTACAGAGACTAACGAGGATTAAGTCATGGCTATTTTAGAAGCATTGAACTGGCGTTACGCCGTGCGTGAATTCAGTGATACGCAATTATCGGACGAAACTATTGCAGAGCTTGTTGAAGCCACGCGCTTAAGTCCTTCTGCTTATGGTCTGCAACCTTATAAGCTGCTGGTGGTTAAGTCACCAGAGGTGAAAAGTGAGCTACTACCTTATGCGATGGGGCAAACCAAGGTTCGTGATTGTTCGCACCTATTTATTCTAACCGTGAATACCACGATTGATGCTGAGTTCATCGAGCAACACTTCGCTCATGTAGAAATTGAACGTGGTCTTGAAGCGGGGGCATTGGCGGGTTTCACGCAGCACGTCAAAGACGTGATGTTGTCAATGTCTGCTGAGCAACTTCAGCAGTGGGCCGAGAATCAAGTGCATATTGCACTGGGCAACTTATTAACGACTGCTGCACTGAAACAAGTCGATGCTTGCCCGATGGCAGGCTTTGAAAATCAGGGCTTTGACGAGGTATTAGGCCTTACAGAGCTGGGGCTCCGAAGTGCAGTGATTTGTGCGTTAGGTGAGCGCGCGGACACTGATGCGAGCAGCGCTGAACGTAAAGTGCGCCTACCGATAAACGATTTTAGCTTGGAGATCTAGGACATGTTATTGCTAATGGCGTTATTCGCTGGCGCCCTCATTGCACTGCAAGCGGGAATCAACAGTCAGCTCGGTGTTTTATTGAAGAACTCTTTGATGGCCACCGTGGTTGCATTTGCCTTGAGTGTTTTGGTCAGCGGTCTTGCGCTTATTAGCTTTACCAGCCAATGGCCAAACTGGAGCGAAGTACGTGCGGTGCCTTGGTATCTGTGGTTAGGCGGGATTATGAGCGCAACCGGTGTCGGTCTGTTCTACTTCTTGATCCCCAAAATGGGGGTGGGAGCCATGATGTCCTACGCACTTACCGGGCAACTCGTTCTTGCCGTAGTCGCGAGTCACTTTGGTTGGTTTGGTTTACCGCAAGTGCCGTTAAACCAAACCAAATTAATCGGGTTAAGTGCAATGGTCGTTGGCCTAGTCTTATTAAATAGGTAATCAAATGAAGACATACCTTAAGAAAAACTACATGAACTTGCTCGATCTCTGGCGTTGTTATGGTGCGAAGGAACAGAACGGTTTATGGTTTTCGACGAGTTGGCCGCATCGGGTCTGGCATGATTCGCTGGATACAGAACAGACACTGCTGAGTTTGCAACAAAACGAGCTAAACTCAACTCAGCAGCTAGTATTGATATCCGCGCCTGAAAGAGGGCCGGAAGGGCTGCAAGCAGACGTCAGTCTTACCTTCATGCATTTACTGACTCCACAGGAACATCAAATTCTTGCTGTGGGAACCGATCTGGAATTACTCGATAGTCATGACGAGGCTGGCATTGGCGCCTTCAAGCAAATGTGCAGTGAAGGTTTTGGCTATTCTATGGAAGTTGCTCCTTTGCAACGAGCTGCTCGCGAAGAGGGCGTGAAATTAGGTTTTTTACGTGTGCATGGCGAGCGGGTGGCGACCGCGCTCCTCTATCAGCAGGGCACAACCATAGGTGTATTCCAAGTGGCTGTGACTAGCGCTTTCAGAGGTAAAGGTTACGCGACTGAAGTGATGCTGCATTGCATTAAGTGGGCGCAACAGCGGGGCGCAGAAGTCATGACTTTACAGGCCTCGGAGATGGGTCTCAATCTCTACCGACGTTTGGGCTTTCAGGAAACAGGTTCGATAACCTTTTGGAGAAAGTAATGCATCGTATATCTCTAGAACAGTGGCGTATGTTTATTGCTGTCGTCGATAATGGAGGCTTTGCGCAAGCCGGAGATGCGCTTTATAAAACGCAGTCAACCATAAGTCATAGCATTAAAAAGCTCGAACAAACGGTCGGTAAGCCCCTGTTTGAGGTGGTTGGGCGAAAAGCGGTACTGACTCCTTACGGCGAAAGCCTGCTAGCCGCGGCGCGCACATTGGTAAGTCATGCCGATGCTCTTGAACATGACGCGATTTCACAGCACAGCGAAATCCGCAGTACTTTTAATCTCGCTGTGGATATTTTATTCCCTGCCTCGCAGCTATGGCGAGCGTTATCAAGACTTGCCGCTGACTTCCCTGATCTCAATATTCAACTCCATGAAACTGCGCTCTCACGCTGTGGTGAGTTGCTAGATGATGGCACGGTTGATGTAGGTATCGCGAGTTCCATTCCCAAAGGTTACGTCTCACAACTTGCGACAACCGTCGATCTTTGCGCTGTTGCGCATAGAGATCACAGAATGGTTGGAGATAAAAAACATTCACTTCAAGAGCTAGAGCAACATCGTCAGCTCGTGGTTCGCGATGCTGGGTTGCGAGGTAACGTTAACTCAGGCTGGTTGGGAGCTGTTAGTCGGTTAACGGTCAGTAATCTCGAACAGTCCTGGCAGGGGGTTCAGCACAAAGCTGGCTTTGCTTGGCTACCAATATGGTTCTTAGAGCATAAAAATGACGCTGACGTCGTCCAACTCAACCTTGATAACGGCCATATGCGCACGGTCGCATTGCAGCTGGCTGTACGCCCTGAGCTTGCCTCCAGCAAGGTGGTCAAAGCATTTACAAGCTATGTAACGGAAGAGCTAAAAGATGAGTAGTAACATTTCGCGCTGGCAGGGTGTACAGATGATTTACGCAGTAATTTGTTTTTTGCCATCGCTCATGGATATGGAGCACGCGAATGGTGCGTTGCAAAAGATAGGAAAGTATCATGATTAAATTGGGCATCATCTATTTTAGTGCAACCGGAGCGACGGAAACCTTAGCTCAGCAAATTGAGCATGGCGCTAATGCCATTGGCGATGTTGAGGTGATGCGTTTTCGCATCGACAAAAAGCAACTCGTTGATGGGCGTTTTGTTGATCAAGACACGCTCACTCAGCTTGGCAAATGCGACGCCATCATATTTGGCTCACCAACCTATATGGGTGGGGTAGCTAGTCAGTTTAAAGCGTTTGCAGACGCCACCAGTGAATTGTGGTGTGAACAATTGTGGGCGAATAAATTAGCTGCTGGCTTTACCTGTGGTAGTGCGCCGAATGGCGATCAATCCGGCACCTTACATTATTTTTTCACACTGGCCTGCCAGCAAGGCATGTTGTGGGTCAGCATTGATGCGGCGCATGGCTACACCAAGCAAAACGTTAATCGTCTAGGTAGTCAGCTTGGCGTGGTCGCGCACGTCAATGGCGAGGGAGTGCATGAAGCGGATAAATCTACCGCCGCTTATTTAGGGCAACGCATTGTGACATTGGCACAACGTATGAGGTAACTACGTGAGCTGCCGGGACCTAACATGAAAGCGTTACTTATTGAAGATAATGCAGTGCTAGCACGCCAAATCACCGAGTTTCTTGGTGATAACGGTGTGGTTGTGGACTATGCGATGACAGCTCGTCATGGCACGCATCTCGCTTTAAGTGAAACGTATGATTTAGTTATTGTGGATGTCATGCTACCCGACTCGAATGGCTTTGAGGTGACTAAATCAATCAGGGAAAAGTCAGCTATCTACCTACCGATTCTTATGCTCACAGCGCGGGATGCGATCGCTGATAAAACCGAGGGCTTTACGGCTGGTGCAGACGATTATTTAACCAAGCCTTTCGACTTACATGAACTGTTGCTGAGATGCCAATCACTGTGTCGGCGACATCAGTTATATCAGCCAAAAGTCCTGAAAGTTGGGCCGCTTACGCTGGATAGTGTAGCGCGCGTCGCTCATCGAAATGGTCACCCCCTTCATCTAGGACAAATCCCATTCCAAATACTGGAAACCTTAGTTGAAGCGCATCCTCAGCCCGCGAGTCGGGCTTTACTGATCCATCGAATATGGGGTGATGAGCCCCCTGAAACTGATGCGCTGAAGTCGCATATTTATCAATTACGGCACATTCTCGACAAAGGTTTTGACTATCCAATGTTGAAAACTGTGACAAACTTAGGTTATCGACTGGATTTGGGAGCGGCTGATGAAGCGTAGCATTCGGCGTAAGGTATTTGTCCTATTGCTAGCTTTTAGCTGCTTCATATCGGTGATGTTCGCTGGTATTGCCTTCGTTGTCAGCTTCGCCACAGAAGATAAAGTTATTGAGAACGTGCTCAATGATGAAGTTGATTATTTACGAGAGCGTTATAAAGACGGGCTGAGTTTGACGTCAAGACTTTCCCACGTTGCGGTATTCACATCGAATCAACCAATGCCATTGGAGTATCAGGAACTATTGGCTTCTGCATCGTCTGCAGATCAGGAGGTCACTGACAAGCAACAGCGACATTGGCACATTAAGACGTTGACTCTGTCTGAGGATATGACGGCTTATGTCTTTCTTAATGCGACGTCTTGGCTTGCGCTTCCTTCAATCCTGAACGAGGTGTCACTACTATTATTCCTGCTACTGGTAGCTTCATTTACTATCGCCTTTGCAATAGCCTACGGATTAACGCGCAAAATCACTAGGCCACTGATTCATTTATCTGAACTAGTGACGACTCAGCCACAGGCAATCTCGTCTTCGCTGGAGGTTGAGCGGCAGGACGAAATAGGAAACTTGGCAAGGTCATTCCAAAGAACACTTTCTTCTTTACAGGGCGCTCTTACACGAGAGAGTGACTTTACTCGCGATGTAGGCCATGAGCTCCGTACGCCAATAGCAGTAATTAAAAACTATCTGACACTTCAGCAGCGTCGGCCGTTAACGCCCGATGAACTGTCGGAGCAGGAAAAGCAAATTAACTACGTGAGCACCTGTGTCGATTCCTTGATGGCTTTGGCAAGAGCTGAAGTGGTCGAGAAGCAAACCTTCTATTTACGGGCGTTGATTGAAGAGACATTGATGAACACGCTTAGTGAGGAGCAACTTGAACGCTTCGACTTTAGAATTGACGTTCCCTATGATCTAAAAATCACTGCGCATAAGGCTTTATGCATTGTTTTGATCCGAAACTTGATAGGCAATGCTGTCAACTATGCGCAAAGTCCCGAGATCAGCATAGAAGCTACGCAAAGTTATTGGCGATTTAGCAATTCAGCAGACTCCGTTCCCGAGATTCCGTTGTCGCGTCAGAGCAAAGGCAAGACGAGTGAGGGGATAGGGCAAGGTCTCTACTTGGTAGAGCGCATTGCCGCAGCGCAAGAGTGGAAATGTGACTGTTCTTTGGTTTCGCATAAGTTCTCGATTACTTTTTATTGGTCAATCTAACACCTTCTCCCGTTTTTTGACTTCACCTGTTTTTCACCTCTTTAGCAATAGACTTCATTATTGGTTTCCTTCGATTATTTGAGTAACAGTTATGAAGAAGATATTTGCAGTGATTTTGCTACTCCAGCTGTCGGGCTGTAGTTTAGTTAACGTCTTTAAAATGCGTGCAGAAAATGACGATATTCAACCTGTGTGGCAGGGAGAACAGCAGCAATATGCGTTCGACACCAAGTACATAGGAGTAAAACCTCATGTGCTGATATCGATTGATGGTGAAACGCAGTTCCTTATGCACATTGATACCGGACTTTCGTTCTCCATGTTATTTGACACAGAAAAAGTCCGAAACATGGCCTTCGAGCGCGATTATGAATTGCCAGTTTTTGGTTGGGGTAATGATGAATCTTCGGTGGGATATAAAACCGAGGTTGCCGAGGTAAATATTGGCCCCGTAAGCGTTAAGAATTTTAGCTTTGCCGTGGTCCCAGTGAGCCAAAGTCAATATTTCCTTTCTGGCCAAGAAATGATCTTTGACGGAGTCATCGGGAACGATTTCTTGCAACATTTTGCATGGGTTTTCGATTATCAGGCGGAGCAAGTCACTATTTCAAATGTTTCGCTAGCCCAAAGCCCAGAATCGACAGTTCTTGGATTCGAAACGGGTTCAAGAAAGATTAGTATTCCGGTTACGCTTGATTTTGGTGACCAGAAGCAGAGCGAAATCGATGTCAAAATCGATACGGGTAGCCGCCACTATTTGAAAATCAACACTGCTTATGTCGAGAACCGAGAAATTCAGTTGCCTTCGCCATTGGTGGAAGCTGCAGACTTTGGTTTGAGTGGTAAAGCAGCGCATCAGCGGTTTCGTCTTCCTAAGCTAAGCATAGGCGACCTTGAAATTGAGGGCGTCAAAACTAACCTCATTTTTGCTGAAGACGAGGATGATCTGAATGTCATCGGGAGCGCACTGTTTGCGCATTATCGAGTTGGCATTGATTATCTAAGTCAAACCATTAGCTTTACTCCCTATTCCGAGCAACCTTTTTCAAGTCGCTTTAATCTTTCGGGCCTTGAATTAAGAGAGCAAATTGATGGAAGCTTTATTGTCAGAAACGTTGCCAACGGTTTTCCCACCGAAGGTTCGTCTATTGCAGTTGGCGATGTCATCGAGAGTATGAACGATATTCCCACTAGCAGAGTTAGCACCTCGACTTGGTTAGATATTGCCAACACACCTGGTGAGCTAAAACTTTGTATTCGCGATAAGCAATGTCATTTGATTGTACTTAAACCTATCCCCGGTTTCTCAACACCATAGCGTTTCACTATTTTTTTACTTCATTGAGGTTACTCTCCTGCTTTATTTAGTAGGAGAGTATCTATGATCAAAAAGTTGATCGTCATTTTAATCGTTATCATTAGCGTCTTATTCGCTAGCTTCCTGGGGTTACAAAGCTGGATAAAAGGTTTTGTGCCGGACAAAGCGCATATTGAATCAGTAAAGAGCACGCAAAAAAGCGAGCTTGATTACCTCAATTCTGAACGACCTGAATATCGAGGCAAGATACTTGCGGTGGTGACCAATGTTGGAGAGGCAAATGACGAGATAGAAGCCGGCTTTGAGTTCACCGAACTGGCTCGAGCCTATTGGGTATTTACAGCCAATGGATTTGAGGTTGATATCGCCAGTCCATTGGGCGGAAACCCGCCAGCTGTCATGGATAACGATGATATGGATATCTATGATTACGCTTTCTTGAATGACCCTGATTCACAGCGAAAATTGAGCGACTCTATTGCTTTGGCCGATATCGAACCGACTGATTACCAAGCGGTCTACTTCGTTGGCGGCAAGGGCACAATGTTTGACTTCCCTGACAATGGGGACATACAACGAATTGTCAGAACAATGTACGAAAATGACCGTGTCGTGAGCGCTGTATGCCATGGGCCTGCGGCGCTTTTAAACGTGCGGTTAGACGATGGAAGTTACTTGTTAGCTGGCAAAGATATTAGTGGGTTTACCAATGAAGAAGAATTATTCATCATTCCTAATGCGAGTGAAGTTTTTCCGTTCCTGTTAGAGGACATGCTCGAAGAACGGGGCGGGAATTTTATCTCGGGGGCCCGGTATCTTGAGAATGTGGCTCACGACGGAAAACTAATAACAGGCCAGAACCCTTGGTCGGTTTGGAGAGTCGCTGAGTTAGTGGTAGAAGAGCTTGGCTATACCCCGAAATATCGTCCTCGAACCGAGGAAGAACGTGCGATTGACGTGTTGATGCGCTATGAAGCAGCAGGCTACGAGACAGCTAAAAGCGAGTTATTAAGCTCTCAATACCGAGTTAAAAGTTTAACAGTTCTTACCCACGCGTTGGTGGCAATGATCGACTTTGAGATCGGTAAAGGAATCGATTTGTTACGCTTGGCGAATGTTTCAAAAAATCGGTAGGCTGAAAGCTAGGAGCTTGGCTTTTAGAAGTCAAGCTCTCCAGCTTTCTAACACTTAAAAAGTTGCAACTTTAGTTGTGCTTCAGGTATTCCAAGCTACCATTCATCAAGGTGACCTCTCCAGCTTCGGATACTGACAGCTTAATAGGGCGACGCAGTGAACCGAGGTTGACAATATAACTTCCCGCTTCTTCTTCATTTGCGTACAGAGGCCCAGCTAATACACCGCTGCTCAGCCAAACTTGGTTGTCTTTTTCAGTTAAAGTGATTGCCGGCCAGCCGTCGGTATTTATATAAGTGCCGAGGTGACTTTGCCATTCTGGGGTAAAGGTTACCCGAGCTGAAGGGGCCAGAGCATTTGCTTGTTCACGCGCAATACTTTTTTCTACGCCTTTCACTTCTTCCGCATAGCGCGACTGTGCCAATTCAGGTGCGATAACCAAATTATAGGCGAGGTTTGCCGCTAGATGAGGAAGTACATACCCACGCTGGTCGTTGAAAAAGGCGATCACTGCCACACCTTGCTCAGGCATAAATGACGCATGAAAGCTCATTCCAGCGTAGCTGCCAAAACGGGTGAGGATAGTATTGTCATGGTAGTTAGCAATGTCCCATGCCAAGCTGTATCCGGTTCGCTCGTAGGTATAGTAGGTCTTTTCTTGACTGGTGGTTGGCGCGTGCAAAGGCGTAAAAAAGTCAGCGGACGCCGAAAGCTCGTCACCTTGGTTTAAATTAAACTGCAGCCATTTGGCCATGTCACCCAAGGTCGAAACGCTGCCGCCAGCGGCATGTAAAGTGCCATCTGTTTTGAAGAGTCCGGTACGCAAAACCTCGCCATCGGCACCAACCTCGATACTAGGTAAAATAGCGCCTGCAGGATAAGCACTTAATGTTGAGCTGGTGTGATGCATACCAAGCGGCGAAAATAGCTTTTCGTCCATTAACTTTTTCCAGCTCTTTCCGGTTGCGTTTTCCATGGCGCGCGCTGCCAAAATAGGCCCCGTATTGGAGTACCTAAACACACCAGCTGGCGCAACTAGCGTATCTGTATTGAGCGCTTCAATTAGCTCAGCTTCGGTCTGGTAACCAAGAAAGGCAGTTTTAAACGTATGCATAATACTGGTGAAGCCAGCTGTATGGTTGAGCAACTGAGTGACGGTAATGCTATCGCTTGCGATTTTTGGATGAGTTATCTCATCAGCCAAATAGGTTTCAATAGGCGCACTCAGTTGGAATTCACCTCCGGCCGCCAAGACTTGCGCTAAAGTGCCGGTAAAGGCTTTGGTATGTGATGCAATCAAAAATGGTGTATCTGCTGATAGTCCGTTTTTTCCTGGCTCATTACCTTGGGCGTTAAGCGTGTAGGAATAGCGCAGCCCACTTTTATCGACAACTGCAAGTAGCAGATCGCCTTTGAGTTGATGTTTCTGGTAGAGCTGTTCGAGTGTGCTTGGTAACTGCTGATCAAGTCGTTGGAGTGCAGCCTCATCGACGCCATCAGCATTGGCATAAGTACTTAGTGATAATGTTGCCGCGATGGTGGCAGCATAAGCAAATTTTTTCATTGTGTGTTTCCAATTGTTCGTTAATGACTATCTATTAGAAACACCGACAGTACCTTTTGGATGCAAGGATTTAATTTGCGTCTGCGCGAAGCAATAAACCGCTTAGCAAGCCAATACTGATAGCGCCGAAAATAAGCATCGGTGACTGACTGATGAAGCTTGCCATGGCGTCCCAGTTTGAGGCTTTTGACACACTAACGAGCAGCGCTGTTGTTAAGATGGCTCCTGCACCAGCAAACATGAGTACGCGGCGACGGAATTTGCGTTTGTGGGTTACTTTTTCGGTGACCTGCTCAACAAAATTTTCGCCTGAATCTGTTTGCTGGTACGCAAGTAGCTCGGTGAAGTCTTGCTCGGAGGAATCATTCATGCGGTGCTCCTTGTTTGAGATTCTTTTAACCAAGTGGTTAGTTTCTGCTTGCCTCGATTGATATGGGACTTGACGGTGCCTAGCGGATAGTCAGTCACGGTGACGATTTCTTGATGGCTCATACCAGCGCTAAAGGCGAGCGTCATGCAGGTGCGCTCCGGAACTGAAAGTTGTGCCATGAGCTGTTCTACCAAAATTTCATTTTCAGCACTGGCGTGAGTCGCTGGGCTAAATGTTTGATCTGTAAGCTCAGATTCTCGCTGATAGTGCGCTTTGCGCATTTCATTCAAAAAAGCGCGATAGGCTATGCTATGCAACCAGGTACTAAAATTCGCCTCGGCCCGAAACGAAGCCAACTTATCGTAGGCAGCTATAAAAACTTGTTGGGCAAGGTCATCAGCGAGTGACCAGTTGCCCTTCGTGAGTCGTCGGAGAAACTGGCGAATGGGCTGCTGATAATTACGCACGAGTGTTGTGAACGCATGTTGGTCATCGTTCAGTAAAACGCGTGTAATTAGGCTTTGGTCATTCATTTTTGCTTAGCAGCGTGATGCCACAAAAGGCCAAGCCGACGAACAGTGGAAAGACACCAAAAACAGCCCCGACAACGAAGTTCCCGCTGACCAATCCTCCGGCAAAACAGGCGGCGCCAATGGCTGTCAGCAGCAAACCTCGACGCAAATCACGTTTAGCTTGATCCACATTAGCACCAAGTTGTTGGAGTAAAGCTGGCGACAATTCACCACCGTTTTGGAGGTGCTGCTGCAGGGTTGTGTGTAATTGTTGTTTCTCACGCGCGCCTAAATAAAGGCTTGCAATGATCACGAGTGCTATACAAATAATGCCAATAACAGGTATCCAAAGCTCAGACATAGAAGTTCCTTATAAATTCTAAATAGTCATCTAGGTATATAGACACGTTGAGGTTACGCTTTAGATGCACCTTGGATTATAGTTTTAATTTATGTCTTCAACATGGTGGATGGTATAAGTTGCGAACTCGTCGTAACGCTCCAGTTCTTGCAATAGAGATTTGATGCCTTGATGATCTGCGATAGCTTTCGCAGATAAGCCATCGCTCGCCAGCTTCTGAGACAACTTGTTGAAACCTTCATAAATATCAATGATTTTGTTGAGTTCAGCAGCAGAGCTGCTGACTTTTTGTCCTCTGTTGCCTGGAACATATATTCTTGATTCAGGTTGCTCAGAAGCTATCTTGCGCAAGGCCGAAATATGCGCAGGCCAGCCGTTGGGACCCGCATAAATAAGCCAGTCGTTGCGTAGAGCATCCCCGGCGAAAACGACGTTACTTTCTTCTAAAGTGATGAAGGCGTGATCGAGCGTGTGGGCTGCTGAATGGGTCATGCGAATGGTCTCTGTGCCAGCATCGATGAGAAGCTCCTCTGAGAAGCTAATATCTATCGTCACTCCCTGAGCAGTGAGGTTTTCATGACCAATAATCGTGGCGCCCCGATCACGAAAATAGGAGCTGCCATGATGATGGAAAGGATCCGAATCAATAATTAAAACTTTCTTGATGGGTTTTCCGCTGATGTGCCGAACGAGCTCTTCGATAGACTGTGCATTCCGTCGCATCATGGATGAGATCAACACCACCTCATCCGAACCCACGACGATGCCGAAGTTGATTCGTGTTGCGCCAAACGCTTGGCTGGCAATAACTACATGTTGGTTAATGCGATTAACTTCGAACAATTCACCGTCGATTTCGATTTCTGCGGCCCAAAGGTTCGGGCAAAGCATCGTATATATTAGTACGACGCAAAGAGCCCATATTTGTTTTAAAAAAGACATTTTTTCTCCACTCTCAATTGTGCCAACTCTAAAGGCCTAGCTTTTGACTCAAGGTTTTTGTGCGCGCAGCCCAGTCTGTTTGATTATTGCGTTCGAACTCTGCAATTATCTGCGTCATGAAGTAAGACTTATGCTCGGATTCTGTGAAGCGCCAGTGTTGCTCAGCTAATTCAAACTTGCCCAACTGAGTGTAGGTTTTGGCTGCTGCGAGTGTTAGCTCTGAAAGCAAAGATGACTCGGGTGCCGCGCCATAGTCGATGGTCCGCTGCTTTAGGATCTCCATTAAGTCTTGAACTTTATAATCGCGTTGCGTGAACTGTTTGTAGCTGGGTAGCTGGTAATCTGAGTGTGCTTGTAAAAGGGCCGCACGCAATCCCGGAATGAGAGCTGATTGGTGGTTTTCTTGTGGTAGAGAAATGATGGATAAGTCGGCGTTGCTCTGAGAATCCAGTAGCGGTTTGTAGAATTGCATAAGTCGGTGACTCTCATTGCCAAACACCACGTAATGTTGAGGTAACATATTGCCGTTTGCTAATTCCTCAGGTATATCGCTGATGGAATCAAAAACCGGTGACAAACTAATAATAGTGGTGAAAGGACTTTCGCGAAGTGCGAGAGAGTTCATTAGTCCGCCTGCAGTATACGAAAAACCGACAATACTATTACGCTTGAGAGTTCGGTATTGCTTCGCAATAAGCGGAGCTAGTTCAGAACTGAGCCACTCGCTGAGCATGTTTCGGTCACGTGTAACATAACGCCAGAGCTGTTTAACTTCGACCTCCACAATAATCGTTTGTGGGAATTCATGAAATTCTTCAAGTCGCCGAACTGCTTCAACGGCTTCATTGAAGTAATCGCCTTTATAGAAAGGGCCGCTATCGACAAGAAAAATTACAGGGTAGCTGCGATTAGAGTCGTTATACGACTGCGGAAGATTTACTGAGTAATGAAAGGGTTCATCGGAAGGCTTTTCTTCGGCGGCACTTGGACTGGATAGGATGCTTAACGCAAATAGAGCCACGGAATACATTAAAAAACTAAATTTATTGTTCATTTTACAGGTCTCGGCTTTCAAGCTCGGCGAAGCAACAGTTGGCTGTAACCAGAGCGTTATTGTTTTCGATGGTCATTTCGACACTGCATTGCTGCGCTTGGCGTACCATTAGAACGCCTAAGTCATCAGTTTGTACCGATAGTATTGAGGCGAGTGCAATGCATGAATTGCCATTCACTGGGTCTTCGCTGATGCCAAGTTGTGGTGCAAACATTCGCCCAATAAAGGTATTGGGTAGACCGGTTGCGGCATAGGCAAAGAATGATTCAATATCAGGAAAAGCGTCGGCGATATCCGTGAAAGAAGAAACTTGAATCGCTCTGACAGACTGTTCATCTGCGTACTCGATCAGTAAACGTAACTTTTGACTGGCTGTTGCTACAGGCCAAAGTGACGAGGCATCTAAAAAATGGTTGCGTAAAACGAGAGCGGCGGTTTGCTCGATGGCTTCACTTGGGAGCAAAGGGACGCGTAGCGCTAACTGGCCACCGATGTATCGAGGCGTTACAACGTTATCTCCAAAATGCAATTCACAATTGAGCCCTTCGTGATGCATGACGTAGCAAGCCGCGAGAGTCGCGTGTAAACACGATTGCATCTCGCATAAAGGCGAAAAAATCCGCAGGGTTGCCTTGTTACCCAATAAGTGAATAAACGCTGTTTCAGAAAGCCCGTTTTCTGCAGCTGCCGATTGCATCTCGCGCTTAGTGAGTTCTTTGCTTACTAAGAAAACAAGACAATGATTGCCAGCATTAGGGGCGCTTGAAAATACGGCGATACGATAGTTTTTCAATATCTTTTTCTCGTAATGTGGCAGTTAGTAAGATGACAGCAGCACCGATGTATGTACTCAGGGTCATCGATTGGTTTAAAAAAACGAACCCTAAAACGCTTGAAAAGATAATCCTCGAGTAGTCGACAGGAAGGACCTTCGCTGCGGGAGCTAGGGAGAACGCTTTCGCCATAAAAATTTGGGCCAAATAGAATGCTGTACCGATAGCTAGTAGCCAAAGTAGCTGTGTGTTCGTCGGGGTAACCCAGCCATCAATTGCCAGCAGGGCAGAGATAGGGACCATCACAAGGTAAGAAACGTACAAAATCGTTTGTGGCGACTCGGTGTCCGACAAACTTTTTACCGAAACGTATGCCACGGCAGTCATAAAGGCGCCAAATAATGCCGCGGCATAGCCAATCGCGTCGCCCTCAGCACTAAAGCCCGTAATAATAAAAACACCAATAAAGCCAACCACTAATTTGAATAGAGTTGCTTTTGTTAGCTTTTCTCCAAGATAGAAAATGCTCAAAACTGTACCAAAAATCGGCGCCAAGAACGTAATCGCAACTGAGTCGGCAACAGGAATTTTGGTAACTGAATAAAAAATACTTAAACCGCCAAGAAGCGTTGCACTCGCACGGAAAAAATGTGCCTTCCATCGTTTAAATGAGGCCAACGGTAGAGCTTTGTTAGCCGAAAATAGAAAAGTAAGCAAAAAGCCCACCAAGTTGCGAGCGAGGAACATGACTGTCACCGCAACGGATTGACTGAGATAGGACACTAAAATCCAGACAATTGTTTGGGATAGTCCGTATCCGATCATGTATAAGTAAGGTTTCAATTTGTTCTCTTTATAATCGGTTAATTAAATCTTAATTACAGCTTTTCGTGCGATTAAAAAGACGCTGGTTTTGTCAGGCATCCATGCCTGAACAGGTTCAAAGCCAGTGTCGGTGACCTGCTTTAAATACTCGTCTTTAGTTAAAAAGTTAATGTGGGGGGCGCGGCCTAGTGCTTGCATCACCTTAATGATCCAACGCACAAAAATAGGTTCATTTTTCAAAAGTGGGGTGCTGGATATAAATATCCCATCCGCTTTTAAAATCCGGTGAACTTCGCGTAGCGTATTTGCGGGGCTCTGTATCAAGTGCATGATATTGAGACCCAAAACAGCGTCATAGCTATCGGCTTTAAGTTTAAAGTCCTCTAATTCACCTACCTCAAACGAGACATTTGAAATATTGGCGGCTTGCGCGCGCTCTTTAGCGATAGCGATCATTGCGGGGGAAATATCCGTTGCATCGATGCGTTCAACCTTTGGCGCGTGCACAAGTGCAGTGCTGCCAGTGCCACACCCAAATTCGAGCACGACGTCGCTCGCAGATAGGAAGTGTTGCGTAAGTTGTAGCTTGCGCTGATAGATTGCCTCATCGGGTACAGGCTTCTTAGCATACTTAGCTGCTAACTTGTCCCAGAAGAGCGCAGCTGTAGGTTTTTCGCTCATGTTGGTGGTTGCACATCGCACATAATTTATTTAATGAACCGCAAAATACCACCCGCCAAACAGAGGGTCTTTCTTTTTCATTGTTTGCTGGTTATTCAAAAATGTATACTGAAGTCATCTTCTGACAATGAGAATCACAATGGACTTTGACTGGGACGATGCAAAAGCTTTTTTAGTAACCGCTGAAACAGGGTCATTAACGGCGGCTGCTAAGCTATTGCGCACCAGTCAACCGACGGTGGGCCGGCGGGTTTCAGCTTTGGAAGAAAGCCTTGGTGTGGTGCTATTCGAGCGTAGCAAGAATAGTTTGTTCCTCACCCCGCAGGGTGAGCGTATTCTTGAGGCGTTGCAGGGAATGGAACACGTTGCCAATAATGCGATATTGGTAGCCAAAGGCGCCACCGAATCCTTAGAGGGAACCGTTACTGTGGCCGTCAGCCAAGTTGATGCCTGCTTCACCATGCCGGCATTGATTAATGAATTAAAACAGCTTGAGCCTACACTCCAGGTTAAGTTAGAGGTTTCCAACGATAGCGCCGATCTCATTCACCGAAACGCCGATATCGCTATTCGAAATTTTAGGCCAACTGAAGAAAATTTAATCATTCGGAAGCTTGGTGATGCACAAGTGAATCTATTTGGTACGCCAGAGTTATGCGCCATCCATTCGGGACGAGATAACGCAAAGTCAACCTTGCATATAATTGGCTTTCTCGAGACGGATTATTTGACAAAAATTTTGGTCGATGGCGGAATTGCGAAAGAGCGAATTAATTACGTGTGCTTAAGCGATTTTCAGCTCAGTCACATCGAATTAGCCAAACTAGGTCTTGGTTTTGCATTATTACCCACCAAACTTGGCAAGAAAATACCTGATCTCCAGCGCTTACTCCCAAAGGAGCATTCCGTTTATGACTACAGCACATGGCTTGTGTGCCATTCTGAGTTACGGCAAAACCAACGTATACGATTCGTCTACGACTTTTTGGCGGACCGTTTGAGCAATTGAATTTGCGCGTTGATCACGATTTTGTTTCTTTTCATCATACTTTTCTTGAGCAACAAACTGAGCTAACCAAGTATAGGCGCACCCAAGGAACGAATGATACGAGGTGCGTAGGTGAAGTTTGCTATTCGATTATGCTGGTTAGGTTTGCTATATGTTTTTATGTCTCAATCTGCGGCGGCAAGTAGCTATAAAAAAGCCGAGGAGGCTCTATTTGAGGGGGAGACGAATGCTGCTCAAAGCTTGATCCAAAATCCGGGCTGCGCGGCGTCTCCCGAATGTAGTGAGCTCGCGGTTCTGTACCATCTATTTACTGACGATAGCGATACTGCAATTAAACGGCTAAGCGCTTACGAAGTGAAGTATGCGGATGAGGCCCGCACTCATGCTTTTGCGGCCGAGGCGTGGCGAAGTATTGGACACCAAGTCAATATTTTCCGTAAACGAACTTATTACAATAAGGCACTTCAGGCGAAGTTCCGTGCTGGGGCTGCAGAATCCGCTCTGCCCAGATATAAAGTGCTGCGAGCATCGGCGTTTGGCCAAGATGGTGAATTAGCTGCGCAAAGAAAATTAACCGCTGACATTGTTGCTAATGACGCTAAGTGGGGACGTATCGCGCAACTTAACTTGGCCCAAAACACTGATGATTTTGAGTGGGGGACTAGCGTTGCCGCAGCAGCAATCGCGAGCTATCCCGATGACTTTTTTATTAATGAACGAGTCGCTCAGTTTTACTGGACAATAGGCAACATTGCTAAAGCGCAACAGCACTTTCTAGTCGCCTGCAAGTCGGCTCCTCCAGTGGATTGGTTTGACCGCAAAAAGTGGCTTGATTCGTGTTTTTTGGTTGCCCGGTTTGCTGACCAAGATGACGTGAACCGAGAGGCAGGAGTGACTGCACTCCATTTTGTTCTTGCAGAGCACCAACTACTGACCATTGATAATCTCGAGTACGCAAAACTTTTGCTCAAAATTGCTGGTGAGAACGACCGAACACCTGCGAACGCATTTATTGAACGAGTGATACGGCAATCGGATAATGAGACATTGGTTGATGCAGCCATTAAGACTGCTAAAGCCTATGACTTGAATCATTAGAAAAGTACGTACTATAGAGATATGCACCGACAAATGTGGCGCACCCGGCAGGAGTCGAACCTGTATCCTCTGCCTCCGGAGGGCAGTCATGGGTTCGGTAGTAAATCGTTAAAGCTAGGCGTAGCAAGGGGTTAAGCGGTATTATGGTTTCTTTTTAAAGCCAAAACCGACACTTTTGAGACCACTTAATGACAAAATTGGTCACAGGGAACCGACTCCGAAAACTCAACTTTTGACCTTTGCCTTACGACAAAAAATCTGTAAGACTCGAGAAAACCTGAGTTTCTAGGTAGAAATAATTCTACCTAGAAATCGTCAGCCAATTCGCTTTTCTTCCGATAGCTTTTTGCTTCTTTGATTTTGCTCTTGTCTCTTTCTGTATCTTTGGCATCTTGAGCTAGTTCCGAATAGTTTGGTTTCCAACCCATGCGGACGATCAAAAACTTGCCATCAGTATCTACGCACTCATCAAGTTTCACTATCCCCGACACTACAGCCTCTGAGCTGCTTGTAATAATATTTGCTACGCGTCTTACTTCTATCGCAACTGCTTCTGAATTGCCTTTAAAATCAGTTTTCTCTACTTGTTCGCTCAAAGTTCCGACTAATGTGTCTTGCCCGAGTGACTCCTCGAAAAACTTGGTAAGCTCTGACTTAGCTTTTAGCTCTGCTTCGTCTCGTGCTGAGGAAATCAGACTACGCTTCGGTGCAATAAAACTGGCATCGGCATACATTGAGATGGAATGTAATTCGCCATTCTCAGTAAATTTAGGAACCGCTCCTGAGATTGCACTTAGTTCGGCTTCCATCTCATCGCACGCGCCTGCGTATGTTAAATTCGAAACGACCATTATTGACAATGCAGTCGTTAATTTACCAATCGTCTTCATGTTCTTTCTCCAATTTCTTCTGACGCTCCATCGCACGCTTTTTCGCTTCAGATACGTCTGGTGGAGCTACTTTCTGTTCACGTGTAGCTTGCGCACCCAGCACTTGAGCGCTCAATCTTCTTGATATGATGCTTGCGTACTTGCTCAGACTCGGCTTTGGAACTCGCTGACGTTCAATAGTGATTAGTTCGCTTACAATGATTTGGGTTGTCGCTGGATTTATTATCTTTAATCGAACTTCAGCATTGAGCTCACTGCGTGTCATGATGCGATCACCGACTCGACGTTCTCGTTCATCAATTACATAGTTCGTTATTTCAGTGATGACTAACAGGTCAGCGCCAATTTGATTGCCGAGTCTCGATAACTCCTCAACTGGGCTGTTACCCGAAGCTATAAAGCCAAGCTCTCTCTCTGCTGAATCGAGAAACTCTCTGTCAAGTAAGTTGAATTTTTGCGATTTTACTAACGCCTGTTCAAGACGTCGCTGAACGCTGTCGGCAATCTCATGATGATTGTCATTTGAGAGAGTCGGAAGGACAACGATATTTTGTTTCGTTGTATCAATGCCACTCTCGTACTCTGCAAGTACAACGCGCAGCGAGGCTTCGTAACCGTCATTGGTCTCAGTAATGTCAATGATTTCATATTTATGGATAGTTCCTGAACTTATACTTACATTGGTCGTTGATACACTTCGACCCTCAGCGCTTATTCCATAACTATCGTTGTCTGAGTCACTTAACTCAATGCTATCGATTTGAGTTGTGACTGCTTGACTTGAAGCAATCGCCTCCCCAAAAACCTGCGAAATTGCATAACGTAGAGCACTACGAATAGCATCATCATAACTTTGGCCGAAGCCAGTGCTGTTAACCTCGATATATTTTATGCCTGGTGATTGGAGGTCTCGATTTGAGTTATTAACATTGTCACTAGTTGATTCCGAACTGCTTATATCCCTATGGGTTTGGCCAATTTGTTCGACGAAATCTGGTTTCCATCCCATGCGGACTAGTACAAATTTTTCTTCGGTATCGACACATTCATCGAGCTTCACAATCCCTTTAAGAACTGCAGAAGTGTTTTCTGAAATAAACGATGTTGATCTACGTAATTCAACAGCCTCGCCCTCGGTGATTCCATTTTCTGATGTTACTTCCGAGCTATCGATTAATGATTGATACAAGGACCCCTGCTGAAGCTGTGTCTCAAAAAAGGAACTCAACGATGACTTAGCTTGTAACTCTGCTTGTGCCCGTGCATTGGCGATGAGACTTCTTTTGGGACTAGTAAATGTTCCTTCGCCATACATCGAAACAGAAGCTAATCGGCCGCTTTCAAATTTAGGGACGGCGCCACTGACAGCGTCAATTTCTTCAAGCATCTCATCGCAAGAATTTTGAGCAATTGCGTTGGAAGACAGGAATATCGTAGACACCGTCCATATGATTCGATGTGTCGCAAACCAATTAGCTAGCTGTTTCATATGCTCTCCTATAGCATGCTCATCATTTCATCTTTCCCTTCAGGCTCTTTGATATCCGCTGAAGTTGCGATGGTGAACAGAGTTGGAGCAGTTTGAATGATGTTACTGGCGCCCTTAGCCGCCGTAGGAACAGCCTTCAACAATCCAAGAAATTTAGGTTTTTGGAGCATTGGGGCGTCACCTGCAACTTCTGCTAATCGTTGAGCATCTTGTAAGCCTTTGGCATATTGAATCCCTCCAGTTACATATTTCTCCAGAGCTTCACCTGCTTTCACTTTTTGACTATCAGATAAAGAGTCTGCCTTATTCTCAAGTTCCGAAACGACTAGCTTTTGAACTTTAGCGTCCTGTTCGGTCACTTCAGAAAAATCTGAACATGAGCTGGCACCACATTCGCTGACAGCTTTCGCTGAAGCGCGCAGACCAGCCGCTTCTTCCTGTAGTTCAAGAATATCTGCTAGATCAGCAACAGCCGCTGAGAGGGTTGCCTGGCCTTGATATAGGTTAATAAGCGCAGCATCTGACTGTGTTGACATATCTCCCCAATCAACAGAACTTTCACTTTTCTTACCAAAACCAAAGCTTTGAGCGCTTGTTGGTAGCGTTAGTGTGGCAGTTGAGAAAGCGAGAGCAGTGAAACCAATGACCTTTAATAGTTTGATTGACATAGTAAAATCCTTCTTTGGCTATATTTAACGAACATTTCTTTGTTGTAGTTTTGCGATGACATTATCCAAAGCAAATTCAGCAGCTTTTATAACAGCCTCTTGCTCGGCTGCTAGTTCGCTTTGATGCATTGCGGTATGAGTTTTATTTCGAACTGAGGCCGCACGACGAGCTCGACCATCCTCTATACTCCAAACTGTGTACGAAACGTTTGCATCCACGACTCGAAGACCAGTAGCTGAGTCAGTTCGATGCCCACTGAGTGTTACTGAACCTATTCCGATATATGACCAGCCGCAATCGATTGCTGCATCCCGAATCGACTTCTCCATACGGGAACTCATGTCAGCGTTGCTACGAAACTCCCCATATACGTCCTCTATAAATGGAGCATCACAATCGGTTAACTCGACATACTCGAGTGGAAAGTAACCGGCATCCTCTAGTTTTTCGAATGCGATGTCAGCTAATGAGCCGTTGTAATCCTCGTTAATTTCATACTCTGACTGTGCTCTGCGGCTTACGGTACTTCCGCCTGTCTCGCGGACTGTCATATCACTCGTTGAGACGTTATCAACCGAGGAGGTGTCATCACTGGCAAAATCTTCCTCAATATTCGAGTTATTTTTGGTGCTTTCAATTTCAGTGCGACGGTCATCGAAACTTTTTTGAGAGACCACTACTTTGGCGAGGAAGAGCGAACCAAAATCGGCTGATTGACGATAATCTTGATTTGCTGCAGCTGAATTGCTGCGGAATATTTCCGCAACAAGTGCATCGTTGATTTCTGCTCGGATTGCTACATTATAGAGGTCTTGGTCTTTGTCATTTTTCTCAGCTTCAACTCGAATATTTGATATTAACTCGGGAAGTTCGGCTTCAAACTGACTTTTGAGTTGAGATTGGTACATACTCATTTGCGCAGCTGTAAAGGACGCTGTGTAGTTTTTCCAAGCGTCCTCTTTAGCTTTCTCAATCGCCTCTTGTTTTACCTCATCGTTAAACCAACTGTATTTGACGGTACCTATTCCACGCACTTCTTTAGCGAATGCAATTTGGCAGCTGAACACTGCGCAAAGAATAGTTAAAAGTAAAATGTGTCGTTTCATACTGACTACCTATTGTTGTCATCTTGAGGCTCTTTATTGAGCGAAAATATCATTTAACTTGCTCAGCGCAGCCCTTGTTTGTCTGGGATCTTCGGCATGACGATTAATCCAGTCTGCTTCTTGTTTTTTAAATTGCTTTGCATATTGCTCAAGGATACCCATGATGAGCTTTATATATTCGGAGTCATGCGAAAGCACAGAGTCGTGGCCTATCACGGCACAATTGACGTTTTTCAAATCGGAAGTTCCAATCATTTCTTCACCAAAAACGAGTTCGTAGAGTCGCCATTCTATTCGCGCCCCCCAACAAAAAGAGTCTGTTCCCCTACCTGGTTTACGCTGAAACAGAAGCTTTGCCACGCTAAATTCCATCGTATAGCCGGGCTCTGGAAGTTCTATAGTGAGATCCCCACTGGGAATCCGCGTCGCAATCTTATTACCGATAGCATGTCCAACCGAGTTAGGTATGAGCGCGTAACCCGTTTCTTTGACGAAAACATTCTCAAAGTAAGTCGCTAGATAGCGCTCTGTGCCAGCTAAATTGATATCTGAGGATAACTTCGCTTTTGAATCGCCACTGAAGCTAGCATTTGTGATCTGTAAGTAGGCCGTAGGTTTAGCTTGGAAATCTACTTCACTTAGACGAAGGGACATTTGGTCGAAGAAGTTTATGCCCAATGTTTTGTTCTGGAGCAAATTCTTAAAAACGTTACGCTGTGTATCTGTATCGGGGAGACTTTGGTAGACAGTCGTATAGCGAGTTATCA
Organism: Pseudidiomarina aestuarii; assembly: GCF_048263735.1. Lineage (GTDB taxonomy): Bacteria > Pseudomonadota > Gammaproteobacteria > Enterobacterales > Alteromonadaceae > Pseudidiomarina > Pseudidiomarina aestuarii_B. Next base: position 177,373 of record NZ_JBLXDX010000003.1, on the reverse strand, counting down.
GGGGGACAGAGAAAATTAGTTTACTACTTGCTATGTCAAAAAAGAGTGAACTTCCGGAAATGACATAGTTGGTCAAATAGGAGGGTTTTCCATCAATGCTCAACTCCTCAATAGCCACCGACTCATTTGCTATCGCAATAGCAATTCCAATCTGGTCAACGGAATCCTCATCTACAAAACCTGCACGCAAGTCAAAGCTGTAATTCGGAAGCTTTTCTGATCTTAATATGTGTTCGCGAGCCCAAACCTCAATTGAATTATCATCATTACAGGTGGTATCGCCACAAAAAAAACCACTGGTTATTGGGTATGTTTCCATTCGGCTTGCCCAGTCACCTGAAAATCCAACTCCGGCCCAAGTTACAATAGGTTGCACCGCAGCAGCGTTCGATACTGAGACATTAAATATTACTGCAAGGCCCAATATGAATCGGATTATTGTTGTTATTTCCATAACGAGTTTGTAAAGTCCATGTAAACAATGTTCAGCATAGACTAAGGATTATTGATGGACAACTTTAAAATTATAGATCTCTTAGTGTATTTGTTATTGCTGACCTCTTTGGCAAGTTGTTCTTCTTCTCAAGACCTTTTGGATTCTGATATTCAGGTACTTACAGCAAGCGATACACTAATTCGTTTTAGTTATGAGCTTGATAGTGACCGAGAATCGTCAATAGCGAATTATGCATCGAAATATTGCTCTCAATTAAATGTAGATGCGGTTAGAGGAGCTAGAACGTGTGATGGGGTGGACTGTGAGATAACGTATTTTTGTGAGACTGATAAGAACTAGAATATTATCAATGTCATCGTTTTACTTTTAGTGCTCCGTAAAAGATTATTCATAGAATTTATTTTTCGATTACAGATTAAGTGTTTTTAAGCTGATATCTGGAATGTGCTTTCATCGAAAAATGAGAGATTGGTAAGGCCTGATTTTTAGTAGGGTGACAATTTCCTTAACTCCTCGATAGACTTTTGGGTTTGAAAGTTTAGAAAAATTAGTACCATTAGTACTGACATAATTGAAAATATAAACTAATCTGTAGTTTGAAATCATCAACAGGTTAGTACTATGAGTTCGGATATATCATCAAAATTAAACCGGTTGCTGAGCTTTCAACCACTGGGCGTCGTGCTCTGTTCATCTTGGCTTGTTGAAAATGGCTACAGCCTGGACTTGCAGCAACGCTATAAAAAAAGCCAGTGGTTTGAGAGCATCGGAGCGGGTGCTTTAATACGCTATGGCGACCGCGTGGATTACCTCGGTGGGGTGTATGCGATGCAAGCCCAGCTCGGCTTATCGCTACATCCTGGCGGAAAAACTGCCCTAGGATTGCAAGGGAAGGCGCATTATTTAGAGCTCTCCCCAAAGCATGTGCAGCTATTTGGCACTCATGGCGAGCATGTGCCTCTGTGGTTTAAAAAACAAGACTGGAGCGTTAACGTCAAGTGCACTCTTTCTAGCTTTCTGCCGGCGGAAATCGGTTTAACCGAAATACCGCATAAACAGTTCACGGTTAAAGTATCAGAGCCAGCGCGAGCCATCATGGAGTGTCTGTATCTTGCACCTAAATCACAATCCTTATTGGAAGCTTATGAGCTCATGGAGGGCCTTAATAATCTGCGGCCCGCATCCGTGCAAAAGTTATTAGAAGCCTGCAACTCAATAAAAGTTAAACGTTTATTTTTATATCTGGCCGAGAAAGCAAGTCACGACTGGATGAAATACCTTGATTTAAACAGAATAAACCTAGGCTTGGGTAAGCGTGCGATAGTAGCGAGCGGTGTTTACATTCCGAAATATCAAATCACTGTACCAAAGGAACTGGAGTCAATGGAATGAATGAAGCTTACAGAAAACAGGTAAAGCTGCTACTCGATGTTTTGCCGGAAATCGCGAAAGAGGATTGCTTTGCGATGCATGGCGGTACCGCGATCAATTTATTCTTGCAGGACATGCCAAGGCTTTCTGTAGATATTGATTTGACTTATGTTGGGTTAGAAGTGCGCGCGGAAGCACTCGCAGCAATCAATGCTGCGCTACTGCGAATAAAAGATCGTGTCGATAAGTTGCGAGTAACGATGAGGGCTCAGCACAAGCCAAATGTGTGTAAGCTTCAAATGAGTGAGCAAGGCGTTCAGATAAAAGTTGAAGTGAATATGGTTGGACGCGGCTTACTTGGCCCTGCAAAAAAGCTGCCACTTTGTTCAGCAGCACAAGAGCAATACAACGTGTTCTGTGCGATGCCGGTGGTGCCATTGGGTCAGCTTTACGGTGGGAAAATTTGTGCCGCGTTGGATAGACAGCATCCGCGAGACCTTTTCGACACAAAGTTATTGTTGGAAAACATAGGGTTTACTGATGAAATCAAACGGGGCTTCATATTCGCACTGATTAATAGCAATCGACCAACACATGAAATGCTTGCCCCGAACTTACTTGACCAAAGGAAAGCTTTTGAAAACCAGTTTGAAGGCATGAGTAATATTGTATTTAGTTATGCTGATTTTGAAGCAACACGAAACAAGCTGATGGATGCCATACGTCGGAGTTTGAACGAGACAGATAAACAATTTCTGCTTAGTTTCAATCAATTAGAACCGGACTGGTCTGTTTATGATTATCATCAATTTCCATCGGTAAAATGGAAGTTGATGAATTTGGCGAAGTTTAAAAACGAAAACCCTGAGGTTTATCAACTGCAGTTGGAAAAGCTTTCGGCTTTGTTGGCGAGTTGAGAATTCTACTTATGACTGCTCCGGTTTTTCGGGGGGATTACACTAACATCACCCTTTTCTTCGCGTAATATAATTAGTTATTAATATTGAGAGACTCAGAATAATGAAAAATTGCCTCCTGATCTTGCTGTTTGCTTTAAGCGTCTGCGCAAATGCGCAAGACAAGCTTTTAGACTTTAAAGCTGATACCGAAGGCAAGCTGGTGGAATGGACAGCATCACCTGATGGTGCGATTTTTCTCGATACAGAAGTGCTCTATAACGGACGACCTAGCGTAAAGTTTGACCGCCGTGATATTAGTACGAGTTCCGGTAGTTTTATTATTCGAAGAGTCCCTCTCATACCTGGTGCTCAGGTCATCGAGTTACGTGCCGTTCTTAGAGCAAAAGCAACAGGTCCCTGGGCTGGTGCAAATATTCTGCTTAGACAGGATAAAGACGAGAAGGCGATAGAGTTTAGTAACAGCCAACCATTTATTACAGGGGCCAGCGACACTGACTGGCAGAGCGTTCGTATTTCACAAAAAGTAAACCCGCAAACTGAGTCATTGGTAATTGGTGCCGTATTAGGAGGGCCTGGTGAAGCCTGGGTTAACGATTTGGAGCTATGGGTTGATGGTGAGTTACTGACCTCATTTGCTGATGCAGATCAAACAGCGACGAAGCCGGCCGATAACGCCAGAGATCATATTGTAGCCATTGATATTGACTGGGGCAGCCTAGAAGATGAGACGATTCGAGACCTCAGCGCATTTATTCAAGTTTGGGGGTTTTTGAAATATTTTCATCCAGGCGTTGCACAAGGAGAGCAAGATTGGGACCTAGAGTTTATCAAAGCAACGCACGAGATTGTGACAGGCACTGAACTCGATAACGTATTGATACCTCTGCTAGATAAAATCGGTGTACCAGCTACAGAAGAAGTTAAGGTGGATGCAATACAACAAAACTTAATCGCATCGCTAAGCTCTCAATGGTATCTCAACGACGATGTTTTTAGTCCCAAAGTCATTAATCTTCTAAGTGATCTAGCGTCAAACAGGCATTCCTTCACAGAAAGTAGATATGCGATTTCAAATGAATTAGAAATGGCTTCTTTTACTGGTGAAGGATATTTTCAAGTGAACTATTTAGAGCACGAGTTGAGACTGCTCGCTTTAGCTCGCTTATGGAATGTTTTTGAGTACTGGTTTCCCTATGAGTCGAATGAAAGTTGGTATGCGACATTACAAGATTTGACCAAACAGGTTGTTAAGAGCAGCGACCGTTCTGATTTTTTGATCACCCTTCAAACTCTTCTAGGTCAAGTGAACGATAGCCACGCCAACATGACCGAATCTATTTTTCGCCAAGGACCGTGTCAGTTGCCGTTTACTGTTCGCTATTTAGAGGGGCATGTTGTCATTAACCGCATTTACAAAGATATACCGCAACATGACATAAAAATTGGCGATAAGATTATAGCGCTCGACGGCGAGAGTTTTGAGGACTTATTCGAACGCTGGTTACCACTATATTCTGCAAGTAATGAACAAGCGCGCTTTTATGGATTGGCAAACAACTTGCTCTTTCGAAGCTGTAACGAGCCCACAGTCGTGACAATAGGCCGCCAGTCTAAACAATTTGACGTTAGCGTTTCTGAATATGAGACAATCGCCAACGCAAACCATGCCTTGCCGGGTGATGTTGTGCAGACCTTAGAAGATGACGTAACCTACCTCAAAGTTGTGGGTGTTGACTTTGACGCTGTTGACGAAGCCCTCGAAAAAGCTCAGCAGTCGGGTAAGCTCATTATCGACGTGCGAGGGTATCCCAGTGAATTTATTCTCTATTACTTAGCTAGCCGACTTACTGAAAAGCCACTACCGTTCGCGCAGTTAGCACGGGTGCATCCAAACTCTCCTGGTAACGTTGTTCTGATCGACCATACGCCAACTATTGAACCATCCGAGCCTATTATCACGCTCGGCGGTATCGCTATTCTCGTTGATGAAGCGACGCTTAGTCAGTCTGAATTTAGTGCACTGGCCTGGCGAGAGCTGCCGAATTCAATCGTAATTGGTAGCACCACAGCAGGAGCTATTGGAAATGTAAGCAGCGTGCCATTACCTAATGGCATGCATGTGTTCTTTACCGGGTTGAGAGTTCTCGATAATACGGGTCAAGATGTTCAGCATAGAGGTATTGTTCCCGATATTTTTACAAAACCAACGATCGCTGACTTACAAAGCGGACGTGATGTTGTCATTGACACCGCTATCGAATGGTTACATATGAAAGGGAAGTAAGTTCTTATTTCAAAACAACTTTTAATTAAATCAATTCTTACTGATTAAGAATAATGAAATTTAATAATAAGATACTTGAGAGGAAGTGGCTTAGGTCTATTAACTGTGACCTCTCCCATGAAATAACACTATATTTTCAACGAGATTTCAGATTTTATGAGTGACCCCGTGGTTAGCTGAGGAGTCGATATAATTCAAAACGATGAACAAGAAAGGATCGAATAATTATGGATTCAAAAAAATGGGTTTCACTAATCGCTTCACTTGTTCTCATGGGGCATGCATTTTTAGGAATCATTAGTGGTGAACTCATGCTTAAAGGAGGCGAAACTATAAGCTTCGATGTAGAACCTTTATCCTTTCTAGCTATTGTTGCGATAGAAATTACCGTAACGCTTTATGTAATATGGGCTTTTTTAATAAAAAAGGAAGACACTCAGCAGCACATACCTAAATAAGTGGTCCTAATAAAAAATATGATAATGACTTCTATCTTTGAGTGGCTTGCTTTAAATGGCGCACCCGACAGGAGTCGAACCTGTGACCTCTGCCTCCGGAGGGCAGCGCTCTATCCAGCTGAGCTACGGGTGCGTATTGTGGGGCTGCTGATGAGCAGGCGGGAATTCTAGGGAAAATCGGCGGTAATGTCCAGCCATAAAAGCCCACCACCGCTGTCGCAAAAACTTCATCAACTGGTCAAGGCAATTTCACACTTGGCGCGAAACATAGACGAAACCCACAGCGGGAGAAGGTCATGCCCCAAGCTCGTCTGAATGCGCGTACGTTGTTTATTTCTGATGTTCATCTCGGCTCGAAGGATTGTAAGGCCGAGTTCCTCCTTCACCTCCTAAAACGAATTGACGTCGAGCGGCTTTATTTGGTCGGTGATATTGTCGATTTCTGGGCGATGAAAAAGCAGATGTTTTGGCCGGCTGAACACCATCAGGTGTTCAGCAACTGCTGAAAATGGCGAAGCAGGGCGTTGAGGTTATCTACATACCTGGTAATCATGATGAAGTGATGCGTAAGTATCGGCATCCGGATGTGGCGAGCATTCGCATCCAGAAGCAAGCCATTCATACTACCGCGAAGAATCAACGCTTATTGGTCATGCACGGTGACGCGTTCGACGCCGAAACCTGCCATAGCCAATGGCTGAGTTTGATTGGTGATCACCTCTACGATGCGGTGATGTTTCTTAACCGCCAGACGCACAAGCTGCGTAAGAAGTTCGGACATAACTATTGGTCGTTGGCGGCATATGTGAAAAGCCAAGTGGGTAAGGTCGAACAGGTGATTGGCCATTATCGTGCGGCGGCGGTGCGTGAAGCGACGAAACGTAAGCTCGATGGCATTATTTGTGGGCACATTCACCGTCCTGAAATTACGCCCACTGACGGCAAACTTTACGTAAACACCGGCGATTGGGTGGAGAATTGTACAGCTATTTTGGAAAGCTCGGACGGCGAGTTGCACCTGCTTCGCTATACCGATGCGGCTATGACCACAGCGACCAACGAAGCACGCACACTAAACCGCGGCCATGAACAGCAACAACACGCGACATAACGTCCCAACCATGCGATAAAGCTCGCCGTATCGACTTGTCTATTTTAGGTCGATCAGGCATCTTGTGGGGCAAGTATTTGATTATCCACAAGAGGGTTCTAACGTGAAAACCATCACCACTTTACTAACAGCGTCGATACTCACGCTGAGTATGCTCGCCACCACACCTGCTAAAGCGGCATCAACGTGGCAAGATTATCTCCAAACCACCACAACTTTCGCTGAGCAAGCTCCTGCGAATCCAGATGTCATGGTAGTGTTTGTACCAGAAGCGGAAACCCTGCAACTGCCATCACGGTTCTCTACTGATGCGCGGAATCAGGTTAGTCGTGTTGCCGATGTCGCTGAGTTTACTGGCAAGTCTGGCCAAGTGGTTGAAGTGATTGCACCAGCGGGCCTAGACGCGAAGCGGTTGTGGTTGATGGGCACCGGCACTGAACTCGAAGCCACGAAAGCCGAAGAGTTGGGCGCAACTATTGCCGCTAAATTGAATGACAAAACCACTACGGTGATGCTGGACGCCAATGGCTTAGACGCGCAGCAAGTCGCGCACATTGCGCACGGCATGGACTTACGCAACTACCGGTTTGATCGCTATAAGAAAGAGCCTAAGCCGCGCCCAAATTACGCGATTACTTGGCAAGTAGCTGATACCACCGCAACCGAGCAAGCCTACGCGCAAACGCAGCCGCTTGCGCACGGTGTATTTGTTGCCCGTGACATCATCAATTTACCGGGCAGCGACGGCTATCCGAAGGCTATTGCTGAACTCGCTAAAGCTGCCGCTGAACCCTATGGCATCAAGGCAACTATTCTCACGCCTGAACAAGTGAAAGAACTGGGCATGGGCTCGTTGTATGGCGTCAGCCAAGGTAGCCAACACAAAGCACATATGCTGATTCTTGAGTGGCAGGGTGCCGGCAACGATGAAGCGCCGATCGCTCTGGTAGGTAAAGGCAACACCTTCGACACCGGTGGCTACAACTTAAAAACTAGCGGCGGCTCGATTCTGCGTATGCAAACTGACAAAGCCGGCGGTGCCGCAGTTATTGGTGCTGTGATGGCACTAGCAGGACAGAAAGCTGACGTGAACGTAGCGGGTGTCGTGCCATTGTCACACAACCTGATTTCTGGTTCAGCGACATTGCCAGGTGATGTACTGATTGCCGGCGATGGCACTCGTATTGAGGTTACCAGCACTGATGCTGAGGGTAGACTGATTTTAGCCGACGGCATTTGGTATGCACGTGATCGATTAAAAGCTCGTGCCATTGCAGACATTGCGACTTTGACTGGCTCGAAAGTGGGCGCGTTAGGTACTGAATATTCTGCGGTATTCACACCAGATGAAACCATACTCAACGCCATCAAGGCGGCAGGTGATGACACTGCTGAGTTGGTGTGGCAACTGCCATTGGGCCCGTATGATGGCATTATTGATAGCTGGTTAGCAGACATCAAAAATACCGGTGGTCCAGGTGCACAAGCTGGTGCACGTTTCCTTCAGCATTTTGCGCAAGACACGCCGTGGGTGCATATCGACATGGCGGGCAATGCTTACAGCGAAAGCGCCAAAGGTATTCATCCAGCTGGTGGTAATGGCTACGGTGTGCGCTTACTCACCGAGTGGGTGAAGCAGTACGACGCAGCAACCAGCGCCGACTAACCACTTACATAATTACCGCACGAATAGCGAGGCCGACCAGCGTGATCACAATCACGCCGGCGGCCCATAAGCCAACAAACCACGCAAGCTGGCGCCAGCCGGAACGACCTGAAGCAGAACGACCTGAAGCAAAACGCTTAGTCATGGTAACCACTATCAGCGTCAACTTTGCCGCGGAACACCCAATAGGTGTAGCCGGTGTAGGCAAAAATAATCGGAATCAGTACCACCGCTCCTACCAATAAGAACTTCAAGCTATTGTCCGGTGCAGCGGCTTCCCAAATGGTGATTTCAAACGGCACCAAGTAAGGGAAAATACTGACCGCGAAGCCCGCAAACGAAAGTAAGAACAGTCCCAGAGCCCACAAATAAGGGCGGCCTTCTTGTTGTTTGAACAGTGAGCGCAACAACCCAAACGTCACGCCTGCTAGCACTACCGGCAACACCCACAACCATACTGAGGCTGGAAAGCTAAACCAACGCTCGGCAATGGTGGCATCGCGCCAGGGTAGGTACAGGCTGACAAAAGCAATGGCAGCAACCAACAGCAAGGCGGCTTTGCGCGCTAGTGCATAGCTCCGCGTCTGCAAGTCTCCCGAGGTTTTCATCACGAGCCAACTAGCACCCAGTAGGGCATAACCAACCACTACTGCTAGGCCGCAGAAAATGCTGAATGGCGTGAGCCAATCAAACCAACCACCGGCGTAGGCACGGCCTTCTACCTCAATACCCTGAAGCATGGCGCCCAGCATGATGCCTTGGCTCACGGCGGCAACGAAAGAGCCGATAATAAAGGATAGATCCCAAATGTGCTTCGCGCGCTTGGTCTTGAACCGATATTCAAAGGCGACGCCACGGAAAATCAGCCCCAACAACATGGCGATCACCGGCATATATAAGGCGGGCATCAGCACGGCGTAAGCGAGTGGGAATACTGCCAGTAAGCCACCGCCACCGAGTACTAGCCAAGTCTCATTGCCGTCCCACACGGGAGCGACTGTATTCATCATAATGTCGCGGTCTTGCTCCTTCTTAAACCACGGGAAGAGCAGCGCAACGCCAAGGTCAAAGCCGTCCAATGCCACGTAAGCAAACACGGCAACAGCAATCAGAATGGCCCAAATCAGTGCGTAATCCATTACTTGTCCTCCCTTTTAGACGGTGACTGATCATCGTCATCGTAGAACATCCTCTCAACTGCCATCGCATGCTGACGTTTGGCATAATCTGGAATGTTCACGTTATCTGGTGAACCTGCCATTTTCCGGATGATGTAGAAGGTTCCTGCACCAAACACGAGGAAATAGACCACAATGAACGCCAGCAGACTGCCCGCAATACCTTCAAGTGCAATCGGCGATGCCGCATCAGAAGTACGCAATAATCCATAGACCACCCACGGCTGACGACCCACTTCGGTGACTATCCAGCCGGCAACTACAGCCACGAAACCCATGGGTCCCATGAATAGAGCTGCACGGTGTAACAGTGGTGAGTCATAGAGCTTGCCACGCCAGCGCTGAATACCGGACCACACACCAATCAGCACCATCAACATGCCAATCCCAACCATCACGCGGAACGACCAGAACACAATGGCGACAGGTGGCCATTCATCACGAGGGAACGCATCCAATCCAGTCACTTCTGCATCAAAGTCATGCTTGAGAATGAAGCTCGCAAGCCCCGGGATTTTGACGGCGTAATCAACACTGGCGGTGTCTTCGTTAGGCAAGCCGAATAAGTACAATGGCGCCTGACGCTGGGTCTCAAAGTGACCCTCCATAGCGGCGACTTTGGCAGGTTGGTATTCCTGTGTATTCAAGCCATGCAGGTCACCCACGAACACTTGCAACGGAGCGACAATCAACGCCATCCACATCGCCATCGAGAACATCTTGCGGGCACCCGCGTTGGTTTTGTCTTTTAGCAAATGCCAAGCGGCAACGGCACCCACCACAAATGCGGTGGTCAGATAAGCGGCGAGCAGCATGTGCGCTAATCGATACGGGAATGACGGATTGAAGACAACTTCAAACCAATCGACCACAATAAATTGGCCGACGTCATTCATGGCAAAGCCAGTGGGTGTTTGCATCCAGCTGTTGACCGATAAAATCCAGAAGGCGCTGATGGCGGTGCCAATCGCGACCATCAAGGTCGCAAAGAAGTGAAGTTTTTCGCCCACCTTATTCATGCCAAACAGCATGACGCCGAGAAAACCCGCCTCGAGGAAAAAGGCGGTCAGAACTTCATAGCCCATGAGCGGGCCGATTACCGGTCCTGCTTTGTCCGAGAACACGGACCAATTGGTACCAAACTGGTAGCTCATCACAATGCCAGACACGACTCCCATCCCGAACGCAACGGCGAAAATCTTCACCCAGTAGCGAAAGAGTTTTTGGTAAACCGGGTTACGGGTTTTGAGGTAGAGCCCCTCGAGCACCGCAAGGTAGCTGGCAAGGCCAATGGTAAATGCAGGAAAAATAATGTGAAAAGCGACGGTGAAAGCAAACTGAAAGCGTGCCAACAACAAAGCAGTTGGGTCTTGGATAAAACCGCTAGTGATAGCACTAGTTGCAACGAGCGTAAGCATAAACACCTCGAACAGCAATGGGTGTATTTACTATACGCTCCTGCTCACGAAATGTTCAGCCCACCACCGAGACCATTTCTAATGCTCGGGATACTTTAACTAATAGTGAATGGTGAACAGGTTATAGAGAACAGACAAGAATAGATCTGTTCACTTTCTACTGTTCACTATTCACCTGTTTTATCTCTTCGAGTCTTTTGTCGATTGCTGTGCGTGAGAGCCACTGGCCACGAACCATGACGCCCTGTGTATCCCGCAACCGAGTGATGTCTTCGAGCGGATTGCCGTTCACGATCATAAAGTCGGCGCGTTGTCCGGCGGCGATGGTGCCAAATGCGTCTTGCTCGGCAAAATACTCACCAGCGGCAACGGTGGCCGAGCGAATAATAGCGTCAGCCGGAATCCCAGCGTCTTGCATAAAACGAATTTCATGGTGAATCGAGAATCCAGGTACGCTGAAAAGCTGCGGCGCATCGGTGCCAAAAATAATGTCCACGCCGCCGTCATACAGCGCTTTCAATAGCTGCTGTCGATTGGCTTGTTGAATCGCAGCAGTTGATTCATTGAAGTATGAGGTTGATGGATTCTCAAGGAAGCCACGCCAGCCGTCACTCACTTGTTGTGGCACGTAAGCGAGCTCTGGGTAGCCTAACAATGCCTCGGCATCACCTGCGCCAATGAGCGTTGCCCAAAGTGCTTGGGTAGGAACCACAGCAACATTAGCAGCAAGGCTCATTTCGACTAACTGCTCCAGTTCTTCGCTAGTAATAGGGCGGTTGACGGCATCCACAGCTTCCAAGTAGCCATCTAAGTGATCAATAGTGCGTTGGCCTTCTGTCAAAGCATTCGCTAGACCAACGTCGCTGGGTACATGCCCGCCGAATTCCATATCTGATTCACGTGCAGTACGCGCCATGGCTTGGTATTCAGCTAGCGTCAGCCCGGGATGTACTTTGAGCAAATCCCAACCTTCTTCACGTTGGTCAATCACGCGTTGGGTGGCCGTTTCTGGTGACTCAATAGAATTACCATTAAAACTCGGACCGGCTAAATATAGGGTTGGGCCGACCATTTCACCGGCGGAAATTGATGCTTTTAAATCAAGTTGATGGGGATAACCCAACATGCCGCGTACCGTAGTGACACCGTTGGCAACGTATAAAAACAGGACATCTTCAAGGTAGCGCTCTGGTAATTGTCCAAAGCTACTGGCAGGCGGCACATGTCCATGCATTTCCGCAAAGCCTGCAACCACGTATCCGCCAGCACCATCAATCACGGTGGCACCCATAGGCGTTTCAGTATCAGCGGGTAAGATTGCGGAGATGCGGTCATTTTCGATGAAAATAACCCGATCTTCGTCAATTTTCGACGAATTTCCAGAAACATCTACAATGTTGACGTTACGAACCACGGTATCGGCAGCAACGGCAGGTGCAGTGCTGTTTTCAGCGGTGCAGCCAACCAAAGTAAGAATAGTCGCCGCGATAGCGACGTAGGAAGAATGAAATGAACGCATGGAAACCTCCGTTAAGAGGCGAGCACGACTTGGTTGCGCCCCTGTTTTTTTGCGGTATAGAGCGCAGTATCGGCGTCGATAAGGAGTGCTTGCAAGGCTTCATGTCGGGATTTGCGATGAATGACCCCAATACTAACGGTCAACTGAATGGGTCTTCCCTGATACTCAAACGGCTCACCACCAATAGCTTCGAGCAGTCTATCGGCAATCGCTATGGCGGCTCTCTCATCTGTTCCTGGAAGCGCAATCGAGAACTCCTCGCCACCCACGCGTGCCGCTACGTCTTGCTCTCTGAGTTGAGACCGAATCTGGCGCGCAACCCAGCGTAAGCAAGCATCTCCTGCGGCATGCCCGTATTGGTCATTGATGGCTTTGAAATGGTCGAGATCCAGCATCAAAGCACTAAAATCGTTCTCTTCGACTTCGCTCAGCGAGAAATGATCCTCTGCCTGTTGATAGAAAGCACGTCGATTAAACAATTTGGTGAGGTCATCGTAATTGGCGAGTTGAGTTAGCCGATTCTCACTACTAACAAACACCAACAGCGGAAACACCATTGCGGTTGCTGTGGTGAGCAACAAGTGATTGACCAATATCCACTCGAGCAAAGGCGCAAAGCTGGGTAAAGGTCCTTCTCGCACTGAGGTGAAAAGTAAACTTGATTGTATGATCATGATCAGAGCATGCGCCCCGAAAAGTAGCGCTAAAACCAGTTTCGGTAGCACAGAACGGGTTGGCACTTTGACCAGTAACAAGGTTGCGTAACCGAACGATCCGGCCAGCACTATGGAGGTCACCAACTGAGCCAGTAATGGTTCTCCATGCAGAGGAGCAAGCAAAATAGCACAACAGACCCAAAGCGCTCGTAAATAAAGGAAACTACGTGTGTAATGGAGGTATTCGCGAAGGCCGGCAACCGCAATTAACGGCGCCAATATAATCAGTAAATCAGCGAAATAGACGGTGAGTAGCGGTGCATCAATGAAGGCTCGCAAACTCGCCGTAACCGCAGCTCCCGCGAACACAAAACAAGCCACTGACCAGTAGACAAAGCAGCGCTGCTGCTGGCGTAATCGATAGATTACCAACATCAAAAATCCGAGCAGTATGTTCATCACTATACTGACGATTATCAGAGTCGGAAGATGCAACATCAGACGCCTGCTTCACCCGTTATTGGCACAAAACTGATCGAAGCATACGGAACTTACACAAAATAAACAAACCATTTGTCGTTGTCTCATAGGGCTTGGTCGGAAATCTATTGCACACCACCCAAGCACTGTTAATCTGGGGAAAGACGGTAAATAGTGAACAGTGAATAGTGAACAGACAAAGAAAAACATGCTGCCGAGCGGTTTGCCATTCCCTGTTCACTATTCACTGTTCACTTGACGAACAACATCGCAAACTAGCAGAGGATACTCCATGCAGAACTACACATTGATTGGTGCCGCGTTGCTGACGCTCGGGCTGACGGCCCCGAGCGCTTCGGCTGATACGCTGAGCGCGACCACAGACACCGCAACTATCCCCGATACTAAGCAAACCTTTAGTGCTGAGGATGTATTTGCCTTGGAGTGGGCGAACAATGTGCAAGTCAGCCCCGATGGTAAGCATGTGGTCTATGTAAGGTCGCGCTATGACATCATGACCGACGGCACGCGCAATGCGCTGTGGTTGATTGATGTGGAAAGCGGAGCCCATACGCCGTTGTTTGCAGACCAGTATCAATATGGCAATCCAACTTGGTCGCCAGATGGCACCCGTTTAGCTTTCACCTCGAATCGTGCAGGCAAGAATCAAATTCATGTGTATTGGCTAGAGCAGCAAAAGCTCACTGCGGTGACCAGTGTTCAGCAAAGTCCGGGTAACTTAAGTTGGTCGCCGAACGGCACGCACATCGCCTTTATGATGAACGAGCCAGCTCCGAAAACAGACTTTGCCAAGTCAGTGAAGTCAGCGAGCAAACCGAAAGACGCGAAATGGGCGCCGGCACCGATTGTGGTTGAACGCACCTTTTATCAGCGTGATGGCCAAGGCGTGGTGCCGTCGGCGTATCGGCAAGTGTTTGTGGTTCCCAGCGACGGTGGTAGTGCACGACAGCTGACGGCTGGCGCATTTGACCACGGTGGGCCACTCACCTGGCGCGACAACCAACACATCATTTTCGGCGCAACGCGCGCCGAAAATTGGGAATATCAAACTGGCGAGCAAGACTTGTGGCAGGTGCATACGCAGTCACTCGAGCTGACGCAGCTCACCGATCAACCCGGCGGTGAATATTCTGCCAGCCTATCGCCTGACGGCAAAAATCTGGCTTTCTTGAGCCGCTCTAGTGCACCAGAGCCTTATCACAATGCAAAGTTGCAGGTCATGAATCTGAGTAATGGCGACATTCAATCGTTGCAAGCCGACTTTGACCGTTCAATGGAAAGCCCGCAATGGCTCGACAACAAAACACTAGCAGTTCAATACGCCGACCGCGGTCAGTACAAACTAGCGCAAGTGACCTTGAACGATCGTCGCACCGACTTAACCGATAAAATCGGTGGCACCAGTGTGAGTCGTCCTTATCTGTTCGGCATGTTCTCTGCCGCTGCGGACTCAGACGTGATTGCCTTTACCTATGGCAGCGCCACTCGACCGGCTGACGTTGCTGTGTATGATTTAAAGCAGCGCTCAGAAGCTAAGCGCACACGAGTTCTGACCGCGTTGAACGAAGACGTACTGGGGTATCGTGAGCTGGCGCAGCTGAACGAGTTTACCTATGACTCCAGCTTTGACGGCACCGAAATTCATGGCTGGTATCTCACTCCACCAAACTATGATCCGAGCAAAGCTTACCCAACCATGGTCGAAATTCATGGTGGCCCGCACTTGGCTTATGGTCCGTTCTTTAGTGCCGAGCATCAGCGTTATGCGGCGGAAGGTTTTGTTGTTTTCTACAACAACTATCGCGGTAGCACCTCCTACGGGAAAGACTTCGCGATGTTATTGGATGGCTTTTATTCGTCGGACAACGACTTAGCCGACCATCTGTCAGGCCTTGATGTGTTGATTGAGAAAGGCGTCGCCGACCCGAATAATCTGTTTATTGCAGGCGGTTCAGCAGGCGGTATCGCAACCGCGTTTGCCGTTGGTACCACAGATCGGTTTAATGCCGCTGCAGCAACAAACCCAGTCATCAACTGGGTGAGCAAAACCCTGACAGCTGATAGCTCCATTGGTCAAATCACCAATCAGTTCCCAGCGTTGCCATGGGAAGATCCGGACCACTACTGGGCGCGCTCACCACTGTCGCGAGTTGGCAATGTGAAAACCCCAGTCCTGATGTTCACAGGTGAGAAAGATCGACGCACACCTATTGCTGAAACCGAGCAGTTCTATCAAGCGCTAAAAATTCGTCAAGTTCCAACGGTGATGGTGCGCATTCCCGATGCTTACCATGGTGTTACGGCGCGGCCGTCGCGCATCAATGCCAAGGTCGATTACACGGTAGCTTGGTTTAAGCGTTATTTGAAATCAGCTGACGGCGAATAAGTTCTCGCTATGTATCTGAGCATTTTTCTGACTGCATTGCTGGCAGCAACCATACTGCCCGTGCAGTCAGAAATCTTAGTAGTAGCAGCTCAGCAGCAGGGCTACAACCTGTGGTGGTTATGGGCAGTTGCGTCAGCAGGCAACACGCTTGGCTCCGTGATCAATTATGTATTGGGGCGGTACTTACTCCAGTTCCAAGACCGCCGCTGGTTTCCCTTCAAACCCAAAACCCTAGAAAAAGGCCATTGGTGGTTCGAGCGCTATGGTAAATGGTCGTTACTACTCGCTTGGACACCCTTCTTGGGCGACCCATTGACGTTTATTGCGGGCATGTTGCGCTTGAGCTTCTGGCAGTTCCTCATATTAGTATTCATTAGTAAAGCTGGTCGGTATGCCGTGTTGCTTGGTATCATGCAACTATTCTGGCCGCAGTAACGAAAGAGGAGCACCATGGAACGCTTTTTTGAGAATCTGATGTACAGCCTACGCTGGCTGCTCGCACCCATCTATTTGGGGCTGAGTTTAGCGGTGTTGCTGCTGGCGATTAAGTTTTTTCAAGAACTCGTGCATGCGTTTCCGGTTATTCTGAGCACGCCTGAAGTCGATTTAATTCTTATGGTTCTGACGCTCATCGACATCGCCTTGGTCGGTGGCTTGTTGGTGATGGTGATGCTCAGTGGTTACGAGAACTTTGTGTCGACACTTAATATCCATGGCGGTACTGAGAAGCTGGCGTGGCTGGGTAAAATTGACTCGGGCGGTTTGAAGAACAAGGTCGCCGCTTCTATCGTGGCAATCTCGTCGATTCATTTGCTGAAAGTGTTTATGAATGCTGAGAACTTGGCCGACGACAAGATTAAATGGTACGTCATTATGCACCTGACCTTTGTCGGTTCAGCATTTGCGATGGGTTACTTAGATAAACTCACGCGAGATAAGTCAGACACCAGCGGTGACTAAATTTCGACTCGCGGTACTCGCGACGACACCCGACAGAGCAATTCATAACTAATAGTGCCAGCGGCCTCAGCAATGCGGTCGACTGGCAGATTAGGTCCCCACAATTCGACTTCATCACCAACCTGAACAGCTTCAAGGTCAGTCACATCAATCGTAATCATATCCATGGATACTGTGCCTACCAGCGGGACTTCCACACCATTTAAATACACCGGAGTGCCGTCTGGGCAATGCCGTGGATAGCCATCGGCATAACCGATAGCGACGGTCGCAATCAAACTCTTACGTTTGGCTTGCCAACGACTGCCGTAACCGACGGTTTCGCCCGCCGAGATTTCGCGCAGTGCGATAACAGGGGCGACCAAGCGCATGACTGGCCGCAGCGGTATTGTGATGTTGCGGTCTGGCGTTCGTGGTGCGACGCCATACAAGGTTAATCCGGTTCGAACCCAGTGCCCATCGAGCGTGCTGAAGTCTTTTGATGAACTTAAGAGGGCGGCTGAATTCGCGATACTGAGCGATTCCGTCATCGCCGTTTCTGCGCACACCGCACTGAATAGGTCATTCTGTTGTTGGGTAAGTGGATGTTCACTATCGCCAGAGTTCGCGTAGTGAGACATCAGTGTAATAGCGCCAACATTTGGGCAAGCCTCTAGCTCACGATACACCCGAGCCACTTCTTGCGGATGCCAGCCAAGCCGATGCATGCCTGTGTCGACTTTCAGCCACACGGCAAGTGGGCGCACCAATCGTGACGTCAGTATGGCATCTAGCTGGGAAGGCTCATGTACCACTGGTTGCAGGTTGTGATGCGCGCAAATCGGTAACTCTGCCTCAGACAAACAGCCCTCCAGCAGAACAATCGGCAAACTAAAACCAGCTTCACGCAACTGCAATGCTTCATCAATAAAAGCGACAGCAAAGGCATCCACATGGGCCGCAATAGCATTGGCGGTGCTAATAACACCATGCCCATACCCATCGGCTTTGATCACACCAAGCACTTTGGCTTCAGCGGCGTTCTCGCGGATGAGTTGAGCGTTGTGCGCTAATGCATCACGATCGATCTCTGCCCGCGTTGCCCGAAAATGAATCCCGTTCCCCATACTCTGACCTACCCAATCATCACGAAGCTGGCGACCACGTAGAGCACGATGGTTATGCCGCCGCCGACGAGTGCGTATGGCAATTGCGTCTGAACGTGTTCGAGTAAGTCGCAGCCTGATGCTAATGACGAAACTGCCGTAGTGTCAGAAATCGGTGAACAGTGGTCGCCGAATACACCACCCCCTAAAACGGCAGCTAATAGCAGAGGTGCAGGCAAATCAAGAGCGATAATGAGTGGTGCTGCAATCGGAATCAAAATAGCGAAGGTGCCCCATGAGGTGCCGGTGGTAAATGAGATCAAAGCTCCAGCAACAAACAGCATGGGAGCAATGAGCACCAGTGGCAGGTAATCGCCGACTAAACCAGCTAAGAAAATACCTGTTCCGAGCTCACGTAGGCTGCTGCCTAGTGCCAATGACAATAGCACTATGGTCACAAGTGGCAGTAGTTCGCCCATGCCTTTGAAGCCCATACTAACTAGGTTCTGATGCGTTTCGCGTTTGCTTAGCAATAGCATCAAGTAGGCTACCAAGCAGGCAAGGGCAGTGGCGTACAGCACCGCTTTGGAACCATCGCCTTGAGTAATATCGCCGCCCCCCGTGCCAATCATAAAGGCAATCATGCCGCCCACCATCACGACCAAAGGCACTACCATGTAGCGCGCTTTGCTATTACTGGGCACATGGTCTGGTATGTCTTGCGTCGGCTGTGGTTGGGCTTCGAGGCGTCGCATTGGACCATGAACTCGGGTCGAAATAGCGGTGTAGAACACCAGCACTAAAGTCACCAGCGCATAGAAGTTAAAGGGAATAGTGCTCCAGAGCGTCACCACTGATGAACCTGGTAATTCCTGCTGCTCAAGCATCCCTAATACATAGGCGCCCCAGCCATTGAGCAGAATCAAGATACAAATAGGAGCACTGGTACTATCAATTAAGTACGCCAAACGAGCGCGGCTCATGCCTAATTTTTCAAACAAGCCACGCGATAAAATACCTGCGGTCAACACGCTTAAATTCGATTCAATGAAGATAAAAATGCCGGTGAAAACGGTCAATAAGCTGGCACTGCGCTTGGTTTTACCCATGCCGCGTTTCAGCAAGCCTTCAACCATAGCGGCAACGCCACCCGACTCGCGAATATAGGCAAGCAGCGCGCCGACTAACAAGCTAAACACCAAAATCCGAGTATTTCCCGGTGATTCAAACACGCTGACAATTCGTTCTAGTGTGGCAATAAAGGCATAACCAAGCGAGAGCTCGGGCGCCTGCAGGGTCAGCAACAACTCAGAGGTAAAGACCGCGAGTAAGAGCGCGACAATCACTTCCTTGCGCCAAAACACGACAATAATCGCCACCAGAGGCGGTAGTATCGATAGCCACGTCATGTTCATTCCTTCACAGATAAGTTGCTGATTCACTCAATAGCGATAGTGTGCCAAGAAAACGAGGGGGATGGAAATACAATCCAAAAATCAGTTCTAAATAAAAATAATTCGCATTTAGACTTGATCTATAAATGCGAATCGTTATCATTAGCGCACTTTCAAATTATTCCGTAGTTGGAGCGCGCAGTAATGATGGCAACGCAGTTCAAACGATCAATCATCGCATTAGCAATCACCAGTTCTTTTGTTGGCGTTTCATACGCACAAGACTCAACTCCTGTTGAGGCTGACGAGCGTATCGAAATCACCGCAACTCGCACCAATCAGCAAGCGAGTGCAATCCCAGCAACAGTGACGGTTATTGATGGTGAAGAGCTACGCCAACAGCTAGCCGTTGCCGATTCACTGTCTGATGTACTGGGTAATTTGGCGCCATCGTTCTCGCCATCTCGACAAAAATTATCGAGCGCCGGTGAAACCTTGCGCGGTCGTGATCCGTTGTATCTGATTGATGGCGTGCCGCAATCGAATCCGTTACGAAATGGCTCGCGTGCTGCTTATACCATTGACCCGCTGATGATCGAGCGCGTCGAAATTATTCATGGTGCGAGTGCCATTCAAGGTATGGGTGCAAGTGGCGGTATCATTAATATCATCACCAAATCAGCAACAGAAGGCGCAGTTCATGAAGTGACGGCTGGATTCTCAGCGCCAACCAGTGAAGTGGATGATGGACTTTCATACCGTACTGGCTATTTGTTTCGCGGTGCAACGGGTGACTGGAGTGTCGTGACAGGCGTGCAATTGCGCAGCACTGGCATGTATGTGGATGGCAATGGCGACTTTATCGGCACCGACGTCACCCAAGGTGACACTCAAGATTCAGAAAGCTATGACGTATTCGCCAAAATAAAGCGCGACATTGCGCAAGGCGAGTCGATTGAGCTCATGGTGAACCACTTCAATATGGAAGGAAACGGCGACTATTCACCCGTTGCTGGTGACCGTGAGGCAGGTATCCCAACCATTGCAGTGGAGCAAGCTTCTGAGGGTGACCCGGCGACCAACAAAGTCACTACAGCACAAATGACCTACCTCAACGCAGACGTTTTGGGTGCAGCTCTAAATTGGCAACTATTCCTGCAAGACTTCTCTGCTTTATATGGCGGTGGCAGCTTTGCAGTATTCCAAGACCCAGCTTTCGGCGAAAATCTATTTGACCAGTCACGCAATGATTCAAGCAAATACGGTTCGCGCTTTACCTTGAACTGGACCGACGTCGCGGATTCTCCAGTCGATGTGACGGCTGGTTTGGATTATCTGAATGACACGACTTTCCAAGAGCTTGCGCAAACGGGCCGCAAATGGGTTCCAGAAACCACCTTCAATAACTGGGCGCCTTTTGCTCAAGCACGGTACCAACAAGGTGCCCTGACCCTAAGCGGCGGCTTGCGTTATGAATATGGCCAGTTAGAAGTCGACGATTTCACCACATTAGCAGGTTACAACAGCACCTTTGTGAAAGGTGGCGAGCCGTCCTTTAACGAATTACTACCCAATGTGGGTGCTGTATACGCCTTCAACCAACAGTGGCGCGCCTTTGTCAGCTACTCAGAAGGCTTTAGTATGCCTGACGTTGGACGTGTATTGCGTGGTATCAGCACGCCGAATCAAGAAATTGATTCGTTTCTCGATTTGCAGCCAGTCATTGCCGACAATCAAGAGATCGGTATTGAGTATCGCGCCCAAGCTTTACAGGTCAGCTTGAGCTACTTCCGTTCGGACTCCGATTTAGGTGCCCGTTTGCAAGCCGATGCAGATGGTATTTTCTCAGTTTTACGTGAGCGCACTGAGATTGATGGTTATGAATTGGCTGCAACCTATAGCCCGAGTTCAAACACCAGTTTTGGTTTGAACTATGCTGACACTGACGGCGAATTCGATAGTGATGGCGACCAGCAGGTCGATACGCAATTAGGTGGCCGCAATATTGCCCCGCGCCGTCTAAATCTGCATTGGGAGCAGCAATGGAATGGTTGGGTTTCATCACGCCTGCAGTGGAATCAATTGTTTGATCGCGATATTTACACGGGTGCCGCCGCGATTAATAACTTTGACGGCTACAACACCCTGGATCTGCAAGTGAGCTTAGAGACCATGGATTACGGTCTATTCTCGGTCGGTGTCGAGAATTTGCTGGATGAGTTCTACCTCTCGTATTACTCGCAAACCGCTGGCTCGAATACTAGTAATTTCGCGGGTCGTGGTCGTACGCTGAGCCTGAACTGGCAGTATAGCTTTTAAGGAGCTCTATGCGACAGTGGATGGGTCGGCTACATCGTTGGCTGGGGATTTTAGTTAGCTTATGGTTGGTGCTTGTCGCTTTGACAGGCACCTTTTTGCTTTATAAAACCGACCTACTGCAGTGGCAATACCCACAGTTGCAACTCGAGGAACTTCCCTCCACAGCTACTGCTGGCGCTGTGTTTGATCGCTATGACACAGGCTATGCTTACCTGCCGCGTGCCGACAAGCCTTGGATTGAAGTGATTGATGGTGAGGGGAATAGTCATTATCACGGAGTGGCCGGGGAACATCTGTTGACTCGTTCAGCACTGGGCGATTGGATTGACGTCGCCGTGCAGTTTCACCATCACCTGTTGCTGCGTGACTTGGGTAAGGATGTGATGGGTGTTCTCAGCCTCATCACCTTATTTATTTTGATATCTGGAATCGTTCGCTGGTGGCCGCGCCGCTGGAGTGTCCGACTGTGGTCCGTGCGTTGGCATTGGCCGTGGCAAACCGGCTTTCAAATGACCCTGTATCAATTCCATAAAACTTTCGGAATCATTCTGCTACCTGGTATCTTATTGGGTGCTGTGACCGGCACCGCAATTATGTATGCCGCAACGGTTTCGGGAAGTTTGACGCAATTACTTCCGCAGCAAGATCAACGTTGGCAACCAGCCACCACAGCTGTGCAAGCATTCAATTGGAACGAGCGTCTGAAGGCAGCGGAAAAGATCTTCCCAGATATGACACCCGCACTAGTGTCCTTGCCGATCAAGGGAGATGGCACGGTTTCGATGCGCCTGCGCTACGACGGTGAGTGGCATCCAAATGGCCGCAGCTCGCTGAGCTTTTCGACGACAACTGGTGAGCTCGCCGCTTGGAGCGATACGCGCAATAGCGCACTCGGCTATCAACTGTCCCAAACCATTTATCCGTTGCATGTGGCGGCGGTGGGTGGCTTGCCGCTGTTTGTCCTATTACTGGCAGGTGGCATCATGCTTATTTTGTTACCAGTAACAGGCGTCTGGTTTTGGCTCTGGCGTCAGCGGCGAAAAACCAGTACCGTTAGGGTCTAGCGCCGACTGTAACGAGATTTCATGTGACTGCCACAACTAACGAAACCAACCACTATCCTCGCGTTGCGACTTTAGGGCCAACCGGCACCTTTTCGGAGCGCGCGGCTCAGCATTGGCTCACCGCTGAAGCAAATAGCAAAAATGCTCTGCATTTTTATCCGTCGCTGGCGCGAACGTTGGCGGCTGTGCCCGATAACTGTGACTTGGCGATAGTGCCAATTGAGAATATCGTCGAAGGTATCGTGTCACCGGTAGTGGACTCGTTTGTAAAGCGCCCGTTGCAAATAATCGGTGAGGTGATGGTGCCAATTCAGTTTGCGTATGTCGCAAACCACTCCCAACCCGAGCGCATTTTTGCGCAGTTTGTGGCGCAAGGGCAGTGCAGTGAATTCTTGGCAGGGCAATCGGCACCTGTTTTGACCACAGCGAGCAACAGCGAATCACTGCAACAGTTACTCGACAGTGAACAACCTGCTGGCGCTATCGTGCCGGCGCATGCGTTAGCGGAACATCACTTCGATCATGTGCAGCGAGACGTCACTGATGTGGCGCACAATGAGACACGTTTTATTGCGGTGCGTGAGCCGCGTGAGTTAGAAGATGCGCAGCCCGATATTCACTACAAAACAGCGATTCTGATCATTGATGACGCTGATCATCCGGGGCTATTGGTTGAGCATCTGCAGGTATTTGCGGCGTACCGTGTCAACTTAACGGCGCTTGTATCGCGACCTACCGGCCGTCGTTTTGGTCACTACCATTTCTATATCGAGTGTGAAGGTCACGCGCATGACTCGTCGATTCAAGCGGCGTTGACTTTGATTCAATTACGCAACCGAGTGACTGTGTTGGGCAGCTTTCCGAAAGCTGAGTAAGCCTAACCTTTTATTCCAAATCGAGCTCGAGTTGTAATTGGTCATCGGGATCAGGCAAAGCAACGCTGAGTCCAATTAGCCGCACACCACGGCCTTTACGACGCTCCCAAGCCTCCCTAACCAGTTGGTAAAACAGGCTGGGCGATGCCTTCGAGCCAGTGCGCGATACTGTGGTTTGCTGAAAGTCTGCAAACTTAAGTTTCACCGTCTGGCTTTTAATATGCGTGGCTTGCCAGCGCTGAACGCCGAGCCGCTTCAGGAGCTGTGGGAGTAACACTTGATCCGCAAACTGCTCAACCTGGCGCAGCGACGTAAAGTCCGTACTTAGCGTTTCTTCTACACCCACACTTTTGCGCACGCGCTCCGTCACAATCTCGCGTGGGTCGTTACCTAAACAGCGTTGGTACAAGAGCCAACCGGACTTCTCGCCTAAAATCGACTGCACAGTCTCAATATCACTGCGTTGAATATCTGCGCCAGTAAACAGACTGGCGTCATGCAGCCGCTCTAAACTCTTCGGACCTACCCCAGGAATTCGTTTTAAAGGAAGCGAAGCGATATAAGGCACAACTTGTTCGGGAGCCACCACGCGTTGACCATCAGGCTTATTGTCGTCGCTGGCTATTTTGGCCACCATTTTTTGATTCGATATACCCGCTGAGCCGGTAATACCGAGCGCCCGAATATCAGCTCGAACCGCTTCCATGATCCGCGTGGCGCTGCCTTGATGCGTTTCAACCGCTGACAAATCGAGGTAAAACTCGTCAATGGAGGCTGGTTCAATGCGGTCGGTGACCGATTGCAAAATAGCGTAGACTTGTCGACTTAATAAGCGATAATAGCCGTGATCTGGTGACACGAAATGTAAATGTGGACAAAGACGGCGAGCATGAGAGCCTGACATGGCGCTGCGCACACCGAACTCGCGAGCTAAATAATTGCAGGTTGCAACTACGCCACGCGCGCCTCCGCCGCCCACCGCAAAGGGACGGTTCTTGAGACTAGGGTCGCGCAAGACCTCGGCACTAGCAAAAAAAGCATCGAGATCCAAAAGCGCTATTTTGCGCGTATTTACAGACATGCAACGGAAGTGTTTAATCGTGGCCGGAATCTGGCTATAATCGCAACAACTTAGTGAGCACGCAAGCTCATCAGCTCAGACAGGAGTAAACTGTGAACGTACTGAAAGTAGTAAAATCGAGCCGTGTATTCGTTGCTGTTCTCGCCCTAGTCGTTGGTGGTGCGAGCGCTGCAATGGTGCCTCAAGATAATGATGCGATTAAAGATCGCATTGCCCCAATTGGTAAGGTGAAGTTAGCGGGTGCAACCCCTGATACGGGTAGCAGCAGCGCTGGTTCAAGTGGTCCACGCGCAGGTGACGCCATCTACAACCGTTTTTGTGCAGCTTGCCACACCAGCGGCGTGTTAGGTTCACCGAAAATCAACAACGCTGAAGATTGGGAACCGCGCCTAGCGCAAGGTATGGACACAGTGTTGAAACATGCTATTGAAGGCTATAACGCAATGCCAGCCAAAGGTACCTGTAACGATTGTAGCGATGAAGAAATTCAAGCCGCAATTGACTACATGATTGCGGAAATTTAAACACTAAGAATTGAAAAAACCGCTTCGGCGGTTTTTTTGTGCCTGTTTTTTGATCGCAAACGCTTTCATGTCAAGGAATGTAAAGATATACTCGGAACAATAATTACAAAAACAAAACACCTGAATGTCACCAATGTCTAGTCGAGAAAGTACCATAGAGAGTACTGGGGAAAGCACTGAAAAAGAGATTGCGCGATTGCGTAAGGCTTTGTCTCGACTACAAAAACTGACATTAAAATATCGCCAATCCGAAGTCATCCAGAAAGCCCTTTTCAAGATTTCCGAACTCGCCGCATCAGTGCAAGATATGCAGGAATTTTATGCTGCTGTGCACAGCATTATTGGCGAGTTGATGAATGCAAAGAACTTTTTCATCTGTTTAGCCGACCACGACAACGATACCGTCAAGTTTGTGTACTTTGTTGACGAATATGACGAAATCCCAACGGAAGATAACTTCCCGATGGATTTGTTGCGACAGGGTATGACTGGTTATGTCATGCGCACGGGCCGGCCGTTTCTCTATAACGAGCAAGTGTTCAAAGAGCTCCTCGCCAGCGGTGAAATTAAGGATTTAGGCTCTCCGCCAGTCGATTGGCTCGGTGTACCGTTGCAGTCCGAGAATCGGATTATCGGTGCGATGGTGGTACAAAGTTATAGCGAAGATCAACGCTACACAGAAGCGGACAAAGATCTATTCATGTTCGTTTCGCAGCATATTGTGAACGCGCTCGAGCGGGTTCGCCAGCGTGAATTCATGCAGGCGGAGATTGCTCGGCAAACGGCTGCACTGCGCGAAATCAACGACAACCTGACGCTAGAAGTAGGGGAGCGCAAACGCGCTGAAAAGGTGTCCGCCGTCCTCTTCGCCATATCAGAGGTCACCAACACCTCTGATAGTATGGAAAGCTTCTATCACCAATTGCACGAGCAAATTGGTCGTTTGATTAACAATGAAAACTTCTTTGTCGCGTTGGTTGATGAAGACAAACGAAACCTAACTTTCCCTTATTACGTCGACGCCTTTGACACTCACTTACGCAAACTTCGGCCCATGGGTCGAGGTATGACTGAATTTGTTATCCGCCACAAGCAGCCGGTATTTATTACGAAAGACAAGTATGCAGAGCTCATTGGTGCGGGTGAGATTGAGAAGGCTTCTTCTTACTACGGCACGCAGCCGAAGCAATGGTTGGGTTCACCGCTACTGATTGATGATGAAGTAATTGGCGTGTTGTCGGTGCAAACATACACCGACGAAGTCACTTACAAACAAGACGATTTAGAACTACTGAACTTCGTTTCTCAGCACGTTGCTGTTGCCATTGAGCGACGCCGTAATGCTGAAGAAGTGCGCCGTGTGAATGCCTACCTCGAACGCAAAGTCGCCGAGCGGACCGAAGAGTTGGTGAACGAAATTGAGCGGCGTAAGAAAATTGAAGAAAAACTCTTCCACGACGCGCATCATGACGCATTAACTGGCCTGCCGAATCGCTCGATGTTTACCGAGCGTCTACAGCAAACGCTCAAGCACAAGCGGCGCTTCCCGCAGCACAACTTTGCGGTGTTGTTTGTCGACCTGGATCGTTTTAAAGATATCAACGACACACTCGGCCATAGCGCCGGCGATGAGTTCCTGCTGGAAGCCAGTCGGCGTATTGGTGAATGTGTGCGAGACAATGACACCGTTGCACGGCTCGGTGGCGATGAATTCGTTATTTTGCTGGACATGATTAACCACGTTGAAGACGCGAAAGAAGTCGCTGGGCGCATTATCGAGAAGATGCAGCGTCCATTTGTGTTCGGTGAAAGTGAGCATTATTCGGGTGCCAGTGTTGGTATTGCGGAATGTCGCGCGCGGAATGATTCTGCAGAGCGGCTATTACGCGACGCTGATGCAGCTATGTATCAAGCGAAGAGCATGGGCCGCGGTCGCTTTGTAGTATTCGATGAGAGTATTCACAAAGACTTAGTCGCCTCTTTGCATCGTGAATCCGAGCTACGGCACGCGCAGTTCGACCAAGATTTTATTGTGCATCGCTATGATGTAGTCGATATGAATACCGGCACCGAGCATGCGGCAGAATGGCTGCTGCGTTGGCAGCGAGATAATACGCTGTTGCCTGCCGATCGATTCCTGGCTGTTGCTGAAAAAACCGGGATGATCATTACGCTTGATCACTGGATGTTGAAACGCTGCTGTGGGCAATTGGCGCAGAATCCAAAGCATCCACCATTGTTTGTCTCGCTATCGACCAAGCATCTCTACAAACTCGCTGATGTACGGGTGCTGATGCAAATTATTAAAGATTCAAAAATCAAAGCTGATCGATTGATTCTTGAGTTCAGTGAAGTAGAGCTTAATTACAGCTCGAAGCGCCAATTAAGTTCGTTGCGTCAGCTGGCTGAATTTGGCGTTGGGTTGGCATTGAACGAGTTTGGCCGCAGTGCAGGTGCGCTGCAGTTTATCTTGAGCTACCCGTTCACCCACGTGAAGTTGGACCCGAACTTTGTCGCAGACATTGCTAATAGTGACCGCGCGCAGAAAATGGTGCGCAATGTCGTCAATTTGTGCACCGAGTTGGATATTCAAGTGGTCGCAGCCGGCGTTGACGAGCAAGCGCAACAAGACGCCTTACTGACGGTGGGTGTAGTGACTGGCCAAGGCAAACAGTTTGGTGAACCGGTTCGCGTCCATTTTGATGATGTAGAGGTTGATGCCGCTGAAGCTAAGTCGGCAAGCGCTTAGTTTTTCTCTAAGGCCTTGCGCAGTAAGTCCATTCCCGATTGCCGTTGCTGTTCTTTTGCTTCTTCATTCGCAGCACGTTGCTCTTCCCACTCAATATCGTCTTGCGGTAATTCAAACAGAAAACGACTGGGCTCAGGTTTGATAACGTCACCATACTGGCGGCGTTCGCGTGCCATGGTGAACGTCAATGTTTGCTGGGCGCGGGTGATACCGACATAAGCGAGTCGTCGCTCTTCCTCAACCATGCCCTCGTCGATACTGGATTGATGCGGTAGTAAGCCTTCTTCCATGCCGACCATAAACACATGTGGGAACTCGAGTCCTTTGGACGCATGCAGCGTCATCAGTTGCACTTGGTCGGCTTGGTCTTCTTCTTCGTTGCGCGAGAGCATATCGCGTAAGCACAACTTGGCAACCGCTTGCTCAAGTGTCAGCGGTTCGTTTTCGGTGTCACCTTTCACCATTTCGGTAACCCAGCGCAGCAGCTCATTGATGTTTTTGTAGCGCATTTCTGCGGCAGCCTGGCTCGGACTGACCTCATACAACCACTCTTCATAGCCAATCTCTTTCACTAATCCGTACAGCGTGCTGGCGACTTCTGGAGGATGGTCACAACGGCGCGCCGCTTGGCTAATCAGTTGCACAAACTCCTGCACTTGTGCGTATTCGCGAGTACCGAGTCGTGTTTCGAGCTGACGGTGTTGCGCGGCTTCATACATACCCACGTGCAGCTCATGTGCCAATTCACCAATGCGCTCAACGGTTTGTGGGCCAATGCCGCGCTTGGGCAAATTGACGATACGAATAAAAGCGGTGTCATCACTTGGATTCACCAATAACCGCAAGTACGCCATGATGTCTTTAACTTCAGCGCGTGCAAAAAAGCTCTGGCCACCGGTCATGCGGTAGGGGATGCGCTGATTCAGCAGAGCCTTCTCAAACACCCGCGATTGGTGATTTCCACGGTATAAAATGGCAAAAAAATGGTACGGCGTGCGCGCCAAAAAGCGTTGCCGAACAATCTCCGCGACCACGCGATCTGCTTCGTGTTCCTCGTTGCGACCTTTGATGACTCGCAGCGGTTCACCTTCGTCCATTTCCGAGAACAACTTTTTGTCGAACACGTGCGGATTATTTTCAATGAGAATGTTCGCAGCTTTGAGAATACGCTTACAGGAGCGGTAGTTCTGCTCTAACTTGATGACTTGTAGCTGGGGGAAGTCGCGTTGCAGCAGCGCCAGGTTTTGCGGTTGCGCACCGCGCCATGAGTAGATCGATTGGTCATCGTCACCAACCACCGTAAAGTTTGCGTCTTTGCCGACCAACAGCCGTACCAGTTCGTACTGACTGGTATTCGTATCTTGATACTCATCGACTAACAGATACTGAAATTTTTTCTGCCACCGCTCTCGTGCTGCTTCATTCGTTTTAAGCAGCAAGGTGGGGAGCAAGATCAAATCATCAAAGTCTAATGCGTTACAGGCCTGCATATTCTGCTGATAGCGCCGATAAAACTCTGCAAACAACTGCTCATCAGGCAATTTGGCTTGTTCGAGAGCCTGATGCGGCTGCAACATCGCATTCTTCCAATTACTGATTTGGCTTTGCAGTAATTTGAGCATGGCTTTGTCGGCGTCGATTTCGTCTTCGGTGAGCGCTTTTAATAATGAGAAGCTATCCTGATCATCGAATAAGGAAAATCCAGACTTCATACCGAGATTTTTGACTTCTTTGCGAATAATGGTCAAACCTAAGGTATGGAATGTCGACACCGTTAAGCCACGGGTATATTCGCGGCCTAGGGTTTGCCCAACGCGCTCCTTCATTTCCCGCGCTGCCTTGTTGGTAAAGGTGACGGCTCCAATATGACGAGCAGGAATAGCGCAACGGGTAATTAGATGTGCAATTTTTTCAGTGATAACTCGGGTCTTGCCGCTACCGGCACCCGCCAACACCAAAACCGGCCCGCGGATGGCGTGAACTGCTTCTTGTTGGCTCGGATTTAACTGCATGATGACCTTGTTGGGCGTGATAGAAGTCGATCGAGAACGGGGATTTTACCGTAAACTCCTGTTAAGCTAAACGACAATACGGTCAACGGAGAGAAGCAAATGGATAGTAAAAAATTCGACGCGACAAAACTGGAAGAAATTGCCCGTCAAATCAACGATAGCATTCCTGCCGGCGTTAAAGATTTTGCTGGCTCCATGGAAGGCCGAATCAAGACAATTCTGCAGCAGCAGTTGGGCAAACTAGACATGGTGACGCGAGAAGAGTTGGATGTGCAGCAACAGTTGTTGTTGCGTCTACGTCAGCGCGTTGAGCAGCTCGAGCAGCAAGTAGCGAGCTTACAAAAAGCGCAAGACGACGAGTAAGTTTTTAGAATCGTAGAGAGGAATTTGGCATGGCATTGTGGTTAGACGGTGAAGTCATCGAAAATTACGCGTGGAATCAAGAATTGTTCAGTCTGCGTGTACGCACCGAGCAGCCCTTTGAGTTTATTGCCGGACAGTTCGTACGGCTGGGATTATCCCACGAAGATGGGCGCGTGCAGCGCGCTTATTCCTTAGTGAATGGTCCCGATGATTCGGTTCTCGATTTTCTGGTGAACCGCGTTCATGACGGCCTGTTCTCACCGATGTTACATGGCTTGAAGGCAGGCCAAAAGATCCAAGTATCGCAGCCGCCATCCGGTTTTTTCACGTTGAATGAAGTGCCCGACGGCGATAGCTTGTGGCTGATAGCCACGGGCACCGGCATTGGTCCATACCTTTCCATGTTAACGACCGACATTCCATATCAACGCTTCAAACGCATTCATTTGATTCATGCTGTGCGTTTCGGCGCTGACCTGGCGTATCGTGACTTGATTCAGGGCTGGGTCGATAAACACCCTGACCAATTGCATTATCAGCCAATTGTATCCCGTGAAGACTTCGCTGGCGCGTTGCGTGGTCGCGTACCAGCACTTATAGAGTCTGGGGCTTTGCAAGCAGCCTGCAAGGATGAGCTGAACGATCGCGCGCAAGTGATGCTCTGTGGTAATCCGGAAATGATCCGAGACGCGAAAGTGCTGCTCGACAGCATGGGCTTACCGAAAAACCTTCGTCGCAAACCGGGGAACGTAACCGTCGAACACTATTGGTAGAGGATGAACTGACATGCCAACGTCCAAATGGATAGGGACTCTCATAGTGTTGCTGCCGGTTGCCGTTTTAGTGGTAATGGGTCTCAGTGACCTGAAATTCTTTTGGTACTTTTCGGAACACTATCTCTGGTACAACTTGGGGTTGTCACTGGTTGGGTTGATGTATGTGTGTTTCGGTGTATACGTGTTGTTTCCGCGCAGTAAATACTTGGTCATGCTCGGTTTATTTTTGATCTTTACCTTTTATCAAACCTTTCAATTCGGTTGGCAATCGCCGCGCTTTATCGACAAGTATGTCGTCTCACCAGATTCAACACTCGTGCTTGTTAATACCGCGGTGGGTGGCGCAACCACAAGCGAGTTCAGCGCGAATTTAGTGCAATTCAAATCGACTATGCTCTTTTTGGAAGAAGAACATCTGAAAAGCTACAGTGGCATTCGAAATCTTAAATTCGTGGAGGCGACCAGTGGCCTTTTAGTAGAAGGACTCGACAGCGGCAATGAGCCGTTTAAAGATGATATTTCGGACTGGGCTCAGTAACTGAAGCCCAGTTTACGAATTTGAATTCGCCTCTTCCTCAAGCTCTTTCTGTTTGAGGTAACGCACCCAATTAAAGAAAGCCTCAGCGCAAGCAAACACAACACCGTACCAGAGAGCCATCTCGAGACAAACCATAAACTCAGAATATGTCGATGGCCCCTTAAATTCACCGTCTTTGAGCAGATAGAAAGCACTCATTGCGTAGATTACACCCATAATAATCAGCGTAATTACCACCATAGTTTTCATAAACAAATAGACGTGCCGCAACATCATTCCCCTCCGCTACATTCCCTGCGTGCTTTTTTACCATTCTAGGCTAAATATAACCATTGTAAGCAGTTAGGTGCGATGCAATCGCACGTAAGAATACGATTTTGGCGTCTTGAGGTTGGTGATGCTGAGGACTAGGCTGACTCTTGCTGGGTGAACGAAACAGGGAGAGTTGGAATGGCGGCGGAGTTAGCGATTGCGCGGGTTTATACTCGTGCGCTGCAGGGAATTGATGCGCCGCTGGTGACAGTGGAAGTGTGTTTGGCGGGTGGGTTGCCCGCGTTTGCGATTGTGGGCTTGCCGCAGACGGGCGTTAAAGAAGCGCGGGACCGCGTGCGTTCGGCGTTGATGGCTAGTGGGTATGATTTTCCTCGCGCGAAGAAAATTACAGTGAATTTAGCACCTGCCGATTTGCCCAAGTACGGCGCCCGCTATGACTTGGCGATAGCCGTTGGAATCTTGATTGCGGATGGACAACTGCCGGAGTCGGCAGCGGCCAGTCGTGAGTTCTATGGTGAACTGAATCTAACCGGTGAACTATGCGGAGTGAATGGCATTTTACCAGCGGTGCTGGCCTGTCGAAATGAAGGTCGTGAAGCGGTCATCCCGCAACAAAATCAAGCGGAAGCAGGGCTGTTAAAACAGCAGCAGTGTGTTGCCGGGATTCATTTACGTGATGTGGTTGAGCATCTGCAAGGTCCGCAACGACTGCCGAATATAACCGCACAGAGTAATCCGCAAACCGACGAGAGTAAGCTTCCGGTTGGTGTCGGTGATATCTCGGATGTGATTGGTCAAGACCAAGCGAAGCGGGCTTTGCTCCTAGCGGCAGCGGGTGGTCATCATGTGCTTTTCGTAGGTCCGCCAGGCACGGGCAAAACCATGTTGGCGCAGCGCTTACTAGGGCTGCTACCGGCACTGGATGAAGAGGAAGCGCTCGAAGTCGCGGCGATTCGCTCGATATCTGGTACCGCCGAACCGCACCATTGGTTGCAGCGCCGCCTCCGCTCGCCTCATCATTCTTGTTCTGCCGCGGCGCTCGTCGGCGGAGGTATGTCAAATCCCGAAATAAATGCAACAATCCCGAAATAGACGCAATAAAATCATTTTGAATGAACGATTTTCAATGCCCTATACAACAAGGGTTGTAGCTAGATGTATTCGTATGCGGGCTAATATTGATTCCCAATCACGCAGAAAATACGGAAATTTTCTGTGCCCAAAAGATTACGGATCTGTCGCGGGTATCAAGTAGATCTGGGTTTAAAAAGTTGACAAAGTAAGTACGGACAGTACTGACAAAAGTGTAAAGATAAACTAGCTTCTAGCCGTGAAATGATGTGCAGGTTAACCCCATGAGTGCCGATATATCATCAAAATCAAATCGACTACTGATAGCCTAGCCGTCTGGCGTTGTGCTCTGGTCATCCTGGCGGACGAACTGCAATGGGGTTGCAAGGCAAAGCGCATTTTTTAGAGTTTTCTCCAAAGCAAGCCCATTTATTCGGAGTTCAAACCGAACATGTACCGCTGTGGTTAAAAAAGCGAGATTGGAGCGTTAACGTCAAGTATACGCTTTCTAAGTTCCTGCTGGCCGAAATCGGTCTAACCGAAATAATCTATAAACAGTTTACTGTTGAAGTATCAGGCTCAGCGAGAGCTGATCATGGAATGTCTTTATCTGGAGCCTAAATCACAATCGCTACTGAAAGCTTACGAGCTTTTCGAAGACCTCAATAATCTGCGACCTGTAGTCTCACAAAAGCTCTTAGAGGCCTCCAATTCAATTAAAGTGAAACGCTTATTTCTTTACATGGGCGATAAAGGGAATCACGACTGTGTGCGATATCTTGATTTGAGCAAGATAAGCTTGGGTTCCGGCAAACATGCAATAATAGCCAACGGCGTTTACGTCGCGAAATACCAAATCACTGTACCAACGGAATTGAAGTGAATGGAATAATCGATAATCTGTCCTTCAGGGGACAATGCTGTGGCTTAGTAACTAAGATTTTTACCGGAATCCCCGTCTCTTATCGCTAGCGGTTAGAGACGGGGATTTTTTGTTTGGTTGATGGTTGATGAATATTTGGGCAATATCGAGTGCCGAAGGGATTGCCATTTGACTCTCAATTTAATTTTAAGAAATCAATTATGGTTCAATTACAATGACAAAATCTGATGTAGATGAAATTCTAGTTCAGTTGTACTTGCGTTTAAACGGCTACTTCACATCAGGGTTTATTGTTCACTCTAATGACTGGGGGAAAGCCCGGACTGAAGTCGATTGTATTGCCGTACGTCACCCGCATTACCGGGAACCGGAGCGACAGATTGAGCCATCTGAATTTCTTGGTGCTAACGAGGGAAAAATTGATTTAATCGTGTGTGAAGTTAAACATGACCCTGAAAGAATAAAATTCAATGAAACCTGGAAAAACGATGACTTCGCTTTAGCTTCTATACTTAGGTGGTCCGGCCTATTTCCAGAGGAAAAACTGAATTCATTAGCAAGTGAATTGCGTCCTTTATTGATGGATGACGTAGATGCGAATAATTCAATGAAAGGCTTAGTGGACAATGAAGTACGCATTCGCGCACTGATATGTTGCCCTATGGCTAACGCCGAGGATACGGACCGTTGGTGTCTGTCAGGTAGCGAAATTATCGGGTACTTTCATAAGTGTTTTAATCCAGAAGAGCGTCGGGACAGTTGTTCTACACGTTACAACTTCCAGCAATGGGGGTGCACTTTTGCACCAATTGTTCGTTATATCAAAGATTCGGGCAGAATGATCAGTCCAGAGCAGTCCATTCAAGAGTTATATGGAATCTTCGATGTTGCATGATAATTGGATTTTTACGTCATTTAACAGACTATTTTTGCAATAGCGATACAGAGAATTAACGAACATAAAGATGTTAACTTTTGAGTGTTTTCTCAAAGAGATTCGGAAAGCGAAGATTGCCAGAAGCTAAAAAGTAACAAAATCTAGATAGAGTAGTAGGTGAGTAGCCAAATGAGCTTGGCTGGTCACAGGCCAGAGATATTCCCCGATCTCCATCACCCCATAAATAGGTGGTTGATGGTCGCGACGAGTCTCAGCGTGATTACGATGATCACTCAATTTATCCAGTTTTGCGGACCGGATGTAAAAAGTAACACACCAAGGTTGTCAAACTCGCCAACGACCTATCTTGCTTGACAGCGACAAGGATGAGTCGGAGAGGTCATCGCCAAAGCAGACGTTAAGCTTATTCTACAACTTATAAAGCTACGGCAATTGGCTGCTCTGTAGCAAAGCAATATTTCGAGATGTTCGAGCGTGTTTGGGAATACACCAAAGACGTTGATCGCCGTCGTTTCAATCGAAACATGTTCCTTGTTAAGAGATGTTTACAGCATGAAGTGAAATACTGTTTCATTGAATATATCCAATATATCCAATATAATTAAAGTATTCGTGCGGAGGTGATTATGAACAGCAAAGCTACACAAACAAGGACTAGCAGACCCAAAGACTTACGAAGACGTCCAATGTTTAAGAGCATTGCAACTATTCCCAGTCAAAAAGAGGCACCGTTTTTTTGCCGTACTAGCGTGGTTGCTGAGACAGGTGGTTATACGTTTCTCGTGATTAAATCCGAGCAACCGGTCTCTCTTGGACGCATCGAACCCATAAGGCACAGGACCATTCATGATTGCGAAAAAAACACTTTACCCTCAGAGGTTTTTGACTTTGTTAAAACCTGCACCGCTGTTCTTGAGAAAGAAGAAAAAAAGTTATCCAAACGGATCTCCAAAGAGATT
This sequence comes from Pseudidiomarina aestuarii, assembly GCF_048263735.1. Lineage (GTDB taxonomy): Bacteria > Pseudomonadota > Gammaproteobacteria > Enterobacterales > Alteromonadaceae > Pseudidiomarina > Pseudidiomarina aestuarii_B. The sequence continues at coordinate 141,624 of NZ_JBLXDX010000003.1, read as the reverse complement.
TCGTTAATGTCTGATTCTATTTACGAGACATTCTTAACGATCGCTACTGAAAAAAATCTCACGAGCATTTGGCGAAAGGACAAGTCTAAAGACAAATTAAAAGAAGCTCTTCGGGAGACGTTTGAAGACGTTATTAAAAAGCATTACGAGCTTGGTCAATACATCATTTGGTCACAGCTTGAAGGCGAGACATCGAGCGAATTAAACATCACCACGAATAGCGCTATTTGGGAAAAATTACTTAACCAAGATACCTGGCTTACTTCCGCGAATGTTGCTTTGAATGCTGGCTCAAAGAATACAAACAACCCTTCAGCATTAGCCAACCGCTGGAAAAAGGCCGGAAAAATTTTTGCTGTATCTCGCCAAGGAAAGGATTGGTATCCAGCCTACGAGTTTATGGACGATGGACACCCAATCCCATTGATGAAAGATCTATTGGACATTTTAAAACCTAAGAATACAGATTTAGCCATCGCGTGTTGGTTTGAAAATCACAACAGCTGGCTTGATGGAATGAAGCCTAAAGATGTGTTAATGGAAGAGCCAGAAGAATTACTCAAGGCCGCGCGCGTTGAGGTTTCAGGTGAAATGCACGGTTAGCGCAGAATGATAAAAATTCCACCCGAAACCATAAATGTTTTACGTATCACACTCCAAGAGGGAGAAAATATTCATCGCGTCCATTCAACTGAATTCTCGGAAACACAATTTAATCCGGGGTTTGGGAATGCAAGGTTTAGCCCTATCTATGACAAAGATGGAAATAAGATACCTACAATTTACGGAGCTTTCACTGTTGAAGTCGCGTTGATGGAGACCGTTTTTCATGACCTTCCCGAAAGCACTTTTGGCACAACTTTTAACGTTAAAGATTTTAACGGTAGGTCATACAGTGTGATAGCAGCCCAAAATGACCTCTCATTAGCGAGTGTTTCTGATACCGGAGCGAGGCATTTAGGGATTTCGGAGCACGACCTTATACACAGTAGTGCGGCTCATTATAGCTATACGAGACAATGGGCAGAAGCCATTCATCACCAACACCCAGATATTCAAGGAATGATTTGGACTTCAAAACAAAACTCTTCAGATAGAGCAATCATGCTTTACGGTGACAGAGTAGATGCAAGTGACTTGTATGTAGTTGATAGCAGGGTTGATTTACTCTCCAGTAAAACAGCAATAAGAGCTATAAACAAACTTACATCAGAAATGGGTATAAATATCGTTGACCCCGAACGTCAAGATTAAAGGGTAATCGACACTTATGTCGATTACCATAATGACTGCATAAATGAGTACACTAGTCTTGACTCAGCAGTAACCTGAGCTCTTCTAACTTAGATTTTCGAAGCGTTTTGTTCATGGTCTTCGAGCCTTCAAGCTCTGGAAATACGTCGTATACATTCAGTGATATAGACTTTGCAATTGCTCTTGCTACACGCTGCGACCTTGCTTTTCGGTGAATCACTTTCGAGACAAGGCTTGATGAACAGTTTAGGACGTCAGCAAGCATTTGTAAGTCGAAATCATTTTGATAGAGCTGATTTTTGATCTCGTTTGCATCCATGCTGAGTCCTCCACAGCGTTTCATGGCACTGAAAACATGGTTTAAGTCATAACTGCCACAGAAAATAAACGTTAAGTAACTCGTTGTGCGCATAGAGTCATATCAACTTTAATTTATTGGGTATTCGGATTAGCTGGTTGATTTCGTCACGGAGAGTGAAGCGACAAGATAAAATCCTCATCGGAAGATCTGGTTGGTATAGATATATCAGTAGTGATTAATACAAAATAGTAGTATCCTCTACATCATGTCGTGGTTGTTGCTAATACTCTCTCTCCCCACCGAGAATGCGACGGTGCGCATGCGGGCCTGGCGCTCCATCAAGGCATGGGGTGCGGCGTCACTGCGCGATGGTGTCTATGTGCTGCCCGCCGGCCCTGATCATGTCGAGAGGTTGGAGGCAGTCGCCGGCGACGTCCGTGAGGCCGGTGGCGCTGCAACGGATTGGGAAACTGGTGCACTACCTCGATGTGGGCGGCCATCAGCCACCCGAGGCCGCGGGGGTTGAGTGCGTATTGATGGGCCTCCGCGAGTCCCACAGCGATGATGACCAGCTATTGCTGGCTGCCAGCGCGGTATTCGACAGCCTCTACACAACCTACACAAAGGAGAATTAACCATGCCGGAGTCCCCCCGTTCGACCCCTTCACCCGACAGGCCCCGTCAAGACACTGCCGTGTCCTCGGATGGCAACCTTAACGAATTCGGCCACCAGATTTCGTTCGGGGAAGCCGTGCGTGTGTGGCTGCGGATCGCAATCCTTAGTTTCGGTGGTCCGGCTGGCCAGATCGCCGTCATGCACCGTATTCTGGTGGATGAAAAGCGCTGGGTCAGTGAGAGTCGATTCCTGCACGCCCTGAACTACTGCATGGTGCTGCCGGGGCCGGAAGCCCAGCAGTTGGCTACTTACATCGGCTGGCTGCTGCATGGCGTCAAGGGTGGGCTCGTGGCCGGCGGGCTGTTTGTATTACCCGGTTTTTTGAGCATCCTGGTGTTGAGCGTGCTTTATGCGGGATTTCAGGACGCGACCTTGGTGCAGGCGCTTTTCTTCGGCATTAAAGCGGCGGTGTTGGCGATCGTGATTCAGGCCGTCATCCGGATCGGTAAGCGAGCGCTCAAGAATGCCTATATGTACACACTGGCGACCACGGCTTTTATTGCGATCTTCTTTTTTGCCGTGCCATTTCCGATAGTGATACTGACGGCTGCTTTCATTGGTTTGTTGGGAAGGTATGTACATCCAGAACGTTTTACGATTATCAAGGGGCACGATGCCCCGGAAGAGGCTGACCATGTGATCGACACCATGATCGATAGCGGCGAAGCAAACCACACAAAGGCAACAAGTAACCGGGCATTTAAAGTGCTCGCGGTCTGGCTGCCGTTGTGGTTCGCACCGCTTATTGTTTTGCTTATGACGCTGGGGTATGACGATGTCTTCACCCAGATAGGGCTCTTCTTCAGCAAGCTGGCCGTCGTCACCTTTGGTGGCGCCTATTCGGTATTGGCTTATATGGCACAGGAGGCCGTGCAGAATTACGGCTGGCTTGCACCAGGGGAAATGCTGGATGGCCTGGGCATGGCAGAAACCACGCCCGGCCCCCTTATTCAAGTAGTGCAATTTGTAGGTTTTATGGGCGCCTTCCGGGATGCCGGACTGCTCGATCCCTTTACAGCGGGTATTCTCGCATCGCTTCTGGCGACCTGGGTCACCTTTATTCCCTGTTTTCTGTGGATATTTCTGGGCGCGCCCTATGTGGAAACGCTTCGCGGAAATCAGGCAGTAAGCGCGGCACTGTCGGCGGTGACCGCTGCCGTAGTAGGCGTCATGCTGAATCTGGCCATCTGGTTCGCTGTACATGTAGCCTTCGGTGAGGTGAATACGGTTCGGTCCTTTGGTATACAGTGGCTGTTACCGACATGGCACAGTATTCAGATCGCCAGCGTTGTGCTGGCTCTGGGCGCCTTTATTGCCATGCTGCGTTTCAAGGTGGGCATGTTGCCGGTGATTTTCGTCAGTGCGCTGCTGGGTATCATTTATTACCTGTTATTCGGAGGCGCTCCAGCATCGTAAAGAGCTAACCGATGCGATTAGTATCCGGTTTGCCAGTTTGAACCTCAAACAATTTGAAACCCAATCGAAAATTAAATAATGGAGGATAACTATGAAAAATCATCCGCTTAAAATATTTATTATCACCGCTCTGCTGATGCAGGCGCCAGTCGCTTTCGCAGATGCGCCAAGCGATATTAATCCAGAAATCATCAGTAAGGCTACGGACACACAGGCGACGGTCAAACCGGACGGCGTAGTACGCATCGGCTGGCAACGCGATGCCGTGCCGGTCGTGGTAGACGGGATAAAGCTTCCGACACCAGCAGGCTTGGGCAGTTGGGCTGCGTTCAAGGCAGTTCCGGATGGCGGTGTGATGCTGATGGGAGACACGGTGGTATTTGAGGATGAAATCACTCCGGCGATGGATGCGGCTTTCGCCCATGGCCTCGAAATCACCGCGCTGCATAACCACTTCGTGTTTGACCGTCCTCCGGTTTATTTTATGCATATCGGTGGCCACGGACAGAGCGCTGAAAAGCTTGCCGAAGGCGTCAAGGCCATGTGGGATGCCATAAAGAAGGTTCGCGAGAAACACGTCACACCGGTAGAGCGCTTTCCTGGCAGTGTGCCCGAAATCACCGGGGAGTATGACACAGCGTCGCTGGAAACCATTTTGGGTGCCGAAGGCAGTCTCAATGGTCAGGTATTAAAATTTACTTTTGGGCGCAGTGCTTCCATGCATGGCACTGAGTTTGGCGCATCAATGGGACTGTCGACCTGGGCAGCATTCTCTGGCAATAAGGATCATGCGGTCGTCGATGGGGATTTCGCCATGACTGCTGGTGAGGTTCAACCTGTTATGCACGCTCTGCGCGACGCCGGTATCCATATTGTTGCCTTGCATAATCACATGATTGGCGAGACGCCGCCCTATTATTTCTTGCACTACTGGGGTAACGGCGATCCTGAGGTATTGGCACAGGGGCTTCATGCTGCATTAGAAGCCCAAGAAAACGCCGGCACAAGCCATTAAAGGAACATAACGTCGACTTGCGAATGCTGAAGCTACCCGACAATATTCTTCATCTTCCCGAATATCGCGTAATAAATATCAAGGAGATGGACGGCTGGCTCCACTTCCAAGTTGATGCGCTCGATCCCGCTGCCTGCGAGGAATGCGGCGTGCAGGGTGAGTTTGTACGGTTCGGCAAACGTGATGTTCCCTATCGCGATCTCCCCATCCACGGCAAGTGGGTCACCCTCTGGGTGATCCGTCGCCGATACACCTGCCGGGCCTGTAACACCACTTTCAGGCCCCGGTTACCGGAGATGGTGGATGGCTTCCGCATGACGTTGCGGCTACATGAGTACGTGGAGAAGGAATCTTTCAACCACCCCTGCACCTACGTGGCTGAGCAGACTGGCTTGGACGAGAAGACGGTGCGAGACATCTTCAATACTCGCGCCGAGTTCCTGAGCCGCTGGCACCGCTTCGAGACGCCCCGCATTCTGGGTATTGACGAGCTTTACCTGAACCGGCACTACCGCTGCATCCTGACCAACATTGAGGAAAAGACTTTGCTCGAACTACTGCCCACCCGGCGTCAGGATGTAGTGGCCAACTATCTGATGAAGATGAAAGACCGTCAGAAGGTCGAGATCGTCAGTATGGACATGTGGAATCCCTACCGGGCAGCGGTCAAGGCAGTGTTGCCGCATGCCCGTATCGTGGTAGATAAGTTCCATGTGGTGCGCATGGCTAACGATGCCCTGGAGAAGGTGCGCAAGGGCCTCCGGAAGGAACTGAAGTCCTCCCAAATTCGAACCCTCAAGGGTGATCGAAAGATACTCCTAAAGCGGGCTCACGACATTTCGGACCGTGAACGGCTCATCATGGAGACCTGGACCGGGGCCTTTCCTCAACTTCTAGCTGCCTACGAACACAAGGAGCGGTTTTACCATATCTGGAGCTGCACCAACCGAAGTGATGCCGAGAAAGCGCTGACTGCTTGGATTGACGACATCCCGCAAGGGCAACAGGCAGTCTGGAAGTGCCTCGTCAGCGCCGTCAGTAACTGGCGTGAGGAGATGATGGCCTACTTTGAGAATGACATCCCGATCACTAACGCCTTCACAGAATCGATCAACCGACTAGCTAAAGACAAGAACCGCGATGGGCGCGGCTATTCGTTCGAGGTCATGCGAGCCCGGATGCTTTATACCACCAAGCACAAGAAGAAGTCACCGCAGACGAAAGAATCCCCGTTCCTGGACGGAGCAATCAAGACTTACAGCATGGGACTCTTTGAGTCTGAGTATAACTTCGGTGTCGATTTATCAACCTTCTGGGAGGACTAAGATGGGATTGGATCGGAAGGTCACATCAACCACTTAATCCGAATACCCAATTTATTTAATGAAGTTCTGTGAGGTAACTTTGACAAATGTCAGCAGACAAGCCATCTATCTCGTCTGTTTCACATAACTTTTCTATGATAGGTTCAATAGACTCTTCCTCTTCAGTCTTATATTGAAAAAAATCATGGTCTCGGATAAAGCAAGCCCACTCCTTCAGTTCAATCCCGGTTATTTCATATGAAACTCTCTTAAGTAGAGCCTCTTTTACATGCGCCGTTCCAACGTGGACTGTTTCAACATTTTTTAAATAAATAGGGTCGCTTGTTATGCGACGTATATCAGAAATAGGAGTTCTAAAACTAACTATGTCTTGTAGAACCTGTCTAGAAATCTCATCTATTGGTGCTCTGGCAATAAAAACTGCATATAACAATACTGCGTAACCTGCAGAAACCATACTAACTACAATTAAGAAAAAAATAGGCTGAGAGTCGAAAGTTATCGTCATCGAAATAATGAATACTTCACCGCCAATTACGGCATCAATGAATCCGGGCAATGAAATTATAATAAATGCTATAAAAACCACATTGATGAGAGTGAAACGGCTTTTAATGTATTTCATGTTATTGCTTCTCAAGTTCTTGATTCAGGTTTAACGAATCTAGTCTACCTTCAATATTGTAAACTGGAACGCTTCCAGAGCCCTCATTTAGTATTGAATTAGATTGATTGAGTGAAGATTTTTCGTGTGACTCGATTCCTTCAGACGCCCTCGCAGAGACTGCTACTGATACAAGAAATTTCGCAGTTTCCCCGAATTTATGCTTTTCCATAAGCATGGCTGTGGACTCACCTGCAGCAAGACCACCCAGAGCGGAAATGCTTCCAGTCTCTATCAAGTCTAGAACGGAAAAAAATGCTGCGACACCTTGTCCTCCTGGTATAAGCCCAGTTACGGTAGCAATATCCCCAGAAGTTCTCATGGTAGATTGCCCAATAGCTACACCAGCTGTTCCAGCTGAGCTAATTGCGTATCTTGGGGCTTCTTGTGCCGCATGTACCACATTATTGTACATATTGTTTACAATTCGTCGCTCTTCAGATTGAGGAAATAGAGAATTGAAATCTACAGAGCTCCGTCCATCGGGATCTACAAACTTGAGCGGATTATTAAACGCATATGCGAATCGATTGAACATCATCGGTGACTCAGCGCTGAATCCGAGAGGATCGTTCGAGTAAAACCTACCGATAACTGGGTCATAGTAACGTTGCTGCATATAAGAAAGATTCAACGTGTCGTCTCGCAAGTGTCCCGTATAGCCAACAGGATCAGTCTGCGCATTTGGGTCTTGGTATTGGGCGACAAGGTTCTTACCGAGGTAGAAGTAATCGGTATAACCGCCACTCTTGTAAGAACTGAGTAACTGACCATCGATCGAGTAAAGGCTATAAGACTTTGCGCCACCAATATTTTTACTAATTCGACGACCATGTCCATCATACTGATAGTCTGCGGTTCCAGAGCTGGCGAGACGACCAGCGCGATTGTAGGTGAAGCTACGCTGACCATTATTGGTAACATTACCGCGGGTGTCATAGGTAAAAGTACGGCTGACACTTCCTGAGACACCTGTTAGCTTCTTTTGACTGTTGTAGGTATAACTGAGGCTCTGGCTACCCAATTGCTTGCTGGTAATATTACCCAACGTATCGTAGCTAAAAGTACCTTGCCCCCAGTAACCATCAGCTTCAATCAGCCTGTCGAGGTTGTCGTAGACCAACCCAGTCACACTGTTCCCAGAAGTCACACCATCGATAATTGAAGTGATGTTGTGGTTGTCATCGTAACTATAGGTCTGCTTTAAAAGTGCAGCGCCGTCGCTGATGGTGCGTACATACGGACGCTGTTTGCTGTCCATGGTTTGACTGAAACTTAAGCCGTTGCCGTACTGGTAGCTCGCCAGTTGTCCATTCGGGTGATAGACCGCTTGACTGGCATAGACTCCTGCTTGTCGTGCTTCGCCAAACGCGTTTGGACTAAAACTTACGGTCCGTCCAGATGGATACACCAATGACGTCAGATGACCTGCAGTGTTGTAGCCTTGGTTCAGAACAAAGTTAAAGCTATCAATTGCAAGCGTCTCACTTTCAACAAGACCAAGGCTGTTGTATGTATATGCCCACGAAGTTGAGCCCGAAGTGAGCTGGGTCAATTGCCCTTGCGCGTCGTAAGTATGAGTGCGAGTACCGCTGGTATCACTGAAGCTTTGTTGACGCACATTCCCCACATTATCGTAGGTGTAGTTGATTTTCTCAGCGGCTAGCACACTCGTTGCGTTGCAAGCGGAAGAACTCCCTGAGGCACCAGGTGCTTCCCATGTAATGTCACCCAGTGCGTTGTATGCATAAGCAGTATGTCCAACATCCGCGCGAACCAATCGACAGAGTCGCTGTTGCGCATCGTAGCGTCGAGTTTCCGTCTGCCCACCTTGGCTAATCGTTACCGGCTGATCGAACAAACTGTAGGTTAAGGACGTCGTAACGCCATGTGGTTGCTCTATCAGCGTTGGTAATTCTTGCTCTGGTGCACCGAACGAGCGATAGGTTGTGGTCGTTAGATTTCCGCGTGCATCCTCGACACGAACTCGGTTCCCTGACAAGTAAGTATGCTCTGTGCCACTGGAGTCGACATTACTGTAGTGCAAGCGTGGACGCTGAAGTCCATCATAGGTGCTGACCATACCGGTACTCGCAGCACTTGAGGCGCTTGGATAAGAGGTAAAAGTCGGTTTGTTGTAAGCATTAAAGCTTTGTCGGAAATACCGATTAATATTGAGACTGGTATCTCGCTCCCGAGTCAAGATTGGCCGAAAAAGCGCGTCCATCTCAATGCGCTTTTGATAGCTCCCGCGAGTTAGGGTTTGAATAAAAGTATCCCCACTGGAAGTGTAAGTGATCGTGGTCGCTGTCCATGGCGACGGAGGCGTGATACTGGTTACACGGCCTAGTACGTCATAACCATAGCTTGTGGTGTGACCATTAAAGTTGGCGACCGAGGTGACTTCGCCGCGTGTATTGACGGTCTGCGAGGCAGTCTCCGAGCCGCTTGTATATCGCTTCGGAATGAGAATTTGTGTCGGAATACCGCGGACGTAGTTATTGAATTCAACATATCGGCCAGGCGCGTTGAGAGTCTCGCGTTTCAGTAATCCAGAGCTGTGATACGTCGACGTTTTTTGGAGCTGACCATAGCGTGTACTTTGATACGGCAGTAGGTTGCTCGCATGAGCAGCGCTGTAATAGCTTTGCTGATTCACGGTTGTCCAAGTACTGTTGTTGCTCGACACTTCAGTCTTGGTCGGCAGATTGATAATCCATTGGGTCGTATCATGCTGATACGTCTGACGAATATATCGAGAGCCATTGCTGCTTTGCTCATGGGTTAACAGTGGTTTGCCATAAGCATTGTAGTTGCTGTAAGTCGTGGTGAATGTTGTCGCAACTCCACCATCATGAGACTTTGTGGTTTGTACATTCGGATATGCATGGTAGTTATGCAAATCGTTGTTGGCAAAGTGCTCGTGGTTATAACATGGCGCCTGTTGCTGCAGCGGGTATACGTTTGGCTTACAAGATTCAAGGCGAACATCACCAGCTTTAAGAACTTGAGTGAATGAAGTGACTTGAGAGCGTAACAACGTACTTGTATTGGTATCAAACCAATAGGTCGCAACTTCTTTGCCTTCCAACGGCGTGTGACTTCGGTTGAATGCATGTAGTGTTTTGCTGCCATCTGGATTAACGACCGTAGTCGAGCGCAAGTCCATCAATGCGTAACCGGTGGGTGTGAACGGTAAACCACTGAGAGCGGCCGGCTGCGGCGTCGACAACGTGGTGTGCTTTGGAGAACCAGCGTTCTGAGAGTAACTGTAGTTCCAAGTTAAGGTTTGGAGGTTGAAATCAAGTTCCTTCTTGATCACCGCCAAGTTGGAAAAACAGCGACTGCTACCTTGCGGGATTTGCGACATACCAAACTGTGTCGGCCGTTGCGTCAGCGTATAGACCGCGCCTTCAGGATGCGTGATGGTGGAAACTTTGGACGTCGTGCTTAACGAGCCACAATCATTTGTACCTGTACTGGCAATGAAGCCACCATAGGTATGAAAGGCCAAATCAAACGTCCATGATTTGCTATCGGGTCGAGTGACCTCAATCAAGACGTCCTTATTCAATTCGTCTATCCCATCATACCGAGTAGTATAATCATAAGACCAAGTCTTACCGTCGGCGCTAATGCTGCTAACTCGTTCGCCACCGCTTCCATTTTCGTAGCTGATGTTGATTTCTCGGCCATCACTCGATTCGATACTGGTAAGCTTGTTAGAGTAGGAAATGAAGTTGCTAGCCATACCGTAGGCTAGTACCGCTGCGTCGTAGTTGTAGTCCACCCAGTTTCCAAAGCGGTCTTCGATTCGGCTGACCTGTACGTTCAATGTATAGGTGCGCATCAATTCAATCGCATCATAATCTGGATTGAAGATGTCGGCTTCTTGATTGACGGGGATATAGGTTGATGGTGTCAGTGAGACCACATCAAATGTGTAGGTTACGCCCTCTGGTGAAACCGCTTCAAACCCATAGCGGTCAGATAAACAAGTTACCTTCCAATTGTCCGCCTGGCGTGGGTTCATACCGGAACCACCTTGGCGTAGCTTCTGATTGGTGACACCGGGAATGTCCAGCGTGTCGCCACTCCAGTACTGCTTCGCACCAACTGTAGCGAATTGCGTATCTACATAGCTAGGTGGCAATTCACCGCAATTGGGTAAATGGCTTAATACCTTTGGTTTTGAAGGGAGTCGACTATCGTACTCCATTGTGGTCGTCGTGATACTTGGAATCGCAATGTTCCAATCACCAAAACTGAGATTGTTGGCGAAGTTATTCTTGGAGCCCCAATATGTGCGGCGGATTTCTACCGGAAGCTCATTATTGCCGCGCAGCGATACATCAACATGCTCAAAGCTAACACTACCTGAATTCAAATCAACGCGGTCGCCAAAGAGATCGGTCGTTTCCGGTGTGATTTGCTGTTTCACTTCCATGCGTGCCAATGCGAGCTCGGTAGATAGTTTTGCCGACGAATCATTAAAGATCGACATCGAGCGCATCATTGGCTCTTCAGCAAGTACCGCGAAAGGTTTGGGCTTCTTTGCCTTTTGGGCTTGTAGCAACATGGCGGTGATTTCTTCGCGCTCTTTGTCGGAGCGAGCCTGTGCATCTGTAGTTGCACCGAGTAGTACTAAGCCACTGAGGGTAAGCGTGGTGAAGGTCCGTTTCATCTTAGTTATCCTCGTGCTCGCCGTAAGGCTTGTATTTGGTTGTTTGGGTGATATCGCCAGTGGCATTGCTGTGTCCAATCACACTTCCAAGCATATCGGTATGTAAGTAGGTCACCCCGGTTGCTGTTTGCTCTGTCAAAAGTGATTGGGACTGACCGTGCAGTCGATGTTTGCCGGAGCCGGTCAACGCTACCCGTTGTCCAGCGTCGTCAATGACAAAGACATGGAGTAGCTCGTTACGATTTTGTTGGACTTCCAGCGCGTTTAGGCGCCATACAAATCCAGAGCCTGCTGCGGTGTTATCTGGACACGCCTTGACAGCTTCTGAAGGGGATTTCAGCTGTGCGGCAGTTGATGCGTAGAGGTTTTCAATATTTTCAGGGTCACCAAGATAAAGATGAATAGATACGGGGGCTTGCAACGATTCGTCGCAAGCCCAACCGGTGACCTCAATAGAGCCATCGGGCTGCTCTTGTATCGTCTCCACTTTTCCTTTGATATCTGCATGCGCAGTAAAGCTAACACTAACCAGTAGTAAACCTAATAGACGATACATCATCGCCTCCTTGCGGTGTGGGTATAATTATTTAATGGTTATAGCGTTAACATTATGTAAATGCAATGAGTCAAAGTGTAAATATTATAAAATATTTTATTTATGGCACGGTTTATAATCTTCGAAGATCTTATGTACTTTTGGTGTAGACTCAGGAATATCTTATTTTGCACCTGACTTCAGGTCATTCTTCATTTTGGAAAGAGCATGGTTTGAGGGGAGATGATTTTGGCAGCAAACCAAGATAAATTTAATGAAATGTTAGAAGACACCCGCCTGACCTCTAGTCGGAGATCGTTGATTGTTGTTTCATTAGTTCTTATAGCAATGAACATTTCTGAAGCCGAGCTATCCAAGGTGAATGGCTTGATTTTTGAATTGACGTTCAAGAGCCCGGAAAACCTAGCTATATTGCTTGTATTTGCGACGGCTTTCTTACTATTGAGGTACTACAATCACGCGGCGAAGTATCATGAATTGACACGCCGTCGATGGACCAAGAATGTCATGAATGAGTATATCGTATATTCCGATTGTGAAGAGTCTCAGGATGCAAGCGGGTTTGCTTATGACCTTGCACCAAATAAGAGTTACATCGACGAATGTGCAGACCCTGATCGTCCGCGCGGTATGGTGGAAATAAAGCTCGAGGCTGGATGCTTTCTAAATGCCTCATTTGTTGTCAATTCCCATAATAGCTGCAAAAAATAAAACTTGAATGATGCACTTCACAGGCCCTGTAAAATATTGCCTGTAGGCGTGCGCGCTCATATGCGGACGAGTATTAGGTATCAATTGGTTGGAGTTTCGGGGAATATTTAGTATCCAAAAATTTACGCGTTTGGAGATTTTTTATGGAAGAACTCGATCGGAAGTGGTGTAAAAGTACGCACTTATTGTCAAATCCCGACATAAATTCAATTAATTTTATTTGAATGAGTGATTTTTAATATTCCATGTAACGAGACTCATAGCTCGATTCGCTTTAGGTGGCCTCTTGAAACAAGAGTCGTGTTTCTTTCGTCAGCTAAATTGAATGGCAGATGTGTCTGTTCGAGTTCAAAGTTAATGAGACTTTATCCTGGTCGATAAAATGTCCCATCTGCTCTTAATTATGTCTCGACAAATAGTTCTATACGAAAAAGCCCCAAACCATTGAAATCCTTGAGATTAGAATAGTCTGAGGCGAATACATTTCATAAGAGCTAATTATGGTTGAAGATCTAAGTTACTTGCGGTCTTGATGGTTAACGTTTTTTCGGAAAAACAGACCAATACTCGCCATAAGCATGGGAGTCGCGATCAGCGTGATTGGCATTAGAACCACTGACAAATGAATCAGAGCAACGGCGATCATTAATATTGCGATCGATTTTATATTTGTATCGATATGTTTTTTGTTGAACCAAAGAATTATTGCTGTGATTAACATTACTAGATAACGCAAAGCGTAAACTATGACTGTTATAGCTAGGGCTGTAAAAGCAATAGTATTGTACTCTTTGAAGTCTAAATACCCCAATAGAAGAGTAATTATTACAGAAAGATAAAATAGATTAGTAATGCCACTGAATCGTTTAACCCATTTTACTGCAGATAAGGAGTCACTCCTGTGTTTCAGAGTCACAGTAAAATACCGCCATACAAGACACTCAAAAAAAGCAACAAAAAATACCAATATTGATGAAATAATTAACCTAGACTCATTTCCAAATTCGACTCGCGGCACCGACAAGCCATAAGTTTGATACCAGAATATTGGAAAAGTAATCAGCGTAGCGATACTTAAATAAAACCCAAAAATCAAATTTTTGGAATAATTTTCAAAGCTTTCTGTATTCAACTTGCCCTCCAATCACTCTTTACGAGCACTTTTCTCTTTGATAGCATGGCGGCGACTTTATCACATAAATATTTACATTAGAATACCAAAGGATATTAGTATGAATATGAGGTTTGTATGGTCTCTATTGGGTTTTGCTTTGCTTTTTTGTTTTGCCACACCGACGCATGCAGCTACAAATGCGACAATTGTTTGTAATGGATGCTCTTCATATCAGGAAGAGCAGGCAGTTATTTCTGCGGTTCCTTCAGATGAGACTGATTATGCCGACGTAAGAGTAATCGACTTTTACCGTGAGAGAGTTACTAAGTACACTGTCATTCGAAATTTTGAACCCGGATTACCGAGTTACCAAGTACTGCCAGCACAGCAAGTTACAGCAAGCTCTCAAGAAAACGCACTGTTCAATGATTATCAAAATCTAAAAACTATGATTGCAGCTAACGACCCACAGTTAGCAGCTCAGTACTCTGCGAGTGGACGGGCAGTAGGACCAATTAATATACCAATGGGACTAATCGAAAGTGCTCACGAAACAGTGAATAGCCCGTCTGCACAGAAAGTTATGTATGATTACTTATATGATTACAACTACGATTTTGCGGCTGCATCTGGAATTTTTCTAGCGAATCTAGCTAGCGTAGTAACGTCAACAGCTATGAGTGAAGAGATTGGGGAATTGTTCGAGATCCGCATCATCTTCAAATTTGAAGATGGCTCGATGACACAATTTCGAATTGATGACTTGATTCTGGAAGAAGATGATTCTCTAGCAATGGAGTACGTTGATGATTCCTCAACCGATTCCGAAGGAAATATACTACCAGATTCAACCGAAGACCTCGAAGATCAGAGTCGACTTTACACATTCAGCGGCGGCTCTAGTAGTCTCAATTTTGTGAGAATGACAAACTTAATCATTAGAATCTCAAATGGAGAAACCGATATGGAATGCAATCCTAGCTCAACTCAATGTACTGTGACTCAAAAATAAAATTTGTGATCGGGAGTACAAAAGACTTTTGTACTCCCGATCATGCTTATCACGATCCGATAGTGCAGATTATTAAGCCAATTTAAAGTACCGATATTGCGGTCAAAAGCTTGACGGTTAGTTCAATAGGCGTCAGTTTTGATCGAGGAATAATATTTATCACTATCAGTTTTTGTTCGTTTAGACTTGTACCCACTCTTATAATTGAACTTAACAAGGTTTTCAGTATAACGTTCTACGATCCACTAAAATGGCGCCCATCCTGAAAATAGCAGAGAGTAGTTCTCAATTGTATGACAATATTTTGAGTACATCAGTCTTGGCTCAGCAACAATCTGAGCTCTTTCATCTTGGAATTTCGAAGCGTTTTATTCATGGTTTTTGAGCCCTCAAGCTCCGGAAATACCTCGTATACATCCAGTGAGATAGACTTTGCAATTGCTCGTGCTACACGCTGCGATCGTGCTTTTCGGTGAATCACTTTCGAGACAAGGCTTGATGAACAATTCAAAACGTCAGCTAGCATTTGTTGATCAAAGCCTTTCTCAATGAGTCGGTATTTAATTTCCTTCGAGTCCACGCTAGCTCCTTACTTGAATTTGTCTGATATATATTTTTTTGCATTCTAAAGCCTCATCGACGGATAGCTTTTTATAGCTCAATGAAAAAACAATCTCATTAAAAACAAAGTTATAATATTTTTATTGTTGATTTATTAACCAGCCGCCCAATATGTACTTAGGTACACAGTAAAGCTAATTGGGGAGTTTATTAAGATGGCTGACGATGATTTTAATGTTTTCAAAGGTGCAGATGGCAAGTGGCGCGGTAAACGACAAAGCGCATCCCGAGCAAGTGTAGTAGCGGATACACAGGCCGATGCTTTCAATCAGACGAGAGAATTGGCAAAAAAGAGCAGGTCTGAAGTGTCAATACATCGGTCTGATAACGGGAGGATAAGAGCTAAACATTCGTATGGGAATGACCCTGAATCAACAGAAGGATAAGACGAAGATTTAGGAAATTTACGTTTTAAACATAAACTCTGAAGATTTATCTAAGCGGTTTCAACTGAAACATGCTCGCAGAGGCGTTGAACTGCTCATCTAGCCTTGATTCTGAGGTGATTAGTCGAAAAGCTCATTCGCACCGAGTTGCCTTAGCTATCGCCAAATCTGTAAGTTTAGGTAATCTGGTAGTCTTTCCGGAGCTTCGACAAGTTAACTCAACTGATCGAACCCAGCGTGAGTTGAAAGTGCACGAACTTAGAGAAATACTCAAACAAGATTGACAACGATTCACCAACTTGCCAATTGTCGGTCATACATATAACCTTAAAGAATTGCGAACTACGAGCTTAAGATATGGTCAGTCTACTCTCTGTCGATCCGATAGAATTCAAACAGCGGAACGAAACTTTCAAGCTTGAGCACGACCAAGCTGCTCTGCTAGCAGTGTTAAAGGTATTTGAATCCTGGGAAATAACAACTGAATTGTGGTCTGATATTTTGGAGGGCCTGCCAAACCAGGTTCTAGTCCAATCTAACAAATATCTGCAGAGCCGGCTCACATCTGACCAACGTGCACGGATATCTATCATTTTAAGCTGCGATAGAGTGCTACGTAGATTATTTCTCCAGAACAAACACAGGGTTGAGTGGATACACAACAAACATGAATCTCTGAATGGAAACTCTCCTTTGGATGTTCTAGCTTGTGGGTCGTTGATTGCACTTTATGAGTTACATCGACATGTTCAAAGCTTGCCATATCTTTAATAGAGCGTCTTTAATGATCTCGGAATTTGTTACTTCAAGAGAGCGATGACTGTTAGATCAAATTCACTGTATGCGCATCATTTAACTATGATCTACGGCACGAGAATCGTTCAAAATTTTTCATTCCTATCCAAGTGTGATTGAGTCCTTAATATATTAACCTTCTTTAACACTCTTGGGCCCATAATCCGTCTTCATCATGACGCCGGGCGTCTTGTTCGTATGATCTGGCAAGGCTTTCGATCATTGCAGCAACGTTGGGTTTTGAATCTTTCCATTGAATGGAGAAACGCTTGAACTCCTCTGCAACCTTTCGCTCCTGCTCTCCGCCGTCATATGGCATACGACAGGTAACACCTCGGGAATTATGTACTCCTATATGGAAACCTCGTCTGATGTCTTCACAGTCATCCCGATCCAATAGCTCAGCAATGATAGGGTCTGGCCAACACTCTAATTTTTTGTTCAGTGGCCAGTCGGAAAGCCAGGCACCCACCGTCCGGTCGGTGACAACTTCTCGATCTTTCACCTTTGCCAGATCTCGGACTCTGTTGATCCAAGAGAAAAATAACTCTCTGTCAATTTCTCTGTTAGAGCTTCTTCCCGGAACACCGCGTCCACGGCGGATCAAAGAGGCGGCTGTTTCCGCGGCTGCATGCAGGTTTTCTGATATCGGTTCGCGCTCGTCGTTACGAGCTTTGAATGCAAGACATATCAGTTCCATGAATGATTCTGGTACGCTCAATATCTCCGCCATCAAATGGGGCACCCCATACTTGTCATTTTCCAGAATCGGGTAGTAAGCGAATTCCAGGCTGACCAACTCAGATTGGCTGCAGCCACTTTTGGAAAGCGCCTCGAACACACGAGCGATATGCCAAGACCGTACATAAGCAGTAGCGTCTTCTTGGTCAGAAGCTATCCCCTTAAGCATTCGGATCAGTAGTTCACCTGGCAGTTCGATTGCGCGATCTCCCATGGCTTCCAATGCGGCAAGTGGCCTGCCAGCGCTCAACAGCTTTTCCAAGCAGAAAGACAAATGATCGCTGTCTGATCGGATGTAGGATGGTCTGACAATCGACCAAAAATGATCGTGAACCGCTGGCGGCTGGCTTTCAATAAGCTCCCATAACGCCATGAATTGGGGAGCATTGGATATAAACCCAGATACTTTCTCTGGAGATTCAGTTTGCTCCCCAAGCAGGTGCAGGCATGTTTGCAGGAAATCAATGCATTCTTCTTGCTGAACCGCATGCAGTACCCCATAGGTCAATGAGTCGGAAAACGAAGTGTTTTGCAAGTTGACATACCATCGGCATAACCATGTTGACACATCGATGCGTTGAAATGGCTCCTTGACAAGTTCCCAGCCCACAAGTCTTGGATCCTCGCATTGTTTGGCTAATTTGTTGATACCTTGCCAACCCAGATTTTCATATATTTCCCGAATTGCCGTGGTGCGCAATGTCCCTCTCACTTTGTCAGCTTCTTCGCGGTTTTCCGCCCATCCATCAGGAAGCCCCACCCAGCAATTGGAGAAAATCCAGACATGTCGGATGACCAAATCATCGGGGGAGAGAGCGTCGAATAATGGTCTCAGTGCATCGGCTGAATAGCGATCATGCCGGCTACCGTCCTGATTAAACGAGTTCTCCCAGTTCAGGAATTCCCTGGTTGCACTGCGAACAATTTCCCGGTCTTCATCGAGGAAGCTTTTTGCGCTGACAACCAATGCTATGACTTCGTCACGGAAATTCGTATCCAGTTCATCAATCTTTGGTATTAAATCGGCAATCCGTTTGGCATTTCCCTGAGCTTGTTCGAGCAATAAATTTGCAACTGGAAGTACGAGCTGCTCTATTTCTCCATAGGTGACAACTTCGCCTACGCCAGCGTCATCGTCGCGCCACTGTGGTTTTGCATTAGGTGAAGCTACATCGTGTCGCCCTGGTAGCAATGCCAACAAAAGTTTCCAAGCTGTTTCAGGATGTCGCTCGGTTATGTTTCTGGCTGCACGAAGTCGAAGTTCGACCGACGCTGCCGTCTGTGGGTACCATGGTCGAAAAAGAGAAACCAATGAATCGAACGGTGTGTTGCCCCAATTACCGTTTACTTCGATATCAGACAGTTCAGCAAGGATATTCGCCACTCGGCCGAGTCGGACGGGGTACCACGCCAACAACTCCAGTGCCCAAAGCAGGGAGGCATGCCAGCAGCGGCCAGATACCCCCGATGATTGTGTTTCTGTAATTAACCGAGCAACCGGTTTGTCAGGCTTGTGCAAACTGTTTTCGAGCGCACGCAGGAACTCATCGGGAGCGGCCTCGGCGAATGATCTTAGAAAAGATGAAATTGAAAGCCAGCGCTCTCCGCTAGCCTCTTCAAGAAGCTGACCAACGAAGCGCCTCACATGGTCGCTGATAACAGTTGAGCCCGCACTATCAGAAAAGTAACCCAATTTCGCAATTGACTCCGCCATGGCTTCCATCACAACACCTGAGTGCTCACGAACCTTGCCATAGATAGAAGCCATCCAACGCTTATCTTCCTCGAGATCCAAGGCCGGATCAGGCTCTTCGAACACAGCCCTGGCGACCGTGAAGAATCTCATCAATATATCGCTCGTTATCCGAGGGGCTATGAGATACAACAATTCTAGCGGTGCCTTGGCTTTCCATAGGGAGCCGATTTTTATCACGGGCGCATCATCGAGGGCGACTAGTCGCAGTAGTTCGTTTTCGATGTCCTCATAAGCGCGGTTGGCAATCTTTGAGATGCAAGCCTTGTCACCATCTGAGGCGCTATTCCAGGCACCTACGAGAGTCAGAATAAGCAGGCTTGTGGAATCGGCCGCCTCGATCCATTCCGGCTTCTTGATGGCGGGATTAAGCGCATGCCAACGGCGAAAAACGGTCCACGATCTTCCCATTGTACGAGCATATCGGGCAGCATCTGATGCTGCTATACCCAGTTCAATCAGAGATCTCTCGAATTCATCAGGCTTTGGACGTCGGAGCTCTATAGTTTTCTGCTCTATCGCTCTTCCACCAATGCCCATGAGATTGAAAGCCTGATCTCCAAAAGCCATAGGGACGATTAAGCTAATTCCATTTCGCGGGGAACGATGGTAGCTCAGTCGGTTATCGGTGATGACTACCACTTCAATGCCAGGGTTAGCATCGACAAATTGCCAGCCTTCTTCTGAGGTTACGCAGGCGGCGCGTGTGGAATATCCTTCTTCAATCAATAGCGCGCATACAAAGGCAACGGCTTCGGACTGGCTGTCAGCCATAACAGAAATCAACGGTTCATGCAGCTGGATGCTGTTCTCTAATGAAGTCCTGGATTCCTCCCGACCGACAAACAAATTAGAGGCTGTTACAACCGGTTTGGATTGGTTGACCCAGTGCGCCCAGTGGTTCTCTACAGCCTCTATGCCGTGACCGGCGATATCTAACTGAATACCCAACCACAACGCGGTGGCCGGAGAGGTTTCCAGCCAGGCTTCGAGATCGTCTCCATCCCACACCCAAACATCAGCCCAAGAATTGAGTCTTCTCATTCTTTCCCTCCATGCGTCTTTTCCAGGCCAACGACGAGAAGTCACAAAAACGAAGATGGCCCGAGCAGCATCCGCTTTGGAAATCTGTTCCAGACGTTTTTTGAAATCACTTGTTGCCTTTAAAGCCGGATCTTTTGAAGTGCCTAGTTCCCAATAACTGACTCCACTCGGAACCCAAGGGTTTCCCTCTGCCGTTTCTATAACACCGTCCCAGCCAGGTATATTGACCGAGTCGCCGCCCGGCATAACAAGTGCCGTAGTACGAGCTGTTGCCGAAATCAATCTTCTCACCAATACAGGAAGCATCCCCTGGGCTTCACGCTTTTCTGACCACTGTGTGAGATGGGTTGCTGTTATGCGCATGTTGAAAATCCTTCGCAGTAATTGTCGGCAACTTTCTTTAAATCCGAACGCCGGAATTCATCACCGAACTGGGGAAAGCGGAAAACTGAGGTAACACCACAGTGTCTCAATAAGTTATGCTCTCGTTTAATCATTCGGAGGAGTCCAGTCGAGGAACTCTTGCTCCTGAAATACTGGATTGCTCCGTAATCCTTCGGCTTCTTCGTTCCAGCCGTATTTGTCGCAGATTGTTGATGCTTCTTCGATCTTCTTTTCCGGGACGATCTTTTGCTGCCCAAAAGCTACTTCCAATGGATTCATACGCCAAAGCTTAAGACTATGGCCGGTAGATCTGATGCTATCGGCTACTCTTGCCGCAATCCTAAACCCACCTACATCAATGTCGCCCCAATGCAGGATTTCGGTGGGTTCCACGGATGAAAGTATTCGATTGTATGCCGCGAGAAAAGATGGTGTAGGGTTACCAGCGAGATAAACGATCAGCAAGTCCCTCGCGTTTTTTGCGAGTTCAGCTGCTTCGTTGAAGCTCGCTAGATTCTCAATGGTGAGAACACGCCGAATAAGATCTTTTGAAGCGACCAGGCCTTTAATAGTGTCCGGTCTGAAGCCGAGATAGGGGTATGCTAGAGGAATAGCTACCCCTTCAATTTGAATGCTACAACCCGGTGGGCCGCTCAGAAGCATAGGTTGAGGATGCTTTACCAGGCCTAACCGAGCAAAAACATCGTCTTCTTCGGTTTCTGTGGTCTCTCCAAGCAGGAAAGCAAGCTGACGAGTGAGTGCTTCTATCCGTTTACTATCATTGAATAGCCTTGCGCTTAGCTTGCGGAGCAGTACATCCTGCCCACCTCTAGAAAGTTTGTACGCGGCATCTATCATCCTCATGCTGTCGACAAGTTGATTTGCACGCTCTGCTGACACACCTGCAGGGGCCTTTCCACAACGCCACGCATCAATAATGTGGTCAACGTTAGGGAGCCTTTCATTAGCTACAGCCGCAATTCTTGCGATAGCTCGCGAGGCAACTTCCCAAGGTAATTCTTCGCCAAGAATACTCCCCACCACTTTCGGATCAAGCAGCGTTACTCTCGAAAGCTGCCCTCTCTCTCCTGCACCGACGTCCCAATCTACCTTTATCGCTTTTGCATTTGAATAGATTTGAAGTCGCGCATGATACTCCTCCCGGTCTGCAAAGCGCTCAAGGCGATAGTACTCCGGCAAGCTCGGATTTGTCGCAGGCAAACTTACCGAAATCTTTTCTACAGACGGTTCAAGTTCGCCATCTGCGAAAACAGCACGGGCAGCTTTCTTGATAAGGCGACGCATAGTCTCATCGCATGCATCTGCTCCTGAGCGCAGCATCATTGCCCACCATTGTAAGAAACTGCACATTCTGCTGGCTGTTCAAATCCAAGTTGCTGGTAAGCATCTTTCATAACCTCCGAGTTTTCGTCAGGCATATCACTTAACATCAGTTTGTTGGCTGCCTCCTTGAATTTGGTCCGTTCCATTTGTAGATCCAGCCCTTCTCGATCCAAGTCATAGATGGTCTGGGTTACAGGTGCCAGTTTAGTGCGTTCAAGCTCCGGCCCCGCCATAATAAGCTGCAAGCCGATGCTTTGTAGGAAGCGTGCGGTGGCTATGGCGTTGATTGTGTCCATGCCATGAAAAGCCTCATCAAGACAAATAAGGCCGATACCGCGTTGCTTTCCTTTGTTACTGTGGAGCCTATAAGCCTTTGCAAGAGCAGCACCTGCGGCAACGTACATCGGCGCTATGTGTTCACCATTGGATCCTGCCCCTTGCCGGTTACTCATACGATCCACTCTTTTACCATCGACCAAGATGTCTAAATCAAAGGTATAGAACTGTCGGTAGTCTAGAACGCCACCAGCGTTACCAGAGTCAGCAGCGGCTTCCACGAGATCGCGGAGTGTTTCACTAATCTCATCGGGGTTTTCGGCAAACAAAGAAAAATTGTTGTCTTCTTGAGCAATCTGGTTGATGTATCGCACTAAGGCTTCGTATTGCGGCGCAACCTTGGCTGTGAACTTGTAACGTTCCCCACCGGTGAAAGACGGACATGATTCAAGTATTTTATTTCGCTCCCGGCGCTCCAACTCCATTTCTTTGAATCGATCATAGAGAGACATGGCGATGTCTGAGCGCAACGTTTCCTCGGATGCCTGACGGGCTAACTCAGCTTCCTCCTCGTACCGATGCAATTCGGTATTAAAAAGCTTCGTCTTTTCCTCTAGTGTCCATGCATAACGTTCATGCCATTCCATATGGGGCACTTGCACATCCAAACGCTCGTCTTGGACATAGCGGGCAAGTTCAAGAGAGGCGTTTTCCTCGGCTTTCCTCAAGCGGGGTGTGTGATAGTCAAGTTTCCTATCCACCTCTTTAAGCCGAAGATCATAGCTAGTTTCGTCGCGCTCAATCTCGTCTTTCATACTGTCCAGCCACTCTTTGTCGACTAAAGCGTTGGTTACAGCTTCATGTTCAGCTTGGCGACTTGCAGGTAACTGTTGTTTCAGTTGCTCTTTCCGCTCCCCACATTGACCTATTTGCTCTTTCAACCCTGCCGCGAGTCGATCATGCTTCGTATATTGATTATCGTATTCTGAGTGTTGCGAGACAGCACCACTAAGAAGAGATCGCAACTCATCTAGATGTGAGACATCTAGACCCTTGAGCTGCTGATGTGCCTGGTTAATCACCTTATTGGCCTCTGCAAGCTTCTCAGTGACGCCCTGATCGTCATCGTTGGCGTTCGGGGCGAGAGCTTTTTCGAGCTCTTCCACGCGTTTCCTCAACGTCTCAAGCTGCTCCAATTCTCCCTGGAGTTCCGATACATGTCGCGATAATTGTGATGTGTCCTGGGCTTCCTTGCCTATACGAAGATCACTTATTGGTGCGATTCGGATGGATTTAGTTAGACCTCCCTGACTCAGCATTCCGTCGCGGGTAATTGCTCTTGGATGGGTCTCGAGCTCCAGTTCGGTGTCGACTAGGCGCATGTTTCCGAACTTCTGCCAAACGAAACGGCGAGCCGTATCGTCATCGGTCTCAAAAACACCCAATGCGAATTCCTCACCTTTAGCGGAAGTGTCGAGATTGCGTAGGTGTAACGGCTGGATGATAGCCGCACCGTTTACCTGGATGTTTTGCTGCCTCGCCTGGCGCAATAGTTTGACCGCCTCGCGGGTCTCTCCTTCCGTGATAATCAGAGCATCACGATCACCACCTAAATAAGCCTCCAAAGCCGGTGCCCAGCTTGCGTCCGAAATGCGTAGTAACGCCGACAGGGGCTTAGCTTTCATACCGGCGCGATTAAGTATCTCCAATAACCGCGCTGCGCCATCATTCAACAATCGCCCGGTTTGAGCTGCCGCTGAAATCCGACGTCGAATTGCATCACGCTCCTCACTCAGTTCATTTTGCTTCTTTTGGATCGAGGCCAGATTAGACTGAGAAATGACCCGAATTTGTGCGAGGTTCTCGTCGATTTTCCCAATTGATTCGCTCAGCGAGCTTCCAGAGTTTTCATTTCCCCGAGCCTCGACCAGCTCTTCAACCACGGTATTCATAAGACTTCGAAGCTCAGAAAAAATTGGTTCGTCGATCAATTCTCTTAGCGAAGTAATCAGGCGGTTCGCTCGGGATATCTCGGGATGTTGGTAGGCTGTTATTATTTTGCGCTGGGAGCTAATCTGATCTTCGAGGCGTTGCCGAAGCTGCTCATTCTGGTCGCTCTCCAAGCGAACCGTCAGTTGGGTAATTTCCTCTTGCTTGAGATCTCGCTGTTCTTTCGCGTCAGCAGCAAGGCCTTCCGCAGTTTCTGTCTGGTCTTTGAGTGTATCGATCTGGGTTTCAATCTCGTCAATCTTCTCTCCAAGCCGTTCGACATTAAATATCGCCTTTATGGCCTCAAGAGTTGCGATTCGACGTTCCGCCTGGCGCGCCCGATCAAAGTCAGAAATGATGCCTTCGAGTCGTGAGATTCTTGCCTTTGTTTTCATGATCAAATCACGCAAAGCGATAAACTGTTCGACCTGTTTGCGAAACGTTGCAATATCAACTGGATTGGACTCAACGACGTAATCTCGGACAAATTGATCGATCGAATCGACATTCTTCAGGGTCATCGACTTCACAAAAGACGACATAAACCGCCGTGCATTAGGCATTCGTTCGCCATTCAGAGCGTATAGAAGCTCCTGAACATACTCACTCGACTTATCTGTAAAGATGGGCGTCCGTCCTTTGTTCCGAGCTTGTTCTCTGACATTTTCCCGAAAGTCTGAGAACGAGATCGGGCGTTGATCGTCGCCGTCGTAGATAATGCAATCGTCGGCTTTTAATGCCAATCCAGGGAGGACGAAAAGGCCTTTAATCTCGTGTTCATCGGTTTCTGCATCGGCCTCGATGCAAATTCCAGCAGAAACCCATTCAGTTTCCGTGTCGTCGCCAAAGACTAACATGATGTACGTTCGAGCCTCGTCACGCGCGCGTCCGATTGCTTCACTATCTTTCTCTGGATTGCGGAGCATGCCAAGGCAATAGCCAGCTAAGCTTCGCCGTTGCTTGGTTGATACCGATTGGGTATTAAAACGTGTGTACAGCTGATTTCCCCCGAGCATGGCGATTTGTATCGCGTCTAGCGTCGACGATTTTCCAGAGCCATTTGGCCCCAGGAAGGCAGTTGCTCCTGCTACCTCAATATCGACCGCTTCGTGGAGATAGAACTGGACTAATGAGATTCGTTTGAGCTGTTTCACAAAGAACTCTCCTTTTGTTCTGTCGTATCGCCCAACTCATCAGGCTCATATAACAATTCTGCATGGGATTTCAGCACGGCGAGAGTTCGTTCGTTTATCAGGCTTTGAATACCGGGCAGAATCTCAGTAAACCATGTCGCCTCTCCTAGATTCTCAGTTCTGACTAAACGAGCAATTCCCCACCTTTTCATTGCATCCATCATCCCCTGAAGTTCCGACTGGGGCTTCATTGGTAATTCACGTCCTGTTGATTCCCGGAACGCAGCTTCTAGTTCAGGCAAACTAACACCCGCAACGCCTGCATTGAGTGACCCCCTGTTCATGTGATGGTCATACAGTTTCCGCAACACCAAAGCCAACAAGGTATGCATGAGAGGAATCTTGCTAACTTCGGTAACTGTCGGAACAGCAGCCACATATCGCTCCTGGACATTGAGATCGAGCATGCAGCCAAAAAGATCAAGCGCTTCCGTGAATGCATCTTCATGGGCCGCCACCAAGTCATAGTCCGATCTCTGCTTCGGGTTTGCTTGATACAACACTTGATCAATGATCAGACGTTGTGCCGCCCTCTGAAAATCCCGAACAGTATAAGCCTCGTCTTGCTCTGCAATACGTTTCCAGCTAATTGGCATTATTCGTACTCCCTTCCTGTCGGCGACGAATCCTTACAACAGGCGCCTCAATGTATTCATTCTCAAAGTGCTCACCTGTCAGCTCAATCTCGATATGCTTGCTGAGCTCCTTAAATAATGTTGGTCGAACAATGCCGGCCCGAGCATTTCTCTCCGTTCGGTCAGCCATCAACCCAAGGCGAGAGAATGCTGCCAAAATACATAGGTCGTTGATGGAGGCCACTTCCATGGAACTACTTTCCAAAACACCTCCAGGATCCACATGACGATCGATGTACTGAATAATGCGAGTCTCAGAAACCTCTCGGTTCCCTTTCATGATTTGGCGTACCAATCGTCGTGCTTTTGCCTCCGGTGAAAGCTGACGCTTCTGGATAACCGCACCTCTGAGCTTTCGTGGCTTCTTGTTCGGCATTTTTAGGGCGTCTTCACTTAAGAGTTTTCCTTGAGACCAACCTGTGGATAGAGCCAAATTTTCATCATTTGGTCGTGAATCAGCAGCGCGAACAACCGCATTTATGACCTGATCGGTCTTCATATCGAAATTGCCCTGAGAGCGGACCTTGTATTCGAGATATCCGAGGGCTTGGTCGTTAGCGCGAGTGACGGCATCTTTAAGGCGTGCGAGTAACCTATCGACCTCGCGAAGTGCCATAACACGGGCCGTATCACTTTCAATTAATGCATCCGCTTCTTCAATAGACCGACAACGTAAGTTTCTGCGGTACCACCGACGTAATTGCTCGCGACTTTCTGGTTCCTCTGTAATTCGGGAAGCCAGATCGACGATATCCCAGCGGGATGCGAGCGGATGATTGCGGGAGAACAGGTCTGAGTAGTCGCCGATATATAAACTGGAGATATAGTCTCCAAAAAACTTCTCGAGGAAGAGGTGGGTTGACTCTTGGGTGCGCAAGTATTCGCTAGCCTCCCGAACACGCATTCGCGTATTGTTCAACATTTGCAGAAGCGCGGAGCATTCCTTAGCAGCAACCTGAAACACAGCAGCATTTTTTTCAGGATCCGCCTGCACCTGCAGTAAGTTATTCCGGACCGATTGCACACGCCCACCGATAAATTCGGGACCTTGCTCAGCAAAGGTTTTGAGCAACTCAAATAGGTTTTGAACCGTCGGGCGCATGATCACGAATTGAGTAAAGCCGACTCGATCGATGCTCAGCCAGCCACTATCCAGAAAGTTTGAAAGAGCGTCATGGGCGCGTATGTTTACCGGAGTCGCTTGCTCCTCAACATTGGTTTTATTCTCATCATCCCACCGGACCAAGAAACGCTCAATTGATGCTACCACGCGCTTCTGTGTCCAGCCTTCTCCCTCTGGAGGATCAGCCTCAGGTGCATAGAAATCGTAATACAGATGGTTTAGGAGCGACCAGTTACGACGCGCATGCTCGTGCGCGCCGAGCGGTCTAAAAATATGCTCAGGTACACGATCAAATAGGTTGTCCGCATTTTCAGGCATAAGGCACCCAATCTTCCTAGACTTTGTATTAACATCAATGTTAAATTAACACCAATGTTAATACAAATCCAGAAGAGAGTTACACCATTGGATAGTCGCACGAGACTGCAGTTTGAGTTCATTGAGATGTTGCTAGCATATGAAGGGGAGATAACCAATCGGCGCCTTAGGGAAAAGTTTGGAATAACCAGCGTGCAAGCCTCGCGAGTATTGGCTTCGTATCGAGAAGCATTCCCATCACATACTCAGGCTCAGAAAGGGCAAGGCCGCAGGCGATATGTTCCTACAGCTCGATTCAAGCCAGAAAGCGCTAATCTTAGTATCGAGGCCTATTTCCGGTTGGTGAAAGACCAAGTTGCTCATGTCATGGTAGAGGAGACCCAGAGAGACTTCACCAACGTGGATCCAGCACTGTTTCGGGTTATTCACTCAGCGATGAACCAGGGTGCAGCATCCAAAATCATCTATAGGTCTATGAACAATCCGGATGGTATTGAACGTATTGTCCATCCCTTGGCGTTTGTGTTCGCCGGGAGAAGATGGCATGTGAGGGGCTTCGATGAACTCACTGAACAGCACCGGGACTTCAATCTCGCCCGAATATCCTGCGCTGAGGCAGCCCCTAAGGGTGTAGAAACACCCAAGGATATCTATTGGGAAGAAAAAGTTCAGCTCGAGTTACGACCACACCCATCATTGACCGAGGGACAAAAAAAACTGATTCGAGATGAGCTGTTTAAAGGCGCCATTGGCAGACGTATTACTACTCGGCGCGCCCTGACAAGATATGTCTTGAGAGATTTAGAGGTTGCAGAAAACCCCGAAGTTCAACACCCGCCGGAGTTTCAAATTTATCTGTTCCGGACGGAATTACCTCGGGACGATGGGTGAGACTCGCATGCTACTAGTAATAATAGACCGGCGACTTTGGTTCCGAGCCATCCAGAAGAACATCTGAGACTTTTATTAACGGGTCCATCCAGTCTGCTTTGATCCGAGCTCAGCATATCCAGTGTTTGAGTCCCTTGCCGAGCCGCCCATTTCTGACCGCAGCATGCCCTGTCTATGACCAGAGGAACTTGATTAGCCTCACCATAACACTTGCTTTGGTGAGGCTAGTCGGCTAGCTAGCATCAAGACCAATCACGAGGATAATAAAGATTAAGATTATTAAATAATTTAGGGTAGTGACTCACAAGATGCTCCAAATCACGATAGACCGTAGTCATTTTGGCGGTTAAATTTCGTCCGCAAGGTTCAACTTTTACAGTTCCATGCTGATTGAATACGTCTCTAAATGTTATCAGTAGAGCTTCTTGAAGATGGGCTAACGTATCGTTAAATTCCATTAAGTTTTGGTGTGTTATATAGCAATCTCTAACTATAGAGTCTTTCATATTAAATTTCTCCGCAGCTTAAATCGATTGTGCAAGGGTAAGGCTGCTTACATACCTTTACATACACTATTTATAAATTGTTGGAAAAAGTGTTTGACTGGGGATTTTGAATATCAGAAGTCCCACATAGATCCACAGTTATCGAAGGAGCTTCTCGCGGAATGAAATGACCTATTGGTAAAGTCAAATTTAGATAGCGAGATTAAAAATAAACACAAGTCAAGAAATAACTGCATATTTTGGCGGCACTATTCGGACTGGTCGATATGGTAATAGGTGGTTTACTCTCGGCCCTGAAAGTTTTGATAATCCAGAGAGATTCAAGGGGGATTAGATATTTTTAGCGCTTCAGCTCGGCCGGAAGATAGATATATTTGGTTTGTAAGACTGTAAGGTTCTAGATCATGTTGTTCGCTTACAATGAAGCTAACTCGTGGTGGTTCTTGCCAAGTTCAAGCTTTGGCATCATCCCATAGGCCCATTTAATTTAAAGACATGAAGTAGAAGTTTTGCTTATTGCGGTGATTTAAAAATTTGCGCCCACTTTTCTAATCTACGATACCGACGATAACATTTCAGAAATTTCCAATTATATGTGGCATAGTCATCTGAGATTGACTCCATACATGGTCTTCAACCATGTTGTTGACTTACTGTCCTAACAAATTGTCTGTGGTGAGAAAAATGAATTTGCAAGTATTGGGATTTTTGATTGAAAATGAGAGTTACATTGAGAGTATCGCTGATCAAACGAAGGTTGACTCGGGCGCAACTTTTGGAATTGTCAAATTGCTTTTAGCAAGCGGTGGTGATCTCGGTAAACTCTCAGGAAAACAAACCTACCATTACGAGAATGTCATAAAGCCGTTGCTCGAGAATGTCCAGTGTGAGGGACCGATCGGTATGTTTGAAGATGACGATGGGAATTGGGTTTCTAGTTGTGTGAGTGGTGGAGTTATTGATGATGAATCACTTTATCAATGTTACTTAGAAGAAGATTTTAAATGTCAAACTTGCCGCTATGATTCTGATCATATGTGATAACGGGTCCTCAAAATGAATTAGGGCAAGCTGTATACCAGTTATCCTGTTCTGTGAGGGAGCCTTTTAGACAATTGACACTCAAACAAACTTGGCTTAGAAGTATCTAAGTTACGGTTACAAGTCAGTTTTAAACAATAACGTTATGTAAGCTCAGACTAAATTGACACACAGGTAATGAATTCATTCCTCTTTAAGGATTAAATGTGACTACATCGATGACAAATCCCCATGACGGCATGATTTCGTTCCAGCAAGCTCTGCGTGATGGAATATTGAGGATTGAACGCATAAGTGGTCATCAGGATCTTTTTAGCCATTTCGACGTTCCAACTCCCGGAACCCGCCGACTTACGTATGTGCGGTTAAGTGAAGACCGGAAAACGGTTAAGGCATTCTTGTCTTGTATATTTAATGGAAAAGTCGATGGCTTTCCCTGTGTCGCAGTGGGGTATGCGGTTCCAGAAAATCAACGAAACCAAGGCTATGCGAAGGAAATTCTTCAAGACGCAATTAACGATCAAATTTCTCAATCAAGAAGAAACGGGATCAAGACTCTGTATGTTGAGGCAGTGGTCGATGTAACCAACGTTGCTTCCCAGCGAGTTGCTGAATCGGTTATTGGCAAGGAACGCGAAAGCATTATAGACTCCGTATCTCGAAGACCAGCATATCGGTACACTGCACGATTTAGCGATGCTTCCTAACGACCTACCACATATCAGCAGTTCTTTAGTTTGTGGCATCCAGTGAAAACTGAATAGCTCAATTCATTCCTCGACTGGCTCTGATAATGGGCGAACGTCAACATACGCTGCGACGCACCGCACTCGAAAGTCGCGTGCTCACGAATTTCCTTATCTTGAGATGATAAATAAGGGTAATACGCAGTCAAATATTAGGACGTTTGATTAAGCATGCTTGAGGAAATCAAATAAAGAGACTCCCAGTGTCTTGGTAACTAAATAGGGGGTCTAGGTATAAGATTATGTCGAGTTGGTGGCACCTGCCCACTTAGCGAAAAGTCTCGAGATGAAGAATAATAATCTTAATAATGGTATGTATATGACTAAAAAAACCTGATGGGAACAAACTGAATAAGCATTCAACAATCAATACTACAAATAGATCAAATACTGCTAAAAATGGAGCTCATGGCAGGATAAACAGAAAAAAATTGATATTAATGAGGCTAGTTACTATGGAACAGGCCTAGAGATTATCCAGCATTTTGAACCACCTGGCCGCAAAGATGATAATTCAGGTAAGAAATAGCTGATGAAACGATCTAAGTTAGAGAACTACCTTACTCTATCGAACGACCGAATGTGGAATATTCGGTACAACGTAGCGCTGGGTATAAGATATCACATGCTCAGGCAGTCGTCTTTTCATAGCCTAAATAGATATATTACTGCGCTATCGTTAATTTTCTCGACTGCTGCAGTTGCAGTCCTGTTTGAAGGCTCCGAGCTTGGCAAATGGTTTGCTGGGTTTGTTGCAGGTATGCAAGCTGTGGACTTAGTGGTTGATACGAGAAAGCGGGCGGAACTCCATAATAACCTGCGTAGAGACTATTTAAATATTGAGAAGCAAATTAGCCACTCGACAAAAATTTATACAGAACGTGGTATGGATAAATTCTCTGACGACATAAAAGAGATTGAAATACATGAGCCGCCGGTAAAGAGGTGGTCACTCGAATATGCAGCTCGTGATACAGAGAGCTTTTTGGGGCTACAACCCAGGTTCCAGTTAAATTTTTTTAACGACTCCTAAGAAATATCTGGTGAAATCCTTGTAGCGAAGCCGAGGCATTTTGTGTAACGATTCATCAAATAATTGTTGTTGCTGCGAATCGCTAAATTATACGGGCAAAGAATATGTGCAATACTAACTTTCAACGTCTCTATAAATTGTACAAGACTAATAAGAATCGTCAGGCTATTGACTCTCATGCGTTACAGACAGGCGTTAATGCGTGCAGAAATTTCTTGACCGACTGGGGCCTTTCCGACGCTGAAGTAAATATTTCAATCGGATGTGGTTCGAGCACTTCTAAAAATTTGGAGCAGTACACTGTAGACGACAAAATCTGTTTCAGAGTTTCACTATTGCTTGGAATATGCGCTGACTTAATGGATTGTTTTATAAGAGAAAACCATCGCCGACAATGGTTAAGTAATGAGAGCAAATCACTTAATGACCGGTCGCCGATGTCTATAGTTAAGTCTGGAGACATTAATGGACTTGCTGAGGTTCGGGCTTTACTTGCTAGCTATCTGATATAAGTCTCTACTATCTTCGCCCTAAATGCATACAATAACCTTCAAAAATCATATGTAAGCATAGGTTCGGTCTCAATAATTAATAGTAGCTATTTTAAAATAAGGATTTGGCTACAAAAGGTAGGATATTTTTTATACTGAGAGGTATTGTTACTCCATCTCAGCGAGGCATATCCACCGAGCAGTCGATGCCCGATCCAGCGCTCATCGATGAACTTATTTTTACCGGGTATGTTTAACAATAGTAAACTACCCATAAACTTTACCCACTCTTGTTTGCCGAGAAGCCTGTTACCGTAACCATGATAAGAGCGACCACTCGAGTATATAGCAAGATCCATGCGCCAATATTTACAAAACGATTGCAGCACATCTGATTTGGATGGGTCTTCACCCTTGTATCCAAAATCGACCATTGGGATATGTAGTTCAACGCCAAAGCCTGTAATCTTTGAATGAAGAGCAAGCTCTTCAGTTGAGTGGAGATTTGCAAGATATTCGATAATTAATGACTCTCTAAAACTGTCTATTGGTAGTCTAAACTCAGTGCGACTGTCTTCGAGTGTCTGAGGAGCATACCTATAGCGGCTGAATTCCATTTGAAAGGAGTGGTCAATTGCACCATATGCTAGACTTTTACGTAAAAAATCATCCACCCAGACTATTGGGTGCTTATTTAGATTGGGGCGTACAAATGCTGAATTATTTTGCAATTCGAATCCCTTTTAGAACTTGGAAGAAATCTAATGAAAACTGATCGGTCATCCCAGATATAAAATCAATTATCAAATGCGCTCTGAGAACCCACTCTTTGTTATCATCGAATTCATTCATTGACTCTGTAAATTCTTTGTTACTAACATTTTCAGACGGATTGAAAGTCAAGTTCTTCTTATTGAGGATCGCTGCCTTGTATGCATTTAAATGCTTCGATGGTAATCTGTTGAATAATCGAGATTCAAAATGTAAATTGTGATTCTTTATTTCTTTTTGATCTTTGGCTATCAGGTATAAGAATTTTGATTTTTTCAATTCAAGAATACTCTGAAAGCTATGTAGTATTCCAGAAATAACGGCATATCCGGATATTTCTATCGACTCTGCCTCGGTTGAGCAAAAAAGTTTGTCTCGCGAGAATTCTTTCATACACTTAAGTACTTTGTACTCGAGCGTGTCATCAGAAATTATTTGTTTGTCTATATCGGAATTAATGTAGTCCACAAAATTTTGCGTAAAACTCTCAGCGACGTGTTCAACCAAATGGTTTTGTAGACAAGTCTTGAAGTCGACAAAGGGGCTGACGGCTGCACCACTGTCCTTGCTGAGCTTGTTAATCAATGTATCAATAAAATTATTTGAAGAACTGTCCTGAGCTAAGTTTTCCTCAATAAATGATTTGAAGTCGTAAAAAGAACAGACTCCTTTTTCAATACCATCCTCAATATCACTGATACAGTAAGAAATATCATCGGCGGCTTCCATGAGAAAGCTGAGAGGGTGACGCTTGTTAGGGCTCATGTCTAAGCTCGACCAGATTTTCTGTACGATATCCTTTTCCGTTGAAAAGTACCCCATCTTTTTTGAAAATGGTTTTCCCTTATAATCATCTTCGTAGCAGAACGAGTACTTAAGGAATGAAGCTAGTTGAGTGTTCGTCAGATTTAAACCATAAAAGCCGTCGTCTCCCTGAATGCGCGTAACGAGACGAAAGCCTTGTGGGTTGCCATCGAAGCATTTGAATTCGTAAAGAAGCTTCTCATGGCCTGCGCCGAGAGCTTTCTTCACTGTTCCTTTTGCCTCGTCGGAATGAGCCCAATCAACAATTGCAGCTTCCCCAAAGTGACCAAAAGGTGGGTTTCCAATGTCATGAATTAAACATGCAGTTTCAACAATATTCGAAATTGCTGAGCTATAATCAATCCAGAATTTTATATCGCCGCAAGTTTCCTGTTTTTCCTTCAGCTTTTCTGTGATTTTTGAAACAATATATCGTCCAATGTGTGAGACTTCGATTGAGTGAGTTAACCTGGACCTTACCGCTGCGTTGCTTTCAAGGGAGAAAACTTGAGCTTTCTGTTGAAGGCGTCTAAAAGAAGCTGAATAAATCACTCGCGCTCTGTCGCTGTGGGTCGAAGAGTCAAGAGTGTTATGTTTCGCTGTTGAATCACGTCTTCTCGACGTCGAGATCAAATCCTGTAGTTTACTTTTAGACATATTTTTATCAATCTCTAGCTGAATGTTTGATGTTTAAGTTGTATTCTTTTTTGCCATGAATTATCGGAAACACTTTATTGTTTTTAAGATAAGTTCCAGCGAAATGTTTCATTAGCATAGATGCTTCTACGACCTCTACATCCTGGGGTATGTGTCGTACCAAGTCATCACTAACTAAAACTACAACTTTATATTTTGCTCTAGATACAGCCACGTTGAATCTCTCAAGACCGAAAATGAATTCTTCCTCTTGAAGAATGGAATCTCTATCGCTCAAAGCATAGCTGACTATTATTAGGTCTTTCTCTTGTCCCTGGAATCGCTCAACAGTATCGATAGCGTCATAGAGCTTATCAGTTGAGATGCCCCTGTTAGAAAAGCTGTTCGAAAGTGAGTTATAAATGGCTGCCTTCTGGGCTGTATGAGGCGTAACGATACCAATGCCGCGCTCAAATAACTCGTCAATTGTATATGGAATGTCTGAAGTTTCTGAACACAAACGTCCTTCGAGTGCTTCAACTAATTTAGTCGCGATAGCGCTCTCTAGCTCGCTTCTTTGAGGACTAGTTGTATCGTTGTGCACGATGCAAACCAGCGACCTACTGGGTTCTAACACATAATCGACCCAATCTTCGTTAACTTGATTCGGCTTAGTAGTTATATTGATAGTGGCATCTTCATTATGTGCATGAAACTTATCCGTATATCCAGCACATTTCGTGAACTCAACAATTTCTTTGTTAGAACGATAATTGACTTCTAACATGTCGCTATCGATCTTCCAATGATTCTTATAGAATGAAAATATACTCCCAAGGCAATTCTCAGCATCTTTCGGAAGCTCTGTTTGAAATATTGGGGGCATTTGTTTGTCATCGCCGACAACCGTCAACGAGCATTCAGAAGCGAACGAGGGATAAACCATCATCATCGATGCCATATCGAGCTGAGAGGCTTCATCGACGATAATATGGTCAAACATTTCAAAGGTACATTCATCCGACCCTGTCATTTGCGTTCTAAGTTTTGATACTTGTTGTGGAGTTGAGAAAACAACGATGTGGTTCAAGCGCTCTTGGATATTTTTAGCTAGTTCTTGGTAATCTTCAGAATCAATATCGGTTGGCACAACAACTTTAATACCCGATCCTAAATTATTGGGTTTTTTCCCATATCCAGAGAACAAACGATAAGTATGCGAATCTTTTAATCCAAAAGTTTCATTATTCATTAGTGAAATATATTTATCGCGTAAAGTATCTATAGCAACCCATGTATAAGCAGTCACTAATATCCGAATAGGTTTATCGCTCA
This sequence comes from Pseudidiomarina aestuarii, assembly GCF_048263735.1. GTDB lineage: Bacteria > Pseudomonadota > Gammaproteobacteria > Enterobacterales > Alteromonadaceae > Pseudidiomarina > Pseudidiomarina aestuarii_B. The sequence goes on along the minus strand of NZ_JBLXDX010000003.1, from coordinate 106,040 downwards.
GATTTATAAGTGTGCAGATTGCGGCCGCCAATGTTGACGTTTTGCCTGTACCTGGCGGTCCCCAGATTAAGCTGAGAGGTTTGAGAATGGTCGACCTAATTGCAGCGCGTTGGCTACTATTAAGATTTTTGGTATGCGGAGATGAGTTGAGAAGCTGATCAGTGGAATTCGCTGGCTTCTCTATACTATTCAAGGAGTCTGCATTCCAAATGAACTTATCACATGGCACCGCAGATGTTGGACTTTGAACCCTTTTTCGTTTCTTTAAGCGATGCGGAATCATAATCAATGGTCGCTTGCCAGCGATAGGTGGATTCGCAATAGAGCGAATGCTGCCCTTAATCTTTTTTAAGCTAAGATCTATGTGTAAAGGCTGAATGATTGCGGGTTTTATCTTAGTAATGTTCGAGAAATCAATAATGCCCAGTTTTACCAGCTCCGATTGTAACCTGGAATGATAATCCCCAAATTCGACTATTATTATTCCTTTGTGGCGGTCAAAGACCTTTACTTGAATACTGAATAATTCACGCAATGTCGATCTCATTGAGTAGCTATATTTAGTATAGAACTTTGAAATATCTTTCTGGCTTAGTCCTGACTGTCGCAAGAAAAAGTCTACTTTGTAATCCGCGACTGAGTTCATCTGTTCCGGAATTAACGTATAGCCAATATTATCAATCTTAACCTTTGCATGGATGGAGCGAGGAGATGTCATGAACGCAAACATTCTAGTTCCAGATAATCCATAATTCGCGAACAACGTTTTGGCATCTGACTGTTTGATTGAACGTATAAGTCGAACCGAGTAAAAACGTGCTTCTTGCTCGTAAGCATCTAAACTATAAATTCGCTGCGTCTCGTATTGTTGCAGCGCGTTATTTAGTTTTGCGAAGGAATACCAAAGCTCACAATCTAACGATACATTCTTTACAATTCTGGATTGATCCAAGACTTTTAACGGGGGCGGTTTGGGGCGACCTGATAAAGCGAAATCATTATTAGCTTTCATTACTACATAATCCAGAGCCACCAACTTTTGTTCAGAAACTCTTTTTATTTGTGACTCGACATCCTTATAGTGCAGGCCTTGCCTTTCTGACTTTGTCCACAAGTCATGGGCTCGTTCCGATGGAATATGATCCGAAAGCGGATCGTAGTAAAAGGTTGATGGCTTGAAGGGAATTGGTTCTGAATTAAACTTTGGTTTATACAGATTAGAGAGATCAAATAAATTGTAGTAAAACGGAATATCTGCAGCCAAAGAGTTGACAATTAGACTTTTAACAATAGATACCGGACGGCTGATATCACTGAATTTAGGTTCGGGCATGACAGTGTCTGCGGGGAACATCCAGCAAAATGGTGAAAGACCATTTCCAAGCTGGAGTATTTCCGCAAGGTGTCGAGAAATTACTCTTTGCAAGTGTTTAAATGTAGTCTCATTCCAGATATAGATCTGAAACGTAAGGGTATCATTTTTTTTCTTTTCATCCTCCAAAAAATCGGATATTTTCTGGAGCCAGAGGATTAAGACTGCCCTCTCTGTATCGATATTTTTGTCTTCGACGACTAGCGTTTCACGCTGTTTCTTCACTACCTTTTTGTTATCGTCTTGAAATCTTGCATTCATCGAAAATGCTAAGGTCACGCCAGACGAAATATCAAACTCAAGTCCCAAGTAAATGGTGATGTTTGCAGAGCGTGGTAAAATCGAGTTACTCGATCTTGAAGCTCTTTTAGCGAGCTTTTGACCAAGTACTGAAGCTCTATCGGAGATGACCGACCTTGAAGCTTGCAGTGTATAATGACTATCGAAAATTTTGTCAGCTTGTCGCAAGCCAACTAAATCATTGACTGACTTGATGTTATTTTGGGATAAAACGGAAGATGCTCCTTGTGTTAATCCAATGACCTTGCACAGACTATCGCTATCCATTGCCTTTGGCCAACAGTGCTCTTTGTCGACAACTGTGTTTTTTGTCCACTTGAATCCGAGATATTCGCAGCCGATACAAGCTGGACTAATATGCCACCTCAAATCTTTCCAGTTCGGTTCTAACAATACTTTTGGGAGATCAATTTCTAAGAAGTCTTTGATCCGCGACGTGTATATGTATGGTGGTAGGATAGATAGATCGTCTTCTAATAGGAGCTCAGCTTCGTCTGTAGATAAGAGTCGTTTAATCTTTTGGGCTTCAAAAAAGGCTAGTCCCAAACTTGAACCAGCATGTTTACCCGGCCAAACCGCAGCGCTCGAGCAGACATGAAATCTATCATCTAAGTTGTTATCGACTAACCATTCTGCAAGGATAAGAGAGTAAAATGCAATTTCCGCAAAATATGAGATAGACGGGCTTGCAGCCAACTTAATATCGATAACTCGAAGTCCGATGGATGAATCGGGAGGGATATACAAAGCTCCGTCGCTTTTGACAGCAAGAGGTCTTATACTTTCTCGGTTTGCTCGAGTAAGCTGAATGATATCGGGACGAAATTCTTTAGCATACCTGAGCTCGTCACCTCTTTCGCTTTTTAAATGGCGTGTAAGCTGGTCGAGCTTATATTGTTTTTCGAATGAGTGCGTGACACAAAACATCGGCTCGATAATGAATTTTTGAGATGTTAACGTTGCTAGTGCTTCGTGAAGGTCGACCCCGTCGAACGGATCTTTCTTTCCTCTTTTATAAATGACATCCTGATTGAAAACTTTGATCAGGTCATTATAGACCTCGTTCTCCCAATCACGACCTGCCTCACTTAAGCCGATAAGCGCTGGACGGCCTGCATTCATTGGCGGCATGTCTATTTGGGCGGCTCGTTCACCCTTAGACACATCATTTGACTCGTCAGGATACATATCAAGGCGAAGCCTTTTTTCGCAGTTTGTTCGAAAATAATGCGAGAGCGCTTTTTTCTTTAAGACGGGCATAATGAATGAATCCAATGGTATGGACCTGATTATTCAAAAGTGCTAGAGTAAAACAGGTTCAACGTGAATTGTGATTATTATGTTACATCCTGAAAATGATATTAACAACGAAAATTACCGTAACAAGATCTATTTAGGGGACTCTGCAGAACTTTTGGCTAAGCTTCCTGATAGTTGTGTGGATCTAGTTGTGACGTCTCCACCATATGCGAATCAGCGATCAAAACAATATGGTGGAGTTAAACCAGATGATTATGTTGCCTGGTTCGTGCCAATTGCTGAGCAATTACGAAGAGTTTTGAAGCCAGCCGGCTCGTTTGTTCTAAATATTAAGGAACATGTCTCTACTGGTGAGAGGCACACATATGTCATGGAACTCGTAATTGAGCTCAGAAAGAAAGGATGGCTCTGGACCGATGAATACATATGGCATAAGAAGAACGCTTTTCCTGGAAAATGGCCTAATCGCTTTCGGGATGCTTTTGAACGTTGCTTTCACTTTACGAAAGAGAAAAGCTTTTATATGGATCAAGATTCAGTAATGGTCCCGATGGGTGAGTGGAAAGAGAAAAGGATAAAATATTTATCAGGCAATGATTTAGAGAGGCACTCATCTCAGGTTGGGAATACATTTGCTAAAAATATTGCAAATTGGGCTGAAAGAGAAAAAGCATATCCAACAAACGTCCTCAATATTGCAACTAATTGCAAGAATGTTAAGCATCCAGCGGCGTTTCCAGAAGAGCTGCCTAGTTGGTTCATAAAGCTGTTTTGTCCTGAGGGAGGTGTTGTATTAGACCCATTTATGGGTTCTGGAACAACGGCTGTGGCTAGTGTGAAACTGAAACGTCAGTTTATCGGATTTGAAAACAAACGTGAATATGCGTTACTTTCGTGTCTAAATATCAACAAGATACTCGGCTTCAAAGTATCAGTGCCCACTGCAAGTAGGAGTGAATCTCGAATAGGCATGAGTAATATGGAGGGATAAAATTTAACCCTTATCAAGGTGCTCCAGAAAGAATGTGAAACTTTTTTCGGTAATACTTCGACTTTCCTTTAATCGAGAATGCGCTATTCGGTCTAAGTGCGCGAAGATATTCAATTTATATAAACGGCTAATTTTCAGAACTCTATATCAGGTCTCGTATTTGCGAATTTGACCATCCTCGGTTAATACCAAAACCTTTAAATTCCACACATTTTCTAACGTAGGTTGTGCCATTCCAATAAAGACTGATTGCAACTGTAGCGAAGCCCCTCAAATATTTTCATAACTATTACAAAAAAACTATTAGAAGTACTTCAAGATTTCGATGTATAGGTAAAAAAGATTGGGGGCACGAATCGAGCTTTTCATATCGCTTGATAGTTGGACGGCTAATGATTTTGTAAGAAGCTACTGAATTATAAATTTCAGACATTTGTGTAGCTGGTGTATCACTCACACTGTCTCTAAGTATGGTCCAAGCACGGGACGAGCCTAAAAAATAAATATTAGCCAGATAGTCTTTCTGACCAGCATTCAAGTCGACAAACAGATTTGTCGCGATCGATAAAAACGATCAGAATACAAAGTACTGATCAAAAAAACAGGTTAAGTGATTGACTTCGTCGACGTGCCCAGTATTATCTAAGGTGTAGAAAAAAAGCCGCCAAAAGGCAGCTTTTTTTCTGAAAGTAGATACGAATCTAAGATTCGGATCGAACTATCGTGTGGAAGCTATAGTTTGTCCGAATCTTAATTAGGTGTCAAATATTTTACATTTTGAACTAATTGAGGAGGCCAATTATGGCTGCCAATCCCCCTGTTGGTGAAAACCAACGCCGTGGCGCCGCGCGCCAACGATCTCAAGTGCAACATCCAAACAGTCATTGGATCAAACGAGACGCAGATTCCGGTCGATTCATGGACGTGAAGTCTGATGGCACTCCCTTCAAAGGTGTTCGGAGGGAGAAGTAAAATGTCTGCACGATATGAAATTTACCTAGGTAGTAACAATCAATATTACTTCAGGCTAAAGGCTGGTAATAGTGAAATCATTTTGCAAAGCGAAGGTTATGTGTCGCGACAAGGCGCTGAAAACGGTGTCCAATCGGTAAGACAACATAGCCCACATGATCGATTCTATTCCCGCGAAACAAGCCTGAATTATCAGTACTACTTCACTCTTCATGCTATCAATAGCCAAGTTATTGGCACCAGTGAAATGTACACATCTACCACAGGTCGTGAAATTGGAATCGAGTCAGTCAAACGAAATGGCCCCACGGCTCCACTTCATCATATTTGAACTGGAATGTGACTAGAGCTCCTGGATGGAGCTCTGTTTTCCAACACCTCGTTAAAAGCTTGGATTCGGAAGAATTGATCATTCAATAACTGACATCAGTTTTTTCGCTGCATGCAGAAGAAGCCTCATTTCTTTCAAACTCCAATTCTAAAACGCCTTACGTCATGGCTGGTTTGAATATGGTAGATACAATTTCACTTGAGCAATTTCCTCAAGATGATGCGGAATGGATGATCGTTGAGTACGGAGCGCTCAACTGGAATACAGAGATCCCCGATGAGCCTTTAGTTGATGTTTTACTTGAGAATCTCAAAACAAATCAATTCGTAGTTTGTACTGTCGCAAAAAGTTTCACGACCTATGTGCAGCGTGGTTCTATTTGGGTCAACGGAGTTTGTGGATCTGACCGACGGGATCTAACGACTGAGTACTTTGATTTTGATATGACAAGTGATGACTTGAAGTCATTTGGTGCCTGGCAAACTGAAGATAGCACGAACCATGATCAAATTAGTCCGCGTCGCTATGTCATTCCGCCTAATCGATACAAAATCCCTCGAAATTTTAATCAATGCCGATACCTGCAGTTCGAGACGAGAAGAGGTGTTCAACTTGTTGTGAACGCTCTGACTGTCTTTGATGGGATGTATGGTCACAGTGGACGTGTGCGTCAGGTTGTAATAAATAACGACGCTCAGCAAGCGTTAGACTTACTTGAGTTCAAGGGTTTCAAACTAGGCGATTACTTGGATGTACCTGAGCCGGAAGACTACATTTTGGGTTTGAATAAAGATGTTTACGACCGTGATGCCTATTTTGTGCATCAGCTAAAGGAGAACCGAGATACACAGCTCGCGGTCAATGCTATATCAGCGCAATTGAACAATAGCCGGTCGAGGCCATGTTATTTGAACGTGCGACCATGGTTTAATGGTGAGCATAAATGGCAGGTTTCGGGAATTTGGCTGGTTCACAACAAGCGCTTTCTTGCGTTGCGTATCGAACGTTTTAAATACCCAAGACTCCCCAACCTTTTCATCGTCAGGGAAAATCACAACCTCACCGGTGATGACAATCGTGATGCAAAGCCAAGGAAATCTGGACGAAAGACGAACACAAATAATAGCCCCAGAGGGTCCAGTTCAATCGGGCCGAATCCAAGCTCAATCCGAGAAGACTTGCATACAAATACCGAGGTGAACTGGGGTGAAACTCCAATTAGGAAACCGACTCCTAAGGAGAATAAAACCAAGAGTAAGTCGTTATCGCCAAAACCTGTTCATCATCCGGATGCATCGACAAGCAACATGAATGATTCGAACTCCAATGCTGTGGGCTTGAATATTAACCATGGCAAATCGACAGATAGCGACAATACTCCAGAGCCATCACCCGCCACCAATGCAGTCACACTGCTGTTCGGTGCGCTTCAAGTCATCATTAAAAAGCAGAATATCGATACGATGTTGACCTGCTTGGAATCAAGCGGTCAATGGATGGGCACTGTGCCAGAAGATACTCCAGGTTTGTATGAACTAGCTGGTACCGGCTCTTGGGATATAAATCGAAACGTCATTAGAGAACTGATTGCGGGCATTAAGGTGTACCAACCACGGCGACTCGGTATTTATCAGTTAGAGCTCAACAACAAAAACTACTTCTTTATTGGCATCGAGCGATTTAACAGTGAACGGTTTCGCTCTGCAATTTACCATGCTGCATCAAGTGAGGATTTTATTAGTCGGTTGCAGAGTATTATTGCCTCGCTAGAGGAATATAAAGGGGTATGGAAGCGCTTTGATGACGCAATTGAACCAAACGTGGGTATCATCACCCACAAAGGAGATGAATCGAAGATTGCAGAGCAAATACTCAGAAAAATTAGAGCGTTTGAGGGCCAATAAGTGCTTGATGTGCAAATCGTCGGTTCTTAGTCGATACGCGGCACCCAAAAGTTATATGAGGAGTTTTCGACACGGTACCCATCGTCTACTGTTTGATAGCTATTGATGGCGCATTGGTGACTGGGTACGCCATGGAGTACTTGTAGACAGAGCTTCAGGTACTCCTCCAGAACGTTGATTGAAAGATTGCGCTCTCGGTATTCTCCTACAATGTATGCTAAGCGCTCGTCAGGACGTGCATCGTATAATTTGAACTCGCGCCCTAGATTTTGATTGAGGTGCTTCATCACGTGCGATAGCGCTGATTTATGACCTGGCGTTTGAATGCAAAAAGTCTTGAGACCGTTTTCAAGTCCGTGATGTGTTTGGGCAAGCTCGAGCCAACCTTTTAATGCGGTGGTTTCTAACCGTATCGTGATGAGCTTTAATCTACCTCTATTGTAGTTTGATAGCCTCGTATCAAAGTAGGAGCTGATGACCAACTTCATAGATTGGTCGCAAAGCCTGGATATCGCATCCCTGTTCTGATGGATAGTCCTTATTTCCATAGCGTCGTTCAATGCTCGTTCGTTAAAATGCATACCTACTGATTCGAGATAGCGTCTTGGTAATGAATCTTTGCGTAGCAGTCCTCCATCAATCTTAACTAACCAATACGGCTGCAAGAGCCAGTCACTCGGTGCGCTCTGCAACTGGACAAAGAGCTCGGCAAACGCATTCTGCTTCATGGCGGATTTTAAATAACCGACTTCAAGGGCAAGCCAATCTACGAAATCTGAGAATAGCTGTTCGGTTCTCGGACAGCTGAAGCGCGCACAATTGAGCGCTTTTCGCTTTAAATGAAGTCGCTTTGTCTGACAGTCAGTACACAGGATCGTGTTCTTGCCAATGATGGGACCCCGACAATCTCGGCATATGAGAAAGTTTTGATGAAAGCATCGGGTGCATATCAACTTCTCGGTTTTATCCTTAATAAGGTCGCGTGTGGTGCCGCATTTTGAGCATTTCGGATTTAGTCGGTATCGACAGGCATCGCAAATAGGCTCATTGATACCAAGTTTTTTGCCTATCGAAACTCGTCCTATTCGCTGGCATATAGAGCAACAACCGTCGGGCGTGAATGCATTTGCGCAGGAATGGCATAACAGACCGTATTGATTGATTTGGCCGACTGGCCGGCCAATACGATGACAACGAAAGCACGGCGTGATTTTTGAAATGCAGCTGCGACATAAGGACTTCTTGTCATCACGATGGATCCGCTTTTTCTCACCGCAATGGGAACACGTCTTACTAATAAAGAAGTAGGAATAGCAGGACGCGCAGTAGCGTTTACCTCGATACTTTCTGGGGAAGTGCTCGGCGAACTGTTTGCATTGTCCGCACTGCAACGGTTGCACCATTAGTTCAAGCCATGCTGCTTAAGAAACTTATACCAGCGCCATTGAACCAGCCGTTTCGATAATGGTTTCACTACTGGGTCGATGTGGTCAGAAGCCTTGTTGAAAGGCTCCGAAGAGCGCTCTGGGAATTGCATGAGTTGTTGCAGCCGAGAATCGAATGCGATGTTTTGAAGCAGGCTTGGATGAATCCCAGACCTGATGAGAATGTGAGCCAATTCCTCATCATTAAGGCTCATCAACTCTGTAATATTGGATAAGAAGTATCGTCGGTCTTCGATATTGAGCCAATCGAATGACAGCTTTGCGGTATCTCGATAGCGCGCTTCATCAATGCGTCGAATCAAGGACACAAGGACTTGTCCGCGAATGGCAGAAGCATACGAGTGGAGCCGCCGCGATAAACAAAGCAAGTAATTGAGCCGCTCAAACGCACCTATGTCTAGGTTCGGTATATCATCAAGCTGATCCACGAGTCGTTGAGTCATGTTCAGCAACTCGTCCTTACAGCGAGTCGGAACCACATCACTGATATCCCATCTGCAGTGCGCACAAAACTTAAGAGCTCCTCGCTCAAGCTTATGGATCTCTATTGATGCCTGGCAATGAGGACAGCAGTCCAACAGCTCGACTCTGTGCAATGTGCAGACGGTGATAAAGGATAGTCGCCAATTCAGTCGTAAATAGGGAATGCGATCTGTCTGCAAACATGACGGGCAAAATTGCGTGGAGCGATGGGTATTGCGGTTGCGTGTTCCTCGTTGAATGACCCATTTCCAAGGCGTGGTTTGTGAGAGCGCTTTTGAGTTGAATATTGAGGTAATTAGCGGCTTTAAAGTCAGGTTGGTTATGACAGCATTTGATAAACCGGAGGCAAGTGTTAAGTCGCTGAGCTGACGGGCTTCCAGTTCGCGGTCAACATCTCGAGTCCAGGCTCGCCAATATGGCCAGATATAGTTTGTAAGTTGCGATGGGGTCGCGAAGTTGGCAAAGCTTGCGCGGACAAGCCATGACGATAAGCTTTCGTTTTCGAAAGGTTGTATTCGAGCTGGCCAAGGACCTGTTACAACTCGATCTCTCGGGGCCCTTCCGTCGGTGTATACCACGAAAAAGACTCCACGATTTCCATGTCGATTTGTTCTACTCCGCTAGTTATAGCCTTGATTGCACACTTTTGCAGCAATCCATGGATATTTCCCAAATTACCTTTTGAGATATTGAAGATCTTACTACCAAGCTCCTTGCTTGCTAATTGGGAAGGCTGTTTTAACGGAAGCATTTTTTCAAATGCTTTTAATAGTGCCACAAAATCACGATTCTTCTCCCATGTGGGAAGTCGAAGAACGGAGAAGCGACTCTGTATTTGTGCATCTTGTGAAATGATGGTTGCAGCTTTTGGGATCCCGCAGGCAACGATGGGGATCCTAAGTTTGTTTGAAATCATCTTCAATTCAGCAAGTGCTTCATTGCGTTTTATAGCAGACCCATTATTCAGCGTATGAAATTCATCCAGGATGAGCATCTTGGTTTTGCTCTGCATGAGGTGATGTAATGCCACATGACGAAGTTGAGCGACCGTGTACGTTGGTTTGTGAGGTGCCCAAAATTGCTCAAGAATCGATAAATACAAGTCTTTAACGTTTGGTGCAGATATCTCCGTCATCACGATTGGTTTGATGAGGAGCTCAGTATCTTCGCAGGTATAACTCTCTCCATACAAACTGCAAAAGCGCTCGATAAGAGATGTTTTCCCATTATTAGAATCGCCTACGAACAGAACGGAGGGCATTCGAGCTTGTTTGGGGTGTTGGAGCAAGTCATGCAAGTGCGCAATGACCTGATCGGCAACTGGATAGTTGATCCATCTTTTTGTCTTGATGAATTGGATCCTATCCTCGTCTGGTTGTGCTGCGACTTCTCGGAACTTCGGTATTATGTGCTGAAATTGGTCCATTGAATGCTACTCGATGTCAAATTCGTCGACGTCACTATCCCACAGCTCATTTTCATCATTCTCTAGTTGAGCTGCTGCTTTATCCATACTCTTCTTCTTGTCGGCTTGTGCTTCAGGCTTTCCCGCATTAAAGATAGCCGCTGGTGTTTTAGATTTCTGATGCTGTTTCTGACGTTGCGCTTTGCGTCGCGCCTCTTTGGTAGCTTCACGACTGGTCTCTTCAATTTTTCGCATATTTTCCAACGCGCGAGACAGCATCTCCTGGTTGTAATCAGAGTGTCCTTTCTTTTTCAGATATTCTCTCGCTTCTCGCAAATCCCAAACACTGGTGAACTTGAGAGTTGGGTCTGCAAGAGGTACACGGTGATATAGCTTTGCAGTATCATCGTAGACCCATACTTGTCTGATGTTTCTGGGATCTCGTCTTACGATGAATTTGCGTGGTTTCCGAGTTTTGAGATCGGTTGCGCCAATCAAATGGCGTATATCATCGCCGTAATAATAGATCCCATCCCATACAATCCCTTGTGATCGAATCATCCGTCGTTCGTATGGTAGGAAGCTAATTTCGACTGAGAGTAAATCGGCAGGCACATCAGGCCATCCTTTGGGCAGATCTTCGAGTTCACCTTGAACCGACATTAACCATTTCGTTGCTGGCGGAACACTGATCCCCTCGTGCACTGTGTGGTGATACTCAATGATCGCATTGGTTAACCAACGTTCCAAAGAATCAAAATCAAAAATTGCGTTCTTTTCTGAATCATAAGCCCCTCTGACCTTGGGACTATTAAATGTTTTTCCATCCAGAGCTTTTAGTCGATTTTGAAAAGTACCTAACAAACGTTCGATATGTCCGCCGTATTGCGGTTTTGCGACAGGTCTAAACTCCAGGTTAATATTGTTCTCCAAGCACCCGATACGCAGCGCATCGGAAGTAAAATCCGAGCCATTATCGACGTGCACTTTCTTTGGAATACCCCAAACAGACCAATCAAGCTCTATACCCATGTGTTTGAGCCACTGCTGCTTGGGGGATATGGAATGAGATAGACACATTGCGACCGATGTCGTGCTGGGTGGATCGAGTGAGAGATAAAATCCTGTGACCATTCGCGAATAGACGTCTATCGCCATGGTGAGCCAAACACGTTTAATAGATTTTCGAGTATCATCATCAACGATGATGATATCCAATGGCGTGTGATCAACTTGAACCACGCTCAGAATCGCATCTACATTAGGGAATTTTCCCGCGCGGGCGACAAAGCGGTTGTTCACGATATCGGAATGTCCACGAGCTCGAAGTCGACGTTCTTCTGAAACATTACTGATCCGTCTAAAGACTGTTGAGCGTGAAGGTGGATTGAGTCCAGCTTTTTCGCACATTTCCTTAATTCGTAGATAGACGAACTGCTTATTGAATCGAGCCTTTGTTAAATAGTAGGTATCTATCCCGTGCTCAACGATTTGGTTTACTTCTTCGGAAATGCGCGAATTTCTCTCTGTCCATCCGCGCCTTTGTCCGACCAGACTAACAAGAGAGTTGGTGGCTGAGTAAGCCTTGAGCCATCGATATAACGTAATGTAGTGAACCCCGACTTTGACGGCTTGAATTTTGACGTCGCTCAGCGATGGCGCTCTACCAAGGGTTAACAGAGGTTGAAGCGCCTTCAAACGCTTCTTGGCAATCTTCAATTCTTTCGTTGGGATTGCGAGAAGGTCATCAGATGCTGATTTTGAGGTCGACGGATGTGCAGTAACTCGGTCAACAACATCGGAAATTTTGGATATAACAACTTTGTTGTCATCGACCTTTCGGAGCAGCACCTCAGCGCCTGCAAGGAACTCTTTCAGTAAATAGTCACCATCATCGAGCTTCAGAAGAGAGCCTCGCTGAAGCTGTATTTTATCACGTGTGAGCTTGTGTGAATTATTCATGGGTGTTGACTCCAAGAATGAGCGTTCTTTCCGACAAGGGCTTAGTTAGGTCGAGTTCAATGTCATGTTGCAATGCTAACCACCAAATCCGATTGATATTGGCCAAGTACTCATTTCGATCTGCTGTAAAGTGCTCTAGAAACTCTTTGACGGTTAATGGACCCTGAAACGACTGCAGTGAAGTTAATAATTTTGCTCGATCGTCCTGAGTAACACTGTGAGCTGAAAAGTTTTTCAGTTTCCGGATGTTCTCGAGGAGCAATCCTCGAATCTTGGTGTCGTCGTATATCTTAAATATCCAGTCGTTCGCTTTTGCAGCTCGAATGCCAGCTTTGAATTTCAATCTTAACTTCTCGAAATCAGATTCAATTTCTACGCGTTCTTTAACTTCAACGAGAATGGGTTTTTGGCTTTCGGTATTGAAATACACCAAGTAATCAGGTGTGTAGCGTTGCTTCCGGCCATTTAAGTCGACGTAAACTAGCTCAATGGGTTGTGAGACAAGTTTATTTACTCGCCGGTCAAACTCCATAAGCATTACGAAATCGCGCTCAACGGTGGATTCATGAGGAATGCTCTCTTCTCCTCTGAACGAATAGTATCCGCGACTGCTTCGTCGATTGGTTGGAATTTTTCGAACTGATTTTTGGTGCTTCAAAGTTTGTTGCAGCTATTTCGGGATTTTTAATAATCTAGCAGCTTTTAGCGAACTTAACACCAGTTTCAAAGCGCGAGTAACGTTTATTTTTCACTAGTTCACTACTATGCGCCGTTGTAGTATTGACCATATGGTTAACTCGATAATCGGGATGTCGGAATGACTAAACTTTTTATCAAGCATGCAGTGCGGAAGGCTAATCGATTGATTCGGAAAGACCTAGCTATCGTTCCGGTTGATGAAAAACCTATTCTTTATATGCTAGTCCAGAGCGAAAACTACTATGGATACGTCAAGGATGTCGGTATAGACACCGTAACAGCCGAATTTGGCTGCGATGGCGACTCGAAGCCTAAAACACTTGCATACAGCGAGCTAAAAGTTAGCGACTTCAGAGTAATATACATTTCATCGCAAGATCGCTTTGTATATCCGACTTTAGTCAGCTACTACGTTTTACATCGTTGGCCAATAGTTGGATTGCGGCAGCTTATCAACAAATTGACTGATAAGTTCTTAGTCAGTCGTTCGCTCAAAAAAACAGAATTTCATAAAACCGTAGAGCAACTTGTAGTCAAAGCAACGATGAAACATTATGGTAAAGCTAGTACTGACGAATTTGAGTTGTTAAAGGATAATAATCCTTGGATTACTAAACTACACAGGCAGACAGGGCAACTAGATGAGATTCATCAGGATTATACTTCAGTCTCTAAACATTACCGCCTGATATTGGATGCACTGGTTGAATCAGGTGATTTGGAGCACGATGGGATGGGATATGCGATTTGCCCTCAAATTTATCTCACCTATCAAAAAATGGATTCTGAACACAAAAGACATCGCCAGATTTTTTGGATAACTCTCATCGCTTCTCTTGCATCACTTGTCTCAGCAGCTACCGCAATCCTTGTGTTTCTTAGTAAAAACTAAGTTAGAGCACGAGGCTTGAATGTATACTTTTCAGGTAAACCGGTCTCGTCAGACGCAAAGTTGAAATCCAGTGTTGGAGGATAAGACATGAATAACCCAGAGTTAAGTGAGCTGTATATTGCCCGCATACTGGTGAAGCTATACGAACACTGGGCGAATCCGATTTCTCTTAATGCTTCATCAATTACTGAAATTCATTTTGATCCGGACCTTATGTTTGAAGGACAACAAGCACCGAAAGAATGGTCACTGTTTGAGAGTGTAGTGCACTGGTTAGAGGAAGAGGGTTTCATTCGTACAGAGCGAGTCGGAAACTCCGCCTATGAATTTGATGGCGTAACATTAACCTTAAAAGCAATGGAAGCTATGAAGAGAGTGCCCGACCCGCTGTCACCAGAAAATACATTACTTGATGGGCTCAAACAGGCTGTTGGAGAAGGCAGAAAATCTGCTATTCAAGCGTTAGTGAGTACATCTATGAGTGCTTTCCATCAGGCACTTTCTATTTGACACCTGCTTGGTGCTTTTGCGGAATTGCTACGTAAGAGTATCAGCACTATTCAAGCGACAACAATGCCAGTTCAAATCGGAATGGCTTTTTTTGTGCGATCTCACAACTACATCACCTATATTTATTGATCTTTACTATCTACCCTCAATATGAAGTTAAGTTCATAAAAAATAAATATGAAGTATGCTGCATATATGATGTGCACTGCATGAAAATATGTCGCTCAGACAGTTTAAAGTCTGAATTTTTGTCAGGTATATGATGCAGAGGCAACAGATGAATTACAAAAGTTTGTAGCTCAAGACCAACATTCAAATTCTGTAATAGATACAGTAATCCAAAAACAGCTGCTGTGACGTTAGAGCTTTGTCAGAATTTACGTAGACGCGTGCGAGTTCGTAAATTTGTTGCGCTTATTTCGGGATTTTTTAAGTTTATTGCATCTATTTTGGGATTTTTAATTGCATTTATTATGAGACAAATCCTCTGCAGGCCGCATTATTTGGTTTTTTAGTTGCATTTATTGTGGGATCTGACAAGGTAATCCGCCGCAACCTGGGGAGATTTCATTAGCGCACCGTGGCTTGCTTTTCTTGGATGAGATGGCTGAGTTTACGCGCTCAGTTTTGGATTCGCTCAGAGAACCCCTAGAATCAGGCGAAGTCACCATCAGCCGTGCAGCACATCAACTGACCTTTCCAGCACGATTTCAAATGGTCTGTGCGCTAAACCCATCACCTTGCGGAAATTTTGATGGTACTTTAGCGAGTATTCGTGCCTCGCCAGAGCAAGTAAATAAGTATCTTGGACGTATATCGGGACCGTTGCTTGACCGCATTGATATGCAAGTCGAGGTGTTACGCCAACCAGATGCCTTGCGCCAGCAACGCGAAACCATTCCTGAACCCGAAACACCCAAGTGGCGGCAACAAGTCACCGCGGCACGAGCGGTGCAAATAAAGCGGCAAGGTTGCCTGAATACGGATTTACAAGCCAATCAACTCAGCACCTATTGCCGGCTCAGCGCTGAGCATCATAAATTCTTAGTCACGGCTATCGAGCGCTTCAATCTGTCTCACCGTGCTTACCATCGATTGCTGAGATTGGCTCGCACCATCGCGGATATTGAAGGAACAGAGTCTATTCAGCGCGGGCACTTAGCCGAAGCGCTCGGCTACCGAGCCCTCGACCGTCTCCTCAACCACCTCAAGAGCCTTTAGCGCTTGAGGGCTGCGGCGAAGGCGGAGATGGTTCGCTCAACATCGGCAGGGCTGATATTGAGATGGGTCACCAGCCGCATCCGCTGGGCGCTGGACGTTAAGATGCCCTGCGCACGCAAGGTGTCGCTGACGTGTTTGGCGGTGTCAGCCGATTCAAAGTTCACATACACCATGTTGGTGTGCTGTGGCTCGAGTCGAATGCCCGGCAAGTCATGTAAGCCTTCCCATAAGTCACGGGCATTGGCATGGTCATCCGCAAGTCGATCAATGTGATGGTCGAGTGCGTGATCCATGGCTGCTGCAATAATGCCGGCTTGGCGCATACCGCCACCGACCATTTTGCGCCACCGATGCGCCCGTGCAATAAATTTCTTTGAGCCCACCAATACGGAACCAATCGGCGTACCAAGACCTTTTGAAAAGCAAATAGAAACGCTATCAAATGGACGGCAGAGCTCTTCAGCACTCAAACCGGTCGCAATAACAGCGTTGAAAACTCGCGCACCATCGAGATGCAACTTCAAGCCATGCTTATCAACCAAACGTCGCGCTCGCAGCATGTATTCTTGCGGAATGACTTTACCGGTATGGGTATTTTCGAGTGCCAATAATCGCGTGACCGGGAAGTGTGGGTCATCGGGTTTGATGCGCTTCTCCACCTGCGCCAGATTCAGCGTGCCATCGGGCTCCACTTCAAATGGCTGTGGCACGATTCCACCCAACACCGCAGCGCCACCCGCTTCGTAACGGTAGGTGTGATATTCCTGACCAACCAAATATTCTTCACCGCGCTGACAATGAGACAGTAAGGCTAACAAATTGGTTTGGGTGCCACTGGCCGCAATTAGCGCGGCCTCTTTACCAAAGAGCGCCGC
This sequence comes from Pseudidiomarina aestuarii, assembly GCF_048263735.1. Taxonomy (GTDB): domain Bacteria; phylum Pseudomonadota; class Gammaproteobacteria; order Enterobacterales; family Alteromonadaceae; genus Pseudidiomarina; species Pseudidiomarina aestuarii_B. The sequence continues at coordinate 89,418 of NZ_JBLXDX010000003.1, read as the reverse complement.
GACGCGTTCTTGCAACGCATTAATTGTGGGATCATCACCAAATACATCATCGCCGACTGGCGCTGCAGCCATAGCAGCGCGCATTGCTTCGGTGGGTTGCGTGACGGTGTCACTGCGTAAGTCTATTACCGCAGTCTTACTCACCGTTGTATCCCCAAGCAGGAGGTGGCTCATCAATCGGCTGACTCAAATCAACGTGAACGCGGAAAATACGACCCGGACGACGTAGCTCATAAGCCATGGTTTCGGCGTCAACAAACTCAATGGTCCAGGTATTGGTGACCGACACATCCAGTCCATTTTCCATGAACAACGCTTTGCTGGCGTCATCTACTGGGAACGACTGCATTTGTGCCGTACCAGCCGTCAACGTTTGGCCACCGTAGGGTGAAACTGCATCAGGTGACCCGTCTTCGTGCAAATGGATGTGTTGGAAATCAATGTAATCGTCGTGCTTGGTGAGCACCCAAGTACGTGAACGGTCCTCACCAACATGCAATGGCATGCGGATCACGTCTTCTTCGCAGTCACGAATATGAACCACTAAAGGATGATCCCAAGCGTCGCTTGGCGCGTTATCTTCCACAATCTCAGCGGCAAAGCTTTGTCCGCAAAATGGCTCAAATGCAGCGAAAAAGTCAGCTTGTGGATTCACCGCTGGGCGCGGGTTGCAGGCTGCGAGTAGAGTCAACGTTGCCGCTGACAAGAGTAATGTACGCATAGTCATGATGAACCTCATTACCAAAAAGAAGTAGAAACGAATGGCCTACATGATGCCATAGAATAAGTCAGTGTACATTTGTCTAACGGCAAATTGGCATCTAATCCACGCATCATGGATAATAGCCGCATATTTTTGAATCAACAGACGGACACACCATGAAGGTTTATCAAAACGTGCTCGAAATGATCGGCAACACGCCGATGGTCAAAGTTTCTACCATTGATACTGGCCCCTGCGAACTCTATCTCAAAATGGAACTTATGAACCCAGGCGGTTCCATTAAAGATCGTATTGCAGTGAGCATGATCGAAGCGGCAGAACGCGAAGGTAAATTGAAGCCGGGCATGACCATTATCGAAGCCACTGCTGGTAACACTGGGTTAGGTCTAGCTTTGGTGGCGGCGAGCAAGGGTTACCCGTTGAAAATTGTGATGCCTGACAAAATGTCATCAGAAAAGGTCAACAACTTGCGCGCGATGGGTGCCGAAGTCGTGCAAACTCGTTCAGACGTGCAAAAAGGCCACCCAGAATACTATCAAGATATGGCAGCGCGTTTGGCGCAAGAGCACGGCTATTTCTACGTGAACCAATTTGCTAACCCTGCCAACGTTGCAGCGCACTACAACACCACTGGCCCAGAAATTTGGGAACAGATGGAAGGCAAGTTGGATGCGTTTGTGTGTGGCGTTGGTTCAGGCGGTACCTTGAGTGGCATCGGTCGTTTCCTCAGAGAGAAAAACAGCGATGTGGATTTAGTATTAGCCGATCCAGAAGGGTCTATTTTGGAGCCGTTGGTCAACCGCAATGAAACCGTCGATGCCGGAAGTTGGTTGGTTGAGGGTATTGGCGAAGACTTTATTCCGGATATCTGTGAGATCGACTTGGCATCAAGCGCATACGCGATCAGCGACAAAGAAGCATTTGCCACCGCCCGCGAACTACTGGTGAAAGAGGGCGTCATGGTCGGCTCGTCCAGCGGTACCCTGATTGCTGCGGCATTGCGTTATTGTCGCGAACAAACAACCCCTAAACGTGTGGTCACATTAGCTTGTGATACCGGTAATCGTTACTTGTCGAAGCTCTACAACGACGAGTGGATGAACGAACGTGGTCTATTGGAGAAGTAAGCATGGCTGACAGCAAGAAGCAGTTAAAATTTGCGACCCGCACTATTCACGGTGGACAAGCACCCGAGCCAGCAACTGGCGCGGTGATGCCACCTATTTTCACCAGCTCTACCTATATTCAAGAGAGCCCAGGTGTTCATAAAGGTTTTGAGTATTCCCGTTCACACAACCCAACTCGGTTTGCGTGGGAGCGTTCAGTCGCCAACTTAGAAAGTGGGCGCAAAGGCTATGCATTTGCCTCGGGTATGGCGGCAACTGCCACCATCATGGAGCTACTGAACACCGGCGACCATGTGATTGCCATGGACGATTTGTACGGCGGCACCTTCCGCTTATTCGACAAGGTCCGTGGTCGTTCCGCAGGTCTAGAATTCTCGTACGTTGATTTGGTTGACCTTAAAGCAGTTGAAGCGGCTATTACTGCCAAGACTCGGATGATTTGGGTCGAAACCCCAAGTAACCCGATGCTGAAGCTGGTCGACATTGAGGCCATTGTCGCGATTGCGAAACAGCACAACATTATTGTGGTGGTCGACAATACCTTTGCAACACCGTTCAATCAGCGTCCAATTGAGCAGGGTGCAGATATTGTCATGCACTCCGCAACCAAATACCTCAATGGTCATTCAGATATGGTTGGCGGTATTGTCGTAGTCGGCGACAACGACGAACTAGAAGAGCAATTGACCTTCCTGCAGAACGCTGTGGGCTCGATTGCTGGACCATTTGATTCGTATCTTGCGCTACGTGGTGTTAAAACCTTAGCGTTACGCATGCAGCATCATAACCAGGCGGCTATGAAGCTAGCCGAGTGGCTCGATCAGCACCCGCAAGTTGAAAAAGTCATTTATCCTGGCTTACCGAGTCACCCTCAGCACGAACTTGCCAAACGGCAGATGTCAGGCTTTGGTGGAATGATTTCGATTTTGCTCAAAGGTGACATCAACAAGGCGCGTCGTTTCCTTGAATCGGTCGAGATTTTTGCGTTAGCAGAGAGCCTCGGTGGCGTGGAAAGCTTGATTGAACATCCTGCCATTATGACCCATGCGTCGATTCCAAAAGAGAACCGTGAAAAGCTTGGAATTTTGGACAACTTTGTTCGCATCTCGGTCGGAATTGAAGATTTGGATGATCTCATCGCCGATCTTGATCGAGCGCTAAGTGCCTAATAATTAGTGAATAAATGATGGCTGTTGCACACTTGTGTGACAGCCATATTTACACTCTTTTACAATTCAAAGAAGATGTTGTAGGCTTAGTCCACAATTAAAAACAGAACAATACAGGACTATTTTATGCCTCTTAGCCTCTTTATTTTGCAAGGGTTAGTGGCGGCGCTGTTGTTTTATGTGCTGGTCGGTCAACACCATCGTCAGCCGTTGTGGAATATGCTTGCCATGCTAGTTGTAGGAATGTTGCCGCCGGTCAATTGGGCAATTCTATTGGTTGCCGTGGGTGTGCGTTTATGGCGCAAACCAGTCAATATGGTCACTGTCAAAAACTAATTCTTGTGAGGTTGTACGCGTAGTATGCGTTCTCAAATTCAGCCTTTTCATCTGGCGGTTCCAGTTAAGGATATCGCCCAAGCTCGCGCCTTCTACGGTGAAGTTCTCGGTTTAAGTGAAGGTCGCAGTGCGCCTGAATGGGTGGACTGGGACTTTTTCGGCCACCAATTCGTTACCCACCTAGCTCCAGATCAAGTGCCTCAATTGCATCACAATGCGGTTGATGGGCATGCCGTACCTGTGCCACATTTTGGCGTGGTATTGACCATGGCGGATTGGGAAGCATTGGCTGAGCGGCTGCGTCAACACAACATTCAGTTCGTGATTGAGCCGCACATTCGCTTTAAAGGGAAACCTGGCGAGCAAGCCACTATGTTCTTCCATGACTTCTGCGGGAATGCTTTGGAATTTAAAGCGTTTAACGATATGAGTCAGTTGTTCGCAACCTAGCTTTTAAGCGCGTTCCCACCGGAAATAATGACACCCACGCGTTGCCCTTGAAAATGTTCTGGGTAGCGCTTGAGTGCTGCTAACACCACAGCTGAAGACGGCTCAATCCATTGGTCGGTATGCTCATAACAGAGCTGCTGAGCCGTCGCCGCCTCATCATCACTCACCAATAAAATGGCTTCAAGATGCTGTTGCAACAGCCGAAACGTTACGGAACCTAAACTAGTCAATAAGCCATCACAAATACTGGTAGGTGGCATAGCCGGTTGAATAGCTCCGGCGTCAAGCGACGCGAAACCATCTGCCGCCAACTCAGGTTCAACACCAAACACCTTCATGCCATGCTGGCGCGCGACAATACTGGTTCCGCTTAACAAGCCACCCCCACCTAAAGGCGCGACTAAAACATCAAGTTGTGGTTGCGCTTGCACCAGTTCCAGTGCCGCCGTTCCTTGTCCAGCGACAATCCAATCATGATTATACGGTGGGATAAAGGTGCGGCCGCTGTCTTGTTGGGAGGCCACAAAAGCTTCTCGAGCTGCCATACCGGGCTCAATGGTGATCAGTTCGGCTTGGTAGCGTTCCATGTTGGCACGTTTGACCGCCGAAGCATTGCTGGCAACGCCAACCCGCACATCAATACCCAACTGTTGACCTGCCGCCGCGAGCGCTGCGCCGTGATTACCGCTAGATACTGTGTATACGCCAGCCGCGCGTTCGGCCTCTGAAAGTTGTAGGAGGGCATGCATGGCGCCACGAAATTTGAAAGCGCCAGTATGCTGCTCATGTTCACACTTCAGCCAGACCGCACAGCCTAGAGCTGCATCTAATCCGAGTGAATGAATCACCGGAGTCAGGCGAACGCGATCTCCCAAACATTCAGCGGCGGCTTTGACCGCGGTGAACTGCTCATCCAAAGTATTTTGCATGTATACTATTCCGCAACGAAGTGAACCTGCTCAGTTTAACAGGAATTTTATGCCAGTTTTGAATACCTTTGAACGCATTCGTGCCTTGCCGATGGCCTATCAAACCGTGCTTGCTCTATATCTATGTGAGCGTATGGTGCCCAATTACGACTTATTCTATCAAGTCACAGGTTTTGGCGATCCCAAACCGCTGCATAGCGCATTGAACGCCTGCTGGGATTGGGTTTGGCAAGGTAAGAAAGTCAAAGTGAACTTCTCCCGCTGGCAAGAAAAAGTTGACGACGTCACCCCCAGTGAACACGGTCACGACATGCTGGGCGTGTATCCAGCCATGGATGCTTGCACTGCTGTTAGCACATTATTACAGGGCTTGATCGATAACAGCAGCGCCGAACTGGTGAGTGTTGCGAAGATATCCCAAGCCAGCGTCGCCAAGTTTCTAGAACTAACAGAAGGTGCCGAGCTGGAGCCGCAAGAACGACGTAAATTGCTGCGTGACCATGAACTCACACAGTATGAAATTGAGATTCAGCAAGGAGTGTTGAATTACTTGGAGACGATTTCCAGTGCGCACCCGCAGCCGTCAAAAGAGTTAGTGCAGCAAGTGCGCGGTATGGCTCGCGATGAAGGTATTTCCAATATTGGTGTGAGCGTTGAAGAGCTGGAAGAACGCGTCAAAGATTAGCCTTTGATTCTTTTTCACGCTTGGGCTGCGCGTTCAACACCGCAAACCACCCAACAATCCCAAACAGAACTATTTGCCAGTAATCACCGCGACGCCATTGCACCAAGTGTCGATAGGCGCTGGCAAACATCAATAATTGCAGCAAATGAATCGCTAGCAGTACAAACAGCAAGATCAAGAAGAGCGCGAAGCCTTTGCCAGGGAATGGCCAAACCAAATTCGCCAATAATGCACCCCACACCAACGCAAATAAGAACCGACCTAACCAAATTGCTGCGCTCATTGTGGAGCTCCTACTTCAAATAATCGAAATGCCACTTGTCCTGCAACTTTTTCGCGATGCAGCCGCCAATGCAAGGGTACTTCACCGCGCCAATCATTTTCGGTTTCAATATAGACCCAACTGCCTTCTTGAACCCATTGGTTTTGGTCGAGTAGCGCAATGGTTCGTTCCGCCAACTCGAGTCGAAACGGTGGGTCAACGAAGACCACATTCATCGGTTGTGCCGGCGGTGTCTTCAAGAAGTTAAGCACATCACCCGGCTGGACTAACGCTTGTCCCGAACCAGCAGCACTCAGCGTTCGCGCGTGCTCATTTAAGAGTTGTGTGGCTTGGCGATCTTGCTCCGCCAGAATCACCAGCTGCGCGCCTCGTGATAAAGCCTCAAAGCCCAACGCACCACTTCCAGCAAAACAATCCAAAACGCGTGCATCGGCCAACTCAAATTGCAGCCAATTAAAGACGGTTTCGCGAATGCGATCAGTGGTAGGCCGCAAGCCCGGAACATCAGCAATACTGAGCTTACGACCACGTAACTGCCCACCGATGATACGGAGGCTGCCGGTATTTTTATCTGGCGTTGACTTGTTCGGCTTTCGGGGCATGCTACAGTAGCGCCTAATGAGGTAAACTAGTGTCAATAGATGGGCGCTAGTGTAGCGTAATGTGATTAAGAGTTGTAGAAGAGGCGAGTGTCGGCATGGTGTTTTCGTTATTTAAGAAAAAGTCCGAGAAGAAGCAGGATTCTGAGTCTACAGAGGTTGAACATCAGGACGTGCCTGCTGTTGAAACCGAACAGCCGACGTCTGAGCCTGAACCAGAGCCGAAACCATTAAGCCCTGATGCGACGGAAATTTGTGCGCAGGTTACTGCAGAGTCACGAGTGAAGCAGCCCGAAAAGCCGACTCAACCGAGCTTTTGGCAGCGCCTAACCAGCGGTTTGAAAAAGACGTCCACGGCTATCGGTGATGGCTTGTGGGGATTATTTAAAGACAAGAAAATTGATGATGAGCTGTTTGAAGATCTAGAAACGCAACTGCTCACCGCTGATATTGGCGTGCCGACCACATTGAAAATTGTCGAGCGCCTGACGGCACAAGCTGATCGTCGTCAGTTGCAAGACGCGGGTGCCCTGTATCAGCTGTTGCAGGACGACATGACGGAAATTCTGGCGGCGGTGGAGCAACCATTACAAACCGCAACCGCGAGCCCTTATGTCATTTTGATGGTCGGCGTGAATGGCGTGGGCAAAACCACCACCATTGGTAAGCTCGCACAGCAGTTTAAGCGCGAAGGCAAGTCGGTGATGTTAGCTGCGGGTGATACCTTCCGAGCGGCAGCCGTAGAACAATTACAAGTATGGGGCGAGCGCAACGATATTCCAGTGGTCGCACAACATACCGGTGCGGACAGTGCCTCGGTGATTTATGATGCAGTTGAGGCGGCGAAAGCGCGCGGCGTGGATGTGTTGATTGCCGACACTGCAGGTCGTTTGCAGAATAAAGCTCACTTAATGGACGAGTTGAAAAAGGTCGTTCGCGTGATGAAAAAGGTCGATCCGGATGCACCGCACGAAGTGATGCTGACTCTGGATGCGGGCACCGGTCAAAACGCGATTAGCCAGGCCAAACTATTTACCGAAGCGGTAGGTGTAACGGGTATTACGCTGACGAAACTGGACGGCACGGCGAAAGGCGGGGTAATTTTTGCAATTGCCGATCAATTCCAGATCCCGATTCGTTACATTGGCGTCGGTGAGGGTATTGATGACTTGCGGCCGTTTGTCGCGAAAGATTTTGTGCAGGCTCTGTTTCAGAGAGAAATTCAACCAGAGAAGCAACCAGAGACGCAAGCCTAATGATTAAGTTTGAGCAGGTCAGTAAAACCTATCCCGGCGGTTTCCAAGCCCTGAACCAAGTGAGTTTTCATGTGGAACCCGGTGAGATGGCCTTTTTAACGGGTCACTCAGGTGCTGGCAAAAGTACCTTGCTGAAACTGATTGGCATGATGGAGCGACCAACCGCAGGCCGCGTGTTGATTAATGGTCACGATTTGCGTCGTGTCACAGCAAAGCAAATTCCGTATGTGCGCCGCGACATCGGCATGATTTTCCAAGACCATCGCTTATTGATGGATAAAACCGTGCTCGATAACGTCGCTTTACCCTTGTTGATTGAGGGGTACAGCATGCAGGAAGCGCGGAAACGTGTGCAGGCATCGCTGGAAAAAGTAGGCTTGGGTGACAAACTTAAACATTATCCAATGATGCTCTCGGGCGGTGAACAGCAGCGCGTGGGTATTGCGCGCGCAGTAGTGAATAAGCCGCCTTTGTTGCTGGCGGATGAGCCAACCGGCAACCTCGATCCCAAATTATCGATGGAAATCATCAAGCTGTTTGAGGACTTTAATCGAGTGGGCGTTTCAGTGTTGATTGCAACCCATGACTTGGGCTTGATTGCGCGCTTGCGTTATCGCACGTTGTCACTCAAAGACGGGCGCATGATCAACGACGGTTTGCAGGAGGCTTAATCGATGAGTCTACTGTTTCGTCAACGCAGCAGCGGCGCTTCCCAAGTCAAAATCTCCGGCTTTCGTCGTTTTGTCATGTTTTTTGTGCACAATGCACAGCAGTGTATTGCGAGTCTCGGTGAATTAGCCCGATATCCGTTAGCGAGCATGATGACGATGGCGGTGCTCGGATTAAGCTTAACCTTGCCTGCCACGCTCTATGTGGTGGTCAAAAATACCGAAAAAGTAGGTGGTGACTGGGACCAAGCAGCCGAAATGACCTTATTTTTGCGCAGCGGTCTGTCTCAACAAGAAATTGCCACCTTTACTAAGCGCTTGAATTTGTCCGACGACATTGAGTCGGTGCGTTGGATACCAAAAGACGAGGCGCTCGCTGAATTTCGTGAGGGCTCTGGATTCGGTGATGCGCTGGATGCCTTGCCAGAGAATCCGCTACCAGATGTATTGGTGGTAGTACCTGCGGTCGAACGGCGCAGTGCGCAAGCTGCACAAGCGTTGTTGTTGGAGCTGCAAAAAGAACGTGAAGTGGCTGAAGCTCGGCTTGATTTAACCTGGCTGGAACGCTTACAAGCGTTATTGAATTTGGTTCGCGATGGGTTCTTGGCACTAGCCATTCTATTATGCCTGTCGGTTGTTCTGATTGTCGGCAATACCATTCGCTTGAATATTAATAGCAAACGCGACGAAATTGTCGTGATGAAGCTGGTGGGTGCAACAAACAGTTACATCCAGCGCCCCTTTTTATATACCGGGGTGTGGTATGGTGTCATTGGTGGTGTGATCGCGTGGTTTGCCACTGCCGTACTGATATGGTGGATTCAAGACGCGGTCGTTGGGATTAGTGAATTGTATGATTCACAATTTTATCTCGAAGGCCTGAGCGTCAGTGAAATGGGCATTCTATGGTTGCTGGCTATCCTGTTTGGACTGTTTGGTTCGTACTTGGCGGTAAGAAAACACGTCAGTAGTATTGAACCACAATAAATCGTCCTTATATCGAAGGTATAGGCAGCGCTATTGCAACCCTAATTAGCTTTGCTAGAATAACGGAACTTTTCAGACCGTCACTGGTCTGATGTGTGTCTGGTAAGTGACTCGGATGGAGCACTTCAAAGAGGTTCCAGACACAAATTAAAGAGGATGTAATTGCATGAGTGCTGAAATGACAAATATGGCGTTAATGGTTCCCCAGAGCGGAAGCCTGGAGGCCTATGTTCAGTCGGTCAATCGCATTCCTATGCTGAGCGCTGAAGAAGAACGCGAATTAGCAGAACGTTTAGTCGAAGATAACGACCTAGAGTCAGCTCGTCAGCTGATCATGTCGCATTTGCGCTTTGTCGTGCATGTTGCGCGGGGTTATTCGGGTTACGGTCTGCCACAAGCTGATTTGATTCAAGAAGGTAACATTGGCCTGATGAAAGCGGTTCGTCGCTTTGATCCAAAGGTTGGTGTGCGCTTGGTGTCATTTGCTGTGCATTGGATTAAAGCAGAAATCCACGAATATGTGTTGAAGAACTGGCGCATGGTGAAGGTAGCAACCACCAAAGCGCAACGTAAATTATTCTTCAACCTGCGTAAGATGAAAAAGCGTTTGGGCTGGTTTACTCAAGAAGAAGTGAACACGGTAGCCGAGACGTTAGGGGTAAGCACCTCGGAAGTATTGGAAATGGAAGCACGCATGAGTGCTCATGACCAAGCCTTTGAATTAAGTTCTGATGATGATGATTCGCGTGACGGTACTGCCTACTCACCGGCTCAATATCTTGAAGACAAACGTTCTGACTTAGCTGAAGAAGTTGAGACCGAGCAGTGGGAAGCACATACGCAAAAACGTTTGTTTGCTGCCATTCGCACTCTCGACGAGCGCAGCCAAGATATCGTTCGCGCCCGCTGGTTAGATGAAGAAAACAAAACCACGCTGCAAGAATTGGCAGATAAGTATCAGGTATCGGCTGAACGAGTGCGTCAACTCGAAGCCAATGCTATGAAGAAACTGCGAATGGCGATGAATTAAAAACACAAAGTGAATGGTGAACAGAGAATAGTTTTGTATTTTTCTGTTCACCGTTAACTGTTTACTGTTCCCTGTCAGTTAGTTCTGACACTGGTACCAGCTTGATTCCGCGCTCATTGAGTTCCCCCAAATGTTCTCGCAGAAAGTCGTAAGTCATATCGTGTGGATGCGCGATAGCGATAGCAAAACCCCGTTCCTCAGCTTGCTTCAACAATTCTTCCCAAGCCTTGATTAGCCCTTCGGACGTGCGTTCGTGATCGAGAAAGACATGTCGTCGAGCAGTCGGGACTCCGGCCAAACGTGCCGTTGCTTCAGCGACGGTTTCAGCAGTGGTGCGGCTATCGATAAAAAACAGTTCGCGGTTCGCGAGCTCAATCATGACCGACTTCATGGCTGCGACATTGGTGGTTAACAGACTACCCATATGATTGTTGACGCCACGAGCTTGTGGGATGCGGGCGAGTGCAGCATTCATGCGTGCGACTAGCTCTTCTTGTGATTCATCCAGTTGTAGGGCGTCGATGCCGGCGTCATGATGTGGGCCTGAGGCCATGGGCAAATGCAGCATCACTTCATACCCAGCTGAGGCGGCTTGCTGAGCTTGCTCAGCCGCAAAGGCGGTGTAGGGCAGAAAAGAAAAAGTGAGCGGTGAAGCGAGTTCAATAAAACGTTGGTTGCTGCGATGATGACCCATATCGTCAATAATAATGGCTACTTGCGCAGCCCATGCGTTCGCACTACTTACGGACATCAGCAGAGCAATGGCGAATGTCCGCATCAGCGCATCCATTGCGTCGGATTCACCGCGTCACCTTTGACGCGAATTTCAAAATACACACCCGGTTCGCTGCGACCACCAGACTGACCGACCAGTGCAATAGTGGAACCTTGTCGAACGAGCTCTCCCACCTGCGGAATAATCGTTTGGTTATGTCCGTACAGGCTCAAATAGCCGTCACCATGGTCCAATACAATCACTAAACCGAAACCGCGTAACCAATTAGCAAACAAGACGCGCCCATCTGCGATGGCTCGCACCGGCTCACCCTCGGTCCCATTAATAATCACACCTTTCCAAGTAACGCCACCACTGCGCGCGACACCAAAGAGTCGTTGCACTTTGCCATCAGCAGGCCAAGCCAGCTTGCCTTTTAATGACGCCAAGCCATCAAGTCGTGGCTCATCACGCATAGCGGCAATAATGGCGGCCAATACTTGTTCGAGTGCTTCTTGGTCTTTACGGAGTTGTGAAATGCGTTGCTGGTCGGCGGATTGCTCACGCGCTAATTTAGCGGCGATGTTTTGTTGTTCTTTCTGCTGTGACTGCAGCACGCCTTGCTGTTGCCGTTGCTCACGTGCTTGGTTTTCAAGGATCTGTTGTTCGGTGACAATATCGGCTTTTACACCTTCCAGCTGATTCTGTGTTTTACGCAGTTCAGCAACTTGCTCTAACCGAGCGCGATTGAAATAGCCATAATAACCGAGCAAACGTTCAAACTTCGCGGGGTCTTCTTGATTAAGCACCAACTTCAAATAGTCATGCTCACCAATGCGGTAAGCTGCATCCAGCTGCTTGGCCAACAACGCCAATTGCTGTGCTTGCTGCTGTTCAAGTTCAGTTTGTTGCTGTTGAAGGGTAGCGAGTCGAGCTTCAGTGGCAGCAATGGCATCGCGAGTAGCGTTCAACTCACCGGCCACTGCGCTCATCTGTAACTCCAACTGACGCAGTTCGTTCTCTGTAATCGACAGTTGTTTAGCGCGCTGTTGAATAGCGGCTTCTCGACGCTCCAGCTCTTTGGCCAGAGCTTCGAGACGTGCTTCGGTTGCTGCTTTTTCTTCTGCAGTCGCGTTCTCTATCGCATTCTGTTGCCAAGCGTAACTTGGCGCAGCCAGCAGTAATAAAAGAGCAGCAACCAGAATACGCATTAGCGTTTCAACTTCATGATCGGCGTGCCAGTCATTTCGGCTGGTTGCGGTAGCCCCAACAAATGGAGCATGGTGGGTGCAACATCCGACAAGCGCGCACCATCACGCGGAGTAGCATCGCGCCCGACGTAAATAAATGGCACCAATTCGCTGGTGTGGGCGGTATGTGACTGACCCGTGTCATGGTCATGCATTTGTTCCGCGTTACCATGGTCTGCGGTAATTAAACACTCACCACCAACTTCCTGCAGGGCCGCAACGACACGACCGATGCTGGTATCTACTGCCTCGATAGCTTTCACCGCCGCATCGAAATTACCCGTATGGCCAACCATGTCGCCGTTTGGATAATTGCAGACAATCACGTCAAACTCGCCGCCATGAATCGCATCAACCAGTGCATCGGTGAGTTGTTCGGAGCTCATTTCTGGTTGCAAATCGTAGGTTGCAACATTAGGTGATGGAATCAACACCCGCTTCTCGCCGGCGAATTCCTCTTCCCGGCCACCGCTGAAAAAGAAAGTGACATGCGCATACTTCTCGGTTTCCGAAATGCGGAGTTGAGTCTTGTTGTGCTGCGCTAGCCAATCACCAAGCACGTTATTGAGTGGTTCTGGCGGGTAGGCAATCGGCCCCTGGAGGTCTTTGGAATACTCGGTCAACATAACATATGAGCTCAGTTTCGGCTGCTTTGAGCGAGTAAAACCGTCGAAATCACTATCGAGGAAGGCGTGAGACAATTCACGTGCGCGGTCGGCACGGAAGTTCATAAAGAACACCGCATCGCCGTCTTGCATAGGAGCGGCGTCACCAATGACGGTTGGTTTTACAAATTCGTCGTTCTCATCGCGCTCGTAGGCATCAGCCAATCCGTCTACTGCCGTCTCAGCATGGAACGCGCCGTGGCCGTCCACGAGTAATTGCCAAGCCTGCTCGACACGATCCCAACGCTTATCACGATCCATCGCAAAATAGCGACCACACAAACTCGCGAAACGGCCGACACCGAGCTCCGCGAAGCGACGCTCAAAGCGCTCAATACTCGCTCGTGCGGAGCGCGGCGGCGTATCCCGACCGTCTAAAAATGCATGCACATAAATCTTGCTAGCACCTTGCTGGGCGGCTAATTCAACCATCGCCAGCAAATGTTCTTCGTGGCTATGCACGCCACCTGGCGACAACAGCCCCATAATATGTACGGCGCCGCCCGCTTGTTTGGCAGCAGCTAACGCATCAAGGAAGACAGCATTGTTCGAGAACTCTCCGTCTTGAATAGCTTTACTGATGCGCGTGAAGTCTTGATAGACAATACGACCTGCGCCTAAATTGACGTGGCCAACTTCTGAGTTGCCCATTTGTCCGTCGGGTAAACCCACCGCCATACCTGAGCCGTCCACGAGCGTGTGCGGGCGCTCGGCCCACAGCTTATCCATGTTCGGCGTACGCGCCGCCGCAATGGCGTTGTCTTGGGTTTCTTCGCGATATCCCCAGCCATCTAAAATGAGCAGGGCGAGTGGCGCTTTCGCTTGAGTCATAACTGCCTCGACGGTTTCTAGTAATTTCAGAATGTTGCAGCTATTTTATGCGATTTTGCTCTAAATCGCATCCATTGAAAGCTACGAATAGCCGCAAAAATGGGGCAAATTTTACTGGCAACTGCCATTTCAGTAGGTATACTCTGTGGCTTGATTTTTTAGTAGGAGATAACGTCGTATGGAAGACATTCTGGCTTTCGCTGCAAATCACCCCATTATGAGTACGCTCTGGGTGGTGTTATTGATCGCCATTATTGTAACTTCGGTGCAAGCTGCCACGTCAAATATTCAGCAATTGACGGCTCAGCAAGCGACGTTACTCGTGAACCGCAACGACGGCGTATTTGTAGATATTCGTTCTATGGATGATTATCGCAAGGGCCATATTGCAGATGCGGTGCACCTTACTGCTGAACGAATTCGGAAAAATGAGTTAGGTTCACTTGAGAAATACAAATCTGCCCCCATCGTGTTGGTATGTGCAACAGGGATGACCGCAAAAGGCGTCGCCAGCAACCTCAGTAAAGCTGGGTTTGAGAAGGTTGCCGTACTCCAAGGTGGGATCTCAAGCTGGCAAGCCGCTAGTTTTCCGCTGATTAAGAAATAACCTCAATTTAATAGGAAGTAATGACATGGCTGACGAGCAGCAAGTAAACGGCGCGGCACAAGACCAAGCGCAGGCGCAACAACAATTCGCAATTCAACGCATTTACGTGAAAGATGTTTCATTTGAAGCGCCAAACACGCCTGCTATTTTCCGTAAAGAATGGCAGCCAGAGTTGAGCCTCGACTTAAACGTCAAGAACACCAAAATTGAAGACAACACTTACGAAGTCGTTTTGAAAATCACTGCGACGAACAAAGTAGGTGGCGACGTTGCTTTCTTGGCTGAAGTTCACCAAGCCGGTATCTTCACTATTGCTGATTCAATTGAAGAAGCACAACGTGCACACTTAGTTGGTGCATTCTGCCCGAACATCTTATTCCCGTATGCGCGTGAAGTCTTAGCAAGCATGGTAAGCCGTGCTTCATTCCCGCAATTGAACTTGGCTCCGGTAAACTTTGACGCAGTGTTCGCACAACATTTGCAACAGCGTCAACAGCAAGCCGAAGCGCAAGCTGACGCGTAAGTCGACGACACAGAAACTAGGAACTCTTCTTGAGTAACCATAGTTCGTGTGCCCACTCGCAAGTAACAGTGCTAGGTGCCGGTTCCTACGGAACTGCCCTAGCACTTTGTTTTTCGCGCAAGGGTACCCCCACGTGTTTATGGGGTCGTGACAGTAAACAAATCGCCACTATGCAACACCGGCGCGAGAACCCTCGCTACCTGCCGGGTGTTCGCTTGCCAGATTCACTCACACTCACCGATGACCTAGCGGCTGCGGTTAAAAACGCTCGCAATATTGTGGTGGTGGTGCCGAGTAACGGTTTTGCACAGCTACTGCATGATATTAAGCCACTGATGCGTGCAGATGCCCGTATTGCTTGGGCAACCAAAGGTCTCGAACCCGAAACCGGTCGACTGTTGTTTGAAGTTGCCGAAGAAATTCTCGGTAGTGATCACACCCTCGCGGTGTTGTCCGGTCCAACGTTTGCAATGGAAATGGCGAAGGGCTTGCCCACAGCTATTTCGATGTCATCGACGGAACCCGCTTTCGTTGAAGAACTCTCAGAGTTACTGCACTGCGACAAGAGCTTCCGGGTCTACACCAACGATGACTTCATTGGTGTGCAGCTCGGTGGTGCGGTGAAGAATGTTATCGCCATTGGCGCCGGTATGGCTGATGGCATTGGCTTTGGTGCCAACGCCCGTACTGCTCTCATTACTCGTGGACTAGCCGAGCTGACACGACTGGGCTTGAAGCTTGGTGCACGCCCAGAAACCTTCACTGGAATGGCTGGTTTGGGCGATCTCATCCTGACTTGCACAGATAACCAATCGCGAAATCGCCGACTTGGGCTTGCGTTAGGGCAGGGTAAGTCGGTTGAAGATGCTATGGCAGAAATTGGTCAAGCGGTAGAAGGGTATCGCAATACGCGTGAAGTCGTGGCTTTGGCTCGTCGTCACGGTGTCGAAATGCCGATTTGTGAGCAACTTTACGAAGTGCTTTACGGTGACACCTCGCCACAACAAGCTGCAATCAACCTGTTGAGTCGTGCCCGCACGTCCGAATAGCCGCACGGGCTTTTTAAGAGAGCGCAATTAGCTCAGCAGTTGCTGCGCCATCGTTTCCCATTGCTCATCAAAATGCTCGGTCGGTGCACGTTTAAACTCCGATCGAACGAACTGCGAAATTTTCCCATCGGCATACGCCATCAGCAAATTCGCTAGAATGCCTTCATCGAGTCGAGTTCGCACATTCTCTCGCAACCGACGCTCGCGAATTGCTTGCTTCAGATTCGCTTCAATTTTGTCAAAGATACCAGTGACACGGCTGCGCAGACGCTCATGTTCACCCATCAATGCATCACCGGTTAACACGCGGGTAATACCAGGATTACGCTCAACAAAGGTCAACACCACGCGCAGCATCATCTGACAGCGAACGAGCGTATCTTTCTCGACTTCGAGCACTTGATTGATGCGCGATAGGACCGCGTCCTCAGTAAATTCGATGAGACCCTCAAACATCCGCGCCTTTGAAGGGAAGTGACGATATAAAGCAGCTTCTGATACGCCTAACTCGGCGGCCAAGCGCGCGGTAGTGATGCGCTGCCCGGGACTGGTTTCAAGCATAGCGGCTAGGGTAGCAAGTATCTGTTCTTTTCTATTCGGCTTGGTCATCAAATATCCTCGGAAAGATGGTAAATAGTGAACAGTTAACAGTTAACAGGAAAACCCAAAACTAAAAAAGAACGGTCTAGTTTTAGTCTTTTGATCTTTCCGTTCACTGTTCACCATTCACTGTTCACTGTTCACTGAGATGGTAAATAGTGAACAGTTAACAGGAAAACCTAAAACTAAAAAGAACGAGTTCTAGTTTTAATCTTTTGACTTTTCCGTTCACTGTTCACCATTCACTGTTCACTAATGATTTGTACGGCTTGAGTCAGGATTGCTTCGGCGATCGCCAATTTGCTATCCCGTCCCAGCGCCTGTTGTTGTAATTCATTATTTTTGTCATGCCAGAGCAACGTCATGGCGTTGTCATCGCTATTGAAACCAATTTGCGTATCGCTGACGTCATTGGCAGCAATTAAATTCAGCTTTTTGCGGGTCAATTTGCCGGCTGCGTAGTTCAATACATCGTTGGTTTCTGCCGCAAAGCCAATAGTAAAGGGTGGATTGTCACGAGCGGCAACGGTGGCGAGAATATCTGGATTGCGAGTGAACTCCAGCACCAGACTTTCTGCATTTTTCTTGATTTTGGTCGAGCCGACTGACTGTGGGCGGTAATCCGCAACCGCCGCACAACCGATAAAAATATCAGCTGTATCAATTGCAGCTTCAACAGCTTGCAGCATGTCGTCGGCACTGATTACATCAATCCGTTCGACACCGTGAGGTGTGCTGAGCTGACAAGGACCAGCAACTAAGGTGACTGTAGCTCCCAATTGCTGCGCGACAGCAGCCAGCGCAAATCCCATTTTGCCTGAGCTGTGATTACTGATGTAACGAACAGGGTCTATCGCCTCGCGCGTGGGCCCAGCGGTTATGACAACGTGTTTACCGCTGAGAACTTGCGGCTTTGGGCGCAGCAGAGCGACCACCGCCTCACGTAATTCTGCAGGTTCAGGCATGCGGCCTGCGCCAACGTCGCCACAAGCCTGTGCTCCGCTTGCTGGCTCAATAATATGAACTCCATGGCGTCGTAGTAGCGTCATATTGTCCTGGACAGCTGGTGCCGCCCACATTTGTTGATTCATTGCTGGAGCAACGGCAATTGGAGCCGGCGTTGCAAGACAGACCGTACTTAACAGGTCATCCGCTAAACCATGCGCTAGCCGCCCCAGCGTGCTGGCGCTGGCAGGTGCAATCAATACCAAGTCAGCCCATTTCGCTAGCTCAATGTGACCCATCGCTGCTTCTGCAGCCGGATCCAACAAATCATCGTGAACTGGATTGCCCGACACCGCCTGCAGAGTGAGCGGTGTTATAAACGCTTTACCACCTTGAGTCATGACCACGCGCACGTCCGCACCAAGATCTTTCAAGCGACGCACCAGTTCTGGAATTTTATAAGCGGCAATCCCGCCACTGATTCCAATCAGAATTCTGCGGCCAGACAACGGCATTTCGGGGCTTGTGGTCATAGTAAGTCCTTACCTTTTACGTGATCTTAACCTTATCACGGGAACAGAAAATTGGCGATATAGGAAATGTTACATTTCTGTGTTTGCAACGTACATTTATACGCGTTAGGGTGATGAGGTGGTTAGAAAACCACCTTTTTACGCAACAAATGGAAGATGTCATGTATAAAATAGCTTTAGCAGCCGCTGCTGCCCTGTTGTTAGCAGGTTGCCAATCAACGACAGAAGAAGACATGGGCAGTGGTTATGTTCGTGTTGTGAACGACGAAGGTGTCGTCACTCACATCTGTCGAAATGAACAAACTGTAGGAACTAACTTCAAGAAGCGCGTGTGTCGTACACCTGCGCAAATGAAAGAAGAGCAAGAAACGGCTCAACGTGAACTGCAAAGAAACCAGCGCGGTCCACTACGTCCAGTCGGAATGAATTAAACTAACTCCGGCAGTGAAATTCGAAGAGCCACCGTCAGGTGGCTTTTTTATGTCTGCCATTTTTTCAGCGAAACCAAGGAGTAGGTTTATGACGATGGTAGCAATTAAGAATATGGCGGCCGAGGAACGTCCGCGTGAGCGCATGGCTGCATTGGGAGTAGGAACATTAACCGATGCCGAACTCTTAGCCATTCTATTAGGAACCGGAACGCGTGGACGTGATGTGGTGCAGTTTGCCCGCGAATTATTAGAGCACTTTAAGGGGATTGGTGGACTGCTCACCGCATCCGCGGAAGATCTGCTGCAGCAACCAGGTGTGGGTCCTGCTCGAGTGATGCAGTTACAAGTGATCATGGAATTGTCGCGTCGCTACCTCAGTTGGCAATTGCAGCGCGATGATGGTTTTACACAACCTGCCATGGTCCGGGACTATTTAACCGCTCAGCTACGACATCAGGAACGAGAAGTATTTGTGGTGTTGCTACTGGATAGTCAGCACCGCTTATTGAAGTACGTTGAGCTATTTCATGGCACCATTAACGCTGCGCCCGTTTATCCGCGAGAGATTATCAAATTGGTGATGCAACACAACGCAGCTGCTGTCATTTTGGCGCATAATCACCCCTCCGGAGTAGCCGAACCAAGCCAAGCGGATCAGCGCGTGACTGAGCGGCTCAAGAAGGCTTTGAGCTTAATCGACGTAGCGCTATTGGATCACTTTGTTATTGGTTCAGGATCGCCAGTTTCATTTGCCGAACGCGGCTTATTGTAGTAGAGTAGCGCGGCTTCGTTGCGACACTCTCAAGAAAGGTTAAAAAAATTCGTGAGAGGACGATCGAACGATCTAGAAACGATCAAAAAAACACTGCGATCACTTGATTGCCGGGCTAATTTGCTGTATAAAATGCGCCCTCGGATTCAAGGCAAGGCCGCGATGGGCGACAGGCGAGCTTGAAGCAAATTTTGGAGTAAAAAACGATGTCACGAGTATGTCAAGTTACAGGAAAGCGTCCGGTAGTGGGTAACAACCGCTCGCACGCGAACAATGCGACCAAGCGTCGTTTCCTGCCGAACCTGCAATCTCACCGCTTCTGGGTTGAATCAGAAAAGCGTTGGGTAAAATTGCGCATTACTACTAAAGCAATGCGTATCATTGATAAAAACGGAATCGACTCTGTGCTTGCAGAAATGCGCGCACGCGGCGAGAAAGTGTAAGGAGATAAACCATGCGTGATAAGATTCGTTTAGTTTCTTCTGCCGGTACTGGTTTCTTCTACACTACCGACAAGAACAAGCGCACTATGCCTGAAAAAATGGAAATCAAAAAATTCGATCCAGTGGTTCGTAAGCACGTGATTTTCAAAGAAGCCAAAATTAAGTAATTTTTGCTTCGGCAGACCTGCCGCAAGAGCTTGATAAAAAACCCGACTTCGCGTCGGGTTTTTTGTGTCTAGTGATAAAGCTTAGCGGGTGGGGTCAATGACACCGCCAATACTGGCATTGTGCCGATACCAACCGGTAATACTAAAGCGGTCACGCTGGCCGGGAAGAACTTCATGAACAAACACATCGCTGAGAAAGAGCACCAGTTTGCCAGCTTCAGGCAAAACCATTTCTAATACGTCACCGTTGGCGTCATACATCACCAGTTCACCGCCGTCATTGGGGTGCCACTCTGGGTTCAAGTAAAACACGCTGGTCAAGATACGATTGCTGCGACCCTTAAAGGCATCGAGATGTTTTCGGTAAAAGGCACCCGGTGGGTAATGCGCGAGGTGACACTCATAGTCAAACAAGCCCATAAACAACTCGCGATTGATCTGTAATCGGAGCGCATCCATGAATGCTAGATAGCTTGCTTCGGGTTTATAGTCACGCTGCAACCAGCGGATCTTATCTTGGCGAACAGCCGTATTGGTGGTGTACTGATCGGCACGTCCAATGCCCGCTTGCTGCCATGCGTTGGGGTCGAGTGCCACAGCGTGGTCAAACAACGCTTGGCAATGTTCGGTGGCCAAAAAGTTCGGTACAATCACATAGCCATGATTCGCCAATTGCTCGCAATCGATCGCCTGCGTGTTAAACGCATCCAGTTCGATAATTTGCTCGAAATCAGCTGTTGTCATGGGCTTGAAGAGATACAGTTGAATGAATGAAAGTTGCGCGAATATAGGGCAGATTCGCAGTTTACGCAAGCGCCTCACCACCGAATGAACCGAAGAGATAACGAATGCCTGAGTTACCTGAAGTTGAAGTAAGCCGACGTGGTATTGCACCGCATCTTGAAAGCCAAGTGATCAAGCAAGTGATTGTGCGTGATGCACGACTGCGCTGGCCAGTTCCTGAGACACTGCAACAACTCACAGGTGCAACCATTACTCAGGTGGAGCGGCGCGCCAAGTATTTGATTATCCATACCACGCAAGGCTATGCCATTGTGCACCTCGGCATGTCGGGCAAGGTTCGCGTGATTCCGACCGATACCATTGTGGTTAAGCATGACCATGTGGATTTAGAACTCGGCAGCGGGTGGTCCTTGCGATTCAATGACCCACGTCGTTTTGGTTGTTGGTTATTTAGTGAAGAACATCCATCTCTTGATCATCCACTGCTGCGAGAGCTAGGGCCTGAGCCACTGACCGATGACTTCCATTTGGACTATTTGTTTAACGCCTCACGCGGGCGTTCGCAATCCGTCAAAACCTTCATCATGGACAATCACGTTGTGGTGGGCGTGGGGAATATTTATGCGAATGAGTCGTTGTTTAAGGCAGGAATTAATCCTAAGCGAGCCGCTGGACGCATTAGCAAAGCCCGTTACGCGAAGTTAGTGCCTATTATTAAACAAACCCTAGCGCGCGCCATTGAACAAGGCGGCACCACGTTGCAAGATTTCACCCAAGCAGATGGGCAGCCTGGTTATTTCAAACAAGAACTGATGGTTTATGGTCGCGGCGGTAAACTCTGTATGCAGTGCTCGGGACGGCTGAAAGAAATTCGCTTGGGGCAGCGCAGCACGGTTTACTGCCCAAGCTGTCAGCGCTAGCCGTTAAGGTGTGGGTCTTACGATAAATACACTGTGGTGGTCATCCTCATTTTTGATATTGAATTGTGAGGTGTAGTTCTCATCGTACCAAGGCTGCTTGGATAGGGTTTGTTGCACGCGGATCAAATCTTCAATCCTCATTCCGGATTGATTACTCACTTTGAGTTCGCAAATGGATGTGCGACAGGTTACTGACTGCAGCAGTAAGTCGCCGAGTTCGTCTTTGATCTCAAACAGTCGCTCCACATCAGACTCCACTAAATAAGCCCAGTCTGGGTCCACCGACTCTTGCAGCATGCGATCAGGGTAGGTGGTAAATTCCTGTAATTGCGCCGCGATACTGTCTAGGTCAGGTTCTTCTTGAATTGCCGGCACAGCCACTTCCTCTTCGCTCACAGCGCTTGCATCCGAATTGGCACGCGTGAGGTCTTCAGTCATTTGAACTACTTCATCTTCGCTGTCTGCAATTGCTGCATTTTTAGCAGACGCAAAGCCTTCGGCAAAACCTTGCTCAAACGATTGTGCCGCTTGCTCAATGGCTGAAGGCTCATTTGATGAAAAGTTACCAAACCAAAGTAAGGCAAGAATGATGACGATATAAAAAACGTGAAATAACTTGTGCATGTCCGTTCGCATCCAGTTCAGTGAAACCTAGCTTCAGTCTACGAGTTGTTGGAAATGAATGCACTTAATTGTTGAACAAATGTGGTTGGGTCGCTAATAAACGGCGCATGACTGCAGCGCGGCGAGACAAACTGCGAGCTCGCGGGCGCCAGAGCTTGAACCTGATCTGCGACACTTGCAGGCACTAGCGCATCGAGACGACCGTAGAGGCGGAAGAACGGTAAGTCGATGTGCTTTAATTGGTCACGAAGATCAACGGATGCCAACATATCCAGCCCCGCATCGAGCACTTCTACCGATGCCATAGGTTTTTCAAAGAGCCAAGCTTTCACTTGCCGCACATCCGCTTTCGCATGTGGACTACCCATCGATTGCAGTGCCAGAAAGCGCTCCACAGTTTTCCGGAAGTCTTTACTCAACAGGCGTGCAAAATTATTCAAGATATGAGGCTCAATGCCAGGCCAGCTATCTGCTGCTGGGAAATAAGGTGAGCTGGCGACAGTCGTTAAACTTTGCACACGCTCGGGTGCTTGAAGCGCAATTTGGGTGGCAACTAACCCACCCAGTGACCAGCCAACTAAGTGACAGCGTTCCGGGAGTGCCGCCAAGGTCAGTTCAACGAGGTTACTGAATGTAATGGGGAGTGCTTCAGGCCATGCCGATTCGCCGTAGCCAGGTAGATCGATTTGATGGAGACGCCCCAGCTCAGACAAGGGCTTGGCAACAGGCGTCCAGATATTCGCGTTCAAACCCCAACCATGGAGTACGACAATATCCGACCCTTGCCCACTGACCTTTGACCACACCGCAGCTACCATGAATACACCTCTATACAGACAAGGAAGTGGTTATGGTAGCGATAGCTCGGCAGCTTGCCAAGTGGATTGATTTAACGCCCGGTTTGGCGTGTTGTTGGCTGTGTGAAGAGCCGCTAGAAGTCGGTGAAAAGAGCTTTTGCTCGGTGTGTTTTGCCGATCTGCCGCGGTTACCGCCGCGTTGCCAACGCTGGCGCTGTCAACGGCAAGATCTAGCCGCCGGAAGATTTTGGTTTGCGGCACTAAGATGGCAACCGGAGGTGCAAAAGCTCATTCAATATTTCAAGTTCAAGCAAATGCCTGACTTGGCGCGAGTTTTAGCGCCGCTGCTAGGGGCGCAGCTCCATACCTGCTACCAACGTTTTGTTCTGCGTGAAACCAGTCAACCGGTGCGTTGGCCTGACTTGATTGTGCCAATGCCGATGAGCAAACGACGCTGGTGCGAACGCGGGTACAACCAAGCGGGATTGTTGGCAGGGCAGTTAGGGGAACTCTTGTCTATTCCAGTGGGATACGGAACGTTACGACGACTACAGCAGGAATCACCGCAGCATCGCTCGAATGCGGCAGAGCGTTGGCAAAATATGAGTCATAGTATGCATTGCACGCGATCAGTCAAAGGACTGACGGTCGCGGTGGTAGATGATGTATTAACAACGGGGGCTTCGGTATCAGCTGCTGCTTTGGCGCTGCAACGACGCGGTGCGGTAGCGGTAGATGCAT
Organism: Pseudidiomarina aestuarii; assembly: GCF_048263735.1. Lineage (GTDB taxonomy): Bacteria > Pseudomonadota > Gammaproteobacteria > Enterobacterales > Alteromonadaceae > Pseudidiomarina > Pseudidiomarina aestuarii_B. The sequence continues at coordinate 65,818 of NZ_JBLXDX010000003.1, read as the reverse complement.
GGACATTGGCTTACACCGAACCCCATGCACCCCCGCTTATCAAAACCGACTAGTGAGCCGCCTCTGCTGCAGCCTCAGCAGCTGCCGCAGCATCTTCACTAGGATTCGCTGAAGGGCGAATGGCTGGCGCTAAGTAAATAGCGTTACTCAACAGTTTTGCTGAACCGTAGAAGAAGGCACGGAAGTTGACGTCATCACTGAAGGCAACCACCCGGCCTCGGCCTAAGCGGTGCGCTAATACTGCCGTTTTACCGGCTAGCACTTCGCGATTTTCTTTTGCGGCATAACCACTTAACAGTGGCTCTGCTAAGTACTTCGCTACGCTTAAGAATGGCTGCTCGGGTGTTTCCATAGCATTCAAACTGTCCTTGAAGACGGGCAGTTGTGTACGCGGGAAACCGAAGCTAAGTGGATGCGATGTATCCAACTCGACACCAAATATCGCACCAGCCACGCGCCGCTTACCATAGAAGCTATCCATGTCATCGTAGCGGAGATTGGTGGTATCAAATTTCTCTTCGAAGACTTCATCCTCAATGAACTTGGCAGCTAGAACATCGTTCTCAGCTAACCAACGTGAACCACCTTGTTGGCCAATCACGACACCACCGTTACGCACCCAGCGACGTAACCGGTCAGCATCACCTTTATCGAGGTTGTAGTAGCTGCCATCGACCATCACAATATGGGTGTAGCGAGATAAGTCGATACGACCAAAACGATCGGTATCAATCATCGAGACCGGCACATCCACATGGCGATCTAAGTAGTACCAAGCTTCACCACCCTCATACATGTTGGCGCCGTTGCCGACCAACATCATGACGCTGACTTTCTCAACTGGGCGCATGTTACCACTACCGATATCAATACCTTTAGGTGTTAACCCAGAGGTAATAGCACTGACTTCGAGGTTATTGGCAGCAGCAATGGTTCCCAATTGTGCTTGAACTTCCGCCCAAGGTTTCGATTGGTAGGCGCGAGTTACGACCACTGTACCTGGGTCAAATGCTACTTCGCCAGTGGTAGTCAGTGCACTGAAGCTCTTGTCTGCTTGGCGTACATGGATGTCTGCTTCCAGCAAGTTTTGCAATGCGCGTGGGCTGAAGTAGTTATGCCACTCAAACGCATAGGCATAGGCGTCCGCTGGCAGTTCGGGAGAGGTCGACTCCGTAGCTGGAGTCCAGGCTGTGTCCGATGTATTGATGCGACGTCCTTTGAAAGTATTGAACGGAACGTTGAACGCCATCGGCAAAGTCCATCCCGACACATCATAAAAGGTGTTGTCTCGGAACGACTTATCCGTAGTGAAAATGGCACGGATCAGCGTGTATTGCTCCTGCTCCAGTGGCACGTAGTAGCTGCTTCCAGCTGCATAGTTGGTGCCACCAACTTCGATGTCACGCTCGAGTGCGTAAGCTCGAATACCGTGTTGATGCAAGATATTCAGCATCTCATGGAGGCGCGCTGGGTCTGAGTTATCACCCACCACGTAACCGCTAAAATCAGCCTTTTTAGCAGCTGAGTATGCCGCATCAAAGAAGCGTTGCTGATAATCTAAGAACAGTTGTTTGTTCTCATGTGCACCGAACATCGTAGTCAACGACGTATCAAATTGGTTTTGAATCGTGAATGGGAATTCGACTAAACCATTGATCGAGTCTTGCGCATGACCGCGGCTCGAAGCCTGCTCAAATAAGATACCGATAGCGCCTTGTACGTCAGGATAAGTTGAGCCTTTGCCGACATAAAAGTCATCGAAAGCTTCTTCAGTAAAGTACAAGCGACCATCTTCATCGAGTTTGGCTGCGTGGTATTCAGCGAGCTTAGCAGTTAACTCGACGTTCTCTTCTGGCGTGTTCGGGTTCCGGCGTGTCGGAATGCCTGGCTGGAAGAAGAAAGTGCTGTTGGTGCCCATCTCATGAAAATCAGTTAACACATTTGGCCGCCACTTTTGGAAGTTGGCAATGCGCGCACGTGATTCTGGATGTTGCAGTAACAACCAGTCACGGTTCAAGTCAAACCAGTAATGGTTTACACGACCACGCGGTGTACCTTGCACATGTTCACGATGCTGCGGATCCGCGACCAAGTTTTGGCTCTTATGTTGGTTAGCCCATTGTGCAAAGCGTGCAAGGCCATCCGGATTCAAGCTCGGGTCTAACAGAATGATGGTGTCTTTGAGAAGCTGTTCAATTTTCTCGCCTTGAGCAGCCGCTAAGTAGTATGCATATAACAGCGAAGAATTACTGCCGCTAGGCTCGTCACCATGAATGCTGTACCCCATATAAAGCACGAGTGGAGCGGTTTCAGGATCGCCCTTACGCTGTGGGTCGGCTAGTGCGGTGTGCTGCTCGCGCAACTCATCTAGATTCGCAAAATTTTCGGGTGCAGTAACCGTCAGCAACAATAACGGACGTTGCTCATGGGTACGTCCGGTATATTCAATCTGGAAACGGTCGGAGTGTTCAGCCAACACTTCCATATACCGTACCAGTTGATCATGGCGAACATGCCATTCACCCACTTCATAGCCCAGTACATCAGCTGGCTTCGGGACTGATGGGTCATAGGTGACATCATCAGGTAAATAGTCAGCCAAAGTTTTGGCGTGTGCACTTGTTGTCATCAGTATGATGGCAGCGAGAGTTGCAAGCGAGGACAATAACTTATGCATAGCAGATCCTACATTGAGCCCAAAATTAAGGCTCACCCTAGCAAATAAATGCGGGCTGCGACACTAGCGTTACTATGCAATGTAGGAAATTTGCGATAAGATATACCCTACTAAATTACTCAAGTATAGCAGTTAGGTGGTGAGTATATGATTCGGATAACCGAGAGCGCACAAGAGCATTTCCGCAAGCTTCTAGCCGAGCAGCCGGATAACACCAATATTCGTGTGTTTGTCGTGAACCCTGGCACAGCATCTGCTGAGTGTGGGGTATCTTATTGTCCGCCAGATTCTGTTGAAGCGGATGACGAAGTATTACCATTCAGCGGTTTCGATGCCGTTGTCGATTCAACCAGCGCGCCATTTTTGGCCGACGCGGTGATTGATTTTGAGGTGCAAGACTTAGGTTCACAACTGACCTTAAAAGCACCTAATGCGAAAGCACGGAAAGTGTCAGACGATGCACCATTGATTGAACGTGTTGAATACATGATTCAAGCAGAGATCAATCCACAACTCGCCAACCATGGCGGCAAAGTATCAGTACAACAGATCACGCCAGACGGCATTGCAGTATTGCAATTTGGTGGAGGTTGTAATGGTTGTTCAATGGTTGATGTGACTTTGAAAGAAGGCATTGAGAAAGAGCTTTTGCAGCGCTTCCCCAATGAACTCAACGGCGTCCGTGATGTCACTGAACACGAACGTGGCGAGCACTCATACTACTAACGCTCAACCTGTCTAAATATTAAGCTAATGTAAAGAGAGTGATCCCATTCAGATAATCCTTTCGTAACGTTATTTGCCAATAACAAACGAGGAATAAATCATGAATGGGATCACAAAACTGAGTCTTGCTGCAACAGCAGCTTTTGTCTTAGCCGCGTGTGGGAGCAGTAGCACCAACGATGACGAAGATGTCGCCGTCCCGCCGCAACCAACACCAACGACCTCATTAAGAGTACACCACAGCGTTGCTGATGCGCCAGATGTTAATGTCTTAGCGAACGGTAATGCTGTGCTTGAAGCTGTGCCTTTTGGTGCGTCTTCAGGTGTTCTTTCTGTCGATGCTGGTGATTACAGCTTGCAAGTTGACGGTATTTTACCAGATGGTTCTGTCGCGACGGTCATTGGGCCAGCTGATGCAACTTTCTCACAAAATACGCGTTATGAAATCTTCGCAATCGGTAGCGCAGCTGACGGCACTATTGAGCCTTTGATCTTCGCTAACATGGATAGCGACATCGACGCGGGTAATGCGCGCTTGCAGGTTGTTCATGCATCGCCAGCTGCACCAACCGTCGATATCTTCCTAACAGCTCCAGATGCTGATTTAGCTGCTGAAGCCCCAGCTGCAACGTTGCAGTTTGGTGATTTTACTGGCCAGCTCGATGTGCCAGCCGGTGAATACCAAGTACGCATTACCGTAGCCGGTGACCCAGCTGCCGTTGCGTATGACAGTGGCGCGATTGAATTGCCAGATGGCGCTGACCTTGTAGTAGCAGCAGTCAACAATACAGCAACGGGCGCATCGCCAGTGATGCTGCAGATTGCTGATGGTGAAGGTTCAATGTTGTTACCTGACGTAAATGCAGGTGCTGATATTCGTGTGGTACACGCAAGCGCGGATGCTCCACCAGTTGACGTAACCGTAAATAACGCTGCGAGCCCAGCCATTGCCGGTCTAGCGTTCGGTTCAGGCACTGACTTTATCAACTTGCCAGCAGCCGATTACCTTATTGATGTAGCTGCCGCGGGCGGTACACCTGTAGTGATTGATGACGCACCTTTAAGCCTAGCCACAGGTGACGCGTTATCAGTGTACGCAGTAGGTGCATTGGGCGACGGTTCATTGACCTTAGCAGTTGTGGGTGACGCACAACGTCGCGTAGCGACTGAAGCACAAGTACAACTCGTACACGCTTCACCAAGTGCTGGTAACGTTGATATCTATGTTACTGCAACTGACGACATTAGTGGTGCAGCCCCAGCATTTGCGGACGTGCCATTTGATTCAGCTGCCTTAGTGTCTACCGGTTATGTATCGTTGCTGCCAGGTGACTATGTCGTCACGGTAACCGCAGCAGGTACGCAAACTGCAGCCATTGGTCCGATTCCGTTAACTCTTGAAGGTGGCGGTATCTACACTGCAGTAGCGGTTGATTCTGCAGGTGGCGGTTTACCTCCAGGTCTGATCTTGTTGGATGACCTTGCTCAGTAATTCATTATTTGAGCAAAACCGCGTAGCGTCGCGTCAACATCCAATATTGACTGACGCCGCGGGCAAGTAGAAATAACGATAACGCCAACCACAAACCATGGTTGGCGTTATTGTTTTCGAGAAGCGCTTGGCCACCGAGCCACACTGGAACGAATACCAGCAATGCGCTAATAGCCATCGTGTCACGCATCGCTTGGGTTAGGCCTAGGCCAATATAAACACCGTCGAAATAATAGCTCCAGTGTCCCAGCAGCGGGAGAATCCAGAGCCAGATCAGATAACGATTCGCCACGGCAATGACATCTGGCAAATCCGTCAGGGTTTGAATAATCCAGTTCCCTGCCAACCAGAATGTCAGGCTATACAGGCATGCAAAAATACACGACCAAACCAGCGTTAGCCGCATCCAAAAGCGAATTTCGCCGCTGTTCTTGCGTCCTCGAGCGGCTCCAACGAGTGCTTCAACAGCATAGGCAATGCCATCTAAACCCAGCGAAATCAGCAGTAGAAACTGCATCAAAACCGCGTTAGCAGCAACCACAACTGCACCGAAACGTGCGGCATAGCCAGTCATGACTGCCATACACAGCTGTAGCAGTAAGGAACGAATGAACACGTCTCGATTCATACTAGCGAAGCGACGTAGATGATCGCGTTGTACTCGCCAAAGTGGTCCAATGGTAGGTAGCAGAGGTTTTAGCATGGCTACTCCAAGCAATGCTGTGGCAACTTCCGCAATCACTGACGCCCAAGCGGCGCCGGCCACTGTCATACCGAGGCCGATGATCAAAATGACATCACCGACAACATTCACAGCGTTGGTAAAAATGACAAGAACCATGGCGCGTTTGCTTTGTTGGCGCCCGAGGAGAACGCCTAACACTACTAAATTCGTTAGAGCCGCGGGTGCCGCCCAGAGGCGAATAGAGATGTATTCTGATGCCAATAGACGGAGTTCTTCCGAGGGCTGAATAATCCACCAAGCTCCGGCAATAATCCCGGGACCTCCGACAATCAACAATACACCAAGACCCCACGCCAGCCATAAGGCGTGCACTAAAGTGCGTTCCGTTGCGGGTTGGTCGTCAGCGCCGAATGCTTGTGCGGCTTCAGCTGTCGTCGTCATCCGCAAGAAAATGGCGAGGAGGAATACAAAGCTAACAACCATAGCGCCTAATGCCACTGCGCTTAGGTAGATCGACTCGGGCAGATGCCCTATGATGGCAGTGTCAACGAGACCTAATAAAGGTGCGGCGATGTTGGAGATGATCATCGGTAACGCAATGGCAAAAATTCGTCGATGATCGCCACGTGAGCCCCAGCCGAGCCATTGCTGAGAAGAGGAGTGAGTGTCGATGCGAGTTGTTGGTTTGTGGCTAGCCATGCTGGTTAGCGTTCCTTTTGTAGTACTAGCGAAGTCGACCGCTGCCACGGGCGTTGCTATTTTACAGTATCACCATATTGGCGATGATACACCGCGGGTTACTTCGGTAACAGTCGAAGAACTCGAAGCGCATTTTGAGTTTCTAGCCGACAACAACTTCACGGTATTATCGCTAACTGAAGCCGCCGAGCGCATCGAAGCAGGGACTCTGCCTGAGCGCGCCGCAGCCATAACCATCGATGATGGCTGGCGCAATGTTTACAGCGAAGGCCTCGAGCTCTTTAAGAAGTATAACTACCCCTTTACTATTTTCGTGAATCCAAAGTTGATGGCAGAGACTCCGCGTCTGTATATGACGTGGGACCAGCTGGAATCACTTCAAGAGTATGGTGCGACCATAGCGAATCACTCACAATCTCATAGCCACATGACCTGGCGTCTTGAGAGTGAATCTGAAGCAGAATGGTTAAAGCGGCAACGCAACGAAATTCTCGCTGCGCAAGAGGAAATTGAACAACGGCTCGGTGAGCAGCCAAAACTATTTGCGTATCCTTACGGCGAGTACAATCCACAGCTTGCAGGAATGCTGGTCGAGGAAGGTTTTTTGGCGTTTGCACAACATTCTGGACCTTGGGGTGAGTACTCGCCAGCCGGCGCAATTCCGAGATTTCCGGCATCAGCACAATATGCCAATTTAGAGACGCTAAAAACTAAGCTGTTGAGTTTGCCACTACCCGTTGTGCAGGCGAAGCCGGAATCGATGATTCAATCTGGGTCTGAGGTAAGACCAACAGTCGAGCTTACCGTACAAGAAAGTGAGCAATATCGACTCAGTCAGATGAATTGTTTTTATGGCAGTGCGGTGATTCAACCGCAATGGTCTGAGGTTGGGGATGGTTTAAGCCGAGCGACTATCGAATTGCCGAGCGACTTAACCATAGGACGGTCACGACTGAACTGTACAGTACCATCCGCTAAACAGAACGGTCGTTTTTATTGGTACTCCCATCCATTCGTGCGACCGGATGAGAATGGTCGTTGGCCAGACTAAAATGAATTAGTGATAGCGTCGCGCGATGATTTCAAAATCTTGCGCGAGCTGTTCCATACTCACTGTCGGAATTTCACCGATAACGTGCTCAGCTTTGAAAATGGCCTGCAGATTTCCAGCAGGATTAACCAGTATTATTGCGGCACTGTGGTTGACCAGATAGTCCTGTTCACCCTCATCGGGGATGCTGTACATCAATCCTAAGCCATTGACGAATGGGTAAAGGCGTTGGTGTTCAGCTCGCACACCATAGAAATTCTCACCGAAAAAGCTCGTATATTTTTGTATTCTGTCGACATCATCGCGTTGCGGGTCAACTGAAATCATCCACACTTTTACCGGAACAACGCTGTGCTCTTGCAGTTCAGGTAAGATCTTGCGTAAGTCTGCCATGGTTGTTGGGCAGATATCTGGGCAGAAGGTATACCCCGTGAACAACAGTGTCCATTGGCCTTCTAAATTGGAGTTATCAGCCAATCCGCCATCGCTGCCATCGAGTGTAAATGGCGCTATGGCGCGTGCTGGTTCATAGACCAGTGCTTGCGGTTGCTCCTGCGGGAGCCAGTTATATATGGCTATACCAGCGACTAGGGCAACCAGAGCAACAATGGAGAGTAATAACTTTTGCATGAAAATGCCCCTTTACAGCATTGCTGCCAGAACCGGTTCTGGACCAACGTAATGATCGATCAGGAACAGCACAAACAGCACCATCAATTGCCAAATCGAGAATTTGAACATGTTATAGGCGGTGAGTTTCCCCGGCGAAAACTTCAGCTTCCATGCGTAGCCTAGGAACCAGATACTCAGAATACTTGAACCAATGAGATAGACCACGCCTGACATTCCCACTACATAGGGTAACAAACAGATAACCCCAAGCAGAATGGTATAGAGCAGAATACAAGTCTTGGTGAACTCGATACCGTGCGTGACTGGCAGCATTGGAATATCAGCTTTGGCGTAGTCTTTCGCGCGATGGACCGCTAGCGCCCAGAAATGAGGTGGCGTCCAGGTAAACACAATCATGACCAGTAAAATAGCAAACGGATGAATTTCATTCGTCACTGCCGTCCAACCCAGTAAAGGTGGTGCGGCACCAGCAAGGCCGCCAATCACAATATTTTGTGGTGTCGCGCGTTTTAGATACATGGTGTAGACAATGGCGTAGCCGACCAAGCTGGCGAAGGTCAGCCAAGCGGTCAGCATGTTGACAAAGAGAGCAAGAACGACAAACCCGAGTGCGCCAACTATGGTTGCGAATGCCAATACGCGGCGCGGCGAGAGAGAACCCGCTGGCAATGGACGGCGCAATGTGCGCGCCATACGTGCATCGATATGCCGATCAACTAGATGATTGACAGCTGCAGCCGAACCCGACATCAAACCGATGCCGACTATTGCGGGCACCATAATTTGCCAAGGTACCCAAGAGGTGGTCGCTAGACACATACCTACCACAGCAGTCAGTAGTAATAATGCTACGACGCGGGGCTTGGTCAGCTCCAAATAGTCACGCCAGTTGGCGCTGCGTTTATAGGTCGCCGCAAGAGCCTCATCGGCGGCTTGCATTGAAGTCGGTTCTGTCATCTTTACTTCCTTTCTAATACTAAGTGCGCACCCTTGTTCTCGTTTTTATGCAGGTGCTATGCGTTGCGCGCGATTTTATAATTGAGTGCAACCAAACTCACTAAGAGTAAAGCTCCAAACAGATTGTGCGCGACAGCTACCCCTAAAGGTAGCAAAAATAAGACATTGGCAAGACCGAGTAGCAGCTGAACAACGAGCAGCACACTCACCCAATGCAGACTGGTTCGAATAACCGCCGAACGGGCCTTCCGGTACCCCGAAAAGAGCATCAATCCGACAATAACAGTAACCACTATAGCACCGATACGGTGAGCAACATGCATGGTTACCCGTTCATCATAATCATGAGCACCATACTGGTAGGTCTCAGCATCTGGAACTGAAAACGCGCCGGCTACATCGAGTTTGTTCACCCAGTCGACTTCACAGATTGGTAATTGAGTGCACGCCATTGCTGCGTAATTGGCCGCGACCCAACCACCTAGTGCTATTTGTCCGATTACTGCAAGTAAGGCTATGAATGCTAATCCTGCGAGTTTGCGAACTTGCGGATCGCCCATCGGTAAATGAATGCGCTTCAGCCTTAAATGCAGCAACGCCAACAATGAAAATGTGGTGAAACCACCGAGCAAATGCCCCATAACAATCAATGGTTGCAAGTTTTTAGTGACAGTCCACATACCCAGCAGGGCTTGGAATGTCACCATTACTAATAATAGCAACGGTAATTTGACGGGCTGTTCTGGATGCTTACGAACTCGCGCCACCGACCAAATAGCTATCGCGAGAATGGTTAAGCCAAGCAAACCCGCAGCGTAGCGATGGATCATTTCGTTCCATGCTTTGTTGTATTCAATAGGCGCATCGGGCCATAGTTCGACCGCGCGAGATATCTGTTCTTCACTTTTAGGAACAGTTAGGGTGCCGTAGCAACCGGGCCAATCGGGACAGCCTAAACCGGCATCAGTGAGACGCGTGTAGGATCCCAATACAATCACGATAACCACTAAAACCAGACTAAATTTGACAAGGTTACGCATGGGCTTATCCAATCTTTGACAATTTCAGAAGGGTGCGTAAATCAGATAACAAATTCTTTGCCTCTAACCGCATAGCCTCTTCGTCGGCATGAGTAGGGTAATACAGCACTACATTTCCCATCGGATCGACAATAAATAGCTGCTCTGCAGGCAGGTCGGCCAAAGCTTCAATGAGGTCTGCACTGATAACGCTACGAACTATCGGCATTTGTTCAAGGTCGACAGTAGTTTCTGTTGCACTAATGAATACCGGTGTGACTCGATCGGTTTCCTTTCCAAGTGCAATGTCTAATTGATTAATGGCATAAAGTCCCTGAATGCAGGCCGCTGAACATTGACCGCTATCACGCAACACTATTCGCCAACCTTCAGGTAGTTGTGCGTTTAATTCACCTAATTCAAACGGGGGTACCAGCATCGTACCTTTATTGGTCGCTGCGCCTTGATACCAATTCCCCTGCAGTACTAGGTATGCGCCAAGTACTGGAATCAAAAATGCAATGACAACGCCAACAAATGTGGCGCGTGATTTCTTCACCGATGTCATGTCCGATCCTCTGTTTTTGTTTTTCTGGAGCGACTAGCAAACCAAAAGACTAATCCGCAAGCGATAGCCAATGAGAACCACTGCCACGCATAAGCGCGGTGTTTTTGTGGAGTCATGACCTGCGGTTGCCATTGGCGCGGCCAGCCAAATTCAGCAGTGGCAGAGTCAGCTGTTGCGGTCTGATAACCTGCCGAGAGTAGCACCACATAGGGGGCTAAAGGAAGTTGTGTTGCTTCACTTAAGGCGTCAAGTTTGAGCTGCTGAATTCGTTGCGGCCAACTGCCCGCTTCGATGACCTGGTCACCGAGCATAAAGGCATCATCGGCAGGCGTGTAGAACAACCCACTAATCTGCACTTCGCCCTCAGGGAGGTCTAAATCCGGTAGGTAGCTGCGATCGATTCCAGCAGTTACCCAACCCATATTCACCGGCACCAAATACGGTAGCTCTGTCACTTCAAGTAAGCCGATGACTTGATAACCGACACGTCCTTGCCATATCTGATTATCCAGTAAGAAGTACCGATTATCGGCAAAGGTTCCGGTAATTTCGACGGATTGATAGCGGGCAGGTAAGGGGTTTGGTTGCAGCGTTAGATCGACAGCCTCCGATTGATTCTGCGCAAAATCATCGAACAAAACTTGTTTTTCGTCGGCACGTTCGAGTTGCCACAATCCGAGGTTGACCAAAATGAAAATTGCCAGCACAGTGAGCGTCACGGCAACTAATTTGCCCCGATTCATTCTGCTGCTCCTCGAAAGGAAGATGTCATGGTTTTTACTGCTAAAGTCATTTTGGTACTACTCATGCTTTTTATGGTCGTGAATCTGTTTCGCGCACTATTTGCGATGTTACGCGATGATCCGACCAAGCCCTCAATGACACACTACTTGGGCAAACGGGTGATGTGGTCCGGTATTGCCATGGCTATCATTGTGGCGTTACTACTGTCCGGTGTTATTGCACCGAATGAGCGCCCGTATTAACGGGCGCTCGCTGGGTTTAAAGAATATAAACAAAGATAAACAAGCATACCCAAACTACATCAACAAAGTGCCAATACCAGCTGGTCGCTTGGAATGCAAAGTGATTGTCATGGGTAAAGTGACCTTTCATGACGCGCAGGAACATAATGATTAACATCACCGTACCCAACGTAACGTGCATGCCATGGAAGCCAGTGAGCATGTAGAAGGTATTGCCATAAATACCTGAGTCTAAGGTCAATCCAAGATCTTGATAGGCATGAACATATTCAACGCCCTGCAGATACAAGAAGATACAACCCAGAATAATGGTGATACCCAACCATACTTTTAATTGCGTTCGCTTACCTTTCTCAAGACCTACATGAGCAAAGTGACAGGTAAAGGAAGAGATAATCAAAATAATGGTGTTATACAGCGGTAAGCCAAACCAACCCATTTCACCAGAGGCGGTACCACCTGGCGTTTCGGTGAGTGGCCAATGCGCACTAAATTCTGGCCACAGCACTTCATTGGTCATCGCATTATTACCGGCACCACCAAGCCATTCAACTGCAATCACACGGGCGTAAAACAACGCACCGAAGAAAGCCGCAAAGAACATGATTTCAGAGAAAATAAACCAACTCATTCCCTGCCGATATGAGGCGCTCAGCTGTTTGCTGTACATTCCAGACATTGATTCATTAATTTGGTCACGGAACCAACCAAACAACATGAATGCAATGACCAGTAAGCCTGCGGTGAGGACATTACTGCCCCAGCCGTCAATGCCTTTACTATTTTCGATAACGGTGTGTCCAGCACCAAACGCAATTAAACCGAGACCAACAGCACCAATAATGGGCCACGGGCTGGACGCGGGGACGTAATATTTTTCGTGTTTCTCTGCCATAACAATTCCTTAGTTTGCCGGCTGCATTTGCGCCAGCACATCCGGTGTAGCATTGGCTGTCATATCGTACAGCGTGTATGACAAGGTCAGCGTATGAATATGGTCGGGAATATCCGGATCTAAATAAAACTGCATCGGCATGGCGGTATTTGCACCTGCTTTGAGTGGTTGCTGATTAAAGCAAAAGCACTCCGTTTTATTGAGATACAATGCGGCTTCACCCGGTGCAACAGAAGGGATAGCTTGCGCCACCATGTTGCCACCAGTGGGGTTGTTGGCGAGAAAGTTCACGACTTTTGTCTCACCAGGATGCACGCGAACACTTTTCACTTCCGGTGCAAAACCCCAAGGCATTCCGCTATTCGTACGCGTAATAAATTGAACGTTGACGGTTCGCGAGGTATCCACTGCACGAGTATTGGCCGCAGCTTGCTCATTATTAGTGCGGCCATTAAACCCAGTGATATCACAAAACACTTCATACAGCGGTACCAACGCGTACCCAAACGCAAACATACACACCACAGTGAGCAGTAGGCGCCGCACAACGCGGCCATTATCTGGCCGCTGTGGAGCTGGATTCGAGTTGGTATCAGTCATACGTCAATTCCTTCTTACTTAACCTGTGGTGGTGTTTCAAAGGTGTGATATGGAGCTGGAGAATCGACCGTCCATTCCAAACCTTCTGCACCTTCCCACGGTTTCGCAGCTGCCTTTTCGCCACCGCGTACGCACTTGATCACAACCCACAGGAAGATCAACTGCGACAGACCGAAGGCAAAACCACCGATACTGACTATTTGGTTAATGTCTGCAAACTGCAGGGCGTAATCAGGGATCCGGCGCGGCATACCTGCTAAACCAACAAAGTGCATTGGGAAGAACAACACGTTCACGGAGATCAGCGAGCACCAGAAGTGCCAACGACCTAAGTTTTCGTCATACATGTGTCCAGTCCACTTCGGCAACCAGTAATACGCTGCTGCCATAATGGAGAAGATCGCGCCACTGACTAATACATAGTGGAAGTGAGCCACTACGAAGTAGGTGTCGTGGTACTGGAAGTCAACCGGTGTGATGGCAAGCATCAGGCCTGAGAAACCACCAATGGTGAACAAAATAACGAAGGCTAGTGCAAATAGCATGGGTGTTTCGAATGAAATCGAACCACGCCACATGGTGGCAACCCAGTTAAATACTTTTACCCCAGTCGGCACGGATATCAGCATCGTACAGTACATAAAGAATAGCTCAGCGGCCACCGGCATGCCCGTTGTGAACATGTGGTGCGCCCAAACCAAGAACGATAGTCCGGCGATAGCGGCGGTGGCGTAAACCATCGACGCATAACCGAACAATGGTTTGCGCGAGAATGCTGGGATGATAGCTGAGACGATACCGAATGACGGCAGAATCATGATGTAAACTTCGGGGTGACCAAAGAACCAGAATATATGCTGGAACATAACAGGGTCGCCGCCGCCAGCTGCATCAAAGAAGCTGGTACCGAAGTACTTATCAGTTAACACCATAGTTACAGCGCCGGCCAGAACTGGCATAACCGCAATGAGGAGGAAAGCGGTAATAAACCAAGTCCATACGAACAACGGCATCTTCATGTAAGTCATACCGGGTGCACGCATGTTCATAATGGTCACGATTACGTTAATCGCCCCCATAATCGATGAGATACCCATAATATGCACTGAGAACACGAACAATGCGGTTGAATCGCCACTATAAGTGGTCGACAGCGGTGCGTAGAACGTCCAACCGAACGCTGGACCACCACCTTCCATAAACAGTGATGCTAACAAAATGGCAAATGCGAACGGCAGAATCCAGAATGACCAGTTGTTCATTCGTGGTAACGCCATATCAGGTGCGCCGATCATCAGCGGCACCATCCAATTTGCTAGGCCTGTAAAGGCAGGCATAACAGCACCGAATACCATGATCAGACCGTGAACGGTCGTCATCTGGTTAAAGAAGTGCGGTTCTACTAATTGTAATCCGGGTTGGAATAGCTCAGCGCGAATAACCATCGCCATGGAGCCGCCAACCAAGAACATGATGAAACTAAACCACAGATATAGTGAACCGATATCTTTGTGGTTTGTGGTAAATAGCCAACGGGTAATGCCCGACGGCGCATGGTGGTGATGATCGTGATGATCCATCTCGCCAACTACTGTGCTCATAGTCGAGTCTCCCTTATTGATTCACGTATTCGTTGACATCGGCGGCTTGCACCATGTCTCCGGTGTCATTGCCCCAAGCATTTCGCTCGTAGGTGACAACCGCAGCGATTTCACGCAACGAAAGCTGGTTAGCGAATGCCTGCATTGCGGTGCCGTTTTTACCGTTCACGACAATGTCGATGTGGCCTGGGATGTCGTTCTTAACCATTTCCGTGCCGACTAGGCTTGGGAATACACCCGGAATACCTTGTCCGTTGGCTTGGTGACATGCAGCACAACTACCCAGGTACACACGTTCGCCAAGCTCCATCAACTCGTCCATGCTCATTGACATCGACAGGAGACGTTGTTCTTCTTCTTTGGCTTCGCGCTGAATAGTTTCTTGCTCGGTAATCCAAGCTTCGTACTCGGCAGGCTCTTTCGCAATAACCACTACTGGCATATAACCATGGTCTTTACCACACAACTCTGCGCACTGGCCACGATAGATGCCGGGCTCATCAACCCGAGTCCAGGCTTCATTAATAAAGCCAGGGTTGGCATCTTTCTTCACAGCAAATGCGGGTACCCACCATGAATGGATAACGTCGTCAGAAGTAATTAGGAAACGAACCTTTTGGCCCGTTGGGATGACTAGCGGACGATCGACCTCAAGTAAATAATTCTCGCCTTTATCGAGTCGATTGGTGATCTGATCTCGAGGTGTGGCAAGTAGACTAAAATACTCAACGTCATGGTCGAAATACCGGTAGTGCCATTTCCACTGTGAGCCGGTCACTAATACGGTGACATCAGATTCGCTGACATCTTCCATAGCGATCAAAGTGGATGTAGCAGGAATAGCCATACCCACCAAAATCAGGAAGGGGACTATGGTCCAAGCGATCTCAACCTTCACGTTCTCGTGGAAGGTCGCAGGTTTACGGCCTTTCGACTTGCGATGGCGGAACATAGACCAAAACATGGCCCCAAAAACGATGACCCCGATAATGCAACAAATATAGAAGATGGTCATGTGTAGGTCATACACACGATTACTTATATCTGTGACACCTTGGGTCAAATTAAATTGCGATTGTGCACTAGCAGCCAGGGGTAAACCTGCTACGAGCGCGGTGATGAGTCTCGTTCTCACGCGACATCTCCTCTCATTCTTCCGACGTGGACTACCACGAAAACACCGAAGTGCGAGCCTGAAGAACAAAGAGGTGAGCAGAAAAAGGAACAGCATTTCTGGTAAAGGAAAAATCGCTTTCCCCACTAACCCTTTGTTGTTTTGTATCAGTCTTATTATTTGTTTTTGTGTTAGCAGTAAGCTGCTGGAACAAAATACCATGACGTGACGAAAAAGCCACCGCCAAAGTTAAGAAAATTTAAGGATAAGAGAAAAAACATGCATAAAAAAGGGCTGCCGAAGCAGCCCGAAGGACAACCTTCACTCGCAGACTTAGTGGAGTGGGGTAAGTGAAGGAAGCGCGTTAAACACAAAACTGTGGGTATGACTTACTTTGCTCGCCATCTTCAAACGTTGCTGCATGCGTGGCGATAATTCTTCTAACCAGCTCAATACGACGCTGCTGGTGCTTGCCAGTAAAGCTTGTTCAGTCGCCCATTCGCGCTGGTCTTGCGTTTTACCTGCTACCCAGCGAATGCGAGCACGGCTGATGCCGCTTTGTACCATCGCATCGATGACTTGGCGGGTACCGCCGATGACGGTAATCCATTCGCTTGTGCGCATGGCTAATGCCTGAATGCGTGGCAATACATCATTAAACTGATGAGTAGCTAACTGTGCTGACTCTTGTCCACTCCAAGGCGTACTTTCAACGGTTTCTAAAAATTGTTGTGCTGTGTAAGCTGAATCAAAGTTTCTCATAACCAAGCTCCATTGCGAATCACGCCAACCGCTAACCCTTCGACCGTAAAATATTGCTGGGTTAAATCCACTTGAATTGGCGAAAACTCTTCGTTCTCTGGGTGTAATAAAATGGTATTTCCCTTGCGCTCGAACCGCTTCACGGTAACGTCATCATCCACACGGGCAACGATGATCTGACCATTTCGAGCTTCTTGAGTCTTATGCACGGCGAGCAAATCACCATCCAAAATACCAATATCTTTCATACTCATGCCTTGTACTCGTAATAGGAAATCAGCATGAGGTCTAAATAAATTCTCATCGACACGATAATGACTTTCGATATGTTGCTGTGCCAAGATAGGTTCACCTGCAGCCACCTGACCAATTAATGGCAAACCTTCTGGCATCTCGTCTTCATCGCCAATAACGCGAATACCTCGCGACATACCGGGTAGCATCTCAATCACACCTTTCTTAGCGAGCGCTTTCAGGTGTTCTTCAGCAGAGTTTGCTGATTTGAACCCCAAACGTGTTGCTATTTCAGCCCGCGTTGGCGGCATACCAGTGGCATCAAGGTTATCTTTGATAAGGGTCAAGATTTCTTGCTGACGCGGTGTTAAAGGACGCATGTGATTACCTGTTTATCTATACAGTGATACTGTGAGTATATACAGGTGTTTTCATTTCGCAACTTTTTTTCTAGTAAATTGCCAAATATTTAGTCGCGGCGGTTTTTCTGGCAGAATAGCCGGCTATTGGTGCTATGCTATCACCGTCTACTTGGATGAGGATGTTGAATGAGGTTGCAGGCTTTTTGGCGAACAGTACTGTATTGGCCGATTCGGTTGTTAACTCGATTTGAGATTATTCTTGATCGTGATACCGAACAATCAGTAGTCGGCACTAAACAAGTGGTTTATATCATGCGTTCGACGTCCGCCGCTGACCACCTGGTAGCACGCGCAGCTCTTGTGCAAGCGAACTTGCCAAGCATCGATGAGCCGTTATTGATTAATGGGCAATCTTTTGCGCGACTCATGTACGTGGCTCCTTCAGAAACACAGCAAGCTGAAGCCGCTGTCGATGAGTTCCAGCAATTACTCCAAGCTCATGAGCGTGACTCCAGTGTTGCGGTGCAGCTCGTGCCGGTCGGTGTGTTCTGGGGCCGAAAGTCTGGGCAAGAGCGCCGTGAGGGCAAGCCCATGGTTGGTGACTTAGACAACCCCGGCATGTGGCGAAAGTTCTGGTTAGTGCTGTTTTCTGGTCGCAATATTTTGGTTCGCGCCAGTCGCCCAGTGCAACTTCGAGACATGGCGGATAAGTTCGGTAGCAGCCGCACTATTGCTCATAAATTAGCGCGGGTTGCACGCGTACATTTTGTGCGCCTCCGACACGCCGTTGCGGGGCCTAAAGTAACGGACCGCGAACTCGTTATTGAGAATCTACTCAATTCTGCAGCGCTGCAAAAAGCGATAGAAGATGAAGCCAAGAGCAAAAAGATCTCCATCGAGCAAGCACGCAAAACTGCCTATAAGTATCTCGATGAAATTGCTGCGAACTACAGCGAAACACTGGTTCGTATTCTTGACCGTTTTATGGCGTGGCTGTGGAGTCGAATTTACAACGGTATCCATATAGAAGGTGGCGAGCGAATTCGAGCGTTGGCACAGGCTGGGCACGAAGTCATTTATGTTCCGTGTCACCGCAGCCATATGGACTACCTGCTATTAAGCTACGTGATCTATAAAGAAGGCCTAGTGCCGCCGCATATTGCTGCTGGCGTAAATCTCGATTTCTTCCCAGCGGGCCCGCTCTTCCGTCGTGGCGGCGCGTTCTTTATTCGCCGCAGCTTTAAGGGCAATAAACTCTATTCGGCCGTATTCCGTGAGTATCTCAATCGGCTCTTCCAAAAGGGCTACCCAGTCGAGTATTTCACTGAGGGTGGGCGTAGCCGCACCGGTCGTTTGCTGTCTCCGAAAACGGGCATGATCGCGATGACCGTGCAGGGTATGTTGCGCGGCCAGACTAGACCGCTCTCTATTGTACCAGTGTATCTAGGCTACGAGCATGTCATGGAAGTGGGTACTTACTTAAAAGAGCTGAAAGGGAAGTCGAAGGAAAAAGAATCCGTCTTTCAAGTACTCAGCACTTTGCGTCATTTGCGAAATTTCGGACACGGTTTTGTGACTTTTGGTGAGCCGATTAATTTAGGTGAAACCCTTGATACATTGCAGCCAAATTGGCGTGACGCGATTACCCACGGTGCTGAAGAGCCGTCACGACCCAAGTGGTTAACGCCAACTGTCAATATTTTAGCTGAGCAGATCATGCATCGTATTAATGATGCGGCTGCACTTAACAGTGTGAACTTATCTGCGTTGGCTTTACTCAGTGCCGAGCAATACGCGTTAACGCGTGAAGAGCTTATTGCGCAGCTCGATATCTATACCCAGATACTCAGAGAAGTGCCTTACAGCAAAGGCTCCTACGTGCCACATCAAAGTGGGGCGGAGTTGTGGCAGCTCGCAAGTATTCACGACAAGTTTTCAGTTGAGCAAGATGATCTGGGCGAGATGATCAAGTTGGAAGGCACCAACGCGATCGCCATGACCTACTACCGCAACAACATCATGCATATGATGATTGTACCCTGTGTAATCGCTGCATATGCAACTGCATACAGTCGTTTTACCGTTGCTGAAGTCGCTGATCTATTGGAGCAAATGCAACCACTCTTGCAAGACGAATTGTTTGTGAGTCACTCGCGTGATCGGATGCAATTGTGGGCGCACGCCTTGATTGAACAGCTGCATGAGATGCAATTATTGACCCGCACCGAATCGCAACAAGGCGAGGTTGTCTATGCGGCACCAAGTCGTGATAGCCAAGCCTATTTCCAGTTGCAGCTTCTCGCTCGCTCTGCAGGTGAAACGTTGCAGCGCTATGCCATTGTGCTGGAACTACTGCAGCAAGCTGGTGCAATTAGCCGCAGTGATTTAGAGAGCCATGCGGTGCAGTTGGCTGAGCGATTGAGCGCGATGCATGGTGTCAACGCGCCGGAATTCTTTGATCGCAAGGTTATCAGCGGCCTTATCAGCACGCTCAAATCGGAAGCTTTCATTCAGGTGAATGCGGATGGTCAGTTTGAGGCGGACGCGCGTGTGGGTCCATTTAGTGATCGGATTGACTGCATGTTAGAGCCTGCGGTGCTGCAAACTATTCGCCAGTCTGTACAACAGGTACTGCAATTAAAAGCGTTAGGCTCAGAACCAGTAGTCGATAGCAATACCTAACGTCAGCACGTAGCCCACATGATTGTTGTGTAGGAACGCCGCGAAACAGCGCGGCGGTTCTCGCCACCAGATCATTTTGTGTTGCCAAGCAAAGAGTGCGGCAACAATGATCAAGCTTAACCAAAAACTCCAGCCAAACTGCAAATGCCAGCCCAGCCCTGCAAACCCACTTAGCGTCAGTAATTGCAACAGCGCAATCATGGCGCGGTCATAACCGCCAAATAAAATCGCTGTTGATTTAACGCCAATTTTCACATCATCAGCGCGGTCTGCCATGGCGTATTCGGTATCATATGCCGTGGTCCACACAACATTGGTGACGAAGAGTATCCAAGCGGCTACCGGCAAGCCCTGCTCGAGAGCCGTGAACGCCATCAGAATGCCAAAACTAAAGGCAATTCCTAGCACCAGTTGAGGGAGCTGGGTGAAGCGTTTACAAAACGGATATAAGGTTGCGACAGCAACAGCTCCAATGCTCAGCCAAAAGGTTTGCTGGTTAAATTGGAGGACAACAAACAACGCGATGGTCAGTAACAGAACAAACAGGAGGAGCGCCTGCCATGCGACCAACTCGCCGGTAGCGAGCGGACGCAACTGTGTGCGGGTGACATGACCGTCAATTTTACGGTCGGCAAAGTCGTTAATCACACACCCCGCGGAGCGCATGACAAACACACCAATCATAAACAGCACAACGACGCGCAGTGAGGGCTCACCTGAGCCGGCAATGAGCAATGCCATGAGGGTTGGCCAGGCCAATAAATAGGTACCAATGGGGCGATCTGCGCGCATCAAGCGCCAGTAGGCATGTAAACGATCAGGTGAAAACCAACGCATAGCTATCCTTGTGATGGTGATTCTGAATACAGTTTAGCAGCGCCAAGAAATACTTCCGCTACCAGTACAGTTTGATTGGCTGCGTAGAAGCAACTGCGGCGGCCCCAGAGTTCGTGTGCGGGAAACCCAAGTTGCTGATGTAACTGACCGACTTGCGAGGTCGGCGCGAAGCGGCACAGCTCGATGGCACTGCGCGCTAGGTCGGGTTGTCGAAATAGATGTTCGCCCAACGGGCTGTCACCGAGCGTACCCAAACTGAGTTGTTGTGCAGCCAATGCGCTCGGTGGAAACACACTGCGGGCAAACACCCAAGGTTTCCCATCACACCATAAAATTACTTCCCGTACTGCGGCGCGTTCAACGTCACCGAGCCACGGCTTCTCATCAGCCAGCAACGTCGTTTCGCGTTGACCCAACACTTGTACTTTGAAGTCGGCACTGAGTGCTTTTAGCTTCGCCGTTAGCGAGCCGGGGTCGAGTAACCAATTTGCGTGTTGTTGACTCAGCGGCGTACGCACTTCGGATGGGGCGAGCCATTGCGCTTCGCCTCCTGTGCTGACAACCGGAAATGTGATGGCTGGAAACGGAGTAGTCGACATGTGTTATCGCTTGCGTAACGCGAGTAACCGCATGCTTGCACCAAAAACGAGGCCGGAAATAAGGCCAGCTGTATGCGCGGTATTGGCTACGTTGACCCAGAGCAAATCGGTATAGCCAAGTACCAACCAAACAATCATAAAGCCAATAAGCCCAGGTGGTAAAAATAACGGATGCGAAGGACGTTGCCACGCCAGCACGACGGCGCAACCAAACAGGCCATAGACCACACCAGACAGGCCGCCAAAGTACGGACCGCTCACCAAGAACTGTGAGACGTTCGAAATAATTGCAGTGACCAGCAGCGCTAGCACTAGCCACACGGAACCGTAGAGCTTTTCGAAACGGCCGCCGAGGTACCACCACCAGAACACATTGAACAGAATATGCAGCAGGCTAAAATGGAGTAATGCAGGAGTCACGAGTCGCCAGGGTTGTGTCCACGGCAATACATCAAAATAATCGCTGATGCGTAAGGTCGCAAAGAGCGCCTCTGCAGCAGGTGTTTGCAGGCCTAAATAGACCGCGACGACCAATACAGCAAAGCCAAAAGTGACTGCACCAGCCTGACTTCGTAATTGACGCCAGAGCGAGGGTCCGGCGCGGTTTACAGATGAGCGGGTGGGTTGTGATGGTGATGAACTTTCGACGGGTTCGAGGGGCTGCGGATTGTTTTTAAACTCGGTGATCAACTCTTTCGCGAGTGCTTTGTAACTGGACTGCGTTAACCAAAGTTCGAGCTGGTTGCCATTCTCACTGACGGTGACTGGGATGCCACGTTGCCGAAGGTAAGCATGAAGTTCTGCCATCATGGCTGCATTCGACGTCGCCAGTAATTTTTGCATTTAACCGCGCTCCACTGCCTCTGGAAAAAGTTGGCCCCAAGCGGTAAACCCGCCATCTAAACTGCTGACTTGCTCAATACCCTGATGCGCCAAATACTGCGCGGCACCTTGGCTGCTGTTGCCGTGATAACAGACCACTACCACAGCTTCATCATCCTCGAGCGAGTCTAAGAACTCAACGACATTTGCATCGGTCAGACGTAATGAACGCGGAATGTGCCCCGCGGCAAATGAGCGTTCATCACGAATATCTACGAAGCGGGCAGTTCCCGCTTCCCAGAGTTGATGCGCTGTCGTGGTATTGATGCGCGAAAAATCCGCCATGCTTTAATCCCAGTTTAAGATAACTTTGCCTGATTGACCTGAGGTCATAATGTCGAAGCCTTTCTGGAAGTCATCGACCGGCATTTGGTGCGTCAGTATCGGTGATAAATCGAGACCAGACTGCAACAAACTAGCCATTTTGTACCAAGTTTCAAACATCTCGCGACCGTAGATCCCTTTGATCACCAAACCTTTGAATATAACTTGGTTCCAATCAATCGCGACTGCAGTCGGTGGAATACCCAACATGGCAATCTTGCCACCATGGTTCATGGTTTCCAACATACTTGAGAGTGCAGATGGTACGCCAGACATTTCCAAGCCAACGTCGAAGCCCTCTTTCATGCCTAACTCAGACATGACATCGCGTAAATTAGTCTTGGTCACATCCACTGCACGAGTCGCGCCCATTTTTTCGGCGAGCTCTAGGCGATACGGGTTTACATCGGTGATGACAACGTGGCGTGCGCCAACGTGTCGGGCAACCGCAGCAGCCATAATACCGATTGGACCGGCGCCAGTAATTAAGACATCTTCGCCGACCAAATCAAAGGCGAGGGCGGTATGCACAGCGTTACCAAATGGATCGAAAATAGCAGCAAGATCATCGCTAATATCGTCCGGTAATTTGAACGCATTGTCCGCAGGAATAACCAAATATTCTGCAAAACAACCTTGGCGATTCACACCTACACCAACGGTATTGCGACACAAATGTCGACGTCCGGCGCGACAATTGCGGCAGTGACCACAAGTAATATGACCTTCACCCGATACGCGGTCGCCTTTTTCGAAACCGCGCACACCGTCACCCATGGCTTCGACCACACCAACATATTCATGACCGACAATCATCGGTACTGGAATGGTTTTCTGTGACCATTCGTCCCATTTGAAAATATGGACGTCTGTACCGCAAATAGCGGTTTTTTTGATGCGGATCAGCAGGTCGTTGTAACCGTACTCAGGCTTCTCTGCTTCTGTCATCCAAATGCCGGGTTCGGCGTGCAATTTTGCTAAAGCTTTCATGTTCGACCTCCTTCTGATGGCCGTGACTCATTGGTCTCCGCTAGCGGAAACCAAACCACTAAATAATGTTCAAATCTTTACCGATACGAATAAAGGCATCGATTGCGCGATCGAGTTGTTCGCGTGAATGACCCGCTGACATTTGTGTCCGAATGCGTGCTTTGCCACGTGGAACCACTGGGAATGAAAAACCGACTACATAAATTCCCTCGGCCAACAGACGATCAGACATTTCGCTCGCTAACCGCGCATCTCCAATCATGACCGGGATGATGGCATGGTCGGCGCCACTGAGAGTGAAACCTGCAGCAGTCATCTTATTGCGGAAATGGGCTGCGTTGTCCCATAGCCGCGCGCGCAATTCGTCGCCTTGTTCGAGCATCTCCAGTACGCGAATCGATGCTTGAACGATCGCTGGCGCAACAGAGTTAGAGAATAAATAAGGACGTGAACGTTGACGCAGCCAATCAATCACATGCTTCTTACCTGAGGTGTAGCCGCCAGAGGCTCCGCCCAATGCTTTACCTAGAGTACCGGTAATAATGTCAACACGACCCATAACGTCGCAGTATTCGTGGGTGCCGCGACCATTTTTACCTAAGAAACCGGTGGCATGACAATCATCCATCATAACCAAAGCGCCGTATTCGTCGGCTAAATCACAAATGCCTTTGAGGTTGGCAATGACGCCGTCCATGGAGAACACACCATCCGTTGCAATGAGGATGTGACGAGCGCCATCAGCTTTCGCTTGTTTTAGCTGAGCTTCGAGGTCGGACATATCATTGTTTTTGTAACGATAGCGCTTGGATTTACTTAACCGAATGCCATCGATAATACTGGCGTGGTTGAGCTCATCGCTGATAATCGCGTCTTCTGGACCCATCAAGGTTTCAAACAAGCCGCCATTCGCGTCGAAGCACGATGAATACAGAATAGTATCTTCAGTTCCTAAAAAGTCGCTGAGTTTGCTTTCTAATGTTTTATGGATATTTTGCGTACCACAAATAAAGCGCACCGAGGCGGTACCGAAGCCATGCTCGTCAAGGCCTTGCTTAGCGGCTTCAATCAATTCATCGGCATTGGCTAAACCGAGGTAATTGTTGGCACAAAAGTTCAGAACCGATTCGCCGTCGCCGACCTGAATTTCTGCAGCTTGCTCGCCGAGAATAATCCGTTCGTTCTTGTACAAACCTTCTTCACGCAGCTCGTCAAGCTGCTGTTCAAGTTGTTGATAAAAATCTTGCTTCATGTAATTCTCCGCTCATTCAGACCAAACTTGGTCTCGGTCAGATCTATACCGCATAGTTTAACTGATCCGAGGGGCAATCCGCATCCTCATTTGCGGAACTGGAGAAAAATCATGCACAAACGCGCTATTTATCCCGGTACCTTTGATCCCATCACCAATGGGCATGCCGATTTAATCGAGCGTGCAGCTAACCTCTTTAGCGAAATTATTGTGGGTGTAGCCGCAAGTCCGAGTAAACAACCGATGTTTACCCTAGCCGAACGCGTTGAATTAGTGCGTCAGGTCACGCGCGACTTACCGAATGTGGAAGTCGTTGGTTTTAGTGGCTTGCTCGTTGATTTTGCCAAAGAACATGAAGCAACGGTGTTAATTCGCGGCTTACGTGCAGTCAGTGATTTTGAATATGAATTCCAACTGGCCAACATGAATCGACGTTTGTACGCTGATTTGGAGAGCGTGTTCCTGACCCCCGCAGAAGAAAACTCCTTCATTTCCTCCACTTTGGTCAAAGAGGTTGCGCTACATCATGGCGATGTCCGGCAGTTTACCGCTGCAGAAGTGACCGCGGCGCTAGAAGCAAAAATTAAGCAATCGAAACGCAGCTAAGTGCGACAAAGCGCAGCTTATAACGCCCGTTAGACTAGGAATTTTGTGTGTTTCGATGTAATATCGCGACCCATTAACCGTTTTCTATTCATTCGCACTGATCAGACCCGCAGGAGTCCAGCACATGGCCGATCTGGATTTGAGCCAATACGGCATCACAGACGTCACCGAAATTGTCCACAATCCTTCCTACGAACTGTTGTTCGAAGAAGAAACCCGCAGTGACCTGCATGGTTACGAAAAGGGTACGGTGACAAACCTTGGCGCTGTCGCCGTAGACACCGGAATTTTTACCGGACGCTCACCGAAAGACAAATATATTGTGC
The DNA here is from genome assembly GCF_048263735.1 of Pseudidiomarina aestuarii. Classification (GTDB taxonomy): domain Bacteria; phylum Pseudomonadota; class Gammaproteobacteria; order Enterobacterales; family Alteromonadaceae; genus Pseudidiomarina; species Pseudidiomarina aestuarii_B. The sequence continues at coordinate 40,259 of NZ_JBLXDX010000003.1, read as the reverse complement.
GTGACGAGACCACTGAAAATACATTGTGGTGGTCTGATCAAGGTAAGAACGATAACAAAGCTATTTCGCCAGCTATTTGGGCTGATTTGAAAGGCACGGTCACTTCACAGTTATCGGGCAAGCGCTTGTTTGTTGTCGATACCTACTGTGGCGCCAATGAAGACACGCGGTTAGCCGTGCGTTTCATCACTGAAGTGGCGTGGCAAGCACATTTCGTCAAAAACATGTTTATTCGCCCAACTGCTGAAGAACTGAAAACGTTCAAGGCTGATTTCGTGGTCATGAACGGTGCGAAATGTATTAATCCGAAGTGGCAAGAACACGGTCTCAACTCTGAAAACTTTGTAGCGTTCAACTTAACTGAGCGCATTCAGTTAATTGGCGGTACTTGGTACGGCGGCGAAATGAAGAAAGGTATGTTCTCAATGATGAACTACTTTTTACCATTGCGCGGTGTGGCTTCTATGCATTGTTCGGCGAACGTCGGTAAAGATGGCGATGTCGCAGTATTCTTCGGTTTATCAGGCACCGGTAAAACGACCTTGTCGACCGATCCAAAGCGTGAGCTCATTGGTGACGACGAGCACGGCTGGGATGACGATGGCGTGTTTAACTTTGAAGGTGGCTGTTACGCCAAAACCATCAACTTGTCGCAAGAAGCTGAGCCAGATATCTACAATGCCATTCGTCGCGATGCATTGCTTGAGAACGTGACGGTATTAGATGACGGTACCGTTGATTTCAATGACGGCTCGAAAACTGAAAATACTCGTGTGTCTTATCCGATTTATCACATCGATAACATCGTGAAGCCTGTTTCAAAAGCTGGTCACGCGAAGAAAGTTATCTTCTTAACTGCGGATGCGTTCGGCGTGTTACCACCAGTTTCGAAATTGACTGATGCGCAAGCGAAGTACCACTTCTTGTCTGGCTTCACCGCCAAATTGGCAGGTACTGAGCGTGGTATCACAGAACCGACGCCAACATTCTCAAGCTGTTTCGGTGCGGCCTTCCTCAGTTTGCACCCCACGCAGTACGCTGAAGTATTAGGTAAGCGTATGGCAGCGTCTGGCGCTGAAGCTTATTTGGTCAACACCGGTTGGAACGGCACTGGCAAACGTATTTCGATTAAAGCCACGCGCGCCATCATTGATGCCATTCTTGACGGTAGTATTGAAGATGCAGATTTTGCGCAGTTGCCATACTTCAACTTGGCGATGCCAACCAGTCTGCCGGGCGTTGAAGACACCTCAATTTTGGATCCGCGGAACACCTACGACGATGCGGTTGAGTGGGACGTTCGTGCGAAAGATTTAGCACAGCGCTTTGTCGCTAACTTTGAGAAGTTTACCGACAATGCCGAAGGGCAAGCATTGGTTGCAGCAGGTCCACAGCTGTAACGCATAGCTACTCAAGAGTTTCGAGTAAAAGAAAAGGCGCCTGATGGCGCCTTTTTTGTTGCTGTTATTTCAAATTCTCAGCGTGAGGTAACTCATGTGCTGGAGCTTCAGTACCACCTTCTACCAAGAAGTGGTTCATCCAACGCATCATGCGCATACCGTAGTCGAGCTGTGACGCGACTCGGCGGTTGCCGTGACCTTCGCCTGGATAGAGCACTAACCGCACTGGCACATTACCGTGAGTTTTCAGGTAGCGATACAGCTCCATCGACTGGCTTGGATGTACGCGAGTGTCTTCCTTACCATGTAAGATCAGGATTGGCGTGCGGGCTTTCTCGGCATGATAAATAGGGCTACGCTCTAGGTACCATTGCCATTTTTCCCACGGATAGCTGCGCGCATGAACAGCATGCATTTCTTTCGCAATATCGGTGGTACCAAACTTAGAAATGTTATCGCTGATGCCGACAAACATGACGCTAGCCGCAAAGTGCTCAGTCAGTGCAGTTGCACCCCAAGCCGACGCAAAACCACCATATGAACCGCCGGTGATGCCGACCTTAGTGCTGTCGACTAAGCCCATTTCCACGAGGTGATCTTTACCATCAACGAGGTCATCGAATTCTTTCCCAGCATAGTCATTTTGACCCAGCTTTGAGAATTCAACGCCACGACCAGTGCTGCCACGATAATTCGGGAAGAACAGAGCATAGCCTTGCTGCGCGGCATGTTTAACCGGGCTGGCGTAGCGGTCCAACCAACCGTTGCTGTAATGTGCCTCTGGACCACCATGAACGACCATAATCAAAGGGTATTGCTGACCTTCTTGATAGTCAGTCGGGTAGATCACGATCCCTTCAAGATCGAGACCGTCGCGCGCCTTGTAAGTAATGGTCTCTTGGCGCGGTAGCGTGATGTCCGCTAACCACGGGTTCGAGTCGGTCAATCGAATCAACTGCTGATTCTGTAACCGGAACAATTCTGTTGGATGTGCGGCGGTATGCGCTCGAACATAAACGTCGCTTTGCCCTTCAGCCACTTCAATGTCGACCACAATCGCTTTACCAAGCTCTAATAAGGTGCGGCTCTCTAACCATTGCATGGTCAGTGCTTGCACTTCACTCTCGGTACCACGATGGCCTAGCCAAACGAGTTCGTCGTTACGACGCCAAGCGATGTCTTGTACATGACCCATGTAATTCGGCAGTACTTCAACGCGCTCGTTTTCTTTTTGTGTGTCGTAGACATACAAGCGACCATCCGCCGGGTCGTTATAATCCGCAGCACCAATCACTGCGACATAGCGACCATCTGGAGAAAACTCCGCTTTGCCTAATTTACCGACCGACTCGAAGGAACTAACCGTCTCGCCCGTATAATCGATAAGTCGATAGCTGCTGCTCATGTAGTTGTCATCAACCAGTGCTGTAGGGGCAGCGCGAACCAGTAATTGTTCATGACCCGGACGGAAATCAACTGAGTAAATTTGCTCGTTGTCAGTTACTTGAACCGGTTCTGCAGCATCGGCTTGCGTATCGAACAGCCAAGCGTGGGTGAACTCAAACTCTTCTTCGTAGATTTCTGCCTTAAAGCCTTTTTTGCTTAATTTTTCGTCATTATCATCGGCTTTTGCACGGGCACGGAACGCAATGTAACGACCGTCAGCGCTCAATGCATAACTACTAATTGAATTCTCATGTGCTAAGACGCGTTGCGCTTCACCACCGGTGGTAGCAATACGATAGAGACTAGTGTGTTTGTCTTCGCCGCGCTTAGCGAGAAAGTAAATGGCATTACCATGCACTTGGATTGAACCCAAACTATGTTTACCTGTGATGAAAGGCACCGGGTCATTTTCACCGGTAACCGTAAACAACTCGGTATAGTTACTACCGTCGTCATCAACGTAGGGGGTGCGTGGAACGTTGCGCGTAAACGCTGCCAGTTGTCCATCAGCGGAGACGGCGGCACTGGTAATGGATTGTACCGTGATGGTCTCTTCTATTGTGATGTCACGCGCGAATAGTGGCGCACTTAACGTAAGCGCAGTGGTCGCAACCAAAAGGTTACGCAACAATGTGCTAGCCATTGAATTCTCCTTGTTCTGTTAATTTTTCGACTCAATCTTAGCAGTAAAACTGTTGACTTCCCACGAAATCAAGCCACTCTATGCTGTTCTATACGCCGATTTGGGTGAAACAGGTTTACCGATGATTGATCAACTATTAATAGGCGCCATATTGATAATTGCGCTGGTCTTTTTTGTGTGGGACCGGTGGCGCTATGACATTGTCGGTATGGGCGCTTTGCTGCTAGCAGCCATTGTCGGCCTTGTTCCTGCGCAAGAGGTCTTTTCTGGCTTTGGAAATGCTGCGGTCATTACCGTTGCTGCGGTACTCGTGATCAGTCATGCGTTGTGGCGTTCTGGTGTTGTCGATGCCCTTGCTACCTTGGTTAAGAAAGCCGGCGATCGCCCTTGGGTGCAAATGCTTGTTCTCACCAGCTTAACAACCTTTGTCTCGGCATTTATTAGTAACACCGGCGCTATGGCCATTATGATTCCAGTGGCGCTGCAGCTGGCTCGCGCAAACAATGGCAGTGCATCGAGAGTATTGATGCCAATGGCATTTGGTTCATTGCTGGGTGGAACCATAACCATGATAGGTACGCCGCCCAACATTATTATTTCGGATATCCGTGCGCAAGCCACCGGAGAAAGCTTTGGTATCTTCGATTTCACCCCGGTTGGACTGTCTGTTGCATTGGGCGGATTAGTGTTGATGTGGTTGGTCAGCCGTTGGCTGGTCCCTGACAAAGCCGGTAGAAACACATCAAACTCACCCTATGATTTAACGTCTTATCTGACCGAAATCTACATCCCGCCTGAGAACGATTTAATCGGCAGTACGCTGTTTGAACTGGAATCTAAGGTCAAAGAGAACTTTGCTGTGGTCGCGCTCAAACGTGGCAAAAATCAGATTACTGCACCACCACGCTATCAGCGTTTTAAAGCCGAAGACGTTCTGATTGTTGAGGCTGATGCGGACACCTTGCAACAAATCTTGGATATCACTAATTTTGAGCTCAATGCTGACGAGGAAATTGACGAACGCTTTCTGGTGTCGGATGAAATTAAGGTTATCGAGGGGATTGTTGGGCATGACTCCCGATTGATCGGTCGCTCGGCAGCTGATTTACGCTTGCGCCATCGGTTTGGCGTGAATGTGCTGGCGGTTGCTCGTCATGGTCAGACGCTCAAACCGAGTTTATCGAATGTCCGTTTTAAGCCCGGCGACGTCTTGTTATTGCAAGGCGACAGTGAAGTACTGAATGATGTCTTCGTGCGCTTTGGTTGTTTTCCGTTGGCGCAGCGAAGCCTGCGTATCGGCAGCCAAAAGCAGTTTATTTTACCCATCACTATTTTTGCGTCTGCAATTTTACTCAGTGCGTTAGGTCTAGTATCGGTGCCCGTTTCCTTCACTTTGGCAGCTGGACTGATGGTCGTTACTAACGTCATGCCGCTACGCGAGCTTTACGAGAATATCGAGTGGCCAATCATTGTCCTACTTGGCGCAACCATACCGCTCGGTGGTGCGCTTGAGCGAAGTGGTGCTGCCGATACGTTAGCCAATGCGGCACTGGCCATCAGTTTAGATGCTCCTGCCGCAGTAGCGATCATTGTGTTGATGGTAGTGACTATTTTACTATCTAATATTGTTAACAATGCTGCGGCTGCAGTACTTATGGCGCCGATTGGGATCAGTATGGCGGGTTCGCTAGGAGCATCAATTGATCCATTTTTAATGGCCGTTGCTATAGGTGCAGCATTACCATTTCTAACGCCTATTGGGCATCAATCGAATATTCTTGTGATGGGTCCAGGCGGCTACAGCTTCAGTGACTATTGGAAGTTGGGATTACCACTGACCGTGCTTGTGGTAGCCATGTCGGTGCCTCTTATTCTATGGATGTGGCCGTTGAACGCGTAGCTGCTGCGCCTCGGGCGACGAGGCGGACTTGCTGAATGGTTCGCTCCGTAATGCACTCCCGCTCGTCATTACTCGCATCAATCACATCGGCACCAGCGCTGAAGACAATCCGAACAATCGCATCAGCTTGGAGTTCTGCTAAGTGACGTGAAAATTGCTGCTCAGCCACCAAGTAGTCAACCAGCTCAGCAGCAAAATGTTCAACTTCGCGCTGCACTGCTAAGCGAAACTCACGTGAGTTGCCCGATTTTTCTTGCAGTAATAAGCGAAAGATAGCTGGATGATCCGCCACAAACGCCATGAATGTCATCACCGAAGCGCGAATGATCGAGCCACCTTTGGCGATTTGCTGCCGCGACTGCCGCAACAATTGGCGTAGGGCTAAGCCGCCTTCATCAACCAAAGTTAAACCGAGTTCGTCCATATTTTGGAAATGGCGATAGAACGAGGTGGGGGCAATACCTGCTTCACGCGCAACTTCACGCAAACTCAAGCTCGCGTAGCCATGCTCAGCACTGAGCTGATTCATCGCTGCTTGAATCAATGCTCGTCGAGTTTTTTCCTTTTGTGCCGCGCGGATACCTGCCATGGCTTACCTTGTGTAAAGAGTTGAACTGGCGTGCATTATTGCAGTCTCACTTCAGAGCTGCAAATAGTCTGTGACGTACACCGTAATTGAAGTCCATTCGTCGCATTTTGGGTTTACTTTCATGGTGAAGCCAAGTACATTCAGCGTACACGTGTTCGCTAAAATGAGTTTTTAGTACCGCGTGATTCTTTTTCTCAGTTATTTGGTTGGTTTTATGTCCGTGTCATCTGCGCCAGAAACGTCTGGTAAGCCCCCGATTATTTGGTTAAACACCTTAGTTTTTGCCATTACCTTTGCAATCTCTGCAATTGGTGTGCCTTGGTATGGCATTACCTATGGTTTCTCTACCGGCATGATTATTGCGCTACTCGGAACCATCGCGTTCGCGGGTATCTCGATTACTGCTGGCTATCACCGCTTGTGGGCGCATAAAACCTACGACGCACATTGGTCACTGCGTATTTTATTCGCTTTAGGTGGCGCGCTTGCAGTGCAGAACAGTGCGCTGCACTGGTCGTCTGATCACCGTGAGCATCACAAACATGTTGATGACAATGATCACGACCCGTATTCGGCAAAGCGTGGTTTTTGGTACTCGCATATTGGCTGGATGCTACGTGAATATCAGGCATCGAAATACAGCAACTACGATAACGTCAAAGATCTGCAGCAAGATCCTATTGTGATGTGGCAGCATCGTCACTATCTGTTGCTCACGCTACTCACCACTATTGGCTGGCCGGTTGCGATTGGCTTTATGCTGGGTGATGTTTGGGGTGCCGTCTTATTAGTTGGTTTTGCCCGCTTGGTGATTAACCATCACACCACGTTCTTCATCAACTCGTTGGCACACATTTGGGGTAAGCAAACTTACACCGACCGTAACACTGCACGTGACAACGGCTTCTTAGCATTGCTGACGTTTGGTGAGGGCTATCATAACTATCACCACATTTTCTCAGCTGACTATCGGAATGGTATTCGCTGGTGGCAGTTCGATCCGACTAAGTGGCTCATTCGCAGTTGTTCGTGGTTAGGCTTAACGAAAAACCTGAAGCGTACGAACGGTTATCAAATTGAAAAGGCACGGTTGGCGATGCAGTTTAAGCGCCTGCAGGACCAAGCTCCCATTTCTTGTGAAACTACGCGTGAGCGGTTACACGAAGAATATGACGCGCTGATGCTGCGGTTACGTGAGTATTATCAGGTACGGAAGCAGTTGCTCGACACCAAAGCAAAGGCATTGGCAGATCAAATGCATTTGATCACCTTGGCCGAACTGCAACAAAAAGTGATTGAAATGCGTGAAGCGTTGCAGACGCACAAGCGTGATTTCCGCCGCTTAATGCAGACCGTAATTCAGCAACGCTCTATCGCGTAATCTTCAATTGAAACTGCGAAGAAGTCGTTATGACTTCTTCGCCTTGGCAAACGCATCTGCAAAAGCAGAACCCATTGCAGAATTTGCTACTGGAGCCGGCTTCGTTGCCGGCTTTTGTTTGTGTTGGGCTGGTGCACTGGAGCGCTTCTCGGTTCGAGCTGCTGGCGCTGCAGTTGCCGTAGGTACTTCATCAGTCAACCGCATCGTCAATCCGATACGTTTCCGCGGCAAGTCCACTTCCAGTACTTTGACTTTGACGATATCCCCAGCCTTTACCACTTCACGCGGGTCTGAAATGAATTTATCAGACAATGCCGATACGTGGACCAAACCATCTTGATGCACACCAATATCCACGAACGCACCAAACGCTGCCACGTTACTCACCACACCTTCGAGAGTCATGCCAGGTTTTAGGTCAGCCATGGTATCGACGCCATCTTTGAACGATGCTGTTTTGAACTCAGGACGCGGGTCGCGGCCCGGCTTGTCGAGTTCGCGCAAGATATCTTGCACCGTCGGTATGCCAAATTTGTCATCGGTGTAGTCTTCAGCACGCAGTTGCTTGAGAAAACTGGAATCACCAATGAGCTCAGCAACCTGCTTATTCGCTTGCTGCGCAATTCGCTCAACCACAGGGTAGGCTTCCGGGTGCACTGCGGAGGCATCTAGGGGAGTCTCACCGTGCATGATGCGCAAGAAGCCTGCGGCCTGTTCGAATGACTTTGGTCCCATGCGTGCCACTTTCAATAATTGCTGACGCGTGGCGAAGCGACCGTTAGTATCGCGGTGGGCAACGATATTCTGCGCCATCGTCCGCGTTAAACCAGCCACCCGCGCAAGCAATGCAACGGAAGCCGTGTTCAAATCAACACCAACGGCGTTTACACAGTCCTCAACCACTGCATCGAGGCTTTGCGCTAGTTGCGCTTGACTCACATCGTGTTGGTATTGGCCTACACCAATAGACTTTGGCTCAATTTTCACGAGTTCTGCGAGGGGATCTTGCAGACGACGGGCAATAGACACCGCACCGCGCAACGACACATCTAAATCGGGGAATTCTTGTGCGGCTAACTCAGATGCCGAATAGACCGAGGCTCCCGCTTCATTCACGATGACTTTGCTAGCCTTAATATCTGGATTCGCCTTCAGCATTTCTGCAACCAGCTTATCAGTTTCACGCGAATAGGTGCCGTTACCAATCGAGATCAACTCGACTTTATGTTGTTTGCACATTCCCGCCAGAGTCCGCATGGACTTATCGACTTGATTCTGTGGCTGGAATGGGAACACCGTGTTGGTACCAAGAACCTTACCGGTGTTATCGACAACCGCAATTTTAATACCTGTACGAACACCCGGGTCCAGTCCCATCGTCACTTTGGCACCAGCGGGCGCTGCCATCATTAAGTCTTTTAGGTTGTTCGCGAAAATCTGAATGGCGTCGGCTTCTGCACGCTCGCGAATACTGGCGAATAACTCGGTTTCCATATGCAGCAAAATCTTGATGCGCCAGGTCCATGCCACGGTTTGTTGTAACCATGGATCGGCGGCGCGGCCACTGTCTTGAATCGACAAGTGAGCGGCAATCAGCTGTTCACCGTAGCTACGCGCTTTCGGGTCGTCTTGTTGTGGATCTGGATTGAGTTTGAGTTGCAGGATCCCCTCATTGCGCCCGCGGAACAGTGCTAGAGCGCGATGCGAAGGAATTTTCTTAACCGCTTCACTGAACTCAAAATAATCGCGATACTTCGCGCCTTCCACTTCTTTACCGGTTGCAACTGTGCTGGTAACTTCGGCGTTATTCCATAAATATTCGCGTATCTTCTTCAATAATGCAGCATTTTCGGCGAACTTCTCCATCAGGATGAAGCGCGCACCCTCTAACACCGACTTGGTGTCAGCAAAGCCAGCATCAACGTTTATGAATTCCGCAGCGGCTACTTCTGGATCGGTCGTCGGGTCTGCCAGTAAGGTATCAGCTAACGGCTCGAGTCCGGCTTCGATTGCAATTTGACCTTTCGTGCGACGTTTCGGTTTAAACGGTAGGTATAAGTCTTCGAGCTCGGTTTTCGATTGTGTGGTGAGAATGGCATCACGGAGGTCGTCGGAGAGCTTCCCTTGGTCTTTGATACTGGCCAAGATAACCTGACGGCGGTCATCTAACTCGCGCAAATAGGTGAGGCGTTGTGCCAGGTTCCGCAACTGTGTGTCATCGAGGCCGCCGGTGGCCTCTTTTCGATAACGGGCAATAAAGGGCACCGTAGAACCGTCGTCGAGCAGCGCTACAACCGCTTGGACTTGTTGTGGTTGTACCGATAATTCTGTTGCGATTTGCTGTGTAATCCAGCTCATAACTTCTCTCTCGCCTAGTCTCATACCCAAAAAAGTGGGCACAAGTATATCAGCCTCTGCGACGAAGCGAAGTCATGCTGTGAAAAACTTTAGCGAGGGGTGGAACAGGGATGATTATGCGGTTCGGTCAGGATAGTGGATAGTGACCAAATACCATTGTTTGATGCCGGTTGGCGTTGGCACTGCCACCTCATCGTCGACTGCTTTGCCTAGACAGGCTCGCGCCATAGGCGCATCAATAGAGATGACATCGTTGCGACCATAAATTTCATCCGGCCCAACAATGCGAAACGTGCGCGTATCACCTGCATCATTTTCTATGGTTACCTGCGCACCGAAGAAGACTTTGCCCTCTTGTTGTGGCGCATAATCGACAATCTTAAGAACTTCCAAGCGCTTGCGTAAAAAGCGGATGCGCTTATCAATTTGGCGTAGCTTCTGCTTGTTATATTTGTAGTCTGCGTTCTCGCTACGGTCGCCTAAACTCGCCGCCCAGGCCACTTTTTCAGTGGTTTCGCGACGGTCAACGCGCCACAGTTGGTCGAGCTCTTGTTGCAGCTGTAGGTAGCCTGCTCGCGTGATTAGATTGGTTCTCATAGCAACTTAAACAATACCCTGAAACGATAGAGCGCATTAGTGTACTGAGGATGCCCTAAATTGAATAGGTTTAATCCGGCTCAGGGTAGCCGTAGCGCGTGCCAGATAGCACTGGGTGGTAGCTATCCAAACCGCTGATGGCCACTGCGTCCAGTTCGGCAATATCCACATAGCCATCGGTTTCGATAACTTTTTGTGGACAGCGAACCCAAGCAATTTCACCAATCACAAACAAAGTACCATTGTGTTTGATGGGGAGTACCTCAACCAGTCGCATGCCGATACTCAATTCGCTTTCAGCGACGTAGGGCGCAGCAAACGCCTCGACATAGCCGGCTGTGAGGCCGACTGCATCGAACTCTGACACATCGCGAGGATATTTTGCTGCGGCTTGATGTGCTGCGGGCAACATTCTCGGGCTGACATGGTTATAGGTGTACACTCCGGTGGCTTGCAGATTATCCAAGCTGTGCCGAGCAACGGTCGTCGGCCGCGTGACATGGGCAAATAGCGGGGGATTCGCGCCCAGATGCACAACCGAACTTAGCATGGCTAAGTTGGTTGCACCCTCTGCATCAGCAGTACCAATCAAATTGGCACTCTTAAATCCCGATAAACTATTAATAAACTGAGCACGGTAGCGCGACGGCATGGCATCAATTTCTGAACGATTTATGGTCTGTGTCATCTCGGCCTAACTCGCGTTATGGTATAGAAGGTTATTGTTTAAAAGAAAGTGCTGACCTATACGTCAGGTCGCTGTCAGATGATCAACCAGAGCCAATGAAGGCAGGTAAGTGATGAAGTTCAATACCCATGATGTAGTCAATCAACCGCCAGTACTTGAGAACTACAATAGTTTCCGCCGTGATCAAGCGCTACAAGATGCTGTGCATCGTGAGGGCGCAAGTTGGGCTTGTGCCGATATTGAACGGTTTGGAGTCAAGGCAGGAAGTGCTGAGACGATAGCCTTGGGATATCAAGCCAATTCACACAAACCGCAATTACATACCCATGATCGGTTTGGGCATCGATTCGATGAAGTCGAGTTTCATCCGGCTTATCATCAGCTCATGCAAATAGCCATTGCTGAGGGACTTCATACCAGTCCTTGGCAACAGCCACGTGCTGGAGCACATGTGGCCAGAGCAACCAAGTATTATCTGCATACTCAGGTGGAGGCTGCACACGGTTGCCCAATTACTATGACTTTTGCCGTTGTCCCTGCGCTCAAGCAGCAACCCGATATTGCTGCGAAATGGCTGCCAAGGGTGCTGACCAATGAGTACGACTCAAGAAATATTCCCGCCACAGAAAAGCGTGGGGTTACCTTTGGTATGGGGATGACCGAAAAACAAGGCGGTTCAGATGTGCGTGCCAACACCACTCGAGCTGAACCACTAACAGCGTCGGGGTCTGGCGAACTTTACGAGCTGATTGGACATAAGTGGTTTTTGTCAGCGCCTATGTGTGATGCCTTTTTAATGCTGGCACAAACGACCAACGGCTTAAGCTGCTTCCTCGTGCCACGCTGGCGATCCGATGGCACCAAAAATCCGCTCGAGCTGGTTCGTTTAAAGGACAAGATGGGTAATGTCGCCAATGCATCGAGTGAGGTGGAGTTACGTGGCGCTCACGGTTGGTTGATTGGTGACGAGGGTAAAGGCGTACGTACCATTATCGAGATGGTCGCGATGACTCGCTTTGATTGCATGATTGGCTCATCGGCAGGTATGCGACAAGCGGTGGTGCAGGCTATTCATCATAGCCAGCACCGGCAAGCGTTCGGTCGTACCCTGGTTGATCAACCACTCATGAGTAATGTGCTTGCTGACCTCGCGCTTGAGAGTGAAGCTGCGTTGACCTTGACGATGCGAATGGCTCGTGCGCTGGATAACCAAGATCAACCGCATGAACAGGCACTAGCACGACTGGCGGTAGCAATAGGCAAGTATTGGATTTGTAAACGAACGCCCCAGCACGCGTATGAAGCTATGGAATGTATTGGTGGCAACGGTGTCATGGAAAATTGCATGATGCCGCGTTTATACCGTGAGGCCCCCATCAATGCGATTTGGGAGGGAAGTGGCAATATTCAATGTTTAGATGTTTTGCGCGCTATCGAGAAGCAACCAGAAACACTAGAAGCTTATTTTGCTGAAGTCGGTCTGGCACAGGGTCAGCACAGTGCTCTTGACCGTTCTATAAATCAAGTACACAAATGGTTCGGACAGCGATTGAGTGCCGATGAACGGCAGAGCCAAGCAAGGCGAATCGTTGATCAACTTGCTGTAACGTTACAGGGCGCATTGTTGCTGCAACATGCGCCGAACGCCATTTCTGATGCGTTCTGTGTCAGTCGTTTAGGAGCCGATTGGGGGCAAAATTATGGTACGTTACCTATTGGAATAAATAGACAAGCCATCATTGATCGCTGCTTTTCAACGGGATAAGTTGTTGATCAACATCAGCAGAGGATAACAAGGTCATGCAATCTTTTTTCAAAGTCGCGACCCTTTGTGCGGCAACCCTGACGGTTAGCTTAGCGCCGAGTTTGAGCGCAGCGAACCCAGTCAAAATCGACTACCAAGAGCCGGCGCAAGAGATCATTGATATTGTCGACGCTGCGCCATCGCCGGGTGCAAGTCTGAGTCCAGACGGTTCGTTGTTGTTGGTTACTGGCTATCCAGCGCTACCCGACATTTACGACTTGGCAGCCGAAGAAATTAAACTTGCTGGACGTCGAATCAACCCCGCCAACTATACCGTGAGCCAAGCGCGTTACATCAGTGATGTGAAACTTGTCGATGTAGCAAGTGGCGATAGTCGCGCTATCTCTGGATTGCCAGACGATCTCAAGGCTTTGGGTGCCGCTTGGTCACCAGATGGAAATTACATCGCGGTCGCGCAACAAGAACTGGATCAGGTGCAGTTATGGTTGGTTGATGTTCGTAAAGCCGAAGCGAGCCTATGGTCAAGCACACCGCTGAATGCAGTGTGGGGTGCGCGGTTAGAATGGCGTCATGATAGTGCCGGTCTGTACAGCTACACTGTTGCATCTGGCTTAACCAAACCCGAAGCAGCAGTCGTGCCAAGTGGTCCAGTGATTACTGAAAGCCGCGGGCGCACAGCGCCGGGCCGGACCTACCAAGATCTTCTCCAGAACAAATATGATGAATCATTATTTGATTACTATTTCACCAGCCGAGTGACGTATTTCGGTTTGAATGGTGATGAAAGAGTGTTGGGTGATGCCGCCATTTATAACGGCCTCAGTTTGTCTCCAAATGACGAGTATTTGCTAACCTCAGTGATTGAGCGGCCTTATTCTTATGCCGTACCTCATTATCGCTTCCCGCAAACGACCCGCGTCTGGAATCAACAAGGTGAAGTCGTCTACACCGTGGTCGAGCAACCGCTTGCCGATAATCTACCGATTGCTTTTGATGCGGTAGTGCAAGGTCGTCGCGATGTCAGCTGGCGCAATGATGCCGATGCGACGTTGGTGTGGGCGCAAGCAACTGACCAAGGTGATCCTGCTGTTGAAGCAGAAATTCGCGATCAAGTATTCCAACAAGCCGCACCATTTACCGAAGAGCCACAGAAGCTTGCCGACTTAACCAAACGCTATGGTCGTTTGTTGGCTGCGGATGCTGAGCATGTGTTGATTTGGGAGCGTTGGTGGGCCGACCGCGATGAAAAACTATGGCTGCTTGATGCAACCGGACAGCGTGAGACTCAACTCGTTTGGGAGCGCTCGTGGGAAGATCGCTACAATGACCCAGGTACACCGTTTACCGTCCAAGCAGATGGTCGCCGACTTCTTTACCTCGACGATGGCGCAATGTTGTTGAGCGGGAACGGCGCTTCTTCTGAGGGTGATCGTCCGTTTATCGATCGTTATACACTGAGTACTGGTGAGGCCGAGCGGTTATGGCGCAGTGAAGCACCTTATTATGAATCGCCACGTGCGTTGCTCGATCCAGCTGAAATGACCTTCCTGACCCAGCGTGAAGGCGTGAATGACCCAGCTGATTTCTTTGTGCGAGATGTCGACGACAATAATCTGGTCGCTCTAACCGATACGCCGCACCCAATGCCACATACACTCGGCATTACGCGTGAGTTGATTACGTATGAGCGCGAAGATGGCCTGGCGATGTCAGCGGAAATGTATTTACCTGCTGGCTATAACCCTGAAACTGATGGGCCACTGCCTACGATTGTCTGGGCTTATCCGCGTGAGTATAAGAGTTCAGCGGCAGCTGCGCAGATTTCTGGTTCGCCATACGAATTCGTTCGGATTAGCTACTGGGCGCCGCAGTATCTAGCGACCCAAGGGTATGCGGTACTCGACAGCGCCACCATGCCAATTGTCGGTGAGGGCGACGCGAAACCAAATGACACCTTTATCGAGCAGTTAGTGATGAACGGTAAAGCCGCGATTAAGGCCGGCGTTGACTTGGGCGTTACCGATCCGAAGCGCGTGGCGTTAGGTGGTCATTCTTACGGTGCCTTCATGACGGCAAACATGCTGGCACACAGTGATTTATTCACTGCCGGTATTGCGCGTAGCGGTGCTTATAACCGCAGCTTGACGCCATTTGGTTTTCAGCGTGAAGAGCGCACGGTGTGGGATGATCCTGATCTCTATGTACAAATGTCACCGTTTTTCCATGCGCACAAAATCAATGAGCCGTTGCTGATGATTCACGGTGCCAATGACAACAACTCAGGTACCTTCCCGATGCAGTCTGAGCGTTTGTATCAAGCAGTCAAAGGCTTAGGAGGCACGACACGATTGGTGATGCTGCCATTTGAGTCACACGGGTATCGTGCCCGCGAGTCGGTATTACATATGCTGTGGGAGCAAACCAACTGGCTTGACGAGTTTGTGAAGAACGCCGAGTAAGAGCTAGTCGCAAAGGGCCAGTAGCTAACAGTTACTGGCCCTTTTACATTTTGTTGCAATCAATCCCTTCTGGTTACACCCTGCTGTTTGTGTCGCTTTCAACCATCTTTTATAGTAATTTCAATCAGCGTGAAACGGGTAACAATGGGAGAGCGCCCGCATGACTCAGGAAACCTTTAAAGTTTTAGTAGTGGATGACGATGCACGGCTACGCGGCTTGTTAGAGCGCTATCTAACCGAACAGGGTTTTTATGTTCGTGCTGCGGCTCAAAGTGAGCAGATGGATCGCTTACTGGAACGCGAAAACTTTCATCTCATGGTGCTAGACCTCATGTTACCGGGCGAGGATGGGCTCTCCATCTGTCGTCGCTTGCGCCAGAAGAATAACGATATTCCGATTGTCATGCTGACTGCCAAAGGTGACGAAGTCGACCGTATTATCGGCCTTGAGTTAGGCGCCGATGACTATTTAGCAAAACCATTCAATCCACGTGAATTGCTCGCGCGCATTCGTGCGGTGTTACGTCGTCGTGGCAAAGAAATACCCGGTGCGCCGTCCAGCAGTGACGAAATGATTGAGTTTGGCGAATTTAAACTTAACTTAGGCACCCGCGAAATGTTCCGTGGTGACGAACCCATGCCACTGACCAGCGGTGAATTTGCGGTACTCAAGGCTTTGGTGACGCATCCACGCCAACCCATGTCGCGTGACAAGCTCATGAATCAAGCTCGCGGTCGTGATTACAGTGCTTTAGAGCGCAGTATCGATGTGCAGGTATCACGGTTGCGGCGCATGCTCGAAGTCGATCCGGCCAATCCTCGTTATATTCAAACCGTTTGGGGTTTGGGTTACGTGTTTGTTCCAGACGGCAATACCAAGGCTACTTCCTAACCTATGCGCCTGTTTCCCCGATCAGCGTTTGCGCGAACCGTAGCGCTGATCGCGACCTTACTGCTCATCAACCAAATTATTTCCTACGTGATGGTCGGTTTGTACGTAGTGCAACCGAGCATGCAACAGGTGACCTCAGTGATCGCGCGCCAAATTGAAGGGGCGTTGATACTGGACGAGTGGATTCGCGAAAGTGATACCTTTCCGCGAGATAAACGTGACTTAGCGCTGCGCTATACCGAAGCCACCGGCATCCAAGGTTTTTCACAAGAAGATGCGCTGGAAAATGGTTTACGACAAACCACCAGTTACAGTTTTCTGTCGAACCGCATGCGCGATTTACTCGGTGCCGAAACCGAAGTACGGGTTTCGCAAGGTGAGCAATTTTATGTCTGGGTGGAAACCGAACGATTGCCAGGCTATTGGCTGCGCGTAGAAGTCGATAGTTTTAATGAATCACGTTTTTCACCCTTGCTGTTTTACCTCATTCTGATTGGTATTTTGAGTGTGCTCGGTGGCATGTTGTTTACGAACTGGCAGAACCGACCACTGAAAAGCCTCGAGCGTGCGGCACGGCAAATTGGGCGTGGCGACTATCCTGAACAATTGCCTGAGCGTGGCTCAACGGAGGTGATTGCGGTAACGCGCGCTTTTAACCAGATGTCGAAAGGCGTGCAGCAATTGGAGCAAGACCGCGCTCTGCTGATGGCGGGTGTGTCTCATGACCTCCGCACCCCGTTAACGCGCATCCGACTTGCCACTGAAATGATGCCACCGAATGAAGATTACCTCGCCGAGGGTATCATCAGTGATATCGATGATATGAACGCGATTATCGACCAGTTTATTGATTACGTGCGGGTAGACACTTCAGCTGACCAAGATTGCGAAAACCTCAATTTCTTAGTTGAGGATGTGGTCGGCCATTTGCCCGAAACTTGGCACGCGGAAGTGACCGTCAATTATCAGTCCATGCCAGATGTGCCCGTTCGGGCTATTTCGATTAAACGGGTATTGCTGAATTTACTCGAAAATGCGGAACGGTATGGCAAGGACAAGATCATTATTGATACCGGCTATGACGAAGAAACTGCCAAGGTCTGGGTAGTCGTGTGTGACAATGGTCCGGGTATTCCCGCTGACCAAATTGAGCATTTACTGCAACCCTTTACTCAAGGTGATAAGGCACGTGCGACCAAAGGCTCGGGTCTCGGCTTGGCTATCGTGAAGCGTATTGTTGAACGTCACCACGGGCATGTCGTGTTCAGTCGTAGCGAACGCCTCGGCGGCTTATGCGTTCGCGTAGAACTTCCAGTCACACCCAGTGATAGCAAACCTATCTAACGCGGTTCAATCCGTTTAACGCGGCAACCCGATAAGCTTCAGCCATAGTAGGATAGTTAAAGGTAGTATTGACGAAATACTCGATAGTATTGCCGTCACCTTTCTGTTCCATGATGGCCTGCCCAATGTGAATGATTTCCGCTGCGCGCTCACCAAAGCAATGAATCCCCAGCACCTCTTTGGTATCTCGATGGAAGAGAATTTTTAGATTTCCAACCAGCATGTTTGAGATCTGTGCGCGGGCGAGATGCTTAAACTGTGCACGACCAACCTCATAGGGTACCTTTTGTGCCGTCAACTCTTCCTCGGTTTTACCCACTGAGCTGATTTCCGGAATGGTGTAAATACCGGTTGGAATATCACTGATCAACCGTTGCTCACAATCACCATGCAGCATGGCTGTCGCGCAAATACGCCCCTGATCATAGGCAGCACTAGCCAGTGATGGGTAACCAATGATGTCGCCGACGGCGTAGATAGTGTCGACTGACGTTTGATAGTGCTTGGATACTTCCAATTGGCCACGATAGTTGGGTTCGAGTCCGACTTTCTCTACCGCGAGGTCTTCGATATTACCGGAGCGGCCATTCGCAAAGAGTAAACAATCGGCGACAATTCGCTTGCCGGATTCGGTCATCAGCACCACGCCATCATCAGTGCCTTTGATGGAAGCATATTCCTCGTTGTGACGAATAACCACGCCACTATTGCGCAAGTGATAGGACAGGGCGTCTGAAATTTCGGCGTCTAAGAATGATAGCAAGCGGTCACGCGTGTTCACCAAATCAACTTTCACACCCAGACCACGGAAGATACTGGCATACTCACAACCCACCACCCCAGCACCATAAATAATGATGCTCTTTGGCTCATGCTTCAGGTCGAGTACGGTATCCGAGTCGTAAATGCGCTCATGCGTGAAATCAACGTCTTTCGGGTGGTAAGGGCGCGAGCCGCTGGCAATCACCACTTGTTCGGTGGTGACAAATTCCAATGTGCCATCGGCTTGTTTGATCTGTAATTCGTGGGCGTCGACGAAACTCGCGGTACCGTGCACCACATCGACACCATTGCGTTGATAAAAGCCACTGCGCAATTGCACTTGCTTGCGAATGACACCTTGTGCATGTTTGAGAATTTCGGCAAAGGTCAGGCCGCGTTGCACGCGCTCGCCGGAAAATAATGGGTTAGTGTTGTATTCAATCAAACGACTGACTGAATGGCGCAACGCTTTCGATGGAATGGTGCCCCAATGGGTACAACCACCACCAATGGATTGATGCTTCTCGATCATCAGCACTTTACGGCCATTTTTGGCAAGTTGCATCGCAGCGCCTTCACCACCTGGACCACTGCCGATCACCACCGCATCATATTGTCTCTGCGTTTTTGTCATCGTTTTACTCCCTAACCACGTTATAGTAGCTTATAGTACCAATAACTGATGACAAATCCGATGTTATGGAAGCGGTAACAGCATGGCGCCAAAGCAAATTCCCGAAATTTTAACCCGCCAAGTGGTAGCGCGCAGTCGCTTACTCAAAATTGAAGCCATTGATTTGCGGTTTAGCAACGGCGTGGAACGCCAGTTTGAGCGGATGCAAAGCAGCGGTCGTGGGGCGGTGATGATCGTTCCATTTATTGACGCCGATACCCTGATGCTGGTGCGCGAATATGCAGCGGGATTGCACAACTACCAGCTCGGCTTCCCCAAAGGTTTAATCGACCCCGGCGAAACCCCAGAAGAGGCCGCCAATCGTGAGCTTAAAGAAGAAATTGGGTATGGCGCACGAGAACTCATTCCGCTGAAAAGTGTGACTATGGCGCCGCAATTTTTCTCGGCCACCATGCATATCTTTATCGCTAAAGACCTATACCCGGAAACTCTCGAAGGGGATGAACCAGAGCCACTGGAGCAGGTTCCTTGGTTGCTGAGTAAAGCGGATGCGTTGTTGGAACAAGAAGATTTTACCGAAGCGCGCAGTATTGCTGCGTTGCTCATGACCTTGCGAGAGCTTGCCGAATGAGTGGGTATCACGAACCTGCGGCCACGCCTGAGCAATTGACGCAGTGGCAACGTGGTGCGGAAGACATTGCTATTCGTGCCGGAGACCTCATTCTCGAATTGTACGAAGAGCAAGCTTACGAAACCCTTGAAAAGCATGATCAATCGCCGTTAACCAGTGCTGATTTAGCGGCAAACCGATTGATTGTCGACGCCCTCCAGAAATTAACGCCCGACATTCCCGTGCTGTCCGAAGAAAGCGGTCATCTCGATTTTGCCGAGCGCAAGCAGTGGCCACGTTACTGGTTGATTGACCCCATTGACGGCACTCAAGAGTTTATCGCGCGCAGCGGTGACTTCACCGTCATTGTGGCTTTAGTTGAATTCAATCAGCCGGTGCTGGGTGTTATCTACTGGCCAGCTGGTGATGCACTCTACTCCGCGCAACGCGGTGCTGGTGTATACAAGCAAGACATTCATGGTCGTCGTCCCATTGCCATTCGACGCCTGCAAGAGCCGCAACATGAACCTTTGATGCTCGCTATTAGTCGGCGGCAGCCACGGGAACGGGTACTCCAACGCATGTCGGCTGATCGTGATTTAGCAACCTACCCAGCGGGCAGCTGCTCACTGAAGGCTTGTTTGATTGCCGAAGGAAAAGCTGATTGCTTTTTACGTGTGGGACCCACTGGCGAGTGGGATACCGCAGCCGCAGAAGTTATTGTTGGTGAGGCGGGAGGCTCTATTGTCAGCGAAGATTTTGAGCCATTGACCTACAACAGAGAATCCAATTTGGGGAATCCAAACTTTATTATTTTGGGCGACCCTGCGGTGCCATGGCGCGATGTTTTCATCAAACACAAAGCCAAAGGCTAAGTGTCTGCTCCCACCTCTCCAGCAGGCATAATATTCACAGTTTCATGAAGTTCTGACCACACCAGCACGGCACGGCCATCTTGTAGCTGGGCGCGCACGTCTTCGACCTTCTCTGCGAGGGATTTTTCTTGTTCGCCGTAATCGGTGCCTTCGCGCAATACAAAAGCTTCGATTAAGCTCTCTAATGTTTCAGGGTCAACCGCCTGCCATGGAATTTGCATCAGTTTGCTTGTGCCTCTTGTAGGGCTTCTTCGGCTTCTAACCACTCAGCTTCGGCTTGTGCGAGGCCTTTCTGCAGTTCTGCTTGTTGCTGTAGTAGGTCCGTTAGCTCCGCTTTACGCGCTGCCTCATAAAGCCCCGTGTCGGCCAGCTTCTCATTGAGCTGCGTGAGTTTTTGTTCATACTCCGCCATCCGCTTTTCGGCGCGGCTGATTTGGTCTTTGAGCGGTTTTAGCGCTTGTCGTTGCTCGGCTTCTTTACGCTTTTCAGCTTTTCTATCGACCTTCGTTTCAGTTTGACGTTGGCTCGATGCGGCTTGACTCGCCTGTTGTTGCAGCCAGTCATGATAAGCATCCAAGTCGCCTGCAAACGGCTGTACTTGTTGGTTCGCCACTAAATAAAACTCATCCACTGTGGTGCGCAGCAAGTGCCGATCATGCGCCACAATCACCATCGCGCCTTCAAAGTCCTGTAACGCGTAGACCAGTGCTTCACGCATAGTGCTGTCGAGATGGTTGGTGGGCTCATCCAGCAGCAGTAGATTGGGCTTTTGGTACACAATCAGTGCCAATACAAGCCGCGCTTTCTCACCACCTGACATCGGCGCAACAGTGCGTGTTGCTTGGTCACCTGAAAAGCCAAAACCGCCGATAAAATCACGAAGCTGTTGTTCCGTCGCTCGCTCATCGAGCCGTTGTAGGTGTTGCAATGGGGTTGCGGCTGGATCCAACGTTTCTAATTGGTGCTGGGCAAAGTAGCCCAATCGCACAGCAGGGTTCAATTCAAAGACGCCTGCTTGCGGCTTCAACTCGCCTGCCAATAACTTCACGAGGGTCGATTTACCAGCGCCATTGCGACCCAGCAGACCAATACGACTTCCCGGAACCAAGTTGAATTGAATGTTTTGCAGCACCACCTTGTCGCCATAACCTGCCTGCACTTTGCTCAGCGTGAGGAGCGGATTTGGCAATGCTACCGGCGGTCGGAACGCAAATTGAAAGCCGCTGGCAGCGCGCAACGGAGCCGATGCTTGCAGGCGTTCGAGCGCTTTAATTCGACTTTGTGCTTGCTTGGCTTTGCTGGCTTTGTACCGAAATCGGTCAATGTAGCTTTGTAAGTGCTTACGCTGTGCTTGTTCTTTTTCGAACTGTGCTTGTTGTTGCGCAATTTGCTCGGCTTGCTGGCGCTCAAAACTTGAGTAATTGCCGCTATAGCTGGTTGCGGTTTGATGCTCAATCAGAACGATTTGTTGCGCAATAGCATCTAAAAAGTCGCGGTCATGGGAAATCACCATGAGGGTGCCAGGGAATTTTTGCAGCCAGTCTTCGAGCCAAAATATGGCATCGACATCCAAGTGGTTGGTCGGTTCATCGAGCAACAGTAAGTCGGCACGAGCAATCAAAGCTTGTGCCAAGTTGAGCCGCATCCGCCAACCACCCGAAAACGATTTGACGGGTTGATAAACTTGCTCCGGGGTAAAGCCTAGACCATTCAGTAGACTAGCAGCGCGTGATTCCGCTTCATAACCGCCAATTGTAGCGAGTTGGTCAGCCCAATGGCCGATGCCGTTGCCGTCGTGATTCTGCTCTGCCTCGGCAAGCTTGTGCTGCATGTGGCGCAGCTCCGAATCGCCATCCAGCACGTACTCTAAGGCAGGCTGATCTAACGCTGGGGTTTCTTGCTTCACACTGGCAATGCGCCAAGCCGCCGGTAAGTCACAATTCCCTTGTTCCACTTGGAGTTCACCGCGCAGCAGCGCAAACAGTGACGACTTGCCGGTGCCATTGCGTCCGACCAGACCCACATGGTGGCCCGGGAAAATGGTGATATTGGTTTGTTGGAGCAACGCCGTGCCGCCGCGCATGAGGCTCATGTCGCGAATTGTGATCATGGTTACTATCCAGTGAAAGGCTGCATGTCGTGTGAAATTCTGCGACAATTATACCGCATGCCGACCGAGGTGAATATGGCTACTACACGGAAACGCTTTATCGCGGGCGCTCAATGTCCGCAATGTAAAACGCAAGACACGCTATTATTGCGTATTGAAACGCGCGACGGACAAGAGCACGAACAGGTTGAATGCGTACACTGCGGTCATCACTTTGCCGACCGCGAAGCAGAGAAAGCATCCCCAGAAAGCAAACCGACACCGAGCAGCTCATTGATTGGTATTTTTAAGCCCGAGTAAGCCACACCCAATCGAGTTGCTTGCGCAATTAGTGTTTTCCACTTATATAGAGACTGCGGACTAACTTTGGTTCGCGCAAGTTTGAGAAGGAAAACACTCATGAGCATGATGCAAGAATTTAAAAAGTTTGCGATGCGCGGTAACGTCGTTGATATGGCTGTAGGTATTATCATTGGCGCGGCTTTCGGAAAAATCGTGTCGTCCTTCGTTGCCGACATTGTCATGCCACCGATTGGTATGTTGATTGGCGGTGTCGATTTTGCCGATCTCGCCATTGTGCTGCGCGAAGCGACTGCTGACCAAGCCGCAGTGACGGTCGCTTATGGTAAATTTATCCAGACCTTGTTGGACTTCCTCATCATTGCTTTTGCTATTTTTATGGTAGTCAAAGGAATGAATTCGATGAAGAAAAAAGAAGAGGCCGCACCACCAGCAGCGCCACCGAAGCCGACTCCGGAACAAGAGTTACTTACAGAAATTCGTGATTTACTGAAAAATAAATAGTTCTACGGAGGGGGATTAGCGTCCCCCTTTCTTAATATCGTCATTAGAATGAGCGTTATGTCAGCAACCGAACACATCCGATCTTGGATTCAAGAAATTATTGTGAAGCATTCCATTTGCCCATTTGCGAAGCGTGAAGTGGAACGTAATACAATTCGTTATCAGGAATGCGACGCGGAATCTGCCGCAGATATCCTCGAGCAACTGGTGTTGGAATGCATGGTGCTGGATCGACATCCAGAAATCGAAACGACGATCATCATTTTGACGAAGGGTTTTGCTGATTTTCAGCAGTACTTACAGCTGGTGGAAACGGCAGAAGATTTAATCGTTGAGTATGATTATGAAGGCATTTATCAAATCGCCTCGTTCCATCCCGACTACTGTTTTGCCGGCGAGCCCACAGACGATCCAGCCAACTTTACCAATCGAGCGCCATACCCATTACTGCATATTTTGCGGGAAGGTAGCGTCGAAAAAGCACTGCAGCATTATCAAGAACCAGAGTCGATTCCAGAGCGAAATATCGAGTTTGCTCGCAGCAAGGGGAATGATTTTTGGTTAGCCGCGCTGGCTCAACTGAAGTCGCGCCACGACACCAAATAAACTGGTAAAAATCTCCTGACAGACTACGCTGATCCTTAGAACAATAAGGATAAAATGCATGCTGCGTCGGGATCCATCGTGCCGTTAACCGGTCGTAACTTCCTCTATTTGCTAATCGCCTCGGGAATCTATTTCCTTAGTGCTCGTTTTGCTGTTCTGCTATTTTCTCTCGAACCCGGCAATATTGCACTGATTTGGCTTCCCTCGGGTATTGGTTTACTGATGGTACTGCGGTTTGGCTACTGGGCTGTACCCTTTGTCGTGGCCGCTAGTTTTATTGCAAATAGCGCAGGCATGGCAGCAGTTCTGACTGAGCATGTATGGTTGCACACTACTATTGCAGCTCTATCCAATGGTTTTGAGAGTGCGCTTGCGGCAGCTTTGATGCGGCGTTTTTTACCTGAAGGTCTGCAATCCTTCCAAGATATCTTCCCGTTTGTTTTCGGTGTTTGCCTGGTGAGTACGGCGGCCAATTCAACAATCTTATTCGTCAACCTAGTCAGCGCGGGATTCTTTTCGATCGAGTCCAGTTGGATGGTCTGGCTGATACTCATCGTCACGAATTCGCTTGGCATGTTACTGCTCGTCCCGTTGGCGCAGTCGTTGCTGCAGGCGTGGACAAATCGGCGCGCGATGAGCCTAGGTGAAGCGTCCAGATGCACAGGGCTATTCATCATGTGCACGGGCATGACCTGGCTTGCGTTTGATATGTTTGCGGGCTTTATATTTCTGATCTTGCCTGCACTCATGTTTTTAGCAGTGCAGGGGCGAAAGGAATCAGTTTATGTGACTTTGGCCGCTACTGTGGGTTTTACTGTAGCGTTAGCAGCAAGTGACTATGGTCCGTTTCTGTTATCCACCGCCGAATGGTCACGATTGTATCTCCTCACTTACCTCTACACGTTGATTGTGCTGGTGCTTGGAACCGAACTCTATCAACGTGATTTACTCTCCGAAGTACAAGCACGGCAGTCTTGGCAGTATCGAGCGCATCACGATGCGTTAACGACACTCGGAAATCGTTCGTTGTTTATTCCGCTGTTAGAAAACGAGATGAAGCGCGCTGAACGGATGAACCGAGCCTTTGCACTGGCGTTGATTGATATTGACCATTTTAAAGGGTTTAACGACAGTTTTGGTCACGCGCTGGGTGACAAGGTCTTACGAGAATTTGCTCAATTGATTCGCAAAAACCTACGCGACATCGATGTTGCGGCAAGAATGGGCGGCGATGAATTTGCCATCCTGTTCCCGGAAACACCCATGAGTGAAGCAAGACATGCTGTTGAACGTCTGCGCAAACAAGTGGAAAAGCTCACCATCAAATATCATGGACGCACAATTCAGTTTACGATCTCCAGCGGCCTTGCGGAATTCATTCCGCACGAAACCCACACCTCTGATGCCATTCTCGGTCGAGTCGATCAGCTCCTCTACGAAGCCAAACGTCAAGGCCGCAATCAAGTACAAGCCTAACTGCTGAAATCATGCGTCGCGGGGGAGGCCACGTTCAACGGCGCGGACGAGGCGCAGGACTTGTTTCTCTGTTTTGTGCTCGGCTTTGCGCTGGCTTTCTAGTGCCCAATCGATGTGCTCTTGCACCATTTCTGATGCTTCTGATCGACGTGCTTCGAGTGCTTGGATAATGTCATCATCAGCAGGGGCATTGCCGAGCGCAACCGCGAGGTTTCGCGACCAACGCTCAAAACCAATGCGCCGAATTGGCGAACCTTCGGTTTGCTTAAGGAAAGTTGCTTCATCCCATTGCCACAGCTCCAACAGCTCAGGTGCTAAGAGATTCGCGCGCGGCGAAAAGTCATTTTCATCGGTGAGATGGGCGTAACGATTCCATGGGCAGATCAACTGGCAATCGTCACAACCGTATATACGATTACCAATGAGCGGTCGGAATTCTTCTGGGATCGAATTCTTCAGTTCAATGGTGAGATACGAAATGCAACGTCGTGCATCGAGAACATAAGGTTCGACAATCGCTTGGGTTGGGCAGATGGTCATGCACGCTTTGCAGGTGCCACATTTTTCTTCGACCGGCTGATCAACAGGCAATGGTAAGTTGACCAGAAGCTCACCGAGGAAAAACCAAGAACCACCATTTTCATCGAGTACTAAGGTGTGTTTGCCGGTCCAACCGAGCCCAGCTTTGACGGCTAATGGCCGTTCCATAATTGGCGCCGAGTCTACAAAAGGACGGAAATCGAGATCCGCGCATGCTGCTTGAATCCGCTCGCCCAATTGTTTTAGGCGCTTGCGCATGACTTTGTGATAGTCACGGCCGAGTGCGTAGCGGCTGATATAGCCAAGTCGCGGATTTTTTAGGGTGCGTGCAAAGCCAGCTTCTGCGGGGAGGTAATTCATGCGCACTGAAATGGCGCGAACCGCGCCAGGGTGTAATTGGTCCGGATTCGCTCGCAGCTCCCGATGACGCTCCATGTAGTCCATTTCACCGTGCATACCGGCATCAAGCCAACGCTGCAATGCCTCTTGTTCAGCTGCAAGATCGAGGTCTGTAATGCCGACTTTCTGAAAGCCTAATTCGGCACCCCACTGCTTAATATCTGCAGCCAATTGATGAAAATCCATAGCATTACGCTTAAGCTTAACCAAACATGACTGCACTATAACATAGCCTATTCGGAACGCGATCTACTGGCGCGTCGGCCGCTAATAGGCAACGGTGACTAAAATGAATCGGGACAATGTCTACACCACGGCGACTATTCGAACCTGTGAACTCGCGGCAGCAGAAGCTTGTGGCTTGGATGCGAAACAGTTGATGCAACGGGCGGCACAAGCCTGCGTACAGAAGTTACAACAGGTGTGTCCAGCGCCGGCGCGAATCTTGGTGTTATGTGGCCCCGGTAACAATGGTGGGGATGCCTGGTTTGTCGCTCGCTACGCCCAACAAGCGCATTATCAGGTCACCGTGGTAGCAGCCGAACCGAAAAGCGAATTAGCCAAGCAGGCTGCAGTGGCATGGCGTGAGGCTGACGGACGAGTCATCGATTTAGCCGAAACGCTATCCTTGAATGAATTTGATTGGGTTGTCGATGGATTATTGGGTAACGGTGTGAACCGCGAAGTAAGTGGTCACTATCAGCGTTGGGTAGAAACGCTGAATCAATCCGCCGTTCCAGTACTGAGCATAGATATTCCCAGTGGTCTCAATAGCGATAGTGGTCAACCGCAGGGGTTGGCTGTACGAGCGCGAGACACCGTCACCATGATCGCGTGGAAACCAGGATTGCTGACCAGCGCGGCAGTGGATTATGTTGGCCACTTAACTCTTGCTGACCTTGATGTTGGTCGTGCGTTTGAACAGCAGCAATCACGCTTAGGACATATCCTCACGGATGGCGTTGCTGAACGGCTGTTGCAAGTTTCAGGGACTGACTCAGCAGTGCATCCAAGTAAAGTCAGTCAGCAGAATGTTCACAAAGGGACTTTTGGTCATATTGTCATTGTTGGCGGCGGCCCGGGTATGGCGGGTGCTGCTATTTTGGCTGGACAGGCGGCACTGCGTTCTGGTGCAGGTAAGGTCAGCGTTTTATGTCATCCTGATTCACGCGCCATTATTGCTCAAGCACAACCAGAACTGATGGTCGAATCGTTTGCTGAAGGCCGTCATCGTCTCGAGCAAGCTACTGTCGTTGCATTGGGTCCGGGTTTGGGTTTTAACCTTGAAAACGCGTGGGCTCGTGACACTTGGCGAGAGGTCATGTCTCACTGTGTTGAGCGCAATGTGCCGATGGTAATTGATGCCGACGGCCTCAATTGGTTGGCGCATGCAGACCAGTGCTCACAGCCCTTGCCGCAGCATACGGTGCTGACGCCACATCCCGCTGAAGCAGCAAGGTTATTGGGATGCAGTGCAGCGGTAATTCAAAATGATCGCGTTCAAGCGATTCAACAATTGGTTGAGAACTTTTCCGCGACCGTCGTGCTCAAAGGAGCAGGTACGTTAGTGGCGGCGCCACAACAATCGTTGTGGTTTTGCCGGCGCGGCAGTTCAGCGCTCGCAACGGCTGGAACCGGTGATGTTTTAACCGGAGTCATAGCAACATTACTGGTGGGACGAACCCCAGTAGAAGCGGCAGCAGCGGCAGTTTGGTTGCATGCGCGAGCGGGAGAAATAGCTGCGTTGGACGGCGAGCGTGGTACACTAGCCAGCGATTTATTACCGATTATTCGGCAACTACGCAACGCGCCCAACTATTAACTATTACCTGTTCACTATTAACTAGTAGCTAGAGAATTATATTCGTGACCGATATAAAAACCTTTGCATTAGCCGATGAGGCAGCCTTGTTGGCATTAGCTGGTCGGCTGGGTTCCAGCCTTGATCAGCAGGCAGCTGCCACAACTATTTATATGTACGGGGAATTAGGTGCTGGAAAGACCACATTTTCACGTGGACTGATTCAGCAACTGGGTCATGACGGCAAGGTAAAGAGCCCAACCTACACTCTCGTGGAAAGCTACGAGTTACCGAATTGGACCGTGCATCACTTCGACTTGTATCGGCTTGCAGACCCAGAAGAACTTGAATTTATGGGCATTCGCGATTACCTTTCGGAAGAAGGCTCAAAAAATACACTGATAGTGGCAGAGTGGCCGCAACGCGGTTTCGGTTATCTTCCTGCCGCCGATATAACGATAACAATTGATTTTGCGGGTACCGCACGATCGTTGACAATAAAAGCGCTAACCAACAGAGGTAAGGAATTACTTCTTACCTTGAACTGAAAGATGTTGTGATGAAACAGTGGATTCTGGGGATTATGAGCCTGGTCGTTGTAGTATTTTCTACAGCGGTCCAAGCCAATGCGAATACTATCGAAAACGTGCGTGTCTGGCCTGCGCCAGATAATACGCGTGTAGTTTTCGATATGGCGTCGACGCCAGAATTTAGCTATTTCACCATCTACGATAATTTGCCCTACCGATTAGTCATCGACTTCGAGAATACAGGCCGTCAGGTCGATTTAACCAAGGTGAAAGTCGACTCTTTGCTGATTCAGAAATTGCGGACCAGTACTCCAAAAAGTAAATCGAGCACCCGCATTGTGTTTGAGTTGACCGAGAAGGTCGACCCGCAAGTGTTTGCGCTGGCAGCCAACGATACCTATGGCGAACGACTCGTTGTCGATCTACCCGGACGGTCGATTGAGCGTAGCGGCCCCGCTCTAAGTGCAAGTCAATTACAAGAACGCAAGGTCACCATTGCTATTGATGCAGGCCATGGTGGTGATGACCCGGGCTCTATCGGGCCATCCGGCACCTACGAAAAAAATGTGGTCCTCAAAATCGCTCGCGCTTTGGCTGACGTCATCAATGCGGACCCCGCGATGCAAGCTTATTTGGTGCGTACGGATGACTATTATCTGAAGCATCTCACGCGGGTACGCAAGGCCGAGCAAGTGAAGGCTGATATGTTCTTATCAATTCATGCGGACGCATTTACCTCGCCACAGCCGCGAGGCGGTTCGGTTTGGGTCCTGTCGAATCGGCGTGCTAATAACGAAATGGGACGCTTGTTAGAGAATAAAGAACGGCTGTCTGAGGTGCTGGGTGGTGTTGATGTCAGCGCGTCGAGTGATGACAGCAGCAGCTATTTGAGTGAAACGCTGATTTCTATGTCTATGGACCATGCAATGGCGAGCGGTTATGAGGCGGCTACAGAG
Source organism: Pseudidiomarina aestuarii (assembly GCF_048263735.1). Classification (GTDB taxonomy): domain Bacteria; phylum Pseudomonadota; class Gammaproteobacteria; order Enterobacterales; family Alteromonadaceae; genus Pseudidiomarina; species Pseudidiomarina aestuarii_B. Next base: position 10,694 of record NZ_JBLXDX010000003.1, on the reverse strand, counting down.
ATCATTGATGAAATGGAGCGCGTCACCAAGATGCATAAAACCAAGCCGCAGCATGCGAGCTTGGCGGTTTTGACCTCGGCGAATATCCCGTCCATGTTAGTGGAAACGGGATTTATCTCGAATCCCACCGAAGAACAATTGTTGCTCAGCAACAAGCATCAACAACAGTTGGCGCGAGCTATTTATCAGGGCGTGCGTCGTTATTTTACGCGGAAACCACCCGATGGAACCTATTTCGCGACGAACCGTGCGGCACGGCACGTGGTCAAGTCGGGTGAGTCGCTTTCGGTGCTGGCACAGCGCTATAATACCAGCGTGAACGCGATAAAAGAGCGCAATAACTTACGTAGTAATGTGCTGAAAATCGGTCAAGTACTCGAAATTCCATCAGCGCCATAGAGAACACCATGCCTATTCAGATACTGCCAGTCAGCCTTGCCAACCAAATTGCGGCAGGTGAGGTGATTGAGCGACCTGCCTCCGTGGTCAAAGAACTGGTCGAGAACAGTCTCGATTCAGGCGCTGATCAGATCATCATTGAAATTGAACAAGGCGGTCGTCGTCTGATTCGGATTCGTGACAATGGTAGCGGTATTCCGCGCGACGAATTAGCGCTCGCGTTGAGTCGGCATGCGACATCAAAAATTACCAGCTTGGCTGATCTCGAAGCGATTCTAAGTTTAGGTTTTCGCGGTGAAGCATTAGCCAGTATCAGTTCCGTTGCGCGTCTGACGTTAACTTCTAAGCCGGCTACTCAAGCCACCGCCTGGGAAGCTTGGGTTGAAGGTCAGGATATGCGAGCAGAGTTAGCGCCCGCGAGTCATCCCACCGGCACTACGGTTACGGTAGAAGACCTGTTTTTCAACACCCCAGCTCGGCGCAAGTTCATGCGCACCGACAAAACCGAGTTTGCGCATATTGAAGAAGTGGTGAAGCGCATCGCCTTGGCGCGCTTCGATGTGAAATTTCACTTGTTGCACAATCAGAAACAAGTGCGGTTGTATCCAGCCATCCGCGCTGAAGCTGATGCGACGCAGCGCATCAGCTCGGTTTGTGGCAGCAGCTTTACCGATACCGCATTACGAGTCGAGGAGCAGGCGGGCTCCGTCAGCCTCAGTGGTTGGATTGCGCCTGTGCACGCATGTCGCCATCAAGCTGACGTACAGTATTTTTACGTCAATGGCCGCATGATGAAGGATCGCCTTCTGGCTCACGCTATTCGGCAAGCGTATGGCGAGAGTTTGCAGCAGGGTATTGGCGAAGAGCGCAGCCCAACCTATGTGCTGTATCTTGAACTGCCTGCGCAAGATGTTGATGTGAATGTTCACCCTGCGAAACACGAAGTCCGTTTCCATCAAGCGCGTCAAATTCATGACTTTGTTTTGCATGGGTTGCGCAGTGCGCTCGCGGCTGCCGATAACTCGCAAGGGGCTGCGCATGCCGCTGCGGAGCACCAGTATCAAGACGTCAATGCGCAAGTCTCTGCAGATTTTCTGCAGCAACAGGAACAACTGCAGCCGCGACATGCATCGCCGTTACCCGGAATCATGAGTGCGCCAGTGAAACCGTCCGCGACGGAATTGCGAGCCACGCAGCAGTTTTATTCGCAAGCATCAACAGCACCACGATCGCCAGTTCCCGTGGGACCGCGAGCGGCAGTAATGGGTCAGTGGCAAGTATTGAGTGTAGTGCAGCAACGTATGGCGTTGTTACAACAGCAAGATAGCGCAACCCAACCTCTGTTTTTATTAGATTTACAGCAGGTTCAACAACATTGCATAGCTGGCCAATTGGCACAGCAGTGGACCACAGGACTTGCGGGTCAGCCGCTGCTGATTCCGGTGCAACTGACCGATGCAAAAATCTTGGCCATGATTGGTGAACTGGAAGGAAATTCGCTAGCCAGACTCGGCGTACAACTTGAGTCAACGCGGCAACAAGTCATTATCAAACAAGTGCCGGCAGCCTTGCGACAATCGGACGTGAGTCAAAGTATTCCGTATCTGATTCGGACGTTAGCCGAGCAGGCTGGCGCGGAGTCGGATTTACCGCAAAGCTTTTGGCTTTGGCTCGCCACTCATATGGTGCAACGCGAATACAGCGTCACTCAAGCTGAGCATTGGCTGACGAGTTGGCAGCAGCAACTTGCTGCAGCGCCAACGTTCTTAACGCCTGTGCAACTACCGACCTTGCCACCGGCGGTGCGCTCATGAAGCCCCATGTGATTTGCCTCTATGGCCCCACTGCGGCCGGAAAGACAGGGCTCGCGATTGAGCTCACGAAACGCTTGCCGTGTGACATCATTTCGGTCGACTCGGCGTTAATTTATCGCGGTATGGACATTGGCACCGCCAAACCGACTGCTGCGGAACTCGCACAAGCTCCGCACCGTCTGATCGATATTTGCGACCCGGCGCAGGCTTATTCGGCAGCCGAATTTGCCCGCGATGCAAAGCGAGAGATCGACGCGATCATTTCCGCTGGACGCATCCCACTGCTGGTGGGTGGGACTATGCTGTATTTCAAAGCGTTGCTAGAGGGAATGTCGAAGTTGCCGAGTTCGAACCCGCAACTGCGGGCAGCGTTGCAGCAACGTTTGGAACAAGAAGGTGCGACGGTCTTGCATCAGGAATTGCAAGACATTGACCCGGTGAGCGCAGAACGGATTCATCCGCACGACCCACAACGTTTATTGCGTGCGTTGGAAGTGTATCAAAGCACGGGTCAATCACTGACAGCACTCACGCAAGAGCGCCACGGCGCGCTCACGTATCCTGTCTTGCAACTCGCAGTGGCACCGCGTGAGCGCTCAACCTTACACCAGCGCATCGAACAACGTTTTCGCATAATGGTGGAACAAGGGCTCATTGCTGAGGTCGAACAACTGAGACTGAGGTCTGATTTACATCTTGATTTACCTGCTTTACGTTGTGTTGGTTATCGGCAAGTTTGGCAGTATCTCGATGGTGACTTTGGTTGGGATGAAATGATCGACCGCGGCATCTTTGCCACTCGGCAACTGGCTAAACGACAACTTACATGGTTGCGAAAATGGCCCAACGTGCAGTGGTTTGATAGTGAAGCCGATGATCTGATTGAACAAGCGTTCGCGTATTGTCAGACAGAGCCGCACAGCTTTACCTAATCCTTACCTTGAAAAGAGCCAAATCAGCCCTATATTCAAGTCATTGGACAATTAATTCATGTTGACAGGCTGTTAATTTCGACGGCATGTTCTATATTTAATGTGGCTGGCAATGACGGGTAGTTTCGAACGGTCAGTCACAAAACAATAACAAAAAAAAAGGATGCAAGTTATGGCTAAGGGGCAAACGTTACAAGACCCATTTTTGAATGCGCTGCGCCGTGAGCGCGTACCCGTCTCAATCTACCTAGTGAATGGTATTAAATTACAAGGGCAAATCGAGTCATTCGACCAATTTGTGATCTTACTGAAAAATACAGTGAGCCAAATGGTCTATAAGCACGCTATTTCAACAGTTGTGCCTGCTCGAATCCCACAGAATTACCTCCCGCAGCAAGATGGCAGCGAAGAGGCAATAGACTAATTGAAAGAGGAGTAGCGATAGCTTGTTTGATAGGTATGAAAGTGGTGAACAGGCTGTCCTCGTGCATGTCGACTTTCCCCAAGAAATCGATCGCGAAGATTTATCTGAACTGAAATTGCTGGTGTCATCAGCCGGCGTAGAAGCGGTTGGTGTAGTGACTGCCAGTCGCAGCACACCGAGCTCGCGCTATTTTGTGGGCTCGGGTAAAGCAGAAGAAATTGCCGATGTCGTGAAGGCGCTGGGCGCCAACGTGGTTATTTTTAACCATTCATTGACTCCTACCCAAGAACGTAATCTTGAGAAGCTTTGTTCGTGTCGAGTACTCGACAGAACCGGGCTTATTCTCGATATTTTCGCCCAACGTGCACGTACCCACGAAGGTAAGTTGCAGGTCGAGCTTGCGCAATTACGTCATATCCAAACACGCCTCGTTCGCGGTTGGACCCACTTAGAACGGCAAAAAGGTGGTATCGGCCTGCGCGGACCGGGCGAAACTCAGTTAGAGACTGATCGCCGGTTAATCCGCGGACGTATAAAAAATATCCAGGCTCGGCTTGAGAAAGTCCAGCGGCAACGCGAACAAGGGCGACGGGCACGGCAACGCGCGGAAATCCCAACAGTATCTTTAGTGGGGTACACCAACGCCGGAAAGTCGACGTTATTTAATCGCATTACCGAAGCCGGCGTCTACGCCGCAGACCAACTCTTTGCAACGCTCGATCCAACCTTACGGAAACTAGAGCTGCCAGATGTTGGCATCATTATTTTGGCTGATACTGTTGGGTTTATTCGTCATTTACCGCATGATTTGGTGGCTGCGTTTAAAGCAACTTTGCAGGAGACGCAGCAAGCTGATTTGCTACTCCATGTCATTGATGTCAATGATGAGCGACAAGCGGACAATATTCATCAAGTTACTGAAGTTCTAGATGAAATTGGCGCGCTAGATGTGCCGCAGTTGTTGGTTTGTAACAAGATCGACCAGCTCGATGATGGGGTAGCACGAATTGACACCGATGACGAGGGCAAACCCGTACGTGTGTGGTTATCTGCGCAGAGTGGTGCAGGAATCGAATTGTTACAACAAGCACTGGTACAACGCTTGCGTCCTGCCATGGTTAACGTATCCTTGCGCATACCACCCTCAATGGGCAAATTACGTGGTAAGCTGTACGCGTTAAAAAGTGTCACCTCAGAGAGTTCGACTGAAGATGGTCAATTGGCACTGGGAGTGCGGATGTCAGCCGTTGATTGGCAACGTTTGTGCAAACAGGTGGCAGAAGAGTATGGCGATAGCTTGCAGGGCTTTGTAGAATAGCCGCAGCACATGCATCCCGTAAAAACGAATTATTCAGAACCAGAGTTGGAGTAATCAATGGCCTGGAATCAACCGGGGAACGGCAATAACAATGACCGCGACCCATGGAAAAACCAAGGCGGCCGTGAACAAGGCCCGCCTGATCTCGATGAAGCAGTAAAGAACCTGCTCGCAAAGCTTGGCTTTGGGGGTAATAAAGGTGGGGCAGGTCGCTCTAGCGGCAGCAGCTCTGGTGGATTACCTACCAAAGGTCTCGGTATTATCGCCGTGCTCGCGTTGGTTGTGTGGTTCATTGCTGGTTTCTATACCGTCAAAGAAGCGGAGCGTGGTGTTGTTTTGCGTTTCGGTCAATACAGTGACTTGGTTGAGTCGGGGTTGCACTGGCGCCCAGTATTCATTGATTCAGTCGAGACTGTCGACGTAAGTAATGTGCGTCAATTCCAGTCTGATGGTTTCATGCTGACTCAAGACGAGAACGTGGTTCAAGTTGAACTCGACGTTCAGTATCGCGTGGTAAATCCGCGTGATTACTTGTACGCAGTGGAAGATGCAGATAACAGTTTGCAACAAGCAACCGACAGCGCGTTGCGTTTCGTGGTTGGTCATTCAACCATGGATGAAGTGTTGACGGTTGGACGTGAAAATGTCCGTGCCCAAACACTCGAACTTTTGGAAACCATCATTGCGCCTTACCAGTTGGGTATTCAAGTTGTTGATGTGAACTTGCTTCCAGCGCGTCCACCTGAAGCGGTTAAAGATGCATTCGATGATGCTATTGCCGCACAAGAGGATGAGCAGCGTTTTATTCGTGAAGCCGAAGCTTATGCACGTGAAATTGAGCCGCTGGCTCGTGGTCAAGTGCGTCGTTTGCTGCAAGAAGCACAAGCCTATCGTGAGCAAACCGTGCTTCGCGCACAAGGTGAAGTCGCACGTTTCAACGAGTTACTACCGCAGTATAAAGCAGCACCAGAAGTCACTCGTCAGCGTTTGTATCTCGAGACGTTGGAGCGGATTTATGCTGAAAACGCTAAAGTGTTTGTCGATGTCGAAGGTAGTAACAACATGATGTATCTGCCACTCGATAAGATACTTGAGCAACAGCGTAATCGTCCTACGCAGAATCGTTCGAACGATAGTGAAGCGATGATGAACTCACGTTCACAATCGAATTCGAGTAGCAATCAAAGCAGTAGTCAACAGAGCAGTTCGGGCCGCGTTAGCGACCGTTCTGGTGGTCGGGGGTAAACGATGAAAAATTTAATTGGAGTACTTGTCATCGTTGCGGTCATCCTTGGCTTCTCATCACTATTTGTTGTGAAAGAGGGCGACCGTGCCATTGTGGTGCAATTTGGTAAAGTACAACGTGATGCGGACACCGGATTACCGATTGTGTTTGAACCAGGTTTGCATTTTAAATTGCCGTTCATTGAGCAGGTCAAAACGCTTGATGCCCGTTTCAAAACGTTGGATGGTAATCCAGATCGTTTCGTAACGAGCGAGAAGAAAGACCTGATTGTTGATACCTATGTGAAGTGGCGTATTTCTGATTTTGCCAATTATTACCTGTCAACGAATGGCGGTAATCAAGTACAAGCAGAAGCGCTTTTAACACGCCGTATCAATAGTGGTTTACGTGCCGAATTCGGTAGCCGTACCATCAAAGAAATCGTTTCTGGTGAGCGTGACAACTTGATGCGTGAGGCGCTGATTCGTGGTGCCGATAGTGCGCAAGAACTGGGCATCGAAGTAATTGACGTGCGGGTGATGCAAATCAACCTGCCGACTGAAGTCAGTCAATCGATCTTCCAGCGGATGCGCGCAGAACGTCAAGCTGTGGCAACAGAGCACCGTTCAGAAGGTCGTGAGCAAGCGGAATTCATCCGCGCAGATGTCGATGCTCGGGTAACCGTTATGTTGGCGGACGCACAGCGTGAAGCCCGCGAAATTCGTGGTCAGGGTGATGCTGAAGCAGCTGGGATTTATGCGAACACGTACAACCAAGATCGTGAGTTCTTCGCCTTCATTCGTAGCATGCAAGCCTACCAAACGGCCTTCAACGGCAACGATGTGTTGGTACTCGAACCGGATAGTGACTTCTTCAAATACCTGAAGACCCTCCGAGCTGAGTAAACCAAGTTACTCGTTAATCGTTAATGGTTAATCGAAAGTGAAAAGCCCGTCCATCGTGACGGGTTTTTTATTTCCGCGATCATGATATAAACGAACAACGAACAACGAACAACGAACAACGAACAACGGATCTTTATGTCATTCAAAGCTCAGTATTCTCGGTTCTTTGCAGCGCACACCGCGCGCCTTCACTGTGCCCCGCATAGTCATCATTATTGGCCTGATGTCACGCGTGAGGCGCAGTTAACCTACTGGGATGACAGTGCGCGTGGTGTGGACCATAAGTGGGATCAGATCTTTGGCGAACGTGTGCCTGCCGTGCAACGGCAGTTAGCTGAGCTACTGTCGGTGCCTGATCCGTCGCAGTTCGTATTCGCTGCCAATACCCATGAACTACTGTATCGTGTGTTGAGTTGTTTTGACCCCGCGCAACCGCTCAGTATTTTGACGACGGATAGTGAGTTTCATAGCTTTTCACGCCAAGTCAGAAGGCTTTCAGAGCGCCCAACAGTCAAGGTTCAGGTGGTCCCGACGGAGCCGTTTGATACGTTTGCAACGCGCTGGTTAGAAGCGGTTAAGCAGCACCAACATCAGCTTATTTTTGCGAGCCAAGTCTTTTACAACTCGGGAGTCATTGGGCCTGAATTGACTGATTGGATTGCGCATGCACATGCTGAAGCCACCATCGTTGTTGATGGTTATCACGGCTGCGGTGCGATACCGACATCACTAGTTAATGTGGCTGATCGTATTTTCTATGTGGCTGGGAGTTATAAATATCTGCAAGCAGGTGAGGGCTGTTGTTTCATGACAGTACCGCGCAACTGTACTTTACGTCCCGAATATACCGGTTGGTTTGCCGATTTCGCGAATCTAGCCAAGCCTCAACAGGCGCAAGTGGAGTATGCCTCTGACGGCTTCCGATTTGCCGGTGCGACTATGGACTACACAGCGTTATATCGACTGCAGGCAGTGCTCGATTGGTGGCAGAAGGACGGTATTACCGTAGCGTCCATTCATGCGCACGTGCAACAGCTGCAACAAGCGTTCCGTGACGCATTGACTGAAGCGCAACATCCATTATTACAATGTGAGCAGCTATTGCATCACGACCTAAATCATCATGGTCACTTTTATACCTATCGGTTGCCAACGGCTGAGCAAGTTACCGAACTCGCGGCACAACTCGATCAGCGCGGCATTGCCACGGATTATCGAGCTAATCGATTACGCTTCGGTTTTGCGATGTATCATGACGTTGAGGACTTTGCGCTGTTGCGCGACGTGCTGATGCAGCTCAAGGCGTAAACTGCCACTCGTCGGTGTCTCGATAAATTCATCGTAGCGAGCACGGCAAGGCTACCGCCTGCGCCGAACTTCTGCTAAGATCGCCGCCTGTTTTTTCGGCAGCACTGGTTTCAGGTTTTCTGATCCAATCATTCTGAATTTCTCAATCATAGACGAGCATCGGTATCAGCATCATGGGTAAAAACGTCGTAATTCTCGGCACGCAATGGGGTGACGAAGGTAAGGGTAAGATTGTCGATTTATTAACCGACAAAGCATCACTCGTGGTGCGTTACCAAGGTGGCCACAATGCCGGTCATACCTTAGTGATTGAAGGTGAGAAAACCGTCCTGCATTTGATTCCATCAGGTATCTTACGTGAGAACGTAAAATGCGTGATCGGTAACGGTGTGGTGTTGTCACCCGAAGCCCTCATGACTGAAATCGAAATGCTCGAAGCACGCGACGTTCCCGTGCGTGAGCGCTTGCTGATCAGCGAAGCTTGCCCATTGATTTTGCCGTATCACGTTGCACTCGATAAAGCGCGTGAATTAGCCCGTGGAACCAAAGCCATCGGTACTACTGGTCGTGGCATTGGCCCTGCCTATGAAGATAAAGTGGCACGCCGTGGTTTGCGCGTGGGTGACCTGTTCAATTTCGAGCGTTTTGAAGAAAAACTCCGTGAAGTGGTCGAATTCCATAACTTCACCTTAGTGCATTACTACAAGGTTGATGCGGTGAATGTTGAAGAAGTACTCGACTATTGCCGTGAAGTAGCCAAATTATTGCAGCCGATGGTGGCTGACATTCCATCGTTGTTGGACCAAGCGCGCCGTAACGGCGAGAATCTGATGTTCGAAGGCGCTCAAGGCACCTTGCTGGATATCGACCATGGTACCTATCCGTATGTGACATCATCCAACACCACCGCTGGCGGTGTGTCCACTGGCGCAGGTTTTGGCCCGCGTTATATCGACTATGTATTGGGTATCGTCAAAGCTTACACCACGCGTGTTGGTAGCGGTCCGTTCCCAACTGAGCTGAGCTGTGATGTGGGTGAGCACTTAGGTGTGAAAGGCCACGAGTTTGGCGCCACGACCGGACGTAAACGTCGTACCGGTTGGTTTGATGCTGTGGCTGCACGCCGCGCCGTGCAAATTAACTCAGTAAGCGGCTTCTGCTTAACTAAGTTAGATGTATTGGACGGATTGAAAGAATTGAAAATTTGTACGGCTTACCAGTTGCCAGATGGCACTATTACAGATTATCCTCCTCTAGCTGCTGAGGATTATGAAACGGTAGAGCCAATTTATGAGACGTTACCAGGCTGGGACACCAGTACTGTGGGTATTACGGAGCATAAAGATTTACCGACAGCAGCACTGGCTTATATCAAGCGCATTGAAGTACTCACTGGCACGCCAGTGGATATTATTTCAACAGGGCCAGACCGCGCAGAAACCATTATTTTGCGTCATCCGTTTGCTATTTGACCAATCAGTCACATAAACGGCAAAAAAATGCGTTTTCCTATTGCATCATCAAAATCGATCCAATAGAATGCGCTCCACCTAACCGGGGTGCCGGCATAGCTCAGTTGGTAGAGCAACTGACTTGTAATCAGTAGGTCCCGAGTTCGACTCTTGGTGCCGGCACCAACTTAAAAAATCTGGTTTTGGAGGGGTTCCCGAGCGGTCAAAGGGATCAGACTGTAAATCTGACGGCTCAGCCTTCGCAGGTTCGAATCCTGCCCCCTCCACCACTTTTTTGCATGTCAAAATGCGGTGAGTCCAGAATGGTTTGAGGTGGCCCGATTCAAGGCATGCGGGTATCGTATAATGGCTATTACCTCAGCCTTCCAAGCTGATGATGTGGGTTCGATTCCCACTACCCGCTCCAATAATCTGTATTGTGCTGATATAGCTCAGTTGGTAGAGCGCACCCTTGGTAAGGGTGAGGTCGGCGGTTCAAATCCGCCTATCAGCACCAGTCACGGCCCCCATCGAACCTATACCCCGATTAGTTTAAATTTATTTGGTGTTTAACCACCGTATGTTGTCCAAATGAGAGGCTGTCATGGCAAAAGAAAAATTTAACCGCGTCAAGCCGCACGTTAACGTCGGTACAATCGGCCACGTTGACCACGGTAAAACTACTTTGACTGCTGCAATCACCACCGTTTTGGCTAAAACGTACGGCGGTTCAGCGAAAGACTTCGCAATGATCGATAATGCTCCGGAAGAAAAAGCACGGGGCATCACCATCTCAACTTCACACGTTGAGTACGATACTCCAGCACGTCACTACGCACACGTTGACTGCCCAGGACACGCTGACTATGTGAAAAACATGATCACCGGTGCTGCGCAGATGGACGGCGCTATCTTAGT